>NZ_FOSG01000008.1 GCF_900114215.1 Streptomyces mangrovi | reverse complement strand
CGGTGGCCGAATCCGTCGCCCGCGAGGTCGGGATCGACGAGGTGATCGCCGAGGTCATGCCCCAGGACAAGGTCGACACCGTCAAGCGCCTCCAGAGCCAGGGCCGCTCCGTGGCCATGGTCGGCGACGGCGTCAACGACGCGGCCGCCCTCGCCCAGGCCGACCTCGGCCTGGCCATGGGCACCGGAACCGACGCCGCCATCGAGGCCGGCGACCTGACCCTGGTCCGCGGCGACCTGCGCGCCGCCGCCGACGCCATCCGGCTGTCGCGTCGCACCCTGGGCACCATCAAGGGCAACCTCTTCTGGGCCTTCGGCTACAACGTCGCCGCCCTGCCGCTGGCCGCTTCCGGTCTGCTCAACCCGATGATCGCGGGAGCCGCCATGGCCTTCTCCTCGGTCTTCGTGGTCACCAACAGCCTGCGGCTGCGCGCCTTCCGCTGACCGGTCCGGGGCGTTCGCCCCGGACCGCCCATGTCGTCGGCCGGGCCCGGTTCCGGGCTCGGTTCCGGGCCCGGCCGACGACATGGGCAGACAGCCGATCATATGAGCGCCAAATGGTTTCTATGGCAAATCCAGGCTTCCGCCGGCCGCCCAGGATGGCGCAAAAGTGCGTTGCGGACCCGCCGATCCCGCTGTGAGTGTGATCCCGTCCGTCACTCCAGCAACAGCCGACACACCGCGTGTGAACGTTCGCACCAGTACACGGCTGTTCTGTCGACAGAGGAGAGTGCGCACGACATGAAGCAGAAGAAGACCTATGTGAAGCCCGCCCTCTTCGACCAGGGGAGCTTCCGCAAGAGGACCGCGGGTTACTTCTTCGGGAAGTACAAGGAGTACTTCAGCCGCCGGTTCGTCTGACCGTCCCGTGGTGGAGAAGATGCCCGGTCACCTGCGTGACTTCTTCGCGGTCCTCCCGGACACGGCCGAAGGGCGGGCCGTGGCCGGGCGTCTTCGCCCGGGCGGCCCGGCGAAGGCGGCGGACGAGGGGGCCGTCCGCCATCCCTCGGGGCGCCCCTGGATCGTCTTCCGCCTCCCCTTCCGACAGGTCAGCCATGTCACGCGCGGCGACGACTCCCTTGTACTGATCGGTCCGAACCGCGTCCCCGAGGCCGACCTCCTCGGCGTCCTCGGCCCGGCCCGCGACACCGCCGACCTCCACCGCCGGCTGACCCGGCTGCCCGGCATCCACCACGTCGTCTCCCGGATGGGGGACGAGGTCTGCGTGCGGGGTACGGCGTCCGGGCACCGGCGCGTCTACCACGCCCGGTGCGCCGGCGGACGCGTCGCCTCCGACCGGCCCGCCCTCCTGGCCCACCTCACCGGGGCCGGAATCGACGACGGCGCACTCGCCCTGCGCCTGCTGGACTTCGTCCCGCACCCGCTGCGGCACCGACCCCTGTGGCACGGTCTGGAGGAGATCGACCCCGCGTACGCGCTCAGCCTGCGCGAAGGCCCCGGCGGCCCCCGCCACACCGTGTGGCGCTGGTGGCAGCCGCCCGAGCCGGAACTCGGCACGGAGCGGGGCGCCCCCCTCCTGGCCGCCGCGCTGGCGGACTCCGTCCGCGCCCACCTGGCCGGGCACACCCGGATCAGCTGCGAACTCTCCGGCGGGCTGGATTCCACCTCCGTCGTCTTCCTGACCCGGCGGACACCGGGCGAGCGGGAGACGGCGCTGCTGACCGTCGCCGCGCGGGACGGCCACTCGGAGGACGAGACGTGGGCCCGCCGGGGCGCTCAGGACGCCCGCCGCGGCGCCGGGCGGACCGTCGAGCACCATGTCGTCCCGGCCGGCGACGCCCCGCTGTTCTACGCGGACCTGGGGGGCAGCGCCCGGGAGCTGTTCGACGAGCCCTTCCCCGTCGCCCCCGCGCGGGCGAGGGCGTATCTGCTGCTCAGCCGCGCCGCCGCCACCGGATCCCGCTACCACCTCACCGGCTACGGCGGTGACGAACTCTTCAACGGCCTGCCCTCGGCCTGCCTGGATCTGCTCCCGGGCAGCCCGCTGAAGGCGTGGAACCGGATCGGCGCGCTGCGGCACCAGTACGGCTGGCCTCTGTGGCCCACCCTGCGCGGCCTGCTGGCGCGCCCCTCGTACGCCACCTGGCTGGCCGGCGCCGTCACCCGCGAGCCGCCCGACGACCGCGGCCCACGGCTGTCCTGGGGGCCCCGGCAGTCGCTGCCGCCCTGGCTCACCGGTGACGCCGGGGCCCTGATTCTCGACGAGCTCCGCTCGGCGGCCGGGCACGCCGAGCCGCTGAGCCCCCGCCCCGGACGGCACACGGACCTCGACACCGTCCGGGCCGGGGCCCGCGGCTTCCAGGCGCTGGAGGACGTGGGCGTCACCGCCGGCCTGCCGGTGGCCGCGCCGTTCTACGACGACCGGGTGGTCGAGGCCGTCCTCTCCGTCCGCGTCGAGGACCGGGTCGTCCCCTGGCGGTACAAGCCGCTGCTGGTGGAGGCGGTGCGCGAGGTGATGCCCGACCGCCTGCTGGCCCGGACCACCAAGGACCACATGTCGGCCGACGACGTGCGCGGGCTGCGCGAGCACTCCGCCGAGCTGCGCGCGCTGTGGGACGGCTCCCTGCTGGCCCGGCGCGGGCTCGTCGACGCCGCCCGGCTCGGGCGGCTGGCCGACGACCCGTACTCCCCCGTCCTCCAGCAGTACCCGGTCGACTCCACGGTCTCCTGCGAGACCTGGCTGCGGACGGCCGAGGGCGCCTGGCCGGCCGGGGAGGAACACCGCGATCCCGACAGGAGCGAGGCGATCTCGTGAAGCTCAGACAGGGTGTGGCCATGACCACCACCGAGTACGGCGCCGTGCTGCTCGACGAACGCAGCGGCTCGTACTGGCAGTTGAACGAGTGCGGCACCGTCGTGGTGGAAGCGCTCGCCCAGGGGCGGGGCCGGGAGGCCGCCGTGGAGCGGCTGCTGGAGGAGTACGACGTCGGCCGTGCCGAGGCCGAGGCGGACGTCGCGGAGCTGACCGGCCGGCTGGTCGAGGCGGAGCTCCTCGCGCCGTGACCACCGAGATGACCATGCCCCGCCGCGGCTCCGGCTCCGGCGGCGTCCGGGTGCGCACGGCCGTCGCCGCGGCCCTGGTGCTGAGCCGGCTGCGGCCGGGGCGGCTGCGCCGGGTGCTGACCCGGATCAGCCGCGGCGCCCGTCCCGCCGGGTACGAGGAGACCCTGCGCGTGTACGAGGCGGTGGTGGCCACCAGCCGCAGATGCGCCGGCTGGTACGGCTGCCTGCCGCGCTCCGTGGCCATCGCTCTGGCCTGCCGGATGTCGGGGGAGTGGCCCGACTGGTGCGCGGGGGTGCGCAGCGCGCCGCCCTTCTCCGCGCACGCCTGGGTACGGGCCGGGGGCAGGGCGGTCGGGGAGCAGGAGCCGGACGGCCTGCGGCCTCTGATGACGGTGACGGTGGGCAAAGGGGACGGCGGTGACTCGGGTGAAGGCCCCTGTGGTTCCGGCGGTTTCGGCGGTTTCGGCGGGGGGACCGG
The DNA here is from genome assembly GCF_900114215.1 of Streptomyces mangrovi. Lineage (GTDB taxonomy): Bacteria > Actinomycetota > Actinomycetes > Streptomycetales > Streptomycetaceae > Streptomyces > Streptomyces barkulensis. The sequence continues at coordinate 278,893 of NZ_FOSG01000008.1, read as the reverse complement.
TGGGGGGACCGACGGATCGGGCCGTGGAGCCTCCGGCGGCGGGGCCGGGGAAGGCTGAGGAACGGGGGCCGGCCGTCGGCCCCTCCCCGGTGCGGCTGCTCCTGGAACAGGTCCGGCCGCACCGGCGGGTCCTGGTCGGCGGAGGGCTGCTGTCCCTGCTCGGCTCCGGCGCGGACCTCGCCATGCCGATGATGGCCAAGCACGCCGTGGACGCCTTCGCGGACGGGCGCTCACCCGTCCGCCCGCTGCTCGTCCTCACGCTCGTCGTGCTCCTCGGGGCGTTCCTCGCGGCGGCCGGCGGATATCTGATGGCCCGCACCGGCGAGGCCGCCGTCCTGCGGGCCCGGCGGCGGCTCGTCGGCCGGATGCTGCGGCTGCGGGTCGCGGCCGTCGACCGGCTCACCCCCGGCGACCTGCTCTCCCGCGCCACCGGTGACACCTCGCTGCTGCGCACAGTGCTCTCCCGCAACGTCGCCGACGCGGTCACCGGGGTGCTGGTCCTGCTGGGCACCGTCGTTCTGATGGCGGTCGTGGATCTCGTCCTCCTCGGGGTCACCCTCCTCGCCGTACTCCTCGCCCTGGGCCTGCTCGCCCTGCTCATGCCGAGGATCCAGCGGGCGCAGCACCAGGCGCAGGAGGCGGTCGGCGCGATGGGCTCGGCGCTGGACCGCGCGCTGCAGGCGTTCCGCACCGTCAAGGCCAGCGGGGCCGAGGAACGCGAGACCGCGGCCGTCTTCGAGGCGGCCCGCCGGGCCCACGACCGCGGTGTGGCGGTGGCCTGGTGGAACTCGGTCTCCGACGTCACGACCTCCGTGGCGATGCAGTTCGCCTTCCTCGCCGTGCTGGGGGTCGGCGGTGCCAGAACCGTCTCCGGAGCGATGGAGATCTCCTCGCTGGTCGCCTTCCTGCTCTACCTCTTCACCCTGATGGGCCCTCTCGGCCGGGTCACCGACGGCTGGAGCGGTCTGAGCAGCGGGCTGGCCGCGGTGCGGCGCATCCGGGAGATCGAGGAGCTGCCGGGGGAGCACCTGGACAGCGGGCCGGCTCCGAAGGGGGCGTCGCCGAAGGGGGTGCCCCCGCTCGGCGTCGCCTTCGAGAACGTGGTCTTCGGCTACGGCGACGGACGGGAACCGGCGCACCGGGGGGTGACCTTCGAGGTGCCCGCCGGCGGTCTGACGGCGCTCGTGGGCCCCTCCGGCGCCGGGAAGTCGACGGTGTTCGCGCTGCTGGAGCGCTTCTACGAGCACGATGCGGGCACCGTGGCCGTCGGCGGGCGCGACATCCGCCGCTGGCCGCTGGCCGAACTGCGGTCGGCGATCGCCTATGTCGAGCAGGACGCGCCCGTGCTGGCCGGAACCCTGCGGGAGAACCTGCTGCTGGCCGCTCCGGACGCACCGGAGGGGGAGGTGCGGCGCGCGGTGTCGCGCACCCGGCTCGACGGCCTCGTCGAGCGGCTGCCCGGGGGCCTGGACGCACAGGTCGGCCACCGGGGGGTGACGCTGTCGGGCGGCGAGCGCCAGCGGATCGCCATCGCCCGGGCGCTGCTGCGCAGGCCCGGGCTGATGCTGCTCGACGAGGTGACGTCGCAGCTCGACGCGGTCAACGAGGAGGCGCTGCGCGAGGTCGTCGTGGAACTCGCCGCCGAGACCACCGTCCTGACCATCGCGCACCGGCTCTCCACGGTGGTGCGGGCCGACCGCATCGTGGTCATGGAGGGCGGCCGGGTGCGCGCGGTGGGCCGCCACGCCGATCTGCTGCGCTCGGACTCGCTGTACGCCGGGCTCGCCGCCACACAGCTCGTGACGGACCGCTCCCCCGCCCGGACCGCGAAGGGCTCCTGCGGTCCCCCGTGAGCGCCGCACGGCGGGACTCCCACGGCACGCACGGCAGACCCCGCACGGCAGACCCCGCACGGCAGACCCCGCCGGCAGGGGCACGCCCGGCTTCCGCGGCAAGGCCCTGCGCACACAGAAGCGCCCCGAACGACGAGTCCCCCCACGGGCCCGTCGACGGGGCGCCTCCTCTTCCCGGTCATGGACTCCCCCCACGGGATCCTGGCCGGGTGTCTGCCGGGCGGTGTACGGGCGGGAGGGCCGCTCAAGCTCCCCCGAGGCACACCGCCTGCGGACCACCGTCCTCGTCCCCCACAGACGAACACGGCGGGCGGCGGCGGCTCCGCCGGAGTACCGACGCCACCCCATAAGACACACGAGTCCGCCGAATGGTTACCCCTCTTTATGTGTGACCTGCGTCACCCTTCTTCACGCCTCCTCCACCGCTCCCCCGCGCCGGGAACACACCGCGGCCCCCGCTCCGCATCCCGAAAGGCTGCGAAGCGGGGGCCGCGGCAGGTGGCTCTAGGCGCCCGGAGGCGCGCTCAGCGCTGCTCCACCGGGACGTAGTCGCGCTCGACGACGCCGGTGTAGATCTGGCGCGGACGGCCGATGCGGGAGCCCGGCTCCTTGATCATCTCGTGCCACTGCGCGATCCAGCCGGGCAGGCGGCCGAGCGCGAACAGCACGGTGAACATGGTGGTCGGGAAGCCCATGGCCCGGTAGATCAGACCGGTGTAGAAGTCGACGTTCGGGTAGAGGTTGCGCTCGACGAAGTAGTCGTCGGCCAGCGCGTGCTCCTCCAGCTTCAGCGCGATGTCCAGCAGTTCGTCGGACTTGCCGAGCGCGGAGAGGACGTCGTGCGCCGCCGCCTTGATGATCTTCGCCCGGGGGTCGAAGCTCTTGTAGACGCGGTGGCCGAAGCCCATCAGCCGGACGCCCTCCTCCTTGTTCTTCACCCGGCGGATGAAGGAGTCGACGTCACCGCCCTCGGCCTTGATGCGCTCCAGCATCTCCAGCACCGACTGGTTGGCGCCGCCGTGCAGGGGGCCCCACAGGGCGCTGATCCCGGCGGAGATGGAGGCGAACATGTTCGCCTGGGAGGAGCCGACCAGACGCACGGTGGAGGTCGAGCAGTTCTGCTCGTGGTCCGCGTGCAGGATGAGCAGCTTGTCCAGGGCACTGCTCACGACCGGGTTGAGCTCGTACTCCTCGGCCGGGACCGAGAAGGTCATACGCAGGAAGTTCTCGACGTAGCCCAGGTCGTTGCGCGGGTAGACCACCGGGTGGCCCACCGACTTCTTGTACGCGTACGCCGCGATGGTGGGCAGCTTGGCGAGCAGCCGGATGGTGGACAGGTGCCGCTGCTGCTCGTCGAAGGGGTTGTGGCTGTCCTGGTAGAAGGTGGACAGCGCGCTCACCACCGAGGAGAGCATCGCCATCGGGTGGGCGTCCCGCGGGAAGCCGTCGTAGAACCGTTTGACGTCCTCGTGGAGCAGGGTGTGCTGGGTGATCTCGTTGCGGAAGCCGGCCAGCTGGTCGACCGTGGGCAGCTCTCCGTTGATCAGCAGGTAAGCCGTCTCGAGGAACGTGCCGTGCTCGGCGAGCTGCTCGATCGGATACCCGCGGTAGCGGAGGATGCCCTTCTCGCCGTCGAGAAAGGTGACCGCCGACTTGTACGCGGCGGTGTTGCCGTAACCGGAGTCCAGGGTCACCAGACCGGTCTGGGCGCGCAGCTTGGAGATGTCGAAACCACTGTCACCGACAGTGCTGCCGACCAGCGGGAAGCTGTACTCGCCGTCCCCGTACCGCAGTACTACTGCGCCATCGCTTTCACGGTGTTCGCTCACGTCATCCCTCACCGACGTAGTGCCTCATCTTCGAGTGCCCTGTCCTCGTCCCACTGTCTCCCATTCGGTGCGGTGCGGTGCACTCGGGGTCGGCCAGCAGGCCCGCAGGTGGCACGGAGTGCCTCCGGAAAGTTACGCGGGGTGTGGCGTGCCGCGCAATCGGTGGTCCAGGGCGGTGCAGCGCCGTCCCGCGGAGACCGTCCGCACGGCCTGGCCCAGAGCCCTGCGCGACCCCACCAGCACCACAAGGCGTTTGGCCCTGGTCACGGCCGTGTAGAGCAGGTTGCGCTGGAGCATCATCCAGGCGCCGGTGGTGACCGGTACGACCACCGCCGGGTACTCGCTGCCCTGGGAGCGGTGGATGGTCACCGCGTAGGCGTGCGCGAGTTCGTCCAGTTCGTCGAAGTCGTAGCCCACCTCCTCGTCCTCGTCGGTGCGCACCGTCAGGCGCTGCTCCTCCGTGCTCAGGGCGGTGACCACGCCCACCGTGCCGTTGAAGACCCCGTTGGCTCCCTTCTCGTAGTTGTTGCGGATCTGAGTGACCTTGTCGCCCACCCGGAAAACCCGTCCGCCGAATCGCTTTTCGGGCAGATCGGGCCGGCCGGGGGTGATGGCCTGCTGGAGCAGCCCGTTGAGCGTGCCCGCGCCGGCCGGGCCCCGGTGCATCGGCGCCAGCACCTGTACGTCGCGGCGCGGGTCGAGGCCGAACTTCGCCGGGACGCGCCGGGCCGCCACGTCGACGGTGAGCCGGCCGGCCTCCTCGGTGTCGTCCTCCACGAAGAGGAAGAAGTCCGACAGACCCCGGGTGATGGGCGGGACCCCGGAGTTGATGCGGTGGGCGTTGGTGACCACGCCGGACTGCTGGGCCTGCCGGAAGATCCGCGTCAGCCGCACCGCCGGGACCGGGCTGCCCTCGGAGAGCAGGTCGCGCAGCACCTCGCCCGCACCCACCGACGGCAGCTGGTCCACGTCCCCCACCAGCAGCAGATGGGCGCCCGGCGCCACGGCCTTGATCAGCTTGTTGGCCAGCAGCAGGTCCAGCATGGACGCCTCGTCGACGACCACCAGGTCGGCGTCCAGCGGTCGTTCCCGGTCGTAGGCGGCGTCCCCGCCGGGCTTGAGCTCCAGCAGCCGGTGGACGGTGGAGGCCTCCGCCCCCGTCAGCTCCGACAGCCGCTTGGCCGCCCGGCCGGTGGGCGCGGCCAGCACCACCTTCGCCCGCTTGGCCCGCGCCAGCTCCACCACCGACCGCACGGTGAAGGACTTGCCGCAGCCGGGCCCGCCGGTGAGCACCGCCACCTTCTCGGTCAGCGCCAGCTTCACCGCGTCCCGCTGCTCGGGGGCCAGCTCGGCCCCGGTGCGCTTCGCCAGCCAGGCCAGGGCCTTCTCCCAGTCGACGTCCCGGAAGGCCGGGATGCGGTCCTCCTCGGTGCGCAGCAGGCGCAGCAGCTGGGCCGACAGGGACAGCTCGGCGCGGTGGAAGGGCACCAGATAGACCGCCGAGACCCGCTGCTCGGGGTGCTCCGGGTCGGGGACCCGCTCGCGCACCACCCCCTCCTCCTCGCCCGCCAGCTCGCCCAGGCAGTCGATGACCAGGCCGGTGTCCACCTGGAGGAGCTTGACGGTGTCGGCGATCAGCCGCTCCTCCGGCAGGTAGCAGTGCCCCTGGTCGGCCGACTGCGACAGCGCGTACTGCAGCCCGGCCTTCACCCGGTCGGGGCTGTCGTGCGGGATGCCGACGGCCTGCGCGATGCGGTCGGCGGTCAGGAAGCCGATGCCCCACACGTCGGCGGCCAGCCGGTAGGGCTGGTTGCGCACCACCGAGATCGAGGCGTCGCCGTACTTCTTGTAGATGCGCACCGCGATCGAGGTGGACACCCCCACCCCCTGGAGGAAGACCATCACCTCCTTGATCGCCTTCTGCTCCTCCCAGGCCGCGCCGATCAGCTTCGTCCGCTTCGGGCCGAGGCCGGGCACCTCGATCAGCCGCTCCGGCTCGTTCTCGATGACCTCCAGGGTCTCCAGCCCGAAGTGGTCCACGATCCGCTCGGCGATCTTCGGGCCGATGCCCTTGATCAGGCCGGAGCCCAGATAGCGCCGGATGCCCTGGACGGTGGCCGGCAGGACCGTGGTGTAGTTCTCCACGGTGAACTGGCGGCCGTACTGCGGGTGCGAGCCCCAGCGGCCCTCCATCCGCAGCGACTCCCCCACCTGTGCGCCGAGCAGCGAGCCGACGACCGTGAGCAGCTCGCCGCCGCGCCCGGTGTCGACACGGGCGACCGTGTAGCCGTTTTCCTCGTTGGCGTAGGTGATGCGCTCGAGGACGGCCTCGAGGACGGCGGGTTGGAACGACATGTCACAGACCGTAACTCCGGGGACCGACAACCGGAATCCCGGCCGCGGGGACGCGGCGGGTACGGGGCGGTGCGGGGTGGTGCGGGTTCCCGCCGCGGGCGGAACGCCGCGGAACATGCGGAACATGCGGAACGTTACGAGGGGCCCGGCCTGAACGGCCGGGGCCCCTCGTGTCCCCCGTCGGTCTCACCCTCCCCCGAGATCCCTCCCCGGTTCGACCGACACCCGCTATGACCCTCGGAGGGCCGGAAGGGTTGCACGGCGGAACAAGATTTTTTCCGCCGGTTCTCCCGCGGTGCCTTTGCGGCGGGCGGCGGAAGTGGAATCGGCGCGGGTCCGGGTACCCGGCCCGGGCTTCCCCGGGACCCCACCGGGCCGGCCCCGCCCAACGGCTCCGCCGGAGCCCTCCGGCGGACGGGAGCGGCGGGAGGCTCCGGCGTTCGGGAGCGGCGGGAGGCGACCGTGACGGCATCCGACAGTGAGGAGACGGCGCATGAGCGGGTGGACCCCGTCCCAGGCCGAGGGCGAGCGGGACGACGAGGAGGGCATCGACCAGTCACGCGGGCTGCACGAGCGGCACGAGGCCGAAGCCGCCACGAGGAAGGGAGCGGCGAGGAAGGCCGCCGGCGCCGGGGAGAAGGGCCCGGCCGCCACCCCTTCGCAGGCCGAGGGCGGCAAGGGCGCGGAGGGCGCCGAGCAGGACCGCGGCGGCGCGCGGTGACGCCGCCGTCGCCTCCCGTGCGGACGGGAGGCGACGGCGGCCGGCGCGGTCCGCGGCGCGACGGTGGCGGACCGCGTCCGTCCTGCGGCCCCGGCGGGCTCCGCCCCCGCGGAACGGCCCCTGCGGGACGGCGGCCCCTACAGGACGTGGGCGCGGAAGCGCTCCACCGTCTCCGCGAGCGCCTCGCGGCCGTCGCGGTCCCACAGGGCCTCGTTGAAGATCTCCACCTCCGTCCAGCCGGTGTAGCCGGCCGCCGCCACCCGGTCGCGCCAGAAGCGGAAGTCGACCGAGCCGTCCCCGAGCTGCCCGCGGCCCAGCAGCACGCCCGCCGGCAGCGGGGTGCACCAGTCGGCGAGCTGGAAGGCGGCGATGCGGCCGCCCTGCCCCGCCCGGTCGATCTGCGCGGGCGCCAGGTCGTCCCACCAGATGTGGTACGTGTCCACGACCACGCCGACCTGCTCGGCCGGGAAGCGCTCGGCCAGGTCCAGGGCCTGTCCGAGGGTGGAGACGACGCAGCGGTCCGAGGCGAACATCGGGTGCAGCGGCTCGATGGCCAGCCGCACCCCGCGCCCGACCGCGTAGGGGGCCAGTTCGGCCAGCGCGTCGGCGATCCGCTCGCGGGCGCCGTACAGGTCGCGGTCGCCCTCGGGCAGCCCGCCGGAGACCAGGACCAGGGTGTCGGTGCCGATCCCGGCCGCCTCGTCGACCGCCGCCCGGTTGTCCTCCAGCGCCGCACGGCGCGCGGCGGGGTCGGCGGCGGTGAGGAAGCCGCCGCGGCACAGGCTGGTGACGGTCAGACCCGCCTCCCGCACCAGGCGGGCGGTGGCCTCCACCCCGTACTTGCGGACGGGCGCCCGCCACAGGCCGACGCCGCCGACGCCCAGCGAGGCACACTCCTTCACCAGTTCGGGCAGGGAGAGCTGCCGGACGGTCTCCTGGTTGATGGAGAAGCGGCCGGGGCCGGCGGACCCGCCGGCGCCAGGGGCCCCAGGGGCTTCGGGGAACGCGTTCACGCCGCCACCCCGTACACCGCCAGCAGGTGCCGCATCCGCGCCTCGGCCAGCGCCGGGTCGGGGAACAGTCCCAGGGAGTCGGCCAGTTCGTACGCCCGTGCCAGGTGCGGCAGCGAGCGCGCGGACTGCGCCCCGCCGACCATGGCGAAGTGCTCCTGGTGCCCGGCCAGCCAGGCGAGGAACACCACGCCGGTCTTGTAGTAGCGGGTCGGGGCCTGGAACAGGTGGCGGGACAGCTCGACGGTGGGGTCCAGCAGTTTGCGGAAGCCCGCCGCGTTCCCGGTGTCCAGCACCCGCACGGCCTCGGCCGCCAGCGGCGCCAGCGGGTCGAAGACGCCCAGCAGGGCGTGGCTGAAGCGCCCGCCGGCCGCGGGGTCCTCGCCCGCGATCAGTTCCGGGTAGTTGAAGTCGTCGCCGGTGTAGCAGCGCACCCCGTCCGGCAGTCGGCGGCGCAGCGCGACCTCGCGGCCCGCGTCCAGCAGGGAGATCTTGACGCCGTCGACCTTGTCGGGGTGCTCGGCGACGACGGCGAGGAAGGTCTCGGTGGCGGCGTCCAGGTCCTCGCTGCCCCAGTAGCCGGTGAGCGCCGGGTCGAACATCGGGCCGAGCCAGTGCAGGATCACCGGCTCGGACGCCTGGCGCAGCAGGTGCCCGTAGAGCTCCAGGTAGTCCTCGGGGCCCCGGGCGAGGGCGGCCATGGCGCGGGAGGCCATCATGATCGCCCGGGCGCCGGCCTCCTCCACCACGGCGAGCTGCTCCTCGTAGGCGGTGCGGACCTCGCCCAGGGACGCGGCGGGGCCGGTGAGCTGGTCGGTGCCCACCCCGCAGGCGATACGGCCCCGGCAGGCGGCGGCCTCGGCGGCGGAGCGGCGGATCAGCTCGGCGGCCGCGGCCCAGTCCAGGCCCATGCCTCGCTGGGCGGTGTCCATGGCCTCGGCGACCCCGAGCCCGTGGGACCACAGATGGCGGCGGAAGGCGAGCGTGGCGTCCCAGTCGACGGCGGCCGGGCCGTCGGGCGTCACGTCCGCGAACGGGTCGGCGACGACGTGGGCGGCGGAGAACACCGTGCGGGAGGCCGGCGGCGGGCTCCCGGCGGCGGGCACCGCGGGCTCGGTGCGGGGGGTGTACTCGCGCAGGACGCCGCAGGCGTCGGGCAGGCGGATCACAGGCTCAGCTCCGGTACGTCGAGGCGGCGGCCCTCGGCGGCCGAGGCCAGGCCGAGTTCGGCGAGCTGGACGCCGCGGGCGCCGGCCAGCAGATCCCAGGTGTAGGGCTCGTCCAGCACCACATGACGCAGGAACAGCTCCCACTGCGCCTTGAAACCGTTGTCGAACTCCCCGCCCTCGGGGTGGTTGTCCGGCACCTCCTGCCACTGGTCGCGGAAGGACTCGGTCACCGGCAGGTCCGGGTTCCACACCGGCTTCGGGGTGGCGGAGCGGTGCTGGACGCGGCAGGTGCGCAGTCCGGCGACGGCCGACCCCTCGGTGCCGTCGACCTGGAACTCCACCAGTTCGTCGCGGTTGACCCGCACGGTCCAGGAGGAGTTGATCTGGGCGACGATCCCGCCGTCGAGCTGGAAGATGCCGTAGGCGGCGTCGTCGGCGGTGGCCTGGTACGGCTTGCCCATCTCGTCCCAGCGCTGCGGGACGTGGGTGGCGGTGACGGCCTGGACGGTGCGCACCCGGCCGAACAGCTCGTGCAGCACGTACTCCCAGTGCGGGAACATGTCGACGACGATGCCGCCGCCGTCCTCGGCCCGGTAGTTCCACGAGGGGCGCTGGGCGGGCTGCCAGTCGCCCTCGAAGACCCAGTAGCCGAACTCGCCGCGCACCGACAGGATGCGGCCGAAGAAGCCGCCGTCGATCAGCCGCTTGAGCTTGAGCAGTCCCGGCAGAAAGAGCTTGTCCTGCACCACGCCGTGCTTGACGCCGGCGGTGCGGGCGAGCCGGGCCAGTTCCAGCGCGCCGTCGAGGCCGGTGGCGGTGGGCTTCTCGGTGTAGACGTGCTTGCCGGCGGCGATCGCCTTGCGGATGGCGGCCTCGCGGGCGGAGGTGACCTGGGCGTCGAAGTAGATCTCGACGCTCTCGTCGGCCAGTACGGCGTCGAGGTCGCAGCTCACGGCGTCGGGGTCGAGGCCGTGGCGCTCGGCGAGCGCTCTGAGCGCGTGCTCGCGGCGCCCGACGAGGACCGGTTCGGGCCACAGCACATCGCCGTCGCCCAGCTCCAGTCCGCCCTGCTCGCGGATGGCGAGGATGGAGCGGACCAGATGCTGGCGGTATCCCATCCGGCCGGTGACGCCGTTCATGGCGATCCGTACGACCCTGCGTGTCATGAGCTTCCCTCTCGCTTTAGAAAGCGCTTTCTATCCCAGGGCAAGCTAGCCTGCCCACAGCACTCACGACAAGACCCGCAGACGACACCCGCGGAAGAACCGCACCGGAGGAATCGATGGCAGTGACGCTGGCGGACGTGGCGGCCCGGGCCGGGGTCTCGGCGGCCACCGTCTCGCGCGTACTGAGCGGCAACTACCCGGTGGCCGGGGCCACCCGCAGCCGGGTGCTGCGCGCGGTGGAGGAGCTGGAGTACGTCGTGAACGGGCCGGCCAGCTCCCTGGCCGCCGCCAGCTCCGATCTCGTCGGCGTCCTCGTCAACGACATCGCCGATCCGTTCTTCGGGATCATGGCAAGCGCCGTCCAGTCGGAGATGGAACCGGAGAAGGCCGGCGGGAAACTGGCGGTGGTGTGCAACACCGGCGGCTCCCCCCAGCGCGAACTGACCTACCTCACGCTCCTCCAGCGCCAGCGCGCCGCCGCCGTCGTCCTCACCGGCAGCGCGGTGGAGGACCCGGAGCACGCCGAGGCGCTGTCCGCCCGGCTGCGCCGGCTGGCCGCCGCCGGCACCCGGGTGGTGCTGTGCGGCAGGCCGCCGCTGCCCGAGGCGGACGGGGACGGGGACGACGGCGGGACCGGGGACGGCGGGAAGGGGATCCCCGGCGGCGGGGCGCCGCTCACCGTGGCCTTCGACAACCGCGGCGGCGCCCGCCGCCTGACCGGGCATCTGCTCGCACTCGGCCACCGCCGCATCGGCTATGTCGCGGGCCCGGCCGAGCGCACCACCACCCGGCACCGGCTGGAGGGCCACCGGGCCGCCCTGGCCGACCACGGCCGCGACCACGGTCACGACCTGCTCGCGGAGGCCGCGCGTCTGACCGTGCACGGCGCGTACGACCGCTCCTCCGGCTACGACGGCACCCTGGAGCTGCTGCGCCGCGAGCCGGGCCTGACGGCCGTACTGGCCGCCAACGACACCGTCGCCCTCGGCGTCTGCGCCGCACTGCGCGAGGCGGGCCTGAGCATCCCCGGGGACGTGTCCGTGGCCGGCTTCGACGACCTGCCCTTCAGCGCGGACGCCTCCCCCGCCCTGACCACCGTCCGCATCCCGCTCCACGACGCGGGCGCCCGCGCCGGACGGCTGGCGCTGGGCCGGGAGTCGGCTCCCCCCGGAGGCGTGGCGACCGTCCGCACCGAGCTGATGGTCCGCGCCTCGACCGCGGCTCCGCGCGCCAACCGACCTGTTCCACAAGCCGGTTGAAGGACCTCTTGCCCGGGCCGCCCGCACCGGCCGCCGTGGACGCTCGGTAGTCTTCGGGCGACCTGATCGATGCTATGGGGGGAGTCGGCAGGGAACGCCGCCCCCTGCCCGAGGAGGCGCGCGGTGACAACCGTGAGGAAGGCGCTCGCGGCCGTGGTGGCCGCGGGGCTGCTGGCCGCATGCGGCGGGAGCGGCGACGAGGGCGGCACGGGCGGGCCCGGGTCCGCCGCCGACGGCTCCGGCAAGCCGCCCATCGGGGCCGAGAAGCCGCTCAGGACCCCGGTGAAGGCCCCGGAGGGCTTCGACACCTCCAAGGGCTGGCAGGAGACCGTCACCTGGCTGCCGGAGGGCGCCCGGACCGCGCCGGTGGACGCCGCGCCCGAAGCGGGGATCGTCGCCTTCCTCCAGCGCGACGGCGGGGCCTACTCCGTCGAGGCCCGTGACGCGGTCACCGGCGCCCTGCGCTGGAAGGGCGAGCCGTGGGAGCCGCCGGCCGCGGAGGACGACGGAGGCCTGTCCATACGGGCGCCGCGGATCCCCCGACTCCTCGTCGTGCACGAGAAGGGGCGCGAGTACGTCGTCGTCTGGGCGCACGGCCTCCAGGGCGAGGACGCGCTCAGCAAGGGCGAGAAGGTGATCTCCCTGGCCCTCTACCCGGCCGGCTCGTCCGGGGAGAAGGTCGCCCCCGCCCGGACCGTCACCGTCCCGGCCGACACCCGCTCCGGGGACGTCGAGGTGCGCGACGGCGGGGACGGGCTCCTGGTCCGCTGGAAGGACCTCGGCTGGAACGCGGCGGCGGTCGACGTCTCCACGGGCCGGTTCGAGACGTACCGGGCCGACCAGGAACTGCCCGTCTACTGCCGGAAGGTGGGCTGCGGCAGCGGTGAGGTGGGCGCGCTGTCCCCCGCCGGTCCGGTGATCGCGCTCTCCACCCGCGGCTTCGGCGTCGACGGGGGCTGGCAGGCGAGCGACGCCGTTCCGCCGGGCGTCGACACGCAGGAGTACGAGAGGTACAAGGACGGCCGGTTGTGGACGACCGCCGGCGACCACGTCATCTCCTCCTGGACCGCCGAGGACGACCCCCTGGGCCGGCCGGTGTGGGCCGTGCACGACCTGAGTACCGGGAAGCTGGAGATGTCCGCCCCGTGCCGCACGGTGGAACGGTCGGCCGACGCACCGCCCCGGCCGGTGCTGTCCGCGAACGGCCGCTACGCCGTCGTCGGCGCCCTCGCCCTCGACTTCGAACGCGGCAGGGCCCACTGCTTGGGGGAGACCGACCAGCGCAAGGGCGTCCGGCTGCTGTCCGTCGGCGACGACGGCACCGCCTACGGCTTCGCCGGGGGTGGCGGGACGACCGAAAGCGCGCCCGTCGCCGTCTCCCTCTCCACGGGTGAGCCCGAGGCGCTGCCCCAGGGCACCGAGGTGCCGTTCCTGTCGCTGCCGGAGGCGGGCGGCTTCTCCCCGATGGCGGACGGCGGCGGACTGCTGTTCGTGTTCCACCCGCGCGGCTGACACCCGTCCGGACACACGGTCCGGGCACCCCGTCCGGACACACGGTCCGTACGCGGCGGTGGGCGCGACCGGAAGCCCGGTCGCGCCCACCGTTTCCTCCTGCGGGGCGCGCCCTACGGGCGCAGCATCCGCCGGTCGGCCTTGTCGGCCCGGTCCAGCTTCGCGTCGTACGGCGCGAGCGGCGCCGCCTTCCGCTTCGCGGAGGCGTCGGCGTCCAGGCCGGCCCACCGCATCAGGGCGTCGGTGGCCAGGGCCCTGTCGTCCTCCTCCAGGGCGGCGATGTTCGCGCCGTGGTTGGCGCCGGGCGCGGTCAGGACGTAGGAGTCCTCACTGCCGCGGCCCGGCCGGAAGGGCTCCGCTCCCCACGGGTCGTTCTCGCCGTAGACGAACAGCATCCGCTCGGCGTCCTTGCGCACCCACTTGTCGATGTCGCGCATCGCCTTCCTGTCGAAGCTCATCGGGATCTCGCGCGGGACGTAGGAGCGCGGGTCGTAGATGCCCGGGTAGCGCAGCAGCCCGTCCAGGTGCGGGGTGTCGAAGCTCGGCGCGCCGAGCTGGGTGCCGGCCTGGTAGTAGTACGGCGTGTAGTACTCCAGGCCCTGGTCGGTGTAGAAGGAGAAGCCCGCCACCCGGTCGACGAAGTCGTACAGCTCGTCGGTGGTCGCGTCCGCGGTGGGCACCTGGCCGCAGTCGGACTCCGATCCGTACTGCCACCAGGCCCACACCAGGTCCAGGCCGACGTTCTCGAATGCCTTGTCGGCGCTGCCGACGACCTCGAAGGTGTAGCCCTCCTCCTTCGCCCACGCCTCGTAGCGGGCCACGATCTCGTCGCGGCGCACGAAGACCTCGCGCTGCACGGTGTTCAGCCGCTCGCGGCACTCGGCGGTGGAGACGGTGGCGAAGAACTCGTCGTAGGCCGAGTCCTCCTTGTCGTTGACGTCGTTGGGCGCGACGTAGGCGACCGTGCCGTCCATGTCGTGCGGGTAGAAGCGGCGGTAGTACGTGGCCGTCATCCCGCCCTTGCTGCCGCCGGTGGAGATCCACTCCTCGTCGTAGATCCGGTGCAGGGCGCGGAAGACGCGGTGCTGGTCACTGGCCGCCTGCCAGATGTCGAGCTTGGACCAGTCGGCGGGCTGGGGCCGCGACGGGGTGAAGAAGCGGTACTCCATGGAGACCTGGTTGGCGTCGGTCATCCGTGTCGGCTCGCTGCGCGAGGGCGTGGTGCGCAGCCCGTAGCCGGAGGTGTAGAAGACGGTGGGCCGGTCCTCGCCCCTGTGCAGCACCGTCAGGCGCTGCTCGAAGCCGCCCTTCCAGGGCCTGCGGTGGTCGACGGGCTGCCGGTAGCCCAGCACGAGGAAGCGGTAGCCGTCGACCGGCTTCTCCTCGATCAGACGCATCCCCGGTATCGCGAGGATGCGGTCCTCGATGTCGGTCCCGGCCGCGGTGGCGGCCCCCGCCGACGCGCTGCCGACGCTGACGGTGCCGATGAGCACCAGCAGGGTCAGCAGCGCTCTGAGCGCCTTGCGCATGTGTGCCCTCCCGTGGGCTTGTCCGTGAACGCGGCGAACCTATCCGGCGCAACACCTGACCCGCCAGGGCGTGTTGGCGCCGGAACCCGGAGAACCGCACTCGCCGCGCACCGCGCCGCCGGCCGCCCCGTACCGCTTTGGCCGGTGTCCGGGGGAGTTCACTGATTTGTTACCGGCGTTTGCAAAAATTCCACAGCACCCCGACGCCCGTCCCGGTGCCGTTCCGCGCCGCCCGCGCGGCCCCGACAAGAGAAGAGAGAGCGCCTTCCATGGGCAGACCCCCCACCGGCCTGCGCCGGGCCCGGTCCCGGCCGTTACCCCTCCCCGCGCTGCTGGTCCTGGCCCTGCTGGCCGGCCTGCTGGCGGCCCTGACACCCGCGAAACCGGCCGCCGCCGTGGCGCCCGTGCCCACGCGGGCCATCACCTTCAACATGCAGGGCGGCGGCCTCAAATGGTCCTCCCCGGTGCAGAACCTGATCGGCGCGGCCGATCTGGTGGCGCTCCAGGAGGCGCAGACGCCGCCCAGCGGTACGGCGCTCACCGCCGCCAACCGGATCCACGACAACCTCGGGGACCTGGACACCACCCCGACCGGTCTGCCCAGCCTCAAGTACAGCCTGCACGAGCTGAGATGGGGCAAGCCCCGGGCGAACCCGGAGACCGGCTACCTGTACTACCTCAAGATCTACAACCTCCAGGGCGCCGGGGAGCCGGTGGACCCGAACGGCAACTCCGGCAAGTCCATGGCGATCTGGAGCGCCGTCCGCCCGGACGACGCGATGATCGTCCGGGCGGCCGACTCCCCCAACGCCGCCACGCACTACCTGCGCTCGCGCCCCGCACTCGGGCTGAAGTTCGGCGACACCTGGTTCTTCGGCATCCACACGGAGTCCAGGCGGTCCGGTGACGCGCAGAACGGGCACGCCAGGGATCTGGTGAGCGCCGTGGCGGACAGTGTGCCCGCGGGCGAGCACTGGCGTGTCCTGGGCGACTTCAACAGCAAGCCGGACACGTTCACCGACACGGCGGGCGGCCACGTCTACTACGCGAAGAAGAGCAACGGGGAGCCCGCCCCCACCCAGCAGTCGGGCTACGCACTGGACTTCATGGTGGCCGACGAGCAGCTCGCCGACCACACCGTGCGGCTGGGCTCGAACGGCGGCTCGGACCACTATCCCGTGCTGTTCGCCGACCCGGGCGCGACGATCTGCGGGATCTGGAACTTCGTGACGGTCCACTTCCCGTCGAACCTCATGCTGCGGGACGTACTGCGGGCCCCCGTGCCGCCGGCCCCCTCCGCACCGGACGCCGGGAACAGCACGGCCGCCGAGGACGGCGCGGCGTGCGAGGGCTACGACTCGCGGCCGTCCGCCGTCGTCTCCATGGGCGACAGCTTCATCTCCGGCGAGGGAGGCCGCTGGGCGGGCAACGCCAACACCTCGGCGAGCGGCCATGTGTGGGGCACGGACCGGGCAGCCGTGAACTGCTCGGCGGCCGACGACTGCGACCACGATCTGACCCGGGTCTACGGCGACTCCTCCTACGCGGAGGGCGGCAACCGGTGCGACCGCTCGGACACCGCGCCGATCATGTCGGCCGAACTCGGTGTCCCCGAGGAGCGGCGGTTCAACATCGCCTGCTCCGGATCGGAGACCGAGCACGTCGTCGAGGAGGAGTTCAAGGGGCAGAACCCCCAGGTGGAACAGCTCGCGGAGATCGCCGAGGACCATCGCGTCTCCCTGGTGGCGCTCTCCATCGGCGGCAACGACCTGAACTTCTCCGACCTGATCGCCGCCTGCGCGAAGTCGTACATGATCTTCGGATCCACACCGTGCAGGGACACCGAGGAGGAGGCGTTCGCGGCCGCCCTCGACGACGTGGAGCAGAAGGTCGCCGGCACCGTCCGGAAGATCCGCGAGACGCTGCGCGACGCCGGCCAGTCCGACACCGACTACCGCATCGTGCTGCAGTCCTACCCCAACCCGCTGCCGCGCGGCGCGGACTTCGAGTACCCGCAGGACCTGGTCGACTACAGCCGCTACCGCAGCGGCGGCTGCCCCTTCCGGGACGTCGACGCGGACTGGGCGCACAGTTCCGTGGTGCCCCGGATCAGCGCGATGATCGGCCGGGCCGCCGAGGCGAGCGGCGCGGTCTTCCTCGACCTGCAGAACGCCTTCGCCGGTCATGAGCTGTGCGCGAGGACCGCCCGGCAGGCGAGCAGCTCCAACAGCCCGGACAACCGGCTGCCCGCCGCCGACGCCGAGTGGATCCGCTGGGTCCCCTACCTCCTGGACGGGACGAAGGACGTGCCCTGGGAGTCGCAGGGCGACCAGCAGGAGGCCATCCACCCCAACGCCCACGGCCAGCGGGCCATGGGCGCCTGCCTGAGCAAGGCGGCCAACCTGGCCGATGACACCGACCGGACCTTCCGGTGCTCCGGCTCCGCCTCGCGCTCCCCGGACGACACCACCGTCTCCCCCGTCAAGACCCTGGTCGACGCCTCGGTGTGGACCGGCCGGTACGGAGACGACGACAAGGGCCACGTGTACGAGGACCACTACCTGTTCAAGGGGGGCAGGCACGCCCGTCTCGACCCCACCGTGAACCGGGACGGCACCTCCGCCGACTTCGGTGAGGCCGAGGGGCGGCTCCTCGGACAGGGCTCCCTGGCCGACGAGCTGGACAGCCTGCGGGGCACCGTGTTCGAGGACGGGGTGGACACCGCCTTCTCGTCGTACTGCTGCGGCTTCCAGACGTACTTCCAGCTCATCCTGTTGCGCGGGGACCAGTACGTCCGGGTCCAACGACCCATCGGCAGTGCGCAGAACGAGGTGGTCAAGGGCCCCGGGCCGATCGGGGACTTCTTCCACGTCCTGCGGGGCACCCCGTTCGAGAGCGGCGTCGACGCCGCCGCCAACGACCACACCGGCGGCGGTGTGCTGATGTTCCGCGGTGATCTGGTGGGGCTGCTCAACATGACCCTGGAGCAGAACAACGACAGCTGGATCAAGGAGCCGGCCACCATCGCCACCGCGATGCCCGTCCTGGCGGGCACCGGCTTCGACCAACACGTCGACAGTGCGATGACCCTGTACGGAAGCCTGACCGTCCTCGTCTCCGGCGACCGGGCGGTGATGCTGAACGTGGACCGGTCCGACCTGTCCGGGACCACCGTCGTCAAGGGGCCCATGTCCCTCACCGAGATGTGGCCCGCCCTGCGGGAGCTGGACTGGCTCCAGGAGCTGCCGCCCCCGCTGGTGGTCCAGAAGCAGGCCCTGATGTCCGGCCCCCTGCCGCCGGAGGATCCCGAGCCCGAGGGACCGGGACCGTGGTCCACCGACGCCGCCGACCAGCCCAAGTGCCGCCCCGACGGCATGACGCCCACCGAGGGGGTCAACACCCCGTACTGCCTGCTCCACGACGACAAGGGCCGGGAGCGGATGGGCGAGCGGCACCCGCGGCGGCTGGTCGGGTACTTCACCGGCTGGCGCACCGGGAAGGACGGCGAGCCGATGTACCTGCCCGGAAGCATCCCCTGGGGCCAGGTCACCCACGTCAACTACGCCTTCGCGCACATCGAGGACAACCGGGTCTCGGTCGGTGACACCTCCGACCCGGCCAACCCGGCCACCGGGATGACCTGGCCGGGCGTCCCCGGCGCCGAGATGGACCCCGACCTGCCGTACAAGGGCAACTTCAACCTGCTGAACAAGTACAAGAAGCAGCATCCGCGGGTGAGGACGCTGATCTCGGTCGGCGGCTGGGCCGAGACCGGCGGGCACTTCGACGCGAGCGGCGAACGCATCGCCGACGGCGGCTTCTACACCCTGGCCACCAACGCCGACGGCAGCGTCAACCAGCCGGCCATCGACACCTTCGCCGACTCCGCCGTGGAGTTCATCAGGACATACGGCTTCGACGGGGTGGACATCGACTACGAGTACCCCACCGCCCTGATGGACGCGGGCAACCCGGCCGACTGGCACGTCGCCAACCCGCGCCGCAAGGGGCTCAACGCCGGTTACACGGCGCTGATGAGGACGCTGCGCGAGAAGCTGGACCGGGCCTCGGCCGACGACGGCCACTACTACCAGCTCACCGCCGCCGCATCGGCGTCCGGATATCTGCTGCGCGGCCAGGAGGACTTCCGCGCGCTGCAGTACCTGGACTTCGTCAACACCATGACCTACGACTTCCACGGCTCGTGGAACCCCTACGTCGGCCCGCAGTCCCCGCTGTACGACGACGGGAAGGACGCCGAGCTGGCCGCGGCCGGCATCTACGACGAGGAGGCCAACCCCGAGTACGGGAAGCTGGGTTACTTCAACACCGACTGGTCCTACCACTACCTGCGCGGCGCGCTGCAGTCCGGGCGTATCAACATCGGCGTCCCGTACTACACGCGCGGCTGGAAGGGGGTCACCGGCGGCGAGGACGGGCTGTGGGGCCGGGCGGAGCTGGCCGACCAGAGCCAGTGCTCCGACGGCACCGGGCCCAACGGTGGCACCACGCCCTGCGGCGCCGGAGCCACCGGCATCGACAACCTCTGGCACGACACCGACCGGGGCAGGGAGGTCGCGGCCGGATCGAACCCGATGTGGCACGCCAAGAATCTTCAGAGGGGCATCCCGCCCTCCTACCGCGAGCAGTTCGGCCTGAACCCGGCCGACCCGGCCAACCGGGTCGACGGCTACACCCGTCACTGGGACGACACCCTCAAGGCGTCCTGGCTGTGGAACGGGGACAAGAAGGTGTTCCTGTCCACGCAGGACGAGCAGGACGTGCGGGCCAAGGCCGACTACATCGCGGCCAAGGGCGCGGGCGGCGCGATGGTGTGGGAACTGGCCGGCGACTACAACTGCCCGCAGGACCGGGAGTGCGTCCCCGGCTACACCATGACCAAGGCTCTGGACAACGCCCTGCGCGACGCCGGGGAGTACGACGCGACCCGCAACGGCGGGACCGAACTGCCCACCGAGGTGGTCGACGTGACCGCCGAGCTGACCGACTACCCGACCGACACCGCGCAGATGTGGCCCCAGCAGCCCAAGCTGCGCATCACCAACGACACCGACACCACCCTGCCGGAGGGCACCGAACTCTCCTTCGACATCCCCACCTCCGCCCCGCCCCTGCTCAAGGACGAGGCGTGGCAGGAGATGGAGGACGCCGTCGAACCCGGCCACACCGGGCCCAGCGCCGGCGGCCTCGACGGGGACTTCCACCGGGTGACGATCAGACTCGGCTACTGCGAGGACATCGCCCCGGGCTCCTCACGCGACATCGCGCTGAAGTACTACCTGCCGATCACCGGGCCCGCCAACTTCAAGCTCGAAATCGGCGGAGAGGAGTACGGACTGGCCCAGGACCACCGCAAGGGCACCACCACCGTGGAACCCGACGCCTCCGGCGGCGGCGCCGCGTGCAAGGCCGAGGCCTGGGACGCCGGGCGCACCTACAACCCGGCCTGGGCGCCGTTCACCCTGTGGCAGACCGGCGACCAGTGGAAGATCGAGGACGTCAACAGCGGCAACCTCCTGGACCACCCGGCCGGCTGGGACCGGGCCCACCTCTACCCCTCGCGGGACAACGTCCACCAGCTGTGGGACATCGAACCGGACGGCGGCGACGGGGTGTTCCGGATCACCAACAGCAGCAACGGGAAAGAGCAGTGCCTGGGGGCCCAGAGGAAACTGGCGTCGCTGAACGTCCGCGACTGCGGAAGCGCCGGCGGCCAGCGGTGGCGGCTGCTGGACGCCGACGGCGACCCCGCGAACGCCCCGCAGCACGGCGCCTCCTACACGCTGATCACCCACAACGACACCACCGGATCGTCGTCCGACTTCGTCGCCGAGCCGCTCAACAGCGGTAACGCGGCCGGAACCCACGCCGTCGCCGGTGATCCCGGCGGCATCACCCGCACCGTCGTCTCCCACGGCGGCTACTACTGGAAGGCCAAGTACTGGACCAGGGGCGACACGCCCGACGCGAGCGATCCGGACAACCCGTGGACCAGGCTCGGCCCGGTCCCGGCCGGCTGACGCCACCCGCACCACCCGTACCGACGGCCCGCCGGATCCCTCCGGCGGGCCGTCGGCCGTTCCCGCCCCGCCCCCATTCCCGCCCCCGCCCTCTGCCCGGTACCGCGGCCGCCGCCCGCGGCCGTACGCTCGCCGCCATGACCGACACCACGAACACCGGGACGGGCAGCGCGACGGACACCACGGAGAACTCCGTGACGGACGGGCAGTCCCCGCTGGTCGGCGGGCCGCGGGGGATGGAACTGCTGGAATTCCACCGGGAGCCGGAGGACACGGTCTTCGCCGACGCGCGCGTGGGCTACGTCCTGGTGGCCCTGTGGCACCAGGATCGGCTGCTGATGGTGCGGGTGCGCGGGCGCGACTGCTGGGAGCTGCCGGGCGGCAAGATCGATCCCGGGGAGACGCCCCGGCAGGCGGCGGTGCGCGAACTGCGCGAGGAGAGCGGCCAGGAGGTGGCCCCGGAGCGGCTGCGGTTCGCCGGTTTCGCACGCACCGTGGTCGGCCCCGAGCGCCGGATGATGTACGGCGCCCTGTTCACCGCCGAGACGGACGCGCCGGCGCCGTTCACCCCCTGTGAGGAGATCGCCGCCGCCCACTGGAGGGAGGGCTCCGAGCCGCTGGAGGGCGGGGCGGTGCAGACGGTGGACGAATATCTGGCTGCGCTCTGCCGCCCCTGACCCGTACGGTCGCCCGTATGCCCGCACCCGGAGGTTTCTCCTACGACGTGTACGGCGACGGCACGGTGACCGTCGCCCACCACGGCCGCCCGGTCACCACCCTGCGCGGCGAGCGCGCCCGGCGCTTCCTGGCGGAGGTGGACTCGGACGATCCGCAGCTGGTGATGGCCCGCTGGACGGGGAACTACCGGCGCGGCAACGAGCGCACGGCCCGCGGCCACCCGCGCAACCGCCGCTGAGCGCGCCCCTCGGCGGGAGCGCGCTCAGCGGCGGGGAAGCACTCGGCGGCGCGCTCACACCCCCGCGCCCGCGGGCACGCCCGCGTAGGTGCGCCACAGCTCCGCGTACCGCCCGCCGCGCTCCAGCAACTCCACGTGGGTGCCGTCCTCCACCACCCGGCCGCGGTCCAGGACCACCACCCGGTCCGCGCGGGCGGCCGTGGTGAGGCGGTGGGCGACGACCAGGGTGGTGCGGCGGCCCGCCAGGCGGTCGGTGGCCTGGTTGACCAGCGCCTCGGTGGCCAGGTCCAGGGCCGCGGTGGCCTCGTCCAGCAGCAGGATGTCCGGGCCCACCAGCTCCGCGCGGGCCAGGGCGATCAGCTGCCGCTGCCCGGCCGAGAGGTTGCGCCCCTTCTCGGCGACCGGGTGCAGATAGCCGCCGGAGAGCGTGGCGATCATGTCGTGCGCGCCGACCGCCCGCGCGGCGGCCTCCACCTCGGCGTCGGTGGCGTCGGGACGGCCGTAGGCGATGGCGTCACGCACCGTGCCGGGGAAGAGGTACGACTCCTGCGGCACCACCCCGAGCCGGTGGCGGTAGCCGGCCAGGTCCAGTTCGCGCAGGTCGGCGCCGTCCACCCGGACGGTGCCCGAGGTCGGGTCGTAGAACCGGGCGACCAGCTTGACCAGCGTGGACTTGCCCGCGCCCGTCTCGCCGACGAAGGCGACCGTCTGTCCGGCGGGGATCTTCAGGTCGATGCCGGACAGCGCGTTCTCGCCGCCCTCCCCGGTCCCATCCCCGCCACTGTCCCCGTCGGCGTCGGCGTTGTACCGGAAGGCGACGTCCTCGAAGACGATCTCGCCGCGCAGCCGGCCCACCTCGCGCGGCTCCTTCGGCAGCGGCGTCGTCGTCCGCTCGCGCAGCAGCTCCTGGACGCGGCCCAGGGAGACGACCGCCTGCTGGTAGCCGTCGAAGACCTGCGAGAGCTGCTGCACGGGGGCGAAGAACAGCTCGATGTAGAGCAGGTAGGCCACCAGCGCGCCCGCCGTCAGCGTGCCGTCGCCCACCCGGTTCGCCCCGACGATCAGCACGGCGGCGGTCGCCAGGGAGGCGAGGAACTGGATGAAGGGGAAGTACACGGAGATCAGCCACTGGCCGCGCACACGCGCCTGCCGGTATCCGTCGCTGAGCTCGGCGAAGCGGCGCGCGTCGCGCTCCTCGCGGCGGAACGCCTGCACGATCCGCAGACCGGCCACGCCCTCCTGGAGGGCGGCGTTGACGCCGCTGACGCGCTCGCGCGCCAGCTCGTACGCCTTGATGCTCTGGCGGCGGAAGAAGACCGTGCCGATCACCAGCGGCGGCAGGGTCGCCAGGACCACCAGCGCCAGCCCCGCGTCGATGACCACGAGGGCGACCATGATGCCGAAGAAGGTCAGCACCGCGACGATCGCCTGGACCAGCCCGGTCTGCAGGAAGGTCGTCAGGGCGTCCACGTCGGTGGTCATCCGGGTCATGATCTTCCCGGTCAGCTCGCGCTCGTAGTAGTCGAGCCCGAGGCGCTGGAGCTGGGCGAAGATCTTGACGCGGAGGGTGTAGAGGATCCGCTCGCCGGTGCGGCCGATCGCGCGGGTCTCACCGGTCTGCGCGGCCCACTGGACCAGGACGACGACCAGCGCCAGCGCGGAGGCGGCCCAGACCGCCCCGAGCGCCGCCCGCTGGACGCCCTCGTCGATGCCGTGCCGCACCAGGACCGGCAGCAGCAGCCCGGCGACCGCGTCGATCACGACCAGCAGCAGGCTCAGCAGCAGCGGCCCGCGGAAGCCGCGCAGCAGGCGCCGCAGCCCGTAGGCGGACTCGGCGGACTCGGCGCGCTCCTCGTCGATACCGGGGGTGTCGTCGGCCGGGGGCAGGGCGGCGACCTTGTCGAGCATCTCGGGGGTGGCCGGGACCCCGGCCAGGGCTCCCGCGAAGCCCGGCCCGCCGGTGGCGGGGGCGGGTGCGCCGGGGGTGGTGGCGGAGG
Organism: Streptomyces mangrovi; assembly: GCF_900114215.1. Taxonomy (GTDB): domain Bacteria; phylum Actinomycetota; class Actinomycetes; order Streptomycetales; family Streptomycetaceae; genus Streptomyces; species Streptomyces barkulensis. The sequence goes on along the minus strand of NZ_FOSG01000008.1, from coordinate 255,536 downwards.
TGTCCTCCGGGTCCCCCTCCCTGATCCACAGATCGGGGGTGACGCCGTCGACCCGGCCGTCGGAGCCGCCGTCCCCCGCCGCGTCCCCGGACATTTCACCGGACGCCTCACGGGCCGCGGCGGCCTGCCCGGCCGGGTCGCGTTCGACGCCGCCCAGCTCGTCGGGGTCGCTGAGCAGCCTGCGGTACAGCTCGCAGCGTTCCTGGAGCTCGGCGTCGGTGCCGACGTCCACCAGCCGCCCGCCGTCGAGCACGGCGATGCGGTCGGCCAGGGAGAGGGTGGAGCGGCGGTGGGCGATCAGCAGGGTGGTGCGGCCGGCCATCACCCCGCGCAGCGCCTCGTGGATCTCGTGCTCCACCCGGGCGTCCACGGCGGAGGTCGCGTCGTCCAGCACCAGCAGCCTGGGGTCGGACAGGATGGCGCGGGCCAGGGCGATGCGCTGGCGCTGGCCGCCGGAGAGGGTCAGGCCCTGCTCGCCGACGGTGGTGTCGTAGCCGTCTGGCAGGTCGGAGATGAAGCCGTCGGCCTGGGCGGCGCGCGCGGCGGCCCGTACCTGCTCGTCGGTGGCGTCGGGGTGACCGTAGGCGATGTTGGCGCGGACGGTGTCGGAGAACAGGAAGCTGTGCTCGGGCACCAGGCCGATGGCCGCGCGCAGCGAGGCGGAGGTCAGCTCGCGCACGTCGTGGCCGCCGACCCGCACCGCGCCGGAGGTCACGTCGTAGAAGCGCGGCAGCAGCAGCGAGACGGTGGACTTGCCGCTGCCGGAGGTGCCGACGACGGCGACGGTCTCGCCGGGCGAGATGCTCAGCGAGAAGTCCTCCAGCACCGGCCGCGCGTCGGGTCCGGTGTCGTAGGCGAAACCGACGCGGTCGAACTCGACGGTGGCCGGGGCGTCGGCGGGCAGCTCGCGGGCGTCCTCGCTCTCGCGGATGGCCGGCTCGGTGTCGATCAGCTCCAGGACGCGCTCGACGCCCGCCCGCGCCTGCTGGCCGACCGTCAGCATCATGGTCAGCATCCGCACCGGCCCGACGAGCTGGGCGAGGTAGGTGGAGAAGGCGACGAAGGTGCCCAGGGTGATCTGGCCGCGGGTGGCCATCCAGCCGCCGAAGGCGAGCATCGCGACCTGGCCGAGGGCGGGTACGGCCTGCAGCGCGGGGGTGTAGCGCGCGTTCAGCTTCACCGTGCGCAGCCGGGCGGCGAACAGCTCGCGGCCGGCCGAGCGCAGCTTGCCGGTCTCCTGCTCCTCCTGGCCGAAGCCCTTGACCACGCGCACACCGCCCACGGCCCCGTCCACCACGCCCGCCACCGCGCCGGCCTGGGCCTGGGCGTACCAGCTCGCGGGGAACAGCCGGTCGCGGCTGCGCCGGGCGATGAACGTCAGCGCGGGCGCGACGGCCAGCGCCACCAGCGTCAGCAGCGGCGAGAGCGAGACCATCACGATCAGCGAGATGACGAAGAGCAGGATGTTGCCGATCATCATCGGCGTCATGAACAGCAGGCCCTGGATGAGCTGGAGGTCGCTGGTGCCGCGCCCGACGACCTGGCCGGTGGACAGCTCGTCCTGCCGCCGCCCGTCGAGGCGGGCGATGGAGCCGTACATCTCGGTGCGCAGGTCGTGCTGGACGTCGAGCGCGAGTCTGCCGCCGTAGTAGCGGCGCACGTACGTCAGCCCGTACACCGCGACCGCGGCGGCGATCAGCAGCCCGATCCACAGGCCGAGCCCGCCTCCGCCGCCGGTGCCCCCGTCGACGATGAAGTCGTCGATGATCACCTTGGTGACCAGGGGGACGAGCGCCATCACGGCCATACCGGCGAGCGAGGCGCCCAGCGACAGCAGCACGTTGCGGCGGTAGCGCCAGCAGTACGCGGTCAGCCGCCGCGCCCAGCCCGGCCTCCGCGCGTCCCCGGCCTCCCCCGTGTCTCCGGCTTTCCCGGTCTCCCCGGTCTCCCCCGCCTGCGTACCCGCCACTTCCGGTTACCTCCCGCTGGCCGTGCGTCGCCGTGTGCGACCGTGTGTCGCCCTGTGTGTCCACTGCACCAGTGGACCAACGCGCGTGCGACCGTATTTCATCCCGCTGGAGGGAGGACTGACCGACCGAAGCAGATGTAGCACCTTGTGACACTCGGCGCTACACTACCTCCATGAAGGTCATCAATCAGCGTGAGTTCCGCAACAACTCCGCCGCCGTGATGAACGCGGTCGAAGCAGGCGAGACTTACCACATCACCAGAAACGGCATAGAGATCGCCGAGCTGCGCCCCCTCGCCCGCAGGCGCAAGATGACCGCGGAGGAGTTGGTGGCCAAACATCGGAAACTGCCCCGCATCGATTACGCCGCCATGCGGAGGGAGGCCGACGAATTCTTCGGCAGTGAGGACCGTGTCGGCGACGAGGACCCCTGGGAGCGTCATCGTGGCTGACCGCCACCAGGCAGGAGTTCTCGACACCTGCGCGTACATCGATCTCGACCTACTGCCGGCCGAACGACTCCCCCTTGTCCCCGAACTCACCGCCATCACCCTTGCCGAACTGCACCAGGGAGTCGCCATGGCAAGGGACCCGGCCGCCCGGGCGGCGCGAAGCGAAGTACTGGCCGCGGCCACCGCCGATTTCGAACCCCTCCCTTTCGACAAGGAAGCCACAGCGCGCTACGGCACGTTTGTGACACTGACGATCGCCATCGGACGTGACCCGCGGCCGCGCCGCATGGACCTGATGATCGCTTCGATCGCCTCAATCCACGGTCTGCCGCTGTTCACTCGCAACCCCGATGACTTCAAGGGGCTCGATCGCCTGCTCACCGTCGTCGCCATCTGATCCACCTCGGAGGCGAGCAAAGGGGGCGCGGCCCGGAGAGCCAGGCATTCTCTCCGGACCGCGCCCTCGGTGGGCCGCGGCGTGGACGGGCGGTGCGTGCCAGCACCCCCCACAGGACCGGCTCTCCGCCCGTCCGCTCGATCGGCCCGCCCCGCGGTGAGGAGGTGACCGCGAGGCCCGCCGGCCCGCTCGCGCCGCCTGTCCGGGGCGTGCACGGCGACCGGCCGCTTCAGTGGGGTCCCAGGTGGTGCGGACCCCGGTTTCCGCCGGGAGGTTCGGTCAGATGGCGAACACCTCCGCGCCGTCCCCCTTCGCGCCGTCCGGCCACGCGCAGAGGATCTCCGGCGTGGAACGCCCCCCGGGCCTTCCCGGGCTCTCGGCCCTCCCGAAGCCCTCGGGGGCGCAGGCCGGCGCGTCCGCGCCACCCGCCTCCCCCGTACGCTCCGGCATGGCGGCGAGCACCAGCGCCGAGGGCGCGTGGGGCGCCGGCGCCGCGAGCGCCGCGCCGCACAGCGGGGCGAGCGTGCCCGCGGCCAGCAGGCCGCTCACCAGGGCGCACTTCACCGCGTTCCGCATGACGCGTCCTTCCGTCGGGGTGTAACGGATAGCGAACGTGAGTCTGTCGGGTAGCGACGCCGGATGCACCTTCGACGATCATTTCGAGTAACGTTGCGTATTAAATGAGTAGCCTGCCGTAACCCCCGGGGGTACAGGGCCGGTACACCGATCACCAGCGACGTTGTGATCGATCGCCTTCGCGGGTCTCGAAACGCTGTGCATACGTCCGGATACGCAACGTTCCAAACGTGACCGAAAAGCAGAGGGTCACAGCCGGTGGAACCCGCGCGGCGACATGCCGCGAGCACGCTCCCGGAAGCGATTGCAGCCGCAACAACCACCGCGACCGCCCCCGCCCGGCCCGGCGCGCCCGGCCGGACACGCCCCTCAGCGCCCCGTCGGCACCACCGGGAAGCCGACCCCCGTCATCTCCTCCGACATCGCCCACAGCCGCCGCGCCGCCACCGGGTCGCTCGCCGCCGCGCTGCGCCCCACCAGCGTCGGCCCGCCCCGTGCCTCCATCACCCCGTCCGGGCCGACGTAGCTCGCGCCGGGCAGGTCCGCCGTCGCCGCGTACAGGGTCGGCAGGGCGCCGGCCCTGTCGTCCTGGGCGAGGAACCTGTTGCCGAACCGCATGACGGCGCGGGCCACGGGGTTCGCCGCATGGCTCTGGAGGTTGGTGGCCGCATATCCGGGGTGGGCGGCCAGGGCGCGGACCGGGGAGCCCGACTCAGCCAGGCGGCGCTGGAGCTCCAGGGTGAACAGGAGGTTCGCCAGCTTGGACTGGGCGTAGGCGCCCCGCGGGGAGTAGCCCGCCTCCAGGTTCGGGTCGTCGAACCGGATCCTCGCGTCACCCCAGCGGTGCGCGGCGGAGGCCAGCGTGACGACGCGGTCGGTGATATGGGGCAGGAGCAGGTTCGTCAGCGCGAAGTGGCCGAGGTGGTTCGTGCCGAACTGCATCTCGAAGCCGTCCCGCGTGCGCCGCCGCGGGATCATCATCACACCGGCGTTGTTGATCAGCAGGTCCAGGGGACGGTCCTGCCAGCCCTCCGCGAAACCGCGCACGGAGGACAGGTCCGCCAGGTCCAGACGGAGCACCTCCGTGCGGCCGTCCACCGTCGCCGCCGCCGCGCGGCCCCGCTCCACGTCCCGCACGGCGAACACCACGTGCGCACCCGCGCGGGCCAGTGCGTCCGCCGCGGTGAGTCCGATGCCGCTGTTGGCGCCGGTGACGACGGCCGTGCGGCCGGCGAGGTCGGGGAGGAGGTCGGTGTTCCATCGCTTGCTCTGGTCGGTTGCCATGACCTCAAAGTAGACGATGACAACAATGATGGCAATGACAACAAAGATGCCGTCGTCAACATCGGGATACGATGGCCCGCATGTCCCGGAGCCGCCCCTACCACCACGGCGACCTGCGCGCCGCCCTGCTGGAGAGCGCCGAGCGCACCCTGCGGGAGAAGGGCGTCGCCTCCCTGTCCCTGCGCGAACTCGCCCGCGAGACCGGCGTCAGCCACGCCGCGCCCGGCCGCCACTTCAAGGACAAGCGGGCCCTGCTCGACGCCCTGGCCCTGGCCGGTTACGACCGGCTGGCCCGAGCCCTGGAGGGCGCCGACGACCCCTCGCTCCCGCTCCAGCCCCGCCTGACCGCCCTCGCCCGCGTCTACCTCGCCTTCGCCGCCGAGAACGCCGAACTCCTGGCCCTCATGTACGCCCGCAAGCACGAGCCCGGGGCCGCCGAGCAGATGGCCGCCGGGGTCGACCGGACGGTGGGCGTCTTCGATCGGGTGATCGCGGACGCCCAGCGGCGCGGCGAGATCGTCGAGGCCGACCCGGAACGTCTCACCCTCTTCACCGGCGCCGCCCTCCACGGCATCGCCGGCTTCACGGTGGGCGGCATACTCGACCCGGCCGAGGCCCTCGGCATGACCGACGACCTGATCCACCACCTGCTGCACGGCCTCAGACCCCGCTGATCGCCGCCCGGCGGCGGGCATGCCCGGCGCGGGCCTCGGCCGCCGTGAAATCACCGTGCCGAGGGGCGCCGACAAGCGGCACCCCTCGGCACGGCCGGATCATTTCACGAAGCGGTCGAACTCCCCGGCCTTGATGCCCGCGATGAACGCGGCCAGGTCCGCCCGGCTCGCGGCGAGGACGAGCCCCGGCTCGTCACTCTCCCGTATGAGCAGGTCGTCGCCCTGCCGCGCGACCTCCACACAGTTCTCCCCGCCGCCGCCGGAGAAAGAAGACTTCTGCCACTGGATCGGTGCACTCATGCCTATGCGCCTCACAGTTCCCTCGCGATGTGGTGGATGAGCTGCCGCGACTCTTCTGCGGTGAGCGAACCGTCCTCCGCGATGTCGAGCAACTGCCGGTAGCTGTGCAGGACGGCCTCGGCGTGCAGGTACCGCCCACCGAACGGGGTGTCCATCTGCAACGTATCCAGTTGAGGCACCACCCCGCCTGCGTAGAGCACCGGCTGCGTGACCTCGATGAAGCTCTCGTTGGTGAACGGCACTACGCGCACCGTCACGCTGGGCCACTCGGTCACCTCCAACAGCTTCTCCAGTTGCGCCCGCACGACTCGGCGGCCGCCGAAACGCATACGCAGTGCGGCCTCATGAATGATCGCGACGACCACCGGGGGTTCATCACGCTCGAAGATCATGCACCGCCGCATGCGGTGCTCGACGCGTGCCTCGATCTCACTGGTCGGCAGCCTGGGAATCGCCCCGCTGAACAAGGCCCTCGCGTAGTCCTCCGTCTGAAAGAGCCCGGGAAGGGAAACCGTCTGCATCAAACGCAGAAAGGTGGCGTGGTGCTCAAGCTCCGCAAGATCCAGGAAACCAGGAGCAAGGATACCCCTGTACTCTTCCCACCAATGTCGCCCTCTGCGCTCGCATGCGATGGCGCACAGCGCGTCGATCAACTCGCCATCCCCACAGGAGTAGTAGGACGCGAGTCTCCGGACGCGCTCTTCACTGACACCGATACGCCCGGACTCGATGTGACTGACCTTCCCCTGGTCAGTACCGAGCAAGCCCGCCGCTTCACGCGCCGTCTTCCCTGCCCGCTCCCGCAGCTTGCGCAACTCGGCGCCCAGGCGCACCTGTCGAACGGTGGGGTTGTCCCGTGCGGGCATGGGCGGCTCATCCTTCCGTGACTCAGCGAGGTCTCTGCGTAGCAGTACCACAACCCCACTCAACAGAGTGACTTTTGGTGGCAACCTTGCGCCGAAGCAAGCTTGCCACCTACTGTCCGTACCCGTACCGCTACGCATGCCGGTAAATCCGCAGTGCGGTCGTCTCCTGCGCGCCCGTCCACGGGCGTGCTCGGGGGACGACAGAGCCACGGTGGCGAGCGCGAGCGGCGACCGTATCCGTTCACAGGGGGCACACCATGACCGACCCGACACCCGCCACCGTGCTCGTCAACGCGCTTCAGCGGGCCCGCACTTACGAGCTGCGTGCCCCGAACATCCCGGAGACCGTGAAGGTCGCGCGTGACATGGTGGCCGGACTGCTCGACGCCAGCGGCCACTCGGCGCTGGCGGAGACGGCCCGGCTGCTGGTCTCCGAAGTCGTCTCGAACGTCCACCTCCACACGAAGGTGCCGCTGCTCACCCTGGAGGCGGCGGTCGGAAGAGACCGGGTCCGGGTGTCCGTCCGGGACGAGGACATCACAGGCGCCCCCTCGTCCCCCGGAGCCGGCGTACCGTCCGAGGCCGAGCACGGCCGCGGTCTCCTCCTGGTCCGGGAACTCGCCGCCGCCTGGGGGACGGTGTGGCACGGCGGACTCCAACCGTCCGGCAAGAGCGTGTGGTTCGAACTGCGCGGCACGCGCACCGGCCGGACGACGTGATGGGCACCGTGTTCCTCGGCCTGCTGGCCTTCACCACCGGTGTCGCCGTCACCGGCGTCGTCCTCTCCCGCGCACTGACGCCGCCACCGTCTGCCGAACCCTGCAACCTCTGTTTCGACCACCACGATCACAGTCCGAACGGCCGGTCCCACACCTCCAGAAGGAGAGGCCGGGGTATTCCGGAAAACGCGGGAGGCACTTCTGGCCTGCGGTGACCGGGAGAGCTGGCGGTACGGCTCCGGACCGGGTGCCGGGGATCAGTACGAGCTGATCCCCAGGCCCTCCTCCACGAACACGTGCACGTCCGTGTACAGGTCGAGCTTATTACTCAGCGTCGTGCTGGTGGTCGGCCCAGACGTAGCTTTCGGGCAGCAGGTCGGTGATGAGGACGGTTCGGATGCGTTCGCCTTCGCCGACAATGACCTTGAGAGCGGGGAAGTAGTCGAGAAGGACCTGACGGCACCGGCCGCACGGGGGGACGACCCCCCGTTCGCGGTCGCCCACTGCGACGATCGTGTCCAGCTCGTAGGCGCCCTGGGCGGCTGCCGCGCCGATGAGGACCAGTTCGGCGCAGGGGCCTCCGGTGAAGTGGTAGGCGTTCACCACGGTGACGATCCGGCCGTCCCGGGCGCGGGCTGCGGCTGCCATGGTGTGGTTGTCGCCCCGGCAGCGAGTGCGCGCGACGTGGGTCGCGGCCTGGATGAGTTCGTGGTCCACGTGGTGGGTCTGCGTAGTCATCTTCTCCGCCTTCGTCAGGGTGTCAGGCGACGTTGACCCGGGTGACGAGGGTACGCAAGCGGATATCGGCGGTGTGCTTGTTCCGCCAGACGATGTAGCGGCGGATCATGCTGCCCTGTTCCTTGTGGGGGCGTGGTCGGTGCCTTCGAGGGTGAAGTAGCGCAGGGCGGTGAACTGGACCTCGATCCCGCTGGTACTTCTTCGTGCTCAGGTGAGGGGAGAAGTCGTCACAGGCGATCGCGACACGGACCTCGAGCGGATAGAGAGCGTCGCTGTCCGGATGGTCATCAGATGCCGGGCGGTCTGTCCCTCCATCAGGGAGGGGACGCCACCGAAAACCCCGGCCAGATAGGAGCGCATCAGATCCTCCTGCCCACCCGGCGAGGCGGCGCTGAGCGGATAGAGCTCGGTGGCACCCGCCTCGTCCTTCTCGGTCAGCCACACCTGGCCGGGCTCCAACAGCCGCTCACCGCTGGGGCTGCTCAGCACGGTCGCGTCGTGCGAGGTGAAGACGAGCTGGGCGCCGCGCGGGTTGGCGTCCGGGTCGTGGAAGACGCGTATGACCTCGGCGGCGAACCGGGGGTGGAGGCTGGCGTCCAGTTCGTCGATGAGGAGGACAGTGCCCTCGTCGAGAGCCAGCAGCATGGGTCCGAGAAGCGCGAACCAGGAACGGGTGCCGCAGGACTCCCGCTCCCACTCGAACGGTACGTCTCCCGACGCCGAGGCGTGCAGCAGCCGTACGGCCGGGGAGCCTGTGTCGGTCTGCTCGTACTCGGCTCCGGTGATACCCAGGTCTGCCACTCGCAGCAGTTCGCGAATGCGCTCTCCCTGCTCTCCGGCGAGCCGCTTGGCGGTGAACCGCTCCCACTCGGGCCGTTCGGCCTCGGGGCCGATCTGCCAGAGATTCCTGCGGAACCAGTGGAAGAGCGGGGAGAGCTGAGGGTGGTTGTCGGTACCGGCGGTGGACAGCAGCAAGGCGTTGGGGCAGGTGCGCTGGGCGAGGTGGTTACGGTCCCTCACCCTGTTACCGGGCCAGCGGTAGACCTCGGGCCGGGAGGCGTCACGGTCCATCCACTCCTGGCGACGACCGCGCGGATAGCTGTGCACCCACTCGGCCTCGATCCTCTCCCGGCCCAGCTCGAAACCGTACGTCCAGCGCACACCGTCGATGACGACGTCCACCTCGAAGAACGACGGCTCGGCGCCGCTCCTGGGGTCCAGCGCGAACGCCTCGCGCGGGATGCCCTGGTAGGAGGCCCAGCGGGCGTAGGAGTTCATGACCGCGCTGCGCATGTCCGCCATCGCGGCCAGCACATTGGACTTGCCCGATGCGTTGGCCCCGAAGACCCCGGCGAGCGGGTACACCGCGAGGGTGCCGTCGGCCAGCTCCACCTCGCGGGCACCGGCCGTGTCCCCGTCCGGCGGCACGACGAGCGACAGCTCCTGCTCGTCGCGCAGGGACCGCACGTTCGCGACCCGGAACCTCAGCAGCATGCCGTCCACCTCACGCGGTCAGGCTATCCACACCTGCCGGTATCCGTCCCCTTGATCCGGCGTTCGATGCGATGGTCGGGGCAGGTCACGCCGGCCGCTACACCCGGTCCTCCCGGCCCGCCGCGATCTGCCGGGACATGATCGTCGTCAGCTCGTAGGCGGTGTGGGAGGCGGCCACCGAGGTGATCTCGGCGTGGTCGTAGGCGGGGGCGACCTCGACCACGTCGGCCGAGACCAGGTTGCAGGAGGCCAGCCCGCGCAGGATCTCCAGCAGTTCGCGGGAGGTCATGCCGCCCGCCTCCGGGGTGCCGGTGCCGGGGGCATGGGCCGGGTCGAGGCAGTCGATGTCGATGGAGACGTACAGCGGGCGGTCGCCGATGCGCTGCCGGAGCTGGTCGGCGACCTCGTCCACGCCGCGCCGCATCACGTCGGCGGAGGTGACGATGCCGAAGCCCATCTTGGCGTCGTCGGTGAGGTCCTTCTTGCCGTACAGCGGGCCGCGGGTGCCGACGTGGGAGAGGGCGGAGGTGTCGAGGATGCCCTCCTCCACCGCGCGCCGGAAGGGCGTGCCGTGGGTGTACTCGGCGCCGAAGTAGGTGTCCCAGGTGTCCAGGTGGGCGTCGAAGTGGAGCAGGGCGACGGGGCCGTGCCTGCGGGCCACCGCGCGCAGCAGGGGCAGGGCGATGGTGTGGTCGCCGCCCAGCGTCATCAGCCGGGCGCCGGTGTCCAGCAGCTCGCCGGCCGCCCGCTCCACCGTCTCGACCGCCTCGTGGATGTCGAAGGGGTTGGCCGCGATGTCGCCCGCGTCGGCGACCTGGGCGAGCGCGAAGGGCGAGGCGTCCTGGGCCGGGTTGTAGGGGCGCAGCAGGCGGGAGGCCTCGCGGACGGCGTTGGAGCCGAAGCGGGCGCCGGGCCGGTAGGAGACGCCCGAGTCGAAGGGCACCCCGACGACGGCGACGTCGGCACGGCCCACCTCGTCCAGGCGGGGCAGGCGGGCGAAGGTCGCCGGGCCCGCGAAGCGCGGGATACGGGAGGAGTCGACGGGTCCGCGGGGCTGCTGCTGGTCGCTGCTCATGCGGCCGAGGGTAGGCAGGGGCCCACCTCGGCGGACATGTACGGATCCGACAGCCGACCGCTCTCTTTTGGACAGCTCGTACAGGGGGTGGCGTGTGCGGCGGGGTGCCGTGCGGGTGCGGCGGCCGTACGGCGGGGCGCCACGGGCCGAAGCCGATCGCCCGGCGGGCCCCCTCGGGGGACAATGCCCCCATGCCGATAACCGCCGCCCCCTCCCGCTCCGAGCTGATCGACCACCTCGTCCGCACCCGTATCGCCGGGGACGTCGCCACCCCGCGCGAGAACAACCTGGACCACTACCGCCGGCTCGCCAACGGCGACCGGCACTACTGGCTGGGCCTGGAGCTGGGCGACCGCTGGAGCGACGAGCAGGACGTGCTGGCGGTGATGGCCGAGCGCTGCGGGGTCGTCGACGATCCCGGGCACCGCCAGGGCCAGGACACCATCGACCCGGAGCTGACGGTGGCCGCCCTGGACCGGGCCGCGGTCGAGCTGCGCAAGGCGGCGGAGGCCGGGCACCGGGTGCTGTTCGCCACCGGCCACCCGGGGGCGCTGATCGATCTGCACAGCAAGGTGGCGAACGCGCTGCGGCTGGCCGGGTGCGAGATCGTACGGGTGCCGCTGGGGCTGATCGCGGACCAGGGCGTGGTGGTGCAGCTCGCGGACATCGCGATGCACGAGCGCGGGGCGACGCTGTGGCACACCCACTCCCCCGAGCCGATGACCGCGATCCTCGACGCCCTCCAGCGCGAGGGCGAGCCGCTGCCGGACCTGGTCTTCGCCGACCACGGCTGGGCGGGCTGCGCGGCGCAGCGCGGCGTCACCACGGTCGGCTTCGCCGACTGCAACGACCCGGCGCTCTTCCTCGGCGAGGCGGAGGGCACCCTCGCGGTCACCGTCCCCCTGGACGACCATGTGATCAATCCGCGCTACTACGAGCCGATGACCGCCTATCTGCTGGAGGCGGCGGGGCTGACGCCCGCGTAGCGCGGCGGCGGGCGGGGCCCGCGCGGGCCTCAGCCGCGCGGCACCCGCACCACGCCCTCCTGCATCACCGTGATCGCCAGCCGCCCGTCGGCGGTGAAGATCCGGCCGTGGCCCAGTCCGCGGCCGGCCTGGGAGGTGGGGCTGGACTGGTCGTACAGCAGCCACTCGTCCACCCGGAAGGGGCGGTGGAACCACATCGCGTGGTCCAGGCTCGCGCCCACCACGTCCCCGACCGTCCAGCCGCCGCGGCCGTGGGCGAGCAGGACGGGCTCCAGCAGGCTCATGTCGGAGATGTAGGCGGCCAGGCAGAGGTGGAGCATCGGCCGGTCGAGGTCGCCGTCGAGCTTGCCGGCCGTGCGGAACCACACCTGGGAGCGCGGCTCGCGCGGCTGCCCGGCCGTCGCGTACGGCGGCTGGGTGACGTAGCGCAGGTCGACGGCCGCCCGCGCCTCGGCGAGGCGGTCGGCGACGCCGGGGTCGCTGAACAGATGAGCGTGGCGCGGCAGCAGGTCGGTGGAGTTCGGCAGCGTCTCCGGGTCCGGGGCGGCCGGCATCGGCTCCTGGTGCTCCAGGCCGTCCTCGTCCGTCTGGAAGGAGGCCGACAGGTGGAAGATCGGCTGCCCGTGCTGGACGGCGACGACCCGGCGGGTGGTGAAGGAGCGCCCGTCGCGGATGCGGTCGGCCGTGTAGACGATCGGCGCGGCCGGGTCGCCGGGGCGCAGGAAGTAGGCGTGCAGCGAGTGCGCGAGCCGGTCGTCGGGGACGGTGCGGAAGGCCGCGACGAGCGCCTGCGCCGCCACCTGCCCGCCGAAGACCCGGGGGACGACCGCCGGGCGGCTCTGGCCGCGGAAGATGTCGCGGTCGATCCGCTCCAGGTCCAGCAGGCCGACCAGGTCCAGCAGGGCGGACGGGGGCGCCTGTCCGGCGCCCCCGTCCGTGCCGTTGTCGCTCATGGAAGGGGTGTTTCCTCTGCTCGGTTCCGTGCCCGGCCGCCTGTGCCGGGGCCGCTCACAGGCCCATCGACTTGGCGATGATGGACCGCATGACCTCGCTGGTGCCCCCGTAGATGCGGGTGACGCGGGTGTCGGCGTACAGGCGCGAGATCGGGTACTCCCGCATGTAGCCGTAACCGCCGTGCAGCTGGAGGCACTTGTCGATGACCTTGGCGGCGGTCTCGGTGGTGAACAGCTTGACGGAGGCGGCGTCGGCGGGGGTCAGCTCCCCGGCGTCCAGGGCGTCCAGCGCGCGGTCCACGACCGCCTGCATGGCGTCCACGTCCGCCTGGCAGTCGGCGAGCACGAACTTGGTGTTCTGGAAGGAGGCCACGGGCTTGCCGAAGACCGTGCGGTCCCTGACGTACTCCTGGGCGAAGCGGACGGCGGCGGCGGACTGGGCGTAGGCGCCGACGGCGATGCCCAGGCGCTCCTGCGGGAGGTTGTGGGTGAGGTAGGAGAACGCCTTGCCCTCCTCGCCGAGCAGGTCCTCTACCGGGACCTTGACATCGGTGAAGGACAGCTCGGCGGTGTCGGAGGACTTCAGGCCCAGCTTGTCGAGGTTGCGGCCGACGGCGTAGCCCTCGCTTTTGGTGTCCACCACCAGGATGGAGATGCCCCCGCGGCGGTCCTCGGGGGTGGGCGGGGCGGTGCGGCAGCAGACCAGGACGCGGTCGGCCTGGACGCCGCCGGTGATGAAGGTCTTGGCGCCGTTGAGTATGTAGTGCGTGCCGTCCTCCGACAGCTTCGCGGTGGTCTTCATGCCGGCCAGGTCCGAGCCGGCGCCGGGCTCGGTCATGGCGATGGCGGTCATCATCTCGCCGGTGACGAAGGGCGGCAGCCAGCGCCGCTTCTGCTCCTCGTCGGCGTACTTCAGCAGGTAGGGCAGGCACAGCGCGGTGTGGACGCCGGAGCCGCCGAAGCTGACGCCGGCACGGGCGGTCTCCTCGGAGATGACGGCGCTGTACTTGAAGCTGGTCTCGCCCGCGCCGCCGTACTCCTCGGGCACCTCGATGCCGAAGACGCCCAGCTCGCCGAGCTTGAGGTAGAGCTCGCGGGGGACGTAGCCCTGCTTCTCCCACTGCTCGTAGTGGGGCACGACCTCGGCGGCGATGAAGTCGCGGATGGTCTCGCGGAACGCCTCGTGGTCCTCGTTGAACACCGTGCGACGCACGTCATCGCCTCCTGGGGCCGGAAAACTAGCCGGAAAAACTAAGCGCTTGCTCAGACGCAAGCTACCGAAGGGGCGAATCCGCTGTCCAGAGGTGTTCCGGCGGTTGTCCGCCACTGTGGGCGGTGTCATACGCGCGGGAGGGGAGGCGGGCGGGTACCCGGGGCGGACCGGGTACGGGAGGGGACGGTACGGGCGGGGCCCGGGGGGGGTGGGCCGGGGGCCGGGGGTTCAGCCCCCGGCGCGCGGCCCGGCGCCCGCCGTGCCGCCGTCCACGCGGTACACGCCGCCCGCCGGGGCGCCGGAGCCGCCGTCCGGGCCGCTGCCCCCGGTCGTGCCCGCCGCGGCGGCGAGGGCGCCGCGGGCCAGCCGGTGCAGGAGGGCGGCCGCCGCGTCGCGGTCCGGCAGGGAGGAGGGGCGGCTCAGATGGGGGGTGGAGTTCAGCAGGCCGAAGACGGCGTGGACGGAGGCGCGGGCCTCCTTCTCCGGCAGCTCCGGGTGCACCTGGCGCACGACGCCCACCCACAGCTCCACGTACTGGCGCTGGAGCTGGCGCACCAGCTTGCGGTCGCTGTCGCGCAGCCGGTCCAGCTCGCGGTCGTGGAGGGTGATCAGGGCGCGGTCGTCGAGGGCGAAGTCGATGTGGCGGCCGATGAGCGCGTCCAGCGTCGCCCCCGGCCCGAGCCCCGCCTCGCCGGACTCCGCCAGGCACCGGCGCCCGCCGGAGTACAGCCGTTCGCTGATGCCCACCAGCAGCTCCGCGAGCATCGCGTCCTTGCCCGCGAAGTGGCGGTAGAGGCCGGGGCCGCTGATGCCGACCGCCGCGCCTATCTCGTCCACGCCGACGCCGTGGAACCCGCGCTCGGCGAACAGGCGGGCGGCCTGGCCGAGGATCTGCTCTCGGCGGGTGGGGGCGTCGGTCCTGGTCGTCATAGGGGAATTGTAGACAGCCGGGTTAGCGGGCGTTAACCTGATGGCGAGGTTAACGCTCACTAACCGAGCAAGGGGGCTCGAAGGGCATGCAGCAGGCACCTCCGCTGGTCAGCGCCGTGGATCCGGCGTCAGAGGCGGCGAGGGCGAACGAGGCCGCGCACCGCGAGCTGGCCGCGCGGCTGCGCGAGAAGCTCGCCGCGGCACGGCTGGGCGGCGGCGAGCGGGCACGGGCTCGGCACACCGCGCGCGGCAAACTGCTGCCGCGGGACCGGGTGGACACCCTGCTGGACCCGGGGTCGCCCTTCCTGGAGCTGGCCCCGCTCGCGGCGGACGGGATGTACGACGGGCAGGCCCCGGCCGCCGGCGTGATCGCCGGCATCGGGCGGGTGTCGGGCCGCGAAGTGGTGATCGTCGCCAACGACGCCACGGTCAAGGGCGGCACGTACTACCCGATGACGGTCAAGAAGCACCTGCGCGCGCAGGAGGTGGCCCTGGAGAACCGGCTGCCGTGCGTGTATCTGGTGGATTCGGGCGGCGCCTTCCTGCCCATGCAGGACGAGGTCTTCCCCGACCGCGAGCACTTCGGGCGGATCTTCTACAACCAGGCCCGGATGTCCGGCGCGGGCATCCCGCAGATCGCCGCCGTCCTCGGCTCCTGCACGGCGGGCGGCGCGTACGTGCCGGCGATGAGCGACGAGGCCGTGATCGTGCGCGGCCAGGGCACGATCTTCCTGGGCGGTCCGCCGCTGGTGAAGGCGGCCACCGGCGAGGTCGTCACGGCCGAGGAGCTGGGCGGCGGCGAGGTCCACTCGCGCACCTCGGGGGTGACCGACCACCTCGCCGAGGACGACGCCCACGCCCTGCGCATCGTGCGGAATATCGTGGCCACCCTCCCCCGGCGCGGCCCGCTGCCGTGGCCGGTGGAGCCGGTGGAGGAGCCGAAGGCCGACCCGGCCGGGCTCTACGGCGCGGTCCCGGTGGACTCGCGCACCCCCTACGACGTGCGGGAGGTCATCGCCCGCGTTGTCGACGGCTCCCGGTTCGCCGAGTTCAAGGCCGAGTACGGCACGACGCTGGTGACGGGCTTCGCCCGCATCCACGGCCACCCGGTGGGGATCGTCGCCAACAACGGCATCCTGTTCGCCGAGTCCGCCCAGAAGGGCGCGCACTTCATCGAACTGTGCGACCAGCGCGGCATACCGCTGGTGTTCCTGCAGAACATCTCCGGCTTCATGGTGGGCCGGCAGTACGAGGCCGGCGGCATCGCCAAGCACGGCGCCAAGATGGTGACGGCCGTGGCCTGCACCCGGGTACCCAAGCTGACGGTCGTCGTCGGCGGCTCCTACGGAGCGGGCAACTACTCGATGTGCGGCCGGGCGTACTCGCCGCGCTTCATGTGGATGTGGCCCAACGCCAAGATCTCGGTGATGGGCGGCGAGCAGGCCGCCTCGGTGCTGGCCACCGTCAAGCGCGACCAGTTGGAGTCGCGCGGCGAGGAGTGGAGCGCCCAGGAGGAGGAAGCCTTCAAGACGCCCGTCCGCGAGCAGTACGAGACCCAGGGCAGCGCCTACTACGCCACCGCGCGGCTGTGGGACGACGGCGTGATCGACCCGCTGGAGACGCGTACGGTGCTCGGCCTCGCGCTCACCGCGTGCGCGAACGCGCCACTGCCCGAGAAGGACCCCGCGGCGCCCGGCTACGGCGTCTTCCGGATGTGAGGGGGATGCGTTCCATGTTCGACACGGTGCTGGTCGCCAACCGCGGCGAGATCGCCGTCCGCGTCATCCGCACGCTGCGGCGGCTGGGCGTGCGCTCGGTCGCCGTCTTCAGCGACGCGGACGCCGACGCACGCCATGTGCGGGAGGCGGACACCGCGGTGCGGATCGGCCCGGCGGTGGCCTCCGAGAGCTATCTGTCGGCCGAGAGGCTGCTGGAGGCCGCCCGGCGCACGGGGACCCAGGCGGTGCACCCCGGCTACGGCTTCCTGGCCGAGAACGCCGCCTTCGCCCGCGCGGTGGAGGCGGCCGGGATGGTCTTCGTCGGCCCGCCCGCCGACGCCATCGAGCTGATGGGCGACAAGATCCGCGCCAAGGAGACGGTGCGGGCCGCCGGGGTGCCGGTGGTGCCCGGCAGCAGCGGCAGCGGACTGACCGACGCCGAACTGACCGCCGCGGCACTGGAGATCGGCACTCCGGTGCTGCTCAAGCCCTCGGCGGGCGGCGGCGGCAAGGGCATGCGGCTGGTGCGCGACGAGGCGTTGCTGGCCGAGGAGATCGCCGCCGCGCGGCGCGAGGCCCGCGGTGCCTTCGGCGACGACACCCTGCTGGTGGAGCGGTGGATCGACCGGCCCCGGCACATCGAGATCCAGGTCCTGGCCGACGGCCACGGCACCGTGGTGCACCTGGGCGAGCGCGAGTGCAGCCTCCAGCGCCGCCACCAGAAGATCATCGAGGAGGCGCCCAGTCCGCTGCTGGACGAGGCCACCCGCGCCGCGATGGGCGAGGCTGCCGTACGCGCCGCCCGCTCCTGCGGCTACCGGGGCGCCGGCACGGTGGAGTTCATCGTCCCCGGCGGCGATCCGGCCGCCCACTTCTTCATGGAGATGAACACCCGCCTCCAGGTCGAGCACCCGGTGACGGAGCTGATCACCGGTCTGGACCTGGTGGAGTGGCAGCTTCGGGTGGCGGCCGGCGAGCCGCTGGCCTTCGGCCAGGAGGACGTCCGCCTGGACGGGCACGCGGTGGAGGCCCGTATCTGCGCGGAGACCGCGCGCGCCACCGGCGGGAAGGTGGACTTCCTGCCCTCGGCCGGCACCGTCCATCTGCTGTCGGAGCCCTCGGGCGAGGGCGTCCGCACGGACTCCGGGCTCTCGCGGGGCACCGAGGTGGGCACGGTCTACGACCCGATGCTCGCCAAGGTGATCGCCCACGGCCCGGACCGGGCCTCCGCGCTGCGGCGGCTGCGCTCGGCGCTGGCGGAGACGACCGTGCTGGGCGTGGACACCAACACCGCCTTCCTGCGCGCCCTGCTGGCCCATCCGGCGGTGGTCTCCGGGGAGCTGGACACCGGCCTGGTGGACCGCGACGCCGCCTCGCTGCTGCCGTCGGCCGTGCCCGACGAGGTGTACGCGGCGGCGGCGCTGCTGCGGCACGCCGCTCTGGAGCCCTCCGCCCCCTCCTCCGCGGGTGGCTCGGCCGGCTGGACGGACCCGTTCTCCGCGCCGACCGGCTGGCGGCTGGGCGGTGAGCCCGCCTGGACGGTCCACCATCTGCGGATACCGGGCCACGAGCCGGTGGCCGTGCGGGTGCGCGGGCGGGCCGACCGCGCCGAGGTCCGCATCGGGGACGCCGAGCCGGTGAGCGCCGCACTGCGGTCGGAAGGCGGCGGTGATGTCAGCGGTGGCTCCGGTGGAGACTCCGGCCGCGCGCTGCTGACCTGGGACGGGGTGACCCACTCCTTCGCCCACACACGCTCCGGCGGCAGCCGCTGGCTCGGCCGCGACGGGCAGAGCTGGCACCTGGCCGACCACGACCCGGTCGAGGCGGCCCTGCGGGGCGGCGCGGGGGCGCACGGCGCCGACGCGCTGACCGCGCCGATGCCCGGCACGGTCACCGTCGTCAAGGCGGCCGTCGGCGAGGAGGTCACCGCCGGCCAGAGCCTGCTGGTGGTGGAGGCGATGAAGATGGAGCACGTCATCGCCGCCCCCTACGACGGGGTCGTCACCGAGCTGGACGTCACCGCGGGCAGCACGGTCGCCATGGACCAGGTGCTCGCCGTCGTCGAGCCGAAGGAATCCGCGCCGGACGGTGATTCTCCGGCGCCGTCGGGGAAGCCCGGGAAGCCCGGGAAGCCCGAGAAGGGGGCCGCGCGATGATCGAGGGTCTGCCCATGGCCGTTCCGGCCGAAGGGCTTCCGGACCGCGTCCGCATCCACGAGGTGGGCGCGCGCGACGGGCTGCAGAACGAGCCCTCGACCGTGCCCGTCGAGGTGAAGGCCCAGTTCATCCGCCGGCTCGCCGACGCCGGGCTGCGCACCATCGAGGCGACCAGTTTCGTCCACCCCAAGTGGGTGCCCCAACTGGCCGACGCCGAGGAGTTGTTCCCGGCCGTGGCCGATCTCGCCGACCGGGCGGGCGCCGACGCCGTACGGCTGCCGGTGCTGGTGCCCAACGAGCGCGGTCTGGAGCGGGCGCTGGCTCTCGGCGTCCGCGAGATCGCCGTCTTCGGCAGCGCCACCGAGTCCTTCGCCAGGGCCAACCTCAACCGCACGGTCGACGAGGCCCTGGCGATGTTCGAGCCGGTGGTCGCCCGCGCCAGGGAGGCGGGCGCCGGGGTGCGCGGCTATCTGTCGATGTGCTTCGGCGACCCCTGGGAGGGGCCGGTGCCCATCGCCCAGGTGGCCGGCGTCTGCCGCCGCCTGCTCGACCTCGGCTGCGAGGAGCTGAGCCTGGGCGACACCATCGGCGTGGCCACCCCCGGCCATGTCACCGCCCTGCTGACCGCCCTGAACGAGGCGGGCGTGCCCACCGGCCGCCTCGCCGTCCACTTCCACGACACCTACGGCCAGGCCCTGTCCAACACCCTGGCCGCCCTCCGGCACGGCGTCACCACCGTGGACGCCTCCGCCGGCGGACTCGGCGGCTGCCCGTACGCCAGGAGCGCCACGGGCAACCTCGCCACCGAGGACCTGGTGTGGATGCTGCACGGCCTCGGCATCGACACCGGGGTGGACCTCGGCCGCCTCACCGCCACCAGCGTGTGGATGGCCGAGCGGCTGGGCCGGCCCAGCCCGTCCCGCACGGTCCGCGCCCTCTCCTCCCGGGGAGACCGGGACACCCCCGGCTCCCAGGACACCCCCGGCACCCAGGCCTCCCGCGACTCCCACAAGGAGCAGTGACACCCATGTCCCTTGACCACCGCCTCTCCCCCGAGCACGAGGAACTGCGCCGCACCGTCGAGGAGTTCGCGCACGACGTCATCGCGCCGAAGATCGGGGAGTTCTACGAGAACCACGAGTTCCCCTACGAGATCGTCCGCGAGATGGGCCGCATGGGCCTGTTCGGCCTGCCCTTCCCCGAGGAATACGGCGGCATGGGCGGCGACTACCTCGCCCTGTGCCTGGCCCTGGAGGAGCTGGCCCGGGTGGACTCCTCGGTCGCCATCACCCTGGAGGCCGCCGTCTCGCTGGGCGCCATGCCCGTGTACCGCTTCGGCACCGAGGAGCAGAAGCGCCAGTGGCTGCCGAAGCTGTGCTCGGGCGAGATGCTCGGTGCCTTCGGCCTGACCGAGCCCGACTGCGGCTCGGACGCGGGCGGCACCCGCACCACCGCCGTGCGCGACGGCGACGAGTGGGTGATCAACGGCACCAAGTGCTTCATCACCAACTCCGGCACCGACATCACCGGCCTGGTCACCGTCACCGCCGTCACCGGCCGCAAGCCCGACGGCCGCCCGGAGATCTCCTCGATCATCGTCCCCTCCGGCACCCCGGGCTTCACCGTCGCCGCGCCCTACTCCAAGGTCGGCTGGAACGCCTCGGACACCCGCGAGCTGTCCTTCTCCGACGTCCGGGTCCCGGCCGCCAACCTGCTGGGCGAGGAGGGCCGCGGCTACGCCCAGTTCCTGCGCATCCTGGACGAGGGCCGCATCGCCATCTCCGCACTGGCCACCGGCCTGGCCCAGGGCTGTGTGGACGAGTCGGTGCGGTACGCCGGGGAGCGCCACGCCTTCGGCCGTCCCATCGGCGCCAACCAGGCCATCCAGTTCAAGCTGGCCGACATGGAGATGCGCGCCCACACCGCCCGTATCGCCTGGCGCGACGCGGCCTCCCGGCTGCTGGCGGGCGAGCCGTTCAAGAAGGAGGCGGCCATCGCCAAGCTGTACTCCTCGGAGATCGCGGTCACCAACGCCCGCGAGGCCACCCAGATCCACGGCGGCTACGGCTTCATGAACGAGTACCCGGTGGCCCGTATGTGGCGGGACTCGAAGATCCTGGAGATCGGCGAGGGCACCAGCGAGGTCCAGCGCATGCTGATCGCCCGCGAACTGGGCGTCCCCGCCTCCTGAGCGGACGGGCCGGCGCGGGGCGCCGTCACCGGCGCCCCGCGCCACCCGGCCCCGCACCCCCGGTCAGGCCCCCCGGTCAGGCCCCACCGGACCGGTCAGGCCGGGGGCAGTTGCTGTTCGGCCCAGATGATCTTCCCGGTCCCGGTGTAGCGGGTGCCCCAGCGCTCGGAGAGCTGCGCCACCAGGAACAGCCCTCGCCCGCCCTCGTCCGTCGTCGCCGCGCGGCGCAGATGCGGCGAAGTGCTGCTGGTGTCGAAGACCTCGCAGATCAGGCTGCGCTCCGCCCTGAGCAGCCTGACCCGCACCGGCCCGGTGGCGTGCCGGATGGCGTTGGTGACCAGCTCGCTGAGGATCAGCTCGGTGGTGAACGCCGCCTCCTCCAGCCCCCAGTCGGCCAGCCGCCGCGCGACCTCCTCGCGTACGACGGAGACCGCGGCGGGCTCGGAGGGCACGTCCCAGGAGGCCGTCCGGTCGGCGGCCAGGGCCCGGGTACGGGCGACGAGCAGGGCGATGTCGTCGCGCGGGCGCTCGGCCAGCATCGCCCCGGTCACCGCGTCGCAGGTCTCCTCCGGGGAGCGGTCGGCCCCGGCCAGGGCCCGCGCCAGCAGGTCCAGCCCGGCGTCGATGTCACGCGCCCGGTCCTCCACCAGCCCGTCGGTGTACAGCACCAGCCGGCTGCCCTCGGCCAGTTCGATCTCGGCCGACTCGTAGGGCGGCGCTCCCAGTCCCAGGGGGGCGCTCACGGGCGTGTCGGGGAACTCCACCGTGCCGTCGGGGCGGACGACCGCGGGAGGCGGATGCCCGGCCCGGGCCATGACGCAGCGCCGGGAGGCCGGGTCGTAGATCGCGTACAGGCAGGTGGCGCCCATCATCCCGTGGGTGTCGTCCGGCGTCCCGTCCTCGTCCTCCCCCTCCTGGTCGCTCCGGCTCACCAGCTCGTCGAGGTGCCCGATGATCTCGTCGGGCGGCAGGTCCAGAGCGGAGAAGTTGTGGACGGCGGTCCGCAGCCGGCCCATGGTGGCGGCCGCGTGCAGTCCGTGGCCGACCACGTCGCCGACCACCAGCGCCACCCGGGCGCCGGACAGCGGGATCACGTCGAACCAGTCGCCGCCCACCCCCGAGTGGGCGGGCAGGTAGCGGTAGGCGACGTCCAGCGCGTCCTGCTCGGGCAGGGCCCGCGGCAGCAGGCTGCGCTGGAGCGCGGCGGCCATGGTGCGCTCGCGCGTGTAGCGGCGGGCGTTGTCGACGGCGACCGCGGCCCGGGCCACCAGTTCCTCGGCCAGGGACAGATCGTCGCCGTCGAACGGCTCGGGCTTCTCCGAGCGCCAGAAGGTGACCAGTCCCAGAACGATGCCGCGCGCCCGGAGGGGGGCCGTGATCAGGGAGTGGACGCCCTCCTCCACGATTCCCCGGCTGCGCTCGGGGTCCTGCGCCTGCCAGCCCGGGGCGTCGGTCAGGTCGGCCTCCAGAATCGCCCGCCCCGTCCCGTAGCCCTGGGCCTGCGGGGTGGAGGGGGCGAACCTGATGAGGTCCCCTCGGGCGTAGAAGGGAGAGACCTCCCGGATCCCGGCTGCGGCCACCCTGCGCATGTCCACCGTCTCGCCGGCGGGTTCCTCGCCCCGCAGCACCGGTTCGGCCAGGTCGACGGTGACGAAGTCGGCCAGCCGGGGCACGGCGGCCTGTGCCAGCGCCTCGGCGGTGCGCGCCATGTCCAGGGTGGTGCCGATGCCCGTGCCCGCGTCGTACAGCAGCCGCAGCCTGCGGCCGGCCACCTCGGCGCGCTCGGAGAGCACCCGCATCTCGGTGGTGTCCCGGAACGTCGCCACGCTGCCCGCCGGGGCCCCGTAGCGGCCGACGGGCTGCTGGTTGACGGCCAGCATGCGTTCTCCCGCCGGGTGGACCTCGTCGACGGCCACCCGTCCGGAGGCCAGCAGCCCGTCCAGGGGCGCTGGGAGGCCGAGGGCGGCGACGGGGCGGCCCTCGGCGTCCGGGGGCAGGTCCAGCAGCCGGCGCGCCTCGTCGTTGGCGAGCACCAGCCGGCCGTCGGAGCCGGCGATCAGCACGCCCTCGCGGACGGCGTGCAGCACGGCGTCGTGGTGCTCGTACATGCGGGTCATCTCGCCGGGCCCCAGGCCGCGGGTCTGGCGCAGCAGCCGCCGGCTGACCACCGCCGTGCCCGCCATGGACAGCAGCAGCGCTCCCGCGGAGGCGCCGAGGAGCAGCGGGAGCTGGCCTCCGGCGGTGCCCTCGACGTTCTCGACGGTGATGCCCGCGGAGACCAGGCCCACGATGTCCCCGTCCGCGTCCCGGACGGGGACCACCGCCTGCACCAGGGGGCCGATGGTGCCGACGATCTCCTCGGTGACGACCTCGCCGCGCAGCGCCGGTTCGATGGTGCCGACGAACTTCTTCCCGATCCGGTCCGGCTTGGGGTGGGTGTAGCGGATGCCGTCGGTGTCCGTCACCACGAGGAAGTCCACACCGGACCGTTCTCTGACGTCCTCGGCGAGCGGCTGGAGCCGCGCGGCGGGGTCGTCGCTCCTCAGCGCCGCGGGCAGGCCGGGCGCACCGGCGAACCCCTCGGCGACCGCGATGGACCGGTTGCGCGCCTCCCGCGTGCTGTCGTTGCGCGCCTGCACCACCAGGGCCGCGACGGCCGCGAGGACGAGCAGGAGGACGAGGACGGCCTGGAGGACGAACACCTGGCCCGCCAGACTGCGCACGCCCAGCAGTGAACCCGGGTGCCGCTTCGGCGGTCGTCTCGTCATCTCCCCGAGATCCCCTCCCTCCGTTCTCCCGCCCCCGCGCCGTCCCGGTGGTGGACGACGGGCACCGAGCAGTCGGCGCGGTGAATCCCGAGATCGGCTGGAAAGTCCGATCACATGCCCATTCTTAACACCGTTCGTCCCTTCGTGGCGAACAGTCCCCGCCCACGGACGGGGAAGCGGCGGCCGCGGCGGGCGGCGGAAGGGTTTCAAAAAATCTTGGCCACTCCTTCGGGCTCACCCGCCCGAGTGGGTAAGGAAAGAGAACAGGCACCTCACCAAAAGTAGTCGGGAGAACACACATGGCTACTCCCATCGGTGCGAGCGCATTCGTCGCCGCGCTCAAGAAAGAGGGGCTCAGGGTCGTCGAGGTCGGCAGTTGGCGTACTCACAACCGCAACCACAAGGGCCCGTGGGGGCCGGTGCACGGCGTGATGGTCCACCACACCGTGACCTCCGGTTCGGCCCGGACGGTCGAGATCTGCCGCAGGGGCTACTCGACGCTTCCGGGCCCGCTGTGCCACGGAGTGATCACCAAGGACGGGCGGGTCCATCTGGTCGGTCACGGACGCGCCAACCACGCCGGCGCCGGTGACGACGACGTGCTGCGCGCCGTCATCGCCGAAAGACCCCTCCCCCCGGACAACGAGACGAACACCGACGGCAACCGCCACTTCTACGGTTTCGAGTGCGAGAACCTCGGCGACGGCCGCGACCCCTGGCCCGCGGCCCAGCTGGACGCCATCGAACGCGCGGCGGCCGCGCTCTGCCGCCACCACGGCTGGAAGGCCGAGTCCGTGATCGGCCACCTGGAGTGGCAGCCCGGCAAGGTCGACCCGCGCGGTTTCTCCATGAACACGATGCGCGCCCGCGTACGCGAGCGCCTGAGCCACAGGCCCGGCTGGGACCGGGGTGAGGAGGACGACGTGCCCAAGGTGATCGGCGAATACCGGACCAGTGACATCCAACTCGCTCCCCGGCGGTGGCAGACCCTCGACATCAAGGGCACCGACATCCTGACCGGCGCGACGCGCTATCAGGTGATGGCGCATCTCACCGCCTCTCTGCCGGCCGGATCCACGCTCCAGGGCCGCTTCTACCACCTCCGGACGGACGGCACCCGCTGGGAGTCCGGGATCATCGAGCGCGTCGGCACCCCGGGGAAGACCTTCGCCGACTTCCACCACTCCGGCAGCATCGCGCGCAGCGAGAAGCTGCGCTTCGAGGCCGCCTACTACCCCACCGATCCAGGCGACGACGCCCCGGTGACCATCATCACCTCACGTCTGCGCGGCCTCTACTGGGACTGACGGACACCGCGGCCGGAGCACCGGGACGCAAGGGGCGGGCTCCACCGCGGCGGCTGGGACAATCACCGCATGACCGAGATACTCCAGCGGGCGGGGAACTGGACGTTCGACGGCGGCACGGTGCGCATCGTGCCGGGGCACCACAAGAGCGTGCACAGGCTGCGCAGGCTGCTCGGCGAGGTGGCGGTGCCGCTGGAGGCGGTGTCGGGGATCGCGTACGAGCCCGGCCGCAGGGCCGGGCGGCTGCGACTGCGGCTGCGGCACGGCGCCGACCCGCTCCTCCAGGCCGCCGGCGGACGGCTGCCCGACGCCGCCGACCCGTACAGCCTCGAGGTGGAGCCGGAGCGTGCCGGCGTCGCCGAGTACTTCACGGACGAGCTGCGCAACGCCCTGCTACTGGAGCAGGTCCCCGTCGCCGAGCCGTGCGACCGCTATCTGCTGCCCGGCCCGCCGGTGCCGCTGACCGTGCAGGGCACCGACGGGACGGCCTCCTTCGACGGGGACCTGGTGCGGATCGACTGGAACTGGGTGGCCGAGGGGAGCAAGTCCTCCGCCGGACCGCGGACACTCGCGCTGCGCGAGCTGGCGGGTGTGGAGTGGTCCCCGGCGGTCGGGCTGGAGAACGGCTTCCTGCGTTTCCGCCCCAGGGGCTCCCACGCCGTCCTCAAGCCCGACCACGATCCCAACTGCCTGGTGCTGTGGGGGGTGCGGCAGGCGAAGGACGTCAGCTCGGTGCTGCTGGCCGCCGCCGTCACCGCCCGGCTGCCGCACCCGTCGGCCCCCACCTCCGCTCCCGCCCTGCCGTCCCCGGGCGGCCCGCGCCCCGGGACCGGAGCCGACTCCGACTCCGGGTCCGGGTCCGGGAAGGAACCCGGCTCCGGCCCCGAAGGGGCCGATCACGACGCCCTGCTGCGGAGGCTGCGTGAGCTGGGCGAGCTGCACCGGGAGGGAGTGCTCACCGAGGAGGAGTTCACCGCGGCCAAGCGGGCCGTGCTGCGCCGCTTCTGACAGCGGGAGGGCGGCAGACGGCAGCGGGAGGGCGGCGGGACGGCGGCGCCCGGGTCACCCCGGGGTTCGACCCCACCCTCTTTCAGCCCACCCCTGCCCGATATCGGGCAGATTTCTTGCACAAGGGCGAGCGTGGGCCTCAGTATCTACGGGTGCTCGAACATCCCTCGGCCCATGACGACCTCGTGGACCACCTCGTGCGCTCCACGCCGCTGCGGCGCGGCGAGGCGGCCCGGGTGGTCCTGGACGTCCTGGCGTACTTCGACGAGACCGTCGAGGAGTTCGTGCGCCGCCGCCACCGCGAGCTGCGGTCCCGGGGGATGGCGAACCAGGAGATCTTCGAGCGGATCACGGCCGAACTGCCGCACCGCGCGGTGGCCCCGCCCGGACTCTCCCTGCGGCAGCTGCGCCGCATCGTCTACGGCTGACGACCTCCCGGGAGCCGGGCGCCCGAGAGGCCGCCAGCCCGAATCGAACCCTCCGAGAACCTTCCGAGAAACCGAGGACCCCGTATGTGCGGAATCGTGGGATACATCGGCGGGCGCGAAGCCGCCCCGCTCCTGCTGGAGGGCCTCCAGCGCCTGGAGTACCGGGGTTACGACTCCGCCGGCATCGCCGTTCACGGCAGCGGCACCGGCCGGGCCGCGGGTCTGCGCACGGTCAAGGCCAAGGGCCGCGTACGCGAACTGGAGTCGCGCCTGCCCGAGCGCTTCGCGGGCACCACCGGCATCGCCCACACCCGCTGGGCCACCCACGGCGCCCCCAGCGACGAGAACGCCCACCCGCACCGGGACGCCGGCGGCCGGGTGGCCGTCGTCCACAACGGCATCGTCGACAACGCCGGGGAGCTGCGCGCGAGGCTGGCCGCGGAGGGTGTGGAGTTCGCCTCCGAGACCGACACCGAGGTCCTCGCCCACCTCGTCGGCCGCTCGCGGGCCGCGACGCTGGAGGAGCGGGTCCGCGAGGCGCTGCGCCACATCGAGGGCACCTACGGCATCGCCGTCCTGCACGCCGACTTCCCCGACCGCATCGTCGTGGCCCGCAACGGCTCTCCGGTGGTGCTCGGCATCGGCGAGCACGAGATGTTCGTCGCCTCCGACGTGGCCGCCCTGGTCTCCCACACCCGCCAGGTGGTCACCCTGGAGGACGGCGAGATGGCCACCGTCAAGGCCGATGACTACCGCACCTGCACCACCGAGGGCAGCCGCACCTCCGCCGTCCCCACGACGGTGGAGTGGGAGGCGCAGTCGTACGACATGGGCGGCCACGACACCTATATGCACAAGGAGATCTGCGAGCAGCCCGAGGCCGTGGACCGGGTGCTGCGCGGCCGGATCGACGACCGCTTCGCCACCGTCCGCCTCGACGGCCTCAACCTCGACGCCCGCGAGGCGCGCGGGGTGCGCCGGGTGAAGATCCTCGGCTGCGGCTCGGCGTACCACGCGGGTCTGATCGGCGCCCAGCTGATCGAGGAGCTGGCCCGGGTGCCCGCCGACGCCGAGCCCGCCAGCGAGTTCCGCTACCGCAACCCGGTGGTGGACCCCGACACCCTCTACATCGCCGTCAGCCAGTCCGGGGAGACCTACGACACCCTGGCCGCCGTCCAGGAGCTGCGGCGCAAGGGCGCGCGGGTGCTGGGCGTGGTCAACGTCGTCGGCTCGGCCATCGCCCGCGAGACCGACGGCGGCGTGTACGTGCACGCCGGGCCGGAGGTGTGCGTGGTGTCCACCAAGTGCTTCACCAACACCGCCGTCGCCTTCGCGCTGCTCGCCCTCCACCTCGGCCGCATCCGCGACCTGTCGGTGGCCGACGGCCGGCGGATCATCGACGGTCTGCGCAGGCTGCCCGGCCAGATCGCCGAGATCCTGGGGAAGGAGGAGGAGATCGCGAAGCCGGCAAAGGAGTACGCGGACGCGAGGTCGATGATGTTCGTCGGCCGGGTGCGCGGCTACCCGGTGGCGCGCGAGGCGTCCCTGAAGCTCAAGGAGGTCTCCTACATCCACGCCGAGGCGTACCCGGCCTCCGAGCTCAAGCACGGTCCGCTGGCCCTGATCGAGCCCGCCGTGCCGACCGTGGCGGTGCTGCCCGAGGACGAGCTGCTGGAGAAGAACCGCGCCACGCTGGAGGAGGTGCGGGCCCGCGGCGGCCGCATCCTGGCCGTGGCCCACTCCGGGCAGGAGAAGGCCGAGCACACGATCGTGGTACCGCGCAACGAGGTGGAGCTGGATCCGATCCTGCTGGGCATCCCGCTCCAGCTCCTCGCCTACCACACGGCCCTGGCCCTGGGGCGCGACATCGACAAGCCCCGCAACCTGGCGAAGTCCGTGACGGTGGAGTAGGCGGTAGAGCGGGCGGTCCCCCCGTGCGTGCCACCGAGCGCACGAGGGGACCGCCTCCCTGCGCCGGCGTCGCCCATCACGCCGGCGGTGGGCCACCGGCGTGGGACCGTCACTTCCCGCGCGGCGGCACGATGCTGTCTGTATGCCCGCCACAGGCGCGCGATCCACCTCCGGGCGAGGAGGAATTCACCGACTCGCCTCCACCCGGGGCGAGTTGGAGGGAAGCGGCGGGGCGGCCGCTACGGGATGACGACGACCGGGCGCCGCGCGCGGCGGGCGAGGCGGCCCGCGACCGAGCCGAAGAACCGGCCGACGAGGCCGTGCGTGGAGCCCACGACGATGGCGTCGGCCTCGTACTCGCAGCCGACCTCCTCCAGCTCGTGGCAGATGTCGCCGCCGCGCTCGACGAGGATCCAGGGGACCTCGGACAGATGGTCCGCGCAGGCCAGCTCCAGACCCAGCACCTCGGTGCGGTGGTCGGGGACGTCGACGAAGACCGGCGGCTCGCAGCCCGCCCACACGGTCGTCGGAAGCCGGTTGGCGACATGGACGATGATCAGCCCGGAGTCGGAGCGCCTCGCCATGCCGATGGCGTAGGCCAGGGCCCGCTCGCTGGAGACCGAGCCGTCGAATCCCACCACGACCCCGTGCCGGAACGCCGGATCGCAGGAGTGGCGCGTCTCGTCCGCCGCCCGGGGCGTCGCCTCCGGATCGGCGAGCCGCTTGCGGTCCGCGGGGTCGGGGATCTCGTGTCCAGCCATCGGTTACGTCACGTGTGCCTAGGAATACGTCCTGGAAGCATGTTCCTCAGCCCATACCCCTGAGGGTACGACGGCA
This sequence comes from Streptomyces mangrovi, assembly GCF_900114215.1. Taxonomy (GTDB): domain Bacteria; phylum Actinomycetota; class Actinomycetes; order Streptomycetales; family Streptomycetaceae; genus Streptomyces; species Streptomyces barkulensis. The sequence goes on along the minus strand of NZ_FOSG01000008.1, from coordinate 226,586 downwards.
CTCCCCCCTTGCCCAGAGGCTGCGGTCACTGCCGGTGCAGCATGCCGGAGCGGAAAGCGTTGCGCAATGCCGGGGCGGTCCCCCGTGCCGTCTCCGTGCCGCCCCGGCGCCTCTCCGTGACCGTCCGGGGCCTCCCGGCGCCCGCGGTGGGGCGGAATGGGGTGGGGCGGCGCGGGCCGTCCCGGCCGTACCGAAACAGGGGCGCACAGGGGCGCACGGAAGCAGAAGACACCGCCCTCAGTCCGCCCCCCAGTGCGCGGCGCACACCCCCGGGACCCCGGTCGCCGCTTTCTGAGCCCCCGCGCTTTTCGGCCAACTTCCAGCCGTGGTACACAACTTGCCAGAGGCTGACCCCGCACCGCCCACCAGGGTGGGGAGAATCGAGGCGAACAAGTGCACCCCGCGGACGGACGGCCACGGAGCAAGGCGTTCTTCCCAGGGGCGCCGACGAGTGGAACGCTTCGTGATCGAACGCTTCACGCCAAGTTGTCATGTCGACATAGCGGCGAGTGGTGAACTTGTCCCGTCAGCCTCGACAGACACAGTAGATTCGATCTTGGCTAACCACGGCGGGGGAAACGTGCAGGACCGGAAGGACGCGACGACTGAGGGGGGCTTAGTTCCATGAGCCAGGAGCCACCGCACGGCCCTGGGACGACGCGCAAGCTGGCCGCGCGCCGCCGCCGCGAGATCGTCGCCGTACTGCTCTTCGGCGGCGGCCCGATCTTCGAGAGCTCCATCCCGCTGTCCGTCTTCGGCATCGACCGGCAGGACGCCGGCGTTCCCCGCTATCGCCTTCTGGTGTGCGCGGGCGAAGAGGGACCCCTGCGCACCACGGGAGGCCTGGAGTTGACCGCTCCGTACGGCCTGGAGGCGCTCTCCCGGGCGGGCACGATCGTCGTGCCCGCCTGGCGTTCCATCACCCAGCCGCCGCCCTCCGCGGCCCTCGACGCCCTGCGGCGGGCGCACGAGGAGGGGGCGCGGATCATAGGCCTGTGCACGGGCGCGTTCGTGCTCGCCGCGGCGGGGCTGCTCGACGGCCGCCCCGCGACGACGCACTGGATGTACGCGCCGACACTGGCCAAGCGGTACCCGGCCGTCCACGTCGACCCGCGCGAGCTGTTCGTGGACGACGGGGACATCCTCACCTCCGCCGGCACGGCGGCGGGTATCGACCTGTGCCTGCACGTGGTGCGCACCGACCACGGCGCCGAGGCGGCGGGAGCCCTGGCCCGCCGCCTCGTCGTACCGCCCCGGCGCGGCAACGGCGGCCAGGAGCGCTACCTGGACAGGTCTTTACCCGAGGAGATCGGCACCGACCCGCTCGCCGAGGTCGTGGCCTGGGCCCTGGAGCACCTCCATGAGCAGTTCGACGTGGAGACGCTCGCCGCGCGGGCCTACATGAGCCGGCGGACCTTCGACCGCCGGTTCCGCTCGCTGACCGGCAGCGCGCCGCTGCAGTGGCTGATCACCCAGCGGGTGCTCCAGGCACAGCGGCTGCTGGAGACCTCCGACTACTCGGTCGACGAGGTCGCCGGACGCTGCGGCTTCCGCTCGCCGGTCGCGCTGCGCGGTCACTTCCGGCGGCAGCTCGGCGCCTCCCCGGCGGCGTACCGGGCGGCCTACCGGGCGCGCACCGGCAGGCCGGAGGGCGGCGGGGAGCGCGCCTCCGAGGCACGCGCCGACCAGACCGCAGCCGAGCCCACCGCGCACGGCGCGGCCCACTCCGTGCGCGCGGAGAGAGCGGAGAGAGCGGACAGGGGAGAAAGAGGGGACAAGGGGGAACGGGGAAACCGGGGGGAGCGCGCCGACCGGACGGAGCGTGGCCCACGGGGCGAGAACGGCAAACCGGAATCCGACACCTACACCCCCCGCCTGCCCTCCCAGCGGGGCCGTACACCCGGCCGGGCCCCGTAGGCTGGAGCGCATGAACGATCGCATGGTGTGGATCGACTGCGAGATGACCGGGCTCTCGCTGTCCGAAGACGCTCTCATCGAGGTGGCCGCGCTGGTCACCGACTCGGAGCTGAACGTGCTCGGTGACGGGGTGGACATCGTGATCCGTCCGCCCGCCGAGGCGCTGGACACCATGCCCGACGTCGTCCGCGAGATGCACACCGCCTCCGGTCTGCTCGACGAGCTGGCCGGGGGCACCACGCTGGAGGACGCCGAACAGCGGGTCCTGGAGTACGTCAGGAAGCACGTCCCCGAGCCCGGACGGGCCCCGCTGTGCGGAAACTCCGTCGGGACCGACCGCGGCTTCCTGATGCGCGACATGCCGACGCTGGAGGGCTACCTCCACTACCGGATCGTCGACGTCTCCTCGATCAAGGAGCTGGCTCGGCGCTGGTATCCGAAGGCGTACTACAACAGTCCGGAGAAGAGCGGCAACCACCGGGCGCTGGCGGACATCAGGGAGTCCATCGCGGAACTGCGCTACTACCGCGAGGCGGTCTTCGTCCCCGGACCCGGCCCGGACTCGGAGACGGCGCGGAGTATCGCGGCCCGGCACGTGCTGCCGGCCGCGGGCTGAGGCGCCCCGGGGCTCCTCCCGGGGCCGTCCGGTGCCACACGGAACAATGGTGCGCGGACAGGGTCCACGACCCTGTACACTCTTATCGGCCGGTGCGGAAAGCACCACGAGCGCCGGTCATGGTGGGTATAGCTCAGCTGGTAGAGCACCTGGTTGTGGTCCAGGATGTCGCGGGTTCGAGTCCCGTTACTCACCCTAGATGATCAAGGGCTGACCTGCGAAAACGGGTCAGCCCTTCGTCTTGCTAAGGAATTTGGGAACATCGTGGGAACACAAGCCGCCTGAACCGCCCTATCTTCGGGCCATGGCGAGCATCGTGAAGCGACCGCGCAAGAGCGGTGAGACCACGTATCAGGTGAAGTGGCGGCAAGACGGCGCCTGGCAGACCGAAGGGTTCGACGACCCCGACAGCGCCGAGAAGTTCCGCAAGCTGGTCGAGGCCCACGACGGCCAGTGGCCGCACGGCTGGATCAAGGGCGAGGGATTCGTCGAACCCGACCCCGTCCCCGGCGACATGCCGCTGATGACGTGGGCCCGGCGGTACGTCGACCGGCTCGTCGAGGTCGACGAGCGCACCCAAGAGGACTACCGGCGCGACGTCGAGCAGCACCTGTCTCTGCTCAAGCACACCGAGGTGTCCGGCCGGGTCGTCGACGCGACCGTCTGCAACGTCACGAAGGACGATGTGCAGGACTGGGTCCGGGCCGAGGTGAAGGGCGAACCCGACCCGGGCGACCCCGAGAAGTGGCTGCGGCGGCCGGCGAACCCGAAGTCGATCCGGAACCGGCACGGGCTGCTGTTCTGCATCATGCAGGCCGCGGTCGACGCCGAGCCGCAGCTGCGGACGACGAACCCGTGCAAGGGCACGAGACTGCCGCGGCTGGACGACCACATCGAGGAGGAGATGTGCTTTCTCGAACATGAGGAGTACGCGCGGATCGCCGCCGAGCTGCGCGCCATCGACCCGGCCGCCGCCGACCTCGCGGACTGGCTCGTCGGGACGGGCATGCGGTGGGGTGAAGCGACCGCGCTGCGGGTGTCGGACATCAACCTGACGCGGGGCACAGCGTCCGTCCAGCGGGCATGGAAGAAGTCCCCGAAGGGCTCGGCGTCGGCGTTCTTCCTGGGGCCGCCCAAGACCCGCAAGGCGCGGCGGCTGGTGGCCCTGTCGCCCGCTCAGCTCGATGTGGTACGACGGCTGATGAGCGGCCAGAAGCCCGAGGCGTTCCTGTTCCGCACCCCGGGCGGCAAGTCGTGGCGGCACGCGAACTTCTACAACCGCAAGTGGCGGCCGGCGGTCGACGCCGCGATCGACAAGGGCCTGCCGAAGCGTCCGAGGATTCACGATCTGCGGCACACGCACGTGTCGTGGCTGATCGCGGCGAACATTCCGCTGCCGGCGATTCAGGCGAGGGTGGGGCACGAGTCGATCTCGACGACCGTCGACCGGTACGGGCACCTCGTGCGCGGGCTCGACGACGAGATCACGGCGGCGATCGAGGGTGCGCTCGGGGCCCGGGTGATCAGCCCGGGCCTCCGGGCGGTTTCCGGCGGCGCCTAAGCGGCGATCCGGAGCTGGGGCGGCTCGCAGGGGCCGCCCCAGCGCTGGAGCCACAGCCCGACTGTGCTGAGGTAGACCAGCGCCATGTTCAGCTCGCTCATGGCGTCCATGAGCGAGCATCCTTCTCTGACGGCCCACAGGCCCTCGCCGTCCCGTTCGAGCCACAGGACGTTCAGGCCATCGGGCATGAGATCGTTGGGGACGATCTCGACTCGGGCGTGCGCTGCGGGTTGACGGTCTATCACTGCTGACCTCCCTGTCCCCCGTTCGGACACACGTTCGAGCCCGACCGGCATATGCAGGTTACCGAAACACGGCGCCCCTCAGACGGTTCAACATCGTGTCAGCAAGTCTGGAAATCATCCATACCTGCTACGTGATCACTACCGAGGGTGCATGTCGTGGCCAAGGGTCATGCCCGTTGCTCGCCCTCGCCCTGTTCCGGGAGGAGCGTCTCGATCAGGCGGTAGATCTGCTCCTGCTTCCGCTCGTCGAGTTGGTCGGAGGCGACGGCGATAGCACGTGCCCGGCCGCTGGGGTGCCACACGGACTGGATGCCGAAGAACTGCGCGCCGGCCGCGTCCTGGAGTCGTTGCAGGGGGAGGTCGAGTGCGCGGGCGAGGGCTTGCAGATCCTCGTAGAAGGGCGGTGTGAGGTTCGGGACGGCCTTTTCGAGCCGGTTGAGCCATCCGTACTTGAGGACGGGTTCGCCGTCGTCTCCTACCGTGCGGCGTTCCAGTCCGCGCAGGCTGAGGTTCAGTTCTGCGCGGCGGTTGCGCACGAGGTCGGACAGGTCGGTTCTGGGGGGTGTTGGCCTGTCCTGCTGTGTCATCGTGGGTTCCATCCTGTCTGTGTCGCGTCGTCCGCTGGGTCGTGCGGTGACCAGTGGTGCGCGAGCCGATGTGCCCCTGTCCGGCATGCGGGTGGTCAGTCCACACGTTGAACAGATTGTTCACGCTATCGCGAGGTAGCGGCAGGGCGCACGGCAGGTGCACGGCATCGCGTGCATCGGGTTGAGCACGCGATGCCCTGCTGTTTATTTCGCTGAACATTTTGTTCACCAGAGAGTTGAACAAGGTGTTCACGGTGTGCCATGCTCGGGGTGTTCACCCGAATGAACACTTCGATCTCTGGGGTAAACATGCCTGTCCCCGAGCCTGCCCCGCAGGCCACCGACCTGCCGCCCTGGCGGCTCGTCAGCACCGACCGACTGCGCATAGCCATGGAGCGCACCGGCACCGGCCGCAAGATCACCACGCGTGAACTCGCCGCCGCCGCCGGCGTCTCGCACGGCACGATCGGCAGCCTGTCCAACGGGACCCGCCGCGACGTGCCGTTCGACGTCGCCCCCCGGATCGCCCGCGTGCTCGGCGTCGACACGCCGTTCCTGTTCGAGCTGACCGGCCGCGCCGTTCCCGCCGAGTCGGACACCGCCGACGAGTACGAGGTGGTGCCCGCATGAGCGAGCTTCCCGGGTTCTACGACTACAAGCGGGCCGCCGAGCTGCTCGCCCCGGTCGAAGAGTCGTGGCTGCGGAACAACATCCGGTCCTTGCCGCACTCGAAGATCGGCGGGGTCGTGTTCTTCACCGACTCCGACATCGCCGAGATGTTCCGGCTGTTCCACATCGAGCCCGGCGGCCGGAAGCCGGCCGACCCGCAGCCCGCCGCGTCGGGCCCGCACCCCCTGGCGGACGTCATCAAGCCGCGCCGCGGCCGCGCACGGCAGTCCGCCTGACATGCCGAGGGGCCGTCGGATGCGACCCGACGACCCCGGGGGCGCTGCGCCCCTACTTCACCCACTACAGGAAGCGAGGCCAACGCCGTGAGCGTTCAGCCTACCCACTCCCCGCCGGCCGGTGCGTCGGCCCGTACCAACGCGGTCGCCGTCGAGGTGACCCGCGACTACCTGAACCTGCCCGCTCTCGCGGTCAAGGCGCGGCCGGACGCGGTGCACGTCACCGTCGCCGACGTCTGCGACTTGTCGCGGTGGATGTTCGCGCTCGGTGGCCGGGCGCACACCGGGCCCGTCGACGACGGCGCGGTGCTGGTGACGCTGCGCACGGCCACGCCGGACCGCCCGGGGGGCGCGGTGCCGATCGTGGTGCACGCGGTCGCGGTCGAGGGTGAGGACGTCCTCGCGGACGTGCACAGCGGGGCGGTGCTCGCATGAGCCGCACCGTGACCCCCGGTATCGAGCGGGCCGCCCGTGTGATCGCCCGCGCGTTCGTGCACGGCATCACCCGGCCGACCGAGAACACCGACCCCGCCCTCGACGCGGCGTTCGCGCTGAACGACGCCGGGCTGCTCGCCGACCCGACTGTGTTGCGCGGCCCGTCGGCGGCTGTGTCCGCGAAGGGAGCGATCACCCATGTCTGACCGTGACGAGAAGACGGTGCTGCTGTCCGGACCGCACCGGGTGTACGTCGAGTCGATCCCGGCCGGCGTGACCCTCGACGTCGAGCCGTTCGCGCAGACGATCGTGCAGGACGTCGTCGAGCTGCTGCTCGGTGACGAGTTCGGGGAGCGGTTCGACGAGCTCGTCGACGCGCAGGGGTCTGACCCGCACGCGGTGCAGGTGCCGGCGGATCTGCGGTTCGAGCAGCTCGTCGCGGACCTGACGGCGCATGTGTCGACGCGGTTGCCGCTGTACGGCGGGCAGGTGCGGCGGCTGGCGGAGCGGTTGTTGGCGGTGCATGAGGCGCGGCAGTCGTCGCCGGTGGTGCGGCGTGTGTCGGGTGGTGAGGCCGCGTGAGCGCTCTGCCTACCCCGTTCGGCTGCCGCTGGTGCGGCATCGAGAAGCGCCCTCACTTCCAGCAGTGGAAGGCCCCGGTCGGCTGGCACAAGTGGGAGCGGCCGACCGATGAGCAGATCAAGGAGCGGTTGTTGGCGCGGCGTGCCGCCCGCGTGAGCGTCCGGGAGCCGCTGTCGGTGGAGCGTCTGGCCGAGTACGCCGCGCTGGCCGCCGCTGCGACGCCCGGATCGTGGGAGGTGCTGCCGTCCGGGTCGTCCTGGCTAATCGGCAGTGACCGCGTTGGGGTGACCGTCACCACCGTGGACTCCGAGACGTACCGGGTGCCGGGTGACGACCACTGCGACGCCGAGTATGCCGCCCGGCGGGCGCAGGCCGACGCGGCGTTCGTTGCGGTGGCGCGGTCGGCGGTGCCGGAGTTGCTGGCCGAGGTGGAGCGGCTGCGGGCCGAGCGGGCCGAGCTGGTCCAGCAGATCGGCGGCATCTCCGACGCCACCGCGCGGGCGCTCGCGGACCGGGACCGTGCGGAGGAGGAGCGTCTGCGGGCGCGGGTCGCCGAACTGGAGCGCCCCGCCATCGAGGCGAAGCGCAACGAGATCCGCCAGTCCTACGCCGAGCTGATCGCCACGTGCACGGAGACCAAGGACTACGAGGGTGCCTTCGACGTCCAGTGCCGTCTCCGTGAGCGCGAGGAGCAGTGGAAGCGCGAGGACGCCGAGGCCGGGAAGGACACCCCGTCGCGGGGCGAGTCCACCCGGGACGCTGAGCTGACCGTGTACCGCGCCTCGCACGACTCGATCGTCATGGGTCTCTACACCACCCGTCAGGCCGCCTACGAGCACTGCGAGGCCCACGAACTCCGCGACGACCCCATCTCGCCTATGGCGTGGGAAGTCGACGAGGACGGCGTCGCCGAGCTGGTCCGCTGGCGCATCCCCGACGCGACGAAGCCGACCGGCTACGTCGTCACCCCGCTGACCGTCGCCACCGCCTACGACGAGGCGGCCGACGAATGACCGACCCGAAATGGGCCGTCGCCACCGAGCGGGGTCGCTACTACCGCGACCCCGCCGGGGGCCCCGACCTCATCAGCGTCACCAACGCCCTCGACTCGATCCACAAGCCCGCACTCATCCCCTGGGCCGCCGGCGTCGCCGCCGACCAGATCCTCGCCGAACCCATCGCCACCGCCCGCCGAGCCCGCACCGAACCGACCGCGCTGCGCCGCGAGTTGGTCGGCGCCCCGGCCCGGGTCGGCGAACGAGCGAAGAGCCTCGGCACCCGCGTCCACAACCGGGCACAAGCAACCGTGCTCGGCGTCCCCTACCCGGCCGACCCCGAAGTCGAGCCCTACGCCCGGCAGCTCGCCCGCTGGTTCCGGCTGTGGCGCATCGACCTCACGGCCGACGTCGAGGCCGTCGAGACGACCGTGCTCAACCGGCAGCGGGGCTACGCCGGCACCGGCGACCTGTGGGTGTGGCTGCCCACCGGCCGCTACGGGCGCCGTCAGCTGTGGCTCGTCGACTACAAGACGTCCGCGAAGAAGCCCGCCGGGACGGTGTACGACGAGCAGCCGCTCCAGCTCGCCGCGCTGCGGCACGCGCCGGAGTGGCTGTTGCCGGACGACACGTCCGAGCCCGCGCCGCGGGTGCACCGTACGGCGCTGCTGAACCTGCGGCCCCGCAGCCACCGGTTCATCGAGGTCCCCAGTGGGCCGGAGCAGTACCGGGCGTTCCTCGCGGCGGTTCGTACCGCCCGCTATCTGCACAACGCGCCGCGCGCGTTCACGGCTGTGGTTCCGCCGTGGGCGCCGGGTGCCTCTGATCGAAAGGCAGCCTGAGATGGGCTCGCGAATCATGACCATGAAGCGGCAGGCCGCCGAACTCGGGCGGATCCGCACCGGGTACAGCCGCCCGAACTCGGACCCGAACAAGCGGCCCATCCCGGTCAAGTCCAAGACGTTCGTGCTGTCGTCGCACAGCCGGGACTACGTCGCCGCGGCGGCCGAGCTGTACGGCGGCCGGGTCGAGGAGTGGACACCGCAGAACACGAGCATCGCGCAGTACCGCGTCATCACCGAAGCGACCGAGCTGCGGGCGATCCTGCCCACCGGCGACCCCCTGTCGCAGTCGTACGAGATGTGGTCCGGCGGCGGCTGCGCCCGCCGCTGCGACGGCGAGATCGAACAGAAGACCCGCAAGCCGTGCCTGTGCCGCGCGCAGTACGGCGACGACTGGCACCTGCGGCCGCCGACGCAGGTGTGCCGGCCGACGTCGCGGATCAGCGTGATGCTGCCGGACCTGCCGGACCTGGGGGTGTGGCGGCTGGAGTCCAAGAGCTACTACGCCGCCGACGCGATGGCGGGTGGCCTCGACCTGGTCCTCGAAGCGTCCGGGGGCCGGTCGATGATGCCGGTGCGGATGTGGATCGAGCAGCGCACCGCTGTGCGGGACGGGAAGACGAAGCAGTTCCCCGTCGTGATGGTGGTGCCGTCGCTGCCGAAGCTGCGGCACGCCTTGAGCGGTCCGATCAGCACGGCGGCGGCGCTGGACCCGTCGACGCTGGAGCGTCCGGCGATCGAGGCCGGGCAGGCGGCGGTGCCGGACTACGCCGACGAGGCCCGCGCGTGCCGCACGGCCGACGAGGTCCGCGAGGTGTGGCGGCGGGCGCGGGCGGCCGGGCACGTCGACCCGAAGGGCGACGACGAGCTGTCCCGCGCGCTGATGCAGATCGCCGAGGACATCACGAACGGGATCGACCCGCGGACGGGTGAGGTCGACGACGACAACGCGGTCGGGCCGGATGACGAGGGCGTGTACGACGTCGAGGTCGTCGACGACGGCAGCGAGCCGCCGACCGCGTGGCCGGCCGTGGCGCAGCCCGGATCGGGGGCCCGGTCATGAGCCCCGTGTTCCCGCACCTGCCCTACGTCGACGCCGTGCACGCCGCGCTCACCGCCGCTGGGCACGTGCCCGACGTGGTGACCGCCAGCGTCGTGCTCGGCGACGAGCGGCACCCCGCGGACCTGTTCGCCGAGTTCCAGTGGGACACGGTCCGGCTGCGGTGGGAGTCGGCTCGCGGGTGGCTGCATACCGCGCCGCACACCACTGGCGACCGGTTCGGGCCGCTGCTGGTGGCGCACCTCGCCGACCCGGCCGTCCTGGCGACGGTGGTCGAGCGGCTGGCCGATGGGCATCCGCCGGTCAGCTCCCGTGCGGTGTGGGAGGACCCGGCGGCCGGTGTCCTGGACCGGGCCCTGTCGGATCGGGAGGGCTGCTGATGACCTGGCATCTGGGCAGGCTGGCGGCGTTCGACACCGAGACGACCGGCGTCGACGTCGAGGCGGACCGCATCGTCACCGCCGCGGTGTACGGGCTCGGCGGTGGCGAGCCGGTCGAGCCGCACGACTGGTTCGTGAACCCCGGCGTCGAGATCCCCGCCGAAGCGACCGACGTGCACGGCATCACCACCGAAGAGGCCCGCACGAAGGGCGAACCCGCCCCGGGCGCGGTCGACTACATCGCCGATGTACTCGCCGGATACGCCCGCGCCGGGGCCGCCGTGGTGGGGCACAACGTGCCCTATGACCTGACGATCCTCGACCGGGAGCTGCGCCGCTACGGCCTCGCCCCGCTCGACGCGCGGCTGGACGGTGCGCCGCTGCACTGCATCGACTCCCGCGTGCTGGACACCTACTGCCTGCCCTACCGCAGTCGCGTGTCGGAGAAGCAGGGTGCCCGGCAGCTCGTCACCCTCGCCGGGGTGTACGGCCTGCCGTGGGACGAGGACGGAGCGCACGGCGCGTCGTACGACGCGGTCGTCGCCGCCCGGGTCGTGCACCGGATCGGGACGCTCGCGCACACCCGCCCGAGCGACTGGCCCGAGCCGATCCGTACCGCCCGCCGGCCGCGGTTCTACCGGCTGCGTGACCTCACGCTCGCCGAGCTGCACGCCCGACAGGTCATGTGGGCCGCTGAGCAGGCGGCCGGGCTCGAAAAGCACTTCCGCAAGAAGGACCCGAACGCCGTCGTCGACCGTTCGTGGCCGCTGATCCCGTGGGGGGACCGCTGATGATGCACAACCACTGTGAGCCGCAGATCCGCGTGCTCGACCTGCGCGAGTACCCGCTCGTCGCCACCATCGACCGGCACGGCCGGCCGCAGGTCACCTCGACGTCGCCGTGCCCGGCGGTGCAGGCGCAGATGCTGCGGGACCTGGCCGACCGGGTCGAGCAGGCCGGGCACGCGTGCTGCCGCCCGCAGCACCCGGCCGACAGCGCGCCGCTGGCCGCGCACCCGCCCGTCGTCGAGGCGTCGGCGCCGGTGTGGCGCGACCACAACGGCGACCCGTGGGACCTCGCGCTGACGTGGGTCGACAGCGGCGGGTCCGAGTGGTGGTGGGCCGGGCTGTACGACCAGGCCAGTGGGGTGCCGCTGATGCAGTCGAACGACGCGCTGGGGACGTGCCCGCTGGATCAGGTGCACATGATGTGGGGTCCGATGCGGGGTGAGCGTCGGTGAGCGCGCTGGCCCTGTACGGGGGTGCGGTGGCGACCGTCGCGGTCCCGGCGGTCGTGTGGGCGGTTCGGCTGTTCCCGGGGCGGGGTGGTCGCCGTGGCTGAGCTGACCGACGCCCAGCTCGACGAGTTGATGGAGGCCATCGGCCTCACCCCGCCGAAGAATCGAGGCGGCAGCAAGCGCAAGCCGATCGCTCACGGCACCTACCGCGGCGCCCGGCAGCACTACTACCGCCGCGAGCCACTGTGTGAGGAGTGCCGGGACGCGGAGCGCGCCTACCAGGCCGAGCGCAAGACCAAGCAGCGTCACGGCCGGACGGGCTACCTCACCGAAGAGGAGTGGCAAGCCCGCCGCGACGCGAAGGGCGGTGCCCAGTGACCGCGACGATCCCTGGGCTGCTGCCCGCCGGCGTCCCGCTCGACGACGCCCCGGCGGTCCCGGTCGGGCTGCGGGTGCTCGGGCTGGACCTGTCCCTCACCTCGACCGGGGTGTGTCTGCCGGACGGGTCGACGTTCCGGATCCGGACCCGGCAGAAGGACGGCGACGCCCGACTGTGCGTCATCCGCGACCGCATCGCCTACGAACTCGGGCAGGAGCGGCCGGACGTGGCGGTGATCGAGGACCTGCCGAAGCACGCGATGGGCGCGGGGATCACGGCCATGGTCCACGGTGTCGTGCGGGCCGCGCTCGCCGATGACCGTATCCCGTACGCGCTGGTGGTCCCGGCGACGCTCAAGTCGTACGCCTGCGACAACGGCCGGGCTGACAAGCGGGAGATGGCCGATGCCGCGTACCTCGCCGCCGGGGTGAAGTTCCCGGGCGACCTCAACGCGCGGGGTGAGGGCGGGGACATGTGCGACGCGTGGTGGCTGCGGGTCGCTGGGCTCGACCACTACGGCCACCCGCTGTTCGACCTCCCGGCCGGGCAGCGCGAGCGGCTCCGCAAAGTCGACTGGCCGACGCTGGCGGAGGTGGCGTGATGGTCGTCAACGAAGCATGGCGCGACCGCGCCGCGTGCCTCGGTGCCGACACCGATCTGTTCTTCCCCGAGACCGGCGGCCCCAACAACGGCACCTCCCGGGCGCTGGCGATCTGCGCCCGCTGCCCGGTGGTGGCCGAGTGCCGGGAGTACATCGACCGGGTGGAGAGCAGCCCCGGCTACCGGACCTTTCACGGGGTGTGGGGCGGCGCGACGGCCGACGAACGCCAAGACGCCCACCGACGGGCGCGGAAAACGGAGGTAGCGGCATGAGCGCGTTCCGACACGACGGTGACATCACCTTCACCGACCTGTTCTGCGGCGCCGGCGGGTCCTCGACCGGGCTCGTCGAGGCCGGGTACACCCTCCGTCTCGCAGCGAACCACGACCCGGTCAGCATCCGCACCCACGAGGCCAACCACCCCGGTGCCGAGCACTGGATCGAGGACATCAACGCCCTCGACAAGCGGCGACTGCCCCGCACCCGCGTCCTGTGGGGCTCCCCGATCTGTACCGAGATCAGCCCGTCCGGCGGACGCCGCCGCACCCGCGGGCAGGCCGCCCTCGACCTGGACGGCACCGGCGAGGACGGCATCGCGAAGGCGGAGACGTTCGAGCGGACCCGCGCGACCGCGCTGGACATCATCGCCGCCACCGAGGTCCACCGGTACGACGCGGTGCTGTGCGAGAACGTCATCGAGTTCGCTACCGACTGGGAGCTGTTCGACTGGTGGCTGTCCGGCATGGGCATCCTGGGCTACCAGCACCAGATCGTGTGTGCGTCCTCCGCGCATCTCGGTGACGACGAGAACCTTCTCGCTCCGCAGTACCGGGACCGGCTGTATGTGGTGTTCACCCGCAAGGGCATCCCGCTGCCGGACCTGGAGCCGCGGCCGGCGGCGGTGTGCCCGGAGTGTGGGCCGGTGCGGGCGCGGCAGGTGTGGCGCAACCAGCGTCGCCGCCGGATCGGGAAGTGGGGGGTGCAGTACGACTACCGGTGCCCGAACCGGGAGTGCGGTCATCTGATCCTGGAGCCGGTCACGCGGCCGGTCGCCTCGATCATCGACTGGGATCTGCCTGGGCAGCGGGTCGGAGACGGGAAGCCGAACCGGAAGAAGTTCACCCCGTACGCCGAGGCGACGCGGGCCCGGATCGCTCAGGGCTTGGCGAAGTACGGGTATGCCCCGCACATCGCGATGCTCCGCCGTAACGGCACCGCGGTGGCGACGACCGCCCCCGTTCCGGCGCTGTCCGCGCAGGGCCGTCATCACGCGCTGGTGGTGCCCAACGGGCGGAAGGCTGCGGTGCGGACCACGGCTGAGCCGATCACCACGCTGGCGACGAAGCCGCACCACTCGCTCGTGAGGCCGGCCCCGGTGGTGGACGACTGCACGATCCGCATGTTCACCACGCAGGAGTTGATGCAGGCGCAGCGGTTCCCGGCGGAGTACGTCGTTCACGGCAACCAGGAGGAGCGGATCCTTCAGGCCGGGAACGCGGTGTCGGTGAACGCGGCCCGCTGGATCGGCGAGCGGGTGAAGGCAGTGCTGTCGTGAGCGGCCGGATCACGCCGACGATCTGCGACCCCGACCACGGATTCGGGATCCGCGTCCGCCTCGACAGCCCGAAGACCCTTCCGGTCGCGGACGCCGACTGCCGATGCGGGCAGTTCGCCGAGTCCGCCGAGGGCGAGGTCGCCGTGCAGTCGCTCGTGATCCGCGCCGAACGCCACATGCGGGACGACTGCCCGCTCCCCGAAGTCCGGGCGGCGGCTGCCCTACGCGACTGGCGCCGCCGCCACCCCACCCGAAGGACCTGAACCGATGGCCGTCACCCTGCGCCTGCCCAGCGCTGATGACCTCTCCGAAGTCGTCGACAGCCTGCTCGATGCCGCCGACGCGTGCGAGAAGCACGCCCCGACCCTGGCCGCGAAGCGCCGCCGTCTCGCCGAGTCCATCGGCGACGCCCTCGACCTGATCCCCGCACCCACCACCCGAGAGGACACCGACTGATGTATCCCTCCCTGTTCGCCACCCGCGGCATGCAGACGTTCGCCGCCGCCGTCGACGCCGAACGGCAGCTCCAGCTCGCTCGCTGGGGTGACCAGCGGCACCCCGACGGCACCGGCACCCCCGGCTACATCGCCAAGGCCCGCGCCGCGCGGGAGCGGTGCCAGCGCGACGCGATCAGCCCGGACGGGCCGCTGTGGGCGCTGGTGCTGCTGGAAGAGGTGTACGAGGCGCTCGCCGAAACGGATCCGGCCGCGCTGCGCGCTGAGCTGGTTCAGGTCGCTGCGGTGTGCGCGGCGTGGATCAGCGACCTCGACCGCCGCCCGGCCGCCGCGCCGGTCGTGCCGACGCCGGCGGAAGTGTTCGACAACCACGTCGCCTGAACGCCCCGGGGCGGGGCCGGCCATCGACGCCCCCCGGCCCCGGGCGCACCACCCCTCTCTACCCGCCCGCCAGGAAGGACCCACACCATGCCGAAGCTCGACAAAGACGCCGACGTCGAGGTCAAGCTCGACCCCGAGGCCGCGATGCTCCACCAGGCCATACCCGACGAGCTGCGCCGCGGGCTGTTCGAGGCCCCCGGGAGCCGGGTCGTCGCGGTCGTCGAGCTTGCGTCGACGAGCTACACCGGGCACGCCGCAGGCGAGGACAAGGCGCCGCAGGTGAAGCTCCGGGTGACGCTCGCGGAGGTCGCCACCGACGCCGAGCAGATCCAGCAGCTGCGCGAGGTGCAGCGGGCGATGATGCGGCGTCGCCGCATGCAGGACACCCTCGACGAGCTCGGGCCCGGCAGCCATGACGCCGAGCGGGCGGTCGCCGAGCTGCTCGCGCACCACCCGACCGAGGGCGAGTTCGAGGCGCACCAAGAGCAGCAGCAGCGCCGCAGCCGTCGCGGCGGGGTGCGGGTCGAGCAGCGCGGATGACACCGCGTCCGCCCGCCGCTGGTAGCGGGGCGCAGCGTGTGCGCTGCCCCCGCTGCCGTCGGCCGGTGCTGCGGCAGCTCGTCGGCCGTCGTGCCGCCCTTGATGTGACGGCGGACGTCGAGCCGTTGGCCCCGGCTGCCGCGTATCGGCTGCGGGAGCCGAACCGTCTCGACTGGTGCCTGCGCACCACGGCGGACGGGCCGGATCTGCGGTGGGCGGACTGCCACCGGACCGGCGGGCCGTGCCCGCACCCGCACGTGATCGACCACCAGTGCACCGCCCCCGCCGCCCCGCCCGAGCGGCCCCGCACCACCCGTAAGCCACCGGCCGTCCCTGACGGTCAGCTCACCCTCTGATCGGAGACACCGATGCCGTACTTCCTCGTCGACGACGGGGCGCACAGCCACCCGAAGGTCATGCGCGCCGGGAACGCCGCGTTCGGGCTGTGGACGCGCGTCGGGTCCTACGTGGCGCAGCACCTCACCGACGGGCACGTGCCGTGCGAGGTCGTGAAGATGTACGGCTCGGCGGCTCAGGCGGCGAAGTTGGTCAAGGTCGGGTTGTGGCACGAGCACGGCCACACCTGCCCCCGCTGCCCGCAGCCCCGCGAGGGTGACTACTACATGCACGACTACGCCGACAGCCGGAACCCGTCGCGGGTGCAGGTGGAGGAGCGCCGGGCGAAAGAGGTCGAGAAGAAGCGGCGGCAGCGCGGCGGGCCGCGGCGTCCGCAGCAGCCCCGCCTCGACGACCAGGACGCCCGCGGCGAGGACCCGCCCCGCCGGGAGGAGCCCCCGGCGCCACCCCGCCCGCCAGCACCCGAGCCCGAGCCTGAGCCGCAGCAGATCCCGGCCGGATGGCAGCCATCCCCCGACGACGTCGCCGTCGCGCAGGCCGCCCGCGCAGACGCCGGCCGCCCGCCGTTGACGAGCGAGCAGCTCGACGCGGTCACGAGGAAATTCGTCCGCCACATGCGCGACAAGGGCACCCGCGCCGCCGGGTTCGGAGGCCAGTGGCAGACGTGGGCCGAACGCGAACGGCCCGAACCCGGTGGGGAGATCGTGCCGTTCCCCGGCGCCCGCCAGCAGCAGACACGAGGACAGCAGCAGCGCGAAGGGCTCGCCCGGCTGCTCGACCAGACGACCCGGGAGGTCTGAACCGGTGGACAGGACAGAGACGATCAGGCTGCTCGGCGTCGTCAGCCTCGCCGACGACCGGGCGGTGCGCACCGACGAGACAGAGCAGGCGGTGCAGGTCGAGTTGTGGGCGACCGCGCTGCGGGACGTGCCGTACGACTTCGCGGTGCAGGCGATCGGCGAGCACTACGCCGAGTCCGCATGGCCGATCATGCCGAAGGACATCGCCGCCCGCTGGCGCACCACGGTCCGGGACCGGATCTCGCGGCACGTCGAGCTGCACGTGAACGACGACCTGCCGGACATCGGGTGGCGGCAGACGCTCGCCGCGCGGCGCCGCGCGGTCATCCACGGCGAGCAGCAGCCTGCGTTGCCCCCGGCGTCGGCCCCGACTCCGGCGCCGCGGTCGGAGCCGACGGCGGAGTTCCGGGCGGCGCTGGCGGAGTTGCGGCGCCGCAACCGGGAGCGGCCGGCCGCCGTGCAGGAGTCGGGGGCGGTCCGGTGAGGGTGTCCGTCGACCGGCTGCTCGCCGAGACGATCCCGGACGGGACGTTCGGCGGCCGCCGTCCCACCCGTCGCAAGCGGCCGGTGCGCGGTCGGCCGGACCCGCGCGCGGCCGCGCACCGCGCCGCACTTGAGGCCGAGCTGCACCGCGCCCATCCGCTGACCGGCTCCCGCAAGATCAGCACGCCAGAAAGGACCGGACGATGACCGACCCCCTGACCACCATCGGCCAGCAACTCACCCGCATCGCCGACGTCCTCACCAGCCCCGAACCGCCCGCCACCGACGCCCCGGTCGAGGAACCGGCCACGGCCGGGCCCGACGAGCTGCGGCTGCTGCGGGTCGTCGAGCACGCGCTCGGCAAGCCGGTGCCGTGCCCGTCCTGCGAGCGTCGTGGGCCGTGCCAGTGTGGCCGGTCCCGGGATGCGCAGCGCGCGGTCGTGGTGGTGGACGCCCTCGCCCCGTGGCTGCGCGGGTCCGACGATCGGGTGCAGCGCGCGGTCGATTACGTCCGGCGTCTCGATGACACGGTCGACCGTGACCGGCTCGTCGCGATCCTGACCGGCCGTGACGAGGCCGAGTCCCGGCAGGGGGCGCGGCGGTGAGCGGCCCGTCGTCCGCCCCGCGCGGCGAGCACACCCCGCGCCCGGGCGTCACCTGGAACAGCACCGTCGAATGGACCGGCGAGCAGCTCGTCGACGGGGAGACCGCGCTGCCCGACAACGACTCCGAGCCCCCGCGGCCGAACCGCGCTACCCGCCGCGCCCTGGCCCGCGCCGCCCGGAAGCGGAGGAGCCGCTGATGCCCATACGCCCCGAGAACCGCGACCGCTACCCCGCCGACTGGCCGCAGATCAGCCGCCGTATCCGCTTCGGCCGCGCGCAGGGCCGCTGCGAATGCCACGGCGAGTGCCGGCGCGGCACCCACCGAGGACGCTGCCCGAACCGTCACGGGCGGGAGGCGTACGGCACCGGCAGCATGGTCGTGCTCACCGTCGCGCACCTCAACCACACGCCGGAGGACTGCCGCGACACGAACCTGCGCGCCATGTGCCAGGGCTGCCACCTGCACTACGACCGTGACCACCACCGGCAGACCGCGGCTGCGACCCGTCGTGCCGCCGTCGAGGGTGCGGGGCAGCTCGCGCTCGTCGACCTGGCCGAGTTCGAGGACGACGAAGAGCTGATCGAGGCGCTGTACGGGCCGCAGCCCGAGCCGTGCCCGCTGGCCGGGTACGCCCGGCCCGCGACGCGGCCGCCGTTCGAGGTCGATCCGTTGCGGCCGGTGGTGTCGCTGCCGCCGCTGGACGACTACACCCCGCCTGCCCGTACCACTGTGAGGAACCGATGACCGACTCCTGCGCCCAACACCCGCACGCTCAGACCATCGGCGGCATGTGCGGCGGCTGCACTCAGATCCCTGCGGCCCCGGCCGCCTGCGCCCACCCCGACGGCTACGACGGTGAGTGCCCGTGCCCGCCCGACTGTGGATGCTGCAAGGTCGAGCTGGCGCCCGCCCCGGCTGAGGGCAACGACCAGCGCCCGTGCACCGGATTCGTGCCCGACGAGCCCCGCGCGCCCGGCCTGTGCGCCCACTGCGGCGACTCGAAGGCGTGGCACCGGAACAGTGAGCAGCACCGCGCCGAGAGGACGGACGTCGACGCCCTCGCCCGCCTGATCTACGAGGCCGAGTGCGACGCGTGGGGCCTCCCCGCCGACAAGTGGCCGATCCACCCCGAGCACATCCACGAGGCGTACCGCACACGCGCCCGGTACCTGCTCGACCGGCTGCACATCACTCCCCGCACCGGGCCCGCCCCGGCCGACGACGAGCTGACCGCCGTGCACCAGTCCCTCGCCGAGGAACGCGACCACGCCGTCCGGGCCGAGGCCGCGCTCGAAGCGGTCCGCGCATGGCGCCGCGCACAGGCGCAGCACGCCGCACCCCGATACGACCACCTCGACGCGATCCTCGACCGGCACGACGTCACCCGCATCGAGCAGCAGCTCGCCGCGCCCGAGCCCGCCACGCTGGCCGCGGCCGTCGAGGGGCACCACGCGGTGATGAGTGAGCGGCGCCGGGTGTTCGCGGATCTGACGCGGGTGTGGGACACGGTCGAGGCGCGGGCGATACGGCACATCGCCAGCCACATGCCCCGCAGCTCCGAGAGCGGGGCGCAGCAGTGACCGCCCTCCGCGTGAACGAGGTGGTTGCCCTCATCTACACCCCCCGCGACACGGCGAACTGGTGGGCGCTGTATCGCGCCCGCGGTCCCGCCTCCCGGTTCACCGTCGTCCAGGCCACCATCCCCGGAGACATCGTGGACGTCGCCTGCGACGACCTTGAGCACGCCGAGCAACTGCGGGACCTGCTCATCGAACAGGGCATCCCCAAGACCGCGCTGAAGGTGATCAAGTGACCCCGCTCGCTGTCGCCATCGGCGCCGCCCTGTTCCTCACCGGATACGCCGCCGGCCGCACCCGGCCGCTCAGCCGACTCGACGACTGGGCGTGGGAGCAGGTGTACCAGGCAGGCCGCACCGGGCGCCGCGGCGTGTGGTGGTGGGCTGCGCAGGTGGTGTTCGCCGTCGAGTGCGCGGTGATCCTCGCTGTGCGGCCGCGGCGGACGCTGCGGCAGTGGCGCGAGGTGCGTGAGCGGCGCCGTTCCGGGCCGCGTCGTGCGGCGGCGCCGCAGTTCGATCCCGACTGGGCCGCGAAGCGCGCGGCCAACCGATGAGAGAGGCCCCGATGAACCACACCACCCGACTCGCCTGCCTCAGCCCCGAGTCCGCCGCCGCCGTCGTCGACGAGCACGACGCCTACTTCGGCGCAGGCCCGAGCAACACCGTCCGCCAGGACGGCAACGAGGTCGTCATCGACTACTTCGACAAGCGGTGGCCGCTCGACGTCGCCGAGTGGGCCGCCGAGCAAGGGCACGCCACCGACAGCGCAGCAGCAGCGGTCATCGCCGCGCTGTAGCACGACGAAGGGGCGCCCCCTCCGGCCGGCCAGCCCGGGGCGCCCCCACATGCGGTGCTGATCACCATACGCCCACACCAGCACCACAGGAGCACCCACCATGCACAACCCCACCACCACCGCCGCCGCCCACGACCTCGCCGCGATCGTCCGCCACTGGCCCCACCTCCGCGCGCTCGTCGACACCACCACCCCCGCCGTGTGGCCCCCCGCCGACACCGACCGCGCCGGATACCTGCGCACCATCGAGCAGCACCACAGCGAGCAGCAGCCCGCCGACCGCGAGCACCCCACCCTCGCCGAAACCCCCGCCCCGGTACGACTCCACATCGTCGACGCCTCCCGCGCCATCGAGGCCGCCCTGTGCCACCTCGCCGACGAGATCGCCGCCGAGATCCAGCGCTCCCCCCTCGCCCCACCCCGGACCGCACCGGTCGGCGACGACGTCCTCGACCACCTCGACACGCTCGCCGAGCAGGACGCCGCCGACTCCCGGCGGTGGCGGTACACCAACGCCGGCGGCCGGGGCGAGCGCACCGCGGTGCGGGCCGCCGAGTGGCTCCGCGCCCGCCTGCACGGCGAGGCCGGGCCGTTCGCGCCGCTGGATGAGGCGCAGCGCCGCCGCATCGCCCGTGTGGCGCGCGGCGCCCGGGAGCGCATCGAGCGGACCATAGGCGCCGACCGGCGCACCGTGACCATGCCGGAGGACCGGCCGTGCCCGTGGTGCGGCGGGGAGCTGCGCATGGCGTGCGGCGGCAGTGATGCACCCGTGGTGACCTGCCGGAACGGGTGGGATTGCGGGGCGCCGGTGCCGGTGCGGGACGGGTGCCGCAGGTGGGCGGCGCCGCACGAGCTGGCCGCGTTGCGGCGGGCGTTGGACGAGGCGGAGCGGCGGCGTCGGGAGCGGGACCGGAAGCGGCGGCAGCGCGCGGAGAAGCGGGTCGCCTGATCGCTGACGCGTGGGAGGTCCCCGGCCTACATCGGGCGGGGGCCTTCCGTACACGCAGCGGTAGGCGCACCATGAGCCGATGAGCCACCAGAACATCAGCATCCGCGACTTCCTCATCCGAGACGGCCGGACCATGCAGAAGAACACCTGTTCCGCCTGTCACTGTTGGTCCCTGGCGAAGAAGTCCGACACCGACGAAGAGCCGGTCTGCGTCAACCGGCGCTGCGAGACGTCGCCGTGGTACGGCCGGTGATCTGACGTCAGGCATGCTGGAGGCCCCCACCCGGTTGGGTGGGGGCCTCCAGCATGCCTGCGGCTACTCGTCGTCGGCCGACGGCGGCTTCTGCCGATTCCCCCACGGCCCCGAATGCCCCCGCAGGATGTCCTGCACCGTCCCCAGCGACACCCCGATCGCCGCCGCGATTTTCCGCAGCGACGTTCCCTCATCCCGCATCGCGTGCACGATCCGGCTCCGCTCCTCGCGCAGCAGGGGGCCCTGCTCCGCCTGCTGCTTCAGCAGCTCGCTGATCGCTTGAGCCCGCCGCGTGGGGTTCTCGATCGCGCGTACGGCCTGCACCGCTTCGGCCACCCTTTGCACCTCCTCAATCACACCCGGTCCCCTTCTTTGGGCGGGCCACTTCCCTTGACTGTATGGCATGCCATACAGTGACGGAAGGCAGCCCGCGCTGCCGACGCAGAACGGCCCCCACTCCGCGAGCTTGCCGGCGGCGGAGCGGGGGCCAGCCAGACACCTGAACCGACCAGGAGCTGACCATGACGCAGGGTATCCCCCTCGCCGCCCCCAACACGGACTTGCTGCACCACCAGCTCATCCTCGCCGCCGAGGACCTCACCAACCACCAGCCCACCCGGCCGTTCGACGACGGCGCCCGCCTGGCCCTCGCCCACAACCTCGCCGACAACCCCGCCCAGGAGCGGCAGCTCCTCGCCCACATGCCCCGCCTCGACGGGCGAACCGTCACCCGCGGCGAGTACGCGCTGATCCTCGCCGACGCCGCGAAGGGACTGTGACCGATGGCCGAACAGCCCGCCGACCGCCAGGCCGCCACCATCGCCCGCGCCCGCGCCACCCTGGCCGCCTCCCAGCAGCTCGACATGGGAGACGAGAGGGCCGTCGCCCGGATGCTCGGCCGCCTGGAAGTCGCCATCGCCTCGCTCCTCGACGTGCTCGACGGGGAGGACCAGTGACCGCCCAGACGCCGGCCCCGTGCCCCCGCTGCCACGGCGCCCAGGGCCACGTGGAGACCACCTGGACCGCCAGCGGTGCCCGCATCGACACCTGGCACCCCTGCGGCACCTGCAACGGAAGCGGAGAAGCGAAGTGAGCGACCCCCAGCCCCAGACCCCGCCGCTCGACGGGCCCACCGCCAACGAGTCCGACCTCGACCGCGCCCTGTTCGGCCCGTACGGCGACGACGACTGACCGCCCCTTGTCCGGCCGGGCTCGCCTGTGACGCGGGCCCGGCCACCCCAACCCCGAGAGGACACCAACCACCCATGACCACCACGACCGTCACCGCCCCCGCCGCCGTCTGGCCGGAGGGCGTCATCGCCCGCTACCTCACCGTCGCCGGCGCCACCGTCGACCTGACCTACACCGACGAGGAGGCCCCCGGCATCCCCGTCCACCAGGGCAAGGCATGGGCCGCGACGAAGCTCATGGTCACGATCACGGTCACCGCACGCTGCACCGGCGAGGGCTGCCGCGCGGAGACCACCGAGCGAGGCGACACCGAAGCCCCCTGGGGCGGGCGCCCGCTGGAGACCGGACCCGGGATCACCGTCACCCGCTGGGCGCAGTCCCACGCCGAGCGCTGCCGCGCCATCCCCCGCCCCACCGCCTGACCCACCCCGCGACCGGCCGGGCCCGCACCCCACCGCGGGCCCGGCCACCACACCGCACCGGAGCACACCGTGAAGAACCGACACCGCCCCGGCACCACCCGCGTCCCGTACTCGATCAACGGCATCACGCACATGGTCGAGGTCGAGGCGCCGAAGATGCCCCGCGACCTCGACCACACCATCCGCAACATCGTCACCGCCGTCTGCGCCCTCATGCTCGCCGCCGCCGTCGTCTGGTCAACCGTCAAAATCGGCGGACTCCTCGACCGCCGCGCCCCCGAATGGGCCGCCTACACCGCCGCCGGCGTGTTCGACATCGCGTGGATCATCTGTATGGCCCTGGAGTGGGACGCCCGCCACGACCCGAAGCGTGCCCGTCGCCCCATGATCGCCGGGTGGGTGTTCCTCGCCCTCGCCATGGCCGCGATCATCACCGACGGGCACCTCTCCGACGACCTCGCCGTCGGCATCATCAGCGCCGCCGCGTCCGCTGTCGTCAAGGGGGTGTGGTGGATGGTCCTCACGCAACACGCGACGCCGCTGGACCCGCTCACGCAGCAGTGGTACGACGCCGAGCGGGCCCGGATGCAGGCGCAGCGCGGACTCGCCGACGTCGAGACGGAGCTGCTGCGCACGCAGCACAAGATCGCCATGACCCGGGCCGCGTACGGCCTGCCGGCCGCCGGTCAGCAGCGGCCGGTGCCGCAGCTCGCTCCCGTGCCCGCCGCACACGAGGCGCAGCATGATGCGGCACCCGGTGCGGAGCTGATTCCCACAGGTCACACCGTGCCGCCGCCCCCGGCCGCGCCGCCCGCCGCCGCGCACAGCGCCGCACCCGCCGCAGCAGTCGAGGACCCGGTGCAGCTCTCCCGCATCATCGACGCCGAGCTCGTCGGCGCCACCTCGAAAGCCGAGATGGTCCGCCGGGTCAGGCACGTTGCCCCCGACTGGAACTCGACGCAGATCGCCGACGCCCTCACCCGCCGCGGCGTGCAGATCACCGCCGGATACGTCCGCAGCGTCGACGGCCGGCCCAAGCCCAAGCGCCCGGTCGTCGAGCGGCCCGAACCCCGCCTGATCGAGCAGCCGCCCCTCGCCGACCCCGAGCCCGGAACCGGCGGCTACGCCTGATGCCCCCCGACCACCCCCGCCCGGACCGGAGACCCGACGTGCGCCTCGCCCTCGTCGCCCTGGCCGCCGCGACCGTCCTCGCGATCGTCGTGTTCGCCCCCCAGCTCGCCCGCCGCTGGACCTGGCACCTGCTGCGCGCCGTCGCCGTCGGGCTGCTGATCGCCGCCTACGTCCTGTCCCTGATCTCGTAAGGACTCCGTCGTGAAGAACCCGCCCGCCCCGCGGTACATCACCCCCGACGGTGACCCGCTGCCCGCCCCCGCGGCCGCGCCGCCGCCCCCACCGCGCCGCAGGCCCCCGTCGCCCCCGGCACCGCCCGCCGCGCCGCCCCCGCCGCCGTGGTGGGCGGCCGGACCGCCCCCCGCTCCGGCGCCGCTGCCGGACGTGCACGTCGACCTGCACCTCACCCTCACCACCGACCCCGACCCCGAGCCCGCACCCCGCTGGTACGAAGGCCTGCGGCCCGGCTACAACGCCGCCTGCCTGCTCGCGTCCCTCCCCCTCGCGGGCCCGTGGGCGTGGGTCCTCGAAACCGTCCGCGACGAGGCCGGCATCGCCGGAGCGTGGGTCATCGCCCTCGTACCTCTCGCGATCGCCGCGTTCGCCGACAACGTCCACCGGGCCGCCGCCGCGGGCGCGAACCCCCGCCTGTGGGCCCCGAAGGTTCGTGCCGCGGCCGCCCGCATCGCCCTGTGCGCCGCGCTCACCGCGACCGTCCTCACCCTGCCCGTCGTCACCGTCGTCTACGTCCTCACCGGAGTCCAGCCGTGAACCACCTCGCCGCCATCCCCACCGAGCTGACCACCAACACGCTCACCACGGCCGGACTCGCCATCGGCCTCGGACTCCTCATCACCGAACACGTCCGCTGGTTCCGCGGCAGCGGCGGTACTGCGGCGGCCGGGGGAGGCGCCCCCGGCGGCAAGGCCAAGGACCCGAAGGAACTCGTGCCGATGTGGTTCGGGATCGCCGTCGGAACCCTCATGGTCGCCTGCCCCGCCGGACTGCTCGGCACCGCCGCCGGGTTCCTGCGATGGGGCGGCAACGGGATCGGCGGACTCATCATGGACTGGACGACCGGCGCGCAGGCGACCGCCGTCGCGCAGGCCTCCGCCCCCGCGATCGACGGGTACGGCGCGATCGTCCTCACCGCCCTCGTGATCGCCCTGTTCCTCCTGCGGAAGACCTTCGCGAAGGCCATCAAGGGCCGGTTCTGGCGCGGCGTGTGGTGCGGCACCCTCCTCGCCATCGGCACCGGCGTGTTCGCCCTCATCGGCAACACCGTCGTCCCCGGCGTCAACGAGCTCGGCGCGTGGGCGATCGGCAGCCTCGTGAACAGCAGCCCGCTGTGAGCACCGAGACACCGACCACCATCGAGTGGTGCCGCGAGGCCGCACGCCGCATACACCGCGGCACCGGCCGCCTCACCCTGCTACTCGCCCGCCGCATCAGCCGCAGGGGAGCCGCACACGCCAGCGCCGCATGGGGCAGCATCCGCAGATGGGTCGGCGCCGCATCCGGATTCGTCGACTGGGCCCTGCGCGTCGGGCTGCTGCTGCTCGCCGCCGGACTCGCCCGCAAGGTCCTCGCCGCGGCGGCACCGGCGCTCGCCGACCGGGTCGACTCCCTGTCGTGGCTGATGTGGCCGGCCGCCGTGGTGTGGGTGGTGGCCGCGTACCGGGTCGGGCACGAGGACTGGCGGCCGCCCGTCGACGAGGACGAGCAGAAGCCGAAGGTCGAGCCCGTCGACGGCCAGGGCGCCGAGCCCGCCGGGCCGCCGGTGCTCGACCGGGACCGGCTCGTCGCCGCCCTGCACGAAGTCGGGGCCCCGCACGCGCAGTTCGTGCCCCTCGCCGAGCGCCTGGGGACGACGACCGCGCGGGTCCGCGAGGCCTGCGAGAAGCACCGCATCCCCACCCGCGACGGAGTGCGGATGCGGGGCCGCAGCACCGCGGCCGGCGTCGCCCGGCCCGACTTCCCGCCCTTTCCCTCCCCCACCGGCCCGGCCCCTGGCGGCGTTGTTGCCGCAGGTCAGGCCAACAACAACAACGACAACAACGGGTTGGTGGTCGAGCGCGGAGAGGGGATGACCATCATCCGCGAACCCGCAGAGACCGCCAGCCGGCACACCGCGCTGAAGAAGCCATGACCCCAGAGGAGAGCCCTATGAGGCGCTACGCCTACCTGATCACCCGACCCGAAACCGACCCCGACCGGGAGGGCGACCGCCGCGTGATGAGCCGCGGCGTCGAGACCGACCCATGCGGCCAGGGGCCGCGGGTCCTCGCCGAGCAGCTCCTCATCCGCAACCGGATCGAGCACAGCTACTACGACGGGCCGCGGCGCTGCGAGATCTGGCCCTACAGCGAGGGCGCCCCGCTGCCGCGTCTCGCGCCGGTCGGCGCCGAGCAGTACGACGACTGACCCCGGGGCGGCCGACCTGCCGCCAAGCCGTCCGGCCGCCCCGGTCCCCTATCCCGCCTTCACGAGACAGGAGCGCCATCATGGCATTCCGTAAGACGATCCCGATGCGCGAGCTGCGCGACCGCATGAGCGACGCCGACCGCGAGCAGGCCGCGACCGACTACGTGCCGTCGCGCGGCGGCTGGCTGTCGTCGCCGAAGAAGAAGCCGGTGCCCGGCACCCCGAAGGGGCGCAGCAGTCGGTAGCCGCACGATGCGGCACCCCCCGCCGCACACCGCCACACGATGATGCGCCCCGCCCCGGACCACTCCCGGGCGGGGCGCTTTCGCGAGAGGATGAACCCATGGCCAAGGAGATCAAGCACACGGCGGGCGGCAAGCACATGACGCTCGACGAACTCGCCGCGTTCGTCCAGGACGCCATGCGTACCGGCGCGGCCGGGCATGAGCCGGTCGCCGCGACCGTCACGTTCGGCGGGAAGCTGCGGACCGTGACCGTCGAGGTCGACGTGCGCGCCGACCGGCTGAGCAAGGACTGAGCGCATGAACGACCTGATCGCGTTCCTGAACGCCCGGCTCGACGAAGACGAACGAGCCGCCCGAGCCGCCAGCGGCAATACCGTAATCGGCGAACAGGGCAACTGGGCACCCTCACCCGACGGTGACGAGTGGGAAGCCCACCGCTCGGACGACGTCGACGAGCTGCTCGTCGCGCTCCGCCCCCAGCTCCCTCGCCCCGCTGACGTGATGGGCGGCATGTGGGGTGCGATCGTGTCCGACGACCCTGCGTTCTCCCAGGAGCCCGGCGCGGACCGGCCGCTGCCGTGCCTTGAACACGCCGCCCGCCACGACCCGGCCCGCGTACTGCGTGAGGTCAAGGCCAAGCGCGGCATCCTCGCCCGCGTCCAGAACCACGCGGCGCTCATGGGGTGGGACGAGATGCACCGTGACGTGCTCCGCCTGCTCGTCCTGCCCTACGCCGATCACCCGGACCGCCGGCCCGAGTGGCGCCCGTGAAGCCGCACCCGCACCGCTGCACCGACCGATGCCGCTGCCCAGTGCACAAGACCCCACTGATCTACTGGCCCGCGGGCAACGACCACGCGTGCCAGGACGCGGACTGCGAGCACGCGCACGGCTTCAAGGCCGTCGAACTGCCGCCCGTCGAGGTCGAGATCACCGCCGATACGACTCGCTTCTCGCGCGCCCTTCTCGACACGCAGGCCATCCTCATGTTCCGCCACCATCCCGACCTGGGGAACCTGGGGCGCAACGAGTAACCGACCCCGCCCTACTGCGGCCCCCGCCACCCCCGGCGGGGGCCGCAGCCGTACCCGCCCGGTCACAGACCCGCAACACCCCCACGCCACCCGGGTACCTGAGCCACCATCAGCACAACGCTCACCCACCGGAAGGCACCATGAAGAAAGCACTCACCATCGCCGCCGGCGTCATCGTCGGCGGATTCATCGCCCTCGTCGCCCTCGGCCTGTTCCTCGGCCTCGTACTCGGCGAAGGCGAAGACACCGAACCGGACACCGCCGCACCCACCACCAGCGCCACCACGGCCCCGCCAGAGCCCAGCGAACCGCCGGCCACCCCCACCACCGAGCCCAGCACACCGCCCGCCAGCACCCCGCGGCCGGGCGGACTGCCCCCGAAGCCGACCGGCGCCGACCGCGAGCAGCTGCTCGACGCGCTGCGGGAGATACACCCCGCTCTCGTCGCCGACCCCGACGACGCGGTCGACAACGCGCGGAACCAGTGCTCGGGCATCCGCAGCGAGCGGCCCGTGTGGACGGCGCAACAGCGGTTCAGCACCTCCGAGCACGAGGTCAGCGAAGACGAGGCGCGCCGCATCAACGAGGCGTTGCGCGCCACTCTGTGCCCGTAAGCGCACGAAACGCCCCGCCGCGCACGGCCCCCGGCATGGTCGGGGGCCGTTGTCGTGCTCGGGCGTGTTTGCAGGTACTGCAAGGGCGGTTGACAGGGGCGCCGGATGGTGTTCCGGCGGTCCGTGGCCGCGTTTCTGGCACTCCATCAGGTCACGGTTCGGTAAATCTTTGAGCGGGTTTCTACCGGCCAGTACGGCAGCCTGTGAGGACCCCAGCGAGGGCGATCCGCAGACAATCCGCGAACTTTTCGCGCGCGTTTTGAAGCAAAAACGCGAGCGAATCGACGACGAAAACGCGACGAATCTCCGACAGACTAGACCCCATCACCGCAGGTCACAGCGTTCTGTCCCCAGGGGACTCCCCGGGGACTCGCGCGCGCGTGTTCCACTCCAATCCAAGAGACGTAGTGGTGGAGGTAGAGAGAGAACTACCGGTAGTAGGCACACCCGCGATCTCTCTCTCGACCCCCCACCACGACTTGACGATCACCCCCAGCTGTCCCAAGATGGCCACACAGACGCCCCCTGCCCAGACAGCAGACCGGGCCACAAACCCCCCAACGAACGCCCCCGGCGCGGCCACAGGCCCCGGGGGCGTTCGCCATCCCACACACCCCGCTCGGCGCGGACACCGACACAAGCGCGGGGTGCTGGCTGCACACCCGTGCCGAGCGGACCAACCACCCCACCAACGAGGGAGACCACAATGCGCCCCGCCATCGGCCGCACCGTGCACTACGCCCTCACCCGCGACGACGTCGACCTCATCAAGCGCCGCCGCGACACCCACCCCGACCGCGCCGTCGGCAACCCCGTCACCGAAGGCGACACCTACCCCGCCGTCATCGTCCGCGTCTGGGACGACAACTCCGTGAACCTCCGCGTGTGGCTCGACGGCACCGACGACCTGTGGGCCCCCTCCCGACACCACGGCACCACCGACGAACCCGGCACCTGGGCATGGCCGGCCCGCGTCTGACCATGCACCCCCGAACCGCCGCCGCCCTCGCCGCACTCGCCGGCGCGGCCGCCACCCTCGCCACCCGACACCACCGCGCCGCCGACCCCGAGCAGCCAGCCGACGAGCCACCCCCCACGACCCGGCTCCGCATCACCACCGGACCCCACCACATCGACATACGCACCCCCCACCCGAGCAACACCCCCTCCCCAACCGACACACCCCCCAGGCACGACGCCCCCACCCCCCTCGACCACGCCACCCACACCGCCCTCCGCATCCTCGCCGCCCTCCCGCAGCACACCAGCCAACCCTTCGGATTCAGCCCCCAGCTCGACGGCACCGTCCTCGACAGCAACCACGAACGCGCCGAACCCACACGCGACCCGCTCGACCACGACAACGGAGACTGGGAATGAGCGGCGGATGGAAAGGCAGCCGACGCCGCCACGAACTCCCGCCCAACTGGAAGACACAGATCCGGCCGTACGTCCTCGAACGCGACCGCTACAGCTGCCGCGGCATCGACAGCAAGCCATGCGGACGACCGGCCAACCAGGTCGACCACATCGGCGACCGCAACGACCACAGGCCCGAGAACCTCCAAGCCCTCTGCGCCGACTGCCACGCGGCCAAGACCAGCCGCCAGGGCAACACCGCGCGATGGGCCGTACGCGAACGACGACCGGCCGAGAAGCATCCCGGACTGCTGTGACCAGACCGGGCGGCCGATAGGCTGACCCCACAACAGAAAACGCCCCGGCGAGTGCTACCAACACTCCCGGGGCCGGCCGATCTAAGTAGGAGATCGACAGTGCCCAAGGGTACTGCGCAGGCACGCGCCTGCGCACACTGCGGCGAGCCCATCACCGGACGCGCCCCCACAGCGAAGTACTGCCAGGACCTCTGCGCCCGCCGCGCCTACAGCAAAGCCCGGCAAGCCGACGGCAGACACAAGGCGTACAAGAGCAGCCAGGCCGCCAAGGAAGCACAGCGCCGCTACCACGCCACCCGCCGAGAGACACGCCCCTGCCAGTTCTGTGGCACCCCCTACCCCACCCGGAAGGACCACCCCACCCGCTTCTGCACCCCCCGGTGCGCTGCACAGGACCGGGCGGCGCAGGCGACCGTCACTCGGAAGCCGAAGAGATCACGGCGGCGATACCTCGCTGAGCTGAAGATGCAACGAGCTGCACACGGGACACGGGGACAGCGATGGGTGGAAGGCCCGTGCCAACGTTGCGGGACACGGTTCGTGCTCCTCATTACTGGAGTTCCCGGCGCGTACTGCTCACGCCGATGCAGCAAAGGCAGCCAGAGAGAACGACGCAGAGCGATCCAGCACAACGCCTTCGTCGAGCCTGTGTTCCGAGCCAAGGTCTACGAGCGGGACAACTGGACGTGCCACATCTGCGGCAAGCCTGTCGACCGAGACGCCGCCGCACCGCACCCGCTGTCGCCGACGATCGACCACGTCGTAGCACTCGCGGCCGGCGGCAAGCACTCGATGGCGAATGTGAAGACAGCGCACCGGCTGTGCAACTCGGTCAAGGGCGACCGGCCGTTGACCACTCGAAGATTCTGAACCCTACCCCCTGGCCTATGCCTCCCCTCCCCTCCCCGTCGGGACTCCGGGAGGTGCTGGGGCTGTCGGTCTGTACGGGTCTGGGGAAATCGGCCCTGTGGGGGCATGTGGGCGGCCCGTGGTGGGGCGGGCAGGGGTGCGGTGGGCTGATTTGATGGCGCGGCGGTTGGGCTCCGCAGAGCGCCTCTCAGTCCGTCGCACCCCAATCAACGAACCACGAACATGCAGCTCAGATCGTGTTTTGCCGTTACAACACGCGGTATGATGGGGGCATGAACACCCGACGCTGCGAGCACTGCGGCGAACACCTCGCCGCCCGGCACGCGCACAACGCCCGCTTCTGCTCGGGCCGCTGCCGGGTCGCGGCGCACCGCGCCCGCCGGACGATCCCCACTGAGCTGACCAGCCGGCCGCGGTGGGTGCGGCGCACGGCGCGGAAGGTTCCGCTGACGGTCGGCGGTGAGACGGCGTCGAGCACGGACCCGTCGACGTGGTCCCGGTACCGGGAGGCGGCGGCGTCGACGGTCGGGACCGGGCTGGGGTTCGTGCTGAACGGCGACGGGATCGTGTGCATCGACCTCGACCACTGCCTCGACGACGAGGGCGAGGTGCTGCCGTGGGCCGCGCTCATCCTTGACTCGGCGCCGGGCTGCTGGGTCGAGCGCAGTGTGAGCGGGCGCGGGCTGCACGTCTGGGGCCGGGGCCCGCTGCGGCACGGTCGGCGGATCGCTCGGGATGGCACCTCGATCGAGGTGTATGGGACGGGGCGGTTCATCGCGGTGACTGGTGAGACGTGGGGCGACACGCCCCGCAGGCTCGGTGATCTGTCCGAGTTGATCGACGTTCTGCTGTAGTGCTCCCCGGCACGGGGTGGCTGCGGCGCACCCCGACACGGGAGGTACACACGATGGCAGGCATGGGGCCAGCGCCGAAGGACCCGAGCAAGCGGGCCCGGCGCAACAAGGACAGCGTTCCGCAGACCGTGCTCAGGTGGGAGCGGGCCGAGCCGCCGGAGCTCCCCGACTTCGAGGTCGAGGTCGACGGCGAGCTGCGCGAGTTCGTGTGGCCGGCGCGTACGCGCGAGTGGTGGCGGATGTGGATCGACAGCCCGCAGGCGGAGCACTTCGGTTCGTCGGACTGGCAGTACCTGCTCGACACGGCGCTGATCCATGCACGGTACTGGCAGGGCAACCTGTCGCTCGCGGGTGAGCTGCGGCTGCGGGTGGCGGAGTTCGGGGCGACGCCGTCGGCGCGGGCGCGGCTGCGGATGGTGTTCGCTGAGGCGGACGACGCGGATCAGGGTCGGGGCCGTTCGGGTGGGCCGTCGGCGCGTGAGCGGTACGGGCAGCTGCGGATGATGCCGGGCGGGAAGTCCGGCCAGGGCAAGGGCTCGTAGCGGGGGGCGGTCATGCCGTGGCGCGGCCCTGAGTACGAGGGCGAGCGCCCAACGCTGGGGTGGTACGTCCTCGACTGGATGATGCAGAACCTCGCGCAGCCCGGCCGGGACGACGGCGAGCCGTTCGTGCCGACCCGCGAGCAGGCCGAGTTCCTGTGCCGGTTCTACGAGGTACACCCGGTCACCGGGAAGCGCGTCATCCACCGCGCGCTACTCAGCCGCCCGCGAGGCTGGGGCAAGAGCCCGTTCGTCGGGGCGATCGCGCTCGCGGAGGCCTGCGCCGACGTCGTCGCCGACGGGTTCGACGCGGACGGCGAGCCGGTCGGCCGGCCGTGGCACTCGCTGCGGACGCCGCTGGTGCGTATCGCGGCGGTGACCGAGGATCAGACCGACAACACGTGGTTGCCGCTGCTGGAGATGGCGCGGGGCGGGTCGCTGGCGGCTGACTATGGGCTCGATGTGCTGGACACGGTGATCTATCTGCCGCGGGGGCAGATCAGCCCGATCACGTCGAGTGCGACGTCGGCGAAGGGCGACCCGGCGTGTTTCGCGTCGATGGATCAGACGGAGGAGTGGCGGGAGTCCAACGGCGGGAAGCGGCTGGCGCGGGTGATGCGGTTCAATGCCGCGAAGCTGGGCGGGTCGGTGATCGAGACGCCGAACGCGTTCACTCCGGGCGAGGGCAGCGTCGCTGAGCAGTCCGCGGCGGACTATCAGGCGATCCTCGACGGCCGGTCGCGGGCGCGCGGGATTCTGGTGGATCACCGGGAGGCGCCGCCGGAGACGGACATGAGCGACGAGCGGTCGCTCGTGGCTGGGCTGCGGTGGGCGTACGGCGACAGCTCGGACCATCCTGACGGGTGTGTGCTGCACGATCCGCCGTGTCCGCCGGGGTGGTCGCCGATCGAGCGGCTGACGTCCGAGTTCTGGGACACGTCGAACGAGCCGCAGGATCTGCGGGCGGACCTGCTCAACCAGATCACCCACGCCAGCGATGCGTGGCTGTCGGCGCCGGAGGTGCGCGCCGCGTCGGACCTGAACCGGCAGGTGCAGCCGGGCGAGCGGATCGTGCTCGGGTTCGACGGGTCGCGGAAGCGGGCCCGTGGGGTGACGGACGCGACGGCGCTGATCGGCTGCCGCCTGTCGGACGGGCACGTGTTCACGATCGGCGTGTGGGAGTCGCCGGCCCGGCCGGAGATCGGGCCGGACGGGCAGCCGGTCGAGTGGCGGGTGCCGGTCGTCGAGGTGCTCGCCGCGGTGCATGAGGCGTTCGAGACGTACGACGTCGTCGGTATGTACGCCGACCCCGCGAAGTGGGAGAGCCACGTCGCGGACTGGGAGGCGGCGTATGGGCCGCGCCTGAAGGTGCAGGCGACGCGGAACCATCCGATCGAGTGGTGGATGACCGGTGGCCGGTCGAACCTGATCGTGCGGGCGCTGGAGAAGTTCCACACCGCATTGACCGAGGGCGAGCTGACGCACGACGGGTCGTCGGCGCTGGTGCGGCACCTGCTCAACGCCCGCCGGCGGAAGACCCGGTCGGGGATCCAGATCGCGAAGGCGCATCCGGACAGCGCCGACAAGATCGACGCGGCGAGCGCCGCGGTGCTGGCGTGGCAGTGCCGCCTCGACGCCATCGCGAAGGGCATCGCATCCGAGAAGCCGGAGATGTTCGGCGGAACGTTCTGACCAGGAGGGGCAAGCCGTGCTCGACGAGACACCGGAGCTCGACAACCCCGACTTCGCGCTGCTGCGGCTGGGCCGCAGGCTGCGGAAGCGCGCGAGCGTACTCGACGAGTGGTGGCGGTACTACCGGGGCCGGCCGCCGCTGCCGGAGCTGCCGAAGCGGGCTGAGCAAGCGTTCATCGACTTTCAGCGGAAAGCGCGCACGAACTTCTGCGGTGTGATCGCGAACTCGACGGTGCACCGGTTGCGGGCGCTGGGGGTGACCGGGCGGGACGGCGAGCCGGATGAGAACGCGTCGCGGTGGTGGCAGCTGAACCGGCTGGACTCGCGGCAGAAGGCCGTGTGGCGGGTGGCGATGACGCAGGCGGCCGGGTACATGCTCGTCGGTGAGCACCCGACCCGGGTCGAGGACAACGGCCGTCCGTCGCCGCTGATCACCGCCGAGCATCCGCGAGAGTGCATCGTCGAGCGGGATCCGGCGACTGATGAGGCGTACGTCGGGCTCAAGGCGATGCACAGCGACGTCGACGGGTTCGGGTACGCGGTCGTGCTGTACGACGACATGCGGTTCGCGTACCGGACGCGGGAGCGGTGCAGTCCGGCGCGGTTGCCGTGGGGACCGGATTCGTGGGTGCCGCTGGATGACGGTGTCGAGCACGATCTCGGGATGCTGCCGTTGGTGGAGTTCGCGCGGATGCCGGATCTTGGGGAGGACCCGGAGCCTGAGTTCGCCGTCGCCATGGACATCCAGGACCGGGTGAACATGGGCGTGCTCAACCGCATGGCCGCCAGCCGGTACAGCGGGTTCCGGCAGAAGTGGGTGAAAGGGCACGAGTTCAAGCGGAAGATCGACCCGACGACGGGGCTGACCACGGTTGAGCAGCCGTTCGTTCCGGGCCCGAACAGCGTGTGGGTGTCCGAGGGCACGGACGCGATGTTCGGGCAGCTCGACGCGACGGACCTCCGGCCGTTCCTCGCCGAGCACGCGTCAGATGTCCGCGACATGCTGATCATCAGCCAGACCCCGGCGTACTACTACGCCGGTGACCTGATCAACATCAGCGCGGACACGGTCGCCGCGCTGGACCTGATGCACGTGGCGAAGTGCAGGGAGCACATCGCCGCGTTCGGGGAGGCGCTGGAGGACGTGATGACGCTGGCGGCGGCGCAGGCCGGGGTCGAGGAGGACTACACCGAGGCGACGGTGCGGTGGGCGCGGCCGGAGTACCTCAGCCCGGCGGTGCGGGCGGACGCGGCGACGAAGCTCAAGAGCATCGGGTATCCGCTGGACATCATCGCGGAGGACCTCGACGAGACGCCGGAGCGGGTGCGGCGGATCAACTCGGGTGCGGCCGCGCAGCAGCTGCTCGCGGCGTCGCTGCTGCCGGCGAACCCGGCGCCGACGGCGGGCAACCAGCCCGAGCCGGATGGCGGGGGTGTGGTCGATGCCTGATCCGGCGTTGCAGGCGGCGCTCACCGAACGGTACGACGCGCTGACGACGTCGCTGCGGGACCGGGTCATCTCGTTCGTGCTGGCGGCGTTCGATTCGCTCGGGTCCTACCGGGACGCGGACGCGGCCGCGTTCATCGAGCGAGTGCTGCCGGTGGTGCTCGGCGCGCAGCAGCAGATGGGTGCGGTCACGGACGCGTACCTGTCGGCGATGATCGCGGACATGCTCGGTGGGGCGGCGGCGCCGGTGGGTGTGCAGCTCGACGAGGCGCTGCGCGGGACGCCGCCGGAGGAGGTGTACCGGCGGCCGTTCGTCACGACCTGGACGGCGTTGTCGCAGGGGAAATCGTTCGCGGAGTCGCGGAGCGAGGGCCGTACGCGGTTGCTGTCGATCACCGAGACGGATCTCCAGCTCGCGCGGACGCACGCGGCGCGGGAGACGATGACCCGCAGCGGGCGCGCGCGGTTCTTCCGTCGGCGGTTGGGCGGCGGGAAGAACTGCGGGCTGTGCGTGATCGCCAGTACGCAGCGGTACCGGGTTGAGAACCTGATGCCGATCCATCCGGGCTGCCACTGTCGGCCCGAGCCGATTCCGGGCGACCGTGACCCGGGGCAGATCATCGACGAGCGGCTGCTCGAAGAGGCACACGCGGCGATCGCGGCGGGTACCGGGGCGTCCGACCGTGGGGGGCGGGCGCCGGACTACCGGGACGTCATCGTCACGCGCGAGCACGGCGAGTACGGGCCGCTGCTGGCCGTCCGTCGTCACGAGCACACCGGGCCGCGGGACGTGCCCGGCTCGTAGACCATCTGCGCCGACACGGCGCACACCCTTGCTCACCCTTGACCCGACACGGGAGATACGACCATGTCCACACGCACTCTGCCCCGCCACGCGCTCACCGGGATCACGGCTGTCGGCTGGCGGAAGGCACGGCCCGGGGAGGACCCGGGCGAGCTGTACCCGATCTGGCCTGTCCGGGGCGGGGACGGCCGTGACGACGGCGATCCGGAGGACGACCCCGACGAGGGCGACCCGGAGGACGACCCGGACGACGTGGACCCCGACAAGGGGAAGGACGACGACGAGCCGGACCACAAGGCGGAGGCCGAGAAGTGGAAGGCGCAGGCGCGGAAGCACGAGCAGCGCGCCAAGGCCAACGCTGCCGCTGCGAAGGAGCTCGCGAAGCTCAAGCGTGAGGGCATGAGCGAGGTCGAGAAGCGTATCGACGAGGCGGTCGCCGCTGCGCGTGCGGAGGAACGCGTGAAGGCCGGCGTGCGGGTCGCCCGCAGTGCGTTCCTGGCGGCTGCCAAGGGCCGGATCCCGGACCCGAAGGAAGTCGTCGAGGACATCAACCTGAAGAAGTACGTCGACGAGGACGGCGAAGCCGACGACGAGGCGATCGCCAAGCTCGTCGACAAGCTCGCCCCGGCGAGGTCCGACACGGACGACGAGGACGACGACCAGGACGGGCGCGACACGCGCCGCCGGCGTCGTGGGAGCGGCTATCAGGGGGCCCGGAACGGGTCCGGCCGCAGCAAGAGCAAGCGCGGTGCAGTCAGCGGCGACGAGCTGTTCGAGGAACTGTACGGCCGGAAGCCGAAGACCACCGCGGGTTCGTGACGACCATAGGAGAGAGCAATGGACCTCCGTCTCAGGACTGAGACGTTCGGGGCTGACGATCAGTCGTGGCTGGGCAGTGAGCACGGCACGCAGGCGACCGAGTCGGTCACCCTCGACACCTCGACGTTCACCGCCGCCACGCACTACCCGGACGGCTATTTCAAGAGCGGTCTGCCGCTCGGGAGGATCACCGCGACGGGCAAGTACGGGCTGTACAACGGCGCCGCGACGGACGGCACGGAGACCCTCGTCGGGTTCCTGTACGCCGCCGTCGCGGCGCCGACCGACAACACGGTCGACGTGGCGGGGGCGATGCTCACGCACGGCAAGGTCCGCAGCAGCCGTCTGCCGGTGGCGGTGGACGCCGCCGGTCAGGCCGACGTCGCCGGTTCGATCCGGTTCATCTGAGAGGGGGTGGCGTAGATGGCATGGGTGCTGGACACCGAGTACATCGAGCCCGAAGAGCTGACCGCGGTCACCCGTCGGGCGCTCGCCGAGCAGCAGGTCAACGCGTTCACGCTGGGCAGGTGGCTGCCGAACGTCGTGATCGACGACATCACGTTCCAGTACACCAAGGGCGGCACCGGCGGGCTCGCCGAGGCGTCCGTGTACCGGTCGTGGGATGCGGAGTCGCGGATCGGGCGCCGTGAGGGCGTGTCGCAGGTGATGGGTGAGCTGCCGCCGATCAGCGAGGCGATCCCGCTGAACGAGTACGACCGGCTGCGGATCCGGAGCCTCGACGACGCCGACCCGGTGCGGCGGGCGATCGCGCAGGACGCGTACCGGCTGGCGACGAACATCGCCGCGAGGTTCGAGG
This sequence comes from Streptomyces mangrovi, assembly GCF_900114215.1. Lineage (GTDB taxonomy): Bacteria > Actinomycetota > Actinomycetes > Streptomycetales > Streptomycetaceae > Streptomyces > Streptomyces barkulensis. Next base: position 188,913 of record NZ_FOSG01000008.1, on the reverse strand, counting down.
TCGGTAAGGGTGAGGCGCTGGCGAACGCGCAGTTCACGATCAACGAGAACGGCGTGACCCTCGCGCCGGTGGACTTCGGGCGGGATCCGGCGCACTCCGTCACCGCGGCGGTGCTGTGGTCGGACCACGCGAACGCGGTCCCGCTGGACGACCTCGAATCGTGGGTGCAGACCTACATCGACACCAACGGGCGGCCGCCGGCGCGGATGCTGATGCCGCGCACGGTGCTGTCGCATCTGCGGCAGTGCGACCAGGTGGTGCGGCAGGTGTATCCGCTGGCGCCGTCGGGGTCGTCGCCGATGGTGAGCGTCGAGCAGCTGAACACGGTGCTGGAGTCCCTCGACCTGCCGGCGATCGAGCTGAACGACGCGCGGGTGAGCGTGGACGGGACGCCGACGCGGATCATGCCGGTCGATGCGCTGGTGTTCGTGCCGGACCCGGGGCCGACGGACGCGGCCGCGCCGACGGACCTGGGCGGGTTCCTGCTCGGGACGACGGCGGAGTCGCTGGAGCCGGAGTACGCCGGCGTTGACGGGCGTGCCGGTGTGGTCGCGGCGACGTGGAAGACGAAGAACCCGGTCAGGCTGTGGACGCACGCGGCGGCGGTCGGGATGCCGGTCGTCCGCGAGCCGAACCTCACGTTCAAGGCGGTGGTGGTCTGATGGCGCGGAGGCTGCGGTCGTACGTGCACGTCGACGGCACCGCGTACGGGCCCGACAGCGAGGTCCCGGCGGAGGTCGCGAAGCGGATCGGCGACCACGCGTGGGAGGGCACCAGCGCGGACGACAGCGACGGTGACGGCGGCGGCCCGGGCCCGGTCGGGTTCACCGACCCCGGCGCCCCCAGCACCGTCGAGGCGCCGCCCCGTTCGGGCCGCGGGAGCGGTGTCGAGGCGTGGCGGCGGTTCGCCGAGGCCAACGGCTACGACACCGACGACGAGATGAGCCGCGACGACGTGATCGCGCTGCTCGAACGGAACGGCGTGATCGAGCCCGAGCGGGAGGAGTAGGCGGGTGGCGGCGTACGCGACGGTCGATGACTACGAGGCGCGCGCCGCCGTCACGCTCACCGGCGCGAAGCGGGCGCAGGTCGAGGCGTACCTCGCGGACGCGTCCGCGCTGATGCGCCGCCACATCCCGGCCGGCCACGAGCCCGACCCGGACGTGCTGCGGACGGTCGCGGTCGCGGTGACCCGCCGAGTGATGGCGAACCCGGGCGGCTACCGACAGCGGACGATCGGCCAGTACTCCGAGACGCTCGGCGAGGACGGCGGGCTGTACCTGACCGACGACGAGGTCGCGCTGCTCCAGCCGACACCGGTCGAGGACCCGGGGTCGGACGCGGCGTACACGATCGGGCTCGTCGACGACGGCGGGTGGTCGCCGGTCAGCCGGGGCGGGTGGGTGTGGTGATCGACGAGGCGGTGCTGCCGCACCTCGTCGACGTCCTCACTGCGGGGACGCGCACCGATCGGTACGGCAACGAGGTCGAGGACTGGGCGAGCCCGTCCCGGCAGTCGGCGCGGGCGTGGATGCAGCAGCAGACCAGCGCGGAGGAGACCGATCAGCGGAACGCGCAGATCGGTGAGTGGACGCTGATCTGCAACCCGGTCGACGTCGACGGCAACCCGCTGGCTGTGACTGGGGCGTCGCGGGTCGAGTGGAACAGCAGCACGTTCGAGGTGGCCGGGCCGGCCGGTCCGGCGTGGTCGCCGGAGGAGCTGCACCACTACGAGGTCAGGCTGCGAGTAGTAGAGGGGTGATGACCGTGGCCCGGTCCCGGTTCCGGCCGAACCGTCAGAAGATCGCCGAGTTCCTCACGGCGCCGCAGACGCGGGCGCTGATCGAGCGGAAGACCAGAGCGGCGGAGCGGGCCGCGGCCGCCGCTTCGGAGGCCGACGGGCAGTTCCGCACGGACATCGAGACGGGCGAGCGGCGTGTGCGTGGCGCGGTGCTCGGTGACTACTCCACAGCCGACCCGGACGTCTCGCGGCGGGCGCTGCTACGTGGTCTGGACGGCGCCCGCGGGGCCGACTGATGGGCGCCCCCGTAGGGTTCCCGGACGCGGTGCAGCTCGTCGCGGCGTACCTGCGCGAGCAGCTCGCCGAGCGCGGCGATCCGGTGCCGGTCGTCTCGCGTGTGCCGTCGCCCCGGCCAGCGCAGTTCGTGCGGGTCGAGCGGGTCGGCGGTACGCAGTTGGACCGGATCACGGACCGGCCGCGACTGGACATCGCGTGCTGGGCGCCGGATGAGGGTGCGGCGGCTGATCTCGTGCAGGTTGTGCGGGCGCTGGTGCACGCGATCCCGGGGTGGCGTGGCGCGGCCGCGTACGACGTGGTCGAGATGGGCGGCCCGAACCTGTCGCCGGACCCCGAGAGCGGCGTGCCCCGGTACCTGTTCGCGGTCGAGGTGGCCCTGCGCGGCCGCACGCTCGCCCCCTGACCCTGGCTCACCCGGCCCTTTGACCGTATTCGCCCCCGCGCCACGTGGCCGGGGGTTTCTGCATGGGAGGCATCATGACGACCCCGACCCCGCCGGACCTGATGGCGGATCTCCGCACCGAGCTGATCCGCAAGCAACTGGTGCAGGCCGTGTACGCGGCCGACGCGTCCGCTGAGGCGATCACGAACCCGTTCAACGAGACGACCGGGGAGCTCGCGGCCCTGCCGTCGGGCTACGTCGCCGTGGGGTACACCACCGACGACGGGCTGACGTTCACGTCCGACCTGTCGATGGCGGACGTGACGTCGTCGCAGAGTGTGGAGCCGACCCGGTCGGACGTCGAGTCGGACGTGCTGACGGCGAGCTACACGCCGCAGGAGACCAACCAGGCCGCAGTCGCCCTGTACGAGGGGCTGCCGCTGTCGGGCACGGGCGCGCTGCCCGCGGTCGGGTCGGCGTGGTCGTGGGACCGCCCCAGCACGCCGAAGAACCCGTTCCGCAGGCTGCTGTTCATCGGTCTGGACTACGCCGACGACGGCAGTGAGATCTACGTCGTGAAGTTCCTGCCGCGGGCGCGGCTCACCAGCAAGGACGACGAGCAGTGGGCGCGCAGCACGGAGACGCAGCGGCCGGTGACGTTCACGGCGTACCGGGACAGCGCGGTCGGCACGTCGTGCCGGAACTGGGTGGACGGGCCGGGCTGGCGGTCCCTGTCGCCGGGGTCGAACGAGGTGCAGAGCGTCGCCATCACCGGCAGCCCGACCGGCGGCACCTACACGCTCACGTTCGACACGCAGACGACCGGGGCGATCGCGTTCGACGCGACCGCGTCCGCGGTGCAGTCGGCGCTGGAGGCGCTGTCGAACATCGACCCCGGCGACGTGACGTGCGCGGGCGGCCCGCACCCGGGCACGCCGGTCACGGTGACGTTCGTCGGCCAGTACGCGGGCACCGACGTGGCCGAGATGACCGGTGATGGGACGGGCCTGACCGGCGGGACGACTCCGGCGGTGACGGTGACGACCACCACGCCGGGCGGGGCCTGACCTGTCCCCTCTTGATCGGCGCGGGGGCGGTGGTTCTGGGTGAGCCCCTCCGCCCCCGCGCCTTGAATGCTCACCCACTGCTCACCCGAGGAAGAGAGTTCCGATCATGTCCAAGCCGAACAAGGCCCGGTACAAGCTGTCTGCGGTGCGCGCGTCGTACGCCGACGCGGTCGGTGGTGACCGTGTCGAGGTGGAGACCGACGACGGGAAGACCTACAGCTTCCCGCACCCGCTGTTCACCGACGACGACACCGCCCTCCGGATCGACGCGGCCGAGGGCGACGAGGGCAAGGCCCGCGTTCTGCTCGGCGACCAGTGGACCGAGTTCGTCAAGAGCGGCGGTACCGCGAACGACCTGATGCTGGTGTACGTCGCGGCCCGCTCCGAGATGCAGGACACCCTCAACCGGCACCGCCCTACCAGGGCGTAGCCGACGGCGGCGGTGAGGGCGCCGTCGAGACGGTGACGTACGACGTCCTCGACGTCCTCGGAGACGAGCCGGAAGCCGTCGAGGCGGACCTGATGCGCCACTACCCCGGCTACGGGCCCGGAGGGCCACTGGCGGCGTTCTGGCAGCGCCGAATCAGCCTGCGGCTGCTGCGGGTCATGGTCGAGAACCTGCCGCCCGACGGGGCGACGGCGCGGGCGCAGGCCGGGCACGACTGGCGGCACGTCGACTACGCCGCCGAGAACGTGGTCGATCTGCTCGCGCAGTTCGTCACCGACTTCCGAAACGCGCACCGCGACCCGGACAAGCCAGCATTGCCGTACCCCGAGCGGGGGTGGCGGCCGGGCGATCCGCTGCCGGAGGAGACGGCCGAGGACGCCGAGCACAAACGCGACCAGGCGCGGACCGCGTACCAGCGGATCACCGCGCAAGTCCTACCCGGGAAGGGGTGACAGGGATGCCGGTCGAGGTCGGTGTCGGGTACGTCAGCATCGTCCCCGAGATGCGCCGGTTCGCATCCGAACTCGACCGGCAGATGTCCCGCCACTCCGGCAGCGTGCAGGCCGCCGTCGCCGACCCGATGGCCGACGCCGGCGCCGCTGCGGGTGACCAGGCGGGGCAGGGCGTGGTCGGTGGGATCCGCGGCAAGGTCAAGGGCGGGATGCTCGCGGTCGGTGCTTTGGCGGGGGCGCTGCTGGTCAAGGGCGTCACGGATGCGATGGCGCAGGAGAAGGCGGGCGACAAGCTCGCCGCGCAGCTCGGGCTCAGCGAGAAGGAGTCGGCGCGGCTGGGCAAGGTGTCGGGCAGCGTGTACGCGAAGGGGTACGGCGAGAGCGTCGAGCAGGTCAACGACAGTCTGCGGCAGCTCGCGCAGAACGGTGTCGTCGCGGTCAACGCGCCGAAGAAGGACCTGGCCGGGTTGTCGAAAGCCGCCCTGAACTTGGCGGAGACGTTCGACGCGGACGTCGGCGGCTCCGCGCGGGCGGCTGGTCAGCTCATCAAGACGGGGCTGGCGAAGGACGGCAAGGAAGCGTTCGACCTGATCACGCGCGGGTTCCAGAGCGGCGCGGACAAGAGCGAGGACCTGCTCGACACCCTGAACGAGTATTCGACTCAGTTCCGTGACCTGGGGCTGACCGGCTCGCAGGCGCTCGGGCTGCTGACGCAGGGACTCAAGGCCGGCGCGCGCGACTCGGACACGGTCGCGGATGCGCTGAAGGAGTTCGCGATCCGCGCGAAGGACGGCTCGGATACGACGAAGGAAGGTTTCAAGGCGATCCAGCTGTCTGCGTCGGAGATGGCGCAGACGTTCGCGAAGGGCGGCCCGGAGGCGGGGAAGGCGCTCGACAAGGTCCTCGACAAGATCCGGGCCATCGAGGACCCGGCGAAGAGGTCCGAGGTCGCGATCGCGCTGTTCGGCACGAAGGCCGAAGACCTGCAACAGTCGCTGTTCGCGCTCGACCCGAGCAAGGCGACCGACGCGCTCGGCAAGGTCGGTGGGGCAGCGGACCGGATGGGCGACACCCTGCACGACAACGCCTCGACACGGATCGAGACGTTCAAGCGGACGCTTGAGCAGGGGCTCGTGAACGCGGTCGGCGGGTACGTGCTGCCTGCCCTGTCGCGTGTATCCGGGTTCTTGAACCGCACGTTCGGCCCGGCGTGGAAGACGGCGACCGGCGCGGTGTCGCGACTGTTCGGTGCGGCACGTGGCAGTGGGGCGCTCGCGCCGCTGTCGTCGTCGCTGGAGAAGGTCGGGGCCGGTGCGCGCTCCGCGTTCGGTCCGGCGTTCCAGAAGCTCGGCGAGGTCACCCGGACGACGCTGCTGCCTGCCCTGGGCAGGCTGGGGAAGCTGTTCCGCGAGGACCTGGGCCCGGCCCTGTCGAAGTACTTCGGGGCGGCGGCTCAGACCACCTTCGGGTGGATGAGCAAGCTCGGCAGCATCTTGGTGGGCACCGTGTGGCCGGCCGCGGTCAAGGTCTACAGCGGGCTCGCATCGGGGTTGGGGCCGGTGTTCCGGACGCTGTCGGATCTGATCCGTGAGCGGGTTGTGCCCGGCGTGCAGATGATCGGCGAGAAGCTGTCGACGTTGTTCGAGAAGGCTCAGCCGGTCCTCGCGGTGATCGGCAAGGTTGCCGGGTTCCTGGGGATGCTGGCGGGCAAGGTCATCGGGTTTGTGGTACCGATCCTTTTGAGGCTGGCCGGACCGGTCGTCAGCTTCATCTTCAACCAGTTCGGCCGCGTGATCGACATCGTGAGCGGTGTGATCGGCGCGGTCGTCTCCTTCGGCCGGTGGGTCGGGTCGGTCGCCTCTGCGGTCGGCTCAGCGTTCATGTGGCTGTACAACTCGGTGATCAAGCCCGTGTGGAACGGCATCCGGTCGGCGATCAGCTTCGCGTGGGGGATTATTCAGCCGATCTTCGAGGTCGCGGTCGCGGTGGTCCGCAAGAGCTTGGGGATCGCGTTCCAGTGGCTGTACAACAACGTGATCAAGCCCGTGTGGTCGGGTATCCGCACGGCGATCAGCTTTGCGTGGAACAGCGTCATCAAGCCCGTTTTCGACCGGCTCAGCGGGTTCGTGCGGGACACGCTTGGGCCGGTGTTCGGGTGGCTGCGCGACAAGGTCATCCGGCCGGTGTGGGACACGATCCGCAGCAAGATTTCCACGGTGTGGCGTGAGGGCATCAAGCCGATTTTCGACCGCCTCAAGGGCGCGGTCGGCACCATCGGCGACAGCTTCGAGACGGCGAAGAAGGCCGTGAAGAAGGCGTGGGACGGCATCAAGGACGCCACGAAGAAGCCCGTGAATTTCGTGCTGGGCACGGTGTGGAATGACGGTCTCCTCAAGGCGTGGAATTCCATCGCCGGATGGGTGGGGCTGGACGAGCACAAGCTGAAGAAGGTCAAGCTCCTCGAACGAGGTGGCACGGTCGGGACAGAGCCGGGCATCTACAACCGGCCGACCGCGATCGTCGGTGAGGGCCGGTCGCAGTACCCGGAGTACGTGATCCCGACCGATCCGCGATACCGGCAGCGGGCGCTCTCTCTGCATGCGGCGGCCGGGACGCAGCTCCTCGAAGAGGGCGGTGTGATCGGTCGTGTGACGGGTGTTCTGAAGAAGGTCGGCGGGGCCGTGCTCGGCGGGATCCGGACCGCTGCGGACTTCCTGTCGGACCCGTCCGCCGCCATGCGGCGCATCTTCAACAGCGTGCTGGAGCCGCTCAAGACGATCGGTGGCGGGAAGTGGGGCAAGGCGATCGCGCAGGTCCCGCGCATGGCGGTCGGCGGCATCAAGACGATGGTGATGGACTGGTTCCGGGACACCGGCGGCGGTGACGGCGCGATCGGCGGGAGCATCCCGTCGGGGCGTCGGCGGGCGATCCTGATGCAGGCGCTCGCCGCGGCCGGGGTGCCGCCGCCGGGTGTGCTGGCGCAGTGGCTCGCCGGCCTCAACACGTTGATCACGCGCGAGTCGGGCTGGAACCCGCGGGCGATCAACAACTGGGACATCAACGCCAAGAACGGCGTGCCGTCGCAGGGGTTGGCGCAGACGATCCCGCCGACGTGGTCCGCGTACGTGCCGAACTCGCTGCGGGCACGGGGCATCCTCGACCCGGTCAGCAACGTAGCCGCGGCGATCCGGTACATCGTCGCCCGCTACGGCAACATCACCCGCGTCCAGCAGGCCAACGCCAACGCCGCCCCGAAGGGCTACGCGAGCGGCGGCCGGCCGCGGCCCGGTGAGGTCGCGTGGGTCGGCGAGCGCGGGCCGGAGCTGCTGCGGTTCGGTGGCGGGCAGACGATCTACGACCATCGCACGTCGCTGCGGATGGCGCGCCGTGAGGCCGAGCAGCTCGGCGCGGCGGTGGTGACGGGCATGGTCGGGGTGCTGCCGCGGGTGGCGACTGAGGCACTGGCGCGGGGCGGTGCTCCGGTTCCGGTGGGCGGGCAGCGGCCGCCGGTCGATGAGGGGGCGCTGCGCCGCGGCGACACGCTGATCCTGCGTGTCGGTGAGCGAGAGTTCGAGGCGGTCGTCGACGAGCGGGTCGACGCCGGACTGTCAGCGGTGCGGCAGCGCAGCCGCGCCGGAGCAAGGAGAGGGTGACGGCGGATGCCGATGATCGTGGACCTGTCGGCGCCGCAGGTGACGCCGCCGGAGCGCACCACGTCGCCGGATGGGTGGCTAGCCGCGGTGGTGGACGAGGCGTGGGCGGGGGTGACGCTCGCGGTCGACTACACCGCGAGCGTCCCACTCGCCGACGCCGCCAGCGTGCGGCAGGTGCGGATCACTCGCCTCGACCCGGGGGCGGCCGGGCCGGTACCGGTGCGGTCCGCGGACCCGGCGTGGGCGGTCGAGGGCGTGGGGACGGCGTACGACCATGAGGCGCCGCTCGGTGTCGCCGTGGTGTACACGGCCGTACCGGTGTACGCGGACGGCAGTGAAGGGCCGTCGTCGTCTCTGGCGGTGACGGTTCCGGCGCCAGAGGCCGGCGCGGACGACGACCTGTGGCTCAAGAGCCTCGACGAGCCCGGCTTGTCGGCGCGGTGCATGGTCGTGTCGTGGCAGTCGCCGACGTCGGCGGCCCGGCAGGACGCGGTCGACGTGGCCGGGTCGCCGTATCGGGCTCTCGCGTACGACGAGCACGGTGCGGAGACGGCGCAGGTCGTCGTCGATGTGCCGCCGGAGCGGGTCGAACAGGTGCGGGAGCTGCTGCGCAGTGGGGTGCTGCTGGCGCAGGTCCGGCCCGGGTACCTCACCCCGGACCGGTTTTTCGTGCCGGGTGAGATCACCGGCCCGACTCCGACGGGCAAGCTCGGCTCATCCGAGGGCTATCAGTTCGGGTTCACGATCGAGCCGATCGCGCGGCCGGACACCGCCGGGCAGCCGCTGCGGCTGCCGGGGTGGTCGTGGGACCACGTGGCGGCACAGTTCGCGACGTGGGACGAGGTCGCCGCCGCGTACAGCTCGTGGGCTGCGCTGTCGACGAACGGGGTCGTCTGATGCAGCGCGTGTCCGCTCAGGCGGTCGCTGCGCTGCACGGGGCGGCACGCAGGCCGGTGCGGGCGGAGTGGTCCAACGACGGCGGCCGCACCTGGGTGTCGGCCAGGGTCGGGGGCGGGTCGGTGACGCCGGACCGTACCGCGGAGTGCCGGTACACCGCGTCCGTCGAGCTGTTGGACGTGCCGGTGGGCCGGGGCGGCATCAACACCGAGGCCACCCGCGTGCGGCTGTGGCAGGGCGTTGCCGGGCCGCGGATGGACCCGGTGTGGATCCCGGCCGGGGTGTACGTCGTCGACCGTACCCGCCGTACTCGGCTGGGGGTCGAGCTGGAGCTGCTCGGGCTGGAGGACGCCATCCGGTCCGCGAGCTTTCCGACACCGCGCACCATCGGGCCGGACACCGCTGAGGCCCTCGTCGGGGTGCTGGTGGGTGAGGCGCTGCCGGGGGTGCCGGTGTCGTGGCGCGACGGAGCCGACCCGGGCACGCCGATCCCGCAGTTCGTCGGCGACGAGGACCGGTGGGCGGCCCTGTCGTCCGGCACCGACAGTTCGGGCACGGCGACGGGGATCGCTGCGGCGCTCGGCGCAGAGGCGTTTGTGGACGCTCGGGGGGTGTTCACGATGGCGCCGGTGCCGACGCTGTCGGACCCGGTGGTGTGGCGTATCCCGCGCGGTGTGGCGGTGGTCGGTGAACCGGCGGAGGAGCAGTCGGCCGAAGGGCTGGTGAACCTGTGGGCCGTCTCCGGCGACGGCGGGGACGGCAGCCCATCCGTGGGGCCGGTGTTCGTGTGGGACGACGACCCACAGTCGCTGACCTACGCGGGGCCGGACCCGGTCGAGGACCCGCTCGCGCCGCAGCGTCTCGGGCTGCCGGTCCGGCTGCGGGTCGAGCGGTACACCTCGCCGCTGATCGCCTCAGTGGGGCAGGCTCACGAGGTCGGCCGGGCGCGGCTCGCCGACTCCCTTGGCGTGCAGAGCAGCCTCAGCTTCACGAGCGTGTGCCATCCCGGGCTGGAGCCCGGCGACGTCGTCGACGTCGAGATACGGCCCGGCGAGTGGCAGCGGCACATCATCGACTCCTGCCCGTACGAGCTGGGCGGCGCGTCCATGACCTGCACGACACGGACGACGACCCGGAGGACCACAGGATGAGCGGGGCAGCACGACAGCTCGGCGAGGACCTCGCCCGCGCCGCATCCGGCACCGGCGGCGGCACAGTCGTCAGCGCGCAGGTCGTCGACGTCACCGACGCCGGGACCGTGAACCTCGACCTGGGCGGGGCGCTCATCCTCGACGTGCCGTGCGCCGACTCCTACCGCGGCCGCCAGGCCGGCGACTGGGTCGCGGTGCGGCCCGGAGCACGGCCGGTGGTGATGTGGCGGCTCGGTGAGGATCCGGGGGCGCTGGATGAGGACGCGGTGCGTGAGATCGCCTTGGGCGCGCAGGCGGTGCGGGCGATGACGTGGGGCACCGGCACACCGTCCGGGGACGGGTGGATGCAGCCCACGGCCCTGTACGTGCGGAAAGCGGCGGACGGCAAGGCCGAGCTGTACGCGCAGGTCGCCACCGAGCCGACTGATCCGCCGGATGAGCCGACTGGTGCGGTCGCGCGGCCGGTGTCGCTCTCGCCGACCGACTCGGGGTCGTGGCGGGGCGGCCGGCCGGACAGCTACGCGGATTTCCCCATGCAGGGGGATTGGACCGGCGGCGGCGACCGCCGCGGCGGCTGGTTCTACGGCACGGCCATCGCCGACGCCTGCTCGGGCAAGACTGTCGCGAAGATGACTGTCGGCTTCACCCGGCGGCGCGGCTCCGGCGTGAACGCGAAACGGCCGCTGCATCTGTACCTGCACTCCTACACCTCGCCGCCGTCGGGGCAGCTGTCCCTGGGGGACGGGCCGGAGGATCTGCTGCGGCTGTCGGTCGGCGGTACCGGCACCGCGACCCTGCCCGCCGCCTGGCGCACGGCCCTCGCCACTGGTGCCGCCCGTGGCCTGGCGATCTACGCCCGTGGCTCTACCGACTACATGGCCGTGTCCGGCGGCACTCTCAAGATCGAATTTTCGTAAGGAGGCCCCTTGTGGCCGAGATCGGCTATGCCCAACTCCCGGTCCCCGCAGGCGGTGACGCACCAGTCGGCCCGGCGGCATTCGCCGCCCTGGCGAGCGGTATCGACCCGCACCTGATCCAGCATGTGGCCGACCAGGCGCAGCGCGACGCCGACTTCGGCGACGCACCGCTGCACACCGCGGTGTCCGCCGAGGACGGCTCACTGTGGCTCAAGACGAGCGCGACGTCGAACACGTGGGCCACGGTCTACGAGCCCGACCCGGCCTGGCGGCCGCTGTCGCTGGTGGCCGGCCTGTCGTCCGGGACGGTGCCGCCCGGGATCCGCCGCATCGGCAATCGGGTGCATGTGCGCGGGGCAGTGGAGAAGACCGACGGGGCGCTCATCGTCGGCAGCCCGGCCATCAAGTTGGGCGACGTGCCGGAGGACTGCCGGCCGCGCTACACCGGCCGCGGCGCGGGCGGGCAGACCATCTCCGGTGACCCGATTGTCGGCGTCGGCCGTATCGAGGTCCTCGGGGAGGGCTGGGAGGTCAACGACGGCACCTGGGGCTCGATCATGTGGTACTCGCAGGACGGCAGTGGCAGCTCCTGGGTGGGCCTCGATTTCTCGTACTGGATCGACTGAGGGGCGGCGCACGGATGCCGATGTACACCTTCGGCGGTACGGCCGCCGATGTCCTGACCACTTCCACCGGGGATGTGGTGCCCGACTACCCGGTGGTGGTGTACCGGGCGGGCACGAGCGAGCAGATCACTGCCCTGTATGAGCTGGACGGGGTCACGCCGATCGCTGAGCTGCGGTCCAATCCGGCCGGGCACGATCAGCCGGGCGCGATCCGGGAGTTCCGCGTCGACGGCGTCACGGCGATCGATTTCTCCTATACGGGGTCCTCCGGGCAGCCGGTGCGCTGGTACCAGGCTGCCCGGGAGCTCGCGCAGGAAGCGGCGGCTGCGGCGGCCGGGGCGCTGTCGCGGTCGGCCGGTGGCACCGTCACCGCGCCGCTGACGGTCACCGGGACGCTCACCGCGTCCGGCGGGGCCGCGCTCTCCGGCGGGGTGACCGTCGACGACCTGGCCGCCGACGCCCTCACCGTCGGCGGGGAGCCGGTCACCCCCTCTCGCATGATCGACGTCACCGGCTACGGCACGGCCGGCGACGGTGTCACCGACGATGCTCCGGCGATCCAGGCCGCGCTGACGGCCGCGTGGTCGGCGGGCGGCGGCTGGGTGATCGTGCCGCCCGGGGACTATCTGCTGGCGACGCTGCCGCTGCGGATCCGCCGCCGCACCCGGTTGACGCTGCTGCCGGGCGCGCGGTTCATCCGGGGCGCGGATGCCACGGTGATGGTCAACGGCGACACCGAGCAGGACCTCGGCGGCTACACCGGCCATGGGGATCTGCTCATCGAGGGCGGCGTGTGGGAGATGCAGGGCACCGTGCCCGGTCTGACCGCCTCGCGGATGTGTATCTCGCTGGCGCATGCCGAGCGGGTCACGATCCGGGATATCGAGGTGCGGGACGTGCCCGGGTTCCACGCGATCGAGCTGAACAGCACCAAGACCGGACGGGTGCTGAACTGCCGGTTCTTGGGGTTCGTTGACCCGGGTGGCAGGGAGTTCTCCGAGGCCGTGCAGCTCGACCTCGCCAAGAGCGCGTCGGTCTATGGGGCTTTCGGGCCCTACGACCACACCGTGTGCGACGACATCCTCATCGAGGGGTGCACCTTCGGGCCGTCGGGCACAGCGGGCACCACCTCGTGGCCGCGCGGTGTCGGCTCCCACAGCGCGACGATCACCTGCTGGCACACCAACGTCCGCGTGATCGGGAACCATTTCGAGGACTGCGCGCAGTACGCGATGACCGCCTACAGCTACAAGGACTGCGTGTTCTCCGGAAACACCATCACGGGGTGCGGCGCCGGGTTCCGCGCCCAGGTCCCGTACACCGGCAACCCGGAGGCCACCAAGTTGCCCGACGGGACGCAGACCAACGCCAGTCAGGATTGCAGCGGCTTCACCATCGTCGGCAACACGTTCCGGGACCTCACCGGGTTCGACGACGCGATCCGGCTGCACGGCGAGGACACCGGCCACATCCTGCACACCACCATCACCGGCAACACCATCGACGGCATGGCCGGCAGCGAGTCCGCGATCCGCACCGAGTACGCCGACCACTACACCGCCACCGGCAACGTGATCGCCAACCTCACCGGCGGCAGCGGCGTCAGCCAGGCCAACCCGACCGGGGCGGTCGTCGCGCACAACCGGCTGCACGCCATCGGCTACAACGGGATCTCCGCGGACGCGGGCGACGACATCGTCATCGCCTCCAACAGCATCACAGAGACCGGCAACAACGGCGTGCACGTCGTCGGCGGCAGCGACGTCAGGGTCGACGGCAACGAGATCCGCGCGGTCTCCAGCGCGGCGGCCGGGAACTACGGCATCCGCATCAGCAGCAGCGCCGCCAGCGTCATGATCACCGGGAACCGGTGCCGCCTGCGGGGCTCCGGCAACGAGGCCGCCTACGGCCTGTCCATCACCTCGACGTGCACCGGCATCCGCCGCTACGGCAACGACATGCTCAACTCCGGCACGGCCGGGGAGATCAGCGACGGATCCACCAGCCCCGTCCTGTCCCCGTACGACGCCGGCACCCCCTGACCCGGCCTCACACCATCACGCCCCGCTGCCGCTCGGGCCGGGGCGTTTTCTCATGCCCCAAGGGAGGGCTCGCCCATGGCCGATCCACTGTCCTACGAGAAGTTCATCCGCGCGTTGCGCGACGAGGGCCTGAAGGTCGAGGTCGTCGGCAACCCGCCGCGCCACAACCGCAACCACAAAGGCCCCTGGGGCCCGGTGCACGGCGTGATGATCCACCACACCGTCACCACCGGCACGCAGCGGACCGTCGACCTGTGCCGCCGCGGCTACATGACCCTGCCCGGGCCGCTGTGCCACGGAGTGATCGGGAAGAACGGCGTCGTGTACATCGTCGGCTACGGCCGCGCCAACCACGCCGGCGCCGGTGACGACGACGTGCTGCGCGCGGTCATCGCCGAGCGGTCGCTGCCGGCGGACAACGAGGCGAACACCGACGGCAACCGGCACTTCTACGGCTTCGAGTGCGAGAACCTCGGCGACGGCCGCGACCCGTGGCCGGCGGCGCAGCTCGACGCGATCGAGCGTGTGAGCGCGGCGATCTGCCGGGCGCACCGCTGGAACGAGAAGTCGGTGATCGGGCATCTGGAGTGGCAGCCCGGCAAGGTCGACCCGCGCGGCTTCACGATGGCGAGCATGCGGGGGCGGGTCGCGAAGCGGCTCGGCATCAAGCCCGACACCGGCGGCGACTCGAAGTCGGCGACGGGCACGTACACCGTGCAGCGCGGGGACACCCTGTGGGCGATCGCCCTCGCGCACGGCACGACCGTGCCGGTCCTCGTCGACCTCAACAGCCTCGCCGACCCCAGCCACATCGAGCCGGGCCAGAAGCTCAAGACGCCGGCTGCGGCGACGACCTCGTACGAGGTGAAGCGCGGCGACACCCTCTGGAGCATCGCGGCGGACCGGCTCGGGGACGGCCGCCGGTACCGGGAGATCGCGACGCTGTCGGGCGTCAAGGACGCCGACGAGCTGTCGCCGGGGCAGAAGCTCAAGATCCCGGCCAAGTGACCCCCGCGAGCAGTTGCTCGCACAACGGAAGGGAACCCACATGTTCACCGGAGCATTCTGGAAGGCCGCGTTCGAGCGGGCCGTGCGCACCTTCGCGCAGGGCACGCTCGGCGTCGCGTCCGCGGACGGGCTCGGGATCGTCGATGTCGACTGGGGCGGCGCTCTGTCGGTCGGTGGACTCGCTGCCGTCCTGGCGGTGCTCACCGCGGTCGCCACGTCCGGCGGTCCGGAGGGGCCGGGGCTGACCGAGACGACGGTCAAGGCGGGCCCGTCGCACGGGTCGACGGTCACCCCGGGCCCCGGGGCGGTCTGATGCCGTGCGCGGCGGTCCGGCGGCCGATGCGCGCGCTGGGCCGCCGCGGCGCGTTCCTCACCCTCAAGGGAACGATCGCCGCCTTGTACGGCTACAGCCAGCTCGTTGCGCCGCTCGACGCACAGTCCGGCCCGACGCTGCTGCTGCGGTGGCTGCCGCTGGACGTGTGGGCGTGGGCGTGGATCACGGCCGGAGTGTGCGCGCTGGTGTGCGCGTGGCTGCCGCAGCCGCGTGACTGGCCCGGGTTCGTGGCGGTGTGGGCGGTGACCGCCCCGTGGGCGCTGGGGTACCTCGCCGCGTGGTGGCCGCTGGGTGACCATCCGCGCGGCTGGGCGCCTGCCTTGATATTCGGCGCGTTCGGAGCCGTGTGCCTGGTGGCTATCGGCTGGGACGAGCCACCCCGTGCACGATCGGAGCCACCGCGTGAGCACTGAAATGCTGACCGCGTTGTCGGCCCTGGCGGTGGCCGTGGTCACCGCCGGGGGCGGCATCGCCACCGCCGTCATCGGCCGCAGACAGCCCCGCGGGCAGCAGCGCCGCGACGACTTCACCACCATCGTGGGAGAGCTGCGCACCAGCTTGAAAGAGGTGAAGGACGAGCTCGCGGAGCAGAAAACGGAGGCTGCGCGGCAGCGGGAGCGGGTTGCTGCGCAGGATGTGGCGATCCGGTATCTGCGTGGCTGGCTGCGGTCGCTGGTGACGTGTATGCGGCAGGCGCGGATAGAGCCGCCTGCGCCGCCTGAGCCGGTGCCGGATGAGGTGCGGCCGTACCTGCACGACGTGGGCTTGTAGGCGTCCGGCCCGGCCCTGGGATAGAGGGCCGGCCCGGACTGTCGTCTCAGGTGCCCGCCGCCCGCTGATTCACTCTCGAACGTGAGTGCGCCCCCGTCTGGCCTTCGGGCCGGGCGGGGGCGCTTTCGTCATGCCTACAGGCAGGTCAGACGCGATACTCGTACCCGATCGTGATCCGCTGCGGCAGGCACCACTCGCCATAACAGATCACGCCCTCATCGTCCGACCACTCGTGCGCGCCCGCGAGGATCGACGCGCCGACCGGCACCCCCAGATGCCCCGCCTCACGGTGGTCAGCGACCCGGGCGTGCATGCTGTCCCGCCCGTACAGCACCCGGCGGCCGGTCGTCCGCTCGATCTGCTGCATCAGGTCGTTCCCGCCGCCCGGGTGCGTGGCGGTCCGCTGCCCCGGCACGGTCGACAGCAGATCCGGCACCGAGTCCGCGAACGAGGCGGGGTACCAGTCGACCGCGAGCATCAACCGCTGCGCGCCGGCGCCGACGACGTACTCGCGGCGCACGACCTGCGAGCCGGGGTCGACGTCGAACAGCTCGGCGACGTACAGCGGGGGCACGATCAGTTCGGCGGCGGTGACCTGTTTCGTCTCGCCGGTGGCGAGGACGCTGCCGCTGCGCTGTATGCGGTCGAGGCGGTCGCGTGGGGTGGCGGTGTTCGTGGCGGTGTCGGCGACGAAGCTGCCGCGTTGGGTGGTGACGATGTAGCCCTCGACGCGTAGCCACGACAGGGCGCTGCGGACGGTGGCGGATGCGACGCCGTGTTCGTCGACGAGTTCACGGATCGTCGGGAGGCGGTCGCCGGGGGCGAGTTCGCCGTCTCTGATGCGCTGTCGGTACAGCTCGGCGATGCGGGTGCTGGGCAGTGTGGGGCGGGTCATGGGCCATAGCGTCCCATCGGTGAGCTAGCTCACTCAACCTCTTGCGGTGAACTAGCTCAATCTCTACCGTGAGCTAGCACACAACGCGCCGTAGAGAGGTGACAACGCGACGTGAGCGCCGCTGCCATGAAAGAGCCACCCCGCCGCGCCTTACCGCGCCGCCCCTGCCCGCTGGACACCGACACCATCCAGCGCACCATTGACCGCGCCCTCGCCGCCGACCACACCACCCGATACAGCGACCTCGCGGAACTCGAAGCGCTGCTGCGCGGACACATCAACCTGATGCTGCCCCCCGCCCGTGCCCGCGCCGGAACCGTCGCCTACGCCCGCCTCAACACCGCAGCTGGGCAACTCGCCTACGGGCTCGGCGACACCCTGCGGTCCGCCCGCCGACACGTGCTGCTGCTGGCCCTCGACTGCCGGTGGCTGCTGCGGGTCCTCGCCCCCGGGAGGCAGCCGTGACGGCCCGCCTCCCCGCCCCGTCCGTGCTCACCCCGGGACTGCTCGCGTCGCTGGCGGCGCACACCTGGCTCGACCACACCCCCGACAGCCGCGTCTACTCGGTGCTGCTGCTCACCCACCCGCCCACACGGAACGGCGACCCGCAGGCGGTCGAGCAGCGGATGCTCGCCACCGCGGCCGCCCTCGCCCTCGATACCCCGGCGGCCCGCGTGCCGGACGTCGGGGAGCGGCTGACCGTCCATGACCGGGCCCGGGTGCTGCTGCACCTGGACGGGTGCGAGACGGCGCTGCGGCTGCCGTTCAGCGGGCACTGGGCTCACACGATCGGTGCGCTCGGGCGGGTCCTGCTCGCGGTAGGCCTCGACCCGCTGCCGCCGCGCGCCCACCATGCCGCAGTCGATCGGTACGTCGACGCCGCGGCGAGGGCCGGGCGGATACGGGTCGGGTCGTGCCGGGTCGCCGACGGCGCCGGGCGCGTGCCCGGGGTGGCGGCGGTGGCGCGGTGAGCGGGGCTCAGTGGACGGTCGGCGGCTGCTGGTTGGGCTGCGAGCGGGAGGGGGTGCCGGTGCTGTGGCTGGGGCCGGTGCACACCGCGGCCGCTATCGCGCCGCTGTATGGCTGTGCGGAGTGCATAGCGCGGATCGAGGCGCGGGCGGCCCGGTACGTCGATGACCGGTACCGGCTCGACACGCCCGCATGAGACTCCACTACCGGCCGGTCAGCCCTGGACAGGTCGAGGGTCGGCGGTGGGCGCCCGCCCGGCATGGTGAACGACGCCGTACTGGGCGGGCACAATCATCAAGTGACTCAGATCACACAGGAGGTGCGGAGGTGGCAACACATGCCCATGCCGGAGAGCGCGCTGCGGCGCATCGCGCAGCAGATCGACCGCGAGCGGGTCGAGCGGCGATGCCCGGAATGCGGAGGGCCCACCACGGCGGAGGCCACGGAGGAGAAGGACGGCACCATCAAGGTCGCGGCTGTCTGCGCCGGCCGGTGCCCGAGCCCGTCCAGCCAGTAGGGCTGTCCTGCCCGAACTGCGGCGTGATGATGAACCTGCGGGGCGGCGTGTTCGTGTGCCCCAACTGCGGCCACACGTCCTGATCGTCGGGCCGTTCTCGTAGGTGCTCGAAGTTTTCTCGGGAAAGTTGTCATACAGCAAGGCATCTGGGGTACCCGTGCCGCTGCGCCACCCCCCACGCACCATCCTCTCGCGGCGGCACGGCCCCTCAGACAACCGCGAGCGGCCTCACTAGCGCCCCGGCCTGATCAGCCGGGGCGTAGTGCTGCGGTTGGGGGTTTTCCTACTCACCCGGTGGGGCTGCTGGGGAGGTGTTCCCGAGGGTGTTCCCATGGGAACAGCAGCACCGTCTGAGGCTGGCTGGGGATGGCTCAGCGTGACTGAGGCTGATCCGATCGGGTTAGTTTGTCCGGGTTTTCAGCGTCGCCGCAGGTCAAAACGGGGTCAAGGATCGGGTTCGAGTCCCGTTACTCACCCTGAACGATCAAGGCCCGGTCTGCGGAAGCAGGCCGGGCCTTGATCGTCCGCCGGGCCGCGGGGAACACGACCGGCCCACGCACCGGGGCGTGGTGGGGGTCACAGCAACCGCACCCCGCGCCGGGCGAGATAGGCGACGGGGTCGACGTCCGAGCCGTAGCCGCGTTTGCTGCGCACCTCGAAGTGGAGGTGGGGGCCGGTGACCCGGCCCGTGGCCCCCGAGCTGCCCACCGGGCTGCCCGCCTTCACCCGCTCCCCGCCGTTCACCGAAATCCGCGACAGATGGGCGTAGAGGGCGTAGTAGCCGTCGTCCATCCTGACCGTCACCGCCTTCCCGTAGGCGCCGGCCTCCCCGGCGAAGACCACGGAGCCGGCGCCGATCGCGTAGACGGGGGTGCCGACGGGCATCGCGAAGTCGATGCCCGTGTGATGGCCCGCCTGCCAGTTCCCGGGGATGCCGTAGGCGGCCGAGACCCGGTAGTCCCCCATCACCGGCCGGGACCAGCGCCCCGAAGCCGTCTCCTGCCCGGCCGAGAAGGCCACCGGGGCGGCGTCGCCTCCCGGCCGCCCTCCCCCGGCTCCCCCTGTCCTTCCCGCCAGGAACGGGACGCTTCCCAGCGCCGCCAGCGCCGCA
This sequence comes from Streptomyces mangrovi, assembly GCF_900114215.1. GTDB lineage: Bacteria > Actinomycetota > Actinomycetes > Streptomycetales > Streptomycetaceae > Streptomyces > Streptomyces barkulensis. The sequence continues at coordinate 169,635 of NZ_FOSG01000008.1, read as the reverse complement.
CCGCGCAGCACCAGTCCGCGCCGGTCCGGCGTCCACTGCCGGCGTCCACCCTGTCCAGCCATCGCTTCGACCTCCCATTCGGCGGTGCCATAGATGTGAGGACACGTCAGCCGGAGCCTTCTCGCATCTTCGCGACCGCGCCCGGGGCCGCCGAACGGCGTAGCACCGTCCGGGTCCGGGCGCGTGAACCCGCCTGTCCACGGGCCCGGTTGCGGTCCCGGACAGTCCGTCGGGCGACAATCCCCGTACAGGTGAATGGACTAAACCACCCGGCGGGCGCCGTCACGGGCGCCGCGGCGGGGCGCCCGCGACGGCTCGTCTGGCACGCGGTCACCTCCCGGCCCCGACGGGCCGGGAGGTGACGGGAGACGACGGAAGCGGCCGCGGCCGTCCCGGGTGCCGGCACCGAGGGTGATCCCGGGTGCCGGTACGGGACGGCCGCGGCCGCCGGGTGGTGCGGCCGGGCGGTGGAGAGGCGGGGACGGACGGACCACCGCTCCGGCTCGTCACCGGCCGGCGGCACCGCTCGTACCGGTGCCGCCGGTGGTGTGGGTTGGAAGCCCCCCGGTGCGGCCGCCGTCGACCAGACCGGACCGGGGGGCCGGCTTCATCCCCCTCGGCCGCTACTCCTCGCCGAAGAGGTCCGCGTAGGTGGCCAGGGCGAGAGCGGCGTCCGCCTGGGCCCAGAAGCGGTGGTAGGTGAACGTCGGCGCCTCGCCGCCGTTCAGGTAGCTCTCCACCTTGTTGAACTGCGGATCGTCCCTGTAGAAGGAGCGGATCGACAGGAAGGTGGAGTCGGAGTCGATCCGGTCGCCGTTGGGCATGGTGCCGGTCCAGCCCTCGGGGACGTACACCGGGTTCTCGAACCGCTCGAAGTCGGTCCGGGTCTCCTCCACCGCGATGCCCATGGCGTCCTGGTGGTGGTCCCACATGGCGTCCATCAGCGCCTTGGCGGTGCTCCTGGCCTCCTCGTCGCCGGACTTGGCGGCGTAGTACATCAGGGTCTTGGCCAGGGCCGCGGTGACGCCGACGTCGGTGGAGTAGTCGCGGACCGTCACGTGCAGGTCCGAGTTGTCACCGGGGTTGTCGGGGTCCCAGGTGTCGGGCTTGCCCGACCACTGGAGCGTCGACGGGATCTGGTAGTTGCCGTCGGGGTTGACGGTCACCTCGGACAGGACCCACGGGACCCACTTGTCCAGGACCTCCTCGGCCGTGGCGTTGCCGGTCTCGTGGTAGAGCTCGGCGACGCGCTCCATCGACCAGGCCTGCATGCCGAACCACTGGTTGGACGGCGGGTCGTGGTAGACGGGCTTCTCGTCGTAGAACATGCCGTAGAAGGTGGGGGTGCCGGCCGGCGGGGTGCCGTAGTCGCCCTCCCAGCTGTTGGTCGCGCCGCCCGCGATGCCGCCCTCGTCGGACTGCAGCCAGCGGTAGAACTCGACCTGGCGCTGGAGGCTCTTCTCCCAGTCCGACACCGCGGTGGAGCCCTTGGGCTTCAGCTCCGGGACGGTGGTCAGGGCGTGGGCCGTCATCGGGTTCTGGTAGCCGAAGTGGTTGTGGCTGCTGCCGATCCGCCAGGCCCAGCCGGCGCTGGTGTCGGTGGCGCCGCCCCAGGCGTAGTACCAGGACAGCAGGTAGTGCGCGCTGTCCTTGCCGGTGCCGGCGGGGCAGGAGGTGGGACCGGTGCAGTCGCCGATCTTCTTGAAGTACTTGTCGAAGAAGGCGTAGCGCAGGTAGTCGCCCATCTTCGCGGCCTTGGACAGGGTCGCGGAGATCTCGGACTTCTTCCCCTGCTCCTCGGCCCACATCTCGGCCCAGTAGGCGGCCTGGATGGCGCGGGCGTCGGCGTCGGGGGCGTTGGTGAACTTCCACTGCTCGGCGTAGCCGTCGTCGTCCATGAACAGGTCGAGGTACCCGTTCTCACCGCCGAAGGTGAAGTCGTCGCAGGTGGGCTGCGGGACGGTCTCCCACACCGACTCCTGCGAGCCGCGCTGGAAGGTGTTGATGTACGACGGCGCGTCCGACTCCGGCCCGCCCTGGCAGACGCTGCCGGGCTCGTTGCCGTAGCCGTAGACGTTGTCCACGTCCTGCAGCCAGTGCATGCCGTAGATCTCGTCGGTGCCGTAGGCGCTGCGCAGCTCGCCCGCGATCGGGTCCACGCCTACGGGGACGTTGCCGTCGATCGCCGACGGGTAGTCCTCGGGGGTCGGGTGCTCGGCCGCGTAGGTGGCCGGGCTGGAGGGGTCGTAGAAGCTGTTGGTCGGCTGGTCGTCGGCCGTGGGGATCATGTAGTCCTCCATGATCTGCCACGACTCGTTGAACGGGTCCCAGTCCTCGGTGACCTTGCCGTACATGGCCTGCAGCCAGATGAGGTAGCTGTAGGCCTCGGAGGTCGTCTCGTGACCGTGGTCGGGGGCCTCGACCATCAGCGTCTCGACGGAGTGGTAGGGGATGCCCTCCGGCGAGAAGTACCCGTTGGCCGGGTCGAAGATCTTGTTGTAGAGCTCCAGGAAGCGGTCCTCGTACTCGCCCCCGTCACCGGAGCCGGACAGCTGGGTGACCGTCACCTCGGCCGCGTCGTGGCCGGGGGCGCTGACGGTGAAGGTCGCCGCTCCGGTGCCGGTCTCGTCGGCGGCGACGGTCACCTCCTGGGGGGTGTCCCAGTCGGCGGGCGTGAAGGTGAGCGAGGCGCCGTCGGCCACGGACAGACCGGTGTTCCCGCCGGTGCGCTCCACCGTCGCCGTCACGGTCTCGGACGGCTGCTCGGAGAGCCTGACGGCGAACCGGGCGGTCTCCCCCTGGCGCACGCCGAGCTGGGCCGGGGTGACGACCACGGCGGGGCCGTCGGTCACCTCGACACCGACGGGGGTGGACTCGCTCGACATCCCGTTGGAGTCGTGGGCGACGGCGTAGATCGAGTAGTTGCCGGCCGGGACGTCCTCCCAGTCGAAGGAGTAGGGCGCCGTGGTGTCGGTGCCCAGCAGCTCGGTGTCGCTGTAGAACTCGACCTTCTCGATGGTGGCCCCGGACTCCGTCGCCCGCGCGTCGGCCGCCAGCGCGATGGTGGCGCCCGCGGAGAAGACCGCGCCCGCTCCTGGGCTGGTCAAAGTGGCGGTGGGGGCGGAGAGGTTGCCGCCGCAGCGGGTGCCGTTGACCGAGAACGAGGTCGGGTCGGTGTTGGTGCCGCTGTAGCTGAAGTTGGCGCCGGCGGTGACGGCCGCGCCGGCGCCGATGCTCGTGCTGTAGGTCGGGTTCTGGACCGTGACGGTCCTGCCGGACTGCGACCACCGGCCGTTCCAGCCCTGCTGGAGCTGCTGGTTGCCGCTGTAGTCGTATGTCAGGGTCCAGTCCTCGATGGCCTCGGAGCCCCGGTTGGTGATGGTGACGTTCGCGGTGAAGCCGGAGCCCCAGTCGTTCTTCGTGTAGTCCACGCTGCACTGGAGGGCGGCGGCCTGGGCCGTCCCGCTCAGGGCCGAGGTCAGCCCCAGTGGGAGGGAGATCGCGACGGCTGCTGCCACCAGCAGCTTCCTGGTTCTGCCTCTGGGAGGCCTGGGCGGTACGCCCGTGACTGGTAACGCGCTCATGCGGGGGTTCTCTCCTCGCAGCTCGGTGGGGAAGAACTGTGCCTGGACCGTGCCTGACAGGGACGTGTGGAGGAACTGAAACCAGTGGGAGCGCTCCCAAGCGTCAACGCGGACATGACACCTGTCAAGACTCCGAACAAGAAGACCCTGTCGAAGGAATTCGATCCGCCAATTACTGAACGCACTCTGGCCACAATCGGAAGTTGGCGCTACGTTCTCCTTCAACCAGTGGGAGCGCTTCCACAGTCGTGCGCCAGGGACGGCGCGTTCGACCGACCAGGAGCCGCTTCATGTACCCCCCACCGCGCCCTCGGGCGTTATCCGGCACCGCGGCGCCCGCCGCGGCGCGCCTTCACGGCCACACCGGCCGGCTCACCCCTTCACGACGCCCCCCGTCCTTCCCCGGCACCGATACCGGAGCACGCTCCGGGAGGCCGTGCCCGGAGGCGGGAGCGGAGCGGGACCTCGCTCCGTGCCGCAACGGCGGTCGTTCCCCACCGCGGCGGAAGACCCCTCCGTCCGGGACTCGCACCCGTGACACGACCGCACCCCCGATGCGGAGCTGGGCTCCGTCGTCATCCGGAGAACACCGGAAGGAAGAGGAAGAGATCGCATGACAGGCACCAGAAAACCGGCGCGCGGGCGCCGGACGGCGCTGCTCGCCGCCGGCGCGCTGATAACCGGCGCGCTCGGCGCGGGCGGCATGATGCAGGGGACCGCCGTGGCGGCACCCGTCTGCACCGTGGACTACCAGGTCGCCAACGACTGGGGCAACGGCTTCACCGCCTCGGTCACCGTGACCAACAACGCCGCCTCCGCCGTGAGCAACTGGAAGGTGGAGTGGGACTATGCGGGCAACCAGCAGGCCGGATCCGGCTGGAACGCCACCTTGTCCCAGAGCGGTGCGCACGTGACCGCCACCGCCCCCACGTGGAGCTCCACCCTGTCCTCGGGCGGTTCCGCGAACTTCGGTTTCAACGGGACCTACTCCGGCTCGAACCCGGTGCCCGACACGTTCACGCTGAACGGCACCACCTGCAACGTGGACGGCGGCGACCCGGGCGACCCCGATGACCCGGACGACCCGGATGACCCCGGCGACCCGGGCGACCCCGGTGACCCGGGCGACCGCGTCGACAACCCGTACGAGGGCGCCCAGCTCTACGTGAACCCGGACTGGTCCGAGCAGGCCGCCGAGAGCGGCGGCGCGGCGATCGCCGACGAGCCGACCGCCGTGTGGCTGGACCGCATCTCCGCCATCGAGTCGGGCTCCGCCGGCGAGAACACCATGGGCCTGCGCGACCACCTCGACACCGCCCTGGAGCAGGGCGCCGACGCGCTCCAGATGGTCACCTACAACCTGCCCGGCCGCGACTGCTCCGCGCTCGCCTCCCAGGGTGAGCTCGGCCCGGACGAGATCGACCGGTACAAGAACGAGTTCATCGACCCGATCGCGGAGATCGTCGGCGACCCGAAGTACGCCGACCTGCGGATCATCAACATCGTCGAGATCGACTCGCTGCCGAACCTGATCACCAACGTGGGCAGCCGTGAGACGGCCACCGAGAACTGCGACGAGATGCTGGCCAACGGCAACTACGTCGAGGGCGTCGGCTACGCCCTGGCCACGCTCGGCCAGTTCGACAACGTCTACAACTACATCGACATCGGCCACCACGGCTGGCTCGGCTGGGACAACAACTTCACCCCCACCGCCGAACTGCTCTACGAGGCCGCCAACACCGCGGGCGCCACGGTCAACGACGTCGCCGGCTTCGCCGCCAACGTCGCCAACTACGGTGCGCTCGTCGAGCCGTACTTCAACATCGGCGACTCGGTGAACGGCACCTCGGTCCGCCAGTCCGACTGGGTCGACTGGAACCGCTACGTGGACGAGCAGTCCTACGCCCAGGCCTTCCGTGAGGAAGCCGTCCGGGTCGGCTTCAACTCCGACGTCGGCGTGATCATCGACACCTCCCGCAACGGCTGGGGCGGTCCGGACCGTCCCAGCGGTCCCGCGGCCAAGACCGATGTCAACTCCTATGTCGAGGGCAGCCGCATCGACGGCCGGATCCACACCGGCAACTGGTGCAACCAGGCCGGCGCCGGCCTCGGTGAGCGGCCGCAGGCCTCGCCTGCCTCCGGTATCGACGCCTACGCGTGGATCAAGCCCCCGGGTGAGTCGGACGGCGCCAGCGAGGACATCCAGAACGACGAGGGCAAGCGCGCCGACGAGATGTGCGACCCCAGCTACGAGGGCAACGTCCGCAACGGCAACAGCCCCTCCGGTGCCCTGCCCGACGCACCGGTCTCCGGCCACTGGTTCCAGGCCCAGTTCGAGGAGCTGCTGCGCAACGCCTACCCGCCGATCGACTGATCACCGGTTGATCACCGTACAGCGGTAGGACGGCTCGAAAGGGGGCCGGTCGGTACGCCGGCCGGCCCCTTCGCCGTGTCCGCGTGAGCGCCGCGTCCGCGTGAGCGCCGCGTCCGCGTGACCGGCCGGGGACCGTCGGGGGTCAGGAGGACGCGCGGCGGATCAGCTCGGTCGGCAGCACCCGGCTGGAGCGGTCGTCCCGGCCCGCCTTGCGGCCCTCGATCTGCTCCAGCAGCACCCGGGCCATCGACCGGCCCATCTCCTCCAGCGGCTGCCGCACGCTGGTCAGCGGCGGGTCCATGTGACGGGCGACGGCCGAGTCGTCGAAGCCGACCAGGGCCACGTCCTCGGGCACCCGGCGGCCGGACTCGCGCAGCACGGCGCGGACGCCCGCGGCCATCACGTCGGAGGCACAGAAGACGGCGTCCAGGTCGGGCCGCCGCGACAGCAGTTCCCGCACGGCGCGGCGGCCGCCCTCCTCGGTGAAGTCGCCGACGGCCACCAGCCGTTCGTCCTCCTCCAGGCCCGCGGTGCGCAGCGCGTGGCGGTACCCCTCAAGACGGCACTGGGCGACGTACATGTCCAGCGGCCCGGTGATGGTGGCCACCGCGCGCCGGCCGCGGCCGATCAGATGCTCCACGGCGGTCTGGGCACCGCCGGTGTTGTCGCAGTCCACGTACGGCACCGGTTCGTCGCCGCTGCGGCGGCCGCTGAGGACGGCGGGCATCTCGATGCGTTCCAGCAGGTCGGGCAGGGGGTCGTCGGCGTGCACGGACACCAGCAGCACACCGTCCACCCGGTGGGCGGCGACGTACTGGGCGAAGCGGTCGCGTTCCTTGGGGTTGCGGATCAGGGTCAGCAACAGCTGCATGTCGGTGTCGGCGAGCTCGGTGCTGACGCCGCGGATGATGCCGGAGAAGTAGGGCTCGGCGAACAGTCTGGTCTCGGCCTCGGGAATGACCAGCGCGATCGCGTCGGTGCTGCCCGCGGCCAGCGCCCGGGCGGCCCGGTTGGGCACATAGCCCAGTTCGGCGATCGCCTGCTGGACGGCGGTACGCGTCTGGTCGCTGACGTTGGCGGCGCCGTTGATCACCCGGGAGACAGTACCGCGGCCCACCCCCGCGTAGGCGGCGACCTGCTCCAGAGTGGGCCGTTGGCCCCGCCTTCCGCTCACTGTCATGACCGCCTCCCCAGCGTGTACGGGCTCGACCGCAAGGGCCGGTCGGCCCTTGCACCAGTATCGATCAGCCACCGAAGCTAACAGCCGGATAACTGCGCCGGGTCAGTGTGTCCATTCCCTTGACACCCGCGCCAGGGAACCGCGACTCTTCAACTCATCACGTCTGGGAGCGCTCCCAAAGGACTTGACCCATACAGAACCCGCACGTTCCCGCCCGAGCCGCAGCACCATCCGTCACCGCGGTCCCCCACACCCTTCCACGGCCGGGAGTGAAACGTCAGGGCGCTAGGAGGACGCAGTGCGCAAGACCCGCACCACCCGCCGAGCCGTGGCCCTCATGGCCGCCGCGGCGATCGGCACGAGCCTGCTCGCCGGATGCGCGAGCGACGACGACTCGGGCGACAAGGCCGGGGGAACCGACAGCAAGGGCAAGACCGTCATCACCGTCGGCCTCTTCGGCACCTTCGGCTTCCAGGAGGCCGGGCTCTACAAGGAGTACGAGAAGCTCAACCCGAAGGTCAAGATCGAGCAGAGCGTCGTCGAGCGGAACGAGAACTACTACCCGCAGCTGCTCACCCGCCTCGCCAGCAACAGCGGCCTCGCCGACATCCAGGGCATCGAGGTGGCGAACATCGCCGAGGTCGTCCAGACCCAGGCGGACAAGTTCACCGACCTGTCCAAGGCCGGCGGCGTCTCCAAGGACGACTACTTCGACTGGAAGTGGAACCAGGCCACCACCGCCGACGGCAAGACCATCGGCCTGGGCACCGACATCGGCCCGATGGCCATCTGCTACCGCAAGGACCACTTCGAGGCCGCCGGCCTGCCCACCGACCGCGACGAGGTCGGGAAGCTGTGGGAGGGCGACTGGCAGAAGTACCTCGACACCGGCAAGAAGTTCATGGACAGCGCCCCCAAGGGCGTCAAGTGGGTCGACTCCGCCAGCGGTCTGTACAACGCGGCCATCTCCTCCAGCGCCACCCGCTACTACGACGAGCAGGGCGAGGTCGTCTACAAGACCAACCCCGACGTCAAGGAGGCCTGGGACGTCGCCGCGGAGGCCGCCTCCGAGGACATGACCGACAAGCACGAGCTGTTCACGGACTCGTGGAACAAGGCCATGAACAACGGCACCTTCGCCACGCTCTCCTGCCCCGCCTGGATGCTCGGCTACATCCAGGACAAGGGCGGCGAGAAGGCCGAGGACAAGTGGGATGTCGCTCCCGCGCCCAAGGCCGGCAACTGGGGCGGCTCCTTCCTCGGGGTGCCCGAGAGCAGCAAGAACAAGGAGGAGGCGATCAAGCTCGCCGCCTGGCTGACCGCCCCCACCCAGCAGGCCAAGCTCTTCGCCGAGCGCGGCAGCTTCCCCAGCGCCCCGAAGTCGTACGAGACCCCCGAGGTCGCCGAGGCCACGCACGAGTACTTCTCGGACGCCCCCATCGGTGAGATCTTCTCCAAGGCGGCCGAGGGCATCCCGACCCAGGTGATCGGCCCGAAGGACCAGGTCATCCAGGAGAACATCACCCGCAGCGGCCTTCTGCAGATGGAGCGCAGCGGTCTGTCCTCCGACAAGGCCTGGGAAGAGGCCACCAAGGCAGTCGACAACGCCCTGGACGAGTGATCGACAAGTGACCACTACCGGTTCGCCGGTGTCCGCGCCCCCCGTCAAGCAGGGGGGCGCGGCCCCGCGCCACAAACATGTCCCCTCCTCCCGCGAGGACCGGCGGCGGGCACGCCGCAGCCGCTGGTACCAGCGGGACGTGAAGTGGAGCCCCTACGGCTTCGTCGCCCCGTTCTTCCTCTTCTTCGGGGCCTTCAGCCTCTTCCCGCTGCTCTACACGGGCTGGGCGTCCCTGCACAAGGTGTCGCTGACGGCCCCCACCGACATGGAGTGGGCCGGGCTGCACAACTTCACCCGGCTGCTCGAGGACGACTTCTTCTGGAACGCCCTGCGCAACACCTTCAGCATCGGGATCATCTCCACCGTGCCCCAGCTGCTGATCGCGCTCGGGCTGGCCCACCTGCTGAACTACAAGCTGCGCGGCGCCACGTTCTACCGCGTGGCCATGCTGGCCCCCTACGCCACCTCGGTGGCCGCGGCGACCCTCGTCTTCGTCGTGCTCTTCGGCCGTGACTACGGCATGATCAACTGGTTCCTGGGCTTCGTCGGGTTCGACCCCGTCAACTGGCACGAGGGCATGACCTCCCATTTCGCGATCTCCGCGATCGTGATCTGGCGCTGGACCGGCTACAACACCCTCATCTACCTCGCTGCCATGCAGGCGGTGCCCAAGGACCTGTACGAGTCGGCGGCGCTGGACGGCGCCTCGCGCTGGCAGCAGTTCGTCCACGTCACCATCCCCGCGCTGCGGCCGACGATCCTGTTCACGGTCGTCGTCTCGACGATCGGCGCGACACAGCTGTTCGGCGAGCCCCTGCTGTTCAACCCCGGCGGCGGTGCGAACGGCGGTCCGGCCCACCAGTACCAGACCCTGGGCCTGTACCTGTACGAGCAGGGCTGGGTCAACCTGCACCTGGGCCGGGCCTCGGCCATCGCCTGGATGATGTTCCTGATCCTGGTGCTGATCGCGCTGGTCAACTGGCTGATCTCGCGCGGCATGCAGAAGCGGGAGCTGGGCCGCAAGACCGCGAGGAGGCGCTCATGAGCGTGCTGGACTCCGACCGCGCCACGTCCCCTCGGACGGCGCCCGAGCCCGGCGGGGCGGACCACCGCACCGGCCGCGGCCGCATGCGGGGGCGGGCCGGCGGCGCCGGCGGCACGCTGCACGGCGGCAAGCTGACGTACGCGGTGCTGTTCCTCGTCACCGCGATCGCGCTCTTCCCGCTGTTCTGGACGGCCGTGGCCGCGTCCCGGAACAACACCCGGCTCGCGGAGATGCCGCCGCCCTTCTGGTTCGGCGGCAACCTCTTCAAGAACCTGCAGATCGCCTGGACCGACGCCAACATGGGCCTGGCGCTGTTCAACACCACCATCGTCGCGGGGTCCATCGCGGTCGGCACCGTGCTGTTCGGCACGATCGCCGGGTTCGCGTTCGCCAAGCTGCGGTTCCGCTTCCGGAACCTGCTGCTGATGCTGACGATCGGCACCATGATGGTGCCGCCGCAGCTCAGCGTGGTGCCGCTGTTCATGGCGATCGCCGAGCTGGAGTGGACCAACCAGCTCCAGGCCGTCATCCTGCCGACCTTCGTCAGCGCCTTCGGCGTGTTCTTCATGCGGCAGTACCTGCTGGAGGCGCTGCCGACCGAGCTGATCGAGGCCGCGCGGGTGGACGGCGCGAGCAGTCTGCGCATCGTGTGGCACGTGGTCTTCCCCGCCGCCCGGCCCGCGATGGCCGTGCTCGGCATGCTGACCTTCGTGATGGCCTGGAACGACTTCTTCTGGCCGATCATCGCGCTGACCCAGCAGAACCCGACCGTCCAGGTCGCCCTGACCGGTCTGGGCCGGGGTTACATACCCGACCAGTCGGTGATCATGGCCGGCGCGCTGCTGGGCACCCTGCCGCTGCTGCTGATCCTGACCGTCTTCGGCAAGCAGATCGTCGGCGGCATCATGCAGGGGGCGGTCAAGGGCTGACCGGCAGCCCTCCCGTCTCTCAGCCCCCCACGTCATCCCCTTCCGTACAACCTTTGATGGGAGCGCTCCCATATGAGCCAATCCTCCTTCCCCGCCAACTTCCTGTTCGGCTCGGCCACCTCCGCCTACCAGGTCGAGGGCGCCGCCGCCGAGGACGGGCGCACGCCGTCCATCTGGGACACCTTCTGCCGCACCCCCGGCAAGGTGCTCGGAGGCGACACCGGCGACGTCGCCGTGGACCACTACCACCGCTGGCGCGACGACGTGCGGCTCATGGCGGACCTCAACCTCAACGCCTACCGCTTCTCCATCTCCTGGTCCCGCGTCCAGCCCACCGGCCGCGGCCCCGCCGTCCAGCGCGGCCTGGACTTCTACCGCTCGCTGGTCGACGAACTGCTGGCCAAGGGCATCACCCCCTGGATCACGCTGTACCACTGGGACCTGCCCCAGGAACTGGAGGACGCCGGCGGCTGGCCGGAGCGCGCCACCGCCGAGCGGTTCGCCGAGTACGCCTCCCTGGTCGCCGGCGCGCTCGGCGACCGCGTGGAGCACTGGACCACCCTCAACGAGCCCTGGTGCTCGGCCTACCTCGGCTACGGTTCGGGCGTCCACGCCCCCGGCCGCACCGACCACGCCGACGTACTGCGCGCCGCCCACCACCTCAACCTCGCCCACGGACTGGGCACCCAGGCCCTGCGCGCCGCCCTCCCCGGCCGCGCGCAGATCGGCGTCAGCATCAACCCGGCCGCCGTCCGGGCCCTCACCGACGACCCCGACGACCTGGACGCCAGGCGGCGCATCGACGCCCTGGCCAACCGGATCTTCGACGGCCCGATGCTGCGCGGGGTGTACGACGAGGACCTGATCCAGGACACCTCGCGCCTGACGGACTGGAGCTTCGTCAAGGACGGCGACCTGGCGGACATCCACCAGCCGCTGGACGCGCTGGGCATCAACTACTACACCCCCACCCTGGTCTCGGCCTCCGCCGACCGGAAGCTGCCGCGCCGGGACGGGCACGGCGGCGGCGAGCAGTCCCCCTGGCCGGCCGCGGAGGACATCGCCTTCCACCAGACCCCGGGCGAGACCACCGACATGGGCTGGACGATCGACCCCACCGGTCTGCACGACCTGCTCATGCGCTACCACCGCGAGACCGGCGGCATCCCGCTCTACATCACCGAGAACGGCATGGCCTGCGACGACAAGCCGTCCCCCGACGGCACCGTCCACGACCCCGACCGCATCGCCTACCTCCGCGGCCACCTGGACACCGTCCGGCGGGCGATCGCCGACGGCGCCGACGTGCGCGGCTACTTCCTGTGGTCCCTGCTGGACAACTTCGAGTGGGCGTACGGCTACAGCAAGCGCTTCGGCACGGTGTACGTGGACTTCGAGTCCCTGGAGCGCGTCCCCAAGTCCAGCGCCCGCTGGTACGCCGAGGTCGCCCGGACCGGTGAACTGCCCGCGCCCGGGGCGCTGGACGCGGTGGACGCGCTGGACACGGTGGGAGACCCGGTGGCCGACTGAGGCACCCGGCGGCCGGGCGGTCTGACCGGAGGGCCTGACCGGGGCAGACCGGAACGCACCGGCCGGACCGGGCGGGGCGCAGCGGGCGTGGGGGGTGGAGACCGCTGCGCCCCGCCTGTCGTGGGGGGTGGCTGGTTCACGGGGGCCGGCTCCCCACCGGCCGGGGGGGACCGGCGGGGCCGGGGCGGGAGGACTCAGCGGGGAGGCGGCTCGGCGCTCTCCCGCGCTCCGTCGGCCGCGGCGGACGATTCCGCGGTGGCCGCGGCGGCCGGCGCGGGGCCCGGCTCCGCCGTGGCCGTACCGGCCAGGACCAGCCCGCCGGCCGCCACGATCGCCGCCACGGCCGCGTCGGCGATCGGCTGCCGCCGCCCGCCCGGGCGGCGCCACTGTGCGGCGATGCTCCTCATCGCACTCCTGCCTCGATCCAGGGGGAACGTGGACAGGGAGCACGCTAGCGAGGCCGGTCCCGGCGAACCACCCGTTCCGGGCGGGCGTCCGGGAACTTATGGCTCCCTTAAGGCCGGTCTACGGAACGGCTGAGGAATCACCACTTTCGGCGCACGCCCCGTCGCACTCTGTGTCCGCGCCGGCGGCTCGCCCCGGCGGCGGGCCCTCCGTCCGAGGACAGCAGGAGCCGTACCTCCGTCCCGCCGAGCACCGAGCGCCCGATCCGCACGTCGCCGCCGGTGGACTCCGCCACCCGCCGCACGATGTCCAGGCCCAGGCCCGTGGAACCGGGCCCGCCGTCGCCGTGGCCGCGGCGCAGCGCCGCGTCGGGGTCGTCGATGCCGGGGCCCGCGTCGGAGACCAGCACGATCACCGAGTCGCCGGCGGCCGAGCGGTGGACGTCCACGGCGAAGGCGGTGCCCTCCGGAGTGTGGCGGAAGACGTTGCCGAGCAGCGCGTCGAGGGCGGCGGCGAGGTCGGCGCGGGCCACGGGGACGCGCACCGGCTCCCCGACCCCGGCCAGCTCCGCGTCGCGGCCCTCGTCCTCGGCGAGCGCGGACCAGAAGTCCATCCGCTCCCGGATCACCTCACAGGCGTCGCAGAAGGCGCCGCCGCCCGGCGCGTCCGGCGGCTGGGTCCGCTGCTCGCGCGCGGTGCGGATGATGTGGTCCACCTCCCGCTCCAGCTGCGCGACGGCCGCGCGCGTCTGCTCGGCGGCGTCGCCGGCGCCGAGCGAGGCGGTGTTGAGGCGGAGCACGGTCAGGGGGGTGCGCAGCCGGTGGGACAGGTCGGCGGCCAGCTCCCTCTCGTTGGCGAGCAGTTGAGCGACCTGATCGGCCATGGAGTTGAACGCCGCCGCGGCCAGGCGCAGTTCGGCGGGCCCCTCCACCGGGACCCGCACCGCCAGCCGTCCCGTGCCCAGTTCCCTGGCGGCCCCGGCCAGCCGCTCGGCGGCGCCCACCATACGGGTGCCGAGCCGGTCGGCGATGACGACGGACGCCACGACGAGCGCGAGGCCGGTGCCGGCCAGAACGAGCCAGGCGGTGGTGACACCGCCCGTGACCTCCTCCTCGGGCACGAACACCTCGACGACGGCGGACCGTTCGGTGGTGACCGGCTGGAGCAGCACGAAGCCGCCCTCGACGGGTACGACGGCGGCCCCCTCCAGTGGGGCTGTGGCCTTCAGCCTCCCCTCGTCCAGGCGGCGTTCACCGATCTCGGCGCTCCCGTCCTCCCGGCCCGGGGGCGCGTACACGGCGATCCGCCCGGCGGCCTGCGCCGGCATGCTGGCCAGTCCGCGCTGGAGCGGTCCCCGGTCGCCGCCGGTGGCGGCGAGCAGATGGGTGACGGAGGCGGCCAGCCGCTCGGCGCCCGTGAAGGCCCGGTCGCGGGCCATCTCCTTGACCACCAGCGCCAGGGGTACGGCGAAGGCCACCACGACCATCGCGGTCACGGCGATGCACACCTTGACCAGCGCCCGTCTCATGGGCTCCTCCCCCTCTCCCCCGCCGTCCCGTCCCGGCCCCGGCGCCCCCGGCCGGGTTCACTCCCGCGGGGGCTCCAGTTTGACGCCCACACCGCGCAGTGTGTGCAGATAGCGGGGGTTGGCCGCGGTCTCGCCCAGCTTCCTGCGGAGCCAGGAGAGATGGACGTCGATGGTCTGGTCGTCGCCGTAGCTCTGCTGCCAGACCTCCGCCAGCAGTTCCCTGCGCGGCACGACGACCCCGGGGCGCTGCGCGAGGAAGGCCAGCAGGTCGAACTCCCGGCGGGTCAGGTCCAGTGCGCGCCCGTCGAGTTCGGCCTGCCGCCGCAGCGGGTCGATGACCAGCCCGCCGGCCCGTATCGCCCGCTCCGCCCCCGCGCCCGTGCCCGCGCCCGTGCCCGCGCCCGTTCCGGCGCGGCGCAGCACGGCGGCCATCCGGGCCGACAGGTGCTCCACGGAGAACGGCTTGACCAGATAGTCGTCGGCACCGTCGTTGAGCAGCCGGACGATCTCCGCCTCGTCGTCCCGCGCGGTGGCGATGATCACGGGCACCTGGGTGATCCCGCGCAGCATCTTCAGCGCCTCGGCCCCGTCGAGGTCGGGCAGTCCGAGGTCGAGGATCACCACGTCGAACCCGAGGTGCGCGACCTCCCGCAGCGCCTCCAGGGCCGTCCCGACGCTGCGTACGGTGTGGGAGGCCTCCGTCAGGTGCCTGATCAGGGCGGAGCGTACGAACTGGTCGTCCTCGACGACGAGTACACGTGCCATGGGCGGCACGGTACGTCATGCGCGGGCGCGTCAAGGAGGGGTCGGCACCGCGTCAGCCGGGGTTCGCCCGGTGGCGGGGCTCCCCAAGCTCCCGGCCCCCGGCCGGAGGTCCGGGGAGGCGGCGAGCGGGGTGAACTTCGGCCGGCGCGGCGCTAGGGTGCGCGGGATGCGACGAGGACTGGTTCACGCGGGCGCGTGGATACTGGCCACCGGGTCGGCGGTGGCCCTGTCCTGGTTCGGTGTGCGCACCGTGGTGTCACAGGCCGCGTACGACCTGCCGCGGATGCCGCCGATCACCTCGGGCACCCCGGCGCCGTCCGCCTCGCGCCACAGTCCCGAGCCGGAGACCGCCTCCACCCGGCGGCCCAGGTCCTCCTCGACCGCCCGCTCCCCCGTGGCGTCCGGGCCCTCCGTCTCGCGCGGCTCCGCCGGGACCCGCCGGGACGCCGGGCCGGGCGAGGGCACTCCGCGCGCGGGCAGGACGTCCGGGAACGTGGAGAGCCGCGAGGTGCGCGGCGGCCGGGTCGCCTTCGACCTGGGCCGGGACTCGGCCGCCCTCATCTCGGCGTCTCCCGGTCCCGGCTGGGAGATGCGGGTCTGGCGGGGAAGCGAGTGGATACGGGTCACCTTCACCCGGGGCGAGGAGGCGTCGTCGGTCTTCTGCGTCTGGGACGGCACCCCGCCGCGGGTGACGGTCGACGAGCACGGGGGCTGACGGCCCGGGGCGGCGGCGGGGTACGGCGGCCGGTTCAGCGCCGCTGGAAGACCCGCGCGGGCGGCTGCGGCGAGGGGGTGGCGGTGGCGTCCGTGACGGGGGCGGCGCCCCCGGTGAAGCCGGCCAGCGCGCGACCGTGTTCGACCCGGCCGGGGTGCGGGTCGCCCGCCGCGCGCCGGGTGATCTCGGCGACGGGCAGCGCCCGGTCGCAGGCGGCCAGGACGGCGTTGCCGAAGCGCCGTCCGCGCAGCACGGCGGGGTCGGCGATCAGGCACAGTTCGGGGAAGACGGCGGCGGCCGTGGCGACCTGCGCGCGCAGATGGGCCAGCGGCGGCCCGTCGGCGAGGTTGGCGGCGTAGAGCCCGCCGGGACACAGCACCCGCCGGACCTCGGCGAGGAACTCCGCGCTGGTCAGGTGGGCGGGGGTGCGGGCGCCGCCGAAGACGTCCGCGACGACCAGGTCGGCCCCGTCCTCGGGGAGCCTGGCGAGCCCGGCGCGGGCGTCGCCGCCGCGCACCCGTATCCGCCAGGCGCCCTCCAGCGGCAGCTCGCGGCGGACCAGGGCGGTCAGCGCGGCGTCCGCCTCGAAGACCTGCTGGGTGGAGCGCGGCCGGGTGGCGGCGGTGTAGCGGGCGAGGGTGAGCCCGCCGCCGCCGAGGTGCACCGCCCGCAGCGGCCGCCCGGGCGGTGCGGCCAGGTCGATCAGATGGCCGATCCTGCGCTGGTACTCGAAGTCCAGGTGCGTCGGGTCGTCGAGGTCCACATGGGACTGCGGTGCGCCGTCGAGCAGCAGCGTCCAGGCGCGCGGCCGGTCCGGGTCCGGCAGGAGCTGGGCCAGTCCGCCGTCGACCGGCTCGCTCACCGGCTCCCTGGTCCGCCTGCCGCCCTCGCGTCGCCGTCCGTTCCTCGCCACACCGTCCAGTATCACCCGTACGGCCCACCCGCGCCCCGCAGGACCGCGGCCGCGGCCGCTCCCCGGCGTCCTCAGGAACCGCCCTCGGCGGCGGCGATCGTACGGGCCGCCTCGCTCAGCGCGTCACGCAGCCGCGCCGGCTCGGTGGTGCCCGTGTGCGCGCTCTCCGGGGGCACCAGCCATCCGGTGCCCGCCACCGGCGGATCGGCGGGCCGGCCGAAGCGGCGGTGGACCGGGAAGCAGACGCTGCCCGGCAGGTCCCAGCCGTCCGCGGTGCCGGGCGGAACCAGGAAGCCGAGGGTGCCGCCCGCCCCGTCGTACAGCACCGGGCCCACGCACTCGCGCAGGCGCAGGATGTCGACGGCCTCCAGGCCGTGCCGCGCGGGCACGGTCACCAGTTCGCAGGGCGCGTCCGGCACTCCGGCGGGCGGCGGGCCGCCGCCGGTCTCGCGGCCGGTGTCCAGCACGGGGGAACCTCCTCCTGGGTCGTCCTCCACGTTCGCTACACGAGGCTCAACGAACCGGTCTGTCAACCGCTACGGCGCAATGCCGCCGCAAAGGATGGCAGTTGATGGCAGATCACGTGTTGGATATCCCGTTCGTCGGCAAAACATCTCGTATGTTCCATGAGGCGGCCGGTACGGTCCCGGCCATGGCGTCGTCACCGTCACCCTCAGCGCCGGCGGGTCCGGGCCGTCAGCCCAATCTGGCCTTCCGGCGGTTGCGCGGGCGGCTCTCGCCCGGGGAGTTCGCGGCGGTCGTCCGCAGGGCGGCCCGGGAGATAGGCGAGAGCGTCTCCTGCGACGCCCGGTACGTCGGGCGGGTGGAGGCGGGGGAGATCCGCTGCCCCAACTACGCCTACGAGCGCGTGTTCCTGCACATGTACCCGGGGTACTCGCTCACCGATCTGGGCTTCGAGCCCCGTCAGGCGGTTCGCGGGCGCACCGCGCGCGGACGGGGGGCGTACGACGCCGCGGGCACGCCCGAAGACGCCCGCACCCGCCCCGGCTCCGCCCTGCCGGAGCCGCTCCGCCCGACCCGCGATCCGAGCCACGGCCCGAGCGATCGCCCGACCGACGAGGAGAACGACGTGCTGCGTCGCGCGTTCATGACCGGCGGCCCGGCCGCAGTGGCGGCGGTGTGCCTGGAGTCCCCGGAGTCCCTGGCGCACCCGGCCGCCGGCGCGCCCCCCGCCGCCGCCCGGAGCGGCCGGCCCGGCACGTCCGAGGCCGCGGCCGTCGAGGAGACGGTGCGCGGCATCCGGCTGCTGGACGACCGGTACGGCGCCGACGGCCTCTACCACCGGGCCGGCGGAGCGCTGCGGGCCGCGTACGACCTGCTGGACACGGGCGCCCGGCGGCAGCCGACCGCCGACCGGCTGCACACCTGGACCGGTGAGCTGGCCCTCTCCGTGGGCTGGCTGGCCCACGACTCGGGCCGTCTCACCGAGGCCCGCCCGCACTACGCCGAGGCCCTGGCCATCGCCCGGGTGGCCGGGGACGAGGCCCTGGAGGCGCACGCTTTCTGCAACACCTCCTTCCTCGCCCGCGACGCCGGGCGCCCCCGGGAGGCGGTACGGGCCGCGCAGGCCGGGCAGCACATCGCCCGCCCCCTGGGCTCGGCGCGGCTGCTGTCGCTGCTGGCGGCGCGCGAGGCGGGCGGCTGGGCCCTCCTCGCCGACCGCACGGCCTGCGAGGAGTCGCTGAGCCGGGCGCGGACGCTGTTCGACCACGGCCCCCGCGACGCCGACCCGGAGTGGATGACCTTCTACGGCGAGGCCGAACTGAACGGTCTGGAGGCGCAGTGCTGGGCGGCGCTGGGCGACTGGGGGCGCGCGGCACGCCGCGCGCGCCGCGCGGTGACCCTCCAGGATCCGCACTTCACACGCAACACCGCCCTGTTCACCGCCGAGCTGGCGGACGACCTCGCCGGCGGGGGCGAGGTGGAGGAAGCCGCCGGTTCCGCCGGCCGGGTGCTGGACCTGCTCGGCCAGGTGCGCTCCTCCCGCGTCGGCGGGATGCTCGACGGCACCGCCCGGCGGCTGCGCCACCACCGGGGCGTCCCGGCCGTCGCGGACTTCCTGGACCGCCTGGCCGAAGGGGCGCGGCCGGCCTGACGGCGGCCCGCCGCCCGTCCCTCACCGCCCCGGCCGGTCCAGGTGGCCCCGGTCGTTCCAGCTCTCGACGGCCGGCTCCCCGTAGGCCCAGCCCAGCACCGACAGCGCTCCCGCGTCCAGGCGCAGCCGTGCGGCGAAGGAGGGGTCCAGGCCCAGCCAGCGCGCGCCCAGCACCCGGAGCAGATGGCCGTGCGCGAAGACGAGCACATCGCGCTCCGCCGACCGCGCCCAGGCGACCACCTCGTCGGCGCGGGCGGCGACCTGCGCCAGGCGCTCGCCGCCGGCCACGCCGTCGCGCCAGATGAGCCAGTCCCGCCCCGCCCGCTCCCTGATGCCGTCCGGGGTCAGCCCCTCGTAGGCGCCGTAGTCCCACTCCAGCAGCGCGTCCCAGTCGGTGGCCCGCTCCCCGAAACCCGCCAGGTCGCAGGTCTCCCTCGCCCTCGACAGCGGGCTGGTGCGGACCTCGGCGTCCGGGAGTCCGCCCCAGGGCGCGCCGCGCAGCCGCTCCCCCAGGGCGCGAGCCATGCCGCGCCCCTCCTCCAGCAGGGGGACGTCTGTGCGGCCGGTGTGCCGCCCGGACCGGGACCATGCGGTCTGACCATGCCGGACCGCCAGGATGCGCGCTGCCATTCCATGCCTTCCGTAAGGGACTCCCGGCACCGCCGGGCTCACGGCCATCATCGCGCGCCGGGCCCGTGCGCCGCCGCACCGAGCCCGCACGGCGGCCGTCCGCCGCCGACGGCGGGGGCGGGGGCGGCGGTCCGCACCGGCGGCTTCGGACGACCTCAACTCCATCGGTGTCACAGGCGGATGTCACACTTCCGCGGGTGAGCTACAACCCCGACAGCCAAGCGACGACAGCCCTGCGCCGACGGCTCACCGAGCTGCGCGGCGCCGACGTCGCGCCCCGGCCGATGGACGCGCGGGCGCTCGCCGCGCTGGCCGCCAACCCGGGCTGCCGCCGCCGGGCGCTGCTGGACGGCGCCGGGGTGGACAAGGGCGCGCTGGCTGAGGCGCTGGGCTCCCCCGCGCCCTTCGGACAGTCGCAGTTCGCGTTCGTCCGCGGCCACGCCTTCGAGGCGCGGGTGAAGGGGGACGGCGGCGCCGAGCTGATGCGCCTGGTCCACTCGCGCACCGCCGCGGCCGACACCCCGGCCCCCGAGCCCGGCGGGGTGTCCGTGCCCGACCTGTCGGCGCCCGGCCCCGCCGGGCGCGCGGAGCGCACCCGGCAGGCGCTGGAGCGGGCGACGGCCGACGGCGGCTGGACGCTGCTGGACCACCCGATGGTGCGGCTGGACGTGGCCGGTTCCCCCGTCCATCTGGAACCCGACGCGGTGGCGGTCCACCCGGACGGGCGCTGGACGGTGGTGGAGATCAAGTCCTTCCCGATCCTGGACGGTTCGGCCGATCCGGCCAAGGTCGGCGCCGCGGCCCGGCAGGCGGCCGTCTACGCCCTGGCGCTGAAGGCGCTCGGGGTGCCCGGCGGCCGGGTGGACGACCGGGCGCTGCTGGTCTGCCCGAAGGACTTCTCCAACCTGCCCACCGCCGAGGCTCTCGACCTGCGCAGGCAGATCGCCACCACCCGGCGGCAGCTGGCCCGGCTGACGCGGCTGGAGGAGATCGCCGCCGCACTGCCCGAGGACGCCACCTTCGACCCGGCGCGCCCGCCGGCCGAACTGGCCGGTTCCGTCGAGTCGGTGCCGGCCGCCTACGCGCCGCAGTGCCTGTCCACCTGCGAACTGGCCTTCCACTGCCGCGACCGCGCCCGGTCCGAGGGCGCGGTGGAGGTGCTGGGCCGCGAGGTCCGCGGGGAGCTGGGCGGGCTGACCACGGTCGGAGCGGTCCTGGCGGCCGCCCGCGACGAGGCGTGCGGCACCGCGGACCGCTCGCCGAACCGCTCACCGCAGGAGCCCGCCGGGGACCCGGCCGCCGCCGCGCTGCGCCGCGCGGCCCGGCTGCGGGCCGAGGCCCTCGCGGCCGCGAGGAGGCCCTGATGTCGCTGGTGACCACCCTGGCCCGGATCGAGGCCGCGGCCACGGGCCGGGCGCGGCCCGTGGCGACGGTGCGCCACCGGCACCTGGCCGAGCGGCCCCTGGTACTGGTACCGCTGACCACCGCCGGCGAGGTCGGCGCCCCACTGGGCGCGATGGTGGGGACGGACCGGGACGCGCCCCGCCTGCTGGTCGTTCCCCAGCCGCGCGACCGCACGCTGCGCTTCGCCTTCCTCGCCGAGCTCGCCGAAGCCGTACTGCCCCATCTGGAGGCCGCGCAGGACGAGGTGGAGGTCGTCGAGCGCTCCGAGACCGATCCGGAGACGGGGAGGCAGGCGAAGGTCGAGGTCGAGCTGTGCGCGGACGCGCCGCAGCTGGTCGTGCCCAGCGCCGCGGGCGTCGCCTACGTGCGGCTGCTGGGCCGGTCCATGCGCTTCCGCCGCACCGCCGAGGAGGATCCGCGGGCCGCCCACCCCGCCCCGCCCCGGCTGCCGCTGCTGGGAAGGTGGCTGACGCACTACGGGGAGCGGGCCCGGGTGCCCGGCTCCTCGCTGCTGCTGGCCGTCACCGAGGTGCTGGGCCGCCACTGGGCCACGGGCCAGAGCCGTCTGGAGGACCAGCACCTGGGCGCCCTGCTGGCCTGGATCACCGCCGGGGAGGGCGAGTCGGGCGCGGAGGCGGCCCTCCGCGCCGAGCTGGCCCGCGACCGCGACGGGCTGCTGCTCACCCCGCCCGCGGGACCTGCCACCGATCCGGCCTTCGACAACCGCAGGCTGGCCCCGGCCGTCGCGCGGTACGACGCGGGGCTGCCCGGCGCCGAGGCGGAGATCCGCGAACTGGTCGCCTCCCAGCTGCGGCCCACCTGGGACGCGGTGTGGCGGGGCCTGGACCTGCTGCGCGCGCTGCCGCCCGGCGCGCATGTCGCCGACCGCTGGAAGAGGGACCGCTGGTCCTACACCGCCCACCGCGACCGGGTGCGCGGCGGCGAGCCGCCGCAGCCGAGGCGCGACGACGCGGTGACGGCGGCCCGCAAGCTCGCCTCCCGGGAGACGGCCCAGGCGGAACTGGCCGCCCAGGAGGCGCTGGACGACCCGCTGGTGATGGCTCAGCGGCGGATGGCCGGGGAGGCGTTCGAGGGCGAGGTCGTCGAGGTGGAGACGGCGTACTCGTCGGGGAAGCGTCCGATGCCGCGCCCGCTGGTCACCGTCCGCACCGGTGACCGGCCGCACCTGGAGGGGGACGAGCGGCTGTACCGGGCCCTGGAGAGCGGGAAGCCGCAGCCGGGGACGTTCGCCGGGTCCCCCGCGCCGGGGCTGGTGACGGTACGGCTGACCGGCGGCATGGGCCGCGGCAGGGAGCCCGAGGCCGGTTCGGTGCCGGAGGTGGGCGAGACGGTGTGCTGGACGCTGTTCGAGCACGCGCCGCGCGGCGGACCGGATCTGCCGGATCCGGAGGAGACGCCGTGGACGCACGGCGGCCCGCCCGACCCCGACGCCCTGGACGCGCCCGACCCCGTGACACCGGAGGACCTGCTGTGAGCGGCACCCCGGCCGGCGCCCCCGCCGGCACCGCGTCCCCCGCCGGTGCCGGCTCCGGAACCGGCACCGTGCCCGACCCGGGCTCGGCCGCCGCCGAGGCGACCGGCGCGATCCTGCGCGACGTCCTCTCGGGCGCCCACCGCGGTGTGGTCGTGGACTCGCCGCCCGGCGCCGGCAAGACCACGCTGGTGGTGCGTGCCGCACGGGAGCTGGCCGCCGCGGGCCGGCCGCTGATGATCGTCGCCCAGACCAACGCCCAGGTCGACGACCTCGTGGACCGGCTGGCGACCGCCGAACCGGAGCTGCCGGTGGGCCGGCTGCACAGCAGCGAGGCGCAGCCCTACTCCCCGGCGCTGGACCGCCACCCGTCGGTGGTGAAGTCCTCGAAGGCCGCGGATCTGGCCGGGCTGGACGTGGTGGTCTCCACGGCCGCCAAGTGGGCCCATGTCCGGGGGGCCGGGCCGTGGGAGCAGGCCATCGTGGACGAGGCGTACCAGATGCGCTCCGACGCGCTGCTGTCGGTGGCCGGGCTGTTCGAGCGGGCGCTGTTCGTCGGCGATCCCGGGCAGCTCGACCCGTTCAGCCAGGTCGGCTCCGAGCAGTGGGCGGGGCTGTCGTACGACCCGTCGGCCAGCGCCGTGACCACGCTGCTGGCCCACAACCCGGACCTGCCCGTGCACCGGCTGCCGGTCTCCTGGCGGCTGCCCGCCTCGGCCGCGCCGCTGGTATCGAGGGCGTTCTACCCCTACACCCCGTTCCGCAGCGGCACCGGACCGGGCGAGCGGCGGCTGGAGTTCGCACAGCCCTCCGACGGCTCCTGCGTGGACCGGGTGCTGGACGAGGCGGCCGGCTCCGGATGGGGGCTGCTGGAACTGCCCGCCCGCCACACCCCGCGTACCGACCCGGAGGCGGTCGCGGCCGTGGCGGCGGTGGTGCGGCGGCTGCTGGACCGCGGTGGCGCGGCGTTCGGCGAGCGCTCCGGGGAACCCGACCCGGTGACGGCCGAGCGGATCGCGGTGGGCACCGCCCACCGCGACCAGGCGGCGGCCGTCCGCGCGGCGCTGGCCCGCCTGGGGGTGACGGACGTCGCGGTGGACACCGCCAACCGGCTCCAGGGCCGCGAGTTCGATGTGACGGTGGTGCTCCACCCGCTGTCGGGCCGCCCGGACGCCACGGCCTTCCACCTGGAGACGGGACGGCTGTGCGTGCTGGCCTCTCGCCACCGGCAGGCCTGTGTGGTGGTGTGCCGGGCGGGCGTCCCCGAGCTGCTGGACGAGTACCCCTCGGCCGAGCCGGTCCAGCTCGGCGTCACGGTCAAGTTCCCGGACGGCTGGGAGGCCAACCACGCGGTCCTGGCCCATCTGGCGGAGCACACCGTGGCCTGGTGAGCGCTCCCGGTGGGGGGCGGCCGGACGGGGCGGCCGCCCGGACCCGCCCCGGGCGGCCGGGAGGGTGGACAATGGAACGCTGCCCACGACCGACGGAGGTATCTCCATGTCCGAGCCGAACCCGGCTCCGGAACGGCGCGGCGGTGAGCCGCGCCATCGGCGCCCCGCGCCGCTGCTCTTCGAACCGCCGGACGCCGCCTCGGACCCCGAGCACTTCTTCGACCTGGAGTCCATCGAGGATCCGCGCGAGCTGCTGGGCCGCGCCACCGAGCTGGCCCTGGCCTTCCGCGCGGCGGCGGACCGGGCCATGGAGTTCCAGGCCATGGCGGCGGCGCAGCTCGCCGACCCCGGGCGCTTCGACCGGCTGCCGGACGAGGCGATCGCGGAGCGGGCCGAGTGGACGGCCGACTACGCCCGCAAGATGATCGAGTTCGGCCGCGAGCTGATGAGGGACCGCACTCCGGAGTGACGGCGCGGAGGTGACGGCGGCCAGGCTACGCCCGCGGCATATGCGGGCGCGGAAGATACCGGACGCCGCCGCCCCGCGTCCCGTTTTCGCGGATTTCCAGGGACGGTACACAGGTTGCCGGTAGATGTTGTGGGCATGAACGATCCCGCCGCCTATGTGACCCCCGCCGGAGCCGAGTGGCTCGCCTCCTCCAGCGCCTTCCCGCGCAGCGTCCACGCCCTGTGGGCGGTGCGCCCGGGCGCACCGAGCACCCTGCCCTGCGGCACCGCCTTCGACGTGGTCAGCGTCGGCACGCTGTTCGGCCGCCGGATGCTGGACCGGCTGTGGACCGCGGGGCCGGGCACCGGCCCGGTGGCGCTCCACGCGGGACGGATGCTGCTGTTCGCCGAGCCCGGCACCGCCCAGCGGCTGCCGGCCCTGCTGCGCTGGCGGGAGTGGCGGGGCTCGTCCGCCCCGGCGGACGGCACGGCGGACGGCACTGCGGAAACGATCCCTCCGCTTCTGTGCTACGGCCTCGGCGACGCCGTGACCGTCCCTCCGCCGGTGCCCGGCGAGGGATGTCCGCCCACCACCCGCTGGCTGGTCGCCCCGGATGTCCGAAAGCCCTGGCTGCCGGGCACCGAGGCGCTGCTGTGGGCCTGTGTGCGGGCCGTTCGCGAGGGCGGCCGGGGGCTCGCCGGCGGCCGTGATCAACCGATTTCCGCTCCCTCGGATCAGGGTGCTAAGGTTTACCACGTCAACAGGCGCCGCTAGCTCAGTTGGTTAGAGCAGCTGACTCTTAATCAGCGGGTCCGGGGTTCGAGTCCCTGGCGGCGTACGGACAGCCGGAAGGCCTCCGCGGAAGCGGAGGCCTTCCGGCTTTCCCCGTCCGGCCCGCTCACACCCTCCCGGGGCCGGGGCCCGGCACTCCGCGCACGGTGACCTCCACCCGCCAGCCCTCCTCGGTGCGGTCCACGACCTCCACGCGCACGGTGCCCGTGTCCGCGTCCACCTCCACGGCCTCCCCCGGGCCCAGCGGCGCGTCGGCCAGTGGCGGGTACACCGAGACGCGGTCGCACGCCCCGGTGCCGGGGTGGCCGTCGACCACCTTGACGGGGCCTTGCGCCGAGGGGACGTCGTTGCGCACCCGGTAGACCAGCACGCCGCTGGTGCAGGAGGTGACGTCGTTGCCGCTGGGCTCCCTCGCCTCGATCGCCAGCGCCTCGCCGCGCCCCGTGCGGACCGCGACCAGCCGGGTGTCGGACCCGCCGGCCGGCCCCTCGCCGTCCGGCGCGCCGACCGCCCGCAGGGTGTGCCGGCTGACGCCCGCCTCGGCCCGGCAGTCGATCCGGCCGCCGTCCAGCCAGCCCAGCTTCCACTTGTGCCAGCCGAAGGGCTCCGGGGAGAGCCCGAACTGGCTGCCCATGATGTCCCAGTCGCCGACGTGGGTGTCCCAGTCGCCGTCGCCGTCCTCGGGCTGGTGGTAGAGGTCGGGCAGGTCGAAGATGTGCAGGGTCTCGTGGGCGAGGACGTTGCGGTCCGGCGGCTGCTTCTCGAAGACCGTCACGACCCGGTGCAGCTCGGTGCCGTCCACGGTGATCGGCTCGTCGAGGTTGACGACCTTGGTGGCGTCGGAGTTCACGCCCGGCGCGTCGGGGTCGGCGACGAGGTAGACGATGTCGTAGTCGCCGAAGTCCACGTGCGGGTCGGCCGCGGCGACCGCGTCGTGCAGGTAGGCGCCGCGCAGGTCCGGCTCCCAGTCGCGCTGTATCCCGTACGCCCGCGAGTCGGCCGCCATCTCCAGCCAGCGGGGCGTCACGTGCGGGCGCAGCCTGAACTTCCCGTAGGAGGCCCGCTCGAAGAAGTCCGAGGTCTCCGGGAAGTAGTCGGCGGCGATCTTGCGGGGGGAGGCGGCGGGCCGGGCCTCGGGGAAGGACAGGAAGACCATCAGCGCGTCGAGCTCTCCCAGGGGCCGGGGGTAGGCCGGGTGCCAGGTGTCCAGGCCCTCGGAGTGGTGGAGTGCGGTGCGTTCCAGGGCGCAGGAGCCGACTCCGGCCGCGACGGCGACCGGCCCGGTGACCAGGCTCGTGCCGACCAGCGCGGAGAACGCCGTGAGCACCGCCCCGGTCCTGCGGGAGCGGGGGCCCGGCCAGGAGCCGCCCGGCCGGGACACGGACTCGCTCCGTCCCCCTCCGGTCCACTCGGCCCTGCGCGTAAACCGCACATCGTCCTCCCGCGGTGGTGTCGGGGCACGGCGCCCCGGGGAGGGGCACGGCACCCACTGTGTGCCTTCCTGTGCCCGCGTGCCCCGTTCCGCTACGCCGTACGAGTGAGACCCCACAGGATCACCGTGCGTAACAATCGGTCATCATCGGTCGCCCGCGGGAAGTTGCCGCGCAGGAACGATCAGCCGCTCGAAAATGCGTCCCGGGGGTCCGCCGCACGGATCCGGAACACTCCGCGCGACACTGGCTCGGCCGCCCGATAAGCCTCTATGATCGGCACATTTCCAGGGCGGAAACCCCCACGAAGACCACCGGCCCGCCGCCCGGGCCACCTACACGAGACGAGTCCCCCGCGGGAGCGATCGGTGAATGGACCACTCGACGGACCGGGCAGGAAACCGGGTGACAGTCCGGGCACGACGGCGCCCGCCGTGACCGAGAGTGACGGTCCCGCGGGCCTCCGGGCGCCCGCGCCCCCCGGCCCTCCCCCAGGCGGCCCTTCCCCCGGCAGCGCTCCCCTGGACCCGGCGGACTACCGCACCGCCTTCGAGGCCGCCGGTCTCGCGATGGCGGTGATCGACGGCGAGGGGCGCGTCCTGGCCGCCAACCACGCGCTCGGGCAACTGCTGGGCTCCCCCGCCGCCGAACTCGCCGGCACCCCCGTCGCCTCCCTGACCGGGCTCGGCATCGACGAGCGGACCCGCGACGAGTGCCAGGCCGTGCTGGAGGGGCGCAGCGACTTCATGAGCTGCACCCGCCGCCTCAAGCACGGGGACGGCCGCTCGGTGTGGGCCAGGGTCACCGTGGTCCCCACCGGCGGGCCGGCCGCGCGGCCCGGGCGGTGCCGCGGCGCCGCCCTGCTGTCCGTCGCCGACATCAGCGAGCGGTGCGACCTCCAGGAGCGGCTGCGTCATCTGCAGATGCACGACCCGGTCACCGGACTGCCCAACCGGTCCCTGTTCTTCGAGCGGCTGTCCACCGTGCTCGCCGAGTCCACCACCGGCCGGGTCGGGCTGTGCTATCTGGACCTGGACGGCTTCAAGGCCGTCAACGACACCCTCGGCCACCGGGTGGGCGACCGGCTGCTGGACGCGGTCGCCGACCGGCTGCGCCGGTGCGCCGAGCCGGGCGGGCATCTGGTGGCGCGGCTGGGCGGCGACGAGTTCGCCCTGCTCGCCGAGGCCTCCACCGGCACCCGGCCGCTGACCGAGCTGGCCGAGCAGGTGCTCGCCGCCCTCCAGCAGCCGTTCGACCTGTCCGGTCAGCGGCTGGCGGTCTCCGCCAGCATCGGGGTGGTGGAGCGGCCCGCCGCCGGGACCACCGCCACGGAGCTGATGCAGGCCGCGGACACCACGCTCTACTGGGCGAAGGCCGACGGCAAGGCCCGCTGGACGCTCTTCGACCCCGAGCGCAACGCCAGCCGCATGACCCGCCAGGCGCTGTCCAGCACGCTGCGTCCGGCGCTGGAGCGCGGCGAGTTCGCGCTGGAGTACCAGCCGATCGTCTCCCTGCACGACGAGACGCTCACCGGGGTGGAGGCGCTGGTGCGCTGGCGTCATCCGCGGCTCGGCACACTCGCCCCCAACCGGTTCATCGGACTGGCCGAGGAGAACGGCGCCATCGTGCCGCTGGGCCGCTGGATCCTGGCCGAGTCGTGCCGTCAGGCCCGCCGCTGGCAGCTGGAGCAGCCCGGCCGGCCGCTGTACGTCAGCGTCAACGTGGCCGTGCGGCAGGTGTGGGACTCGGATCTGGTGGCCGACGTCGCGGCGATCCTGGAGGAGACGGGGCTGCCCGCGGGACTGCTCCAGCTGGAGCTGACCGAGTCGGCGGTGATGGGCTCGGCGGGACGGCCGATCAAGGCGCTCCAGGCGCTGTCCGACATGGGAGTGCGCATCGCGATCGACGACTTCGGCACCGGCTACTCCAACCTCGCCTACCTCAGCAGGCTCCCGGTGCGCGGGCTGAAGCTGGACGGAACGTTCGTCCGCGGCTTCCGCACCGCCCGCTCCCTCAACCCGGCCGACGAGACGATCGTCACCTCGCTGGTCCAGCTCGCCCACAACCTCGGGCTGACGGTCACCGCCGAGTGCGTCGAGGGCCCGGCCCAGGCCGACCGGCTGCGGCGGATCGGCTGCGACACCGGCCAGGGCTGGCACTACTCCAAGCCGGTGCCGGCGGACCGCATCAGTCAGCTGCTGGTGGCGGACGGCAGCCCGTAGGCGTCGGCGATCAGCCCGTAGCTGCGCAGCCGGGCCCGGGCCCCGTGCGACTGCGAGGTGATCATCAGCTCGTCGGCCCCGGTGCGCCCGGCCAGCGCGTCGAGGCCGTCGCGCACCTGCCCCGGCGTGCCGTACACCACGTTGGCCAGCCAGCCGCGCACGAAGTCGCGCTCCATCTCGCCCATGCCCCGTTCGTACTCCTCGGCCTCCTCGGGCGTGGGCACCAGGCCGGGGCGCCCGGTGCGCAGCCGCAGCATCGACAGCGCGCCGGTCATCACCTGACGGTGCGCCTCCCCCTCCTCGTCCGCGGCCAGGGCCGAGACGCCGATCAGGGCGTACGGCTCGTCCAGCACGTCCGAAGGGCGGAAGGAGGAGCGGTACAGCTCCAGGGCGGGGAGGGTGTTCGCCGCCGAGAAGTGGTGGGCGAAGGCGAAGGGCAGGCCCAGGCTCCCGGCGAGCTGCGCGCTGAAGCCGGAGGAGCCCAGCAGCCACACCGGCGGCCGGTTCGCCGCCTGCACCCCGCCGGGCACGCGGCCCTGGACGGGGCCGGGGACGGCGTGGATACGGGCGTAGGGGTGGCCGTCGGGGAAGTCGTCGTCGAGGAAGCGGATCAGCTCGGCGAGCTGCCGCGGGAAGTCGTCGGCCGCCTCGTGCGGCCGGTCGGTGCGGCGCAGCGCGGCGGCCGTCGCCCCGTCGGTGCCGGGGGCGCGGCCCAGGCCCAGGTCGACGCGGCCGGGGGCGAGCGCCTCCAGGGTGCCGAACTGCTCGGCGATCACCAAAGGCGCGTGGTTGGGCAGCATCACGCCGCCCGAGCCCAGGCGTATGGAGGCGGTGTGGGCCGCCAGGTGGGCCAGGATGACGGCGGGCGAGGAGCTGGCCACCCCGGGCATGGAGTGGTGCTCGGCGACCCACAGCCGGTGGTAGCCCCGGCTCTCGGCGAGCCTGGCGGTCTCCACGGAGGTGCGCAGGGCGTCGGTGGCGGTGCGGCCCGCGCCGACGGTGGCCAGGTCGAGAACGGACAGCGGGACGGGGGCGGTGCCCCGCGCCGTGCCCCTGACCGGGTCGCCGCCCTGTCCGCCCGGCTGTCCGCCCGGCTGTCCGCCGTTCCTCGCCTCCGCGTCCTTGACCGGGTCCATCGCGGGCTGCCTCCTCGTGGTGCGTGCGGCGCGGGATGTCCGCGCCGCAAGAGCACAGCCCGCACCGACCGCCCGTTATTCCCGCAGCAGCAGCGGTTCCGCGAGCGCCCGGCCGTCGAACAGCGCCCCCAATGCCGGGCAGGAGACCGTGCGGTCCAGCAGGCGCAGCCCCTCCCAGACGGTGACCTGGTTGGCGGTGAGCACCGGCTTGCCCAGCGCCGCCTCCAGCTCGGGGAGCCAGGCGGCGGTGTGCAGAGCGGTGTCGGGCAGCAGTACGGCCTGGGCGTCCGGGTGGTCGCCCGCGCGGGCCAGCGCGAGCACCTCCTCGCGACCCCAGGTGCCGACCTCGGCCGCGGTGACGATCCCGGCGCCGCACACCGACACCACCTCGGCGCCCGCCGCCTTGAGGAAGGCCCTGAAGTGCTCGGCCACGTCATCGGGATAGGTGGCGGCGACGGCGACCCGCTCGGCCCCCAGCGCCCGCACGGCGTGGGCGAAGGCGAAGGAGGTGCTGGAGGCGGGGAGGGCCGCGGCCGAGGACAGCTCGCGCACCTGCTCGTGCGCCCCGTCCCAGCCGAAGACGAAGCTGGCGCTGGTGCAGGCCCACACCACCGCCTGCGCGCCGTGCTCGCGCAGGCGGCCGGCCTCGGCCGACAGACGGGCGGTGGAGCCCATCTCCAGCAGCGCGTCCACGCGGTGCGCGTCCTCGCCGATGTCGGTGTGGACCAGCGGCAGCCGGACGGAGCCCGCGGCCTCGCCCAGGATCGCCTCCAGCCGAGGGTACTCGTCCTCGGCGGAGTGGCCGGGGTAGAGGAAGCCGACGACATCCGCCGTCCGGACCGCCCGTTCCGTGTCTTCCGCCGGGTCCGCGTCCTTCATCCGGGCCGTCCCGTCCGTCCGGTCCATCCGGTCCTCCTCTTCCTCGGTCTCTTCCTCGGTGGTGATGCCGTCCCCGCGGCGGCGGCGCCGCGGGGCGGGGTCACAGGGGCGGCAGTCCGCCCAGGTCGTCCGGAAAGGGCGGCGGCTCCGCGCCCTCGGCCGCCTCCGGTTCGGCCCCGGCCACCGCGGGCTCCGGCTCGCGCTCGGCCGACGGCCCGGGCAGCCCCGCGAGGTTCCCCGACTCCGTTGCGCCGTCCGGGGGTACGGGCGGCCCCGGCGGCAGGGAGGACATGGAAGCCGGGCCGCGCCGGGCCACGGGGTCGAGCAGCGCCTGGTAGGGGCCGACCGCGTCCTTGCCGATGCGGCGCAGCGCCGACCAGACGGTGACCTGGTTGGCGGAGAGCACCGGCATCCGGAGCTCCGCCTCCAGCTGCGGGATCACGTCGTAGGTCGGCAGGTTGGTGCAGCTGATGAACAGCGCGTCGGGCGCGTCCATCACGGCCTCGCGGGCCATGTCCACCACGTCCCGGTACGGCACCCGCCAGATCTCCCGCGTCAGCCCCAGGTAGCTGCGGCCGGTGACCTCGATCCCGGCCTCGCCCAGAAAGGCCTCCAGGGAGTCGGTCACCGACCTGGTGTACGGGGTGACGACGGCGACCCGCCGTGCGCCGAGTTCCTCCAGCGCCTCCAGCAGAGCGCCCGAGGTGGTGAGGGAGGGGACCTCTCCGGAGAGCTCCATGGCCGCGCACATGGCCCGCTCCCCGACCGCGCCGCCCACGAAGGAGCCGGAGGTGCAGGCGTACGCCACCACTTCCGGCGCCACCGCGCACAGTGCCTGGACGGCCTCCCGCAGCGTCTCGTGCTCGCTGACGAGCCGGGCCAGGTCCAGGCTCACCTCGACGGGGACGAACGGAGTGCGGGTCAGATGGAGGGAGACGTCGTCGGGGATCCACCGCCACAGTTCGCGGTCGAGTGCGAAGTCGAAGGGGGCGACGACACCGACTCCGCGCTGCGGATGCGGACCGCCGAGGAACGAGACATCCATGAGCACCCCTTGAAGAGGGTAGGGGCGGCCAAGGGCCGTTGACGGGAGAAAAGCCGGCGCGAGAGAGCCGGGACGCCGGGACAGATGCCTTCGTTGACGAAGGTAGTTACAGGTCCCTACCGTGGTCAATCCTTCCGTCCATCCGTGCGTCCGTACGGTGCTCCGGATCTCTTCGGGCCGGACCCAATACTTCTCCTTCCTCGTTGCCCCCTCGTTGCGAAACGGTTTTCCGCCCATGTCAGAAACCACTGTTCCGGCCGGCATCCCCACTCTCGGTGTCCTCGGCGTTCCCGGCGGCGATCCGCCGGACCTGGAACGCCTCTCGGGGCGTGCCCGGGTGGAGTACGCCGACGAGGGTTCGCTGGCCGCCCTGCTGCCGGCCGTGGACGCGCTGCTGGTCTGGGACTTCACCTCCGACGCCGTACGCCGCGCCTGGCCCGGGGCGGGCCCGCGGCCGGGCTGGGTGCACACCGCGAGCGCCGGGGTCGACCGGCTGCTGGGCTGTCCGGAACTGGTCGGTTCGGAAACGGTGATCACCAATGCGCGGGGGGTCTTCGACCAACCCATCGCCGAATACGTGGCAGGTCTCGTCCTGGCTTTGGCCAAGGATTTCCACGGCAGTTGGGAATTGCAGCGGCAGCGGCGCTGGCGGCACCGGGAGACAATGCGACTGGCCGGAACTCACGCGATTGTCGTAGGTTCGGGCCCCATCGGCCGGGCAATCGGCCGCACACTTATGGCACTGGGTGTCGAAGTGGAACTCGTGGGGCGCAGGGAGCGGCCCACGGACCCGGAATTCGGCCGAATTCACGCCGGCGGAGCGCTCGACGCCCTCCTCCCCTCCGCCGACTGGGTCGTGTGCGCGGCGCCCCTGACCGAGTCGACCACCGGGATGTTCGACGCCGCCGCCTTCGCCCGGATGAAGCCGACGGCCCGTTTCGTCAACGTCGGACGCGGCGCCCACGTGGTGCAGGAGGACCTGGTCGAGGCACTGCTCTCGCACCGGATCGCGGCGGCGGCGCTGGACGTCTTCGCCGATGAGCCGCTGCCCTCCGGCAGCCCGCTGTGGGACGTCCCCGGCCTGCTGGTCTCGCCGCACATGAGCGGCGACACCGTCGGCTGGCGCGACGACCTCGCCCGGCAGTTCTGCGACAACTTCGACCGTTGGGCGGCGGGCGAGCCACTGTTCAACGTCGTGGACAAACAGCTCGGCTACGTCCCGGACAGGAGTGCACCATGACCGGCACCACCGAACCGGCCGGCCCCACCGGCCTGACCCACCCGAACGGCTCCGCGGACCCGAGCGGCCTCACGGACCTGACCGCCGCCCGGCTCGTGGAGGGCTACGCCCGCGGGGAGTTCACTCCGGTGGAGGTGGCCCGCGCCGTGCTGGAGAGGTCCGAGCACATCCAGCCGGTGGTGAACGCGTTCGTCCGGCTCGACGCCGAGACGGCGATGGAGCAGGCGCGGCGGTCCGCCGGCCGGTGGCGGCGCGGTGAGCCGGCCGGTCTGCTGGACGGGGTGCCGGTGTCGGTGAAGGACATCCTGCTGCTGCGCGGCGGACCGACGCTGCGCGGCTCGTGGACCGTCCCCGCGGACGGCCCCTGGGACGAGGACGCGCCCTCGGTGGCGCGGCTGCGCGAGCACGGGGCGGTGTTCACGGGGAAGACGACGACACCGGAGTTCGGCTGGAAGGGCGTCACCGACAGCCCGCGGCACGGCGCGACGGGGAACCCGTACGCCCCGGGGCGCACCGCGGGCGGTTCCAGCGGCGGCAGCGCGGCCGCGGTGGCACTGGGGGCCGGGCCGCTGAGCCTGGGCACCGACGGCGGCGGCTCGGTGCGCATCCCGGCGTCCTTCTGCGGGATCTTCGCGCTGAAGCCGACCTACGGGCGGGTGCCGCTGTACCCGGCCAGCGCCTACGGGACGCTCGCGCACGTCGGCCCGATGACCCGCGACGCGCGGGACGCGGCGCTGCTGATGGATGTGATCACCGGCCCGGACGCCCGCGACTGGTCGCAGCTCGGGCCGGTGCCGGGCAGCTTCCGCGACGGCCTGGACGGCGGGGTCGCCGGCCTGCGGGTGGCCTACTCCCCCGACCTCGGCGGCCGGGTGGAGGTGGACCGGGAGGTCGCCGCGGCGGTGCGGCGGGCCGTGGAGGCGCTGGAGGGGCTGGGCGCGCGGGTGGAGGAGCGCGACCCGGGCCTGCCCGACTGCCTGGAGGCCTTCCACACCCTGTGGTTCAGCGGCGCCGCCCGGGTGACCCAGCATCTGGACCCCGAGCGGCGCGCGCTGCTGGACCCGGGTCTGCGGGAGGCGTGCGAGCAGGGCGCGGCCCGCAGCGCGCTGGACTACCTGGCGGCGGTGGACGTGCGGATGTCGATGGGCCGGCTGATGGGCGCCTTCCACACGGAGTACGACCTGCTGGTCACCCCGACGCTGCCGGTCACCGCCTTCGAACTGGGCGGCGAGGTGCCGCCGGGCTCGCCGTACGGCCGCTGGACGGGCTGGACGCCGTTCACCTACCCGTTCAACATGACCCAGCAGCCCGCCGCGTCCCTGCCCTGCGGGGTGGACGGCGGCGGGCTGCCGATCGGGGTGCAGCTGGTGGGCGCGCGGCACGCGGACGCGCTGGTGCTGCGCGCCGCGCACGCGCTGTACGAGGCGGGGGCCGCCGATGTTCCGCCGCCCCCGGCGCTCGCGTCCGACTCCGCGTCCGACTCTGCTTCCGGCTCCGCGTCCGACTCTGCTTCCGGCTCCGCGTCCGGTCCTGTGCCCGGCCCGGTGCCTAGGCCCGCCGGAAGCTGAGGCTCTCGCCCAGGGCCCCGGCCCGCCACAGGTCCTGGCAGGCGTCGGCCATCCGGTCCAGCCCGTCCACCACCGCCCCCCACACGATTCCGGGGACCCAGCCGGCGTCGCCGTTGATCAGCAGGTTGTTGCGCTCGTAGAACAGGGCCAGGTCCACCACGGTCGGCCGGCCCCGGTGCCCCGCCTCCGCCTCGTACCCGTAGGAGGAGGTGCCGAGCTGGACGTCGGTGAAGGTGAAGTAGCACAGGTCGCCGGGGATGGGCGTGATGGTGGGGTTCTCCAGCGGCGGCTCGGCCGGGGCGAACACCGGCAGGAGTGTGTAGATCTCGTTGCGCGCGTACTTGGCGTGGTAGACGTCGCCGCCCAGCGGAAGGGCGTTCCACACCGCCTCGCAGGTGATGGGCGCGCGGTCGTCGAGCAGTCTCGCCGTGCAGCTCACTCCCCGCTTGTCGAGTGATACTTCGATGAAACGGTCTGCCATTTCGGCTCCTGTCCGTCGATTTCCCTCCCAATACTGACGCAGCGACCGGGCCCGGCCGTCAACACCGCAACGGCCGCATCAAGGGCTGGAAACGGCGGGCATATTTTTCGTTGATCGGGGTAGTGGCGCGCCCATGGCTCCACCACAAGGGAACGAGACAGGAAAATCAGGTACAGGCGACAGCCTCGATAACCGGACGAGACCCGTCCGGGGGATAAGCCGCCGCGCGATGCTGGCGGGCCTGGGCGCGCTGGGCGCGGCGGGCGCGATCGGCGTGGCCGGATGCAGCCGGGTACCCGACGCCGGGGAGGCCGGCGAGGGCAACCTGCTGGAGCGCATCAGGGCGCAGAACACCGTGCGGGTGGGCATCGCCGGCGAGGTCCCCTACGGATACATCAACGACCAGGGCGAGTTGACCGGTGAGGCGCCGGAGATCGCGAAGGTCATCTTCAATCGGCTGGGTGTGGAGAACGTCGTCCCCGTTCCGACCGAGTTCGGTTCGCTGATTCCGGGACTCCGCTCGCAGCAGTTCGATGTGGTCTCCGCGGGCATGTACATCAACCCCCAGCGCTGCGAACAGGTGATCTTCGCCGACCCCGAGTACGTGATGCTCGATGCGTTCATCGTCCCCAAGGGCAACCCGAAAGGGCTGAACAATTACGAGGACATCGTCCGCACGGGCGCCAAGATGGCCACCGGCACCGCGTACGCCGAGATCGACTACGCGGTCGCGGCCGGCGTCCCCCGCGGCGAGATGCTGATCCTGCCCGACCAGGTCGCCGGACTGGCGGCCGTCGAGCAGGGCCGGGCCGACGTCTTCGCCGGCACCTCGCTGACCGTCCGCCAGGTGGTGAAGGGCAGCGACCGGGCCGAGGCCACGGAGGCCTTCCAGCCCATGGTGGACGGCGAGCCGGCGATCGGCGCGGGCGGCTTCGCCTTCCGGCCCAGCGCCACCATGCTGCGTGACGCGTTCAACCGGGAGCTGCGCAAGCTCAAGGAGAGCGGTGAGCTGCTGGAGATCATGCGGCCCTTCGGTTTCTCCGAGGACGAGATGACCGACCTGACCGCGAAGGAGCTGTGCGCATCATGACCTGGGGCCTGTGGGAGTCCTACATGCTGCCCGGCATCTGGATCACCATCCAGGTGACGGTGTACAGCGCCGCGCTGGCCGCGGCCGTCTCCTTCGTCGTCGGAATCCTGCGGTCCTCCCCGCTGTGGATCGTCCGGTTCCTGTCCGGCGCCTACTTCGAGATCTTCCGCGGAGCCTCGGCGCTGGTGTTCATGTTCTGGCTGTTCTTCGCGCTGCCGATCGCCTTCGGCTGGCAGCTCGTCCCGATGTGGGCGGGTGTTCTGGCGCTGGGCCTGACCTACGGCGCGTACGGTTCGGAGGTCGTACGCGGCGCGCTGGCCGCGGTCTCCCCCGCCCAGCGCGAGGCGGGGATCGCGCTGAGCTTCACCCGTATGCAGCGGCTGCGGCGCATCGAACTGCCCCAGGCGTGGCCGGAGATGGTCCCGCCCTTCAACAACCTCGCCATCGAGCTGCTGAAGGGCACCGCGCTGGTCTCGGTCATCAGCGTGGCCGACATGACCTTCGCGGCGAACCTGATCCGCTTCACCACCAACGAGAGCGCGCCGATCTACACGCTCCTGCTGGTGATGTACTTCGTCCTCGCCTTCCTCATCACCCGCGGCATGCGGCTGGTGGAGCGGAAGGCCAAGGCCGGGATCGGGCAGGCGCCGCCGCCGGGCGGCGGACTGCTGGGCGGTCTGCGCCGCCGGACGAAGACCGCCGACCCCGTCACCGGGACGGCCGGAGCGGGCACCCCGGGGGGTAATCAGTGAACTGGAACTGGGACGTCGTCGACGACTTCATGCCGCGCTTCTGGGACGGGGTGCTCGTCACCCTCCAGGCGCTGGTGCTGGGGTCCCTGCTGGCCTTCACCCTCGGTCTGGTGTGGGCCATCGCGCAGCGCTCCTCCAAGGCGTGGGTCCGCATGCCGGTGACCGCGGTCACCGAGTTCATCCGCAACACCCCGCTGCTGGTGCAGCTGTTCTTCCTCTTCTACGTGGTGCCCGAGTGGGGGCCGGCCATGTCCCCGCTGATGACGGGTGTGATCGGCCTCGGCCTGCACTACTCGACCTACACCGCCGAGGTCTACCGGGCCGGCATCGACGGTGTGCCCAAGGGGCAGTGGGAGGCGGCGACCGCGCTCAGCCTGCCGCCGGTGCGCACCTGGACGGCCGTGATCCTGCCGCAGGCCATCCGCCGCGTGGTGCCCGCGCTGGGCAACTACGTCATCGCCATGCTGAAGGACTCGCCGCTGATCGCGATCATCGGCGCCTTCGAGATGCTCGGCGAGGCACGCGCCTACGGCTCCGAGACCTTCCGGTTCCTGGAGCCGATCACCGTCGTCGGCATCGCCTTCATCGTCATCGCCTACCCGGCTTCCCTCCTCATCCGAGCCCTGGAGCGTCGTCTTGTCCGCTGACACCCCGCGTGAGAACGCCACCACGAGTACCGCCGCGGACGGCCGCGAACTGATCCGCTTCGACAAGGTGACCAAGCGCTTCGGCGACCACGTCGTCCTGGACCAGCTGGAGTTCAGCGTCTCCGCCGGGAAGCACGTCACCCTCATCGGCCCCTCCGGATCGGGCAAGACCACGATCCTGCGGCTGCTGATGACCCTGCTCAGGCCCGACGAGGGCGTCATCACGGTCGACGGCGACCACCTCACCCACGAGGAGAAGGGCGGCAGGCTCGTCCCCGCGGGCGAGAAGCACACCCGCGAGGTGCGCAAGAAGATCGGCATGGTCTTCCAGCAGTTCAACCTCTTCCCCAACATGAAGGTGCTGCGCAACATCACCGAGGCACCCGTCCACGTGCTGGGCATGGGCAAGGACGAGGCCGAGCAGCAGGCTCGCGAGCTGCTGGAGAAGGTGGGGCTGACCGAGCACATCGACAAGTACCCCTCCCAGCTCTCCGGCGGCCAGCAGCAGCGTGTGGCCATCGCCCGCGCGCTGGCCATGAGCCCGAAGGTGCTGCTGCTGGACGAGGTCACCTCGGCCCTCGACCCGGAGCTGGTCGCCGGGGTGCTGGACGTCCTGCGGGACATCGCGCACACCACCGACATCACCATGCTGGTGGTCACCCACGAGATGAACTTCGCCCGGGACATCTCCGACGACGTGCTGATGTTCAACGAGGGCAAGGTGATCGAGTCCGGTCCGCCGGAGAAGATCTTCAACGACCCCGACCACGAGCGCACCAGGGAGTTCCTGGGCGCGATCCTCTGAGGAGGACCCTTGGGGGCGCGCCGCCGCGCCCGGCCCTCCCGTCCGCCTTCGAACATGTTTCGGGGAGCGGGCGGGGGGCCAGTGTTCTGTGCGGGGACGGCGTACGGCCGCCGGCCGCCCCGCACCCGAAGACCCGGTGACCCTCGGGCGGGTGTCGCGCCGCGAGCGGTCATCCGCCCGAGGGGGCACCGTGACACTGCTGCACTCACCCGGGGACCCCTGCCCCGAACCGCTTCCGGAGCGCCGCCCGAACCCGGAGCGCCGCCCGTCCGCGCAGCCGGTGAGGTCCGCGCCCGGCTCCGTCCGCCCTCCCACGGTGCGGCACGCCCTGCGCGTCCTGGAGGCGGTCGCGGGCGGCCACGACGGTGTGGACGAGGTACGGCTGGCAGCCCGGACGGGGCTGCCGCCCGCGCGTCTGGCCGGCCTGCTGCGGACACTGCTGCGCGAGGGGTACGTCGAGCGCCTCGGCGACGGCTCGTACGTGGCGGGCCAGGCGCTGGGCCTGCTCGGCGGCGCGGGCGCCGGCGGCCGGGAGAGGGCGCTGCGCGAGCGGCTGTGGCGGACCCTGGCCCGGCTGCGCGACTCCATCGGCGCGGCGGTCTACCTCGGCCGCTACCGCGACGGCGAGGTGGAGATCGTCGGATACGCGGGCGGCCCGCGCCACCCCGCGCCGCCCGAGCGGCCGGACTTCCGCTTCGCCGGGCACGCCACCGCGCTCGGCAAGTGCCTGCTCGGCCAGCTCGACCACGACGCGCGCCGGGACCACCTCTCCCGGCACCGGGCCGTCCGGCTGACCCCGCGCACGATCACCGACGAGCGGGTGCTGCTGAGCGTCCTGGAACGGCAGCCGCCGACCGTACCGGTCCTGGACCTGCAGGAGTACGCGGTCGGCTCGGTCTGCGCGGCCGTGCCGGTGACCGCGGGATCGGCCGTCGGCTCCCTGGGGGTGTGCCTGCCGGCCGAGGAGACCCACCGGCTGCGGCGGGCCGCCGAGGCGCTGAGCGAGCAGGCCGCCGGGGTGCTGCTCCCGCTGTCCCTGTGATGAGCCGTCCTGCCGAGCGCGCCGGGCGCGTGGTCGGGGCGCGTGGTCGGGAACACCGCGGGGAGCGGGTAGTATGGTTCCCGACAGCGCGCTCCGCCAGGTCGCCACGAGATCACCGGAGTCGCTGCCCGCAGGCGCCGCTAGCTCAGTTGGTTAGAGCAGCTGACTCTTAATCAGCGGGTCCGGGGTTCGAGTCCCTGGCGGCGTACAGCAGGAGAGGGGCCCCTCGCACCGCGCGAGGGGCCCCTCTCCGCATTGGTGTCCCGTCAGTGTCCCGACCAGTGGAACGACAGCTTCACACACGCCGACGTCCTCGACGCCTCCACGATCTCCGCGTTGGGCATGTCGTTGGACCGGACCCACTCCCGGGCCTCCCCGGCGGTGCGGCCCCCGGCCAGTTGGCGCTCCACCAGCCTGCGGCGGCGCTCCTCCGGAGATGCCTCCACGTACCACAGCTCGTCGATCGACCCGCGCGCGTCCGGCCAGCCGGGCAGGTCACAGGCCAGGTAGTTCCCCTCCGTCACCACCAGCCGGACCCCGGGGCGCACCACATGGCGGGCCGCCACCGGCTCGTCCAGCGTCCGGTCGAAGTCGGGCACGTAGACGTCGTGGTCCGGTTCGAGGGCCAGGCGCCGCAGCAGGGCGGCGTACCCGTGGACGTCGAAGGTGGGGGGCGAGCCCTTGCGGGCGGCCAGGCCCAGCCGGTCGAGCTGGGCGTTGGACAGGTGGAAGCCGTCCAGCGGGACGTACGCCGCCGCGTCCGCCCCGTACCGCTCGCACAGCCCCGCCACCAGGGCCTCGGCCAGGGTGGACTTGCCCGCGCCGGGCGGCCCCGCCAGGCCGAGCACGGCCCGCCCGCCCCGCGCGCGGGCCGTCAGCCGCCGGGCCCGGCCCATCAGCTCACCGGTTCGCATGACCGGAAACCTATCCCCCCTCGCCCCGGAAGGAGCACCGCGCGGTGTCGGGTATGCTGGTCCCCGCAGTTCGGCACCGATCGGCACACACCGTGCGGATCACCGCCCCTGCGGGCGCCGCTAGCTCAGTTGGTTAGAGCAGCTGACTCTTAATCAGCGGGTCCGGGGTTCGAGTCCCTGGCGGCGTACCTCTTCGATCCGGGCCCCACCGCCCTCCGCGGTGGGGCCCGGACGTGTTTCCCGGCGCGTCCTCGCGCGGTCGCTCCTCAGTCGATGCCCCGGCAGATGTGCGGCTCGCACTCGTCGTCGTCGCAGTCCCCGGCGAGGCGCAGCAGCGGGGGCGGTGAGACCGGCAGCTCGTCGAGGGCCCGCGGCACGGCGGGCGGGGCGTCGGCTTCCGGTTCAGCTGTGTCATACATGGCGCAGCGACAGCCTTCCGTGTCCTGGGGATCTCGGCCTCCGAGTACCGCGTCTCCCCTCTCTTCAATCCCGGGCGGGTGGGGAACGCAACCGGTTCCGGCCGGAGGTTCACCCCGGTGACCACAACGACCGGGCCGGGCGGCGGTTGCGCACGCGGCTCGATCCGCGCGGGGCCGCTCACCGCGCCCGGCCCGCGCCGCCGGCCCGGCCGGCGTCCGCCCCGGTCCCGGAGCGGACGCCGGTCAGATACGCCGAGACCACCAGATTTGCCGTGTAGGAGCCGCTGGCCCGGTCGAAGGCGCCGGTGCAGGTGATCAGGCGGAGCTCGGCACGTCCGGGGCGGCGGGCGCCGTAGACCTCATGCGGGTCGAAGTCGGCCCGCTCGGCGATCGCCACGTCCTCGACGGTGAACTCCGCGGTCCTGCCGTCGTCGCGTGCGACGCGTATCCGGTCCCCGGGGCGTACCGAGGGCAGGCGCTGGAAGACCGCCCCGCCGGTGTCGGTGTCCAGATGGCCCACCAGCAGCGCCACCCCCTCCGCTCCGGGCGCCGGACCGTCGGCGAACCAGCCGACGGCGTCGGCAAAGTCCATCGGCGGGGGTTCCACGGCGCCCTCGCGGTCGAGCCCCCGCTCGATGATCCGCGCGTGGACGCCGATGGTGTCGATGTCGATACGCCGGGGCTGGGCACCGGGCAGCGGCGCGTGGCCGAACTCGCCGCCCGGCGCCCGGTCGGACGCCGGGGCTCCCGCCCGCGCCTGCTCCGGCGGCCGGGCGGCGGGGTCGGTCAGCTCCCTCCCCCACAGCCACAGCCCGAGCAGCAGCACCGCCCACACCGCTACCACCGCCAGCCGGGAGGCGCAGCCCGTGCGCGGCTCCCCGCCCGGGACGTCGTCGTACACGGCCGTCGCCGCCGGCCGGCTCAGCGGTCGGATTCGGAGCGGGACCGGCGGCGCAGCGCCGCGGCCCGCCCAAGGACGATCAGGGTGGCGGTGCCCGCCAGTCCGGCGCCCAGGGCGGTGTGGAGGGCGCTCGGTCCGGCTTCCCCGCCCTCGTCAGCGGCCGCCTTCGCGGTGCCGCCGCCACCGGCCGGCACGGGGGCGACCGGGCTCACGGCCGGGTCGGTGGCGTGGTGCGAAGGACTCTCGGAGGCCGGGCCGGACCCGGAGTGGTGCACGATCACCCGGCCGGCGACCTTCACGCCCATGCACTCCACCGTGATCCGGTACTCCCTGGGCTCGGCGTCCGAGCGGATGACCGCCTCACCGCGCAGCCCGCCGCGGTCGGCGCCGGGGGACAGCAGCGCGTCGGCGACGAACGCCTCGGAGCGGGCGGTGGCGACGGTGCCCCCGCAGGACACGGCCCACAGTTCGATCTCGGTGCCGGGGCGGACCTTGGCGGGGGTCACCCGTACCGTCACCTCCGGCGAGCCGGACCGCCCCGTACCGGGGGTCTCAGGGCCGGGGGGGTGGGAGACGCCGGGGCCGGGGGGGTGGGAGACGCCGGGGCCGGGGCTCTCGGCGGCCGCCGCGGGGGCGGCGAGGGCCGTGAGAGCGGCGAGACCGGCGGGAGGGGCCGCCGCGGCGCAGACGGCGAGCGCCGCGGCGAGGACGCTCGGAGCGGGTCGTACGGTGCGGAAGATGCCCATGTCGAACCTCCGGGTCGGTACTCCCGAAGATCCGCCGCCCCCGCCCCGCCCGCATCCCGGCGCCGCCCCGCGCTGCTCCGTTCGAGCGCGCCCGGAGGCGGGCGGGACGGGGGCGGGCGGGGGCGGGGCTGATCAGATCCGTTCGACGAGGTCCGCGATCGAGTCGGCGACCGTCGAGGGCCGGAAGGGGAAGCGGTCCACGTCGGCCGGCCGCGTCAGCCCGGTGAGGACGAGGAAGGTCTCCATCCCGGCCTCCAGTCC
Source organism: Streptomyces mangrovi (assembly GCF_900114215.1). Lineage (GTDB taxonomy): Bacteria > Actinomycetota > Actinomycetes > Streptomycetales > Streptomycetaceae > Streptomyces > Streptomyces barkulensis. The sequence continues at coordinate 127,192 of NZ_FOSG01000008.1, read as the reverse complement.
GGCCAGCACATCGGTGTCCATCCGGTCGCCGATCATCGCGCTGGACTCGGAGTGGGCTCCGATGACGTTGAGCCCGGCCCGCATCATCAGCGGGTTGGGCTTGCCGACGAAGTAGGGCTCGCGCCCGGTCGCCTTGGTGATCAGCGCCGCGACCGACCCGGTGGCCGGCAGCGCGCCCTCGGCGGACGGTCCGGTCTCGTCGGGATTGGTGGCGATGAACCGCGCACCGTCGTTGATCAGCCGGATCGCCTTGGTGAGCGCCTCGAAACTGTAGGTGCGCGTCTCGCCGAGCACCACGTAGTCGGGGTCGGTGTCGGTGAGGATGTAGCCGATGTCGTGCAGCGCGGTGGTCAGCCCGGCCTCGCCGATGACGTACGCGGTGCCCTCCGGGCGCTGTTCCTCCAGGAACTTGGCGGTGGCCAGGGCGGAGGTCCAGATGTTCTCCACCGGGACGTCCAGGCCCATCCGCTTCAGGCGGGCGTGCAGGTCACGGGGCGTGTATATCGAGTTGTTGGTCAGCACCAGGAACGGCTTGCCCGACTCCCTCAGCCGCTTGAGGAAGTCGTCGGCCCCCGGGATCGGCACTCCCTCGTGGACGAGGACTCCGTCCATGTCGGTCAGCCATGACTCGATCGGCTTGCGCTCCGCCATTGGTCACTCCTGCCTGTCACAACGCACATCGGGGCGTGGCGGCGGCACCACGCTGTGCTGCGCCGACGCCCTCAGACTAGCCACTGCCCGCCGAACCCGACCCCGTCTTTCCGGGGCCGGGGCCGGGGCCGGGACCGGGGCCGGGGCCGCCCGGCCGGTCCCGGACGGCGCCTTGCGGTCTCGTTCCCGGTTCGAACCGTCCGAAGAGCGGCGCGAGGACCAGATGCGCCGCGCCGCGGGCGACCAGACGCGCGCCGCCGGGGGCGACGGACACCGGTACGGCCCGGCCGTCGGTGCGCGCGGCCCGGGCCGCCAGCACCCGCTCCACCCCCGCGCGGTACGGCTCCGGGTCGGCCAGTACGGTCCGGCCGCCGAGCACCACGCGGTCGACGTCCAGCAGCCCGGCCAGCCCCGCCGCCCCGGTGCCCAGCACGCGGGCGGCCTCCGCGGTGTCGCCCCGGGCGACGGCCGCCAGGCACAGCGCCTCCAGGCAGCCGCGGTCGCCGCACCCGCACTCCGGGCCGTCGAGCAGCACCACCTGGTGGCCGAACTCGCCGGCCCCGGTGCGCGTGCCCCGGTACAGCGCCCCGCCCAGCACGAGCCCGGCGCCCAGCCCGGTGCCCAGGTGCAGATACGCGAACGAGGCGCCCCCGGCCCCCTGTCCGCCGCACAGGGCGAGACCGAGGGCCGCCGCGTTGGTGTCCTTGTCCAGCACGACGGGCAGCCCCAGCCGCCGGGACAGCGCCTCCCGCAGCGGGTGGCCGTCCCAGTGGGGGAGGCCGGTCACCCGCCGCAGCACTCCCGTGCGGTGGTCCAGCGGGCCCGGACACGCCACCCCGACGCCCAGCGGACGGCCGCCGCGTCCGGGGCCGTCCGGCAGTCCGGGACCGTCCGGCAGGGCGCGCACCGCGCCGGCCGCCGCGTCCAGCACCGCATCGCGGGGCGCGCCCAGGTCGAAGGGGGCCCGGTGCGCCGCGATCACGCCGCCCTGCAGATCCACCAGGACGGCGGTGACCTCGTCACGGTCCAGGTGCAGACCCACCGCGTGGCGCGCGTCGCGCACCAGGCGCCACAGGGTGCGCGGCTTGCCTCCGGTGGAGGGGCGGCGCCCCGCCCGCGCCACCAGTCCCGCCTCCCGCAGCCGGGCGGTGATCTTGCTGACGGCCTGCGGGGTCAGCCCCGCGGCCTCGGCCAGTTCGGGCCTACTCGCGCCCGCCTCGCCCGCCGCGCGCAGCAGATCCAGAACGAGTGCGGCGTTGTGGCCGCGCAGGGCCGGCGGGTCCGCGGCCGCCGGGGAGGCGGCGAGGCCGGGGCCGGGGCCGGGGGAAACGGCGGGGACGGAACCGGGGGAGGCAGGGGTCACGGGTCCATTCTCGCGCCCGCTTGCACTTCGGAAACGCTGTTGCCAAAGTGGGCGCCATGAACGCCGCCTCCCCCGCCGCCCCGGTCCCCAACCCCCTGCGCGTCGGACTGATCGGTTACGGCCTGGCCGGCTCCGTCTTCCATGCGCCGCTGATCGCCGCCACCGACGGCCTCGTACTGGACACCGTCGTCACCTCCTCCCCCGAGCGGCGGCGGCAGGCCCGTGCCGAGCACGGCGAGGAACTGCGCACCGCCGCCAGTGCCGGCGAGCTGTTCGCACGCGCCGGTGAACTCGACCTCGTCGTCGTCGCCTCCCCCAACCGCACCCACGTCGAGCTGGCCACCCGGGCGCTGGAGGCCGGACTGGCCGTCGTCGTCGACAAGCCGCTGGCGGCCGGCGCCGCCGAGGCCGAGGAACTGGCCGGCCTGGCCGAGCGCCGCGGACTGCTGCTGTCGGTGTTCAACAACCGCCGCTGGGACGGCGACTTCCTCACCCTGCGCGACCTGCTGGCCGAGGGCGCGCTGGGCGAGGTGTGGCGCTTCGAGTCCCGCTTCGAGCGGTGGCGCCCGAACCTCAAGGGCGGCTGGCGCGAGTCCGGCGACCCCGCCGAACTCGGCGGACTGCTGTACGACCTGGGCAGCCATGTGGTGGACCAGGCGCTCACCCTCTTCGGCCCCGCGGTCTCCGTCCACGCCGAGTCCGACGCGCGCCGCCCCGGCGCCGAGGCCGACGACGACACCTTCATCGCCCTCCACCACGCCTCGGGCACCCGCTCCCACCTGTGGGTCAGCTCCACCGCCGCCGCCCTCGGCCCCCGCTTCCGGGTACTGGGCAGCCGGGCCGCCTACGTCAAGTACGGCCTCGACCCCCAGGAGGACGCCCTGCGCGCCGGCGCCCGCCCCACCCCCGGCGAGCCCTGGGGCGCGGAGGCGGAGTCCGCCTGGGGCACCCTGGGCGCGGCGGACGACGTACGGCCCGTGCCGTCCCGCTCCGGCGACTACCCCGCCTACTACGCCGCCGTCGCCGCCGCCCTGCGCGAGGGGGGCGAGCCCCCGGTCGCCGCACGGGAGGCGGCCGAGACGCTGCGGGTACTGGAGGCGGCCCGCACCTCCGCGGCCGAGGGCCGCACCGTACGGCTCGGCTGACGGACCGGCCGGCGGGAGGCGGGGGCGGTTCACAGCCGGGTGGCCGTGCGGACCAGCCCGGCGAGGGCGAGGGAGCGGCTGTGCGCGGGCCAGGCGATGTGGGTGACGACGGAGGGCGCGTCGGTCAGGGGGACGGCGGCGTGCTCGGCCCACAGCCAGGCACGGGCTGATTCGGGGAAGACGGCCACGGTGCGTCCGAGGGCGATCAGCTGGGCCAGCTGCGTCTGGTCGTGGATCTCGGGGCCCGGACCGGGCGGGAACCTGCCGTGGCGGGCCCAGCGGGCAAGCGGGAGACCGGGGATGTCGCCGACCTCGGCCAGGGACAGCGTCCTGCGCGCGGCGAGGGGGTGCCCGGCGGGCAGGACGGCGATCTGCCCCTCGGTCGTCAGTTCCTCGCTGTCGAACCCGGCGAGGGAGTTGAACGGCGCGTGCATGAGCGCCACGTCGGCGCGGCCGTCGCGCAGCATCCCCTCCTGCTCACACGTGCCGCTCGGCAGCACCTCGACCTCGGCGGCACCGGGCTCGGCCGCATAGGCGTCCAGGAGTCTGTGCAGCAGCTCGTGGGACGCGCCGGCCTTCACCGCCAGCACCAGGCGGTTGCGGGGGCCGCCCCGACCGTCGGCGCCGCCGGCGCGGCGGGTGCGGCGAGCGGCGGCGGCGGCCGCGTCGAGGGCCGCGCGGCCCTCTTGCAGCAGTATCTCCCCGGCACCGGTCAGACAGACGCCGCGGCGGTTGCGCCTCAGCAAGCAGACGCCGAGACGCCGCTCGAGCCGCTGGATCGCCCGGGACAGCGGCGGCTGGGCCATGCCGAGTCGCTCGGCGGCACGGCCGAAGTGCAGTTCCTCCGCGACGGCCGTGAAGTACCGCAGCTCACGGATCTCCAGGATGTCCTGGGTCTCCTGGGTCTCCTGGGCCTCCTGGATGTCCTGGGTTTCCATGACCACAGCGTAACCGGGTGATACCCACCAGGTATCACAGAGCACCGTATCGGTATTGGATGCGCCGCTCGGCCACGAGCGAGCATCAACGGCATGAGCACACCGAGCACACCCTCCACGCCACCGCCCGGCGGCACCTGGGCCCTGGGCGATCTGACCGTCACCCGCTTCGGCTACGGCGCCATGCAGCTCGCCGGCCCCAAGGTCATGGGCCCGCCCGCCGACCGCGACGGCGCGCTCGCCGTCCTGCGCGAGGCCGCCCGCCTCGGGATCACCCATATCGACACCGCCGGCGCGTACGGGCCGCGTGTCACCAACCGGCTGATCCGTGAAGCGCTGCACCCCTATCCCGAATCGCTGCACATCGTGACCAAGGTCGGCGCGACCCGGGACGAGGAGGGAGGCTGGCCCCCCGCCCGGCGGCCCGAGGACCTGCGCCGCGCCGTCCACGAGAACCTCGAGGACCTCGGCATCGACGCGCTCGACGTGGTCGATCTCCGGCTCGGCGACGCTCAGGGCCCCGTGCCCGGCTCGCTCGCGGAGGCGTTCGAGGCGCTCGTCGACCTCCAGCGGCAGGGCCTGATCCGGCACCTCGGCGTGAGCAACGCGACGGCGGAACAGGTCGCCGAGGCACGCTCGATCGCACCGATCGTGTGCGTGCAGAACATGTACAACCTCGCCCACCGCCACGACGACGGGCTGATCGACGAACTCGCCGAGCAGGGCATCGCCTACGTGCCCTTCTTCCCCCTCGGCGGCTTCACCCCGCTGCAGTCCACGGCGCTTTCCGCCGTGGCCGCCCGGCTGGACGCGACACCGATGTCGGTCGCCCTGGCCTGGCTGCTGCGGCGGTCGCCGAACATCCTGCTCATCCCCGGTACCTCGTCGGTGGCGCACCTGCGCGAGAACGTCGCCGGCGCGGGACTCCCGCTCTCCGGCGAGGACCTCGCCGAGCTGGACAAGATCGGCCGCTGACGGGACGCGGGGCACGGCGCGGCGGCGGGCGCGGCCTCAGCCGCCCAGCGCGTGGGCGACGGTGTGGATCGCCAGACCCGCCAGCGCGCCCACCACCGTGCCGTTGATACGGATGAACTGCAGGTCGCGGCCGATGTGCGCCTCGATCTTGCGGGAGGTGTGCTCGGCGTCCCAGCTCTCGACCGTCTCAGTGATCAGGGACGTGATCTCGCTCTGGTAGGTGGTGACGACATGCACCGCCGCCCCCTCGATCCAGCCGTCGACCTTGCCCCGCAGCCCGCCGTCCCCCGACAGCTTCGCGCCCAACGACAGCAGCGAGGCGCGTGCCCGCAGCCTCAGCTGGCTGCGCTCGTCCTCGGCCGCCGCCACCACCATGGCCCGCACCGCCGACCAGGCCGAGGAGATCAGCTCCTGCACCTCGTCGCGGTCCAGGATCTCCGACTTCAGCCGCTCCACCCGCGCCCGGGTCTCCTCGTCGGACTGCAGGTCGGCGGCGAAGTCCCGCAGGAAGCGGTCCAGCGCCTCGCGCGCCGGGTGGTCGGGCATGTCCCGCATCTCCGAGACGAAGCGCAGCAGCTCCCGGTAGACGCGCTCGCCGACCTTGCGGTCCACGAAGCGCGGCGTCCACCCCGGCGCCCCGCCCGCCACCGCGTCCATCACCGAGTCGCTGTGCCACACCAGCCAGTCGTGAGCCCGTGAGACCACCAGGTCCACGACCCGGGCGTGGCCGCCGTCGGCGACGATCCGCGACAGCATCCGGCCCAGCCCCGGCGCGATCTCCTGCGCATGGGCGCGCCGGGTGATCGCCTCACCCACCACCGCCTGCACATCGTTGTCCCGCAGCACGGCCAGCGCCCCGCGCAGCGCGGTGGACAGCTCGGCCGTCACCCGGTCGGCGTTGGCCGGCCTGGCCAGCCAGGCGCCCAGCCGGCCGCCGATGTCCACCGAGCGCAGCTTCCGCCGCACCACCTGATCGGACAGGAAGTTCTCGCCGACGAAGTCGCCCAGACTGCGCCCCAGTTGGTCCTTCTTGTTCGGGATGATCGCGGTGTGCGGGATCGGCAGCCCCATCGGCCGCTTGAACAGCGCGGTCACCGCGAACCAGTCGGCCAGCGCACCCACCATGCCCGCCTCGGCGGCGGCCGCCACATAGCCGGCCCAGGCTCCCGCCCCCGCCCGCTGCGCCCAGGTGGCCAGCGCGAACACCAGCGCCGCCAGCAGCAGCGCACCGGTCGCGATGGCCTTCATCCGGCGCACCCCGCGGCGCTTCTCCTCGTCGGCCGCCGTGAAGGCCACCGGGTCGAACGCCGCCCCGGCCGCCCCGGAGCCCCGGGCGCTCTTCCCGTCCGTCGTCGTCCGATCCATCGTCTCCACCCGTCTGCGCCGTCCCGGCCGCAATTGTCGCAAGCGGCCGCCGTCCCGACGGCACCGGACGCCGGACGCGCCGCCCGCGTCCCGCACCGCGAACGCGGCGGCCCGCGGGGCCCGGCCGCCTCACGCCCTTTCATCGATCGCGTAACAGGCGGGGCCACCCGGCGGGAACACGCCTGCCGCCATGGGATCATGGGGAAACCGCCGATCACTTCGCACACCTGGGCCCGCACCGCCCGAGGGGGGACTCTTCCGTGTACGAGCGAGGCTGCCGCCCGTGAGCAAGAACATGGGATACGCCCTGCTGGCAGGGCTCGCGGCCGTCGTGGTCCTGGTCTCCGGAGCCGTGTTCGTCGGCGCCGGCGTCAAAGGCGCGGCCCCGGACACCGCCGCCCCACGAGGCGGGGAGAACGCCGCACCGGCCTCCTCCGGGGCCTGGGTGGGCACCTGGTCCGCCTCACCCGCCTCCGCCGAGCCGAACGCCCCGGACGGCCACCCGGACGCCTCCCTGCGGAACGTGGTGCACACCTCCGTCGGCGGCAGCGCCGCCCGTGTCCGCTTCTCCAACCTCTTCGGCACCCGCCCGCTGACCATCACCCACGCCACCCTCGCCCTGGCCGCCGAGCCCAGCAGCCCCGCCGCCTCGCCCGGCAGCATGCGCAGGCTGACCTTCGGCGACCGAAGCGAGGTGACCGTCCCGGTCGGCTCCGCCGTCACCAGCGACGCGGTACGGCTGAACGTGCCCGCCGCCGCCGACCTGCTCGTCACCCTCTACTCGCCCACCGGCTCCGGCGCCGTCACCCACCACCCCCACGCACGCCAGACCAGCTATCTGGCCCGAGGCGACCGGGCCGACGACACCACCGGCACCCCCTACACCGAGCAGACCGCCTACTGGCGGCACGTGACGGCCGTGGACGTGTGGACGAACGAGACCGAGGCCGCCGTCGTGGCCCTCGGCGACTCCATCACCGACGGCGTCACCTCCAGCCTCGGCGCCAACCGCCGCTGGACCGACTTCCTCGCCGACCGGCTGCGCACCGAGCGCGGCGCCCCCCGCTACAGCGTCCTCAACCAGGGCATCAGCGGAAACCGGATCCTCCTCGACGCCTCCCCGACCGACCTCAAGAACGGGCCCAGCGCCCTGAACCGGCTGGAGCGGGACGTGCTCTCCCGCACCGGCGCCGAGGTCCTGGTCGTCCAGCTCGGCATCAACGACATCCTCAAGACGCCCCAGCAGACCGACCCCCGCAGGATCGTGGACGGCCTGGAACGAATCACCCAGCACGCCCACCGGCGCGGACTGCGGGTGATCGGGGCGACCCTGACGCCGTTCGGCGGGCACCGCAAGCACAACGCGCGCCTGGAGGCCGTACGGCAGCAGGTCAACGAGCAGATCCGCCGCGGCGGCGTCTTCGACGCCGTCGTCGACTTCGACGCGGCCCTGCGCGACCCGGCCGCCCCGCAGCGGCTCCTCCCCGTCTACGACTCGGGCGACCATCTCCACCCCAGCGACAGCGGTTTCCGCGCGATGGCCGGAGCCCTGGACCTGGACCTCCTCATGGGCGCCTCACCGGCCAGGCTCTGACCCGGCCCTGAACCCCGGGCCGGGCAGGCCCGCCTCACAGCCTCCACCCGGCGGCCGCCCGGCACCCTCACGGGTGATGGCGGAGCGTGACAGCCCGATCACCACACTCCCCCGAAGCCCGGCGGCCCGGCCTCACCGGGCACACGCGTACACGTCCACCGGCACCACGCACCCCACCGCGGGTGCCACCTGCCCTCGCTCACCGGAGTGGACGGTGCCAGAGTGTCCTACGGGTCATTCCGCCATAAAACGGAATGGGTAAGCCATACCGACAAGGAGACCGCGGTCATGAGCGAGGAACCCGAGGAGCCGAACAGCAGCGGGAAGCAGCAGCCGGCCGCCGGCCCGCGCCGGTCACCCGTCAAGCGGAGGATCCTGGGCGCCGGCGTCCTGGTCACCGTGGTGGCGACGGGCGGGCTGATCACCGGCTACCTGCTCGTGGACATCCCCGACCCCAACTCCGCGGCGACCGCCCAGAACAACGTCTACCTCTACTCCGACGGCACCCAGTTCGCCCGCGACGGCGACGTCAACCGCCAGAACGTCCGGCTCGACGACATCCCCGAACCCACCCGGCACGCCGTACTCGCCGCCGAGGACCGGGACTTCTACCACCAGCCGGCCATCGACGTCACCGCCATGATCCGCGCGGGCTGGAACATGCTCCAGGGCGAGGGCAAGCAGTCCGGATCCACCATCACCCAGCAGTACGTCAAGAACTACTACCTCGACCAGGAGCAGACCCTCACCCGCAAGGGCAAGGAACTCTTCATCGCCCTCAAACTCGACAACCGGGTGAGCAAGGACGAGATCCTGACCGGCTACCTCAACACCAGCTACTTCGGCCGCAACTCCTACGGCATCCAGGCCGCCGCCCAGGCCTACTACGACAAGCACGCCTCCGACCTCACCACCGCCGAAGGCGCCTACCTCGCGGCCCTCCTCAACTCCCCCAACCTCTACGACGTCGCCGCCCACCCCGAGAACAGGAAACGCGCCGTCGCCCGCTGGAAGTACGTCCTCAACGGCATGGTCAAGGAAGGCTGGCTCGAACCCCGCGAACGCGACGCCATGGCCTTCCCCGAGCCCCGCGACCCCAAGCGCCCCTCGGCCCTGGCCGGCCAGCGCGGCTACCTCGTCGAAGCCGTCAACACCCACCTCACCGAGAACGGCATCCTCGACGAGCAGGAACTGGCCAGGGGCGGCCTGCGGATCACCACCACCATCGACCGCGCCAAACAGGACGCCCTGGTCAAGGCCGTCGAGAAGGAACTCCTGTCCAAACTCGGCGACGAACGCGAAGAGGACTCCTACGTCCGTGCGGGCGCCTCCTCCATCGAACCCCGCACCGGCGAGGTCGTCGCGATGTACGGCGGCATCGACTACATCCAGCAGTACGTCAACAACGCCACCCGCCGCGACTACCAGGCCGGCTCCACCTTCAAGCCCATCGTCTACGCCTCCGCCGTCCACCACCGCGCCAAGACCCGCGGCGGGAAACCCATCGGGCCCAACACCACCTACGACGGCGCCAGCGGACGCACGGTCATCGGCGCCGGCGGCCCCACCAAGTGGGCCCCGCACAACCAGGACAACGTCAGCTACGGCTCGATCCCCGTCACCACCGCCATGAACAAGTCGGTCAACGCCGTCTTCGCCCAGATGGGCGCCGACGTCGGCCCCGAGAGGGTCAAGAAGACCGCCGTCGCCCTCGGCCTCTCCCCCGACACCCCCAACATGGCCGAGTCCAACGCCTCCATCTCCCTGGGCACCGCCACCCCCAGCACCCTCGACATGGCCCAGGCCTACGCGACCCTCGCCAACCACGGCGAACGCGTCGACCACACCCTCGTCAAGAAGATCACCCGCGACGGCGAGAGCATCCCCGTCCCCGAGCCGGAAACCGAGCGGGCCGTCTCCCGCCAGGCCGCCGACTCCACCACCGCGGTACTGCGCGAGGTCGTCAAGACCGGCACGGGCAGCCGCGCCAAGGCCCTGGGCCGCCCCGCCGCCGGCAAGACCGGCACGGCGGAGGAGAACGAGGCCGCCTGGTTCGCCGGCTACACCCCCGACCTGGCCACCGTCGTCGCCCTCATGGGCCAGGACCCCGAAACCGGCGGCCACAAGTCGCTGTACGGCGCCGCCGGAATGCCCCGCCTCAACGGATCCGACTTCCCCACCCTCATCTGGACCGCCTACACCACCGAGGCACTGCGCGGCACCCCCGTCAAGGACTTCGAACTCAAGCCCGGCAAGAACCGCCTCCCCAAGGCGTCCCCCAGCCCCTCCGGCAGCACCGACCCGTCCGGTGGTCCCGACGCCCCCGAGGAGGAGCCCACCCCGGTCGACGGCTCCGAGGAGGCCCCGGACGCCTCCGCCACCGGCCCCGGCCGGGAGGACGCCGAGAACACCGGAGGCGGCGGGGACGACGGGGACGACGGCGCAAACGGCGAACGCGCCCCGGAGAAGGCCGGAAAGGCCGAGAAGGACCGCGGAAAGAAGGCCGGGAACGACGAGAAACAGCCGGGGAAACCCGCCAACCCCTCCGGCGAAGCGGCGGACGGCAAGAACCCCGGCCAGGCCCCCTCCCCGGCCCCCGAGGCCTCCCCCGAGGGCTCCCCCGAAACCTCCGCCGCACCCCGGCCCTGAGACCGAACGGCCGGAGCGGACAGCACGAAGGGCCCCGCGGCACATCCGCGGGGCCCGCCCGTACGGCCGCCGCCCTCCCCCGGGCGCGGCTCCACGGATCCTGCTCTACAGATACAGCCCGGTGGAGTCCTCCGCCCCCTGCAGCCGCTCGGCCGCCACCGCGTGCAGATCACGCTCGCGCATCAGCACGTACGCGACCCCGCGCACCTCCACCTCGGCCCGGTCGGCCGGGTCGAACAGCACGCGGTCGCCGGGCTCCACCGTGCGCACGTTCTGCCCGACGGCGACCACCTCGGCCCAGTTCAGCCTGCGGCCGACCGCCGCCGTCGCGGGAATGACGATGCCACCGGAGGACCGGCGCTCGCCCTCGGGAATGTCGGTACGCACCAGCACCCGGTCGTGCAGCATCCGGATGGGCAGCTTGTCGTGGTGGGACGTCTTGGAACTCACGGCAGAACCGTATCCCAGCCCGCCTCCGCCCCGCTCAGCGACGGCGACGACGCCGGGACGACACCACCAGCAGCCCGGCCGCCCCCGCCACCACCAGCGCCACCGGCACGATCCGCGCCGCCCGGGGGCGGCCCTCCTCGTCCGTGAACCGGTCCCGCACATCCGACAGCGCGTGGTTCACCGCGACATACGCCCGGCCCGCGGTGCGGTCCACGGCCGACGCCGCCCGCGCCTTCACACCGTCGGCGATCGTCTTCGGGTGCACCCGCACCGCCAGCTCGTCCAGCGTCTCGGCGAGCTCCTGCCGCCTGCGGACGATCTCCGCCTCGATCTCCGCTGGGGTCCTGGCTTCCGACACCGCACTGCCTCCGTCGTCTCATCCGTCTCATCCGCCCCACCCGGGCCGCCGTGCACCGGGAACCCGGCCACCGGACAGTCTGGCAGTTCCCTCACCTCCGATGCCCCGCGCCACCCCCGTCACACCCCGTGGCTAGGCTTTCGAACCGATAACGGCCCCCGACGACGGCCCCGACCACGGGACCGCGAGCCCCGCCCGAGGAGTACCGATGAGCGAGCGACTGCAACCCGGCGACACCGCCCCGGCCTTCACCCTGCCCGACGCCGACGGCAACCCCGTCTCGCTCTCCGACCGCGCCGGACGCAAGGTGATCGTCTACTTCTACCCCGCCGCCCTCACCCCCGGCTGCACCAAGCAGGCCTGCGACTTCACCGACAGCCTCGACCTCCTCGCCGGCGCGGGCTACGGCGTGATCGGCGTCTCCCCCGACAAGCCGGAGAAGCTCGCGAAGTTCCGTGAGAAGGAGAACCTCAAGGTCACCCTCGTCGGCGACCCGGAGAAGAAGGTACTGGAGGCCTACGGCGCCTTCGGCGAGAAGAAGATGTACGGCAGGACCGTCACCGGCGTCATCCGCTCCACGGTGGTCGTCGACGAGGAGGGGAAGGTCGAGCGGGCGCTGTACAACGTCAGGGCCACCGGCCACGTCGCCAAGCTCATCCGGGACCTCTCCCTCTGAGCCCCCGCTCCCGGCCCCTCCCCCACCCGGCGTAACCACCCCGCACGCCGTTCGTTGACCAGTACGAGTCCGCGACAGAAGACCGAACGACCACTGCGCGGACGGTCCACAGGGGAGGGGCCGTGGCCACCGAGTACACCCGCGAATCACTCGCCGACGCTGTCGCCCGCTCCTCGACATGGGCGCAGCTCATGCGCGAACTGGGGATGGAGGTCAGTGGAGGCAGACGCCGTACGCTCCAGAGACTGGTGGCCGAATACGGCATCGACACAGGTCACTTCAGGCAGCAGAGCCCGTGGCGGAAGTACACCGACACAGCGATCGCCGAGGCTGTCGCCGGTTCGAGCACGCTGCGCGAGGTCGTCACCAAGCTCGGTGCGACACCCGCAACGGGGACGCTCTCCCATATCCGGCGCCGTATCGCAGCCGCCGGAATCGACATCAGTCACCTGCCCGCGCTGAACCGCCCCCGGATCGACCTTCCGTTCGCGCCTGAGGAGGTGAGGCACGCAGCGGCCACCGCCACCGGCATCCGTGCCCTGGCGCGCTCGCTGGGCCTCGGCGACGACAGCGCATCGCGTGCCGCACTGCGCCGGATGCTCACCGAACTGGACGTCGACGTCTCGCACTTCTCCCACGCGCAGGTTCTCATCGCCGAAGCACCACTCCGTGCCGCCGTTTCGAGCAGCACAAGCTACGCCGAAGTCATGCGCTCATTGAACCTACCGGTCAACGACGCGAACCACCGTCGAGTACATCGGCATGTGGTGCGCCTCGGGCTGGAGACCTCCCACTTCAAGCGACGTACCCGACGTGAGGTCCGACTGAAGACACCGAAACGGATCGCCGGGGAGGTACTGCGGGTGCACCCCGCAGACGCTCCTCGGGTAAACCGTGCCCGGTTGCAACGGGCCTTGGAGGAGATTGGCATGCCCTACCAGTGCACAGGATGCGGTAACTCGGGAGAGTGGCTCGGAACAACAATGACTCTCCAGATCGACCACATCAACGGAGACTGGCACGACAACCGCCGGGAGAATCTTCGCTACCTGTGCCCAAACTGTCACGCGATCACAGAGACGTGGTGCGGCCGCAACAAACGTTCCGCGAACAGGCGCGGATGACCTTCCCGGTGGGCCGCTCAGCGCGTCCGCCCGCTACCATGGTTGGCGTCCAGCGGCGGTGGCGCAGTGGTGACGCAGCAGATTTAGGTTCTGTGGCCCTGATGGGCTTGAGGGTTCGAATCCCTTCCGCCGCATAGACCTTTCATTCGAAGGCCCGGCTCGCTGAGCCGGGCCTTCGGCGTTGTCGGCGGAACCCGCCCCGCGGGACGGGCCGTCAGCCCAGGAGGTCGCGGACCGCCGGGACAAGGGCGCGGAAGGCCTGGCCGCGGTGGCTGATGGCGTTCTTCTCGTCCGGGCTCAGTTCCGCGCAGGTGCGGGTCTCGCCCTCGGGCTGGAGGATCGGGTCGTAGCCGAAGCCGCCGGCGCCGGCGGGCTCGCGGCGGAGGGTGCCGGCCAGGCGGCCCTCGACGACGCGTTCGGTGCCGTCGGGCAGGGCCAGGGCGGCCGCGCAGGCGAAGTGCGCGGTGCGGTGGGGGTCGTCGATGTCGGAGAGCTGGGCGAGGAGCAGGTCGAGGTTGGCCCGGTCGTCGCCGTGGCGTCCGGCCCAGCGGGCGGAGAAGATGCCGGGGGCTCCGCCGAGGACGTCCACGCACAGGCCGGAGTCGTCGGCCACGGCGGGCACCGCCGTGGCCCTGGCCAGGGTGCGGGCCTTGAGGAGTGCGTTGTCGGCGAAGGTGAGGCCGGTCTCCTTGACGTCCGGGACCTCGGGGTAGGCGTCGGCGCCGACCAGGGTGAGGTCCAGTCCGGCGGCGGAGAGGATGGCCTCCAGCTCTCGGACCTTGTGGGTGTTGCGGGTTGCGAGGATCAGGCGCTGGCTCATGGGGACCGATTATCCCGTCGCGGCGGCCGGAACCCCCGGCGGGCCGGACGCCGGTGCCCGCGCCCGGGATCGGGGACCGTGGAGCGGAGCCCGAAGCCCGGGTCCGTCAGCCGGGGTCCGTCAGCTGGGGTCCGTCAGCCGGGGGTGCAGACCTGGGTCAGTTCGTCGGCGGCGTCGACGACGGGGCTGACATCGGGGGTCTTGCCCTGCTCGACGGACTCGCGGACGTTGCCGGCGGCCTTCTGCATGTCCTCGGCGACCCGGGTGATGTCGGCGTTGTCCGTGTTCTCGATGATCTTGTCGAGGTTCTCGTTGATGCGGTTCAGGGACCGGTCCACCTCGGCCGGGTTCTCGACGCCGTCGGCGACGGCCTGCTGGAGGGCGTTGGCGCTGTCCACGACGACGACGGCGGTGTTGGCGCAGTCCAGTGCGTTCTGGACGGCGCCGCAGCCCATCAGGGGGAGGGCGAGGACGACGGGGGCGAGGGCGGCGAGGGTGGTCCGTCTGCGCATGCGGCGTGGTCTCCTGTGTCTGGACGGGCCGTACGGCTCGACCCGTACGGCCCGTGCCCTGTAGGACGCGTAAAGCGCTCGCAAAGTTCCGCGTCCCGTCCGCTGTTCTCATGAGGTGTCACCGGGATCGCCCGGACGGCCCGGACGGCCCGGGGTGGCTGCGGCGGGGCCGGAGGTCAGGCGGGGGGCAGCGCTCCGGTGTCCAGTGCGTGCCGCTGGGCGCCGTCGAGTTGGGCGCAGCCGGCGACGGCGAGGTCGAGGAGGGCGTCGAGTTCGGTGCGGGCGAAGGGGACTCCCTCGGCGGTGCCCTGGACTTCGACGAAGCGGCCGTCGCCGGTGCAGACGACGTTCATGTCGGTCTCGGCGCGGACGTCCTCCTCGTAGCAGAGGTCGAGCAGGGGGGCGCCGTCGACGATGCCGACGCTGACGGCGGAGACGGTGCCGGTCAGCGGCTGGGCCTTGGCGCGGACGAGTTTGTTGTCGCGGGCCCAGGCGAGGGCGTCGGCGAGGGCGACGTAGGCGCCGGTGATGGCGGCGGTGCGGGTGCCGCCGTCGGCCTGGAGGACGTCGCAGTCGAGGACGACGGTGTTCTCGCCGAGGGCCTTGAGGTCGACGACGGCGCGCAGTGAGCGGCCGATGAGGCGGGAGATCTCGTGGGTGCGTCCGCCGATCCTGCCGCGGACGGATTCGCGGTCGCCGCGGGTGTTGGTGGAGCGGGGGAGCATGGCGTATTCGGCGGTGATCCAGCCCTCGCCGCTGCCCTTGCGCCAGCGGGGCACGCCTTCGGTGATGCTGGCGGTGCAGAGGACGCGGGTGTCGCCGAAGGAGATGAGGACGGATCCTTCGGCGTGTTTGCTCCAGCCGCGTTCGATGGTGACGGGGCGGAGTTGTTCGGCTGTGCGGCCGTCGATGCGTGACATGGGTGTGAGCCTAGTGCCCCGGGTGGGGCGGCCGTTCGGGTGAACGGCCTGGTGGCCGGGTGTGCGGGGGTCGCGGGGGCGGGGTGGTCACATCATGTCCTCGATCTCGGCGGCGATGGGGTCGGCGTCGGTGCCGATGACGACCTGGATGGCGGAGCCCATCTTCACGACTCCGTGTGCGCCGGCGGCCTTGAGGGCGGCCTCGTCGATGAGGCCGGGGTTCTCGACCTCGGTGCGCAGGCGGGTGATGCAGCCCTCGATCTCGACGATGTTGTCGATGCCGCCGAGTCCGGCGACGATGTTCTCCGCTTTGCCGGGCATGTTCTCCGCCTTCCCGCCGGCTGCCGCCGGCCGTCTGGGCCCGTCCTGTGTCCGGTGCCCCCTGTGGACCGGATCGGCACATTAACCCACGTTATGCGCACCTGTACGAGGGTGCCTCATCGGCTCCTTACCGCTTTTCGGTCCCGTGTGGAAGGGGGCGCGGCCCCGCGGGCGTTCCGGGTACTGCATTCCGGCACTGTCCTCCGTTCCGTCGGCCGTCTTGCCCGCCTGGGTGCTTTCGGAGACTTTGTTCGTGTTACAAGGTGACTTAAGCGCTCTGTTACCCATGTGATGCTTGCGATGCGGATGTGCGGCGCGGACCGCACGGCCCCACGGGAGGAAGCCGATGACCACGGCCACTGCCAGGACATCCGACGACGGAGGCGAAGGGGGCGGCGGGAGCGGCGGCGAGGGGGGCGGCGGGGGCGGGAGGAGGCGTGGCGCGGGCACGATGGCGGTGGCCCAGCGCATCGGCCGCAGTCTGATGCTGCCGATCGCCGTGCTGCCCGCGGCGGCTCTGATGGTCCGGCTGGGTTACGAGGACATGCTGGGCCGGGAGGGTTTCCCGGACTTCGTCAACCGGATCGCCGAGTTCCTGGCCGCGGGCGGCGGGGCGCTGCTGGACAATCTGCCGCTGCTGTTCGCCGTGGGCATCGCGGTCGGTTTCGCCAGGAAGGCGGACGGCTCCACGGGGCTGGCGGCCGTCGTGGGCTATCTGGTCTTCCAGCAGGTGATGGCCACCTTCATCGATCCCAATCTGCCTCCCGAGGAGGGCGTCGCCCGGCCCGCGGACGCCGGTGTGCTGGGCGGTGTGGTGATGGGGCTGGTCACCGCCGTGCTCTACCAGCGCTACCACCGCAGGAAGCTGCCGGACTGGCTGGGTTTCTTCGGCGGCCGCCGGCTGGTGCCGATCCTGGCGTCGTTCGCGGGTCTGGTCCTGGGGGTCGTCTTCGGTTACGCCTGGCCGGTGCTGGGGGCCGCCATCCACGGTTTCGGCGAGTGGCTGGTGGGGTCGGGCGCGCTGGGGGCGGGGGTGTTCGGGGTGGCCAACCGGGCGCTGATCCCGGTGGGCATGCACCATCTGCTGAACTCGTTCCCGTGGTTCCAGGCGGGTTCCTACGAGGACGACGGGGTGCGGTACGAGGGGGACATCGCGCGCTTCCTGCACGGGGATCCGACGGCGGGTCAGTTCATGACCGGGTTCTTCCCCATCATGATGTTCGCCCTTCCGGCGGCCTGTCTGGCGATGTACCACTGTGCGCGGCCCGAGCGCCGCAAGGTGGTGGGCGGGATGATGTTCTCCATCGCGCTGACCGCCTTCGTCACCGGGGTGACCGAGCCGATCGAGTTCACGTTCATCTTCGTCGCGCCGGTGCTGTACGCGGTCCACGCGGTGCTGACGGGGGTGTCGATGGCGTTGAGCTGGGCGCTGGGGGCGCGGGACGGCTTCGGTTTCTCCGCCGGGGCGATCGACTTCCTGCTGAATCTGGGGATCGCGTCCAGGCCGTGGCTGCTGGTGGTGCTGGGTCTGTGTTTCGCGGTGGTGTACTACGCGGTCTTCCGGTTCGCGATCGTGCGGTTCGATCTGCCGACGCCGGGCCGGGAGTCGGACGAGGAGATCGCCGAGCAGGAGAAGGCGCAGTACCGGGGGTAGTCGGGTGCCGCGCCGGCCGGGCCCGTGTGGTTCACGGGCCCGGCCGTACGGCCGGTCAGATCTCGTAGACGGCGCCGGGGCGGGCCATCTCCACGGGGCCGGAGAAGGCGGCCTGTGCGTCGCGCAGGTTGTGCCGGGGGTCCGTCCACAGGGGGATGTGGGTGAGGACCAGGCGTTCGGCGCCCGCCCGCTGTGCGCACTCCCCGGCCTGCCGTCCGTTGAGGTGGAGTTCGGGGATGTCCTCCTTGCCGTCGGTGAAGGAGGCCTCGCACAGGAAGAGGTCGGCGCCCCGGGCCAGGTCGCACAGGGTGTCGCAGGGGCCGGTGTCGCCGGAGTAGACGAGGGCCCTGGTCCTGCCCTCGTGGCCCTCGTGCTCGATGCGGAAGCCGTAGGTCTCCACCGGGTGCCGCACCCGGTCGGCGGTGACGGTCAGCGGTCCGAGCCGGAAGGTGCTTCGGGGGGCGAGGTCGCGGAAGTCGAAGACCTCGCTCATCGACTTCTCGGAGGGGGTGTCGGCGTAGGCGGTGGTCAGCCGCTGCTCGGTGCCCTGGGGGCCGTACACCGGGATGGCCTCGCAGCGCCCTCCCTCGTGCCGGTAGTACCGGGCCACGAAGTACGCGCACATGTCGATGCAGTGGTCCGCGTGGAGGTGGCTGAGGATGATGGCGTCGAGGTCGTAGAGGCCGCAGTGGCGTTGCAGCTCGCCCAGGGCGCCGTTGCCCATGTCGAGCAGGAGCCGGTAGCCGTCGGCCTCTACGAGGTAGCTGGAGCAGGCCGATTCCGCGGACGGGAACGATCCCGAGCAGCCGACGACGGTGAGCTTCATAGGGGAAGGAACCTCCGTGGCCCGGGAAGAGGGGTTACCTGAGCGTAAGGCGCATGGGGGCCGGTGGCTCCTCCGCAGTGCCCCGTTGTGGGCGGAATCACCAGGGCGGGGGTGGTGCGGGGACGGCGTGGGGGCGGACAGCGCGGTGTGCGGGCCTCGGGTGGTGCACGGCCTCGGCGGCGAGCGCCCCCGCACCGCCGCTCCCGGCTGCCGGAGGGGGTGCGGGGAGGCGGCGGGCGCGGCGGGCGGGGTGTCGCCGGTGCTGGGTGTGCGGGGCCGGGCTCAGGCCCAGAGCTGTCCCTGGAGGGCCTCGACCGCGGCTTCGGTGGTGGGCGCGGTGTAGATGCCGGTGGACAGGTACTTCCAGCCGCCGTCGGCGACGACGAAGACGATGTCGGCGCTCTGTCCCGCGCGTACGGCCTTGCGGCCGACCCCGATGGCGGCGTGGAGGGCGGCGCCGGTGGAGACTCCGGCGAAGATGCCCTCCTGGGCGAGGAGTTCGCGGGTGCGGGTGACGGCGTCCTCGGAGCCGACCGAGTAGCGGGTGGTGAGGACGGTCTCGTCGTACAGCTCGGGGACGAAGCCCTCGTCGAGGTTGCGCAGGCCGTAGACGAGGTCGTCGTAGCGCGGTTCGGCGGCGACGATCTGGATGCCGGGGACCTTCTCGCGCAGGTAGCGGCCGGCGCCCATCAGGGTGCCGGTGGTGCCCAGTCCGGCGACGAAGTGGGTGATCGAGGGCAGGTCGGCGTGGATCTCGGGGCCGGTGCCGGCGTAGTGGGCGCCGGCGTTGTCGGGGTTGCCGTACTGGTAGAGCATGACCCAGTCGGGGTGCTCGGCGGCGATCTCCTTGGCGACGCGCACGGCGGTGTTGGAGCCGCCGGCGGCCGGGGAGGAGATGATCTCGGCGCCCCACATGGCCAGCAGCTGGCGGCGCTCTGCGCTGGTGTTCTCCGGCATGACGCAGACCATGCGGTAGCCCTTGAGCTTGGCCGCCATGGCCAGCGAGATGCCGGTGTTGCCGGAGGTGGGCTCCAGGATGGTGCGGCCTGGGGTGAGCCGGCCGTCCTTCTCGGCCTGCTCGATCATGTAAAGGGCCGGGCGGTCCTTGATCGAGCCGGTGGGGTTGCGGTCCTCCAGCTTGGCCCAGATGCGGACGTCCTCGGACGGCGAGAGCCGCGGCAGGCGCACCAGAGGGGTGTTGCCCACCGCGGCGATCGGCGAGTCGTAGCGCATCAGCGCATGCCCCCGGCCACGGCGGGGAGGATCGTCACGTTGTCGCCGTCGCTCAGCTTGGTGGAGATCCCGTCCAGGAAGCGGACATCCTCGTCGTTGAGGTAGACGTTGACGAAGCGGCGCAGCTCGCCGCCCTCGACCAGCCGCTCCCGGATGCCGCTGTGGCGGGTCTCCAGGTCCTCGATGAGCTCGGCGAGGGTGCCGCCGTCGCCCTCGACGGCCTTCTGCCCGTCGGTGTAGGTGCGGAGGATGGTCGGGATGCGGACCTCGATGGCCATGGGTGTACTCCTGTTGGGAGAGGCGGGAAGCGTGCGGGCCTTGGCTCGTGCGCGGGGCGAGGTGCGGCCGGGCGGGCCGCGTGGGGGGTGGCCGTCCGGGTCAGGCGCGGTCGGCCGCGCGGCGCCGGGGGTACCCCAGGGCGCTGGCGAGGCGGCACAGGTCGACGTGCAGGCGCGCCACGAGCAGCGCGCCCGGGGACTTACCCGGGTGGGTATCGCTCACGTCGTGGTTAACCATGGGCTCATCGTAACGATTCCCGCCTCGGGAACCGGATACCTGTTCCATGATGCGGACCCTGCCGTCTCACCTGTCGTCAGGGGTCAGGGGTCGGGGGTCAGTCCTCGTAGGCGGGGACGACCCTGACCTCCTCCTCGGTGATCTCGCCGTCGACGATGCGGAAGGAGCGGAAGGAGAAGGGCCCCTCGTCGTTGCCGCACTCCGCGGTGGAGACCAGGACGTAGTGGGCGCCGGGCTCGCCGGCGTAGGCGACGTCGGTGCGCGAGGGGTAGGCCTCGGTGGCGGTGTGGGAGTGGTAGACGACCACCGGCTCCTCGTCGCGGTCGTCCATCTCGCGGTAGAGCTTCAGCAGGTCCGCGGAGTCGAACTCGTAGAACGTGGGCGAGCGGGCGGCGTTCAGCATGGGGACGAAGCGCTCGGGGCGTCCGCTGCCGGCCGGGCCCGCGATGATGCCGCACGCCTCGTCGGGGTGGTCCTGGCGGGCGTGGGCCACGATCTTGTCGTGCAGCTCCTGGGTGATGGTCAGCATGGGCGACAGCATAGGCAGGACGCGCGGGCGGGGCCCCGCCCGTACCGGTGTGCGGTACGGGCTGGGCCCCGCGGTGCTCTGCCGCCCCCGGGGGCGGCGGGTGTCACTTGGCGAGCGTGGGGGTTCCGTCGGCGCCGCCGGGGCCGGCGGCCTCGGAGGCCTCGATCTGCTCGTCGCTCTCACCGGCGTCGCGCCGGCGGACGTAGTCGAGGACGCGGCCGAGTTCCCGCCTGACGACGGGCGCCAGCAGGTAGAGGCCGATGATGTTGAACACCGCGGCGAGGAAGAGGAAGGAGTCGGCCAGGGAGACCAGGGAGGACAGCGACATCAGCGCACCGGTGATGACGATGAGGCTGAAGAGCACCTTGTAGACGTTCTCGCTGGTCCTGGTGCGGCCGAAGAGGTAGGTCCACGCCTTCATGCCGTAGTAGCTCCAGGTGATGATCGTGGAGAAGGCGAAGAGCAGGACCGCGACGGCCAGGATGTAGGGGAACCAGGAGATCGCGCTCTCGAAGGCGTCCGAGGTGAGCGAGACGCCGGAGGCGATCGGCTCGCCGTTGGCGTTGGCCTCGCGGGCCGCCTCCCAGCTCGGGGTGCGGGCGATGACGATGGTCAGCGCGGTCATGGTGCAGACGACGACGGTGTCGATGAACGGCTCGATCATCGCGACCAGGCCCTCGGTGGCGGGGCGCTTGGTCTTCACCGCGGAGTGGGCGATGGGGGCCGAGCCGATGCCCGCCTCGTTGGAGAAGGCGGCGCGCTGGAAGCCGACGATCAGGGCGCCGATGAGGCCGCCGGCCACGCCCTCGGGGGCGAAGGCGCCCACGATGATGTCGGAGACGGCGTCGGGCACGGCGGTGACGTTGGTCAGGATGACGAAGAGACAGGCGATGACGTAGACGATCGCCATCGCGGGGACCAGCCGGCTGGTGACGGCGCCGATGGAGCGCATGCCGCCGATGAGGACCAGGGCGACCAGGGCGGCGATCAGGATGCCGAAGAAGAGGGCACCGCCGGAGCTGCTGAAGAGGCTGTCCTCGCCGCCGGTGACGGACTGGAGCTGCTCCAGGCTCTGGTTGACCTGGAAGAGGTTGCCGCCGAAGAAGGTGAAGAACAGCAGGGCGACGGCGGAGCCGATGGCGAGCACCTTGCCCAGGCCGCCCAGGCCGCGCTCGGCCATGCCCTTGCGCAGGTAGTGCATCGGGCCGCCGGAGACGGTGCCGTCGGCGTGGACCTCGCGGTACTTCACGCCGAGGGTGCACTCGACGAACTTGGTCGCCATGCCCAGCAGGCCGCAGACGATCATCCAGAAGGTGGCGCCGGGGCCGCCGATGGTGACCGCGATGGCCACACCGGCGATGTTGCCGAGGCCGACGGTGCCGGAGACGGCGGAGGTGAGGGCCTGGAAGTGGTTCACCTCACCGGGGGCGTCCTTCTGGTCGTACTTGCCGCGGACCAGCTTGAGGGCCTTGGGCAGGTGGCGGACCTGGGCGAAGCCGAAGTATCCGGTGAACACCAGTCCCGCGACCACCAGCCAGCCGACGATCCAGGGGAACTCGGTGTCCCCGAGCGGAATGGTGTAGAAGACGATCTCGCTGATTGTCGACGCGATCGGATCGACGAATTCGGTGATCGATTCATCGAGTCGTGTCGTCCAGGTTTCGTTTGCCATGGGTTCCCTCTGGCTGTAGCGGCTGCGGGGACGTGTGGGGGCGGGTGCAACGGTGGTTGCCGGTGGTACGGCGAACGGACCAACCTCGGCGTCCGGTCTCGCGCGCAGTTTCCTCCGAAGTTCTCCGGGTTGTAAGACTCGGATAAAAATCGGGTTGGGAGTTCCTATCACGCTGCGCTACCGCGTCGGTGTGACCTGGATCACATGCTCATATTACGGTCGGATCACACAGGGGAATTCGGGGGCGAAACGGGCATCATCTCCGCCCGAAGAAGCGTCGCATCCGATTAACGGAGAGTTTCGGTGACCCTGTGCGATGCGACGGGCCCGTAGAGACTTTTTAATGTATGACACAAATAAACGCCGGAATGCGGCGCGACGCGACGGGAGCGCCGGGAGCGGCGGCCGGGCCGGCGCGGCCCGCGGCGCGGGCCGCGCCGGCGCATCAGGGCGCCAGGGTCTCCACCAGCGACTCCTGGAGCGCCCCCAGCCACAGGTACGCCATCACCATCGGCTTGCGCGGGTCGCCGTCCGGCAGCGCGTACAGCTCGTCGCCGTCCTCGTCCTCGGTGATCTCCAGACGCGCGCCGATGGCCAGCCGCAGGTCGTTGAGCGCGCCGAGCCACTGGCGCGACTGCTCGGGGGTGAGGGTGAGCACCGCTCCCCCCTCACCGGTGGTGGCCAGGGAGTCCAGGGTGCGCACGACGGCGAGGCCGTCCTCGCGCTTGCGGGCGCGCAGGTCGTTCTCGGTGTAGCGCCGGAACTCCGCGGCGGCCTCGCGCGTCCCGGCGTCCCTCCCGGCGCCGGGGCCGCCGTAGGCGTCGGGGAAGAGCCTGGCCAGCGCCGGGTCGGAGGGCGGCTCGGTGGGGCCGTCGGCCATCAGCGCGGCGAGCGGGTCCTGTTCGCCGCCGGCCTCGTCCGCTCCCGGGCCGGGGCCGATGAGCTCCAGGAGCTGGACGGCGAGGCTGCGCAGGATGGAGATCTCCACCTCGTCGAGCGCGACGGCGGCGCCTCCGGGCACGCCCGCCGCGGACTGGAAGAGCCCGGCCATCAGCGGTCCTGCTGGAGGGTTGCCCACAGACCGTAGCCGTGCATGGCCTGTACGTCGCGCTCCATCTCCTCGCGGCTGCCGCTGGAGACGACCGCGCGGCCCTTGTGGTGGACGTCCATCATCAGCTTCCTGGCCTTCTCCTTCGGATACCCGAAGTAGGTCTGGAACACATAGGTCACGTAACTCATCAGGTTCACCGGGTCGTTGTGGACGACCGTCACCCACGGGACGTCCGGCTCGGAGACCGCCTCGGGCGCCTCGTCCGAGGCGGGACGGGTGATCTCGGTGGGGGCGACCGACAGCCACGCCACATGGGCGCCGCGCGGACCGGGTACGCGGTCCGCGGCGGGCGGCCGCACGACCGTGACGGCGGAGGGTGTCATCCGGTGTGTGTCGTCGCTCACGGTTCCCATGCTGCCACTTCGGCCGGGCGGCGACGCAAACGGGGTTCCGGCGGGCTGCGGCGCGTTCTCCCGGAACCAGATATCGTCAAGGTGACGAAATTGGGGGTAGCATCCGTCCCATGAACACCGCAGACCTGGGCCTGCCGGTCGCCGTGCCGTCCACCGCCCTGTTCACCGACCACTACGAACTGACCATGGTCCAGGCGGCGTTGCGCGGCGGTACCGCCGACCGGCGCTCCGTCTTCGAGGTCTTCACCCGCCGTCTGCCCGAGGGCCGCCGCTACGGCGTGGTGGCGGGCACCGGAAGGGTCCTGGACGCGGTGGCGAACTTCCGCTTCGAGCCGGAGATCCTGGAGTTCCTGCGCGAGCGGGACGTGGTGGACGAGCCGACCCTTCAGTGGCTGGCCGGCTACCGCTTCCGCGGCGACATCAGCGGCTACCCGGAGGGCGAGGTCTACTTCCCCGGCTCGCCCGTCATGCGGGTGGAGGGCACCTTCGCCGAGTGCGTGCTGCTGGAGACGGTGATCCTGTCGATCCTCAACCACGACTCGGCCGTCGCCGCCGCCGCGTCCCGGATGGCCGTCGCGGCCCGGGGGCGCCCCCTGATCGAGATGGGCGCGCGCCGCACCCACGAGCTGTCGGCGGTGGCCGCGGCCCGGGCGGCGTACGTCGGCGGTTTCTCCACCACCTCCGACCTGGCCGCCGGCTTCCGCTACGGCATCCCCACCACCGGCACCAGCGCCCACGCCTTCACCCTGCTGCACGACACCGAACGGGACGCCTTCACCGCACAGGTGGAGTCCATGGGCGGCGGCACCACGCTCCTGGTGGACACCTACGACGTGGCCGAGGCCGTCCGCACCGCCGTGGAGGTGGCGGGCCCCGGCCTGGGCGCGGTGCGCATCGACTCCGGCGATCTGCTGCTGCTCGCCCACCGGGTGCGGCAGCAGCTCGACGAGCTGGGTGCGCGGGACACCAGGATCGTCGTGACCAGCGATCTGGACGAGTACGCCATCGCCTCGCTGGCCGCCGCCCCGGTGGACGCCTACGGGGTGGGCACCCAGCTGGTCACCGGCAGCGGACACCCCACGGCCTCGATGGTCTACAAGCTGGTGGCCCGCGCCGACTCCTCCGATCCCCGGGCTCCGCTGCGCCCGGTGGCGAAGAAGTCCATGGGCGGGAAGCTGTCGGTCGGAGGCGTGAAGTGGGCCGCCCGGCGGCCGGACGCGGACGGCGTGGCCGAGGCCGAGGTCGTCGGTACCGGCGAGGTGCCCGCGCAGCTGGCGGACCACCTGCTGGCGGTGGACCTGGTCCGCGGCGGCGAGATCGTGGCGCGCGAGCGGCTGGAGGCGGCCCGCGAGCGGCATCTGCGGGCCCTCGACGGGCTGCCGCTGTCGGCGACGCAGCTCTCGCGCGGCGAGCCGGTCCTGCCCACCGAGTACACCG
The DNA here is from genome assembly GCF_900114215.1 of Streptomyces mangrovi. Classification (GTDB taxonomy): domain Bacteria; phylum Actinomycetota; class Actinomycetes; order Streptomycetales; family Streptomycetaceae; genus Streptomyces; species Streptomyces barkulensis. The sequence continues at coordinate 102,000 of NZ_FOSG01000008.1, read as the reverse complement.
GGGGGTGAGGCGCGGTGCCCACGCACTCCCGCGGCGGACGCCGGGTGTCTAAGGTCGGATGCGTCCACACCTCCGTCCACACCACCGTCCCCCCTGCGGACCGCGGCCGGCCACAGCGACCGGTCGCGGCCGGTCCCGACCGGTACGCCGGTCCCAGTCGCAGCCCCAGTCGCAGTCGCAGTCAGTTCCAGCCAGCCACAGTCACTCCAGCCGAAAGGTGTGCACCATGCACCGGGCCCTGATCGTCGTAGACGTCCAGAACGACTTCTGTGAGGGCGGCAGCCTCGCGGTGGCGGGGGGTGCCGACGTGGCCGCGGCCATCACCGACCTCGTCGGGCAGAGCACCGCCGGATACCGCCACGTGGTGGCCACCCGCGACCACCACGTCTCCCCGGGCGACCACTTCTCCGACCACCCCGACTTCCGCCACTCCTGGCCCGCGCACTGCGTGGCCGGGACCGAGGGCGTGGGCTTCCACCCGAACTTCGCGCCGGCCGTCGCCTCCGGCTCGATCGACGCGGTCTTCGACAAGGGCGCGTACGCCGCCGCCTACAGCGGCTTCGAGGGGAAGGACGAGAACGGCGTCCCGCTCGCCGACTGGCTGCGCTCCCACGGTGTGACGGAGGTGGACGTGGTGGGCATCGCCACCGACCACTGCGTGCGCGCGACCGCGCTGGACGCGGCCCGCGAGGGCTTCCGCACCCGGGTGCTGCTCGGCATGACGGCCGGGGTGGCGGAGCGGACCACCGGGCCGGCACTGGAGGAGATGCGCGGGGCGGGTGTGGAGCTGTCGGGCGAGCCGGTGGTGCGCTCCGCCTGAATCCGGCGGGCCGCGCCGGCCGGGGCGCCGGTGCGGCCGGCGGGTTCAGCCCGCCGCGGCGCGGCGCAGGGCGCCTATGGGCCGCCAGAAACCGCTGTCCGCGTACGCGCCCTCGTCGCCGGCCGGCGCGCCGGTGGCATCGGTGGCGCCGGCGACTCCGTGCTGCGGGGCCGGGCGCCAGACCAGGCCGTCGGGGTGGTGCAGCACCGCGCTGATCTCGTCGGGGGTGGGCGGCTCGGCGTTGCCGCGCAGGTAGACCGCACGCAGGCCGAGGTTTCTCAGCCGGGTCAGGGCGCGGGCCCGGTTGACCGCGTGGACCAGGAAGCGGGCACGCTGCCCGCCGTGCCCCGGCCGGGGCACGGAGAGCGCCACGACCACGCTGCCGTCCGGCAGCCTGGTCCAGCCACCGCCTGCCATCTTCACCACTCCCCCGTTATACACCACGTCAACAACGGCGACCCGCCCTCGGACGGTACGCGCATTCTCAGCACGATCGGCCGCCGCCCGCTAGGGGGCGACGGCCGATCGTTTCCTGCCTTACCGCGGTGACCTGCGCGAACGCCGCGTCAATGGGCGTCGCGCGGGCGTCATGCGGGTGTCACCGGGTGGAGGGTCCGACCCGGACGGTGATCGTCTTGCCGTTGAGCGGCTGGTGGACGATCGAGATGCGGGTGTTGGTGTCGGGCACCTTCACACTCGCGGTCGGGTTGGTCTCGTCCCAGTACGTACCCCTGTGGTCGTCGAAGTACGGCTTGCCCAGCTTCCAGCGGACCTTGGTGGCCTCGCCGTTCTTGTGCAGGGTCATGCCGCGCGTCGGGTACCAGCTGAAGGTGGAGTCGTAGGACTGGATGCGGTTGCGCATCAGCGTCCCGTCGGCCCACTTCTCGGCCTTGGGGTGGGCGTCGACCGGGAGGACCAGGCCCTCACCCGGGTGGGCGCTGGTGTTGTTGTCCAGCTGCGAGGTGTCCCACAGCCAGATCAGCAGACCCTTCTGGTACGCGTAGCGCTCGACCCAGTCCGGGCGGCTGTCCTGCCAGCCGAAGTTGTACGGGCCGGTCTTCAGCGTCTTGTCGTACGAGACGTACTGACGGTTCTCGGCGATGTAGAACTGCGGGTAGGAATTGGAGAACGACGCCCCGATGCGGGAGAAGCCGCTCGCCGTCCAACCGTTGTCGTCGCCCTCGGCGCCGTCGGTGACGATCGCCTGGCCGTCGGCGGTGATGGTGATCTCGTCGGCGGTGAAGCCCTTCTCCGCCACGCCGCCGTCGGTGCGGTAGTGGAAGCGGAGGTCGACCTTCTTGCCGGCGTAGGCGTCCAGCGGGAAGGAGAGGTCCTCCCAGCCGCCGGAGAAGCCGTCGAGGGCGGGGGCGCCGGAGGCGTCCTTGCCGAGCGGCTCGCCGTTGCGGGTGCCGTCCAGGGCGGTCCAGGTGGCGCCGCCGTCGGTGGAGACCTGGGTGTAGAGGTAGTCGTAACCGGCCTCGATCTCCCACCAGCCCTTGAGGTCGAGCGACGCGGAGGAGGCTCCGGTCAGGTCGACGGTGCGGGTCAGGGAGTTGCGCAGGTCGTCACCGCTGCCGCTCCACCACTGCTTCTCGCCCGCCGCGGGCTCGACGACCTCGGTCGTGACCTCCTTCTCGGGGAGCTCCACGATCAGCGCCTGCGGGTTCTTGCCCTGGTGGGCGGAGACGCCCAGCTTGTGGGTGGACCGGGTGGCGGCCTTGGCCGTCTCGTAGTCCAGCCAGCCCAGGGACAGCTTGTCCCAGGCGGTCATCTCGCCGGCCCAGTCGCCGATGGCGTCGGTGCCGTTGTTCAGCCAGGAACCGGACGACATCAGGGTCCAGAAACCCGTGGAGTTCTCGCCGCCGGCGGTGTCGTACAGGTCCGGCAGGCCGAGGTCGTGGCCGTACTCGTGGGCGAAGACGCCCAGACCGCCGTTCTCGGGCTGCACGGTGTAGTCGCCGACCCAGATGCCGGTGTCGCCGATCTCGGTGCCGCCGGCCTTGTTGAAGTCGGGGCCGGTCCTGCCGTAGTCGGTGCCGTAGGCGTACCAGCGGTGGGCCCAGATGGCGTCCTCGCCCTGCGCGCCGCCGCCGGCCGACTCGTCCTCGCCCGCGTGGACGAACTGGAAGTGGTCGAGGTAGCCGTCGGGCTCGTTGAAGTCGCCGTCGCCGTCGTGGTCGTAGCGGTCCCACACGTCGTACTCGGCGAGCTGGGCCTTGATCTCCTCGGTGGTGCTGCCGGCGGCCTTCTGGTCGGCCACCCACTGGTTCACACCGTCACGGACGGCGTCCCAGACGGTGTTGCAGGTGCTCTGGCCGCAGGCGTTGTTGCCGTAGCGGGCCTCGTTGTAGTCGATCTTGACCCAGTCGGAGACCATGCCGTCGACGGAGTACTTACCGGAGGACTGGGTCTCGTAGTACGTCTTGAGCGAGCCCTCGCCCTCTCCGAAGTAGATCTCCTCGAAGTGCTCCTGGCTGAAGTCCTCCTTCCACAGCGTGGTGTTGTCCGTCTCGCGGTCGGGCTCGGCGATCTGGTTGTGCAGCGGGCCGGGGGTGCCCCCGTACTGCGGGTCGATCTTGTCACCGAACTCGATGAGGATGGTGAAGATCTTGTCGGTCTTGGTCTGCTCCATCTCGACGTACTTGTCGTCGCCGAGCTTCATGACCTTGGAGCCGTTCTTGGTCACGGGCTTCTGGCCGGAGGCGAGCCGCTCGAGAGCGGCGAGGCGCTGGGAGCGCTGCTTCTTGGTGAGCGGGCCGGGCAGGTCGTGGTCGACGTGCTTGCCGTCCTTGCCCTTGCCGTGCTTGTGCCCGTCCTTGGCGTGGTCGCCGTGCTCCGCGGCGGCCGGGTCACGGCCGTCGGGTGCGGTGCCCTCACCGGCGTAGGCGGTGCCGGCGGTCAGAAAGGTCGCCCCTATGACGGCGACCGTCGTGGCCAGGGCGGCGGATCTGATCGTCCTCCGTTGGCTCTTCACTAGGTATTGCCCTCCCCATGCATGGCCATGGCACGTGTGTGCACACGTGTGGAGGCATTCGACATGAGCGGCGGCCGAAAAAACAGCCCTTGATTTGAACACGCCACGCAAGTACGTTGTCCGACTAGCCAGTTGCGGAGTCCGGAGACCGGACGGTAGCGGCCGATGACAGTACGGTCGCGGCGTGATTCCGTGCGCCCCCTGTGCATCGGCGTGTCGGTGGCGGTGGGTCAGGTCGTGCTTACCCGCGGCCTTGTACGGGCATCCGGCATCGTAGAGTCGTTCGACGGACCACGTTCGCCGTCCGGCGGCCTCGCCCCCGGTCAACCACCGATCCCGGAGGACGGATTCCGTCATGCCGCGTCCGAATCCCGCACAGCTCGCCTACGGTTCGGCCACCGTCATCCTCTCGGCTCTCGCGATGCTACTGGTGTCGCAGGCGCGTTCGGGAGCGGGGATCGCGGTCGTCGCGAGTGCGTCGCTCGCACTCGGACTGCTCGTCGCGGTCAGGGTGTCCGGCCGCCGCCCCTCAGGGGCCCCGCGTCCGGTGACCGGCGCGGTGCCCGCGCAGCGCGGCGCGGAGACCGCCGACGGCGGCCGACGCCTGGCGGAGACCTCCTCGCGCCGCTGATCCGGCCGGGGCACGGGAGCCGCGGGTGCGCCCGGCGCCGGTACGGCCAAAGCTCCCGCCGTAGGCGCCTCCGCCCGCACCGCCCTCCCCAGGGCGGTGGGGCCCTGGCGTCCGGCACGGCCTCCGTATCCGGCAGGCCTTCGCGTATCTCATGCTCGGAGTCGACCGCGCCGGGGCCCGCCGCGCATCAGGGACGGGCCGTTCGGGGGACCTGGGGCGCTCTGGCCCCGGGCGTCATCCGAGCGGTCCGGACTCCTCGGTGCCGCGTGCCACGAAGGTGCGCGCCGCCTTGTCGTGCCAGCACTGCCGCCACGGCCGGTCGAACAGGCACCACAGGACGTTGACCACGCCGACGCCCAGCGGCGCCAGCAGTCCGTACACCAGCCAGCGGCGCAGCGCGGCGCCGAAGGAGGGGGCGTCCTGCTCCTCGATGTCGAGCACCCGAACGCCGAACAGCTTCTTGCCGAGCGTGCGGCCCCACCGGGCGGTGGGAAGTACCTCGTAGAGGAGTCCGAACACCAGCAGGGCGCCGAGCACGATCGCCAGGTAGACGCCGGTGGTGCCGTCGACCAGCCAGATCTGCCGTGTCTCACCGGCCCGTTCGGCCGCCTCCACCTGCTCGCGGAAGTGCTCGGCGCTGGGGCCGGCGAACGGGAGGGCCACCGCCGCGGCCACCGCCGCGGTGAGGACACCGTCCACCACACGGGCGCCCAGCCGGCGTCCGAGCCCGGCGGGGCGTGCCTGCCGCCGGGCGGCCCGCAGGAAGGGGTCGTCGGCCGGGGGGCGCCAGGGTACGACCTGCTCCGGGCCGCCGGGCCGCCCGGCCGGCGACTGCTGCTGCGGCACGGCGGGAGCGGACGCGTGCGGGACGGACGCGTGCGGGACGGACGCGTGCGGGACGGGGGCGTGCGGGACGGGGGCGTGCGGTGCGGGGGCGTGCGGTGCGGGGGCGTGCGGTGCGGGGGCCGGGTCGGCGGACGCGGGGGCACGCTGGGCCAGTTCGTGCACCTGCCGTGTCCAGGAGGGCTGCCCGGACGCGGGACCGGCGGGCGTGACGGGAGCGGCGGGACCTGCCGGATCGGCGGGCGCGGGCACGGGCGCCGCGGGCGCGGCCGGCGCCGGTACGGCCAAAGCTCCCGCCGCGGGCGCCTCCGTACCCCCCAGCCCCACGGTGTCCCCGGGCCTGACGGGCCGTCCGCCCGCCGCCGGGGCTGTGCCAGTGCCCTCGGGACGTACGGGCCGCATCCGCACGGTGCCCTCGTCGCGCGGCTGCGCGTTCCCGCCGCGCGGGTCCGGGCCCGGTCCCAGCGCCTGCGGAGCACGGCCCGCGCCCAGTGCCGGTGCGGCCGGGGCCGCCCCCTCGACCGGACTGCCCGTGCCCCAGGAGACGCGGCCGTCCCGCTCCCCGTCGAAGCCCGCCTGCCGGGCGGCGTCGGCCTGCCAGACGGACGCGGGCTCGGGTCCGCCGTGCGGCCGGGAGGGGTCGTTCCAGGCGGCCGCCCGGTCCCCCGGGCGGATCTCCACCTCGCCGCGTCCGCGCAGTCGGGGCAGGGAGTCGCCCGGAGCGGACGCCGGGGGCCGGGCCCGGCCCCCGGCGTCCGCGGTCCCCTCCTCGTCCAGGAAGACCGGGCCCGTCTCCTCCTGCGGGGACTCGGCCGACGCGGAGGGAGCGGAGGGCACGGCGGGCGCGGCGGGCACCGGGGAGCCGGCCGCGGGGGCGGCGGGGGCGGCGGGCGCGGGCGGGGCCTGCACCACGACCCCCGGGGGCGCGGCGGGCGTCGGCTCGCCCTCGCGGGGCTCGGGGCGGCTCGTTCCCGGCACCCACGCGGCGCCGTTCCAGTAGCGGATGTATCCCGGAATGGACGGATCGGGGTAGTAGCCCGGACCCGGGCTGCCGTTGGCGGATGCTGACGGAGGGGCGCTCATGTGTCCGGTCCCGTATCTGCTCGGCCGTCGCTGTGGCGTGTGCCGCTCCCCGTCCGGCGGCGTGGGCCGGGGAGCGCTGGCTCCACATCTACCAGAGACGGGACACCCCTCGCCCCGGCCATCGGCGACCCCACCCCCATCCAGCGACACCGAACCCCCCGTCGTCTCCTCCGCGGACCCCCGGATCCATGACAGCGCGTCAGGAGGCGGGCCGTCCGGCGTCCCTGGCCGCCTGGCGCACCAGCGGGACGATCCGCAGCGGCACCGGGTTCTCCATGACGATGGCCGTGGAGGCCCGCACGATGCCCTCGAACCCGACCACCTTGTCGATCACCCGCTGGAGGTCGGCGTTGGAGCGGGCCACCAGACGGCAGAGCATGTCGCCGCGGCCGGTGATGGTGTGCAGTTCCAGCACCTCGGGGACGGTCGCCAGATGCGCCCGTACGTCGCGGCCCTGCCCCTGCCGGATCTCCAGCGTGGCGAAGGCGGTGACCGGGTAGCCGATGGCAGCGGGGTCGACGTCGGGCCCGAAGCCTCGGATCACCCCGCCGCCCTGCAGCCGGTCCAGCCGCGCCTGCACGGTGCCCCGGGCCACTCCCAGGCGGCGGGAGGCCTCCAGCACGCCGATGCGCGGCTCGGCGGCGAGCAGCTCCAGCAGCCGGCCGTCCAGCTCGTCGATGCCCATGATCTGCCTCCCTGATGGTCATCCTGTACAGATCGCCCGGCATGGCCGGGAAATCACTGTACAGATTGCTCAGTATTCGCATGAACTATTGCGCATCTTGTGGAACAGCGGGAGCCTGCGGCCATGACTGAGACCATGCACAACACCCCCAGCACCGCCCGGCAGGCCGACCCCTTCCCGGTGAAGGGGATGGACGCGGTCGTCTTCGCCGTGGGCAACGCCAAGCAGGCCGCGCACTACTACTCCACGGCCTTCGGCATGAAGCTCGTGGCCTACTCCGGCCCCGAGAACGGCAACCGCGAGACCGCCTCCTACGTCCTGGAGTCGGGCTCCGCCCGCTTCGTCCTCACGTCAGTCATCAAGCCGGCCACCGAGCGCGGCCGGTTCCTCGCCGAGCATGTCGCCGCGCACGGCGACGGCGTGATCGACCTGGCCATCGAGGTGCCGGACGCGCGGGCCGCGTACGCCTACGCGATCGAGCACGGCGCCACCGGCCTGGAGGAGCCCCACGAGGTCAAGGACGAGCACGGCACCGTCGTGCTGGCCGCCATCGCCACCTACGGCGAGACCCGTCACACCCTGGTGGAGCGTTCCGGCTACGACGGCCCCTACCTGCCCGGTTTCACCGCGGCGAAGCCGATCACCGAGCCCGGCCCCCGCTTCTTCCAGGCCATCGACCACTGCGTCGGCAACGTCGAGCTGGGGAAGATGGACGAGTGGGTGACCTTCTACAACAAGGTCATGGGCTTCACCAACATGAAGGAGTTCGTGGGCGACGACATCGCCACCGAGTACTCCGCGCTGATGTCCAAGGTCGTGGCCGACGGGAAGCGCAAGGTGAAGTTCCCGCTCAACGAGCCCGCGATCGCGAAGAAGAAGTCGCAGATCGACGAGTACCTGGAGTTCTACGGCGGTCCGGGCGTGCAGCACATCGCGCTCGCCACCAACGACATCGTCGCCACCGTGCGGGCCATGCGCGCCGCCGGTGTGGAGTTCCTGGACACCCCCGACTCCTACTACGACACCCTGGGCGAGTGGGTCGGCGAGACCCGGGTGCCGATCGAGGAGCTGCGCGAGCTGAAGATCCTCGCCGACCGCGACGAGGACGGCTACCTGCTGCAGATCTTCACCAAGCCGGTCCAGGACCGTCCGACGGTGTTCTTCGAGATGATCGAGCGCCACGGCTCCATGGGCTTCGGCAAGGGCAACTTCAAGGCCCTGTTCGAGGCCATCGAGCGCGAGCAGGAGCGGCGCGGCAACCTCTGAGCCGCGGCCTCCCGCTCCCCGTGCCGCGCACAGCGCGCGCACCCCGCGGCCCCGCCTCCCCGACGGCGGGGCCGCGGCCCGTTTCCGGGCGCGGCACCGCGCTCCGCCGTCAGGCCCGTCACCTGGTGCGGACCACCACGGTGCGCACGATCTTGTCGTGCAGCCCCTGGTGGAAGGGCTTGTCCCAGGTGCACCACAGGTAGGCGAGCGGCACGCACATCGCGTTGTTGATGAGCCCCGCCATCAGATGGCGCCCCAGCGCGGCCCCGAAACCCACCTGCTCGCCGGTCTCGACGCGCGCCACCTTCAGCCCGCACAGCCGCTTCCCCACGGTGCCGCCGGTGGCGGTGAGGGCGGGGTCGTAGAGGAGGAAGGCGAAGAGGAGCGAGAAGATGATGCCGGTGATGGCCAGCCCCTCCGTCACGCCCTCGGGGTCGGTCTCCAGGTGCACGGCGCACGGCACGGTGATCCCGGCCACGATCGCCGCCATGACCAGTGCGTCCACCAGCTTCGCCAGGAAGCGTCTGCCCAGCGGGGCCACCAGTTCCGGCGGCGGGCCCGGCAGCGGCGGCGGCGCGTAGGCGTACGGCGGGGGCGCGTAGGCGTACGGCCCGGAGGGGCCGGGCTGTCCGGGGAGGTCGGGCGGGGGCGTGTGGGGCGGTATGTGGGGAGGCGGAGGCGTCGGGTGGCTCATGGCCTGTATCCAAGCAGCGCCCTCCCCCACCGCCAAACCGCCCCCCACCGCGCCCGCCGGCTTCCGGAGGACTCAGCAGCCCGGTACGTGGCCGCCGTCCCGCAGCGCCCTCAGCGCGTTCAGCGCGCCCTCCAGGGTGGTGACGGGCACCAGGCGCAGGCCCTCGGGGAGTTCGGTCCGCGCGTCGTCGCACTCCGCCTCGGGGACCAGGAAGACGGTGGCGCCGTCGCGCGCCGCCGCCTGGGTCTTGAGCGGGACGCCGCCGACCGGCCCGACCTCGCCGCGTGCGGTGATGGTGCCGGTTCCGGCGATCGTACGGCCGCCGGTGAGGTCGCCGTCGTCGATCTCGTCGACGACCCCGAGTGCGAACACCAGCCCGGCGCTGGGGCCGCCGACGTCCGCGAGTCGCAGCTCCACCTCGACCTCGTCGGCGGACCTGCCCAGCTGGCGCAGTGCGGCCGTCACCGCCTCCGCCTGCGACTGCTCCATCTGGGCGGTGGTGTGCTCCTCGATCTCCTCGGCGTCGTCGCCGACCGGGTAGACCGAGTCGCGCGGCATCACCGCGCGGTCGGTTTCGAACCAGGCGTCCACCACGTCGGCCAGCCGCACGGTCGTGTCCGGCGCCGTCGCCGCGATGGTGGTCGCCAGCAGCCGCCCCTCCGACTCGTCCGCTCCGGGGTCGCCGCCACCGGGGTCGCCGGCCCCGTCGACGGTGATGACCTGCCTGCCCCGGTACTCGCCCAGGACGTCCGCGGTGATCCCGGGCTGGGCGACCGAGAACGGCAGCGGGAGAAACGCGGCGACCGCGAACAGCGCCGCGACGAGCGTCCCGCAGATCGCGAGGGCCTGGGTACGGGAGGACGGAGCCGGCATGGGGGTGAATCTAGTTCACCGCCGCCCCGCGCGCGTCGGCCGGGCTCCGCCGGCCGCTAACGGAGGAAGTCGGCGACCTCCTGCGCCGCCTGCACCACACGGGGCCCCACCTTCTGCGGCACCGACTCCGACAGCATCACCACGCCGACGCTGCCCTCGATGCCGCTGACCCCCAGCAGCGGTGCGGCGGCGCCGCAGGCTCCGGCCTCCAGCTCGCCGCGGGTGAGGACGTAGCCGTCCTCCAGGTCCCGGTCCGGGCGGCGCCCGGCGAGGATCGCGCGCCCCGCCGCGCCCTTGTCGAGCGGGTGGCGGAAACCGGTGCGGTAGGCGACGTGGTAGTCGGTCCAGGTCGGCTCGACGACCGCGACGGCCAGGGCCTCGTTGCCGTCGACCAGCGTCAGGTGCGCGGTGGCGCCCACGTCCTCGGCCAGCGCCCGCAGCGCGGGCAGGGCCGCCTCACGCACCAGCGGATGGACCTGCCGCCCCAGCCGCAGCACCCCGAGCCCGACACGGGCCCGGCCGCCCAGGTCCCGGCGCACCAGGGAGTGCTGCTCCAGTGTGGCGAGCAGTCGGTAGACGACCGTCCGGTTGACCCCGAGCTTGCTGGAGAGCTCGGTGACGGTCAGGCCGTGGTCGGTGTCGGCGAGCAGTTTGAGGACGCGCAGTCCCCGGTCGAGCGTCTGAGATGTCTCCGCGGTCACGACGCCCCCTCCTCGGTTGTGTGCCGACGACTCCGTTCCGGGAGATGCGCCGCCGGTCCCGTCGGCGGCGCGCGTGCTGTTCCCGGCGAGCCGCCGGTCGCTTGGCGGGCCGCACCGGCTGCGCTCCGAGGCGGCGCTGCCACGGGGCGTGTGCGTGACGGGAAACCTAGCGATCCCGTCCGCCGTCCGGAAGACTCTGTCCAGAATCCGGGCGCGGCTGGCACGGTTTATCCGCATTGCGTACAGCAGCAGGTCACAGCGGCCCGGCCCCGGCGTGGGTACGCTCCCACATCTATGCGCATAGCGCACAGATGCACACAACCGCGCTCATGGCGTCTACCGGGCGGTACGGGGCGTGCGGAATGCGTGGAGGGCGCGGACCGCGGTCCGCGCCCTCCACGCCCCTGCCCTTCGTCCCCCGTCCCCGGGCCCGCCCGCGTCACCGCATCCGGGTGGCCCACTCGCGCACCTTGGCGATCCGCTGCTGGAGCTGTCCGGCCGTCGCCTCGGCGGTGGGCGGCCCGCCGCAGACCCGGCGCAGCTCGGTGTGGACCACGCCGTGCGGCTTGCCGCTCTGGTGGGAGTACGCGCCGACCAGCGAGTTGAGCTGCCGGCGCATCTCCAGCATCTCCTTGTGCGTGACCACCGGGCGCTTCTCGGCGGGCGTCTCCAGCAGGTCGGCCTCGGCGTCCGGCTTGCGGCGGCTGTGCGCGATCTGCCGCGCCTGCCGCTTCTGGAGCAGCATCTGCACCTGGTCCGGCTCCAGCAGCCCGGGGATGCCCAGGTAGTCCTGCTCCTCCTCGCTGCCGGGGTGGGCCTGCATCCCGAACTCGGCGCCGTCGTACATCACCCGGTCGAAGACCGCGTCCGACTCCAGCGCCTCGAAGGGCAGCTGGTCCTGCTCGCCGGTGTCCTCGTCCTGCTGCCGCTCGGCCTCCTTGAGGAGGTCGGCCTCCTCCGCGTACGGGTCAGCGTCCTCCCCGCTCTTCCTGGGCTTGTCCAGGACGTGGTCGCGCTCGACCTCCATCTCGTGCGCGAAGCCCAGCAGCATGGGGATGGTCGGCAGGAAGACCGAGGCGGTCTCGCCGCGCCGCCGGGAACGCACGAAGCGGCCGACGGCCTGGGCGAAGAACAGCGGCGTGGAGATGGTCGTGGCGTACACCCCGACCGCCAGGCGGGGGACGTCCACGCCCTCGGAGACCATGCGCACCGCGACCATCCATCGGTCCTCGGATCCGCTGAACTCCTCGATCCGCTTGGACGCGCCCGTGTCGTCGGAGAGCACGACGGTCGCGGCGCTGCCGGTGATCTCGCGGATCAGCTTGGCGTAGGCGCGCGCCGAGTCCTGGTCGGCGGCGATCACCAGCCCGCCCGCGTCCGGGATCGCCTTGCGGACCTCCGACAGCCGGGTGTCGGCCGCGCGCAGCACGCTGGGCATCCAGTCGCCGCGCGGGTCGAGCGCGGTGCGCCAGGCCTGGGAGACGGCGTCCTTGGTCATCGGCTCGCCGAGCCTGGCCTCCAGCTCGTCGCCCGCCTTGCTGCGCCAGCGCATGTTGCCGCTGTAGGACAGGAAGATCACCGGGCGCACGACGCCGTCGGCGAGCGCCTTGCCGTAGCCGTAGGTGTAGTCGGCCACCGAGCGGCGGATCCCCTCGCCGTCCTCGGCATAGGTGACGAACGGGATGGGATTGGTGTCCGAGCGGAAGGGCGTACCGGTCAGGGCGAGGCGGCGGGTGGCGGGCTCGAACGCCTCGAAGCACGCCTCGCCCCAGGAGCGGGTGTCGCCGGCGTGGTGGATCTCGTCCAGGATGACCAGCGTCTTGCGCTGCTCGCAGCGGTTGCGGTGCAGCATCGGGCGCACCCCGACGCCGGCGTACGTCACCGCGACCCCGTGGTACTCCCGGCCCAGCGGGCCCGCGCTGTACTCGGGATCCAGTTTGATGCCCACTCTCGCCGCCGCCTCGGCCCACTGCTTCTTCAGGTGCTCGGTCGGCGCGACGACCGTCACCTGCTGCACGACGTGGTGGTGCAGCAGCCAGGAGGCCAGGGTGAGGGCGAAGGTGGTCTTTCCCGCGCCCGGGGTCGCGACGGCGAGGAAGTCGCGCGGCTGCTTCTCGAGGTACGAGTCCATCGCGGCCTGCTGCCAGGCGCGCAGCTTGCCCGCCGTGCCCCAGGGGGCGCGGCCGGGGAACGCGGGCGAGAGGTGGTGGGACGTGGTCGTGGTAGTCACGGTCTCCGCTGAACTGGGTCGGCGATCGGCAACCGCGTCAGACTACCGGGGCGCCCGGTCCGCCATCCGGGTGACATCCCGGGGAGCGGACCGGGGTGCGGTCCACATCACAGATCGGCGGTGTCCCGCAGCAGGCGCAGCCGCTCGCCGATCAGCCGGGCGTCGTCCAGTTCCCCGGTCGCCACCGCGATCACCAGTTCCTCGGCGGCGTCGATGTCGGGACGCAGCCGCTCGCCGTTCAGCGACAGGAACGTCACGCACGACAGCCACGCCGTCCGCTTGTTGCCGTCGACGAACGGATGGTTGATCGCCAGCGCCTGGAGCAGGGCCCCGGCCTTGCCGAACACGTCCGGGTACACCTCCTCGCCGAACGCCGAGGCCGCGGGACGGTGCGCCGCCGATTCCAGCAGGCCAGCGTCGCGCACGGCCACCCGCATGTCGTCGCAGGCGTATTCGGTGACGGTCAGGACCTCTTCGGGGGTGAGGTGGAAGAAACTCACTTCAGCCGCTCCAGAAGCTCACGCCACCTGGCGGCCTCGCGGCCGGCCGTCTCGCGCACCGCCTTCTCGCGGGAGGCGCGCTCGCCCGGCTCGGCGGAAGTCCGAAGGCGTCCTGCGGCGCCGCGGTTCGTCTTCATGGCTCAACGCTATGGGTCGAACGGTGCCGCGCGCACATGGTTTCACCTCCCCGCCCGCAGCCGCCCCGCCACCAGGGCGCCCGCCAGGGCGACCGCCGCCGCCGGGAGGTAGACCGCCACGAACGCCGCCGGATGGGAGGCCGAGGCGGCGCCCGCCGCCTGTCCCGCGCCGTGCCCCACCGACACCGCGCCGCCGCCCAGCCCCGCGAAGAGCGCGCCGCAGGCGGCGAGCAGCACGATGTTGGACAGCCCGTCGCTCAGCTGGAGGGCGGCGGAGTTGGCGCCCGCCTCCTCCGGCTTCGACAGCTTCAGCAGCAGCACGCTCGTGGACGAGATCACCACGCCCATCCCGAAGCAGCCCACCGCCTGCGCGATCGCCGCCGTCCACACCGGCACGGACTCCAGCAGCACCAGCGGCGTGGCCGCGATCCCCGCCGTCACCAGCACCATGCAGTACCGCACCAGCCGCTCCCGGTGCGCCTCGGCGAAGGGCCGGGACTGGAGGAACGAGCCCAGTGCCCAGGTCGCGCCGCCCGCCGCGAGGGAGAGGCCGGCCATCGTCACCGACAGCCCGCGCTGGCTCACCAGCATCAGCGGAACGAAGCTCTCCGCCACGATGAACGATCCCGCCGCGATGCCGCGCATCAGCACCACCGTCGGCAGCCCGCGCGCGGCGCGGAACGTGCCGCGCGGCAGCAGTCCGAGCGCGGCCGGGACCATCAGGGCCGCCCCGGCCACGGCCGGGGCCAGGGAGACCCAGCGCAGGTCCTGGCCGGCGTACTGGAGCAGTCCGGCCCCCAGCGACACCGCCACCGCCAGCCGCAGCAGCCGGCGGTCCGGCGGCCTCGCACCGCCGGGCGGCGGCCCCGCGGCGGCCCGCCGCAGGGGCGGCAGCATGACCGCGATGGGCAGGACGACCAGGGCGGGGATGCCCAGGAACACCCAGCGCCAGCCGAGCTGCTCGGTGACCGTGCCGGCGATCAGCGGCCCGACGACGGCCGGGATCACCCAGGAGGCCGCGAAGGCGGCCATCACCGTGGGCCGCAGCCGCTCGGGGTAGGCACGGCCGACGGTGACGTACAGCGCGACGATCACCAGGCCGCCGCCGATGCCCTGCACCGCGCGGCCGAGGACGAAGACCCACATCTGCACCGCCGTGCCCGACAGCAGCAGCCCGACGGCGAAGGACCCGATCCCGGCGGCCAGCGACGCCGACGGCCCGCTGCGGTCGCACCACTGGCCGGCGGCGACCATGCCCAGCAGGCTGGTGGTGAAGTACGCGGAGAAGGCGAAGGCGTACAGCGACACCCCGTCGAGCCGGTCGGCGGCGACGGGCATGGCCGTGCCGACGGCCGTCGCCTCGAAGGCGATGAGGAGGACGACGGAGACGATGCCCAGGGTCAGCGCCCGGTAGGTGCGGCCGAGCACTCCGCCGTCCGCCTCCGGTGTGGGCACCGGGGTGAGGACGGGGGTGACGGGGGCCACTGTGCCGAGGTCCCCGCCCGGGGGGCCGTCGAGCTCGTCGTCGAGTGCGGTCATGCGCTCAGAGTAAGGCCCGTCTCCGACACTGGCGCCTGTCATAGGGCGGTGACCGGCTCGTCCTTCGGCCCCAGGTCTCCGGGAGGGGGTCTTCCGCCGGCCCGAAGGAGCGCGTTCCCGGGCGGTTCGCCCCGCTCCGGGGACGCCCGCACGACCGCCCGCACGACCGGTCGCAGGGCCCGCCGCACGGCCGGTCGCAGGGCCGCGCGCACTGAAACGGAAAGCCGGGGCATACGGACCACAGGAGAGACGGCAGCGGATCTTGACGGGCGCGGCATCCGGGGTGGAGGGCCGGAGCGCGCCGATGACGGCCCGGAACGAGCGTGTTCCGGCGAGGGGAGTTGACGATGACGGTCGAGTACGACACCGAACGGGGCACCCATACGGGGATCCTGGCGGCGGCGGAGGCCGCGTCGCCGGTGGAGTCCGTCGACGTGGTGGCCCGGGAACTCAAGCGGCGCTTCGGCGCGACCTCGGTGTCGTTCCTCATCACCGACCTGGCACGGCAGTCGGTGGTGCGGATGAGCACGGCGGGCGAGGTCGGGACGGGCGAGAGCACGGAGACCGTCCCGCTGTTCGGGACCGTCTACGGCGACGTGATCCGCACCCAGCGGCTGCGACTGGCCGGCTCCGTCGACGGGGACAGCGGGCAGCGGGTGATCGCCCCGGTCACCAACCGCGGGGACTCCATCGGACTGCTGGAGGTACGCGTTCCGGCCGATCCGGACCGCAGGACGCTGCGGGAGATCAGCCGGGCCGCCCACACCCTGGCCTACATCGTCATCGCCAACCAGCGCTTCACCGACCTCTACCAGTGGGGGCAGCGGACGGCCCCGCTCAGCCTGGCCGCCGAGATCCAGCACAATCTGCTGCCCTCCTCGCTGTCGTGCGAGGCCGCGCAGTTCGCGGTGGCCGGAGCGCTGGAGCCGGCGGGCAACGTCGGCGGCGACACCTTCGACTACGCCCTGGACCGCGACACCCTGCACCTGTCCGTCACCGACGCCATGGGCCACGAGGTGAACGCCGCCATGCTCGCCACCCTGCTGGTCGGCGCCCTGCGGGGCGCGCGCCGGGCGGGCCGCGACCTGGCCGAGCAGGCGCGGCGGGCCCACCGGGCCATGGTCGACCACAGCGGCGGCGCCATGGCGACGGGGCTGCTGCTGCGGGTGTGCCTGCGCGACGGACGGGTCTCGCTCGTCAACGCGGGCCACCCCTGGCCCCTGCTGCTGCGGGACGGCAGGGTGGAGGAGGTCGGGCTGAAGATCAACCTGCCCTTCGGGGTCCCCTCGCGGCGCCCGTACGAGGTGCAGGGGATGGAGCTGCGGCCGGGCGACCGGCTGGCCATCCTCACCGACGGGATGCTGGACCGCCGATCCCGGCTCGTCGACCTGCCCGCGCTGCTCAAGGACACCCAGGAGCTCCATCCGCGCGAGGCGACCCAGATCATGACCATGGCGGTCCTGGACGCCAACAGAGGCGAGCTGAAGGACGACGCGACCGTGATGTGCCTGGACTGGTACGGGCCCGAGCCGGTGCGCCGCGACGCGCACACCGGCGCCAGCCTCACCCAGGCCTCCCCCGCCCTGTTCCCCCGCCCCCGGAGCTGAGCACCGCCGGGGCCGGAGGGATGTCAGGGGCTGGCCACCGCGGCCTGCGGGCGGATCGGCAGCCGGTTGACCGGGCGTCCGGTCGCCGCGCGCACCGCCGCCGCCACCGCCGCCGGGGAGACCACCACCGGCACCGCGCTGACCGACTTCGCGCCAAAGGGCGCGACCACGTCCCGCTCCTCGACCAGCTCCACGATCCGGATGTCCGGGGCGTCCAGCGCGGTCGGCAGCGGATAGGCGGTCAGGTCGGGGTGGCGCACCACGCCGCGCGAGACCCGCAGGTGCTCGGTGAGGGCGGCGCCGACGCCCTGGGTGACGCCCGCCTCGATCCGGGCGCGCAGCTGCTGGGGGTTGAGGACCCGGCCCACGTCCTGGGCCACGGCCATCTCCACCACCCGGACCGTGCCCAGCTCCACGTCCACGTCCACCACGGCCCGGATCGCGGCGAAGGCCAGACTGACGAAGGCGTCGCCCTGGCCGGTGTCGTCCAGCGGCTCGGTGGGGTGGGGGCGGCACTGGGCCGTGGCCCACAGCTCCTTGCCCTCCAGCGCCTCGGCGACGGTGGTGCTGAGCACCCCGTCGTAGGAGGTGATCTTTCCGTCGGCGATGGTCAGCAGCTCGGTGGACATCCCGAACTTCGCGGCCAGCGGCTGGAGGAGCTGGGTGCGGACCATCTTGGCGGCCCGCTCCACCGCGCCGCCCGAGACCCAGGTGTGGCGCCCGCGCGCGCCCGGTCCGGCCGGGGGCTGGTCGGTGTCGACGGCGACGACGTGCACCTCCTCGACGCCGAGGACCTCCTGGACGATCTGCCGGGCGAGGGTGGAGAAGCCCTGGCCGGTCTCCACCGCCGCGCACATCACCGTGGCGACGGGTCCGTCGACCTTCACCGTGGCCGTGGACACCTCGTCGGCGCCCTCCGCCCCCAGCATGTGGACCATGCCCAGCGCGAAGCCGATACCGCGCCGCACCGCGCCGGGGTCGCCGGCGCCCTCGGGGCCGCCGGGCAGCAGCCACTCCTCCGGGCCCGGGGCGCCGTCCGCGCCGTCGGCGGGCAGCGGCGGCAGCGGCGCCTGGCGCACCGCGCGCAGCAGTTCGGCCACGGGCGCGGGGCAGGTGACGGTCTGGCCGGTGGGCAGCAGGTCGCCGGTGGCCATGACGTTGCGCGTCCGCAGCTCGACCGGGTCCATGCCCAGCCTGGCGGCGAGCTTGTCCATCTGGCCCTCGTACGCGGCGCACACCTGCATCGCGCCCTCGCCGCGCACATGGCCCGACGGAGGGTTGTTGGTGCGCACGGCCCAGCCGTCGATCGCGGCGTGCGGCACCACGTACGGGCCGGCGGCGAAGGAGACCGCGGCGGCCAGCGCGTCGGCGGAGTCGTCGGCGTAGGCGCCGGCGTCCAGCAGTATCTGCGCCTCGACCTTGACCAGCCGGCCGTCGGAGTCGGCGTGGTGGCGGTAGCGCAGCAGGGTGGGGTGGCGGTGGGCGTGGCCGAGGAAGGACTCCTCGCGGCCGGCCGCGAGCTTGACCGGGCAGCCCGTCCGCATCGCCAGCAGACCGAGCGGGAGCTGCACGCTCAGGTCCTCGCGGTCGGCCATGGCCCCGGGGACGCCGGTGACGACGACCTTGACCTGCTCGGGGCGGAGCCCGAAGCAGGCGGCGGCCAGATCGCGGTCGGTGTGCGGGTCGGTGGAGGCGGTGTAGATCTCCACTCCGCCGTCGGTGCGCGGCACGGCGAGTCCGGCCTCGGCGCCGATGGGGGCCGGGTCCTGGCGGCCGATGCGGTACAGGCCCTCGACGACCACCTCCCCGGTGACGGACTCGTCGCCGTAGCGCAGGGGGATGTGCCGGATCAGGTTGCCGTCGGGGTGGATCGGCTCGGCCTCGAAGGCCTTCTCCGGATCGGTGACCGGCTCCAGGACCTCGTACTCGACCGCGATGGCGGCGGCGGCCAGCCGCGCGGTGTCGGGGTGGTCGGCGGCGACGGCGGCGATGGGTTCGCCGTGGTGGCGCACCGTGTCGCGGGCGAAGGCGGGCCGGTCGGCGACCCGGCGGCCGTGGGTGGCGTCGCCGGGCACGTCCTCGTGGGTGATGACGGCCCGCACTCCGGGCATCTCGGCGGCCGGCGCGGTGTCGACGGAGACGATGCGGGCGTGCGGGTGCGGGGAGCGCAGCACGGCGGCCCACAGCAGCCCTTCGGCCCACAGGTCGGCGGCGTAGGGGAAGGTCCCCTGGACCTTGGCGAGTGCGTCGGCGGGCTGGAGCGAGGCTCCGAGTCCGTGCCGCGCCTGCTCGGGCTCCTGCCCCGCGGCCGTACCGGTGAGGGGCACTCCCTGGGCCGGGGTGGCGGTCACCGCGTCACTGCTCACTGCGCGCCTCCGTCCTGCGGCGGGTCGTGGTGGGTGCGGGGCGAGGCCGGTCCGGCCTGGTGCGGGATGTGGACGCGGGAGCCGTCGCCCCGCTCCCCGCCGTCGCCGGTGCGGCGGCCCGCGGCCCCGGCCTCGCGGGCCTCGGCTTCCCTGGCCTCGGCTTCCCTGGCATCGGCGAGCGCGGCGGCCGCGGCCTCGCGCTCGGCGACGACCGTGCGGACGGCGTCGAGCACGCCCCGGTAGCCGGAGCAGCGGCAGAGGTTGCCGCTGAGGGCCTGGCGGGTCTCCAGCTCCGTCGGGTCGTGGTTGCCCTCGAGGAGGTCGTGCAGGGTCATCGCCATGCCGGGCACGCAGAAGCCGCACTGCACGGCGCCGCGGGCGGCGAGCGCCCGCTGCACGTCGCAGGGCCTGCCGCCCTGGGCCAGCCCCTCGACGGTGCGGATCTCGGATCCGGCGGTGGTCGCGGCGGGCACCAGGCAGGAGGCGACGAGGCGCCCGTCGACCTGGACGGAGCAGGCCCCGCACTCCCCCTGCGAGCAGCCGTCCTTGGCTCCCGCCAGGCCGAGGCGCTCGCGCAGCACATAGAGCAGGGACTCGCCGATCCAGGCGTCGGTCACGGGCCGCTCGGACCCGTTGACGCGCAGGACGTACGAGACGTGCGGGTGCTCGCTGTCGACCTCGGCGGCGCGCGGCACGGAGGGGTCGGCGGGCCGGCCGGCGGGCGGCTCCCCGGTGTCCGGGACATTCGGTGCGTCCGGGGCGTCCGGGGCGTCTTCGGCCTCCGGAGCGTCCTTCGTGCCCGGTTCCCCCGTATCCCCCGTGTCCCCCGTCTCTCCCGTATCCGCTGTATCCGCCGTCTCCCGGTCGTGTGCCTCCGGGTCGTCCGCCTCCCCCGGATCGCGGACCGGCGGCGGCTCGGGCACCCGCCCCGCCGCCGCGGCGGCCAGGTACTCGCCGGAGTCGTCGGGGCTGCCCGCCGCCTCGAACGGGATCGACCACTGGCCGGTCGCGCCGGGCGCGGGCCCCGCGCTCCAGCCGCCGCCGGAGCCGTCCGCCTCCTGCGGACGGCTCTGCTGCTGTACGCGTGCCTCGTGCGAGCCGGCCAGGGCCGCCGCGGCGCCCTGCCCCATGGCGGCGGCCGCGCCCTGCGGCGGGGTCCGCTCGCCCTCGGGCCGCGGGGACTCGCCGAAGGAGGCGGGCTCCGCGTGCTCCGCGGGCTCCGCCCGGCTCCCGGCGAACGGCATGGTCCACTGCACCGGGGCCGCCGGGTCGGTGGTGGCCTCCGGGGTCAGCGGAGCCCGGCTCCCCGGCGCCGGGTGGGCGCCGGGGTCGATGGCGGGCGGTTCCCAGCCGTGTCCGGTGCCCGGCGCGGCGAGCGGCTCGGGCATGCCTCCGGACCCGTCGGCGGGCCCGTACTGATACGGACCCGGCAGGTTCTCGGGAAGCTGTATGAAGGCGGTGGAGTCGCCGTCGTACTCGCCCCCCCAGCCACCCTCGGGCGCCGGAGGAGGTACGGGCCGGCCGTCCTGCCGGAACGGCTCCTGCTGGTCGTTGCTCATGCGAGTGCCCTCCCGAGCCCCCGTCGGGCCAGTGTCGCCACCGTACGCCGTACGTGCAGTGCCGCGGGCGGAAGTACGGGGGCCTCCCCCCCGCCCTCCGGGGCGGGGGGATCGGGGATGCAGGCCATGGCGACGTAGTCGCCGAACGCGGCCAGCACCTCGGGGGCCAGGGCCCGTCGTCCGTCCCAGTCGATGAGCGACGCCACCCACTGCTCGGCCTCCACCGGGCGCAGCGGCATCGGCGCGACGGCGCCGACCGCGCAGCGCACCCCGCGGCGGACGGGGTCGAGCACGACGGCGACCGAGGCCAGCGCGCGTCCGGGGCCGGTGCGGCCGGTGGCCTTGAGGAAGGTCTGCGGGGCGTGCAGCAGCGGCACGCGCACATAGCCGACGATCTCGCCGGGCCGCAGCATCTCCATGCCGGCCAGCAGGTGGCTGACAGGAACCTCGCGCAGCGCGCCGCCCGGCCCCGCGATCAGCACCGTGGCCTCCAGCGCGGCCAGGACGGGCAGGGAGTCGCCGGTGGGCGCGGCGGTGACGATGTTGCCGCCGAGCGTCCCGGCGTTGCGGATCTGCGGCGGTCCGGCGGCGCGGGCGGCGGCGGCCAGGGCGGGGATGAGGGCGGCGAAGTCGGGGCGTCCCATACGGGCGTGGGTGAGGCCGGCGCCGAGCAGCGCGTGGCCGTCCTGGTACTCCCAGCCGCGGATCTCGCTGATCCGGCCCAGGCCGACCAGCGCCGCGGGCCTCAGCAGCCCGGAGTTCACCCCGGACATCAGATCGGTGCCGCCCGCGACGGGCACGGCGGCAGGCGTGGCGGCGAGAGCGGCCACGGCCTCGTCGAGCGTGGCCGGCAGCATGACCGGCTGCGCCGCCCGTGGTGCGTGCGGTGCGTGCGTGCTCAATCCAGCGCCCCTTCCCCGGTCGTCCCGGCTGCCCAGCCGTACCGTACGTGCTGGGAACCCGGACGTGGCAACTCTGGCACATTCCGGGGGGCCGCCGGAGCCGGGGTCCGTGAAGGCAGCATCCGTCCCTGACCTGGCCGATGGCCCGCTTTCGGCGGTTGTCACCGACAGAAGCGCCTTGCCACTCCTGGGAGACCTTGTACTACTTTATACGGGCCGTTTCGGGGGTCGTTCGGGAGCGGTTCGGGAGTGCTTCGGGGGCGGTCCGGGGACCGGTCCTCAGGACATCGGCGGCGGCTCCTCGAACGGGCACCCCGCGATGCCGGGGCGGCGCTGCCACGGGTGCGGCCCGGACGGCGGCCGGTAGGCCACGCCCAGCGCGTCGAGGCGGGCGTAGTGGGCGGCGGCCATCCGCCGCTCGAAGTCCTCGAACCGCCTCTCGAAGCCGTCCTCCCCGTCCCGGGCGCCCGGCCCCGACCACACCACCTCGGCGAAGGCGGCCAGCCGCGGGAAGGCCTGGTAGTCGGCGCGCCGCTGGTCGTCCACGACCTCCGTCCACAGGTTGGCCTGCGCGCCGAGGACGTGCTCCGCCGCGCCGGTGCCCGCGAGTTCGGGCGGCACGGGGTCGAAGCCGTACACGTCGCGCAGGGTGCGCACGTACCCGATGGGCACCGGCTCGTCCTCGCCGTCGTCCTGCCGGTGGTCGAGGTAGACCTCCTGCTCGGGGCACATCACCGCGTCGTGTCCGGCCCGTGCGGCGGCGACCGCGCCCGCGCGGCCCCGCCAGGAGGAGACCACCGCGCCGGGGCCGAGCCCCGCGCCGTTCGTACCGGCCGTGCCGTTCGTGCCGTTCGTGCCGGCCGCGCGGGCCCCCAGGATCTCGTCCCATCCCACGAGGCGGCGCCCGCGCTCGGCCAGCCAGCGGTCGAAGTGCCGTACGAACCAGCCGTGGAGGGCCTCCACACCGTCCAGACCGAGCCGCTCGGCCCGCGCCCGCGCGGCCGGCGAGCGCCGCCACTGGTCCGCGGGGCACTCGTCGCCGCCGATGTGCACGAACTCGCCCGGGAACAGCTCCAGCACCTCCTCGAACACCCCCTCGTAGAAGCGGAGTACGTCCTCGGTGGGGGCCAGGACCTCGGGGCTGACACCCCAGTCGTCCCACACCCGGGGGGCGTCCGCGCGGGCGTCGGTGTTGCCCAGCTCCGGGTAGGCGGCGACGGCCGCCTGCGAGTGGCCGGGCAGGTCGATCTCGGGGACGACGGTGATGTGGTGCCCGGCGGCGTGGGCGACGATCTCGCGGATGTCGTCGTGGGTGTAGAAGCCGCCGTGCGGGCGCACGTCCCACAACGGGGAGGCCCGGTGCCCCAGTCTCGTTCGCCCGCGCCAGGCGCCGACCTCGGTGAGCCGGGGGAAGCGCGCGATCTCCAGGCGCCATCCCTGGTCGTCCGTCAGATGCAGGTGCAGCACGTTGAGTTTGTGCGCGGCGAGCAGGTCGATCCAGCGCAGCACGCCGTCCTTGGGCGTGAAGTGCCGGGCGGTGTCCAGCATGAGGCCGCGCCAGGCGAAGCGGGGCGCGTCGGCCACCCGGACGCAGGGCAGCGACCAGGTGCGGTCCGGCAGCGGCGCGCGGCGGTACGCGGCGGGGCCGAGGAGCTGCCGCAGCGTCTGGGCGCCCCAGAAGACACCGGGGGCCGCGCCGCCGCGGATCTCGGCGCCGTCGCCGGTCACGTCCAGCCGGTAGCCCTCGGGGCCGAGTTCGGCGGCCACCGCCTCGTCCACGCGCAGCCGTACGACGGCGCCGCGGCCGCCGCCCGCGCCGTCCCCGCCGCCTTGGCCCGCGGGCGGCAGGGGCAGGCCGGTGGCCGCGGCGAGGGCGGTGCGCAGCCAGTGGGCGGCCCGCCCGGTGCCGGGGCCGGCGTCGAGCGCCGTCCGCGCGTCGAGTGCCAGCCGTCCGCCGCCGTCCTCGACGGAGCGCGGCAGGGGGACCAGATCGGGCTCGTACATGCCCGGTTCTCCTCGTGTGTTCCGCGGGCCGCGCAAGCCGTCGGCGCGTGCCCTCGTCCTCGGCGTCCCGCTCCGGGGCGACCCTGAAGAAACAGCGTTGCACCCTGCGCAACGCCTGTTTCGTTATGCACAACCGCACAGGAGAGTAGGGCAAGCCGCGACGGCCGACAAGGCGTCCCGGCCGCTCCCGGACGCCTGCCCGGACGCACGACGGCCCCCGGAACGCACCGGGGTGCGTTCCGGGGGCCGCTGAAGGAGTGACGGACCCTGTGCGGGGCGGATCAGGGCCGGACGGGGGAGGAGAAGGGACCGCCGGGGGACGGCGTCACTTCTTGCCGTCGCCGTCCTTGCCCTTGTCGCCGCCGGCTCCCATGGACTCGTAGATCTCCTTGCACATGGGGCAGACCGGGTACTTCTTGGGGTCGCGCCCCGGGACCCAGACCTTGCCGCAGAGCGCGACGACGGGGGTCCCGTCGAGCGCGCTGGCCATGATCTTGTCCTTCTGGACGTAGTGGGCGAAGCGCTCGTGGTCGCCATCGCCGTGGGACACCTGCGGGGTGGGCTCGACGAGGGTGCCGGTGCCCGTCCCGCGCTCGGGCTCAGGAGTGCTCATGGGCCCCAAGGGTACTGCGACCACTCCCCGGGGCACCCGGACCCGCCCCGTCCGCGGGGCGGCGCCGTGCACGCCCTGCGGGCGTACGACGCCGCTCTCACGGACACGCCCTAGTTCAGCGAGGGATCGTCGGGATACGTGGCCACCATCGCCAGCTCGCTGCGCTGGCGGCGCAGCACGGACCGCCACAGCCGCTCCGGTTCGGGCGCGAAGACGTCGCCGGGTTCGGACTCCACCACGTACCAGGCGCCCTCCTCCAGTTCGTTCTCCAACTGGCCCGGCCCCCAACCGGCGTAGCCGGCGAAGATCCGCAGCGAGCCCAGTTCCGCGGCCAGCAGTTCGGGCGGCGCCTCCAGGTCCACCAGTCCGATGGCCCCGTGCACCCGCCGCCACCCCAGCGGGCCCTCGCTCCCCGGGATGACGGCCACCCCGAGCGCCGCGTCCAGCGAGACGGGCCCGCCCTGGAAGACCACGCCCGGCTCCCCCGCCAGCGCGGCCCAGGGCTCCAACACGTCGCCGACGTCCACGGGCGTCGGCCGGTTGAGGACGATGCCGAGCGAGCCCTCCTCGTCGTGGTCGAGGAGCAGCACCACCGCATGGTCGAAGTTCGGGTCGGTCAGCGCCGGCGTCGCGACGAGCAGCCGCCCGGTGAGCGAGGTCACCTCGGTCATGCCCCAATGATCCCGCACTCCGGGCCGGGACGGGGCCCCGAATCCCGGACAACACCGCGCAGCGGCCCGGAGGCGGTGCGTGAGCGGGCGCGGCCGGCGCCGGTACGGGCCCTGCCCCGCCGCCCCCCGGCCGCCCCCGGCCCCCTTCCGCGCCCCGGACGGACGGATACGGCCCGGGTGCACGGCCATTACCATTCCCTGTGCCCCTGCTCTTCTTCATCCTGGAACGCGAGGCCCATGACCGGCACCGACGACGTACTCCTTGTCCACGGCGGCACACCGCTGGAGGGCGAGATCAGAGTCCGGGGCGCGAAGAACCTCGTGCCCAAGGCCATGGTCGCCGCACTGCTCGGCAGCGAACCGAGCCGGCTGCGCAACGTCCCCGAGATCCGCGACGTGCGGGTCGTCCGGGGCCTGCTCGAACTGCACGGCGTCACCGTGAGCAAGGGCGAGGAATCCGGTGAGCTGGTGCTCGACCCCTCCCACGTGGAGAGCGCCAACGTCGCCGACATCGACGCCCACGCGGGCTCCTCCCGCATCCCGATCCTCTTCTGCGGCCCGCTGCTGCACCGGCTGGGCCACGCCTTCATACCCGGCCTGGGCGGCTGCGACATCGGCGGACGCCCGGTGAACTTCCACTTCGACGTGCTGCGCGAGTTCGGCGCGACGATCGAGAAGCGCGCCGACGGCCAGTACCTGGAGGCCCCGCAGCGGCTGCGCGGCTGCAGGATCAAGCTGCCCTACCCGTCGGTCGGCTCCACCGAGCAGGTCCTGCTGACGGCCGTGCTGGCCGAGGGCGTGACCGAACTCTCCAACGCCGCCGTGGAGCCGGAGATCGAGGACCTCATCTGCGTACTGCAGAAGATGGGCGCGATCATCTCCATGGACACCGACCGGACGATCCGCATCACCGGTGTGGACAAGCTCGGCGGCTACAACCACCGCGCTCTGCCCGACCGCCTGGAGGCCGCCTCCTGGGCGAGCGCGGCGCTGGCGACCGAGGGCAGCGTGTACGTGCGCGGCGCCAGCCAGCGCGAGATGATGACCTTCCTCAACACCTACCGCAAGGTGGGCGGCGAGTTCGAGGTCGGCGACGACGGCATCCGCTTCTGGCACCCGGGCGGCGCGCTCAAGGCCATCGCCCTGGAGACGGACGTGCACCCCGGCTTCCAGACCGACTGGCAGCAGCCGCTGGTGGTGGCCCTGACCCAGGCGTCGGGCCTGTCGATCGTCCACGAGACGGTGTACGAGTCGCGGCTGGGCTTCACCTCCGCCCTCAACCAGATGGGCGCGCACATCCAGCTCTACCGCGAGTGCCTGGGCGGCATGCCGTGCCGCTTCGGCCAGCGCAACTTCCTCCACTCGGCGGTCGTGTCCGGCCCCACGAAGCTCCAGGGGGCCGATCTGGTCATCCCGGACCTCCGCGGCGGCTTCTCGTACCTGATCGCCGCCCTGGCGGCCCAGGGGACCTCCAGGGTCCACGGGATAGACCTGATCAACCGGGGCTACGAGAACTTCATGGAGAAGCTGCCGGCGCTGGGCGCGCGCGTCGAACTGCCCGCCTGACCCCCACCGGCCCCCGGCCGGGGGTCCGCACGGAACGCGAAGGGCGGTCACCCCGAAAAGGGGTGACCGCCCTCGTGCATGCGCCTGTACGGTGCCGCGCCAGGGCTCACTTGCCCTTGGCGGCCTCCTTCAGCTTGGAGCCCGCGGAGACCTTCACGCTGTAGCCGGCGGGGATCTCGATCGGGTCGCCGGTCTGCGGGTTGCGCGCGGTGCGAGCGGCACGGTGGGTGCGCTCGAAGGTCAGGAAGCCGGGGATGGTGACCTTCTCGTCGCCCTTGGCGACGACCTCGCCGACGGTCTCGGCGAACGCGGCCAGCACAGCGTCGGCGTCCTTGCGGGTCACCTGGGCGCGCTCGGACAGCGCTGCCACCAGCTCACTGCGGTTCATAATTCGTACTCCCGTGTTTTTCTTGCCTGTGAGGCATGAGATCGAAGCCGATGCTGCCAGGGCCCTCGGACAGTCCCCGGACCCGGGTCTGCTGCCAGACCTTCTGCGTCCGCGGGGGCGCCCCCAGGACGCAGCCCTCGGGGGAGCATCCTGCCCCCACCTGCGGTGGTAATGCCAATCCGGCACCCCGCGGCATCGCCCGGGCGACGCCTGTGACACGCCACGATTACACTCCGTGGCCACCCTTGGTGCGGCTTTCGCCACCCTAAGGGGCCATCCGGGTGGGATGCCCCCGACGCGCCGATCTCATGCGGTCAGGGCATCGTGGTGGTCGTCACAGATTCCCCGGCCTCGATGACGGCCTCCCGCACCGCTCCGGCGACCGCGCCCGCGACCCTGTCGTTGAAGACGCTCGGGATGACGTAGTTCGCGTTCAGCTCGTCCTCGTGCACCACGTCGGCCAGCGCCCGTGCCGCGGCCAGCATCATCTCCTCGTTGACCGTGCGCGACTGGGCGTCGAGCAGACCCCGGAAGACGCCGGGGAAGACCAGCACGTTGTTGATCTGATTGGGGAAGTCCGAGCGGCCGGTGGCCACCACCGCGGCGGTCCGGCGGGCGACGGCCGGGTCCACCTCCGGGTCGGGGTTGGCGAGCGCGAAGACGATGGCGCCCTCGGCCATCGCCGCCACGTCCTCGGCGCCGAGGACGTCAGGGGCGGAGACGCCGATGAAGACGTCGGCGCCGACGACGGCCTGCTTGAGCGTGCCGGTGACGCCCTCGGGGTTGGTGTTGTCGGCGATCCAGCACAGCGGCGAGTCGGGGGCGGCGTCCACCAGGTCCGCGCGCCCGGAGTGCACCACGCCGTGGATGTCGGCGACCACCGCGTGCTTCACTCCGGCGGCCAGCAGCAGTTTGAGGATGGCCGTGCCGGCGGCTCCGGCGCCGGACATCACCACCCGCACGTCCTCGATGTGCTTGCCGACGACGCGCAGCGCGTTGGTCAGCGCGGCCAGCACCACGATGGCGGTGCCGTGCTGGTCGTCGTGGAAAACGGGGATGTCCAGCGCCTCGCGCAGCCGCGCCTCGATCTCGAAGCAGCGGGGGGCGGAGATGTCCTCCAGGTTGATGCCCGCGAAGCCGGGGGCGACGGCCTTGACGATCTCGACGATGGCGTCGGTGTCCTGGGTGTCCAGGCACAGCGGCCAGGCGTCGATGCCCGCGAAGCGCTTGAAGAGGGCCGCCTTGCCCTCCATGACCGGCAGCGCGGCCTTCGGGCCGATGTTGCCCAGGCCCAGCACGGCCGAGCCGTCGGTGACGACGGCGACGGAGTTGCGCTTGATGGTCAGCCTGCGGGCGTCCTCGGGGTTGGCCGCGATCTGGGTGCAGACCCGGGCCACACCCGGGGTGTAGATCATGGAGAGGTCGTCGCGGTTGCGAATGGGGTGCTTGGACGCCATCTCGATCTTGCCGCCCAGGTGCATCAGGAAGGTCCGGTCGGAGACCTTGCCGATGGCGATGCCCTCGACCTCGCGCAGCTTGGCGACGATCTCGTCGGCGTGCGCGGTGGAGGAGGCGGCGATCGTGACGTCGATGCGCAGCCGCTCGTGGCCGGAGGCGGTGACGTCGAGACCGATGACCGAGCCGCCGGAGGACTCCACGGCCGTGGTGAGCTGGCTGACCGCCGCTCCCCCGGCGGGCACCTCCAGGCGGATGGTCATCGAGTACGAGACACTGGGCGCCGTTGCCATGGCCGGGTTCCTCTGCTTTCCGTGATGCTGTGCCGCGCATCCGGCCTCCTCGCCGGATCGCGTCACCCGATCGTCGCACCTACCGACCGGTAGCAGGTAACCGGTTCCGGAGGACGGAAAGCGTTCCCGCCATGGACCGTCTCCGGACCACCGCCGTGGACCTCTGCCGTGGACCGCTGCCGCGAGGCGCGCCGCGCGGCACACCGTGTGACACACGGCACACCGCACGCCGCGGGGCGCCGGGCCCGGACCCGGGGCGTACGGACGAGGGGTCCGCACCGCCCTCCGGCGGTGCGGACCCCTCGGATCCACGTCTGTGACACCGACCCGCCATGCTCGCCTCGCGGCAAGTGGTCGCTCGAAGCGACGAAGGTTGGGCCCGGGGGCTTGGATCGGGCCGGTGCCACAGTCAGGCTAACAAACGATCGGCGACGGTGATTCCGTTCGGCCGCGGCGATCGGAAAAACCCGCGGGCCTCACTCCCGCAGCAGGTCGGGGACCCCCTCCGCGTCCGGCAGGTCCTTCTCCCGCGACAGGACCGTCAGCCGCTGTGTGGCCCGGGTCAGCGCCACGTACAGCACCCGCAGGCCCGCCGGGGACTCGTCGGCGATCTCCGCGGGCGAGACCACGAGCGTCGCGTCGTACTCCAGGCCCTTGGCCTCCAGGCTGCCCAGCGGCACCACCCGGTCGCCGAGTCCGGCCAGCCAGGCGCGGGCCTGCTCGCGGCGGCCCATCGCCACCACGACGCCGACGGTGCCCTCCACCTCCGCCAGCAGCCGCTCGGCCTCCGCGCGGACCGCCCGGCCCACCGCCCCGTCCGGGCGGCCCGTCACCGTGGCGAAGCGCGGCACCAGGCCCGTGGCGCGGACCGCGCGGGGCGGGCGCACCCCCGGCATGGCCAGGGCCAGCACCCGGGCGGACAGTTCGGCGATCTCGGCCGGGTTGCGGTAGTTGACCGTCAGCTCGAAGCGGCGGCGCGGACGGGCGCCCAGCGCCTCGTCGCGGGCGGCGGCGGCCTCCTCCTGGTCCGACCAGGAGCTCTGCGCCGGGTCGCCGACCACCGTCCACGTCGCCTGGCGGCCGCGCCGGCCCACCATCCGCCACTGCATCGGCGTGAGATCCTGCGCCTCGTCGACGATGACGTGCGCGTAGTCGGTGCGCTCCTCTTCCTCCCGGCGCTCGGCACGGGCGGCGCGGCCGGTGCGGCCGACGAGGCGGTCGGCGTAGGTGCTCAGCTCCTCCAGGCCGGTGAGCTGGTCCAGCGGGTCCATCTCCCGCCGCCTGCGGGGGCGGGCGGGGGTGCCGAGCAGGACCCGCAGCTCGTCCAGGAGCGCGACGTCGTGGACGGACAGCGGGCCGGAGCCGCCGGCGTCCAGCCGGGCCAGCGAGCGCGCCAGCCGCCGCGCCTCTCCGGTCTGGAGCACACGGCGCGCCCAGCGCGACAGCCTCCTCTCGTCCGCCATGGCCGCCAGGACGCGGCGCGGGGTCAGCTCGGGCCACCAGGCGTCCAGGAAGCCGGTGAAGTCGGTCTCGGTGGAGACGTCCTCGTCGAACCCCTGGCGCGCCTCGGCCGCCAGCTCCGGGTCGGTGTACCGGCGGCCCGCCCCCGAGCGCTCCCACAGCGCGTCCAGCAGCAGCCGCCGGGCGCGCGGGCGCAGCAGATTGACGGGCGCGGTGCCGCCGAGGGCCTGCTCGCGGATCCGGCGCAGGTCGTCGGCGTCCAGCTCCAGGCGGGTGCCGAGGGCGACCACCCGCAGCCGGCCGGGCACCCCGCCGGCGCCCGGCGCGCCGAGCTCCAGGGTGCCGCGCGCCGCTCTGCGCAGCACCCGCACCATGCGGGAGGAGCCCTTGACGCGGGCGACGGCCTGCTCGTCGTGGGCGCTCGCCTCGGCGCCCTCCACCAGCGAGCCCAGCGCGCGGACGGCCACCTGGCCCTCCTCGCCCAGCGACGGCAGCACACCCTCGGTGTAGGACACCAGCAGCGGGGTGGGGCTGACGACGAGGATGCCTCCGGCGTAGCGCCGCCGGTCCTGGTAGAGCAGATACGCGGCGCGGTGCAGCGCGACGGCCGTCTTGCCCGTGCCGGGGCCGCCCTCGACCTCGGTGACGGAGACGGCGGGGGCGCGGATCACCTCGTCCTGCTCGGCCTGGATGGAGGCGACGATGTCGCGCATGGTGTGGCCGCGGGACCGGCCCAGCGCCGCCATCAGGGCGCCGTCGCCGACCACGGCCAGTTCCCCGCCGTCCAGGTACGCCGTCAGCTCCGGGCGCAGCAGGTCGTCCTCCACGCCCAGCACGCGGCGGCCCCGGCTGCGGATCACCCGTCGCCGCACCACCCGGCCCGGCGCCACCGGGGTGGCCCGGTAGAAGGGCGCGGCGGCCGGGGCGCGCCAGTCGATGACCAGCGGGGTGTAGTCGGCGTCGAGTACGCCGAGCCGGCCGATGTGCAGGGTCTCGGCGATGTCCGCGACGGCGGTGCCGGCGCCGCCGTCGCGGACATCACCGCCGTCGCGCACGGCGTCGTCGGCGGGCTCGACGGAGGTGTACGCGCCGTCGGCTCCGCGTTCGCCGTCCTTGCCCCGCAGCAGGTCGATCCGGCCGAAGAGGAAGTCCTCGAACTCGCTGTTGAGCCGGTTGAGGTGCACACCGGCGCGGAAGACCTGCGCGTCCCGCTCGGCGAGCGCCCCCGGTGTGCCGACCTGGGCGCGCTTGGCGGCGTCCGCCATGAGGAACTCCGCCTCGTGGATCTTCTCCTCCAGGCGCCGGTAGACCCGGTCGAGGTGCTCCTGCTCCCCGCGGATCTCCCGCTCCCGTACGCCGTCGTGCACCTCGTGCCCGCCGCCGTCGCCGGCGCTGCCGCCGGCGGTCCCCGGCGCCGACGGCACTGTCTCCTGCGCTCCCAACGCACGGCCCCCTTCTGCTGTACTCAGGGCAGCCGTCAACCGTACGCCAGGGGATCGCGGCGCGCACGCCGCCGAGCCCTCACAGCCAGCCGCGTTCGAGTGCTATGCGAGCGGCGTCGAACCGGTTGCGGCCCTGCAGCTTCCTGATGGCGGCGGACGTCAGGTTGCGGACCGTCCCGCTCGCCAGATACAGCTCCTGGGCGATCTCCTTGATGGAGGCGCCGGTCGCGGTCAGCCGCAGGATCTCCACCTCACGGTCGTTCAGACAGCGGTTGCCCGGTCCGGGGGCGTTCAGCAGGCAGGGGTCGACCGTCACGCAGCCGGCCGCCACCCCGCGGATGGCGCCGATCAGGTTCGGCAGCTTGGCCTGCTTGGGGACGATGCCCAGCACCCCGGCCTCGACCGCGCGGGTCACATGGGAGCGGGTGGGCTCGACGACGATGAGGGTGATGCCGCAGGACGGCACGCGCCGGGTGAGCTCGGCCACCTGGCACAGCCCGCCGGGGCCGCTCATCCCTCCGCCGACCACGAGGACGGACGGCGAGACCCGCTGGGCCGTCGGCAGGAGCTCCCCGCTCTCGCAGGCCGCCCCCACCACGTCGAAGTCCTCGACCCGGTCGAGCGCCTCGGCCAGTGCCTCCAGGAAAAGAACATGGTCGTCGGCGACCATGATGCGAATGGTCATTCGGTTTCCCC
Source organism: Streptomyces mangrovi (assembly GCF_900114215.1). GTDB lineage: Bacteria > Actinomycetota > Actinomycetes > Streptomycetales > Streptomycetaceae > Streptomyces > Streptomyces barkulensis. The sequence goes on along the minus strand of NZ_FOSG01000008.1, from coordinate 70,001 downwards.
CGCAACGCTTCCAAAAGGTCGGATCGGAAGATCGCTGTCACCGGACGCGCGCCGGGAGCCGGATGGCGGCCCGGGCGCTCCCCGTGGACGAGTCACCAGCGTGTCGCCCTCTCGGCACCGCGGGCCTCGTGGGCCCCCGGCGGCCGGAGCCGATCCCCGTTTTCCCGGCGTGAAGACTCGTAGATACTCGCGTAGATGCTCTCGGCTGCACTCTCGTCGTGGTGGCGGTTCCGCGGCGGCACCGGGAGGCCACCGCCGGTACACGCCCCCCGACCGTCAGCCGGCCACGGCTAAGCAGAGCCTGCTCATGTGCTTCCTCCCGGAACCTTTCACTGGCTGGGGGCCAATCTTTGGCCAGGAACGGCGAGTTGTGAAGGAGTAGGGGCCTTTTGAGCCCCGATCTTCACATGGAGGTGTCCCGCCCGGAATCCTGAAACCGGTTGTGGAAACGGTGGGTTGACGTCTGGAGACAACCTCCGGAACCGGTCTTCCGTCCCGGGGCTGGCGCGCCGGGACGGTAATCGGGTTGGCTGTTCTTCCGTGAGGACACAAGCGCACGACGGCCCGCGCCACCACGGTCCGCGTCACGGCGACCCGCGTCACGACGGCACCCGGGGAGCGGCCCTGGTCATGACGGTCTTCGGCACGGTGTGGTGGCTGTCGGGCGCGACCGCCCTGCGCGGGCTCGCGGAGCCGGTCGCCCTGGTGGGCGGGCCGGCGGTCGGCGTACTGCTGTTCACGCTCGCCCTGCGGCGGCTGAACGGCGTGGGCGAGCAGGCGGCGTACGAGCGTGCGGCGCGCCGCTTCCACGGGATCAACCTGATCCAGGCGGCGGCCGTGGTGGCGGTGATCGTGGCCGCGAACCGCGCCGGGGCCCTGGCGTGGATCCCGGGGGCGATCGCGGTCGTCGTGGGCGCGCACTTCCTCCCCCTCGCGCCGCTGTTCGGGATGCCCGTGTACCGGTGGACCGGCGGCCTGCTCATCGGCGTCGGCCTGGCCGGCTGCTGGATCGCGCTGGCCGGCGGCGGCGTGGACACCGCACGGGCGGTGGTGTGCCTGGCCTGTGCCGCGGTCCTGTGGGCCGCGACGGCCCTCCTCGTCCGGGCCGCCGCGACCGGAGGCCGGGCCGGGCCCCCGGTCCGCTGACCGGGGGCCCGGCCCGCCCGCGGGAGCGGGACACGGCCGCTCAGCGCACGGTTTCCATCTGCCCCATCATCCCCATGGTCACGTGGTTCATCATGTGGCAGTGGTACATGAACAGCCCGGTGTAGTCGGTGAAGCGCACCGCGAACCGGACCGTCTCCCCCGGCGCCACGGTGACGGTGTCCTTCAGCCCCGCCTCGGCCGGGCCGGGCGGGCGGCCGTTGCGGTCGAGGATCCGGAAGTGCGACAGGTGCGGGTGCATCGAGTGCGGGATGTTCATCTCGACGTCCTCGTTGACGACCGTCCACGCCTCGGTCTCGCCGAGCCGGGGCCGGAAGTCGACCCGGTTCATGTCGAACACCCGCTCGTTGATCAGATGCCGCCCGGTCTCCGGGTCGAACCGCATGCGGAACTCCCGCTCCAGCGCCGGCGTCCCCAGGTCGGGGGCGGGGCGCAACTCGCCGGGCACGCTGCTGGGGTCGTGCGCCTCGCGCACCACGTCGAAGCGCATCACGTCCGGCGTCTCCCCCGGGAACGACGCCAGGCTCTCCAGCACCACCTGTGAGCCGACCGGGTACTGCGAGAAGTCGACGACGACGTCGATGCGCTCGCCGGGCCACAGCGGGACCGCCCACGCCTGGGCCGGGGCCGGCAGCAGACCGCCGTCCGAGGCGATCTGCGTCATGGGGGTGCCGTCCCGCAGCCGCAGCAGGAAGAAGCGGTCGTTGGAGGTGTTCATCAGCCGCAGGCGGTACTTGCGGGCCGCGACTTTGAAGTACGGCCTGGGGCTGCCGTTGACCAGGAAGGTCGGGCGGTCCATGAAGCCCTGCGGGTCGTAGCGCAGGGTGCCGTCGTCCTCGAACTTGGCGTCGCGGATCTGGAGGGGGACGTCGTAGCGGCCCCGGGGCAGGGGCAGTTCGTCCTCGAAGTCGTCGGTCAGCAGGTAGGTGGCGGCCAGGCCGCGGTAGATGCTCTCGGCGCTGTCGGAGTGGTGGTGGCCGTGGCCGGTTCCGTGCGAGTGGTCGTGCAGCCACAGCGTGGCGGCGCGCTGCTCGTTCGGGTAGTGGTAGTACCGGACGTCGCCCGGCTCGGCCTGGTGCATCGGGTGGCCGTCGTACCGCTGCGGGACGTGTCCGCCGTGCAGGTGCATGGCGAAGGGCACGTCCAGCCGGTTCACCTGGCGGATGAGCACCGGGCGGCCGCGGCGGGCCGTGATCAGCGGACTGATCCGCCCGTTGTAGGCGCGGATCCGGGTGGTGGCGCCCGGCAGCAGCTCCACCTCGCTCTCGCCGGTCGTCAGCCGGTAGAAGTCGTGACCGGCCGCGCGCAGGGGGCGCAGCGGCCGGGGGACGGCCAGCGGCACGGTGAAGGGTTCGGTGGCCGCCGTCGCCGGCGAGGGCCCCTTCTTCACCGGCTTACCCGGCTTCCCCGGGTTCCCCGGGCCCTGCCCCGGGGAACCGGGCGCCTCGGGCCGGGCCCAGGCCTGGCCCGAGGCGGGGAGGGCCGCGGCCGTGCCGAGCACGGCCGCGCCTGTGACCAGGCTTCTTCGGGAGATGGTCATGGTGATGCGTTCCTTTTCGCTTGCGCTGTGGAGCAGAGGTGCTGCCCGGTACCGGCTCGGACGGGCCGCGGTCACGGCCGTGTCGTCACAGCCGTGTTCGTCACGGTCGTGTCGTCACAGCCGTGTCATGGCCGCCTGCCAGGCCCGTACGGCGCCCGGGGAGAAGGCGACCTCCAGGTCGGCGGGTTCCAGGGAGTCGACGCGCCAGCCGTCGGCGAAGGCGCTCGTGATGTCGCGCTCGGAGATCCGGTGGGGGCCCCAGGTGCCGGGCTCCCGGTCGCTCCAGCACATCAGGAAGTACCGTCCGCCGGGCGGGACCACGGCGCCGACGGACGCCGCCACCGCCGGGCGGTCGGCGGGTGTGAAGCAGTGGAAGAAGCCGACGTCGACGACGGTGTCGAACCGCTCCCCGAGGCCGGACAGCGCCAGGCCGTCCCAGACCAGGAAGCGGACGTCCAGGCCGCGGTCGCGCGCCTTGCGGCGGGCGAGTTCGATGCCGCTGGGCGCGGCGTCCACCCCGGTGGTCTCCAGTCCGTGTTCCGCGATCATCAGGGCGTTGTCCCCGCTGCCGCATCCGACGTCCAGCACCCGGCCGCGCAGGGCCCCCTCGCGGGCGAGCCGCACCAGGGCGGACTGCGGCCGGTCGATCTCCCAGCCGGCGCCGGGCTCGCCGGCGTAGTGCGCCTCGAAGATCTCCACCCCGCTGCCGCTCGGCAGGTCCCCCGTGGACCGCCGGCCAGACATACCGGTCATGCTGCCTCCTGTCGGCCCGCCGAAGTGATCGGGCGGACCCAGCCGAAGAACTGCGGCAAAGTCGCGGCCACCTTACTCGCAGATTCTCCGCGCATGGATTCCCATGATCGATGTCACGCAGAATCGTGACACATGTCAGGCAACTGTTCTGCCCCCATTGTCCCGGGCGGAGCGGCCGGGCAAGATGATCCAGAAATTCTACGGAACACAAACAGAATCCGCGGCCTTCGAAGAAGCCGCGAGCGTCGAAGAACTATCGGTTTTCCCTTTCTTTTCCGACCACCCCCGGACACGCGATTCCGTCCACCGCACGGACGGGCGGGACGCGGCCGGACCCTCGACCGCGAACAGGTGGATGAGCGTGACCGTTGGTGCAGCAGCCGTCACCGGGGCGGACACCGGCCAGGTGGCGGGTCTGCGTCTGTACACCCGGACCCCCGTGACCCCGCAGTGGCTGGCCGGCACGGTGGTGCCCGCCGTCCGCGCACTGCGGCAGGAGTACGGCGCGTCCCTCGTCTACCTGCGGCGCGGCTGGCTGTACGGCCCTCACGTGGAACTCGTCGGCCGCGCCGACCGGGGCCGTCCCCTGCCCTGGGACGAGGTCGGCCGGCTCCTGGAGACCGGCCCCGAGCCGCCGGAGGGCGCGCTCACCGAGGAGGAGTACCTGGAACAGGCGCGCGAGTTCGGCCGCCTGGAACGGGTCCCCCCGCCCTATCTGCCGATGCGTCCGCACGGGACGGTCGAGCCGATCCCCGCCGCCGAGGCCGCCCGGTGGCCGCAGCCGCTGGACAGTCTCCGGGAAATCGCGCTGGGCCGGATGTGCGAGCCGCTGACGGAGATGATCGAGGAGATCACCCGGGACCGTTCACAGGCCACCGCACGGCTGGCCGAGGCATTCACGGCGCTGATCTCCTCACACCATTCCGGCGCCGCTTACGGAGTGTTCTCACTGCGTTCACATTCCGAGGCGTTCATGTCCTGGGCGGCTCCGAGAAAAGATCCCAGACCCGCATTCGACAAGCGTCTGGAAAAAGACGCACCACTGCTCCGCGAAATAGTCGAGAAATCCCTGGCCGGTGAATACGGGCCGCAGGCCGGGGCCTGGCGCACCGCGTTCGCGTACTGCATGGGCGCCTTCGACTCGGCGGTGGCCGGCGGAACGCTGACGCTGGAGGGCCTGGAGTCGCTGGGCGCCGGGTTCGACGCGGCCACCATGGGCCCTCCCGGCATGACCGACGGCCGGCAGGCCAAACCCAGCGAGTTCCACCGCACCGTGGGGGCCACCGGCGTCGTCGACGACCCGCCCGAGTGGTTCGCCTCCTACCGCCTGCTCATCAACCTCTTCTACCAGCAGCTCCCCCTGCTGGGGGTCTCCCCGATGCACCGCTACTACATGTGCCACGCCGTCGCCGAGACCGTGGACACCGTCCTGGGCGTCCCCTGGCGGGAACGGCTGGACCGGATACAGGTGGAGCAGCCGACCGCGGGCGGGTCCCGGTGAGCGCGGCGGAGGGGACGGGAGCGCCGGAGTTCCCCGAAGCGGCGCCGGCCGAGCCGGTGTGGATGCTCCGCGTCAACCCGCTGCGCCGCTCCCGCCTGGGCGACCCGCACCTCGCCGGCCTCCTGGGGGAGCTGACGGACGCCGAGCAGGAGGTGCGGGCCGCGGCCGACGCCTGCTCGGACGCCCTGTACGAGCTGATCGCCGGCACCACCGGCACCGACGAGCGCGGCAGGCTCATCGCCCTGCGCCGCGACATCCACAACGACCGCCGGCCCCGCGCCGTACCGGACCCCGAACCCGCCGCCGTCGCCCGCTGGCGGCAGGCCCGGGAGCGGCGCGACGGGCTGCGCGCCCGGGTGGCCGAGACCTACCCGGAGGCCGCGGACCGCGAACGGACCCTGCTGGCCGGGGTGCTGGGCGACGAGGACCTGCGGCGCTCCCTGGCCCTGGTGGCCCCGGAGGTGGCCGGATCGGCCGAGCGCTACCGCAGGGCCGCCGCCGGGGGCCAAATACCGTCCCGGGTCCGCAAGACCGAGCGCGGTCTGCTCCAGTACGTCACCCGCGCCATGGTCCGCACCAGCCCGCTGTCCCGCTTCACCGCCGTCGGCCTCGCCCTGCCCTGCGAGGACGGCGAGGACGGCGAGGACCGCACCACGCCCGGCGAGGTGCGCTTCGGGGGCGCGACCGCCTTCGTGGGCCTGGACCGGGTGATGCTCGACTACGTGCTGGGCGGCCTGGAACCGGCCCGGGAGGACCTGGCCCCGGACACCTGGGTGCAGCTGCCGCCCACCTCGACCGTGGACCCCGCCGGCGGCAGGCTGTACTTCCTGCGCCGTACCGACCAGGGGGTGCGACGCCTGGCGGCCCCCCTGAACGGCAGCATCCGGCCGCTGGTCGAGGCCACCGCCCTGGGACCGCGCCGGGCCTCCGCCGTGGCGACGGACCTGGCCGCCCGGACCGGCCGCCCCCATGAGGAGGCGCTGCGGGCGGTGGCGAAGTCCGTGGCCGCCGGGATCCTGTGCGTCTGCCGGGGCCCCGAGGACGGCGGCGCCGACTTCCAGGGTCTGCTGGACCCGCCGGACCTCGCGGAGCCGGCCACGGCCGGCGTCCTGGCGGAGATCCGCACCCGGCTGCCCGCGCTGGCGGACTCCCCGCCCTCGGAGCGCGAACGCGACCTGGACCGGCTGAACTCCTCCCTGAACCGGCTGAGCCTGGCGGCGAACCGGCCCGCCCGGATCCTGGTGGAGGAGGACTACATCCTGCCGCCCGCCCGGATCGCCACCGCCGCCTGGCGCTCCCGGCTGGACGATCTGGCCGCCGGGGTCGGGCTGCTGTCCGTCTTCGACCGGATGCACGACGTACGGGCCCTGCTGAGCACCGCGTTCACCGAGCGGTTCGGCGCGGGCGCCGAGGTGTCCCTGGTCGAGCACGCGGCGGAACTCGTCGGCGAGGTGTACCGCAGGGGCGGCGACTACGACGGCACCGTCGCGGCGGGCACCGGCCCCGCCGACGGCTCCCTGGACCGGCTGCAGGACCTGCGCCGGTCCGTCGCCGAGACCCTGGGCGCCGAACTGGACCGGGCCGCCGAGCGCGGCGAGGACCTCACCCTGACCGCCACCGAGGCCGCCGACCTCGCCGCCGGGCTGCCGGACCGCTTCCGGCAGGGGCACCTGGCCTACGGTGTCCTGGTCCAGCCGTGGCGCGACCGGCTGGTCTTCAACGACGCCTACGCCGGGCACGGCATGCTCTACGGCCGCTTCCTCGGCTACGACCGCGCGCTCGGCGGGGGCGCGCTCGATCACGCCGCGCGCCGGCTGACCGCGCAGTACGGCGCGGACGGTGCCCGGGTGGCCGAGGACCTCGGTCTGCACCGGCTCAACGTCAACGCCCACGTCCCGGTCCTCGCCGACGGGCTCCGCCCGGACGACTGGCTCCCCCTCCGGCTGGCGCACGACCCCGGCACCGACACCCTCACCCTGCGCGACGCGGAAGGCCGCGACCTGCGGGTGCTCACCCTCGGCGCCGGGCACCCCGAGCTGTTCCCGCCGCCGGTGCGGCTGGCGAGCTGGCTGATGAGCGGCGGGCGGCTGTACGAGGACCTGGTCGGCCGCCGGCACACCGCCGCCGGCCGGGACGACCGGCGCACCCACCGCTGCCCCCGGCTGTCGGTCGGTTCGGCGGTGTTCGCCCGCCGCCGCTGGTACGGCGGCCGGGAACTGGCCGACGCCGTGGCCGCCGGGCCCGCCGAGCACGACCGGCTGCTGGCGCTCGCCGCCTGGCGCGCCCGCCACGGCGTGCCCGAGGAGGTCGTGCTCAAGACGCCGTTCGACGACGGCTACCGGCAGGCCGCCAACGAGTCGGGCGAGGACGTGCGCGACCACCGCCGCCGCCAGAAGCCGCAGTACGTCGACCTCGCCGCCGCCCTGAACGTCCGGGTGCTGCCCCGGCTGATGGAGCGCCGCAGCGCCGGCTACGTGGAGGAGGCGCTGCCCGGCGTCTCCGACGGGGAGCACGCCGCCGAGTGGGTCGTCGAGATCGGCCGCGCTCCCGGCGGACCGTTCCAGTACGGAGGGAAGACCGAATGAGGATGAAGGCCCGGCCGTACCTCCACTACGCGCCGGTACCGGGCGGGGTGTACCTCAGCGGGGCGGGCACGCAGTTCGCCATGCGGGGCCCGGAGGCGCTGTTCAAGGTCGTCGACGTGTGCGTCCCCCTGCTGGAGGACGGCGTCACCGAGGACGAGCTGGTCGCCGCCCTGGGCTCGGAGCGCGCCCGCCCCGTGGTGCGGAAGCTGGCCGACGGGCTGCGCGGGCACGGCATGCTGCTGGACCTGGACGCCCTGACCGTGCCCGAGCCGCCGCGGGAGGTGCGCGAGCGCCACCCCGAGGCGCTGGCCTGGCTGGAGTCGGTCTCCGACGACCCGTACGCCCTCTTCGAGCGCTTCCGCGACGCGCGGATCCTGCTGTGCGGGCCGCCGGTCGTCGTGCTGCCCGCCGCCCGCGGCCTGGCCCGGGCCGGCGCCCGGCGGCTGGTGCTGGCGTCGCCCGACCCGGACGCCGTCGCCGCGACCGCGCTGCGGCTGGGCGCCGAGGTGCTGCCCGGCTCCTCGCGGGATCTGGCACGGACGGCCGGGGAGGCCGACGCCGTGCTGTACCACCGGGAGGAGAGCGGGACCGCCCCGGACGGGGAGTCCGGGGCGGACTGGCTGCCGGACGGGGTGCCGGTGGTGGCGGTCCGGACGGCCGGGCCGCTGGTGCTGGCCGGCCCGGCCGTCCGCGACCGGGCCGCGCGCGGTGTGTGGCCCGCGCTGGACGTCCGGGCCCAGGCGTGGGTGGCGGGCGGGGAGCCGCAGCCGGCGGGCGGGGAGCCGGCCGCCCGGCCCGCCGCGGACGCGCTGGCCGGGGCACTCGCCGGCCAGGCGCTGTTCGAGGCCCTGACCGAGGGCGCGACCCCCGGCGAGGCCCATGTGCTGCACGGCGCGGAGGTGGCGGCCGAGCGGGTGCTCGTCCCGTCGCCCGCCGACCCCGTGCGCCCACCGCGCGCGCTGGCGGACGCCGTTCCCGCCGACGCGCCGGAGCCGCAGGACGCGGTGCGGTCCGTCACCGCCGTCGCGACGCCCTGGACCGGGCTGTTCGCCCTCACCGCCGGTGACGACCTGCCGCAGATGCCGCTCGCGCTGCGGGAGGCGGAGTACCGCGCCGGACGCACCGGCCGCGTCGTCGCCTGGGCGCACGACCAGCGGACCGCGACCGTCGCCACCGGCCTGGAGGCGCTGCGCGGGCTGGCGCCCGCGCAGTCGGAGGCCGTGCCCGCCGCGGGCCTGACCGAGGAGCGCTGGCTCCTCGACGGGGCGCTGCGGCTGCTCGCGGCCGACGCCCGTCCCCCGGCCCCTCCCGCCGCGGCGGAGCAGGAGACGGAACAGGAGTGGAAGCGGGACCCGGAGACCGTCCGGATCCTGCACGGCCTGGCGGAGCACGGGCCCGCGGACGTCCGCGTGCGGCTGCTGCACGTCCCCGGCCTGGACTGGCGGCTGTGCCGCGCGGAGATCACCGGGAGCGGGGAGCCGCCGGTGCTGGCCTGGGGCCCGGACGGCGCCGGGGCCGCGCGGGCGGCGCTGGGCACCGCCCTGGCCCGTGTCCAGGTGCGCCGTCTGCGGGGCGCGGACGCGGCCGCGGGCACGTCCCCGGGCGTGCGCACGGACGCCCTGGCCCTCGCCGGCGCCGAGGCGGTCGCCCTGCTGCGCGAGCAGGTCGCCGCGTACGCCGCCGCCGCGGGAGTGCGCTACCTGGGCGTCTGCCACCGCGCCGATCCCGTGCTGGGCGAGCTCCCGGTGTGGTACGGGCCGGTCCGCGCGTACCCGGCCGGGAGGGAGGGGTCCGATGTCTGAGCGTCCCGCCAGCCTCGACCGCCCTGACAGCCTCGACGGCCTCGACGGCCTCGACGGCGCATGGCACGAGGCGCTCGAACCGCTGGCCCGCACGGCCACCGGCGGGATCTCGCTGGGCCGTGGCTGGGATTTGTCCCGGGAACGCGGGCACTGGCGCCGCGCCGCCGACCGCCGCACCGAACACCTGTCGGTGCGGGTCTACGACGACGAGGTGGTCGTCGGGCCGCGCTGGGTGCCGGACACCGACGCGGGCTGCGCGGGCTGCGCCGAGGTGCGGGCCCGGGTGGCCGTGTCCCATCCGCTGGTGGAGAACCTCGCCGAGCCCTGCTCACGCCCGGCGCCCCGCCGCCCGCTGCTGCTGCCGATGCTCGCCACCGCGCTGGAGCACCTGGCCGGGCACCCGCTGCGCCCCGGCGAGCTGTACGCCGTCGGGCGGCACGCGGTCCGCCGCCGCCGGGTGCCGCGCAGCTTCGACTGCCCGGTGTGCGCCCCGGCCCCGGCCGCCCGGGCCGCCGCCTCCGCGCCCCTTCCCGCCCCCCTCCCGCCGGTTCCGCCCGAACCGCTGGTGCTGCGCAGCCGCCCCGCCTCCCCGCAGGACCCCACCCGGGGCACCGGCGGCAGCCGTCTGCTGCGCCCCGGCGCCCTGCGCGAGAAGCTGGTCGACCCCCGCTACGGGCCGGTGCTGGAGGTGCTGCGGCAGTCCCTGGCCCCGTTCGCCATGAGCGCGGCGGCCGTGCCCGACTCCCTGTCCATGGGCTACGGGCGGGCGTTCACCTTCGGCGAGGCCGAGTCCGTCGCGGTGCTGGAGGCGTACGAGCGGCTGGCCGGCTTCCCGCACGAGAGCCCGGTGCTCACCGGGCTGGCCCACCGGGACGTCCGCGACCTCGCGCTGGACCCGGCGACGCTGGGCCGGTACACGCCCGAGCAGCTGGCGCACCCGCACTGCCGGGTGATGCCCTCCTCCGCCGACACCCCGATGGACTGGGTGTGGGGCCACGACCTGGACACCGGCCAGGCCCGGCTCGTCCCGGCCGACATCGGCTTCTACCAGTACGACTACCGCTACCGGCTGGCGCGGCACGCCGCCCGCGCCGAGGGCGCCGCACCGCGGCGGCACTTCTTCCACGAGTCCTCCAGCGGCTGCGCGCTCGGCTCCACCCTGGAGGAGGCGGCCCTGCACTCGCTGCTCGAACTCGCCGAGCGCGACGCCTTCCTGCTCTCCTGGCACCGTGCCGTGCCGCTGCCCTCCATCGATCCGGCCACGGTGACCGACCCCGCCTCCCGGCGGCTGCTGGCGCTCATCGAGTCCCGCGGTTTCGAGACCCATCTGCTGGTCGCCACCCAGGACATCGGAGTCCCGGTGGTCTGGGCGCTGGCGGTCAACCGCACCGGCGGCTTCCCCGCGACGTTCTCCGCCGCCGGCTCGGGTACGCGCCCGGAGTCGGTGGTGCGCGCCGCGCTGTGGGAGCTGGGCCAGATCGTCAGCGACCCGGCGGACTGGGACCGTTCGGCGGCGGAGGCGATGCTGGAGGACCCGTGGCGGGTCGAGGTGCTCGACGACCATCTCCGGCTCCACGCGCTGCCGGAGAAGCGGGAGCGGGTCACCGCCGTGCTCGGCGGGCCCCGGACCACCCTGCGCGACGCCCTCCCGGGCTGGCCGGAGAGGCTTCAGCGGGCCGCGGCGGGCGATGTGCGCGGCGCGCTGGAGTACGTGCGGGGGCTGTACGCCGCCGCGGGTCTGGACCGGATCGTGCTCGTCGACCAGACCACCCGCGACCACACCGATCTGGGCACCGCCGTGGTCAAGGCCGTCGTCCCCGGCATCCTCCCGATGTGCTTCGGCCACGCGCAGCAGCGCCTGGCGGGCCTTCCGCGGCTGACCGCCGCACTGGCCGGCACCCCCGGTGAGCACGGGAGCCCGCCCTACGACCCGCATCCGTTCCCCTGAGGCCCGCACGGGCGGTACCGGCCGCACCGGCCGCACCACCTGACCACCCGCACCACCGACCACGACAGCACGGAGACCGTATGGAGACCGCACCCGCCCGCGGCGAACCCGTCGGCGCCCCGATGCCCGAGGACGCGGACTTCATGGCGCGCGACCTGATGTGGTTCGCCTACGGCAACGGCGCCGACCGCCCGGAGCCGCCCGTACCGCCGCCCGGCCCGCTGACGGAGACCGAGGTGGTGCCCGGGCTGCCGGACGCCGCCCGGTCCGGGCCGCTGACCGCGCTGCCGCACGGCACCGTCGACCTGCTGGAGGAACTCCCCTTCCCCCGGGGCCGGTTCGCCGGGGAGCCGGGCGCCGACCGGCTGGGCCACGCGCTGGCCGCCGCCTTCGGGGTGCAGCGCCGCGAACCGGAGAACCCGTTCAACGACCACCGCGGCTATCCGTCGGTGCGCAGCAGGTTCCCCGTGCAGGTCCTCGTCGGCGAGCGGGGGCGGTGGGGGGCTCTGGACGTCTACCGGCACGCGCTGGCCGGCCTCCCCGCGGCGGGGGCCGGTACGGGCCGGCCCGGCGCCGGGCGTGAGATCGCGCTGGCCGGCCGGTACACCCGGCTGCCGCCCGTCTACAAGTGGTTCCGCGGCTCGCTGGTCCACCTCGAACTCGGCGTCAACCTGCGCATGCTGTGCCTGGCCCTGGAGCTCTTCGGGCTGCCGGGGCGGCTGCGGCTGCCGGACGCTTCCGCCGAGGCCGGCCTCGGCGCGCTCGGCCTGGCCCCGGCGTGGCAGTGGTCGCTGCCGCTCACCGTCGAACTGGACGCGGAGGGCTCCGGTCCCGACCCCGGCACCGGCACCGGCACCGGCCCCAGCCCCGGCACCGGGGCGGACGGTCCCGACCCCGCGCTGGCCGAGGCCCTCGCCGTCAACCGCGCCCAGGACTTCCGCGAGCCGCCCGCGCCGCTGGGCTCCTCGATCCCCTCGGCCACGGGCGGGCAGGCGCTGCCCTGGGCCGAGTTGCTGTGGCGCCGCACCTCGGGGCGGATGCCGCGCGGCCTGTACGGGATGAACGGCAGACGGCGGCGGCTGCCCGCCGCCGCCCTGCGCGACGCAGTGGAGTGGCTGTCCCTCCCGCCGCCCGGCGGGACGCTGCGCGCCGTCCACGACCACCTCCGCGTCACCGCCGTGGTGCAGGGGGTCGACGGCTGCGCCGACGGTGTCCACCGGGTCGCCGGCGGCTCGCTGACGCGGTACTCCGAGGACCCGGCCGCCGCGGCCCGCCTGGAGGCGCACTACGGCTACCCCCTGGCCCCGGGCAACGGCTGCGACGTACGGCACGCGCCGATGATCTGGTTCCTCTCGATGCGGCCGCGCGAGGTGATGGAGCGGTTCGGTCCCGGCGGCTGGTGCGCCGCGCAGTACGCCGCCGGGTGGGCCGCCCAGGGCCTGTGCCTGGCCGCCGCCGCACACGGCCTCTACGCCCGTCCGGTACGGGCCTTCGAGGAGGTGCCCACCCGTGAGGTCCTCGGCCTCGGCCCCGACGAGATGGTCGTCTTCTCCGTGATCACCGGAACGCCCCGCTACACCGGACCCCTGCTGGACGTGAGACTGTGACCGAGACCGACGAGACGCGCCCCGCCGCCCCGCACAACCCCGGCCCCGGCCCCGGCCCGGGCGCCGCCGCCCGCTGGCACGCCTGGCACCTGCATCTGGGCTCCACCGCGCGGTCGCTGCACGACCGCGTGATCGAGGACGTGATCCGGCCGACGGTGGCCGAGACCGCGCCGGAGCGGCCCTGGTTCTTCATCCGCTACTGGCAGGGCGGCCCCCATCTGCGGCTGCGCGTGGGCGATCTGGACGACGCGGCGTACGAGCGGACCGAACGGCTGCTGCGCGAACGGCTGGAGAGCGCCGGAAGGCTCGCGCCGGACGAGGAGCCGGTGGATCCCGGGGGCTACCGGCGCGAGGCCGAACGGCTCGCGGCGGCCGGGGAGCTGGAGGCCGGCACGCCCGTCGAGGACCTGACCCCGCCGGGCGTGCACCGCCGCTCCTACGAGCCCGAGTACGAGCGGTACGGCGGCCCGGCCCTGATGCCCGCCGCGGAGCGGCTGTTCCAGCTCTCCAGCGAACTGACCGTCCGCCTGCTGCCGCACCTGCCCGACCAGCGCGCCCGGGTGCTCGCCGGGCTGCGGGCCACCATGGCGGCCGCCGCCGCCCTGGGCGGCGACGCGGACCAGGCCGCCTACTACGCGCACGCCTACCGGATCTGGCGGGAGTGGGGCACCGGCTTCGGCTACGGCGAGGAGCAGCTCGACCGGCTGTGCGGCATCGGCCGCGACGGCGCGGCCGGGGGCGCCGGGGCGGGCCGTACGCAGGCGCCCCCGGCCGACCACGGCCCCTTCGCCGGCTGGCACCGGGCGCTCGCCGCGCACGCGCGGGACGTGCTGCGCGGCACCTCCACGCATCCGGGCCGCGTGGTGTTTTCGCACGTCCACATGTTCCACAACCGCCTGGGGCTGAACCTGGTCGAGGAGCTCCAGACGTACGCCCGGCTCGTCCGGGCCTTTCCCGGCCCCGGCCCCGACCGCACCGGTCCGCCGCCGCCCCGCCCTCCCGTCAACGCAGCACCGTAAGGAGCGAACATGCCCCAGGCCCCCCTGGCCGCCCCGGACCGCACCTCCCCGGCGGCGGAACCGGCGGTGGTGGCCCGCGCCGTCGGCGTCACCCGCCGTTACGCCGGCCACACCGCCCTGGACTCCGTGGACTTCGAGATCCGCGAGGGCGAACTGCTGGGCCTGCTGGGCCCCAACGGGGCCGGCAAGTCCACGCTGGTCAACCTGCTGACCGGGCTGAGGCAGGTGACGTCGGGCCGCTGCGAGCTGTTCGGCGGCGACCCGCGCCGCCCGGAGAACCGGCTGCGGATCGGCGTCACCCCGCAGGAGACCGGGCTGCCGGAGACCCTGCGGGTGACCGAGGTCGTCGACTTCGTGGCCGCCCACTACCCGGACCCGGTCGACCGCGGCGAGCTGCTGGACCGGTTCGGCCTGACCCCTCTTGCACGCCGGCAGACCGGCGGTCTGTCGGGCGGCGAGAAGCGCCGCCTGGCGGTGGCGCTGGCCTTCGTGGGCCGTCCGCGCCTGGTGTTCCTGGACGAGCCGACGACCGGTCTGGACGTGGAGGCGCGCAAGGCGCTGTGGGACCGGGTGGCCGAGTTCCACGCCGGCGGCGGCACCGTCCTGCTGACCAGCCACTACCTGGAGGAGGTCGAGGCGCTGGCCGAGCGCGTGGTGGTGCTGGGCCGGGGCCGGGTGCTGGCCGACGACACCGTCGCGGCGATCCGCGGGCTGGTCGACGTGCACCGGGTCAGCCTGGTGGCGGGCGAACTGCCGCGGCTGCCCGGGGTGGTGAGCGAGCGCCGCGAGGACGGCCGCGTCCATCTGATGACCACCGACCCCGACCGGCTGGTGCGGGAACTGGTGACCCGGGGGGTGGACTTCTCCGGCCTGGAGGTCCGGCCGACCTCGCTCGAAGAGGCCTTTCTGACCATCGCCGGATCCTGAGGAGCCCCCGTGACCATGGCCATGACCCTCGTGCACACCCGCTACCAGCTCCTGCGGACCGTCCGCATCCCGATCGCGCTGATCGGCTCGGCGTTCTTCCCCGCCGCCTCGATGATCTTCTTCGTGGTGCCGGCGGCCGGGGACGACCCGACGGGCGCCGCCTACGCGACCGCGTCGATGGTCGTCTTCGCCGCCATCATCAGCAACCTCTTCGGGCACGGCGTCGGCGTCGCCGAGGACCGGGCCCAGCCGTGGGACCCCTACACCCGCACCCTGCCCGTCGGCCTGCTCCCGACGTTCGCCGGACGCATCCTCACCGGGCTGGTGATGATGCTGCTGTCGATGGTGCCCGTCGTCGTCATCGCCGCGGTGTTCACCGAGGCGTCCGTCACCGTCGGCGGATTCCTCACCGCCCTGGTCGTCCTGGTCGTCGCCACGGTCCCGTTCATGCTGATGGGCCTGTCGATCGGCTATCTGCTGTCGACCAAGGCGGCGCTGGCGGTCGTGCAGATCGTGTTCTTCCCCCTGGCCTTCGCCGGCGGACTGCTGTCGGCCCCCGACGCCGCGCCCGGCTTCGTCAAGGCCATCGCCCCGTACGTGCCCAGCCGGGGCGCGGTCGAGCTGATGTGGGCCGCCGTGGGGGACTTCGAGGTCCGCCCCCTCCCGGTCGTGACCCTGGTGGTGTGGACGGCGGCCATGGGCGCCCTCGCCGTCTTCGCCTACCGCCGCGACGAGGGCCGCCGCTACCGCTGAGCGCCGGTGGCGGGCCGGGCGGCCGCCGGGCGACCGCCCAGCCCGTCGGCCGCCGCGCGCAGCAGCGCCGCGGTCCCCGCCCGGTCCCGGGCGGCGCCGTAGACGTAGAAGTCGGGGCGCACCAGGACCGTACGGGCCCCCAGCGCCGCCAGCCAGGCGTGGTAGACGCCCTCGGTGTCGACCACGGCGCCGCCCGTCGCGTGCCCGCGCGGGGTGCCGGGCGGCAGGAGCCGCACCGGGCGGACGCCCAGCGGGTCCGGCGCCGTGCGGGTACCGCCGTCGTGCGCCGCCCGCCCCGGGTCGTCCAGGGTGAGCAGCGTGAAGCCCCCCGTCCCGGCGATCTCGTCGAAGGGGCCGGAGGCGGTGGCGTGCGCGACCGTCGCCTGCGGCAGCAGCACACCGGCCGGGCCCTGCGGCGCGGCGGCCGTGTCCCGGTGCAGAAAGCCGCCGGTGAGGACGTCGGGGCGGGGGCGGCCGGCGCCGTCGCGGGCCCGGTCGCGGAGCATCGCCGCGTCGCGCCCGGCAGCCGCGGCCGGATCGGTCTCGCAGATGAGGCGGCCCAGGCCGACGGACATGTCGATGACCTGCTGGACGTGCGGGCGCCGCTCCCGCTCGTAGGTGTCGAGCAGGTCCTCGCCGGCGGCCCCCGCCAGCACCAGGTCCAGCTTCCAGGCCAGGTTCGCCGCGTCCCGGATGCCCGAGCACATCCCCTGGCCGGCGAAGGGGGGCATCTGGTGGGCGGCGTCGCCCGCGAGGAGGATCCGGCCGCGGCGCCAGCACCGGGCGTTGCGGCCCGCGAAGGTGTAGACGGCATGGCGTTCCACAGTGGCGTTCTTGGCGTCCACGCCGAACAGGGACAGCAGCCGCCGGGCGTTCTCGGCGGTGCCGAACTCCGCGGCCGGCTCGTGGGGCAGCCGCATGAACTCCCAGCGGCGGTGCCCCGGTCCCGCGGAGACCGCCACCCGGGGCCGCGCCGGGTCGGCGACCTGGAGGTTGAGCGGGGGGAAGTCCTCCGGCCGGTGCGGCACCACGTCGCAGGCCATCCAGTCCAGGGCGAACCCGGAGTCGTCGAGCCCCGTCCCCAGGCCCTGTTCGCGGACGAAGCTGTTGGCGCCGTCGCAGCCCACCACCCAGCGGGCCGTCAGCGTCCGGTGCTCACCGGACCCGACGTCCTCGGCGACGAGCTCCACCGCCCCGCCGCGCTCGGCGATGCCCACGGCCCGGTGTCCGCGCAGCACCCGCAGCTCCGGCAGCCCGGTGGCGCACCGGGAGAGCGCCTCCTCCAGCCCCGGCTGGTAAACGGACGTGGAGTCCGGCCAGCCGTACGGGCCCTCGGGGGCCAGTGACACGCGCAGCAGCTCGGCGCCCCCGGCGTTCTCCACCACGTAGTCCGGGGACGGCTCGCCGATCCCGCGGACGGCGTCGGCGATGCCCGCGAAGGCCAGGACGCGGGCGCTCGGCCCGTCGAACGCCACCGCGCGCGGCATCGGATACGGCCGCGGCCACCGCTCGACGACGGTGACCCGCCGGCCCCGCCGGGCGAGCAGGAGGGCGAGGGTCTGGCCGACCGGTCCGTATCCGACGACGAGCACGTCGGCGGCGGCGCCGGGCACATGGGGCGCACGGGACGGTGCGGGGACGAACGCGGCTGGAGGGTTCACTTCTGCTCCCGGTGGCGGCGCCCGGCGAACGGCCGGTTTATGCGGAGAGGCGGCAAAGAGGCGTCAAAGGGGCAGCGGAGGAAAACCGCGGGTGACACGGGCGGGACGGGCCGCCCCGAATGCCGTCCACCGCCCCCGAAGACCACCGCAGGGCATTCCACTGCGTCAACCCTATTGTGTCGGAAAGCCGACCGGTGGAAACCCCCGGGAAAACACGGGACGAACTCCGTGCCGCGCCGGACCGGTGCGCCCGTTTCCTGCCCCTACACCCCTTCCACCCCTTTGCGGCCCGTCGGTCGCCGCTGCCATCAGGGGCGGAATCACCGCGAAAAGGCTTCCGGGCCGGCGCGGACAGCCGGTGACCTACGTAAGTGACGTCGTGATAAATGTCAGCCGCCACCGCGGAAATGCTGTGCGGAACGCGGGTTTCATTCAGCATCGTCACGTCGGTCGATCGACCGGTGGAAACCTCTGAAGGGAAATTCGAGATGAGCTCCGTGGCTGAGACCGAGATCTTCGACTCCTTCGACATCGAGGAGCTCGAGGTCCTCGACGTCTCCGACAGCGTCGCGCTGCCGGAGATGGGTGCGTCGAGCGGCGTGACGATGACCGAGACCGACGCGATCGAGGGCACCTTCTGCTGCTCCTCCTCCTCGTCGTCCTCCTCCTGCTGCTGCTGCTGACGGCTCCACGGTCCGGTGTGCCCGCCCCGTTCCAGGCGGGGCGGGCACACCGCTCCCGGGCACCGTACCGAACGATTGGATCCCCGTGGCCCCAGCCTTCCCCGCAGACACGGTCCCGACGTGGGCACGGCACGAGCACTACGCCCGCAGGATCCTGCACACCCTGGCGCGCGACCCGGAGCGGGTCGTCCTGCGGTGGCGCGGGGAGGACGTGACGGGGGCCGGGCTGGCCGCTTCGGTGCTGTCCGCGGCGGCGTGTCTGCGCCGTCTGCGGGCCGGCCGGGGGAGCACGGTGGCGGTCCTCACGGAGACCAACCACCCGGCCATGCTGACCGCCCGCTACGCGGCACATCTGCTGGGCGCCGCGGTCGTGTACATCCGCTCGCACAACCCCCGCTCGGACGCCGTGGAGCTGCCCCGGGAAGTCCAGGACCGACTGCTGCGGGAGAGCGGGGCGCGGTTCCTGGTCTGCGACGGCGCGCACCTCGGCCGGGCCCGCGAACTCGCCCGCGGCAGGCGCGGGGAGCTGCCGCTGATCGGTGCCGGGCCCGGCTGCGCCGGTCCGGACGCCCACCTCGACGACCACCTCGACGCCCGCCCCGGCCACCTCGGCCGTCTCGGCACCCGCCCCGGCGACCGTCCGGACACGCCCCCGGACACGTCTTCGGTCACCTCCCCGACGGAGGCGCTGGCCCGGGTCCGCTACGAGCCCGGGGACCTCGCGGTCGTGGCCCACACCAGCGGAAGCACCGGCCGTCCCAAGAGCATCGGCCAGTCCTTCCGCACCTGGAACGCCCTCGTCGACGCCTTCCCCGGCAGTCCCGAGCCGGGCCGGCCCTCCCGCTTCCTCGCCGTCCTCCCGCTCAGCCACACCATCGGCTCGATGGTGGACGCCGTGCTCGCCGAGGGCGGCCGCGTCGTCCTGCACGAGGGGTTCGACGCCGCCGCGGCCCTGGACGCACTCGCCGCCGAACGCATCACCGACGCCTACCTGGCGGTGCCCCATCTGTACCGCCTCACCGAATCGGCCCGCTCCGGCGGCGCCGATCTGTCCTCCCTGCGCCGCCTGGTCTACAGCGGCACCCCCGCCTCGCCCCGGCGGATCGCCGAGGCGCGCGAGGTGCTGGGCGACCGCCTCGTGCAGCTCTACGGCTCCACCGAGGCCGGCGGCATCTCCAACCTCACCCCGCTGGACCACTGCGAGCCCGAGCTGCTGCCCAGCGTGGGGCGCCCCTTCCCCTGGGTCCGGCTGAGGATCGTCGATCCGGAGACCGGCGAGGAGGCGCCGCGGGGCCGGCCCGGGGAGGTCCGTGTGGCGTCCCCCACCGTCATGGACGGCTACCTCGGCGACCCCGGGGCGACCGCCCGTGCCCTGCGCGACGGCCTGCTGCGCACCGGCGACCTGGGCCTGATCGACCGGTACGGATACCTGAGGCTGGTCGGCCGCGTCGGCGACGTCGTCAAGAGCGGCGGCCTGAAGATCCACCCCGCCGCCGTCGAGCGGGCGCTGCTGTCCCACCCCGACGTGGCGAACGCCGCCGTCTACGGGGTGGCCGACGACGACCGCGTCGAGCATGTGCACGCCGCGGTGTCGCTGCGCGACGGCGCCCGCCGTGACCCCGGGGCGCTCCGCGAGCACGTGGCCGGCCTGCTCACACCCGAACACGCCCCCGCCGAGCTGGCGTTCTGGGACGACCTCCCGCTCACCGCGCACGGCAAGCCCGACAAGGCGTACCTGCGCACCCTCGCGGGCCGGGAGGACCGGCTCCCGCTCCGCTGAACCTGCCGAAAGGGGTCCGAGATGACCGCCCACCACCACTTCGCACGGGCACTACGGCTGCGCAGACTGTTCCGCCACAACAGCTCGCGGCTGATGGTCGTACCGCTCGACCACTCCATCTCCGACGGGCCGGTCGTGCCGCACGGCAGCACCGCCGACCGGCTCGTCGGCCGGCTCGTGGCCGGCGGGGTGGATGCGGTCGTGCTCCACAAGGGCAGTCTCCGGCACATCCGCCCCGAGCGGTTCGCCGGGACGTCGCTGATCCTCCACCTCAACGCCAGCACCGCGCACGCGCCCGACCCGGACGCGAAGTACCTGGTCACCGGGGTGGAGGACGCCCTGCGACTGGGGGCGGACGCGGTGAGCGTGCACGTCAACCTCGGCTCCCGGGACGAGCGGCGGCAGGTCGCCGACCTCGGACTGGTCGCCGACCTGTGCGACCGCTGGAACCTGCCCCTGATGGCGATGGTCTACCCGCGCGGCCCGCAGGTCGCGGACCCGCACGACCCGGAACTGGTCGCACACGCCGTGACCCTGGCGGCCGACCTGGGCGCCGACCTCGTCAAGACCTCCTGGGCCGGCTCGGCCGCCGCCATGCTCGACGTGACCGCGGCCTGCCCGATCCCGGTGCTGGTCGCCGGCGGCCCGCCGCGCGGATCCGAGGAGGAGCTCCTGGCCTTCGTCCGGGACGCGCTGCTGGGCGGCGCGGCCGGAGTGGCGATGGGCCGGAACGTCTTCCGGTCCCCCGATCCGCAGAGCGTGGCCGGCGCCGTCGCCCGGCTCGTCCACGAGGGGCCGCGCGAGCCCTACGACCACCTGACAGGAGAGCACCGGAGTGAGCGTGAACAAGCTGTGCTGGCTTGACGTCCGTTCGGCAGGGCGGGAGAAGAAGGCGATCGTCGAGGAGGCCCTGCACCAGCGCGTCGACGGTGTGGTGGCCGAGGACCCCGCCGACCTGGAGGCGCTGCCGCCGTCGGTGACCCGGGTGCTGCTGCCCCGCGGCCCGGAGTCCCTGGAGAGCGGCTTCGGCCAGGCCGACGTCGTCGTCCTCCCGCTCGGCCCGGCCGAGCGCGCCGAACTGGCCGAGGCGTACCCGCAGGTGGAGTTCGGGCGGTACGTGGAGATCGCGGACGCGGCCGGCCTGGACGAGGCGTGCCGGGCCGCCCGCACCGAGAAGTGGAGCGTGCTGGAGTTCCGCGACCCGACCAAGATCCCGCTGGAGATCGTGATCGCCGCCGCGGCGGGCGCGCCGGGCTCGATCGTCACCGCCGTCGGCGACGTCGAGGAGGCGCGGGTCGTCTTCGGCTGCCTCGAACTGGGCTCCGACGGCGTGATGATGACCGCGCGCGCCGTCGGCGACGCCACCGAGCTCAAGCGCGCCGCCGCCTCCCCCACCGGGGAGCTGGTGCTCACCGAACTGGAGGTCACCGCCACCGCGCATCTGGGCATGGGCGAGCGGGCCTGCGTGGACACCTGCTCCTACCTGCGGCAGGACGAGGGCATCCTGGTCGGCTCGCACTCCAAGGGCATGATCCTGTGCGTCAGCGAGACCCATCCGCTGCCGTACATGCCCACCCGGCCGTTCCGGGTCAACGCCGGCGCGATCCACTCCTACACGGTGGTGGAGAACGGCCGGACGAACTACCTCAGCGAACTGGGCGCGGGCAGCAGGGTCCTGGCCGTGGACGTCGCGGGGCGGACGCGGGTGGTGTCGGTGGGCCGGGTCAAGATCGAGACCAGACCGCTGATCTCCATCGACGCGGTCGCCCCGGACGGCCGGACAGTCAACCTCATCCTCCAGGACGACTGGCACGTGCGGGTGCTGGGCCCCGGCGGCGCCGTGCTCAACAGCACCCACCTCAAGCCCGGCGACAAGGTGCTCGGCCACCTGCCCACCGCCGACCGGCATGTGGGCTACCCGATCGACGAGTTCTGCCTGGAGCAGTGAGCCCCTCCGCGGGACGGACCGAGAAAGGCGGTGGGCGGCCATCGACCCCCTCAGGGTCGCCGTGGTCGGCGCGGGCATCGGCGGGCTGACGCTGGCCGCCGCCCTGCGCCGGGCCGGCGGTGTGCGGTGCGAGGTGTACGAACAGACCGGGCGGCTGTCCGAGGTCGGCGCCGGGCTCCAGCTCGCCCCGAACGCGGTGCGCCTGCTGCACCGGCTGGGCCTGGCCGGGCCGCTGCGCTCCTTCGGCGTCCGCCCGGCGGCGACGGAGATCCGCCGCTGGGACGGCGGCCGGCTGCTGTCCCGCACCGAACTGGGCTCCGCCTGCGAGGAGTTGTACGGGGCGCCGTACTACACGGTGCACCGCGCCCAGCTGCACGCGGCGCTGCTGGAGGCGGCCGGCCCCGACGCGGTCCGGCTCGGCCGCCGGCTGACCGGTCTGCGGCGCGGGGACGGCGAGGTGCTGCTGCGCCTCGACGGCCCGGCCGAATCCGGCGGCGGCGAGGTGCGCACCGCCGACGTGGTCGTGGGGGCCGACGGCATCCACTCCGCGGTCCGCGCCCACCTGGCGCGGGACGCACCCGTCTGGTCGGGGCAGACCGTCTACCGGGGCCTGGTGCCCGGCGAGGCCCTGCCGGAGCTGGTGGACGACCCCGCGGTGCGGGTGTGGATGGGACCGGGGCAGCACTGCGTGTGCTACCCCGTCTCGTCGGGCCGCGCGGTCAGCTTCGCCGCGACCGTCCACCCCGAAGGCCCCGGCGACCCGCCGCCCGAGTCCTGGTCGGCTCCCGGCGACCCCGCCGACCTGCTGCGGGCCTACCGGGGCTGGGACCCGGCCGTGACGCGCCTGCTGCGGGCCGCCTCGGGCACCGGGGTGCGGCGCTGGGCGCTGCACGACCGGGAGCCGCTGCGCCGCTGGTCCGCGGGCCGGGTGACGCTGCTCGGGGACGCCGCTCACCCGATGCTGCCCTTCCTCGCCCAGGGCGCCAACCAGGCGGTGGAGGACGCGCTGTCGCTGGCCGCCTGCCTGACGGGCGCGGACACCGCCACCGCGCCCGCCGCGCTGCGGCGCTACGAGGCGCTGCGGATACCGCGCACCGGCGCGGTCCAGCGCGGTTCGCGCGGCAGCACCCGGGTGATGCACCTGGAGGACGGCGAGGAGCAGCGCCGTCGGGACGGCGCGATGGCGTCCGCCGCCGCGCTGCGCGCCATGTCCTGGCTCTACGCCCACGACGCCGAACACGCCGCCCTCCACCCCCCGCCCCCGACCCCATGACACGGAGCGGCCCCTCACCCCTCCACCCCCGACCCCCCGTCCGCCGGATCGAAGGCGAGCCGGTAGCCGCGCTTGACCACCGTCTGGATCATCCGAGGCGCGCCCAGCGCCGAACGCAGCCGCGCCACCGCCGTCTCCACCGCGTGTTCGTCACGCCCCGCACCGGGTAGGGCGCGCAGCAGATCGGCGCGGGAGACCACCCAGCCGGGCCGCCGGGCCAGGGCCCGCAGCAGCGCCATCCCGGCAGGCGGTACGGGCCTCGGCTCGCCGTCCACGACCGCCGCGTGGCCGCGGATCTCCAGCCGCCGCCCGGCCACGGGCAGAACCTGCGCGCGGGCGGGCAGTTCCCGGCACAGCGACTGGACCAGCGGCCCGATCCGGAAGCGCTCGGGCCGCACCACCGGCACGTCGTGCGCGGTCAGCGGCAGCGCGGTGACCGGCCCCACGCAGGCGGCCAGCACATCCCCCCGCAGCGCCTCCAGCACCCCCTCCCGCACACCCCGCCGCTCCGCGCGCTCCAGCAGCGAGGCGGCGGCGGGGGCGGAGGTGAAGGTGACCGCGTCCACCGAGCGCGCCCGCACGGCGTCGATCAGCCGGTCCAGCGGGGCGATGTCCTCCGGCGGCAGCCAGCGGTAGACGGGCACGCCGACGACCTCCGCCCCCGCCTCGCACAGCGCCTCGACGAAACCGGGCAGCGGCTCGCCGTGGAGCTGGACGGCGATCCGCCGCCCGGCGACCCCCTCGGCCAGCAGCCGGTCCAGGACCTCGGCCAGCGACTCCGACGGCGGCGACCACGCCTCGGTCAGGCCGGCGGCCCGTACCGCACCGCGCACCTTGGGGCCGCGGGCGAGCAGTTCCACACCGTCCAGCACACCCCGCAGCTCCTCGCCCAGCCCCCAGCCCTCGGCCGCCTCCACCCAGCCGCGGAAGCCGATGGCGGTGGTGGCCACCACCGTGTCGGGGGCGCGGCCGATCAGCGCCTCGGTGGCACCCAGCAGTTCGCCGTCGTCGGCCAGCGGCACGATGCGCAGGGCCGGTGCGTGCACCACCGCCGCGCCGCGCCGCTCCAGCAGGGCGCCCAGTTCGTCGGCGCGCCGGGCCGCGGTGACACCGACGGTGAAGCCTTCCAGTGGTCCGACCCGGTGCATGGGCTCCTCGTCCGCAGTCGTTGTGGGAGAACCGAGCCTGACAAGAACGCGTGACGCCCTCGGTTCCCCCCGGTTTCCCCGGTGTTACACCCCGCCCCCGCACACGCCCCCGCCGACCGGCGTAACCCGCCCCGCAACCGGGGCGCACGCCACTGCCCACCCGCGGCCGGGAGCGCCCCGTCCCCCACCCGGAACGCGGCCCGCGCCACCCCGCACCCGCAGCCGGGCGACGGCGGGAGGGGACGGGTAGGGGCGGATGTTCCGGACACTCAAGTGCTATTTGCGGCCAATGGGCGCTCCACCCAACGGTGTACGGAACGGCCGTAAATAGTACCGTCCGGAACGTCCGCCCCGGACCGGCCCCGACCCCGCACGCACCCGGGCCCCCAACCTCACCCCCACACCCCCGGGCCCCCAACCTCCCCCTCACACCCCCGCTCCGCGAACACCCCCCACCCCGCGCCGCATGTATACAACCCAGGTGACCACCGCGCACACCACGTAGTAGCCGAGGAAGACGGCGAAGGCCCCGGTACCGGTGCCGGACTCGATGAAGGACTGGCGCAGGGCCATGTTGATGCCCACCCCGCCGAACCCGCCGACCGCCCCGATCAGCGCCATGGACGCGCCCGACAGCCGCCGGGCGCGGACGGCGGCCGCCTCCCCCGTCAGGCCCGCCTCACGGGCCCTCGCCCGGAAGATCCCCGGGACCATCTTGAACGCCGATCCGTTGCCCAGACCGGTGAGGACGAACAGGACGACGAAACCGGCGATGAACAGCGGCAGCGACTCCCGCATCGACGCGGCCACGACGATGCCTGCCGCGCCCGTCATGGCCCCGAAGTTCCACAGGGTGACCCGCGCGCCGCCCAGCCGGTCGGCGAGCCGGCCGCCGACGGGGCGGACCAGCGAACCCAGCAGCGGACCGATGAAGGTGAGCGAGGCGGCCTGCAGGGGGGTGCGGCCGAACTGGCTCTGGAGCACCAGGCCGAAGGCGAAGCTGTAGCCGATGAAGGAGCCGAAGGTGCCGATGTAGAGGAACGACATGATCCAGGTGTGGCGGTCGCGTGCCGCCTCCCTCGCCGCGCCCGTGTCGTTCCGCACGGGTGAGAGGTTGTCCATGTGCCGTGCGCTGAGCACGGTGGCGACGACGATCAGCGGCAGGTAGGCGGCGACCAGCAGCCTGGGCTGCGCGGCCCCGGCGACGGCGATGGTCAGCAGGCCGGCGAGCTGGACGACGGCGACGCCGATGTTACCGCCGCCCGCGTTCATCCCCAGTGCCCAGCCCTTCAGGCGCAGCGGGTAGAAGCTGTTGATGTTGGTCATGGAGGAGGCGAAGTTGGCGCCGCCGACCCCGGTGAGGACCGCCACCAGCATGAAGGTGGTGTACGAGGTGCCCGGTTCCATGACCACCAGCAGGGCGGTGGTGGGCGCCAGCAGCATCGCGGCGCTGACCACCGTCCAGTTGCGGCCGCCGAAGCGGGCGACCGCGAAGCCGTAGGGCACCCGCAGCGCGGCGCCGACCAGGGAGGCGACGGCCACCAGGAAGAACTTCCCCGCCGGGTCGATGCCGTACTCGGGCCCCATGAACAGGGCGAGGACCGAGAACATGCTCCACACGGAGAAGCCGATGTGCTCGGAGACCACCGACAGCACGAGGTTGCGGCGGGCGACGCGGCGGCCCGTCCTCTCCCAGAATCCCTCGTCCTCCGGGTCCCAGTGCTCGATCCAGCGACCTCTGCCGGATGCGCCGGACCCATGGAGCGCTTCGGACCCATCAAGCGCTCCGGGTGCCTCGGGTGCCTCGGATGCGGTCGTCGGAGCGGTCATGGCGCCTCCACAGCGTCGGGTGTCGGGTGTCGGCTCCCGACGCTATGGACGGCGCGTTTCACCCCGGTGCCGCCAGGTGACCTCCGCGCAACCTTGCTCTCACCCGGCGGCCGGACCGGTTGTGAGCCCGGCCCACCGGTGCCCGGCCGGGTTCCGGGGAGAGGATCGGCGGCCGGAGCGCGGGGTCAGCGCACGGGCGGCGCGGCCACCCCCAGCACACGCGCGTCCGGTTCCGGCAGCCAGGAGCCGTGCGTCCGCTCCCGCCAGCGCCCCGCCTCCGCCAGCCGCCGCGCCGCCGCCCGGAGCGCGTCCGCCCCCGGGTGGCGCAGGCCGCGCCGCCAGACCATCGAGACCGGGGAGAGCGGCACGGGATCCACCAGCGTGCGCAGCACCATGCCCGGCACCGCGGCGAAGGCCTCGCTGGCCAGAACCGACCAGCCGCGCCTGCGGACGACCCGGCCGAACTCCGCCTCCCCCTCGATCTTGGGGAAGGGGGCGGCGAGTTCTATGCCGCGGCCCGCGAAGAGGCGACGGGCGTAGTCGGTCCACTCCGCGGTCTCGGGGTTGCCGGCCCCCGCGTACAGGGTCTCCCCTGCCAGCGCGTCCAGTGGCACCCTGGGCAGCCGGGCCAGCCGGTGCCCTTCCGGCAGCAGCACGGCCACCTTCTCGTAGCGGATCAGACGGTGGTCGAGCACGCCCAGCACGGCCGGGTCCAGCCCGGCGACCCGGCCGAAGGAGACGTCCAGCCGCCCGTCGGAGATCTCCGCGGCGGCGCCGATCAGGCCGCTGTGGTAGCGGGCGACGAACTCCAGGTCGGGCGCCAGCCGCCGGGCCTCGTCCAGCACCCGCTGCCCGGTGGAGGCCGGGGCGCCGACGTCGACGATCAGGGGGCGCTCCTCGCGTACGGCCGCGGCGTTCAGCTCGTCGTGCGCCGCCAGTACGCGCTGGGCGTGCGGCAGCAGCCGCTCCCCCTCCGGGGTCAGGGACACGCGCCGGGTGGTACGGACGAACAGCACGGTGCCGAGCTGCTCCTCCAGCCGCCTTATGTCGCGGCTCAGGGACTGCTGGGCGACGAACACCCGGGCGGCGGCACGGGTGAAGTTCAGTTCGTCGGCGACGGCGACGAAGGCGCGCAGCAGCCGGGGGTCGGTGTCTCGGGGCACGCCCCATGGTGACAACACGGACGCGTCAATGACCAGCCACAAAGTGTTGGACACCTCACAGAGGCCCGGCCCAGGGTGTGTACATGCCGAACTCGCCCACCGGGTCCGCCCCCACCCCGCCGCCCCCACCGCCCCCACCGCCCCCACCGTCCCCGGCGGAGCGCGGCGAACCGGCCGCCGTGCCACACGGCCGACCCGCCGAACACGGGGACCGCACCGCGCGCACGCACTGGTTCACGCCCTACGTGCGACTGTTCGTGACCCCCGGGACCCGGGCGTTCGCCCTCGCCGGCTTCCTCGCCCGGCTGCCGATGGGGATGCTGAGCATCAGCGCGGTCATCATGATCGCCACCACCCGCGGCTCGTACGCCCTGGCCGGAGCCGTCACCGCCACCGGGCTGGTCGCCACCGCCCTCCTGGCACCGCTGGTCGCACGGCTGGTGGACCGCCACGGGCAGGCCCGGATCGCCGTCCCCGCGGTGTGCCTGTCCGCGGCCGGCTCGCTGACGCTGCTGCTGTGCGTGCGGTACGGCGCCCCCGACTGGACGCTGTTCGCCGCCTACGCGGCCGGCTCCACCGCCCCCAACACCGGCGGCATGGCCCGGGCCCGCTGGGCGCACCTGTACCGCGGTCCCTCGCCGGAGGCCGAGGCCGCGCGGCACACCGCCAACTCCTTCGAACAGGCCCTGGACGAACTGTGCTTCATGCTCGGCCCGGTGCTGGCCACCTTCCTGTGCGTCTCGCTCTTCCCCGAGGCCGGCACCCTGACCGCCACCGTCCTGCTGCTGGGCGGCACCCTGCTGTTCGCCGCCCAGCGCCGCACCGAGCCGCCCGTCGCGCCGCACGACGGCGCCGCCCGTCCGACCGCCCTGCTGCGCACCCGGGGCCTGCCGCGGCTGCTGGCCGTCTTCCTCGCCACCGGGGCCGTCTTCGGCGCCTTGGAGGTGGTGACCGTGGCGTACGCCGACGAGTTGGGCCACAAGGGCGCGGCGGGCGCCGTACTCGCCCTCCAGGCCCTGGGCTCGGGGGCGGCCGGACTCGCCTTCGGCGCCCTGCGCCCGGCGGGACCGCCGGGGCGGCGCTTCGCGGTCTGCGTGGGCTCGATGGCCGCCCTGATGACGCTGCCGCTGCTCGCCTCGACCACCGGCAGCCTGCTGGTGCTGGCCCCCGCGCTGCTGATCGCCGGGATGGCGACGGCCCCCGCGATGGTCACCGGCATGACGCTGGTCCAGCGGCTGACCCCGCCCGGCCGGCTGAACGAGGGCATGACCCTGGCCGTCACCGCCCTGCTGGGCGGCGTGGCCGCCGGTTCGGCGGCGGGCGGCTGGGCGGCGGAGCACCTGGGCGGCTCGTGGGGGTACGCGGTGCTCCCGGCGGCGGCCGCCGTCGCGACCGTCGTGGCTCTGACGGCGATGACCGCGACCACCACGGCGGCCACGGCGGCCACGGCGGCCACGGCGGCCGAAAAACGCTGAACCACGGCCCGTCCGCCCACCCTCCGACCGTCCGCCCGGCCTGGGACATGCCGAAGGCCCCGCCGTCCGGGGACGGCGGGGCCTTCGGCCCACATGGGGTGAGTGGAGATGGCGGGAATCGAACCCGCGTCCAACGGTGCAGAACCAGGGCTTCTCCGAGCGCAGTCCGCTGTGCTTTTCTCGGCCCCGGCGGTCACGCGGACAAGCCGCCGACAGGCCCAGTCACTGTTTGATGTCCCGCCAACCCCCGCGACCGGGGCTAACGGTGAAGTTCCCTAGCTGATGCCAGGATCCAGGGCGGGAACGCCCCTGGGCTGACACTTCGCAAGTCGCTGATCAGGCAGCGAGGGCGAAGGAATCGCGCTTGGTGTTGGCGATTATTTTTTCGCGGCACATGGTTAACGAGATCATTGCCGCGTTCCTCGGCTCGCTTCCCCTGCTTCAACAGCCGCTGTCGAAACCGATCATCCCCATGTTCATTTGACAAGCTCGCCCGGCCTGAACCGGACGGCGCTGGTGCCAGTGTACGGGTCAACGCGGAGGGCTGCCAGCGCATTCCCCGGCGGGGAGTCACCGACCGGACCGCGAGGTCCTCGTACCTGCGGTCCAACAGCGCCCCGCCCGGGATTGTTCCCGGACCGTCAGGCCCGCCGGCGCCGGCGGGCCGCCGAGACCGCGCGCTCGGCCTCGCGGCGGTCCTGCTTCTCCCGCAGCGCCTGCCGCTTGTCGTACTCCTTCTTGCCCCGCGCCAGCGCGATCTCGACCTTGGCACGGCCGTCCTTGAAGTACAGCTGGAGCGGGACCAGCGTCAGGCCCGACTCCTGGAGCTTGCCGATCAGCTTGTCGATCTCGGCGCGGTGCATCAGCAGCTTCCGCTTGCGCCGCGCGCTGTGGTTGGTCCACGTCCCCTGGCTGTACTCGGGGATGTGCACGTTGTGCAGCCACGCCTCACCGCCGTCGAGCTGGGCGAAGCCGTCCACCAGAGACGCCCGCCCCTGCCGCAGCGACTTCACCTCCGTGCCGGTCAGCACCAGCCCGCACTCGTAGGTGTCGAGGATGAGGTAGTCGTGCCGCGCCTTCTTGTTCTGCGCGATGAGTTTGCGCCCCGTCTCTTTAGCCATAGCACCGCCATTGTTCCACTACGACCGGGTGGCGAGGCCACTCAATACCGTGCGGGCCTCCTCCTGCACGTCCTGCCCCGGCCGCACCTCCAGGTCCGGCAGCAGTCCGTCCTCCTCGAAGGTCCGCCCGCCGGGGGTGGTGTAGTGGCCGACGGTCAGTTCGGCGACCGAGCCGTCCGGCTGCTCCCTCGGCTCCTGGACCGAGCCCTTGCCGAAGGTGCGGGTGCCGACGACGACCGCCCGGCCGCGGTCCTGGAGGGCGCCGGCCAGGAGTTCGGCGGCGCTCATCGTGCCGCCGTCGACCAGCACCACCAGGGGGGAGGCGGTGTTTCCGCCGGGCTCGGCGTACAGCGCGCGCTCGGTGTCGCCGTTCCCGTACGTGGCCACCAGGCCGCCGTCGAGGAAGACGGAGGCGGCCTCGGCGGCCTCGGCGACCAGACCGCCGGAGTTGCCGCGCAGGTCGAGCAGGATCCCCCCGTCCGGTGGGAGGTCCTCCACCGCGCGCCGCAACTGCTCCCCCGTGCCTCTGGTGAACGAGTCGATCCTGACGCGGGCGGCGGCCGGCCCGTCCGGGTCCGCCGCCGCCTCCGGCGTGCCGGAGGCGGCCGCGCCCAGAGAGGTGACGGTGACGGTCTCGACGCTGAGCCGGGCCCGTTCCAGCCCCTCCTCCCAGCGCAGGCTCCCGCGGCTCAGACCGAGGACGACCCGGCTGCCCGGCGGGGCCCCCTCCCCCGGCGCACCGCCGCGCAGCAGGGCCACCACTTCGGTGACGGGGCGGCCCTCGGCACTGGTGCCGTCGACGGTGACCAGCCGGTCCCCGGCGCGTACGCCCGCCTTCGCGGCGGGGCTGCCGGGCTGGACGCGGGCGATCTCGATCCGGTCGGCGCCCGTACGGCGCACGGAGACGCCCACGCCGACGTACCGGCCGTCCAGGGACTGCCTCAGGCCCTCGTACTCGCGGGCGGTGTACGCGGCGGCCCAGCGGTCCCCGCTGCGGCTGACCAGTTCCTCGGCGTCGTGCGCGGCGTCGTGCGGCGGGGTCCTCCCCTCCGCCTTCCCCCCGGCCGGTCCCGGGCTCACGGACGCCATGTCACCCTCGGTGACGTCCCCCCATGATTCGGTGACGGCCCCGGCCCCCAGCACGGCCACGAAGACCAGGGTCAGCCCCGTCCCCCGGAGGATGCGCCGAGGCCGGCGCCCGCCTTCCAGGACCGGGGCCGCGGCCCGGGCGGAACCGTGGGGGACGAACTTCGACGTACCCGACATGCTGCGGAGTCTAGGACACGGACGGGCGCCGCACGGGAGGTCGCACGAACGGCCGCGGCGTCCTTCGTCACATCCCGAGCGCGCCCGGGGGCGTTCGAACGGCCCCCGGACGCTCCCGCATCGCGATCACATCACACCTTCAGATACTTACGCAGCGTGATGAAGGCGGCCAGTGCGGGCATCAGCACACCCACCACGAACACCAGCGGAAGCACCTTGAGCAGCGCGTCCCAGCCGATGAAGTCGATCAGCGGCATCTGCTCGGCCAGCGACAGGCCGGCATCGATGAGGAAGTAGCGGCCGACCACCAGCAGCATCGTGGCGCCGACCGCGCCCAGCAGCCCGGCGAACGCGGCCTCCGCGATGAACGGCATCTGGATGTAGAAGCTGGACGCGCCCACCAGCCTCATGATCCCCGTCTCCCTGCGCCTGCTGAACGCCGCCACCCGCACGGTGTTGACGATCAGCAGCAGGGCGACGACCAGCATCAGCCCCATCAGCCCGAGCGCCGCGAAGTTCATGCCCTCCAGCATCCGGAAGAGGTTCTCCAGCAGGTTCCGCTGGTCCTGGACCTCCTGGACGCCGTCACGGCCGGAGAAGGCGGTGCTGATGACCTCGAACTTGGTCGGGTCCTTCAGCTTGACCCGGTAGGACTCCTGCATCTGGTCCGGGGTCAGCGAGTCGGCCAGCGGGGAGTCCTTGAACTGCTCCCGGTAGTGCTTGTACGCCTGCTCGGCGGACTCGTGGTAGACCGTCTCGACTATGTCGAGCTTGTCGAGGTCCGCCTTGATCTGGCGCTTCTGCTGCGCGGTGACCGCTCCCTTGGCGCAGTTGGGGTCGGAGTCGGCGTCGTTCTCGTTGCAGAGGTAGATCGACACCTGGACCTTGTCGTACCAGAACCCCTTCATGCTGTTCACCTGTTCACGGGCGAGCAGCGCACCGCCGAGCAGAGCCAGCGACAGGGCGACGGAGACGATCACCGCGAAGGTCATCGTGAGGTTGCGGCGGAGACCGACGCCGATCTCCGACAGTACGAACTGGGCGCGCATGGCGTCCTTTCAGTGCTGGTAGCCGTAGACACCGCGCGACTGGTCGCGCACGAGACGGCCCTTTTCTAGTTCGATCACGCGCTTGCGCATCTGGTCGACGATCTGCTGGTCGTGGGTGGCCATGACCACGGTCGCCCCGGTGCGGTTGATCCGGTCCAGCAGCTTCATGATGCCGACCGAGGTCTGCGGGTCGAGGTTGCCGGTGGGCTCGTCGGCGATCAGCAGCTTCGGCTTGTTGACGAACGCGCGGGCGATGGCCACCCGCTGCTGCTCACCGCCGGACAGCTCGCCGGGCATCCGGTCCTCCTTGCCCGCCAGACCGACCAGATCCAGCACCTGGGGAACGGACTTGCGGATGTCGCCGCGCGACCGGCCGATCACCTCCAGGGCGAAGGCGACGTTCTCCCCCACCGTCTTGTTGGGGAGCAGCCGGAAGTCCTGGAAGACCGTGCCGACCTGGCGGCGCATGTGCGGCACCTTCCAGTTGGACAGGCGGGCGAGGTCCTTGCCGAGGACGTGCACCTGCCCGTGGCTGGCGCGCTCCTCCCGCAGGATCAGCCGCAGGAAGGTGGACTTGCCGGAGCCGGAGGAGCCCACCAGGAAGACGAACTCGCCGCGTTCGACCTCCAGCGACACGTCGCGGAGGGCGGGGCGGTTCTGCTTGGGGTAGAACTTCGAGACGTTGTCGAATCGGATCACGGATTTACACCACGTCGACCTGGGTAGGGGCAGCGGAAGCCGCGGAGTGGATCCCCGTCGGTGTGGTGACCCTACGCGAATCCGTGCGGGGGCCGCAGTCGGCGTCCGCGGTTGGGGGTTTTGTCCGGCTGCACATCAGTCGCAAACCAGGCATTGGCCACGACTTTCTGCGCTCCGGTCCCGGTGCTGGCACAGTGGAGGCAGAGCTTCCGGCCCGCAGAGGCGGAAGCGGGAACAGAAGACCGCCCGGTGGCGTTGGCGTTGCATAAGGAGGACATCGCATGACGTGCGACCGACTGGTGTGCGCCAACTGCGCAGGGCCGGTGAGCGAGGGTCGTTGCTCGGTGTGCCGGGCACACCGTGAACGGCTGCACCGGGAGAACGGGCCGTTCTCCCTGGGCTCCCTCTCCCCGACCGCGCTGGCGGCACTGCTGCTGACCCTGATCGCCGTGGCCCTGCTGGCCCGCCAGGCCGCCGTATAGGCCCGTATCGCGGCGCCGTGCGCGGGCGCGTACGCGCCCGCGGCGTACGGGACGTGCGGGGCGCGTGAGACGTACGAGGAGCCCGGGACGCCGGATGCGTCCCGGGCTCCTCGTGTGCGCTGTTCCCGTACGCCGTCACACGCCGTTACGCGTGTGCGGTGCCGCGCCGTTCGCTCAGGCGACGGTGTTGCGGTTCACCATGCGCGGCATCAGACGGAAGCCGACACCGCCGGCGATCATCGTGGCCGCGCCGATCAGCAGGAAGGTCGTCTCGGCTGCGCCGGTCTTGGCCAGCTCCTCCTTCGGCTTCTCCTGGCTGATCGGCTTGGTGCCGACGGAGTCGGTGTCGGGGCCGCAGTCCACGGTGGACTCGTCGAGGATGCAGGTGTTCACGTCCTCGTCCCCGCCGCCCCCGGTCCCGCCGGTGGTGGCAGGGTCCGGGCCACCGGTGGAGCCGCCGTTGCTGTCGCCGCCGGGGTCCTCCGTGGTGTTGCCCGGGTCCTCGGTCGTGTTACCGGGGTCCTCGGTCGTGTTGCCCGGGTCCTCGGTCGTGTTACCGGGGTCCTCGGTCGTGTTGCCCGGGTCCTCCGTGGTGTTACCGGGGTCCTCGGTCGTGTTGCCCGGGTCCTCCGTGGTGTTACCGGGGTCCTCGGTCGTGTTGCCCGGGTCCTCCGTGGTGTTACCGACGCTGACGTTGACGTCGGTGGTGTTCTCCGGAACCTCCGGGTCGTCATCGTTCGTGAAGCTGACGCCCAGCGCGGCCGAGCCCTCCAGCGCCGAGGCCGTGCCGACGGCCGTCAGCGACACACCCGCGAGGAACACCGCACCGGCGGCGACCCGCGCGACGCGCACTCGCGTCCTGGAATTTGTCATATGCCAACTACCCCCAGTAGTGGTCTTCGTCAGTGGGGCAGCCGTGCGGAGCTTCCTGCGTGCCGGGGTCCGTCGTGTCGAGCCGGCGACCGATCAGCGGTCGGGCTCCATCCACCCCCGTACCTACGCGCCCCGAACACGCGCGTGCCGGCCAGAATGCTTTCCCAGGCCCGACACCGCCGTCAAGCCGGACCAACCCGAAATGTCCATGGTGGTCGGGTAGTTGGGACCCCGGCGGGCCGGGTTGTGACAGAACCGACACACAGGAGGGGGAGCTTCCGCGGGAACCCGCCCCGGGCTGGCCCGCCCGGGGTCAGCCGGCGCTCTGCTGCTCCTGCTGCTTGCGCCAGCGGATGCCCGCCTCCAGGAAGCCGTCGATGTCGCCGTCGAGGACGGACTGGGGGTTGCCGACCTCGTGCTCGGTGCGCAGGTCCTTGACCATCTGGTACGGCTGGAGGACATACGAACGCATCTGGTTGCCCCAGGAGTTGCCGCCGTCGCCCTTGAGGGCGTCCATCTTGGCCTGCTCCTCCGCCCGGCGGTGCGCCAGGAGGCGTGCCTGGAGGACGCGCATGGCGGCGGCGCGGTTCTGGATCTGGGACTTCTCGTTCTGGCAGGAGACGACGATGCCGGTCGGGATGTGCGTCATCCGGACCGCGGAGTCGGTGGTGTTGACCGACTGGCCACCGGGCCCGGAGGAGCGGAAGACGTCGACGCGGATCTCGTTCTCGGGGATCTCGATGTGGTCGGTCTGCTCCACCACCGGCATCACCTCGACGCCCGCGAAGGACGTCTGGCGGCGGCCCTGGTTGTCGTAGGGCGAGATGCGCACCATGCGGTGGGTGCCCTGCTCGACGGAGAGGGTGCCGTAGGCGTAGGGGGCCTTGACGGAGAAGGTGGCGGACTTGATGCCCGCCTCCTCCGCGTACGAGGTGTCCAGAACCTCGGTCGGGTAGCCCTTGCGCTCGGCCCAGCGCAGGTACATGCGCATGAGCTGCTCGGCGAAGTCGGCGGCGTCCACGCCGCCGGCCTCCGCGCGGACGCTGATCATGGCCTCGCGGGGGTCGTACTCGCCGGACAGGAGGGTGCGGACCTCCAGCTCGTCCACGGCCTTCTGGACGGCCTGCAGCTCGCTCTCCGCCTCGGTGCGCGTGTCCGCGTCGTCCTCGGCCTCGGCCAGTTCGAACAGGACCTCCAGGTCGTCGATCCGACCGTGCAGCTCCTCCACCTTGCGGACCTGCGCCTGGAGCAGGGACAGCTTGCTGGTCACCCGCTGGGCGTTCTCGGTGTCGTTCCACAGGGCCGGGTCCGCCGCCTGCTCTTCGAGCACGGCGATCTCGGCCCTCAGCTTCTCGAGGTCCAGGACGGCCTCGATCGACTCCATGGTCGAGGTGAGGGACTTCAGTGCTTCGGATACGTCGACGACTGCCACGCCCTCCAGACTAACGGTTGCCGGGACCTTTGCCGCCGCCCCGTCGACCGGGGGCCGTCCGGCCGGTGACCGGGGCCGCTCCCGGCCCCGGGGCTTCTCAGGGCTCCTCTGGACTCCTACTGGACTCCTAGGGGCGGTCCTCCTCGCTGTGCGAGGGGACCGCGGGGCCGCCGCCCTCCTCGCCGCCGCCGGACAGGGCCAGCCAGCCGCCGATGCCGAGCGCGGCGGCGACGGCCGTGGCCGTGACGCCCTGCCTGACCCTGCGGCGGCGCTCGGCCGCCCGGTGGCGGGCGGAGCCGGCACGCGGGCTGCCCGGGGCGCGGGGGGCGCGGGCGGTGCCGTGGGCGCCGCCCGCCAGCTCGTCCGCGCCGGGGACGCGCATGCTGGTGTGGGTGTCGCGGGTGGAGTCGGGCGCGGGCCCGCCGTGGACGAGCGGTACGGCGCCGCGGGCGGGCGCGCCGTACGGGTCGGTGTCCGCACCGGGCCCGTAGGGTCCGTCGTCGTACGCGGGGCCACCGTGATGTCCGCCGTGGTGTCCGCGGGCTCCCTGCCGCTCGCCGCCGTGGGCGCCGGTCTCCGGCTCGGGCTCGTCGATGTCGAGCGGCGGCAGCCCAGCCAGGGCCGGCAGCACCTCCCGCAGCCGCACGGCCATCTCGGAGGCGCGCAGCCGGGAGGCCGGGGCCTTGGCCAGGCACTGGTTGATCAGCTGCCACAGCTCGTCGGGGATGCCGGGCAGCGGGGCGACGCGCTCGGTGACGTGGCGGCGCAGCACGGCCCCGGGGTGGCCTCCGCCGAAGGGCGTGAAACCGGCCAGCAGCTCGTACAGCACCGTGGCCAGAGCGTAGACGTCGACGGAGGCGCGCGGCGGCAGGCCCTCGACGATCTCGGGGGCGACGTAGTCGGGGGTGCCGACGACCTTGCTGCCGCCGCCCCGGCTGGGCGCGTCGATCAGCTTGGCGATGCCGAAGTCGGTGAGCAGCGCGGGCGGGGCGCCGCCGGGCCCGGCCGGGCCGTGGACGTCGAGCAGGATGTTCTCGGGCTTGACGTCGCGGTGGACGATCCCGGCCGCGTGGGCGGCGGCCAGCGCGTCGGCGACGTCGGCGGCGACGGCGACGGCCACCTCCGGGGCGAGGCGGCGCTCGCGCTCCAGCCGGGTGCGCAGGTCGGTGCCGCGCACGAGATCCATGACGAGGGCGAGGTCGTTGCCGTCGACCACCAGATCGCGCACCTTGACCACGCGCGGGTGGTCGAGGGCGAGCAGCGCGGTGCGCTCCTGCACGAAGCGGCCCACCAGCTCCTGGTCCGAGGCCAGGTCCTCGCGCAGCAGTTTGACGGCGACGGGGCTGCCCTTCGGCCCCACGCCCAGCCACACCGTGCCGGCGCTGCCCCGGCCCAGGATCCGATGGGCGGTGTACCGACTGCCGATCTTCCGTGACATGGCGACAAAACTACGCTTCCGCGGGTCCGCCGCGCCTCCCGGATGGCGGCAACCACCGCCTCCGGGGCGGAAATCCGCCCCGAAAGTCGACAAAGCAACCGATTCGCCGCCTGCGCGGACCGCCGTTCCCGCTGTCGTTCCCAGCTGTCGTTCCCCGCCACCGTTCCCCGCCGCCGGCTGTCCGTCAGTTGTTGACGGGGAGCTCCGTGGGGACGTCCGAGGGGAGCTCGGTGGGCAGTTCCTCGGCCGCGTTGCCGAACTCCGTCATCCACGTCCAGGCATCGCCCACCCAGTCCTTGGTGTCCTCCCAGAACTGCCGGCCCTGGTCCCACCACTCGGGCAGCGGGGTGAAGTTCCAGACCAGCACGCAGATCAGCACGAAGATCAGCACCATGAACAGGCAGCCCTTGAGGCAGCCGAGCCCGGGGATGCGCATGGGGTTCGAGCTTCGCTGCCGCGGCGGGCGGGGCTCGCGCCGGGGCGCGGGCGGGCGCGGGGGCTCGTACCGCTGCGGCCGCGGCTCCGGCCGGTGCTGCGGCGCGGGGGCGTACGGCTGCTGCGGCTGCTGTTGCTGCCGGGCACGCTGCCTCGGCTGCTGAGGGGGCTGCTGCTGGTGCGGGGGCTGCTGGTGCTGCTGCGGGTCGACATGGCGCTGGGGGCGGCGGCGCAGCGGATCGTACTCCGGGTCGAGCGGCTGGATCTGGGTCTGCTCGTTGCGGTCCCGGGCGGCGCGCAGCTGGGTCTGCCAGGGGTGCGGCTCCTCGGGGCCCGGACCGTCCCCGTCGCCGGGGGGCGTGCCCGGAGGCATGGGCGGCATGACCTGGGTGGCGCCCTCGTCGGAGCCGCCCCCGCCGGGACCGCCCGGACCGCCCGGACCGGGGCCGCCGGCGTGCGGCAGGAAGCTGGTGGCGGCGTCGGGGTCGTACGCGGGGGCGCCGCCGCCGGGCCGGCCCGTGGTCGGCAGCACCTGGGTGGGGTCCGAGGCGCCGGCCGGGGCCTGCCCCGGCACCGGGGCGGGCGAGGGGTCGGGGCCCAGCAGCGCGGCGACGCCCATCGCGGCCTCGGCCTGCGCGGGCGTGGCGTGCACCCCGATCCCCTCGGCGACCGTCCGCAGAGCGCGGGCCAGGTTCTCGGCGCCGGGCCGCTCCCCGGGGTTCT
Source organism: Streptomyces mangrovi (assembly GCF_900114215.1). Lineage (GTDB taxonomy): Bacteria > Actinomycetota > Actinomycetes > Streptomycetales > Streptomycetaceae > Streptomyces > Streptomyces barkulensis. The sequence continues at coordinate 31,923 of NZ_FOSG01000008.1, read as the reverse complement.
TGCGCAGGCAGCGCTCGATGACCATCCACAGCGGCAGGGGCACGTTGCCGGGGCGCTGCGGCTCCTCGGTCAGGTGGCGCTGGAGGAGTTCCAGCGCGGTGCCGCCGCCGAAGGGGGGACGGCCGGTGACCAGCTCGTACAGCAGGATGCCCGCGCCGTAGACGTCCACCGCGGAGGTCTGCGGCCGGCCCTCGGCGGACTCGGGCGCGACGTAGGCGGGGGTGCCGACGAACTCGTGGGTGCGGGTCAGGCCCGGGGAGTCGGCCAGGCGGGCGATGCCGAAGTCGGTGAGCATCGGACGCAGCCCCGCGGGGTCGTCCTCGGAGCCGGCGAGCAGCACGTTGGCGGGCTTGAGGTCGCGGTGGACGACGTCGTCGGCGTGGCTGGCGGCCAGCGCGTCGGCGATCTGGGCGGTCAGCAGCGCGGCTGCGACCGGCGAGAAGGGGCCGTTGCGCCGCAGGTAGCGGTCCAGGTCCGGGCCGTCGATCAGGTCCATGACGAGGGCGAGGAGTTCACCCTCGACGACCAGGTCGCGGGTGCGGACGATGTTGGGGTGGGTCAGGCGGAGCAGGACGGAGCGCTCGCGCAGGAAGCGCATCACCACGTCCGGGTCGCTCGCCAGCTCCTCCTTGAGGACCTTGATGGCCACGGTCTCGCCGGGGTGCCCGGCCACGGCCGCCTCGGCGCCCGCCGTCTCTCTCTGGCTCGCGCGCCAGACAGTGCCCGTGGCGCCGCGCCCGAGCGGCTCCTCGAGCAGGTACTTGCTGCCTACCGGCCGCACGTCATGCGCTCCCTGGTTCGTCCGAACTGCCCAAGCCGCCACTGTACGGCGCTCCGGCGGCTCACTGTAGTGCCGTGTGCGACAGGGCACAGGCGTGCGCAGGCGCCCGTCCGGCCCGTCCCGCGCCCCGGCGTCCGCACCCTGTCCCCGTGTCCCCGTGTCCTGTCGGACGCGCCGTGCGGGCGGACGGTTGCCGGTGAGCGGCCGGCCGGGGTTCCGCATCGGAGCGAAACGCGCGGGGTACGGGCGATTACCGGTCACATTTGCGTGCACAGCCGACCAATCAAGATCATTCGACGGAGGATCGTGGGCGCTGTGACAGTGGTCGGTGCGAGGATGCATCCAGCATCACGGGACTGAAGGGGCCGATGTCGATGCAGATCCGGCTGACCGTCCTCGGACCGCGCGGCGGTCACGCGGAGCAGAGCACCGGCGGTTGCGACGTGCTGGTGACCGCCCCCGCCGGCACCGCCCTCTCCGCGGTGACCGGCGCCCTCGCGGCGGCGGCCGCCTCCGCCGGCGCCGCGCCCGCCGCCGGCTCCGGTGAGGCGGTGGCGGTGTTCGCCGGCGCGCAGCGGCTGGACGCCGGGCGCCAGATGCTGGGCGTGCCACCGCTGGTGGACGGCGCGGTGGTGTCCCTGTACGGGCCGACCGCGCCCTGGAGCCACGGCCTGGCCCCCGCCGGTACGCGCGCCCGGCTGCACGTCGTCGCCGGACCGGACGCGGGCGGGGTCCACCTGCTGCGCGGCGGGCAGGTGCGCGTCGGGCGCTCCGCCGAGGCGGACGTGCCGCTGGACGATCCGGACGTCTCCCGGCTGCACTGCACGGTCACCGTGGCGGAGTCGGGGGTGGTGACGGTCACCGACCTCGCCTCCACCAACGGCACGACGGTCGACGGCGCCGCGGTCCACGACCGCCCGGTGCCGCTGCCGCCGGGCGCGACACTGCGGCTGGGCGAGTCCGCCGTACGGCTGCGGGCAGGGTCGGAGGAGTTGTTCGGCGGGCTGCCCGCGCTTCCCGACGGGGAGGGACATCTGCGGGTGTCCGCGGGCGGCGCCGGCGCGGCCGGGCGGCTCCCGCAGCAGGGCCGTGCGCCCTCGGCCGCTCCCGCCTCCCCCGCCCCTGCCGCCCCTGCCGCCCCTGCCGCCCCTGCCGCCGAGACGGTCGGCGGGCTGGGCCACGCGGCGCTCCCGCCGTACGGGCCCGGTGACGGCGGACCGGGCGGCACCGGCGCGGCGGCCACCCCGTACGTCCCCGGCGGCCCCGGGGGCGGCGGGGAGATCGAGCACGGCCGCGCCGACCACCCCTTCCCCTCCGGCGGCGGCACCCATGGGGCCGGGATCGCGCCCCCGGCCGACGGCCCTGCCGCCGGCCGGCCCCGGCGCGGCGGCCTGGGCGCCTGGGCCCGGCGGCTCGCCGGAGGGCGGCCGGACGACGACGGCGCGGACGCCCACGGACCGGGCCGGGCGCGGCCCGCCCCGCCCACCTCGCCTTCCGTCTCCGCGGCGGCGGCCGCGCCGGGCGAGGAGAGCCGGCCCGACCCGTCGGAGATCCTGCTCACCGCGCTGGGCCCCGGCCCCCGGCTGTGGGAGCGGGGCACCGGCCACCCCGACGCGCTGACCGTCCGGCTCGGCTCGGTCCGCGGCGCGGCCGGTGCCGTCGAGCCGGTGACGGTGGACCTGCGGCGCACGGGTTCGCTGGGGCTGGCCGGCCCCCGGGCCCGGCTGCTGCCGCTGGTGCGCTCGGTCCTCGCCCAGCTCACCGCGCTGCACGGGCCGGGCGCCCTGGAGGTCGTGCTGATCGCCCCGGGGCACGCGCCCCGCGGTGGCGGGCACGACGCGGCGGAGGGCGGCGACTGGTCCTGGCTGGGCTGGCTGCCGCACCTGCGCCCGGCCCACGGCCAGGACTGCCGCCTGCTGCTGGCGTACGACCGCGAGCAGGCCGCCGCCCGCACCGAGGAGCTGCTGCGGCGGCTGGACGGGCCGGAGCCGGGTGCGGGCGCGCGCCGCGGCCCGCTGACGGTCGCCGTGGTCGACGGCGACCCGGGCCCGGCCGAGCTGCGCGACGCCGTGGCCCGGCTGGCGGCGCACGGACCGGCCGCGGGCGTCCATCTGCTGTGCCTGGCCGAGACCTCGGCCGCCACCCCCACCTCCCCGCTCGCCGTGACCCTGGAGGCGGCGGCCGCCGCCTCCCCCGCCTTCCGCTTCTGCGGGGCCGTCGGCCTGCTCAGCGGTGCCGTCGCCACGGCGATACGGGTGGTGGCACGCGGCACGGATCCGGCGAACGCCCCGGTCGCGACCGTGGACGGGGTGTCGTCGGCCTGGGCCGAGCGCTTCGCCCGGGCGCTCGCGCCGCTGCGCGAGGCGGACGCGGCCGGGGGCCCGTCCCCGGACCGTCCCGTGCCGCTGCCGCCGAGTTCCCGACTGCTGGAGGAGCTGGGCCTGGCCCGGGCCACTCCCGCCGCGCTGCTGGCCCGCTGGGCCGACGATCCCGCCGAGCACGGCGCACCCGCCGGCCCGCGGGCCGAGGCCGTGCTGGGCGCGGGCCCGCACGGCCCGGTCACCGCCGACCTCGCGGCCGGCCACGGCCCCTTCCTGATCTCCGGTCCGGCCGGTTCCGGCAAGACCGAGCTGCTGCGCTCGGCGGCCGCCTCGCTGGCCGCCGGGGAACGGCCGGACAGGCTGGCCCTGGTCCTGGTGGACGGGGACGGCGACGGGCTGCGGGCCTGCGGCGACCTGCCGCACGCCACGACGTACCTGGCCGCGGGGGATCCGGTGCGGATGCGGGAGTTCGCCCAGGCGCTGGGCGGCGAGCTGAAGCGCCGCGCGGAGCTGCTCGGCGACCGTCCGTACGAGGCGTACGCGGCGGAGGTGTCGCATGCTCGGCACCGTGCCGCCGGCGGCCACGCCGCCCGGGTGGTCGCCCAGCGCCGGGCCTCGGGCGCTTCCCCGGCGGGCACGGGCTCGGGCACGGTTCCCGGCACGGGCTCCGAGCCCGGCGCCCTCAAGTTGCGGGCGCCGAGGGAGGCCGATCCCGTCGATCCCGCCGAGGCCGCCGGCGCCGCGAGGCCGGGGGCGGGGGCGGGGGCACAAGCGCTGCCCCGGCTGGTGGTCCTCGTCGACGACTTCGACACGCTGGTCGCCCCCGCCCTGGGCAATCCCGGCCGGCCGGCGGCCGGTTCGGTGGTCAGGGCGCTGGAGGCCGTGGCGCGGGACGGAGCGCGGCTGGGGGTGCACCTGATAGCCGCCACCGGGCGGCCGGAGCACACCGAGGGGACGGCCACCGGGCGGGGGGCGGCCCTGCGGGTCTTCCTGGGCTCCGATGCCTCGGGCAGCCCGAGCGGCCCGGGCCCGGGCGGTACGGGCGGCTCCGGCGGCCCGGACGGCTACGCGGAGGGACCGTTGCCGGGGCGAGGTGCGCTGCACCGGCCGGACGGCTCGGCGACCGCCTTCCAGGCGGGCCGGGTGTCGGGCCGCATACCCCGTACGGCGACCCTGCGGCCGACGGTGGTCCCCTTGGACTGGGCGCGCGCCGGTGACCCTCCCACCCGTCGCCCCGTACGCGAGCTGGGCAACGGCCCGACCGATCTGGCGCTGCTCGCCAGCGCGGTCGAGCGCGCGGCCCGCGAGGCGGGCGCTCCCGCTCCCCCCTCGCTGATGTGAGGCGGAGCCCGGAGCACCGTGCTCCCCGGTGCTCCGGGGCCTGCCGGTGCTCCGGGCTCCGGCGCGTCAGCGGTTGCTGCGCAGCAGTGTGCGCATCGTGCGCATCGCCACCGACAGGTTCGCCAGGTCGAAGGTGTCCGACTCGCGGATCTCCTCCAGCGTGGCCCTGGCCCGCCCCAGGACGGCGGCGCTCTTCTCCTCCCACGCCTTGAAGCGCTGCTCGGGCGTGGCGCTGCCGTCCCCGGTGGCCAGCACGTCCGCGGTGAGGAGCTGGTGGGCGGCGTAGAGGTCCTCGCGGATCGCCGCACGGGCCATCGACTGCCAGCGGTCGGAGCGCGGCAGCTCGCTCACCCTGTCCTGGAGTTCGGTGATGCCCAGCCGGTCGGCCAGGTCGTAGTAGACCTCGGCGACGTCCAGCAGTTCACGGCCCGTTCGGTCGGCGACGGCCACCACGTCCAGCGCGGGGAAGACGGACGAGAAGCCCGCCACCCGCAGCGCCAGGTCGCCGGGGACCCCGGCGCCGGTCAGCTCGTCGTCGACGCTCTGGTGCCAGTCCAGGTCGGCGCCCCTGAGCAACTTGGGCAGCTGCGACCAGACCACCTCCACCCGCTCCTGGAAGACCTCGATGGTCTCGGCGAGCTTCAGCGGCTGCGGCCGGTTGTTCAGCAGCCAGCGGGTGCCCCGTTCGACCAGCCGCCTGGCGTGCAGCCGCATACGGGTCTGGACGTCGGCGGCCACGGTGTTGTCCAGGTCTTCGACCTCGTCCCAGACGCGGGCCAGGCCGAAGATCTCCCGGGCGGCGGTGTGCGCCCGCACGATCTCCTCCGCCGAGGCGCCCGACTCCTCCTTCATGCGGTGCACCAGGGTCGAACCCCCGGTGTTGACCGTGTCGTTGACCAGGAGAGTCGTGACGATATCGCGCCGCAGGGCGTGGCGCTCGATCTGCTCGGGGAAGCGTTCGCGCAGTGCGCTGGGGAAGTAGGCGTGCGCCAGCCGCTGCAGATACGGATCGTCAGCCAGATCGGTGTCCGCCAGCTCCTCGGTGACGGTGATCTTGGCGTACGCCAGCAGCACCGCCATCTCGGGCTGGGTCAGTCCGCGGCCGTGCGCCAGCCGCTCGCGGATCTGCCGGTCGGCCGGCAGGAACTCCAGCTGCCGGTCCAGCCGTCCCTGACGGGACAGGCTGCGCATGAGCCGCTGCTGGGCGTGGAGCAGGTCGGGCGCCTGCCGCATCGCGTTGGCCAGCGCCACGTTCTGCGCGTAGTTGTTGCGCAGCACCAGTTCGGCGACCTCGTCGGTCATCTCCGCCAGCAGCGTGTTGCGCTGTTTGACGGTCATGTCGCCTTCGGCGACGACCGAGTTGAGCAGGATCTTGATGTTGACCTCGTGGTCGGAGGAGTCCACGCCCGCGCTGTTGTCGATGGCGTCGGTGTTGATCCGGCCGCCCTCGTGCGCGAACTCGATGCGGCCGAGCTGGGTCAGGCCCAGGTTGCCGCCCTCCCCGACGACCCGCACCCGCAGGTCCCCGCCGTTGACGCGGATCGCGTCGTTGGCCTTGTCGCCGACGTCGGCGTCGGTTTCGGTGGATGCCTTGACGTAGGTGCCGATGCCGCCGTTCCACAGCAGGTCCACCGGGGCCCTGAGGATGGCCCTCATCAGCTCGGCCGGGGTCATCTTGGTGACGCCGTCCTCGATGCCCAGCGCCTGGCGCACCTGCGCGCCGACGGGGATGGACTTGGCGCTGCGGGGGTGGACGCCGCCGCCGGGCGACAGCAGCGAGGTGTCGTAGTCGGCCCAGGAGGAGCGCGGCAGTTCGAACAGCCGGCGGCGTTCGGCGTAGGAGGTGGCGGCGTCCGGGTCCGGGTCGAGGAAGATGTGCCGGTGGTCGAAGGCGGCCACCAGCCGGATGTGCTCGCTGAGCAGCATCCCGTTGCCGAAGACGTCCCCGGACATGTCGCCGATGCCGACGACCGTGAAGTCCTCGCTCTGGGTGTCGTGCCCGAGCTCGCGGAAGTGCCGCTTGACCGACTCCCAGGCACCGCGGGCGGTGATGCCCATGGCCTTGTGGTCGTAGCCGGCCGATCCGCCGGAGGCGAAGGCGTCGCCGAGCCAGAAGCCGTAGGCGGTGGCGACCTCGTTGGCGGTGTCGGAGAAGGAGGCGGTGCCCTTGTCGGCGGCGACGACCAGATAGGTGTCGTCCCCGTCGTGCCGCACCACGCGCTCGGGCGGTACGACCTGGCCGCCCACGAGGTTGTCGGTGATGTCGAGCATGCCGGAGATGAAGGTCTTGTAGCAGGCGACGCCCTCGGCCAGCCAGGCGTCGCGGTCCGCCGAGGGGTCGGGCAGCCGCTTGCCGACGAAGCCGCCCTTGGCCCCGACCGGCACGATCACCGTGTTCTTGACCTCCTGCGCCTTGACCAGTCCCAGGATCTCGGTGCGGAAGTCCTCGCGCCGGTCGGACCAGCGCAGGCCTCCGCGGGCGACCTTGCCGAAACGCAGGTGCACGCCCTCCACCCGCGGCGAGTACACCCAGATCTCGTACGCCGGGCGGGGCGCGGGCAGGTCCGGGATGGCCTGCGGGTCGAACTTCATCGACACGTACGCGTGCGGCCGGCCCGACTCCTCGTCGCGCGGCTGGAAGTAGTTCGTGCGCAGGGTGGCCTTGATGAGGGTGAGGAAGGAGCGCAGGATGCGGTCCTCGTCCAGCGAGGCGACCTGGTCCAGCGCCCCGTCCAGTTCCTCCAGCAGGCCGTCGGTCAGCTCGTGGCCGGCGGCGGCGCGGTCCGGGGAGAGCCGGGCCTCGAAGAGGCTGACCAGCAGCCGGGTGGTGTGGACGTTGCGGCGGAGGGTGTCCTCCATGTAGTCCTGGCTGAAGGGCGAGCCGGCCTGCCGCAGGTACTTGGCGTAGGCGCGCAGCACCATCGCCTGCCGCCAGGTCAGTCCGGCCGACAGCACCAGCGCGTTGAAGCCGTCGCTCTCGGCCTCGCCGCTCCAGACGGCGGCGAAGGCGCCCTGGAAGCGCTCGCGGGCGTCACCCTCCAGGTTCTGCGCGTGGTTCGCCGGCAGCCGGAGCCCGAAGTCGTAGATCCACGCCGGGGAGCGGTCGGCGCAGCGCAGTTCGTAGGGGCGCTCGTCGACGACCTCCACACCCATGGCCTGGAGGATCGGCAGCACCGCGGAGAGCGAGACGGGCTCGCCGGTGCGGTAGATCTTGAAGCGGCGCTCGCCGGGGCCGGCCCCGACCGGCTCGTACAGGCTGAGCGCGAAGTCGCTGACGCCCTCGCCCCGTTCCAGGCCCTGGATGTACTGGAGGTCGGCGACGGCGGTGCGGGGCGGGAAGTCGGCCTTGTAGCCCTCGGGGAAGGCGCCGCCGTAGCGGTGGGCGAGCCGGGCCGCCCGCTCCTCGCCCACCTCGGCGACCAGGGCCTCGGAGAAGCCGTCGGCCCAGGAGCGGGCGGCCTCCACCAGCCGGTTCTCGATGCGCTCGGCGTCGGCGTGGGTCAGCTGTGCCAGCTCGGTGCCCTGCGGGACACGGACGACGAAGTGCAGCCGGGCGAGGACCGACTCGGTGTTCCAGGCGGTGAAGTCGACGCTGGTGCCGCCCAGTTCCTCCATGAGGATGTCGGTCATCCGCAGCCGCACGGCGGTGGTGTAGCGGTCGCGCGGCAGGTAGACCAGCGCGGAGTAGTAGCGGCCGTACTCGTCCTGGCGCAGGTAGAGCCGCAGCTTGCGGCGCTCCTGGAGGTACAGCACGGAGGTGGCGATCTCGCGCAGCTCGTCGGCCGGGATCTGGAAGAGTTCGTCGCGCGGGTACGTCTCCAGGATCTGGAGCAGGTCGCGGCCGTCGTGGCTGTCGGGGACGAAGCCGGTGGAGCCGACCACCTCCTCGACCTTGCGGCGGATGACGGGCACCCGGCGCACCGACTCGGTGTACGCGGCCGACGAGAACAGCCCGAGGAAGCGGCGCTCCCCCACCACGTTGCCCGCCTCGTCGAACTTCTTCACCCCGATGTAGTCGAGGTAAGAGGGGCGGTGGACGGTGGCCCGGCTGTTGGCCTTGGTGAGCACCAGCAGCCGGTGCTCGCGGGCCTTGGCACGGACGCCGGCCGGGAGGCGGTTGAAGGAGGGCGACACCGGGTGGGTGTGGGTGTGGGCGGGCGCGTGGGGAGGCGCGGAGGCGCCGTCCCGGTCGCCGTCCGGGACGGCGCCGCCCCGGTCGTCGTGGTGCGGGTCGGAGCGCAGGATGCCCAGGCCGGTGCCCGGGACGGCGCTGAGCAGCAGCTCCTCGGTCCCGTCCACGGCCTCGGTGGTCAGCTCGTACTCGCGGTAGCCCAGGAAGGTGAAGTGGTCGTCCGCGAGCCAGCGCAGCAGCTCACGCGCCTCCTCCACCTCCTGTTCGGGCAGATCGCCGGCGAGCGGCTCGTCGGGCAGGCCGTCGGCGATCCGCAGCGCGGCGTTCCGCATCTTCTGCCAGTCCTCGACGGCCTCGCGCACGTCGGACAGCACGCGCCGCAGGTCGGCGGTAATCCGCCTGAGGTCCTCGCGGTCGGTCTCGCGGTCGATCTCGACGTGGATCCAGGACTCGGTGAGCGCGTCGTCCGGCAGTTCCTCACCGCCCCGGGCGCCCGAGTCCAGGACCTGGAGCAGCCTGCCGGTGACGTCGCGGCGGACGAGGACCTGGGGGTGGACCACCAGATGGATGCCGCGTCCCTGCCTGGTCAGCTCGTTGGTGACCGAGTCCACCAGGAAGGGCATGTCGTCGGTGACGACCTCCACGACGCTGTGGGTGCACGTCCAGCCGTTCTCCTCGACGGACGGGGTGTGGACGCGGACGTTCGCGGTGCCCTGGGGGCGCTGCTGGGCCAGCCGGCAGTGGGAGACCGCGGCCCCGTAGACGTCGACCGGGTCGCGGTCGACGAGGTCCTCGGGAGCGGTGTGCAGGTAGTAGCGCTGGAGGTACGAGCCGAGGGTCCCGGCGTCCAGCCCCGGTACGGGTTGGCTGCCGGCGGGACCGCTGTCGGCCACCCGGGCGGCTCGTCCGAGCAGCTCGGCCTTTGCTTCGTCCAGCTTGGTCTGCATGTCGTCTGGCTCCTGTCGCGCGCCGTTGCGTGACGTCAAGGCGTTGAGGGTTCTGAGGGCTTGACGCCGGCACACCAAGTGTCCGCCGGAGCGGGGCGTCATGCCCGGAGACGGGGTGATCTACGGCATCCCCGGCCCCGGCGGCATCGCACGGATGCCCGGGATGGGAGGCGGCACTGCCTCCCGCGGGTGTCTCGCTGATCACGCGGCTAGGCTACCCCTCTTCGGCCGGGCCCCGTCATGGACAGTATGTGTACAAAACCAGGGGTCGGAGTTGGACGTTGTGGACAGCTTCCGGCAGGCCGCGGGCGGCGCGGCGTACAGCGGTGCACGGCGGCACACGGCGGTGCACGGCGCTGTCAGTGCTCGCCGATCACGTACTCGGCCACCTCCACCGCCTCGGTGAGGCTGTCCACCACCGGCACCCCGGCCGCCCGGAGGCTGCTCCTGCTGTGCGAGCCGCCGGTGTACAGCACGGCCCGCGCGCCCACGGCGGCGGCCGCCACCGCGTCGTCCACCGCGTCGCCGACCACCACGGTGCGGCGGGGATCGAACCCGTCGAGCGCCGTCACGTGCGCCGCCATCTGCCGGGCCTTGCCGGTACTCGACCCGCTGCCGCCTCCGAGGTTCCCGTCGACCCGGACGAAGTGCTCCTCGATGCCGTGCCTGCGCACCAGCGGCACCAGATGGTCGTGCGGGGCCAGGGAGCACAGCGACTGGGTCAGCCCGGCCTCCCGCCGCGCGGCGAGCAGTTCCGCCGCGCCCTCGGCGAGCCCCACCTGCTCCACGCGCGCGAAGTAGTGCCGGTGGAAGACCTCGTCCATCCCGGCCCACTCCTCGTCGGTGGGCAGCCTTCCCATCAGCCGCTCGTAGAAGCGCGGCACCGGTACGCAGTACAGCTCCCGGTAGCGCTCCAGCGTGATGGGCGGCAGCCCTATCTCGGCGAAGGCGGCGTTGGTCGCGGCGATGACCGCGTCGATGTCGTGCAGCAGCGTGCCGTTCCAGTCCCACACGATGTGGGCTCTCCCCGTGCCCGAGTCCATACCCCGACGGTACGGGGTGGGTGTGACAGGCGACAGGCGCGGCCGGCGCGCGGGGACCGCGGGAGCCGGGCCGGGTGCCGGCCGGGAGCGGGCTCAGCCCAGCTCGTCCACGACGCCGCCGATCTCCTGGGTGGCGTACCACAGCAGCTCGTGGTCGTCCGCCCCGTCCACGGTGAAGCGGGCGTCGTCGTCGCCCTGGTCGGCCGCGCCCAGCGCCTGTGCCGCCGCTGCGACGTCCGCCTCCGCCTCGTCCCCGTCGACGTGCACGGCGGCGGCCCGGTCCAGCGGCACGGCCCGCTCGATGCGCACCTCGCCCAGCGCGGCCGGGTCCAGACCGCGGTCCGGGTCGGCCACTGCCTCGCGGTCGGGCACGTCGACGGCGACCACGACCCGGCGGCGCGGGGCGTCCGGGGCGACGGCCAGGAGCCGCAGCGAGGCCTGCGCGGCGCGGCCGAGCGCGGCGTACTCCAGCTCCTCGATGTCGTCCGAGACGTACCACTCGCGCAGCCCGGGGGTGACCGCGTAGGCGGTCAGCGGGCCGGGGCCGAGCTCGCCCGCCCGGTGCGCGGCCGCCAGGCCGGGCAGGGTGAGGGGGACATAGACGCGCATCGCCACCACTTTCGTGTAAGGCCGCTCCGGGTGTTCCGACAGCATACGGCGGCTCCCGCGCGCCGAACGCCCCCGGTCCCGCTCGGCCCCGCTCGCCCGCACCGGTCGACGGCGCAGGTCAGCGGCCCCCACCGTCAAGCTCCGGCGGTTTCTCCACCGGACGGGTGAAACGCACACAGTCCGCCGCCACCGTCCATCGGTCGTTGCCGCCTCGCGGGCGGCCCAGTAGAAACCGGGGTGGAAGTTACCGCCCAGTAAGCGGATCGACGTGCGGGAGACCGCACCAGACCACGGGGAGAGACCATGCCGCCCACCAGCCGTACCGCCCCTCCCGGCCGCCGGGACTCCCGGCGGCCGGCCCGCTCGGCCCTGCTCGCCGCCCGGCAGCGCGAACGCGACCGGCTGCCGCCCTACTGGTTCGCACACCGGCTGGTGCTCGTGCTCAGCGGTCTGCGGCCGGTGCATCTGCTGCTCGGCCACACCCGCGACGAGGCGTACGAACAACTGGTCCGGCTCGCCCCGCTGACCCCGCTGCGGTCGGCACAGGCGGGCGGACCGGCTCCGGTGGTCCGGGAGGTCGGCTGGTCGCAGCCCTGCCCCGGCGCGGTCGAGGCGTTCGCCCGGATCGCCGCCGGCGACCGGCTGCGCGCTGTGGCCTTCCGCCTGGAGCGCTCCCGCGACCGGCGCTGGCTGTGCTCCGCCGTCGAACTCGACACCGTGTCCTGACCGGCGGGACCGCCCCGACCGCCCCGACCGCGCCGTGCGGAACGCGGGGGCCCGTGCGGCCCGGGGAACACCGCGGGGCCGGGTGTCCTCCTCGGACACCCGGCCCCGGACCGGCCTCGAAGCGGACCGCCGCCCGGCGTGCGGCGGCGGTCGCCGGGTCACTTCTTGCGGCGGCGGCCCTTCTCCTTCTGGGCCCTGCGGCGCTCGGCGCGGGTCATGCCGTCCGCGGGCGAGCGGACCGGGCCGCCGTCCTCGCCACTGGCGAAGTCGCCCTCGACGACACCGCCCTCGCCGTCCACGGTCGGCGCGGAGAAGTGCAGCCGGTCCGGACGCTGCGGGGCCTCCAGGCCCTTGGCCCGGATCGCCGGGCGCCCGCCCGCGGCGACGGCCTCCTCCTGCGGGGCCTTCTCCAGGGAGGGGGCGGGTCCGGCCTCCTCGACCGGCACCTCCTCGACCTGCTGCTCGACCTGGACCTCCAGGTTGAACAGGTAGCCGACGGACTCCTCCTTGATGCCGTCCATCATCGCGACGAACATGTCGTAGCCCTCACGCTGGTACTCCACCAGCGGGTCGCGCTGCGCCATGGCGCGCAGGCCGATGCCCTCCTGGAGGTAGTCCATCTCGTACAGGTGCTCGCGCCACTTGCGGTCGAGGACGGAGAGGACCACACGGCGCTCCAGCTCGCGCATGATCTCCGAGCCGAGCTGCTTCTCGCGCTCCTCGTACCGCTCGTGGATGTCGTCCTTGATGGCGTCGGCGATGAAGTCCGCCGTGATGCCGTCGCGGCCCCCGGCGGCCTCCTCCAGGTCCTCGACGGTGACCGTCACCGGGTAGAGCTGCTTGAAGGCGCCCCACAGCCGGTCCAGGTCCCACTCCTCGGCGAAGCCCTCGACCGTCTCGGCCTGGACGTACGCGTCGATGGTGTCGTCCATGAAGTGGATGATCTGCTCGTGCAGGTCCTCGCCCTCCAGGACGCGGCGGCGCTCGCCGTAGATGACCTCGCGCTGCCGGTTGAGGACCTCGTCGTACTTCAGGACGTTCTTGCGGATCTCGAAGTTCTGCTGCTCGACCTGCGACTGCGCCGAGGCGATGGCGCGGGTGACCATCTTGTTCTCGATCGGGACGTCGTCGGGCACGTTGGCCATGGACATCACACGCTCGACCATCTGCGCCTTGAACAGCCGCATCAGGTCGTCGCCGAGCGAGAGGTAGAAGCGGGACTCGCCCGGGTCGCCCTGGCGGCCGGACCGGCCGCGCAGCTGGTTGTCGATGCGGCGCGACTCGTGCCGCTCGGTTCCCAGCACGTACAGGCCGCCGAGGTCGACGACCTCCTCGTGCTCCGCCGCGACGGCCTGCTCGGCGCGCTCCATGGCCCCGGGCAGGGCCGCCGCCCACTCCTCGGCGTTCTCCACCGGGTCCAGGCCCTTGGCGCGCAGCTCGGTCTCGGCGAGGTCGTCCGGGTTGCCGCCGAGCTTGATGTCGGTACCGCGGCCGGCCATGTTGGTGGCGACCGTGACGGCGCCCTTGCGGCCCGCCTGGGCCACGATCACGGCCTCGCGCTCGTGGTTCTTGGCGTTGAGCACCTCGTGCGGCACACCGCGCTTCTTCAGCTGCTGCGACAGGTACTCGGACTTCTCGACCGAGGTGGTGCCCACCAGGACCGGCTGGCCCTTCTCGTGCCGCTCGACGATGTCGTCGACCACCGCGTCGAACTTGGCGACCTCGGTGCGGTAGATCAGGTCCGACTGGTCCTTGCGGATCATCGGCCGGTGGGTCGGGATCGGCACCACGCCGAGCTTGTAGATCTGCTGGAACTCTGCGGCCTCGGTCATGGCCGTACCGGTCATGCCCGAGAGCTTGTCGTAGAGGCGGAAGAAGTTCTGGAGGGTGATCGTGGCGAGCGTCTGGTTCTCGTCCTTGATCTCCACCCCCTCCTTCGCCTCGATCGCCTGGTGCATGCCCTCGTTGTAGCGGCGGCCGGCCAGGATGCGGCCGGTGTGCTCGTCGACGATCATGACCTCGCCGTCGAGGACGACGTAGTCCTTGTCCTTCTTGTAGAGCTCCTTGGCCTTGATCGCGTTGTTGAGGTAGCCCACCAGCGGGGTGTTGACCGACTCGTAGAGGTTGTCGATCCCCAGCCAGTCCTCGACCTTGGCCACGCCGGACTCGTGGATGGCGACCGTGCGCTTCTTCTCGTCGACCTCGTAGTCGCCCGTCTCCGGCTGCTGCTTGAGCGGGTTGGCGGGCTCGCCGCGTTCCAGGCGCTTCACCAGCTTGGCGAAGTCGCCGTACCACTTGGTGGCCTGGTCGGCCGGGCCTGAGATGATCAGCGGGGTGCGGGCCTCGTCGACGAGGATCGAGTCGACCTCGTCGACGATCGCGAAGTTGTGGCCGCGCTGCACCAGCTCGTCCTTCGACCACGCCATGTTGTCGCGCAGGTAGTCGAAGCCGAACTCGTTGTTGGTGCCGTAGGTGATGTCGCAGGCGTACTGCTCGCGGCGCTGCGCCGGGGTCATGTTGGCGACGATGCATCCGACCGTCAGCCCCAGGAACTTGTGGACCCGGCCCATCATCTCGGAGTCGCGCTGGGCCAGGTAGTCGTTGACCGTGATGAGGTGGACGCCCTTGCCCGACAGGCCGTTGAGGTACGCGGGCAGGGTGCCCACCAGCGTCTTGCCCTCACCGGTCTTCATCTCGGCGACATAGCCCATGTGCAGGGCGGCGCCGCCCATGATCTGCACGTCGTAGTGGCGTTGGCCGAGTACGCGCTTGGCCGCCTCGCGGACCGTCGCGAAGGCCTCGGGCAGCAGGTCGTCCAGGGACTCTCCGTCGGCGAGGCGCTCCCTGTACTCGTCCGTGAGCGCCCGCAGCTCGGCGTCGGTGAGGTTGACGAAATCCTCTTCGATCGACGACACCTGGTCCGCGATGCGGTGCAGTTTGCGCAGGATCTTGCCTTCACCTGCACGCATGATCTTGCCGAAGACGGACACGTAGGCTGGCTCCTTGCCGGTCGGGCCGGGCACGGTCTGGGTGCTCTGGCACGGCGGGCCTCTTCCTTGCGTCGGGCCCAGCCGCACCGGCCATCGTATGCGAGGGGCACCGGCCCCTGTACCCCCCAACGTGCCGGAGACTCGGAAGGTGCCGGTTCCGCCCGATTGGATGACCGGCACAATCATCTCCATGCGACCCGTCACCCTCGGCACCGAGCGCCTCCTGCTGCGTCCCTTCCAGCCGCAGGACGTTCCCGCCGTCCACGCCGCCTGCCAGGACCCGGACATCCTGCGCTGGACCACCCTCCCCCAGCCGTACGAGCGGCGGCACGCGCAGGAGTTCGTGCTCAACATCGGCCCGGCGGGCTGGCGCGAGGACACCGCGTACAACTTCGGTGTCTTCACCCGTGACGGGGAGCTGGTGGGCTCGATGGGGCTGGTGCGCATCACACCGCCCGGCCCGGAGGGGCGCCTGGCGGAGCTGGGCTACTGGACGGCCAAGGAGTGGCGGGGCCGCGGGTACACCGTGGAGGCCGCGCGGGCGGTGGCCGACTGGGCCTTCCGCGAGCTGGGCGTGGAACGGCTGGAGTGGTTCGCCGAGGCCGGGAACACCGGATCGCGGGCCGTGGCGGAGCGGCTGGGCTTCGTGGTGGAGGGCACCCTGCGGGCGCGGATCACCTTCCGCGGGACCCGGCGGGACGCCTGGGTGGCGTCGCTGCTGCCCTCGGACCGGGGGCTGACGGCGGCCGTGCCCTACCTGCCCGCGCCGTAGGAACCGCGCCCGCCGCCGGCGGGATCCGCCGACGGGCTCCGGCCGTTCCCGGGTCCGCTGTCGGTGGCAGGCTCTATCGTCGGGCGCATGACCACCGTCTCACTCTCGCTCTCCGCCGACGAGGCCCGCCGGATCGCGCTGCGCGCACAGGGACTGCTGGGAGCCCCGGACCGCCGGGCCGGGGTGGAGGGGGTGCTGCGCCGCCTGGGAGCCGTGCAGCTGGACACCATCTCGGTGCTGGCCCGCTCCCACGAGCTGGTGCCGTACGCCCGGCTGGGCGCGGTCGGCCGCGACACGGTGGAGGCGGCGTACTGGACGGGAGGGCGCGCCTTCGAGTACTGGTCACACGCCGCCTGCGTCCTGCCGGTCGAGGAGTGGCCGTACTTCGCGTTCCGGCGCCGGGCGTTCCGGGCCAGGGGGCACCGCTGGCACCGCATGGAGGACTCCGAGCGCTCCTGCGCCGCCGTACGGGACCGGCTGAAGGCCGACGGCCCGCTGACAGCCACCGAGCTGGGCGGCGCGAAGAACGGCGGCGAGTGGTACGACTGGTCCGAGACGAAGATCGCGGTGGAGTGGCTGCTGGACACCGGCGAGGTGGTCTGCGCCGAACGGCGCGGCTGGAAGAGGGTGTACGACCTGGCCGAGCGCGCCGTCCCCGGCGAGCTGTTCCACGACGACCTGAGCGACCACGAGTGCCTGCGCCGGCTGGTCGCCCGGGCCGGGCGGGCGATGGGTGTGGCCACCCGCGCGGACCTGGCCGACTACCACCGGCTGAAGGGCGAGCAGGTCGACGCGGTCGTCGCCGGTACGGGCCTGGTGCCGGTGGAGGTGGCGGGCTGGGGCAGGCCCGCCTGGGCGGACCCGGCGGCGCTGGAGGCCGAGTCGTCCGGAGGCCGGGGGCGGCACCGCACCACACTGCTGTCGCCGTTCGACTCGCTGATCTGGGACCGCGGGCGCACCGAGAGGATCTTCGGTTTCACCCACCGGCTGGAGGCGTACGTACCCAGGGCGCGGCGGATACACGGCTACTTCGCGATGCCGCTGCTGTCGGGGGGACGGCTGCTGGGCCGGGTCGATCCGGCCCGCGAGGGAAGGACGCTGGTGGCGCGGCAGGTGTCGATGGCGGGGCGCGGGGCGGTGGAGCCGATGGCACGGGCACTGCGGGAGGCGGCGGGGTGGGTGGGCTGCGACGCGGTCCGCGTCGAGCGCTGCGACGACCCGGCGCTGGCCGCGGCCCTCACCGCGGCCCTCGACTGACGCGCCCGGCCCCCTTGGTGCGCCCGGTCCGCCGCGGGCATGTGCGGCGGACCGGCCCGTCTCACCTGATCTCCAGGATCTTCTCCCGCATCGCGTAGACCACGGCCTCCATCCGGGAGTGGAGCTGGAGCTTCTCCAGGATGTTGCGGACGTGGTTCTTCACGGTGTTCTCGCTGATGAAGAGTTCCCTGGCGATGTCGCGGTTGTTCATGCCGGTGGCCACGAGCTTGAGCACCTCCAGCTCCCGGTCGGTCAGGCGCGGCGCGGGCACCAGCCGCTTCTCGTCGGTGCGCTGGATCATCGACTTGAACTCGGTGAGCAGTTTGGCCGCCATCGACGGGCTGATCTGCGACTGCCCGTCGGCGACCGCGCGGATCGCGGTGGAGACCTCGTCGGTGGAGATCTCCTTGAGCAGGTAGCCGGTGGCCCCCGCCTTGATCGCGTCGTAGAGGTCGGCCTCCTCGTCACTGATCGTCAGCATGATGATCTTCGCGCTGGGGGCCACCTCCTTGATCGAGGTGCATGCCTCGATACCGCCGCGCCGGGGCATCCGCACATCCATCAGCACGATGTCGGGAAGCAGGTCGGCGGCCTTGTCCACGGCCTCGGCCCCGTCCCCCGCCTCGCCGACGACCTCGATGTCCTCCTCCTGTGCGAGGACGATCTCCAGTCCGCGTCTGAAGAGGGCGTGGTCGTCGACGACCAGGACTCGGATGGGCTCCTTGCGCAGGTCCGCCGCCCCCGTGGCCGCGGGGGCGGCGCCGCGGCCACCGTCCCGCGCACCGGGCGCCACCGGCCCGAAGCTGTCCGCCATCGTTCCTCCCCCTGCAGCCAGGCTACGCAGCGTCAACCGGCCGATGCAGGGCGCCGGTTGGACGTGGCCATGATTCCATGCCCCCGCCCCCGGCCGAATTCCTCGTTCGGCCGGGGGCGGGTCCGGTGCGCGGTGTCAGCGACTGTTATCAGCCACCCAGAGCGCCTCCGGCGCCCTGCGGTGCCTCCTCCACGAACGGATCGGGTTCCAGATGGATGACGCCGTAGTCGTAACCGTGCCGCCGGTAGACGACGCTCGGCAGCTTGGTCTCGGAGTCGATGAACAGGTAGAAGTCATGCCCGACCAGCTCCATCTCGTACAGGGCCTGGTCCAACGACATCGGGGCCGCCGCGTGGGTCTTCTCCCGGACGACCAGGGGGCCCTCCCCCTGGACCTCCAGCGGTCCCACCCTGGTGGTGGCGGGCGGTTCCTCAACCGCCGTGCGCTGCGGTCCGAGCCGGCCGTCCTCGCCGATGGTCGCCGCGTTCGGCACGGTCACGGCCACGTCGCGCGCCGGGATCCGGTGGTGGCCGTTCCCCTTCCGCGCGGAGACCCGCTTCTCGTGCTGCCTGCGCAGCCGCGACTCCAGCTTCTCCGTGGCCAGATCCAGCGCCACGTAGGGATCGGCCGCCGCCGCTTCGGCGCGGATCACCGGACCGCGGGAGCGCAGTGTGATCTCGACCCGGTCGGAGCGGTCGGCCTGACGCGGGTTGGGCTCCTTGGACACCTCGACGTCGAGGCGGATCGCCTTGGCGTCGATCTTCTGGATCTTGTCCAGCTTGAGCTTGTCGACCACGTGCTTGCGGAACCGCTCCGGCACCTCTGTCTTACGGCCCTTGACGACGATGTCCACGCAGAACTCCGTTCCCGGGCGCCTCCGCAGCCTGAGCGGCGAAGCACGCCCTTTGTGCACTGAGTCCGAAAGGTACGGGCTCCTGCCCGTCACCGTTCGGCCCTACGTCGGGTTGCGACTTTCACCTCCTCCTCCCCGGTCGGGAAGATCACCATCCTCCCGTTTCCGGGGGAACGGCCAGCAAAGCCGGGCGAACGCCATGGAGCGCACATGTCCCGCCGTACGGAACGACTCTCGCCATTCCTCACAACCGAACCTACCTCCGCCGGGGGAAACTCGGCACCCCCTGTCGGCACGTACCTCCGATCGTGGGCGGCTTCGCCCTCACGACGGGAACCACGGAGGGGAGGGAGGGCCCTCCCGCCGGCGGTTCCACCCGTACGGACCACACTGCCCATTCCCGGCCGGGGTACGCCCCCGCGAACCGCCTGCCGGGTGAGCGCCCGCACACCGGTGCGGGAGCGGCGGGCGGGGCGGGCGGGGCGCACCGTGGCAGACGCGGCGCTAAGGGGCGTCGGGCCGTGCTGCCGCCACCACCGCCGCGCCGGCCACCGCGCCGCCCGCCCGGCTCAGTGCCCGCGCCGCCTCCGCCAGCGAGGCGCCCGTGGTCACCAGGTCGTCCACCACGACCACCGGGCCCTGCTCCAGCAGCCGCCCCGCACCGGCTGCCGTGTCCAGTGCGCCCGCCAGGTTGGCCAGGCGCCGCCGGGCGTCCAGCCCCGCCTGGTCCGCCACGGTGCGCCGCTGCCGCAGCACGGGCAGGACCCGTGCCGGCCGGCCGGCGCGTCTGAGCTCACCGGCCGCCGCCAGCGCCATCCTCCGTACCGGGTCGTGGCCGCGCGCCGCCACCGAGCGCCGTGCCGAGGGCACCGGCACCAGCAACAGCGGTCCCGCGCTCCCCCGTGCCGCTCCCCCCGGTGCCACTTCCTCCGGTGCCACTTCCTCCGGTGCCACCTCTTCCGCCGCCGCCCGCACCGCACCGGCCAGCACCGCCCCCAGCGGAGCGGCCAGCCGCAGCGCGCCGCGCTCCTTGTGCGCGAGCAGCACCGCCCGCACCTCGTCGGCGTAGGCCAGGCACGCGTGGACCGGCGGCAGGCCGTCCGGTGGCGGGTCCGGCCGCACCCGCCACGGGCGGGAACCGCGCAGCAGCCCACCGCACCGCGCGCACAGGCCGGTGCGCGGCAGGCCGCACCCGGCGCAGTCGGCCGGCAGCACCAGATCCGTCAGCTCCCGCCACCATTCCCGCATACCGAACATACCGGGATGACTACCCCGGGTAGACAGGCATCGACCCCTCGTCCGTGACCAGTTCCCACTCGGCGCGATCAAGCCGGGCGATGCCCTCCCCGGTGTCGGCCAGCAGCGGTTTGTCGCCGTTCTCCGAGGCCGCCACACCGGTCACCCCGTTGAGCCCGGGCAGCGTCGAGGGGCCGGCCGAGGAGCCGTCCGTCGCCGTGTAGCGCAACTGCTGTACACCCTTGGACTCCCGGCCGACGACCACCAGCCTGCTGTCACCCGCCCAGGAGGCGTCCAGCACCTCCTCCATCCGCGGCGCTATGGGCCGCAGCCCCTCCACGGTCGCCCGGGGATCCCCGTCCTCGGACTCCTCCCGCTCGATGCGTCCGAGCCGGAGGGTCGTCCGGTCCCCCTCACTGACCAACAGCGCCATGCGCACACCGTCCGAGGAGACCCTCAGCGCCTCGATCCGGCCGCGGCCGAGACCGGCCACCTCGACCTCTCTCGCCTCCTCCTGGCCCCCGCGCAGCCACAGCAGCCGGGGCCTGTCCGGATCGCGGTCGGCCACCCACAGATCACCGAGTCCGTCCCAGCTCGGAGCCGTCAGCCCGTCCTTCTCCCGCTGCGCGCCGCTGATCACGACGGGGTCGCCGAGTCCGGTGTCGGCGGTGAGCGGGGCGACGAACAGCGACCGGCCGTCCAGTGACACCCCCGCACCGCGCTTCTCGTCCCGGCTCACCGAGACCGCGCCCATCCGGGTCCGCCCCGTGCCGAACGGGCCTCCGACGGGCGCGGTCCGGTCGCCGTCGCCCAGCACCACGGCCAGCCGGTCGCGGTTGTCGACGAAGTACTGGCCGCCGCCGTCGCCGCCCAGCCGGCCCGGCGCGTACGCCTCGGCCTCGTCCGCGGTCAGGGAGCACAGCTCCGTGCCGCCCTCTCCCCTGGTCAGCCGGACACGGGAGGTCCTGGCCGACACCTGGCCGTCCACGGTGTGCAGCACCTGGGCGGCCATCCGGTCGCACTGGGCGCTGCCCACCCTGAGCGGCCGCTCACGCCCCTTCCCGTCGCGCACGACCAGCGGAACGGTCAGCGTGCCGGAGTCGTTCGGGGAGACCCTCGCGCCGTGGGCGAGCCGCGTGCCCTCGGGGAAGGCCGAGCCGACCACCGGGGCCAGCCAGCCGGTCGGGCCGTCCAGCAACGCCTCCACCGCCTCGGTCAGCGGGTCTATGCGCTCCCGGACGTAGACCGGATCGGCGACCAGGACATCGTCGCCCCGCGTCACCGCGCCGGTGTCCGGACCCAGGTCGGCGTAGTGGTAGGTGTTGACCGACTCGTAGTTGCGCTCGAAGTCGGCCTCGGCCACCACCAGCCCGTCCGGCAGCCGGTCGATGCGCCACTCCCCGCCGACCCGGACGAGGTGGAACGTCTCCCGGTACGTCCCGTCGCTGGGCTGGTGGGCGTGCTCGCTGTCCACCAGCGCGACGGTGGGACCGGTCACCTCCAGGGTGGTACCGCCCTCCTCACCGGCGGGGGGAGGACCGGAGGCGAACACGGTGGGGGCGACGTCGAGCACCGTCGTACGGGCGAAGGGGTCCCAGCCGTGCGCGGCCCTGCCGGTGAGGTACTCGCGGGCGGTGGCGAACTCCGGCTCGTCACTCGTGGTGGCCTCCAGGAAGCCGCGCACGATCTGCCAGGGCTCCGCGCCCTTGCGCGGGCTCACTCCGAACACCCGTGCCTGGGAGTCGGTGTCGGCCCGGGAGAGGGGGTCCACTTTGCGGACCTCCCCTTCGGAGGGCATCGAAGCGCACCCGGCGAGCAGCAGGACGAGAGCACCGAGCGCCGCAGCGGACCCGCGGCGCGTACGGGAGGAGCGGGGAGGGCGGAAGCCCTCGCTCGGACGCTCAGTCGCCTTGCCGGTCGCCATGTCCACCCTGCTCCTCCTCCGGTTCCGTCGCCGTCCGGCTCCGCGCCTCCGACTCTCCGCTGCCCGGACCGCCCGAACCGCCCTGGCCGCTCCCGGCGGCCCCGGACTTCCCCGGCGGCGCGGCGGCGACGCCGGGCGACCGGTGCGGCTCCCGCACGGCCCCCGAGGACGGGGCCGGGTGCGGCACGGAGGCGTGTGCCCCGCCGGACGGGGCGCGGGCCGCCTCTCTCCGGCGGCGGGAGTCGGCCGGCTCCAGGGGGATGGGCGAGCCGCGCAGCGGCTCGCCCGCGATCCGCGGAATGGTCAGCCGGAACTGCGAACCGCCACCCGGCTCGCCCCAGGCCTGCAACCAGCCACCGTGCAGCCTGGCGTCCTCGACCGCGATGGACAGGCCCAGGCCGGTGCCGCCGGTGGTGCGGGCACGAGCCGGGTCCGCGCGCCAGAAGCGGTTGAAGACCCGGTTGGCCTCGCCCGGCTTGAGACCCACCCCGTAGTCGCGCACCGCCACGGCCACCGCGCCGTCGCCCGAGGCGAGCCGGACCACGATGTCCCGGCCCTCGCCGTGCTCGACCGCGTTGACCACGAGGTTGCGCAGCACGCGCTCGATGCGCCGGGCGTCCGCCTCCGCCACGACCGGCCGCTCGTCGCCGTGGACCAGGAAACGGCTGCCCTTGCGCTCGGCCAGCGGCTCCGCACCCTCCAGAACGCGCCTGACCACATCGCGCACGTCCACCGGATCGGCCTCCAGCGCGGCCGCCTTGGCGTCGAAGCGGCTGATCTCCAGCAGATCCGCCAGCAGCGACTCGAAGCGGTCCAGCTGCCCCAGCAGCAACTCGGCCGAGCGGGCCGTCACCGGGTCGAACTCGTCGCGCGCCTCGTGGATGACGTCGGCGGCCATCCGCACCGTGGTGAGCGGGGTGCGCAGCTCGTGGGAGACGTCCGAGACGAAGCGGCGCTGCATCCGGGACAGCTCCTCCAGTTGCTGGATCTTCGTCTGGAGATTCTTCGCCATCTTGTTGAACGCCTCGCCCAGCCGGGCGATGTCGTCCTCGCCGCTGACCTTCATCCGCTCCTGGAGACGTCCGGCGGCGAGCCGCTCGGAGATCCTGGCGGCCATCCGGACGGGAGTGACCACCTGGCGCACGACGAGCCAGGCGATGGCGCCCAGCAGCACCACCACGAAGACCCCGGCGGTGGCGAGGGTGCCCTTGACCAGGCTGAGGGACTTCTCCTCCTGCTGGAACGGGAAGAGGTAGTACAGCTGGTACGGGTCGCCGTTGGGGTCGTTCAGGCGTTTGCCTATGACCAGCGCGGCCTCGGTCCGGCCGCCCTCCAGCACGATCGTGCCGTACTGCTCGTAGGTGTCGGGGCTCTCGTCCAGCGCCTCCCGCAGCTGCGGCGACACGCTCTCCTCGGGCTTGAGGTCGAAGGACGCACGGGGTCCGTGGCTGCCCGACCCCTCGTCCGTGCCGAAGGTGTCCGGTCCCTCCTCGGAGCTGAGCGCCACCAGGTAGTAGACCCCCTGGCCGCCGCTGGCGAGCTGCGTCACCAGGTCGTTCAGCCAGGTGCCGGTGTCCTGGCGCCCGCCGCGGACGTTGCCGGCGCCCCCCGAGGCCGCGTCGTCGGCCGCGTCGTCGGCCAGCTGCTCGGCCACCGCGAAGCCGCCGGCGGCCTGGCTCCGCGCGGCCTGCTGCTTGGCGTCCAGGAGCCCGTTGCTGACCTGGCCGATGACGACCAGGCCCAGCAGCAGGACGACCGCGAGGGACATCAGCAGCGTGGCGGTCACCACCCGTAGCTGGATGTTGCGCCGCCACAGCCGTGCCACGGCCAGCAGCGGGCGCCGTACCCAGCGGACGAACATCCGGAACAGGGGGTGCGCCCGGCTGCCCGTCGCCCCTTCGGACAGCAGCCCGTCCGGGAGGAATCGACCGCCACGCCACATGTCAGCTTGGTCCGGCCTTGTACCCCACGCCGCGTACGGTCACCACGATCTCGGGCCGCTCCGGGTCCTTCTCGACCTTGGATCGCAGCCGCTGCACATGGACGTTGACCAGCCGGGTGTCCGCCGCGTGACGGTAGCCCCACACCTGTTCCAGGAGCACCTCGCGGGTGAAGACCTGCCACGGCTTGCGGGCGAGGGCCACCAGCAGGTCGAACTCCAGGGGGGTCAGCGCGATGGACTGCCCGTCGCGCTTGACCGAGTGCCCCGCCACGTCGATGACCAGATCGCCGATGGCGAGCTGCTCGGGCGCGGGCTCCTCCGACCGCCGCAGCCGCGCCCGGATGCGGGCCACCAGCTCCTTGGGCTTGAACGGCTTGACGATGTAGTCGTCGGCTCCCGATTCCAGGCCCACCACCACGTCGACGGTGTCGCTCTTGGCTGTGAGCATGACGATCGGCACCCCGGACTCGGCGCGGATCAGCCGGCACACCTCGATGCCGTCCCGGCCCGGCAGCATCAGGTCGAGCAGCACGAGGTCGGGCTTGGTCTCGCGGAAGGCGGCGAGGGCCTTGTCTCCGTCCGACACGAACGACGGTTCGAAGCCTTCGCCGCGCAGCACGATGCCGAGCATCTCTGCCAGTGCGGTGTCGTCGTCGACGACCAGGACGCGTCCCTTCATGCGTCCATCATCCCATTACCCGATCGTGACTTTTCCCGGGGTGACGGTGAGGGCGAGCACAGTTCGGCCAGCGCGTCCCCCGTGACCGGTGAGACCACCCCCCGCTCGGTGACGATCGCCGTCACCAGTTCCGCCGGAGTGACGTCGAAGGCCGGGTTGTACGCCTGCGCACCCAGCGGAGCCACCGGGATGCCGCTGCCCGGCTCCGCCCCGGCCCCCGGCACCGTCGGCGGCGCGAACTCCGTCACCTCGTGGCCGGGCCGCTGCTCCACCTCGATCGAACCCCCGTCGGCCGTCTCCAGGTCCACCGTGGTCATGGGCGCTACCACCACGAACGGCACATGGTGGTAGCGGGCCAGTACCGCCAGCGGATAGCTGCCGATCTTGTTCGCCACCGAGCCGTCGGCCGCGATCCGGTCCGCGCCGATCAGCACCGCGTCCACCTCGCCCGCCGCGAACAGCGAACCGGCCGCGTTGTCCGCCAGTACCGTGTAGGCCATGCCCTCCCGGGCCGCCTCGTACGCCGTCAGCCGCGCCCCCTGGAGCAGCGGCCGGGTCTCGTCCACCCACAGCCTGCGCAGCTCGCCGGCGCGGTGCGCGGCCCGCACCACCCCGAACGCGGTGCCTCCCCCGCCGGACACCAGCGCCCCGGTGTTGCAGTGGGTGAGGACGCGGTAGCCGCCGCCCGGCAGCAGCTCGCCCAGCAGCGCCAGGCCGTGCGCGGCCATCCGCTCACTCGCCGCGGCGTCCTCGCGGTGCAGCGCGCGGGCCTCGGCCAGCGCCGCGGCGGCCGCCCGCTCGTATCCCGCGCCGCCGTCGGCGGCCACCCGGAAGGCCCGCTCGGCCCGGCTCACCCCGTACCCGAGGTTGACCGCGGTCGGACGCGCGTGTCTGAGCTGCTCGGCCGCATCGGTCACGTCGTACCCGCGGGCGGCCGCCAGCGCGACGCCGTACGCGCCCGCCAGCCCCAGCAGCGGAGCCCCGCGCACCGCGAGCGAGCGGATCGCCTCCACCAGGGCGGGCACGTCGGTGCAGACGAGTTCGACCTCCTCGGCGGGGAGCCGGGTCTGGTCGAGCAGCACCACCACCGGCCCCTCGGGGGGTTCCTCCCAGCGCAGCGAGGGAACGGGAACCGGTACGTCACCGGGTGCCGAAGCCGTGGATCGTTCCTCAGTCTGGTCAACCATTCGGACAGTCTGCCCCTTCTCCCGGCCATCAGTCGAAGGCAGCCGGGAGCCACGGGGCCCGCGCCGTTCCGCGGCGGCCCATGGCACGATGGCTGCCAACCAGCCGATACATCCCCACGAACAGGCCGCGAGAACACGAGGTGAACCGCTGTGAGTGACTCTCCGGGCTGGGCCTCGCCCGGATCCTCCCCCTCCGATCCTCCCCCCGCGTCCGGTGGGAGCACATCCGGCGGTGGTACTTCCGGGCAGCCCGCCGACAAGGTGCCCACGGACAGGACCCCGCCGCGGCAGCCGCCCGCGAGCTGGTCGCCGCAGCAGCCGCCCGCCGCCCCGCAGGGCTGGGGCGCTCCCCCTCCCCCGCCGCCGGGCGGACCCGGCTGGGGAAACTGGAACCAGCCGCCCGCGGCCAAACCCGGCGTCATCCCGCTCCGTCCCCTGGGCGTGGGCGAGATCCTGGACGGGGCGGTCTCCACCGCACGGGCCCACTGGCGGACGGTCCTGGCCATATCGCTCGCGGTCGCGATCATGATCCAGCTCGCCTCCACCGTGGCCACCGGCGTCTGGATGCGGGACAACAGCGGCCTCCAGGCACTGGAGACC
The DNA here is from genome assembly GCF_900114215.1 of Streptomyces mangrovi. Taxonomy (GTDB): domain Bacteria; phylum Actinomycetota; class Actinomycetes; order Streptomycetales; family Streptomycetaceae; genus Streptomyces; species Streptomyces barkulensis. Next base: position 5,769 of record NZ_FOSG01000008.1, on the reverse strand, counting down.
AAGGCCGAACCGACCAGGGACGAGCTGCTGGACGCCTTCAGCGGTACGTTCAGCGCCCTGGGCGTCGAACTGCTGGCCTCCCTGATCGGCACGGTCATCGCCACCGCGATGCTCACCGTGGTGGTCAGCCGCGCCGTTCTGGGCCGCCCGGTGTCCATCGGGGAGGCCTGGCGCGACTCCCGGCCGCAGCTCGCCCGCCTGCTCGGACTGACGCTGCTGGTGGGGCTGATCGTGACCGCTGCGGTCACCCTGGGCTTCCTGCCCGGCATCCTCCTCGGCGCGGCGGGGTCGGAGCTGGCCGGCATAGGCATCGGCCTCCTCGGCGGCATCGCGGGCACCGTGGCGGCCGTCTGGCTGTGGGTCCGCTACTGCCTCTCCGCGCCAGCCCTCATGCTGGAGCGGCAGGGTGTCCTCGCCTCCCTCCGGCGCTCCGCCAAACTCGTGCGGAACTCCTGGTGGCGCATCTTCGGCATCCAGCTCCTCACCGTCGTGCTGGTCTCCATGATCGGGATGATCATCCAGCTTCCCGCCTCCTTCCTGGCCCCCGTACTGAGCGGCGACGGCATCGAGAGCTTCATGACCGGCGGCATCGCGGACATCACCTGGACCTACCTGATCGTCATCGGCATCGGAGCGGTCCTCGCCTCCACCGTCACCCTCCCGCTCAGCGCGGGCGTCACCGCCCTCCTCTACATGGACCAGCGCATCCGCCGCGAGGCCCTCGACCTCGAACTCGCCCGCGCCGCGGGGATCCCCGGCCATGAGCGGCACACCGACGGCACCACCCCGGGGAACTGATGTGGTGACGCGGTCCGCGGGCGTGCGCACGGCGGTACGGGAGACCTCGTTCGCCATGCGCTCCGACAACTCGGACGGCTCGGACGACGGGGTGCCGGTGACGATCCCGCGCACCCCGGCGCGCGAGGCCGCCGAGGACGAGTTGTCCAAGCCCATGTACCACGAGAACGACCCGAGCCTGCTGCGACGTCTTCTCGACTGGGTGTGGGAGCGGATCGGCGACCTCCTCGACGCCGCCGCGGAGGCCACCCCCGGAGGCTGGGTCGGCCTCATGGTCGTCGCCCTGCTCGTCGTGCTCCTCCTGGTCGGCCTGCGGCTGCGCATGGGCGCGCTGCGCCGCGCGCCCGGATCCGCAGGGCGCGGTGAACTCTTCGACGACCGCCCGCGCAGCGCCGACGAGCACCGCGCCGAGGCCGAGCGGTACGCCTCCGCCGCCCGCTGGAGCGAGGCCCTCCAGGAGAGGATGCGCGCCCTCGTCCGCTCCCTGGAAGAACGCGCCCTGCTCGATCCCCGCCCCGGCCGCACCGCCGACGAGGCCGCGGCCGAAGCCGCCCGGGTCCTCCCGGACCACACCACGGCCCTGTACGCCGCCGCCCTCGCCTTCGACGAGGTCACATACGCCGAACGCCCGGCCGACCAGGCCGCGTACCTGAGGCTGCGGGACCTCGAGGAAGCCGTCCGGCACAGCAGGCCCCGCCTGGCCGGCGACCGTCCCGCACCCGCGGCCCCCGGCGGAGGCGCCGTATGACGACCGCACCGTCCACGCCTTCCACCGGCGCGGCCACCTCGGTATCGCCCACCGCACGCCAACTGTGGGGGCGCGCCCGCGGTCTGCTGCTGGCGGCTGCCGTCCTGGCGCTGGCCGGTCTGGTCATCGCCGCCCTCCGCTCCGGCGAACAGCACGGACTGCTCGACCCCCGCTCCGCCGACCGCTACGGCAGCCGCGCCACCGCGGAACTCCTCGCCGACCGCGGCGTGGACACCACCGTCGCCACCGGCATCACCGAGGCCACCGAGGCGCTGGGGCCCGATACCACACTGCTGGTGGCCAACCCCGACCTGCTCAGCACACGTCAGCAGTCCGCGCTGCGCGCAGCCACCTCCGACAGCGGAGGCCGCACCGTCCTCCTGGCCCCTGGCCCCGCCTCGCTGGGCGCCCTGGCCCCGGACGTACGCGCCGTGGAGCCCACCTCCGTCGAAGTGCTCCGCCCCGGCTGCGACGCCCTGTACGCCCGGCGCGCGGGCGCGGCCGAACTCGGCGGCATCACCTACACCACCTCCGCCGCCTCGGTCGAGGCCTGCTACCCCAGCGGCGAGCTGCCCACCCTGCTGCGGCTCCCCGCGGAAACCGGCGACGGCGACACCGTGGTACTCGGTGCCCCGGACCTGCTGTACAACCACCGCCTCGACGACCACGGCAACGCCTCGCTCGCCCTGCAACTCCTCGGCTCCCGTCCCCATCTGGTCTGGTACCTCCCCTCCCTGGACGACGCCACCGCCACCGACGGCGGCAACGAGAGCTTCATCGACCTCATCCCCTCCGGCTGGAGGTGGGGCGCCCTCCAGCTCGCGATCGCCGCGGTCCTCGCCGCACTCTGGCGGGCCAGGCGCCTGGGTCCTCTCGTCCCCGAACGGCTGCCCGTGGCCGTCCCGGCGTCCGAGGCGACCGAGGGCCGTGCCCGCCTCTACCGCCGGGCGAACGCGCGCGAACGCGCCGCCGAAGCCCTGCGCTCGGCCACCCGCACCCGGATCGCCCCTCTCGCCGGCGTACCCACCGCACAGGCCCACCGCTCCGAAGCCCTGTGCCCGGCCGTCGCCGCCCGCACCGGAGACGACGCCATCCAGATCCACGGCCTTCTGTTCGGCCCGGCCCCCGCCGACGACGAAGCCCTCGTCCGGCTCGTCGAACGGCTCGACCTCCTCGAACGCCGCATCACCCCATCTCCGAGAGACAAGGACCGCACCCCGTGACCGCCCCCTCCGCAGACAGCGCCCGCGCCGCCCTCGAGGCTCTGCGCGGCGAGATCTCCAAGGCCGTGGTCGGCCAGGACGCCACCGTCACCGGACTCGTCGTCGCCCTGCTCTGCCGCGGACACGTACTGCTGGAGGGTGTCCCGGGCGTCGCCAAGACCCTCCTCGTGCGAGCCCTGGCCGCCACACTCGAACTCGACACCAAGCGTGTCCAGTTCACCCCCGACCTGATGCCGAGCGACGTCACCGGCTCGCTCATCTACGACAACCGCACGGCCGAGTTCTCCTTCCAGCCCGGTCCGGTCTTCACCAACCTGCTTCTCGCCGACGAGATCAACCGCACCCCTCCGAAGACGCAGGCGTCCCTGCTCGAAGCCATGGAGGAGCGGCAGGTCACCGTCGAGGGCACCGCACGCAAGCTCCCCGACCCCTTTCTGGTGGCCGCCACCCAGAACCCCGTCGAGTACGAGGGCACCTACCCTCTCCCCGAGGCCCAGCTCGACCGGTTCCTGCTCAAACTCCAGGTATCGCTGCCTTCCAGGGAGGAGGAGATCAAGGTTCTCTCCAGGCACGCCGAGGGCTTCGACCCCCGCGACCTCACCGCCGCCGGCGTACGCCGCGTGGCCGGCCCCGCGGAACTCGACGCGGCCCGGGCCTCGGTCGCCAAGACGTCCGTCTCCCCCGAAGTCGCCGGCTATGTCGTCGATATCTGTCGTGCCACCCGTGAATCCCCTTCGCTCTCCCTGGGCGCCTCACCCCGCGGTGCCACCGCGCTGCTGTCCACCGCCCGAGCCTGGGCCTGGCTCACCGGACGCGACTACGTCACCCCCGATGATGTGAAGGCACTCGCCCTGCCCACCCTGCGGCACCGCATCCAGCTACGCCCCGAGGCCGAGATGGAGGGCGTCACCGCTGACAGCGTGATCTCCTCGCTGCTCGCCCATGTTCCCGTGCCCCGCTGAGGCGACACGGACCGACCGATGGCTCTCACCGGACGTACAGCCCTTATCGCCGCCCTCGGCGCGCTCCTCGTCGGCTTCCTGCTCCCGAGCTGGACCGGCCTGCTCGCCGTCGAACTCACCCTGCTACTCGCAATCCTGTACGACCTGGGACGTGCGACACCAGTCCGAAAGCTCCTTTTCACCCGTTCCGGTGATACATCAGTTCGACTCGGTGAGTCCGCCGAAGTCCGGCTCATCGTCACCAACCCCGCCGGACGCCCGCTCCGCGCACACCTCCGCGACGCCTGGCCACCCGGCGTCTGGGCCGCCGGCTCCGAAATCGCCGCCTCCCGGCACCGGCTGACCGTGCCCGGCGGGGAACGCCGCCTCCTCACCACCCGGCTGCGCCCGACCCGGCGCGGCGACCATCACGCCGCCCGCGTCACCGTACGCTCGTACGGCCCGCTCGGCCTCGCCGCCCGCCAGGGCAGTCACTCCGTCCCCTGGACGGTGCGCGCCCTGCCCCCCTTCAGCAGCCGCAAGCACCTCCCCGCACGGCTTTCCCGGCTCCGCGAACTCGACGGGCGCACCAGCGTCCTCACCCGCGGCGAGGGCACCGAGTTCGACAGTCTCCGTGAGTACATCCCGGGCGATGACACCCGGTCCATCGACTGGCGTGCCACCGCCCGTCAGAGCTCCGTCGCCGTCCGCACCTGGCGCCCCGAACGCGACCGCCGCATCCTGGCCGTCCTCGACACCGGACGCACCTCGGCCGGCCGCGTGGGTGACATCCCGCGCCTCGACGCCGCGATGGACGCCGCACTGCTGCTGGCCGCCCTGTCGGCCCGCGCGGGCGACCGTTTCGACCTCCTGGCCTACGACCGCCAGGTGCGCGCCACGGTCCGGGGCCGCACCGCCCACGATCTGCTGCCCGCCCTGGTCACGACGATGGCACCGCTCGAACCGGCACTGATCGAGTCCGATGCCCGGGGCATGGCCTCGACCGTCCTCCGCAACGCTCCTCAGCGCTCGCTCGTCGTCCTGTTCACCGGCCTTGACCCCTCCCCTGTGGAGGAGGGCCTGCTCCCCGCCCTCCCACTCCTCACCCAGCGCCACACGGTCGTGGTCGCGTCGGTCGCCGACCCTCGCATCGAGGAGATGGCCGCCGCGCGCGGCACACTCGACGCCGTCTACGGAGCCGCGGCCGCGGCCCGGACGCAGGCCGAACGCCGCCACACCGCGTCCCGGCTCCGCCGCCACGGCGTCACCGTCGTGGACGCCACCCCCGACGAACTCGCCCCGGCCCTGGCCGACGCCTACATCGCCCTCAAGGCCGCCGGCCGCCTCTGAGCCCTCAGCGCCGAGGCCTGGGCAGCTCCAGCTCGTGAGCTGTGAACGCCGAAGCCCGCCGGAAACCACGGCGGCGGTGGAAGGCCTCCGCCCGGGGTGGAAGGCATCCGCCCGGTGATTGTCCTCGTGGCAGGTACGGCCGGACCCCGTTCACCACCGGGCGGACCCATCACCACTCGACAGCCGCCTCGAAGAGCTGCCGCCAGTCCCGTACCCCGCTGCTCAGGGCTCATATAGACGCCGACCAATTGCTCACCGTCGGCAGCTCTCCGCCGATCCTGGCGACACGGCGTGCGGGCCTCAACGCGAAAAAGCCTCGGTCTCCGAGTCATAAACTCGAAGACCGAGGCTTCACAAATTGTTCGGCGGTGTCCTACTCTCCCACACGGTCCCCCATGCAGTACCATCGGCGCTGAAAGGCTTAGCTTCCGGGTTCGGAATGTAACCGGGCGTTTCCCTCTCGCTGTGACCACCGAAACACGATGAAACAACAACCGCCGGCCGGCGGGTCGTGGTCTCAGAACCCACACAGTGGACGCGAACATCTACGGTCAAGCCCTCGGCCTATTAGTACCGGTCAACTCCACCCCTCACGGAGCTTCCATCTCCGGCCTATCAACCCGGTCGTCTCCCGGGAGCCTTACCCCCTCAAAGGAGGTGGGAGTCCTCATCTCGAAGCAGGCTTCCCGCTTAGATGCTTTCAGCGGTT
>NZ_FOSG01000015.1 GCF_900114215.1 Streptomyces mangrovi | reverse complement strand
ACCGGTGGTCGGAGCGGACGATCATCGGCCTGGTGATGCAGTCCCTGGACAACTCCCTGACCACCTACCTCAAGCCCAGGGGGCCGGGCAAGGGCCTGCTGACGGCGAAGCAGGGCCACGGCGCGCCCAACCCCGACCACATCCCCGAGGGCGCCGAGGCGGTCCGGCTGGTGGCGGAGGAGATCGGCGGCTTCCCGGGCACGAACGTCGGCGAGCTGATGGGCAGCCCGCTGACCGCGCACTTCCTGGGCGGCTGCCCGATCGGCGCCTCGCCTGACGAGGGCGTCATCGACCCCTACCACCGGCTCTACGGACACCCGGGCATCTCGGTCGTGGACGGCGCGGCCGTCTCCGCCAACCTCGGCGTCAACCCGTCGCTGACCATCACCGCCCAGGCCGAGCGGGCGATGTCCCTGTGGCCCAACAAGGGCGAGACCGACCCCCGCCCCGAGCAGGGCACCGGCTACGTACGCGTGCCCGTGGTGCCGCCCCGGGCCCCGGCGGTGCCCGAGGAGGCGTTCGCGGCGCTGAGGCTGCCGGTGGTGCTGCCGGTCCCGGCCGTTCCGCCGAAGCGGACGGCGCCGGAGGCGGAGACGGCGGACGCGGCGGAGTCCGCCGGGGCCGCCGAGGCCTGAGCGGACGCGCGGGAGGGGGGAGCGGCCCGGCCGCTCCCCCCTCCTGGCGCGTATGGCGCGCCCGCACGCTCACGCCGTCACAGCGTCCAACCGCGGAGCGGTCGGCCCCCGGCATCCCGGGGACCGACCGCTCGGGTCGTGACCGGACCGCTGTCCCCTGCCGTCCGGCCACTGCACCGGAGCGAGGTCCCACGACGCCCGGTCCTCACCTCCCGGGGGAGGACGGCGTCTCATCGCTCCGATGCGCTCCCCACGCCTCCGGGCGCCCGGCCGGCTCTGGGGTCGTCAGGTCCAACGACCGTGCCCCGCCGCGGTAATGCGCCGTACGGGTGGTCGTTCTCCGGTGAGGCGCGGAGCGGTCGCGGGGACGTCCGGCGGGGCACGGGCCCGGCGGGCTCAGACGCGCCCGCGGCACAGCTCCAGCAGGGTCATGGCCAAGGAGGTGCCCGGCCTGCCCAGCCGCTCGCGGTAGCGGGTGAGGATCTCCATCTCGCGCGAGAGGTTCACCCGGCGCCCGCCCGCGCCGATCCGGGCCCGCTGGATGCGGGCGGAGACCTCCATGCGCTCTTGCACCAGATCGATGATCCGGCGGTCCAGCTCGTCGATCCGCTCGCGGTCCCGCGCGATCCGCTCGTCGGCTCCGGGGGCGGCAGCGGCTGCGGATGCGGTACCGGCTTCGGTGGGGGCAGGGGTGGGGGTGGTGGTGGCCATGGCCGTACGTCCCTTCCGGGGTCGTCGCGCCCAGTGCCGGTCGCGCCCGGGGACACGGCAGGCGCCCCGGGCCTTGACCGGCCCGGGGCGCCTGGGGAAGTCGCTCGTCAGTCGTTCACGCAGCGTGCGGCATCCCGTGGCAGCCGGCCGGGCCGGTGCCATAGGTAAACCAGAAGGTCCGCGCGAACATGCGGTCCAGTATGCACCCGGAGGCGGAGCGGGGCGTGCGGAGGGTCGGACGGTGAGACGGCTGATCGGGTGCACACCCCCGGTAGACTGGGCTTTCCCAGCCCAGATCCACGCCGAAAGGCAGCCAGCCCCGTGGCATCAGAGCCCACCGCGCCCGACGCTCCGGACACCGTCCTCGTCGTCGACTTCGGCGCGCAGTACGCCCAGCTCATCGCCCGCCGTGTCCGCGAGGCCCGGGTCTACAGCGAGGTCGTCCCCTCCACCACGCCGGTGGCGGAGATGCTCGCCAGGAACCCGAAGGCGATCATCCTCTCCGGCGGTCCATCGTCCGTGTACGCCGAGGACGCGCCCGGCATCGACCGTGCGCTGTTCGAGGCCGGGGTGCCCGTCTTCGGCATGTGCTACGGCTTCCAGCTGATGGCCCAGACGCTGGGCGGCACCGTCGACAACACCGGACGCCGCGAGTACGGCGGCACGGCCCTGGCCGTGACCCGTCCCGGCTCCACCCTCTTCGAGGGCACCCCCGCCGAGCAGTCGGTGTGGATGTCGCACGGCGACGCCTGCTCGGCCGCCCCCGAGGGCTTCACCGTCACCGCCTCCACCGACGGCGTCCCCGTGGCGGCCTTCGAGGACGACGAGCGCAGGCTGTACGGCGTGCAGTACCACCCCGAGGTGATGCACTCCACGCACGGCCAGCAGGTGCTGGAGCACTTCCTCTACCGGGGCGCCGGCCTGAAGCCGACCTGGACGGCCGCAGGCGTCGTCGAGGAGCAGGTCGCGGCCATCCGCGCCCAGGTCGGCACCAAGCGCGCGATCTGCGGCCTGTCCGGCGGCGTGGACTCCGCTGTGGCCGCAGCCCTGGTCAACAAGGCCATCGGCGAGCGTCTGACCTGCGTGTACGTGGACCACGGGCTGATGCGCAAGGGCGAGTCCGAGCAGGTCGAGAAGGACTTCGTGGCCGCCACCGGTGTCCAGCTCAAGGTGGTGGACGCCGAGAAGCGCTTCCTGGACGCGCTGGCCGGCGTATCCGACCCCGAGGAGAAGCGCAAGATCATCGGCCGGGAGTTCATCCGCGTCTTCGAGCAGGCCGCGAGCGAGATCGTCGCCGAGGCCGGCTCCGGCGAGGAGGCCGTGGAGTTCCTGGTGCAGGGCACCCTCTACCCGGACGTGGTGGAGTCCGGCGGCGGCACCGGCACCGCCAACATCAAGTCCCACCACAACGTCGGCGGACTGCCCGAGGACCTCCAGTTCCAGCTCGTGGAGCCGCTGCGCAAGCTGTTCAAGGACGAGGTCCGGATGGTCGGACAGGAGCTGGGCCTGCCCGAGGAGATCGTCCACCGCCAGCCGTTCCCCGGCCCCGGTCTGGGCATCCGCATCGTCGGCGAGGTCACCAGGGAGCGCCTGGACCTGCTGCGCGAGGCCGACGCCATCGCCCGCGAGGAGCTGACGGCGGCCGGGCTGGACCGCGACATCTGGCAGTGCCCGGTGGTGCTGCTCGCCGATGTCCGCTCCGTCGGCGTCCAGGGCGACGGCCGCACCTACGGACATCCGGTCGTGCTGCGCCCGGTCTCCTCGGAGGACGCGATGACGGCCGACTGGACGCGCCTGCCGTACGAGACGCTGGCCCGTATCTCGACCCGCATCACCAACGAGGTCGCCGAGGTCAACCGCGTGGTGCTGGACGTCACCAGCAAGCCGCCGGGGACCATCGAGTGGGAGTGACGCCCTCCGCGCCCTCCTGAACGTCCCTGAACGTCAACGCCCGCGCCGCCGCTCACCCTTTCGAGCGGCGGCGCGGGCGTTTGCGGGTCGATACGCTGGGGTGAGGCCGAGAATCCCGCCCATGGGAGGAACCATGACCGCCGAGCCGCTGCCCACCTCTTCGTGGCCCGTGCCGCCGCCGGACGGCTACACAGCGGATGATCTCGACCGCATCCCGGACCTCCCGCCCCACACGGAGTTGATCGACGGGAGCCTGGTCTTCGTGAGCCCGCAGAAGTACTTCCACTCGATGGCGGTGGACCTGCTCGTGATGAACCTGCGGCAGCAGGTTCCGGAGGAGCTGCGGGCCTGCCGCGAGATGAGCGTCGTACTGAACGGACGGAACCGGCCGGAGCCGGACGTCATGATCCTCCGGGCGGAGGCGGTCACCGAGGAGGCCGAGGAGACCGGCTTCCGGGCCGAGGACGTCGTACTCGCCGCGGAGGTCGTCTCGCCGGACTCGGAGGAGCGGGACCGCAAGCGCAAGCCGCAGCTCTACGCGGAGGCGGGCATCCCGCACTTCTGGCGGATCGAGAAGGGGACGGGACGCCGCCCGGTCGTCTACGTCTTCGAGCTGGAGCCCGCGACGCGCGGCTATGTGCCCACCGGCATCCACCACGACCGGCTGAAGCTCACCGTCCCCTTCGACATCGACATCGACCTCACCGCGATCGACCGGCTGTAGAACTCCGGCCTTCCTGTGGGGGCCGCCCGAACCCCGTCAACTCCGGTGCTACTACTAACCCCTTCGAGCGGCGGGGCGGGGGTTTGCGGCAAGTCGTACCGGAGGGGTGATCACCATGGCGGCATGGACGATGTGGCGACCGCAAACGGAGTCGACGACGAGCCGTTCCCCGAGTGGCTGCGGCCCCCGTACCGGGGCTTCACCGTCGACGACCTCTTCCGCCTGACCGACCTCCCGTCCCACACCCAGCTCGTCGACGGCGCGCTGGTCTTCCGCGCCCGGCAGAGCGCGTACCACTCGCTGGCCAACTCCCTGCTGGTGGAGGGCCTGCGCCGCACCTGCCCGGCGCATCTGCGGGTGCGTCGGGAGATGGTCGTGGTGCTCGGTCCCGGGCAGGCGCCCGAGCCGGACGTGTGCGTGATCCGCGCCGAGGCCGTGCGCGGGCTGGAGGCCAACCGCTACGACGCCCGGGACGTCGTGCTGGCCGTGGAGACCGTCGCACCCGACTCGGCGATCCGCGACCGCGAACGCAAACCCCAGCTCTACGCGCGGGCGGGCATCCCGCACTTCTGGCTGGTGGAGGAGGGCACGGGCCGCCGCCCGGTGGTCCACGTCCACCGGCTCGATCCGGGGGCGGGGGCGTACGCCCTCACCGGCGTCCACGAGGGGAGGCTGACGCTCTCCGAGCCGTTCGGCATCGACATCGACCTCACCGCGATCGACCGGATGTAGCCGGCGTGCGGCCTGCCCGCGAGCCGCTCCGGGGCCGCTGTCAGTGGCCGCGGTTAGCTTCTCCCCTGACACGGAATCAGCCCGAGCGGGTCCGAAGGGAAGCGGTCATGCGCAGGTTCAAGCTCCAGGTCCAGGTCAGCGTCGACGGCTACATGGCCGGGCCGAACGGCGAGATGGACTGGATGACGTTCCCCTGGACCGACGACATCGGCGCCCACATCGACGCGCTCACCGAGCCGGTCGACCACATCGTGCTGGGCCGCCGCCTCGCCGAGGGGTTCATTCCGACCTGGGCGGCCGGGCCCGAGGGCGAGACCGAGGAGTCCATCGCCTGGATGAACGACACGCCCAAGACCGTGATCTCCGACTCCCTGGCCGAGTCGCCCTGGGAGAACGTCGCGGTCGCCGGCGGTGATCTCACCGAGGCCGTCAACCGGCTGAAGGAGCAGCCGGGCGGGGACATCATCACCTACGGGGGCGCCACCCTCGTGCGGAACCTGATCGCCCGGGACCTGCTCGACGAACTCCACCTGTTCGTCAACCCCGTCGCGCTCGGCACCGGGATGCCCGTCTTCCCCGACACCGGCTCCCACCACCGGCTGAACCTCGTCGCCGCCCGGCCGTTCGAATGCGGGATCACGGCGCTGCACTACGAGCCGAAGCGGTCCTGATCGGCGCGGGCGCCCACCACACGCCGCGCGGGACGGGGGTCCGCGCGGCGCACCCGCTCAGCCCTTCCGTCGGCGGCACCGGGAGCCGGAGGACCGTCCGGTGCGGTGCCATCCGCCCGGACCGCCGCTCGTGCCCCTACCTCGCGTCGCCGGTGCTGTCACACCGCCCTGTGAGGGGGCGACGGGGTTACGCGGCTCGCCCGTCTCCGCCGCGCAGTGTGGAGAGGAACGCGGACCAGGCGGCGGGGGACAGGCGTATGCAGGGGCCGCCGGGCTCCTTGGAGTCGCGTACGGCCACGGTGGCTGTGACGTTGTCGGCCACCTCGACGCACTGCGAATCCGGCTGGCCACCGCTGTGACCGGACTTGCGGAACACGAACTGAGACACCGCTACATCTCCTTACGGACGCTGTCGATCAGCTTGCTGGAGTCGCGTTGCGCCAAGCTCAACCGGGCGATGCGGTCGAAGACGGCGCTGTGATGCTGGGCGTCGGCTTCGCTCTCCAACCACAGCTTGACGGCGAGCGTATCGGTGCGCACTACGTCCAGCGCTCCGGCCTCCGAGAAGGACAGTACGGTGAAGGCGCTGGTCATACCAGGGTGGGCACCCACTCGGTAGGGCAGCACCTGGACGCGGACGTGAGGGAGCTCCGCCATCTCCAGCAGGCGACTGAGCTGGGCACGCATGACGCCGCGCCCGCCCACCAGTTGGTGCAGGACGGCCTCATGCATGATCGCCCAGAGCTGCAGGGGACGCTTCCCCGTGAGTCGGTCCTGCCGCTTCATGCGTGCTTCCACGAAGGGTTCGACCTCTTCGATGTCGGCCCAGTCATGGTTGCCGACAGCCAGAGCGCGGGCGTAGTCCGGCGTCTGCAACAGCCCTGGCACGAAGGACAGCTCCCAGGCGCGGACCTGGTCGGCCATCTCCTCCAGCGCGAAGTACTCGGCCATGGCTTCGAGCTGTGGGTACTGGTCCCACCAGCCCTTCGCCTTGCGGCGGTCCCGGTCGGCCTTGGCCAGCTTGAGGAGCCGGTCGATAACGGCTTCGTCGTTCACGCCGTAGAGATGACATAGCGCACGGACGTCGGGGTCCCGCATCGGCACCAAACCGCGCTCCAACTTGGCGACCTTCGCTACCGAGCTGGTGAGGGCCTCTGCCGCGTGCGGCTGCCGGAGTCCGCATGCCTCGCGCATGCGCAGCAGCTCACCACCGAGCCTCCGGCCCAGCACCGTGGAGACGGTAGCCCCACGGTTTGCACGTCTGTCCGTCATGTCTGCCTTCCTACAGGGCGGTTGAGCGCACGCACAACCGAGGCACCTGCAAGCCGAAGTCAATCACGAGAAATATTTCTGCGCATCAGACTTGATGCGCGCAATGGTTGAGCGATGCCTTCAGTGCGTAGCCGGTCACTCTCCGGATCTGACCTCCGCCGTTCGAGGCGGCGTTCTCCCTCATGAAGGCGTGATCACCATGGCCGTGTCTCGTTCCCATGCCTCCGCTGCGGTATTGCGCGAAGACAAGCTCGACTACACCCCGTTCCCCAGCAGTGTGAGTCTGGCCCGGCGCCGGACGGCGCGGCTGGTGGGCGAGTGGGGGTACCCCGGCGCAGCCGGGGACGCATCGCTGATCGTCAGCGAACTGGCCGGCAACGCACTGCTGCACGGCCGCGTGCTGGGGCGGCTGTTCAGGGTGCACCTGATGCTGACGGCGTCGGTGCTGCGCATCGAGGTCAGCGACGCACGCGGGGAGCAGTGCCCCGAGCCCAGGAGTCCGGCCGACGACGAGCAGTTCGGTCGGGGCCTGCTGATCGTGGATGCCCTCGCCGCGTGCTGGGGCACCAGCCCACGCACGGTCGGCAAGACGGTCTGGGCCGAGATCGGTCTGGGGCAGACGCGGAGTGATTGACGGCGGGGCGCGAACCGGCGCACTTCCGCCGGGGTATCAGCGGGGCACGGCAAGGAGTGGAACGCCGAACCCCTTGTACTCCTCCGGCTCCGTGGTCGCGATCTCCCAGCCCGTGGTGATGCCGGTGGCGACCGCGTGGAGCACGGGCCATCCCTGCTCGGGAAAGAGCGTCGCGGCGATACGGCCCATCACATCGGCGGAGAGCCTGTCGACACTCGAGACCTCCACCGCGGGAAGCTGCGCGAAGTGTGCGGAGATCCCCGGGCGCTGCCGTGTGGCCTCCGCCAGGCAGAGCGCGGGCACGCTGACGCTGTAGAGCGGGTCCTCGTGCGCTGCCACGATGAACCCCGAAAGCCGGCGGTTGCCGCCTCCGGCGGCGAGTAGCGCATGGTGGTCGAAGACGATGCCCTCGTTCACGCGTTCACGCCGCGGACGCTCCGGAGCCGCGCCGGGCGGCCGTCCTGGCCTTGCTCGCCGCCAGCATGCCGCGGGCCTCGACGAGTTCCTCCTCGGTCAGCTCCTGCCCGCCGAGGAAGTTCTCCTCGATGTAGGCACGGGCGCGTTCCGCCTGCTGCCGGCGCTCCAGCCGATGCCGCAGGGTTTCGTTGACCACGGAGGAGATGGAGGAGGCCTCGCCCTGGTGGATGAGGCGTTGAAGCCCTTCGAGGACGTCTGAGTCGAGAGTGACGGAGATCGGCTTCTTGGGCTTCTTCTCAGGCATGATGCGATTTTATCGCATACCCATGCTGGCCAATCGTGTGAACGGGTGGGCCTCTCACACCAGGCGGCGGGCGGTGGATTTCGCGGATGTACGCAGGTGCTCAGTAGCGGGCGATGCCGAGACCGTTCTCGACCAGTTCCCACACGTTGCTGTACGGGTCCCACCGGGTCTGGTCGGTGGTGGTGTGCTGTTCGTTCAGCTTCTTCGCGAAGTCCCGGGCCTTCTCGTAGCGGCCCTTGATCTGGCCGGGCATGACGTGCTTGGAGCGGTCCACGTCCACGCTCCGCACGTTCGCCCCATAGGTCTGGGCGAAGCCCTGGCAGCCGCGCAGCCGGGCGCCCGCGTCGTTGCAGACCCCGCCCATGGAAGTGGTGTGGTTGCGGTAGTGCAGCAGCCGCCACAGTTCGAAGCAGGGGTGGGAGTAGGCGACGTGCACCCCGGCCTTCCTCGCCCGGGAGAAGGCGGTGGGGATCTGCGGGTGGTCGTCGCGGTCGAAGACGCACCAAACCTGCGGCCAGGCCCAGTCCTTGGGCTTCAGACCGGCTCGCTTGGCCTTGCGCTCCTCCTCGCGGAGCCTGTCGACGGCCTTGTCCACCAGCGTGATCGGCTTGCGGTCCTTGGTCGCCGCGTTGGTCGTGCAGATGTGGTGAGTGGTCCGGCGGGCCGGATCGGCCGGTGCGCCGTGCTCCATGACGAGGTCGAGGTACTCCTCCTCGGTCACCTCGCCCTCGGCGTAGATGTAGACCGCGCGTTTGCGGCTCCGCTCGTCCCGCCGCGACCGCCGGCGCGTGTCGTCCTTCCCCCTGGTCCTCGCCATCAGGCTCGCTCTGCCTCCATCGCCTCGGCCATCAGCAGTCTGCGGCCCACCTGGCCCTCCGACAGGCGCGGAACGCCGCCGAAGACCCCCGCCAGATAGGACGTCATCAGGTCCTCCGTCTCCGCCGGTTTCAGGTCGGAGAGGGGGAAGACCTCGGTCGCCCCGCGTTCGTCCTTCTCCGTCAGCCAGACCTGGCCCGGCTCCAGCAATCGCCCGCCGCCGGGCTCCCGCAGGAGGGAGGGGGCGTGCGAGGTGAAAATCAACTGGGCGTTGCGGCGGTTGACCTGGGGGCGCTGGAAGAGGCGGACGACCTCGGCGGCCACCTGGGGGTGCAGGCTGGAGTCCAGCTCGTCCACCATCAGCACCGCGCCCTCGTCGAGCGCCAGCAGTATCGGACCGAGCAGCGCGAACCAGGAGCGGGTGCCGAAGGACTCCTTCTCCCAGTCGACGGCGACCGAGTCGTCGCCCTCCGCTCCCCGGACCGCGTGCCGCAGGCGGATCCTCGGAGCCTCGCCGGGGCGCCGCTCCACCTCGGCGCCGGTGATGCCCAGGTCCGCCACCCGCAGCAGCTCCTCGATGCGGTGCCGCACCTGCGGGTCCAGCAGCCGCTGGGCGGTGTACGCCTCGCGCTGCGGGCGCTCGGTCTCCGGGGTGACGTCCCACAGGTTGTCCTGGAACCAGCGGTGTATCCGGGTCAGCTGGGGGTGGTTGTCGGCAGCGGCGCGGGAGAGCAGCAGGGCGTTGGGGCGGGTGGTACGGGCCAGCCGCGCCCGGTCCTGGAGGCGCTCGGCGGGGAAGTCGAACTCCTTCTCCCGGCCGGCCTCCCGGTCGAACCAGACCTGGCGGCGGCCCTTGGGGTAGGCGTGCAGCCACTCGCTCTCCACCCGGGTGTCCCCGAGTTCGAAGCCATAGGTCCAGCGGACCCCGTCCGCCAGGACGAAGTCGACCTCCCAGAAGGAACTCTCGGCGGCGGCCTCGCGGTCCAGGGCGAACGCCTCCCGGGGCAGCCTGCGGTAGGACGTCCACTCGCCGTAGGAGGTCAGGACGGCCTCGCGCATCAGCCGCAGGGCCGCGATCACGTTGGACTTGCCGGAGGCGTTCGGGCCGAAGACCCCCAGCACGGGGTAGAGCTCCAGGCTCCTGCCGTCGGACAGCGGCAGCGTGCGGGCGGCGGCGCCGTCCCCCTCGGCGGGGACGGCGAAGGACAGCTCCTGCTCGTCGCGCAGTGACCGCACGTTGGCCACGCGGAACCTCAGCAGCATGCGTCCTCCTCGTCTCGCGCACAGGGTAACCGGGCGGTACCCGGCCGTACCCGCCGGAGAGGGAAACTCACACCAGGCGGCGGGCGGTGGCCCAGCGGGTGAGCTCGTGGCGGTTGGAGAGCTGGAGCTTGCGCAGCACCGCCGAGACATGGCTCTCGACGGTCTTGACCGAGATGAACAGCTGCTTGGCGATCTCCTTGTAGGCGTAGCCGCGCGCGATCAGGCGCAGCACCTCGCGCTCGCGCTGGGTGAGGCGGTCCAGGTCCTCGTCCACCGGCGGGGCGTCGGTGGAGGCGAAGGCGTCCAGGACGAAGCCCGCCAGGCGCGGGGAGAACACCGCGTCGCCCTCGGCGACCCGGAAGACGGCCCGGACCAGGTCCGCGCCGGTGATCGTCTTGGTGACGTAGCCGCGGGCGCCGCCGCGGATGACGCCGATGACGTCCTCGGCCGCGTCCGAGACCGACAGGGCCAGGAAGCGCACCGGGCGCTCGGGGTCGGCCATCAGCGTCGCGCTGCGGCGCAGCACCTCCACCCCGCCGCCGCCGGGCAGATGGACGTCGAGCAGGACGACGTCGGGGCGGGTCGCGGTGATGACGGTGACGGCCTGATCCACGTCGGCGGCCTCGCCGACGACCTCGACCCCGGTCTCGGCGGTGTCCCCGATCTCCGCCTGGACGCCCGTGCGGAACATCCGGTGGTCGTCCACCAGGACCACCCGGGC
This sequence comes from Streptomyces mangrovi, assembly GCF_900114215.1. Lineage (GTDB taxonomy): Bacteria > Actinomycetota > Actinomycetes > Streptomycetales > Streptomycetaceae > Streptomyces > Streptomyces barkulensis. The sequence continues at coordinate 149,107 of NZ_FOSG01000015.1, read as the reverse complement.
CCGGCGCTGCTCCTGAGGCCGCTCCCGGTGCTGCTCCTCGTTCATGCTTCCGCCCTCACGTGTCTGCCCTCTCCATCTCCAGCTCCACCACCGTGCCGCCCTCGGGAGCGGAACGCAGCACCGCCGTACCGCCGTTGCGCCGCATCCGGCCGATGATCGACTCCCGTACGCCCATCCGGTCCGGCGGCACCGAGTCCAGATCGAACCCGGGGCCGTGGTCGCGCACGGAGACGAAGACCGTACGTCCCTCGACTTCGGCGAAGACCTGCACCGGGCCGCCCTCGCCACCGTACTTGGCGGCGTTGACCATCGCCTCCCTGGCGGCCTGGAGCTGTGCGCCCAGCCCCTGGTCCAGCGGGCAGTCGCCGACGCAGACCACCTCCACCGGCACCCCGTGGTGGTCCTCCACCTCGGCGGCCGCCGCCCGCACCGCGTCGGCCAGGGTGTCCGGCTCCTCCTCCTCGTCCCTGCCCGTGCCGCTCGGCCTGTAGAGCCAGGCCCGCAGCTCGCGCTCCTGGGCGCGGGCCAGGCGGGCCACCTCGCGGGGGTTGTCCGCGTTGCGCTGGATCAGGGTGAGGGTGTGCAGGACGGAGTCGTGGACGTGGGCGGCCACCTCGGCCCGCTCCTGCGCCCGGATGCGCATCAGCCGCTCCTGGGACAGGTCCTGCGTGAGGCGGACCAGGTACGGGCCGGCCAGCAGCGCCGTGCCGACCAGCAGCGCCAGCGACGCCTGGAGCACCGTGCCCAGATGCGGTCCCAGGCCCCGGGTGACGGCGAAGCCGGTGATGCCCACACCGACCAGGAGGGCGCCCGCGGCGCTGCGGGCGATGGGCAGCAGCCGCCTGCGGCGGCTGACCTCCGCCCAGTGGGCCCGCCGGGAGTTGTCCGCCTGCCGCCAGACGACGGCCACGCCGATCCCGGCCAGCAGCAGCGGCCAGAGGTAGGCGTTCGCCTCGCCGAACTGGAGGTTGGAGCCCAGCGAGGCCAGCGCCACGACCAGCACCAGGACCGCCAGGAGCTGGCCCTTGTCGGGCCTGCGGACCTGCCGCGGCCCGTCCGCCTTCCTCGGCGCGGCCCCGACGCCGCCCGCGCCCAGCGGCACGAAGAACCAGAAGGCGGCGTACAGCAGGGCGCCCAGCCCGTTGGTCATGAACAGCACGAGGAAGACGATCCGCACCCAGGAGACCGGCACGCCCAGATGCCCGGCCAGCCCGCGTGCGACACCGCCGAGCAGCCGCCCCTCGGAGCTGCGGTAGAGCCTGCGCAGCGGCGGGGACTCGGCGGCGGGCGGCGGAGCGGTGGTGGTCACGCCACGATCGTCACACGGACGGGTGGCGCGGGGCATCAGGGTCGGTCCCTGATCCGGCCCGGAGAACTCAGGGTCGCCTCCGGGACGCCCCCTGATGCCCCGAGGGCGGGCGGCACGCCACCATGGTCCCCATGACAGACGCCCAGCCGCCCTCCGGCGAGCCCCGGCCGGACGCGCCGGAAGCCCCGGAAACTCCCCAGGCCCCGGACGCCGGGGCGCGGCTCACCCGCAGTCGCCGGCACAAGGTCGTCGCCGGGGTGTGCGGCGGCCTGGGCCGCCACTACGACCTCGACCCGGTGATCTTCCGTGTGACGCTGGCCGTGCTGTCGGTCGTCGGCGGTATCGGCCTGCTCTTCTACGGCTTCGCCTGGCTGCTCGTCCCGCTGGAGGGCGAGGAGGAGAACGAGGGGCGGCGGCTGCTGACGGGCCGGGTGGAGGGCACCACGCTGGGCGCGGTGCTGTGCGCGCTCGTCGGCAGCGGGCTGCTGCTGAACTCGCTGGGCAGCGGCGACGGCGGGACGCAGACGTTCTCCGTGCTGCTGGCCGGGGCCGTCGCCGGGGCGGCCTACTGGTCCCGGCACCGGCGCCGCACCGCGGCCGCGGAGGAGCAGGGCAGCCCGGCGGACCCGATGACGGCGCACGCCGTCGCCGACGCGCCCCCCGAGGCCCAGGCCCCGCCCGCGCCGGCCGGGCCGTCGTGGTGGCGCGAGCCGCTGACGAAGGACGGGCCGTCGCAGACACAGGCGGACACCGGTTACCTGTGGGGGCCGGAGGACGAGCCGTCCGTCGGCCTGTACGCGGGGGCGTCCCCGTACGCGAGCGCGCCTTTGTACGGGAAGGAGGCGCCTGGCGGGGACGGGTCCGGCCCCGGGCGGTCCGGTAAGCCGCGCCGGCGCAGGTCCATCGGCGGTCCGCTCCTCCTGCTGGCCCTGGCCGCGGCGGTGATCGGCGCCGCCGCCGTCTGGCACACGCAGCCGCTGGGCGTCGCGCTGTCCGTCGGCCTCGGCTCGGCGCTGGGCGTCTTCGTCCTGGGCGCGCTGGTCACCGTCTTCTACGGACGGATCGGCGGGGGGACGTTCTTCGCGATCATGTGCACCGGCCTGCTGCTGGCGGGTTCGATGCTGCTGCCGAAGGACATCACCACCGACTGGGCCGAGAGGGCGTGGAGCCCGGCGAGCGCGGCCGCGGTCCAGGAGCGGTACGAACTGGGCACCGGCTCGGCCCTGCTCGACCTCTCGGGGGCGAGTCCGGGCGAGGGCCGGACGCTGAGCACGGTGCTCGACCTGGGCGCGGGCGAGGCGCGGATCACCGTCCCCCACGACGTCGAGGTGAAGCTGACCGTCGACGTGGGTGTCGGCGGATACCGGCTCGCCGGGCTGCCCGGGGACGGCGGCTGGGGGACCGCGCAGGGAGGCGGCATCGGGATCGCCGAGCGGCGCACAATGCCCCCGGCCGAGGACGGCGCGCCGGGGGGCACGCTGCGGCTGACCGTCCGCGTCGGCGTGGGCGAGGCCGTGATCGTGCAGCACCTGCCGGACGAGGCGGCCGGGGAGGGGGGCGGCTCAGGGAAGCCGGAGAAGGACCCCGGGAAGGAGCCGGCGGGGACCGCGAGCGGTGAGGCGGTGTGCGTCCGGCCGCCGGGTGGCCGTCAGCCGGACGAGTCGGGGAAGGAGCCCCGGACCGTGTGCCCGCCGCCGTCCGTCGCCGAGGCGGTCGCGGTGTAGCCGTCGCCCGCCGTCTCCCGCGCACCGGCCGCGTGGTCGTACCGGGCCGCGAAGACGTGCCGCCCGGCGGGAACGGTCCGGCCCTCCTTCAGCGTCCAGCGGTAGACCAGTGCGCCGCCGGTCTCGCGCACGGTGACGGTGAAGTCGTCCTCGGGCAGGGTCCGCCGGCTCCCGGTGTGCCGTACACCGCCGGTCCGGGCGATCCGCACCTCCAGCACGAGCGAGGCGAGGGGCTCGCGGGTGGTGAGTGTGACGTTGCTCTGCGCCCGGTAGGCGTTGCGGTGGGGGGCGACGGTGCCCTCGGAGCGCAGCGGCCCGCTGCTCGGCGCGTCCGGGGCCCGGCCGGCGGGGGAGAACCGTGCGGCATCCGGGCCGGGCGCCGCCGGGAGCGGGCCGGCGGCCACCTCCCGTGCCGGACCGTCCTCGCGCACCGGGGAGGTGAGGACGTGGGCGCCGGCGAGGAGCGCCGCGGTCGAGGCCAGGGCGACGAGGGCGGCGCGGGGCCACGGCACGCCGCGCGCCCGGACGCGGGAGCGGCCGGGGCCGCCGTCCGGCCCGGCGGAGACGGCCCGGCTCACCCGCGCGTACATGCGCGCCCGGTCCGGCCGGTAGGAGCCGGCCTCTTCCCGCAGCAGCTCGTGCAGGGGATCCATCGTCTCAGCGCTCTCTTCCCACCGGCCTTCCGGCGGTCCGGCCTCCGGGCGGTCCGTCAGTCCAGGACGTCGATGGAGTAGCGGTTGGTCTCCACACCCGCCGCGGTGATCACCTGCACCTCCACCCGGCCGGGCTCGACGTCCACCGGCACGGGGACGGTCAGCACGGTGTCGGCCGGGTTGGCGAAGCCCCCGGTCACCGGGACCAGGGGGACGTGGACGTGGACGGCGCCGATGCGCACCGTCGTCCGGGCCAGCCGGTCCGGCGCCTCCGCGCCGGGCGGCACGAAACCCGAGCCGCGGATCTCGATGTCGTCGCCGGTGCGGATCGGCGAGTCCAGGTCGCCCACCTCGCGGGAGCGGACGACGGACAGGATGACGGGCCGGCCGCCCTCGGAGTACTTCCCGGCCAGGTACGTCAGCGCCGAGATCGCCACCAGCAGCGCCAGCCCCCAGGGCAGATCCGGCAGTTCGCCGGGCCGGCGGGCCAGCCGTACCGCCGCGAGGACCGCCGCCGCCGAGCACACCGCCACGTACTGCACATCCGTGAAGGAGCCGCGCCCGCCGTCGTCGGTGAGCAGGTCGGCGGCGCGCGGCCGGTCGGCGCGCACCTTCTGCAGGCGCTGCGCCCGCACCCGCAGCGCGACGGTCCGGTGCACGGTGACGGCGACCGCGCAGCACAGGGCGAGGACGGTCAGCAGCCCGGCGCCGCGCCCCGGATCCAGACCGGCGAGCAGCCGGGCGGGCGCGTCCGCGCCGGGGGCGAGGGCCAGTCCGACGGCGACGACCAGCACGGAGTACGAGGCCAGCAGCACCCAGACGGCGGCGACCGTGCGCGAGGTGGACAGCCGCCCGTCCTCGCCGGTCACCGGCGCCAGCACCCCGCCGCGCGCCCGGTGCAGCAGCGCGGCGGCGGTCAGCACGGCCGCGCAGACCAGCGCGGCGGCCAGTGAGGCGGTGCGCCCGGTCGTCCAGCCCGAGCCGAGCACCGCCGTGACGGCCTGGCCGGCCAGCAGCAGTGCGACCGCGCCCCAGACGGCGGCGGCGGTGCGCCGCCACAGCCGGCCCAGCCGGAAAGCGGACTCGGCGCGGGTGTGTTCGGCGACGGTGCGGGTCGCCTGGGTCAGTTCGTCGGAGACCCACTGGCGGGACGCGCCGGGCGAGTGAGCGAGGGCGGCGGGCACTCCGATGCCGGCCGCGAGTTCGTCGCGCCGCCGCCGGAACTCGGCCAGTGCGCGGCGGCGGCCCTCCCGCACCCCGTGCGGGCAGTCCGCGCAGGCGCAGCCGCCGTGCCCGGCCGGCGGAGCGCCGCCCGCCGCGCCGGACGGCCTCGCCGTCCCCTTCGGGGGCGGGCTCACCGTACCGCCGCCCCGCGCCGTGTCCACGGTCACTGTCGACCCACCTCTCCCCGGCTCTCCCCGAGCCGCCGACTCTCCGGCAACGGGAGGGAATTGTGCCCTACGGGGAAGGGGGTCGGGGCGGTGTTCCCGGCTGTCCCCGGCTGTCCCCGGCTGTTCCGCGGTCCGTTCCCGGCCCGCCCCGGCTCTTCCCGGCCTTGTCTCCCGGGCGCGGAGGCCGGTTCGCGGTGGCGGCGGGGAGGGGGTGCGCCTCCGGGAGCGCCGCGCGTCCACCACCCGGACGAGTGAGCCGCCCCGGCGGGCGGTGTGCCTTCCGAGGGTGAGGCAGTGCTTTCAGCCCTCCCCGGCCGACCGCTCGGCCGGTTCGTCGGCCGGTTCGTCGGCCGGTTCGTCGAGTGCGGACAGCGCGGCCGCCCACAGCGGCAGCAGCCAGTGTGCGACCAGCAGGACGAGCACGGTCCCGGCCAGGGTCCGGACGGAGATCGCCTCCTCGCCGCCGAAGGCCAGGAGCAGCCACAGCAGCGCGGCCAGGTGCAGGGCGAGGGAGGTCCGGTGGGCCAGGACGAAGGCCCGCCCGCGCTCGGCGTGCTGGCGCTCGTCCAGCACCCGGGCGCGCAGCTCCAGCAGGCCATGGGTGGCGAGGTTGAGCGCCCCGGTGACGAAGCACCACGCCGCCGTCAGCAGGAGGAGGGCGGCGAGCGCGCCCCACCGGGGCCCCGCGTCCGCCGACGGGGCCGTCACCGGCACCAGGACGGCGAGCGCGGCGGCGGTCAGGGTGATGTGCGCGGCGACGAGGCCGCGTCGGCGCGCACGGGTGGCGTGGAGGCGCCGGTGGCGCGGGTCGTTCATCAGCCGCAGCATGCGCCGGTCGTGGCGCGTGATGGTCTTCATACCGGTTTCCTCCCGTAGACCTCGTCGGTGAGCGGGCGGAAGGGCTCCAGGGAGAACAGCGCCTCGACGGGCAGCTCGAAGAAGGCGGCGATCCGCAGAGCCAGGTCGAGGCTCGGGTTGTAGTCGCCGCGTTCGATGTAGCCGATGGTCTGGTAATGGGCGCCGACCGCTTCCGCCAGGTGCCGGCGGGAGACCTTCCGCTCCGCCCGCACCATGGCCAGCCTGTTGTGCACCTGCTCGCTCATGTATAAGAAGTACTACATCTGTGAGTGCTCGGGCAACAGCGAGCCGGGAGACACGCGGATGCTGTGGGGCCGGGCGGGGACCGAAGCCCGCCCTGGCCGACGGGGGAGCGGGGACCCCCGGATACGCTCGCGTGCCATGGAGGCACTCACACACTTCTTCGTCGGCCTGCACATCGTCGGCATCGGCGCCCTGCTCGGCGGCTTCATGACCCAGATGAAGGCCATGGGGGCCGGCGAGGCACGTATCGTCCCGGCGATGCTGCACGGAGCCCTCACCATGCTGGTGACGGGCATCGCCCTGGTCGGCCTGAACGAGGCGGACGGCCGGACCGTCGACCACATAAAGATCGGTGTGAAGCTCACCCTGCTGGTGGTGATCCTCGCCCTGGTCTACGTCAAGCGGGACGAGGAGCGGCTGCCCGCGCCGGTGTTCGGCACCATCGGCCTGCTCACCGTCGCCAACATCTTCATCGCCGTCATGTGGGTGTAGCCGGCCACACGTACCGCGGCCACACGTACCGCGGGCGGAGGGCGGCGGTGCCTCGCACCGCCGCCCTCCGTTCGTCCCGGGCCGTTCGCCTCAGGCCGGCCGGACCGCGCTGTGGAAGGGCATGTAGTCGACGGACTCGTACCGCACCTCGGCCCCCGGCTTCGGCGCGTGGATCATCTGGCCGCCGCCCGCGTAGACGCCGACGTGGCTGATGTCGTCGTAGAAGAAGACCAGGTCGCCCGGCCGCATGTCGGCCTTGGCGATCCGGGTGCCCGCCTCCACCTGGTCGTAGGTGGTGCGCGGCAGTGAGACGCCGGCGCTGAGCCAGGCGGCCTGGGTCAGGCCCGAGCAGTCGTAGGAGTTGGGGCCGGTGGCGCCCCAGACGTACGGCTTGCCGAGCTGGGCCTCGGCGAAGGCGAGCACCTTGTCGGCCTTCGCGGCGTACGAGTCGTCCCCGGTGCCGCCGCCGGCACCGGTGTCCGTGCCGCCGGTGTCCGTGCCCGTGCCGCTGTCCGCGGGCGCCTCGGCCTGCTCGCGCTCGGCGTCCGCGGCCTTTTGGCGGGCCTCCTCCTGCCTCTCCCGCTCGGCAGCGGCGGCGGCCGCCTTGCGGCGGGCCTCCTCCTGCCGCTTGCGCTCGGCGGCGGCCAGACGCGCCTTCTCCTCGGCGGTCAGCTCCGACAGCAGTTCGCGGGCCTGCGCCAGCTTGCCCTGGACGGTCTTCTTGCTGTCCGCCAGATCCTTCTGGGCGTCGGTGAGTTCGGCCAGGCTCGCCGAGGCCTCCGAGCGTTTCTTCCGGGCCGCGCGCTGCTCGTCCCGGTAGTCGTCGACGGCCTGGCGCTGGCGGTCGGTGATCCGGTCCATCAGGTGCTTCTGGCCGAAGAAGTCCTGCGGGTTGTCGGACAGGAGCAGCACCGCGGTGCCGGAGACCCCTCCGGTGCGGTACTGCGCGGTGGCGTAGCCGCCCAGCTTCCGGCGGGCGTCGTTGAGCTTGTCCGCGCGCTCGGCGGCCTCGTCGAGGAGCCGGTCGACCTTCTCGCGCTGCTCGTCCGTCTTCTCCTTGGCCGCGTTGTACTTCTGCGTCGCGCTGCCCGCCTCCCGGTACAGCGCGTCCACCCGCTCGCGGACCTCCTCGATCGAGGGCCGGTCGTCCTCGGGCGAGGCCTGGGCCGGGCCCTGGGACAGGAGGGTCGCGGAGGCGATGGCCGCGGTGGTGAATCCGACCGCTCCGCGCCGGGAGGCGGGGGACAGCAGGGGGGTACGCGGTCTGCGGTGCGACGCCAAGGCGAGCGCTCCTTCCGTGGAACACCGCCTACCGGGTTAGCTGACGGGTTCGGGCGTCGGAAGTTCGCCCTACGGGCCCGCGGGCCCGATTCACCCCGTGGGGAGTGGGTCCCCGGCCCCGGCCGCACGGCCGGGCTCGGCGGAGGCCGCCCGTGCCGACGCTGTCGCCGGCGAGGGGTCCGGGCCGCCTGACGCTGGACCGTAGAGCACCGGTGGGACTCCTGTGAAGACTGGTGTTCGGTATATCCCGAAACCGATTCGTTATCGGTCGGTTATCGTCCGTTTCGGGGGGCCGGGCCGCGGCGGGGACGGCGGCGCTCAGTCGCGGGAGCGTCGCCCGGGCCAGCGGTACGGGTGGCGCACGACGATCGTCCCCACCTTGGAGCCGCCGCTGATCCTCAGTACCGGCATGCCGGGCACGGGCGGTTCGGTGGCCCGGTTGCGTACGGAGCCCATCCCGGAGGTGACCCCCTCGGCCCGCACCGTCCAGCCGCGCGGCACGACGACCTTGATCTCGCCCATCCCCGCGTCCAGTTCCACGAAGACCTCGCGGTGGCGGCACTCCGCCCGCGTGAAGTCGAGCACGATCCGCCCCAGGGTGGTCTTGGCGGTGATCCGCTCCGGCACCACCCAGTGGCCGTCCTGCCGGACGTCCCCGGCGACCGTCCTGAGCGCCAGCGGCTCCCGGTCGCTCGGGGCCAGGCCCGCGGAGTCCTGGCCGGGCAGGTCCGCGACCAGGGCCTCCAGATCGCCGTAGGTCTTGGCGGCGAACGTCTTCTCCAGCCGCTCGTCCAGCTCCTCCAGGTCGATGCGGCCGTCGCCGGCGGCCTCGCGCAGCCGCTCGGCCACCGCCTCGCGGTCGGTGTGCCCGGCGCGCAGTTCCGAGCCGGGACGGGGACGGGGCGCGGGGACGTCGGTCATGCCCGCCATCTTAGGAGCGCCGTCCCGGCCGGCGGCACGGCGTCCTAGACTCGACGGCGATGAGCAGCCTCTTCGACGACAGCTTCCTGGCCGACCTCGAGCCCTCCGGGGACGAGGAGCCGCCGCCCCCGCCGGAGGAGGCGTCCGCGCCGCCGGAGGACGGCGTCCCCGACGACCTCTTCGCGGGCGCCTTCGGCACCGGCGGGGCGCGCGACGCCTACTACGGCAACGGCGCGGCCCGTCCCGTCGTCGATCCGGCCGCCCTGCTGGAGGGGCTCAACGACCAGCAGCGCGCGGCCGTGGTGCACACCGGCTCGCCCCTGCTGATCGTCGCGGGCGCCGGATCCGGCAAGACGCGGGTGCTCACCCACCGCATCGCGCACCTGCTGGGCGCGCGCGGCGTCCACCCCGGGGAGATCCTCGCGATCACCTTCACCAACAAGGCCGCGGGCGAGATGAAGGAGCGCGTGGCGGAGCTGGTCGGCCCGCGCGCGCAGTCGATGTGGGTCTCCACCTTCCACAGCGCGTGCGTGCGCATCCTGCGGCGCGAGAGCAAGAAGCTCGGCTTCACCTCCAGCTTCTCGATCTACGACGCCGCCGACTCCCGCCGTCTGATGGCGCTGGTCTGCCGCGACCTGGAGCTGGACCCCAAGCGCTTCCCGCCCAAGTCGTTCAGCGCCCAGGTGTCGAACCTGAAGAACGAGCTGGTCGACGAGGAGGACTTCGCGGCCAGGGCGTCCGGGGGCACCTCCCGGGCCGAAGGCTCCGGGGGAGGCTTCGAGAAGACGCTGGCCGAGGCGTACACGATGTACCAGGCGCGGCTGCGCGAGGCCAACGCCCTGGACTTCGACGACATCATCATGACGACCGTCCACCTGCTCCAGGCGTTCCCCGAGGTCGCCGAGCACTACCGCCGCCGCTTCCGCCATGTGCTGGTCGACGAGTACCAGGACACCAACCACGCCCAGTACACCCTGATCAGGGAGCTGGTGGGCGTGGACGGCGGCGCGGGGGAGGCGGCCGGCGCGGAAGGGGGCGCGGCCGGCGGCGGGCGCGCCGAGCTGTGCGTGGTCGGCGACGCCGACCAGTCGATCTACGCGTTCCGCGGCGCCACCATCCGCAACATCCTCCAGTTCGAGGAGGACTACCCGGACGCGACCACCATCCTGCTGGAGCAGAACTACCGCTCCACCCAGACCATCCTCTCGGCCGCCAACGCCGTCATCGAGCGGAACGAGAACCGCCGCCCGAAGAACCTGTGGACCGACGCCGGGGCGGGTTCGCGCATCACGGGCTATGTGGCCGACACCGAGCACGACGAGGCGCAGTTCGTCGCCGAGGAGATCGACCGGCTGACGGACGCGGGCGAGGCGAAGGCGGGCGACGTCGCCGTCTTCTACCGCACCAACGCCCAGTCCCGTGTCTTCGAGGAGGTCTTCATCCGGGTCGGCCTGCCGTACAAGGTCGTCGGCGGGGTGCGCTTCTACGAGCGCAAGGAGGTCCGCGACGTCCTGGCGTACCTGCGGGTACTGGCCAACCCCGAGGACGCGGTGCCGCTGCGCCGCATCCTCAACGTCCCCAAGCGCGGCATCGGCGACCGGGCCGAGGCGATGATCGAGGCGCTGGCGCTGCGCGAGCGGATCACCTTCCCGCAGGCGCTGCGCCGGGTCGACGAGGCGTACGGCATGGCGGCCCGCTCGGCCAACGCCGTCAAGCGCTTCAACGCGCTGATGGAGGACCTGCGGACGGTCGTGGAGTCCGGCGCCGGTCCGGCGACCGTGGTGGAGGCGGTGCTGGAGCGCACCGGATACCTGGCGGAGCTTCAGGCCTCCACCGATCCGCAGGACGAGACCCGGGTGGAGAACCTCCAGGAACTGGCCGCCGTGGCGCTGGAGTTCGAGCAGGAGCGCGGTGAGAATCCGGGCACGCTCGCGGAGTTCCTGGAACAGGTGGCCCTCGTCGCCGACTCCGACCAGATCCCGGACGAGGACACCGAGGGATCGGGCGTGGTGACGCTGATGACGCTGCACACCGCCAAGGGCCTGGAGTTCCCGGTCGTCTTCCTGACCGGGATGGAGGACGGCGTCTTCCCGCACATGCGGACCCTGGGCAAGACCAAGGAACTGGAGGAGGAGCGGCGGCTGGCGTACGTCGGCATCACGCGGGCGCGCGAGCGGCTCTACCTCACGCGTTCGGCGATGCGCAGCGCATGGGGGCAGCCCGCTTACAACCCGCCCTCCCGCTTCCTGGAGGAGATCCCGGAGCAGTATCTGGAGTGGAAGCGCACAGGACCGATGGCCGCGCCGGGCGCAGGGGCGAGGGGCGGCGCCGGGGGGCTGTCGTCGACGGCGTCCTCCCTCTCCTCGTCGCTGTCCGCCTCGTTCCCGTCGGGCCCGGCGGCGTCGCGGCGGCGCGGTCCGAGCGGCTTCGCCACCGGCCGGGCCAAGGACCGGCCCGTGGTCGCACTGGAGGTGGGGGACCGGGTGACGCACGACAGCTTCGGGCTGGGCAGGGTGGTGGCCGTGAAGGGCAGCGGGGACAACGCGGAGGCGACGATCGACTTCGGCGGCGACAAGCCGAAGCGGCTGCTGCTGCGGTACGCCCCGGTGGAGAAGCTCTGAGGGAGCCCTCAGGGAACTCCGGGGGATCTCCGGGCCCCGGTCGGCGGCGCTGACGGCGCGCCGGCCGGGGCGGTCGGGACCGGTCGGGATCAGGTGGGGTCGAGGCCCTTGGCGCGGAACCAGGGCAGCGGGTCGATGGCCGCGCCGCCGGCCGGCCGCACCTCGAAGTGCAGATGGGGGCCGGTGGAGTTCCCGGAGTTGCCGGAGTAGGCGATGGTGTCACCGGCCTTGACGTAGCCGGAGCGGATCCGGGTGCTGCTCAGATGGCAGTACCAGGTCTCGGTCCCGTCGGGCGCGGTCACTATCGCCATGTTCCCGTAGGCGCTGTTCCACTGGGTCCTGACCGTGCCGTCGGTGGCGGCCATGACCGGGGTGCCGTAGGCGACGGGGAAGTCCAGGCCCGTGTGCAGCGACATCCAGTTGATGCCGGCCTGCCCGTAGTAGGCGCTGAGCCCCTGCTGGACCACCGGGAGCGCGAACTTGGGGCGCATCGCCTCCTTGCGCGCCGCCTCGGCCGCCTTGCGTTTGCGCTCGGCCTCCTGGCGTTCCTTGAGGTCGATGCGCTCCTGGGTGCGGCTGGCGCGGTCGGCGAAGCCCTCGGCCTCGTCGGAGAGCCCGGCGAGCTGGGTGTCGAGCTTGCTGTTGGCCGCCTTGGACTTGACCGCGGAGGCGGCGTCGGGGGCGGCCTGCGCGGTGGTGTCCTCGGCCTCGTCGCCGACGTTGCTGACGGAGGCGGCGGCCACGGCGGTCACGCCCATGACGCAGACGGACGGCACGGCGACGGTGAGCAGCGCCGAGCGCTTCGGCCGCGCGGAGCGGCGGCGGCGCGAACCCGCCGGGCGTGCCGGACGTGCCGACGGCCCGGACCTCCGCGGATCCTCCTCGCGCTCCTCCGGCCCGGCCGGGCCGGAGAGGTCGAAGGGATCGGAGGCGCCGGGCCGCTCGCTGGAGTCGGCGGACTCGTCCGGTCCGTGGCCGGGTTCGGGTTCGGGCGCGGGGAAGGCGCCGGTCCCGTCCGTGTCGGCGGAGGAGTGGGCGTCGTACCCGGCGTATCCGGTGTACTCGCCGTATTCGGTGTGCCGGTCGTACTCGGTGTACTCGGTGTATTCGCCGTGTCGGCCGTAGTCGGTGTACTCGCCGTGGGCCTGTCCGTCGCCGGCCTCGGGCTCCACCGCGGGGTAGGACCCGGAGTCGTCCCAGGAGCCGGCCGGGTGGTTGTCGTACACGGCGTGCTGTCCGGCGTCCCCGGTCCAGGAGGCTTCGGAGGAGACCGCCGGGCCGGTGTGGACGCCGGTGCCGTAGCCGGTCTCCGCCCAGCCGTGGCCGCCGCCGTCCGGGGACTCGGCGGGCTGCGCCGGGGCTTGCGTCCAGGAGCCGGCCGGGTGGTTGTCGTACACGGCGTGCTGTCCGGTGTCCCCGGTCCAGCCGTCGCCCGAGGGGAACCGCTGGTCGGCGGAGGCCTGGGAGGTGTCGCCCGGCATCGCGCCGAAGAGGGGGTCGCCGTCGCCGTACGCGGCGCCGAGGGCGTCGGAGGTGCCGGTGACGTAGCCGTACGGGGTGTCCTGCGAGCCCTGGTAGCCGTATGCGGACTGGCCGTACGGGGAGCCGTGAGGGCCGTACGAGGAGTCGGCGGGGGGATCGGCGGGGGTCGAGACTCCCGACAGGTGACGGTCGTTCACCACCAACTTCTCTTTCGCCTCGACGACAGGGGCGGAGCAGTGCGGCGACTGTACCCGGCGGTATGCGACGGCGACAATCTTCGGCAGGTTTCGGGCGGCCGGGAAACGGGCATTCGGTCGCCTTTCGGTGGACTACGGATCAGTACTTGGCCGCGTGTTCGAAATCAGTTCGAATAAATTGGGCGCCGGAAGGAGTCGGAAGACGCCGAATCGGTGCCGGAGGCCCGGGAATTCACGCGCGGGGACACGGAGATACGGGTATGCGGGAAAACCGGCGGGGCGTTCCGGGAAGCGGCGGCTGAGAGGGATGGCGGGGCGGTCCGGCCGAGGCCGGTCGGTCAGGCGGCCCCGGCGGATCCCCGTTCCGCACGCGCCGCCCGTTCCCTGCGGTGCGGCGCCCCCGCGGCCAGTTCCCGCCGTACTCCGGCGGCGACCTCCCAGTGCGCGGGAAGTGTCAGATGTCCCAGGCCGCTCACGCGCACGTTGCGGGAATTCAGGTCGGGGTGGTCGATCCGGGCGGTCTCCACGGGGACCATGAGCTGGTCCAGATCGCTCCAGAAGGCCACGAAGCGGGTGCGGCAGCCCGGCGCGGGACCGGTCAGCTCCTCGATCACGTCGGACTCCGGCCGCAGCTGGCGCACGATCGGGTGGGCCGACATCAGCGGCGCCACCCGGGTGCCGGAGTGCGGGGTGCCGAGGGTCACCAGGGTGCGGACGCGGGTGTCGCCGCCCATCCGCTGGGCGTAGTGGCGGGCGATCAGGCCGCCCAGACTGTGTCCGACCACGTCGATGCGGCGGCGGCCGGTGCTCTCGCAGACCTCCTCGACGTACTCCGCCAGACGCTCCGCGGCGCAGCGGACGTCGCAGGTGAGAGGGGAGTAGTTGAAGGCGCGGATGTCGCGCCAGCCGTTGCGCACCAGTGAGCGGCGCAGCAGGGTGAACACCGAGCGATTGTCGATGAAGCCGTGCAGCAGCAGGACGGGAGGGCAATTCTCCCCTTCACGGCTTCCCGTGTCGCCGGAGCACCCCTTCTCCCGCCTCCCCCCGGGCGGGGACCCCGGGCGCACCCGCTCGTCCTCATCGCCCGCGCCCGCCGGCGGAGCCGGTACGCACCGCTCCTGTGCCATGCCCGCGGGGTAGAGCAGGGTGCGGCTCGCCAGGGAGGCGGCCTCCAGTGCGGCGGCCCGCAGCTCACGCGGGGCGAAGGGGATCAGGGACAGCGGCAGGGCACCGAGGAACGAGCCGGACGGGATGGGCAGCGCCCTGGTGACCCTCATGCCGTCGACCTCCTCCCGGTGGCACGCGCCGGGCATATGTGGTCGTATGCCCTCTGAACGGGGGACTGATGCAGGATGGAAGCGAATCGGGGGAGGGCGGGACGGCGGACCGCCCGGGGACTCACCGCGGGTCCCCTCGGGGAGACCGGCCGTGACGGTCGGTGTCCCGTGTGATTTCCCCCTCCCTCCTTACCGCGGAACCGCCCGGTGGGGGATGCTGGCGATAACGTTCGTTCACCGGGTAACCGCCCACCGGTAGATGGTCGGGCGGGCCGGCCGGGCCGCAGTCGTTATGGGAGGCAGTGATGGGTGTGTCGGGTCCGATCCGCGTGGTGGTCGCCAAGCCGGGTCTCGACGGCCACGACCGCGGAGCCAAGGTGATCGCACGGGCGCTGCGCGATGCCGGTATGGAGGTCATCTACACCGGCCTGCACCAGACGCCCGAGCAGATCGTGGACACCGCGATCCAGGAGGACGCCGACGCGATCGGCCTGTCCATCCTCTCCGGTGCCCACAACACGCTCTTCGCCAAAGTTCTGGAGTTGCTGCGGGAGCGCGACGCGGCGGACATCAAGGTCTTCGGCGGGGGCATCATCCCCGAGGACGACATCCCCCCGCTCAAGGAGCAGGGGGTGGCCGCGATCTTCACCCCCGGTGCGCCCACCGGTGAGGTGGTGGAGTGGGTGCGCTCCCACGTACGTTCCGTGGCGGCCTGACCTCGATCCGGTCCCGGCCTACCGGTCACGGCTCGGCCGGGGCGCGGGGTCGCCGTGCCCCGGCGGCTCGAGCTCCGCGAGCATCGTGGCGCGGAGGCGGAGCGTGGCCACCAGCCGCTGGAACGCCTCCGCCCAGTAGCCGCCCGCGCCCGGTGAGCCGTCCTCGGGCTCGTCCGGGACCGCGGCCAGCGGGGCGAGGCGGTCGGCCTCGCCCGGGTCCAGGCAGCGTTCGGCCAGCCCCAGCACTCCGCTGAAGCTCCATGGATAGCTGCCCGCGTCCCGGGCGATCTCCAGCGCGTCCACCACGGCCCGGCCCAGCGGTCCGGCCCAGGGGACCGCGCAGACGCCCAGCACCCGGAACGCCTCGGACAGGCCGTGGGCGGCTATGAACTCCGCCGCCCACCGCGCCCGCTCCCGGTGCGGCAGCAGTGCCAGCAGTTTCGCCGGGTCGCCCGGGGCCGCCGCCATCGGGGCGGACGGCTTGCGCAGCAGCGCCCGCGCCCACACGGTGTTCCGCTGGCGTACGGCGGCCCGCGCCCAGGCGGCGTGCAGGTCCGCCTCCCAGTCGTCGGCCACCGGCAGCGCCGTGATCCGGGCGGGCGTACGGCCGCCCAGATGCTCCGGCCAGGTGTCCAGCGGCGCGGCCTCCACCACCTGCACCAGCCACCACGACCGCTCGCCGCGGCCCGGCGGCGCCCCGGACACCACGCCGTCGCGCCGCATACCCGGGTCGCACTCGTACGGCGCCTCGACCACCAGACGGCCCGGACGGCCGGTGCGGTCCAGCGCGACGCAGGAGCGGGCCCGGGCCGCCATCCGCGCCGCGAGCGCGGAGGAGGGCAGTGCCGACAGCAGCTCGGCGGCGGTGGCCCGGACGTTGCGGCTGCGGTCCGCCAGCGCACGTTCCAGGAACTCCTCGTCCCCCGGCGACAGGCCCTCGCGCAGCGAGTCCAGGAACATCAGCCGGTCCTCGGCCCGCTCCGCGGCCCAGGTGCCGGCCAGCAGCTCACGGGCCGCCGCCGGATCACGGCGCCGCAGGGACAGCAGCAGTGCCGACCGCTCGGCGAACAGGCCCTCCTCCCACAACCGCCGCACGGCGCCGCCGTCCTCGGGCGGGCCGAGGCCGCGCCCGGAGCGGCCGCGCAGGGCGAACCGCCAGTCCGGGTTGAGCCGCGCCAGCCACAGGGCCCGCGGTCCGCCCAGGGCGAGCGCGCCCGCGCGCAGGTCCGTGCGCGCGCGGGCCGCGTCCAGCAGGGCGGGCAGCTGCTCGGCCGGGGCGCGGTAGCCGTGGGCGCCCGCGGCGGCCAGCCACTGCGGCAGCAGCTCGGCGAGGTCGGGCGCGGTGCCCCGGCGTCCGCCACCCGCGCCGGGGCGGTCGGCGAGCAGCAGGGACAGCCGCCGGGCGGCGGCCGGCGGCAGCGGCGGGCGCGGGTCCGGCGGCGCCGGCTCCGGCCGGGGCGCGGCGGGGGCGGGCCGCAGCCCGGCCCGCCGCCGCACCGTCTCCACCGCGGCGGCGTCCAGCAGCGCCTCGACCGAGCCGCCGGGCGGTGTGCGCCGCTCCGCGCCCAGCAGTGCGGCGCCGACCAGTTCGCCCCAGCTCACCCCGCACCGCCCGGCACGTCCGGCGAGGTGAGCGGCACGGCCGCGGCCGGCTCCGACCCCGGCCCCGCTCCCGGCACCGCCTCCGGGCCCGGCCAGACGGTGTACGGGGTGAAACCCCGGTGGCCGCACTCGCCGAACACCGTGACCGGCTCGCCGCCCGAGACGGCGGCGAGCCGCCACATCCGGGAGCGCACCCCCGCCGTCCTCGCCACCGGCAGCGCGGAGCCGCCCTCGTCGGCCAGCTGCCAGCCGTCCCCGACCGGCACGGGCACCACGCCGGCCAGGACCACCGGCAGGCCCTCCAGCCACGGGTCGCCGCACAGCGCGGCGCCGTAGGAGGCCAGCGCGTCGTGCACACCGGCCCCCGGCGGCCGCCCGCCCGGCCCGGGCTCCGAGTGCCGCTCGCCGAGAGCGGCGCGCAGTGCCGGGGCGCCGGGGTAGTAGGCGAGGTCGGCGTCAACCGAGACCCCCACCGCCAGGGGCGGTTCCGGCAGCCGGCCGGCGGCGAACGACAGCACCAGAGCCGTGTGCCCGGTCCGCCGCCCGTGCAGCCAGACCCGGCGTGCCACGACCCTTCCCTCCTCGGTGTCGTGCCGGCCCAGCACCAGCCAGTGGTCGCGCACCACCGCGTCGCGGCCGGCCAGCACCTCGGCCGCCCGGGTGGTGATCCCCACCCGGGACCGCACGGTCGCGGCCAGCGGCTCCGGCAGCCCGCCGATGTTCAAGAACCCCTGGTCCAGCAGGTGCAGCAGGGCGCACTCCTCCAGCAGCCGGGACGGCCAGCCGGGGCCGGAGCCGGGGACGGCCCCCAGCTCCCGGACCCGGGCGGCCAGGCCGGGCGCCTGGGCGTCCACCATGCGGGCGGCCGTCTCCTCCCACACGCCGCGGCCCGCCTCCCCCGCCGGTCGCTCCATGTCCGCCAGACCGCCGCGCAGCAGGTCCGCCAGCCGGTGCTCCAGCTCGGTGGCGCCCGCCGAGATCCGTTCGGCCCGCCGCCCGGCCCGCCGCCGCGCCGCCTCGGGGCCGGCGGAGGCCGCCGCCCGCTCCCCGGCGCGGGCGGCGGCCTCCCCTCCTCCCCCGGCTTCCGCGGTCCCTCCGGCACACGGCCGGCCGTCCCCCTCTCCCGTGGGAGCGGCGTCAGGCGCCGGCGCCTGACGCCGCTCCGCAGGCCGCCGCGATCCCCCTGTGCTCATGTGCCCCTCGCTCTCCCCGTACGGACGCGTGATTGTCGTCGCCACCGACGCCGCAGCTCTCACCGACCGGAAACACAAGCTCGCTCTCTGTGCGGTGAACCATGTGGACGACCGTACGAGCAGCCACTGACAATCCGTCTCCGAGCATCTCCGGCCGTATCCGACCGTCCGTGACAGCCTCCGATCACCTTCGACCGCCTTCGACCGATCCCCACCGTTTCCGATGTCTCCGCACGGTGACCGGGGCGGCCGGGCAGACCGGACGGGTCGGACGGGTCGGACGGGGAGGGTGACCGCGTGATCGCCGCGGGGGATTGTCAGTGGGGCCGTGCATCGTGGGACCGACACGCGAAAGCCGCATGCGAGGGGGAAACGTGACCGCCACCAGCGCACCGGCCGCTCTGCGGCCCCACGCCGAGGAGGCCTTCGCCGAGGAGCTGGGCGCCCTGGCCGCGGCGGACGACCGGCCGCGCCCGCAGCGGTGGAGGCTGTCGCCGTGGGCCGTCGCCACCTACCTGCTCGGCGGCACCCTGCCGGACGGCACGGTCATCAGCCCCAAGTACGTCGGCCCGCGCCGGATCGTCGAGGTGGCCGTCGCCACGCTGGCCACCGACCGGGCCCTGCTGCTGCTCGGGGTGCCCGGCACCGCCAAGACCTGGGTGTCGGAGCATCTGGCGGCGGCCGTCAGCGGCGACTCCACGCTGCTGGTCCAGGGCACGGCGGGCACCGCCGAGGAGGCGGTCCGCTACGGCTGGAACTACGCGCGGCTGCTGGCCGAGGGGCCCAGCCGCGAGGCCCTGGTGCCCAGCCCCGTCATGCGGGCCATGTCCGGCGGCGCGGTCGCGCGGGTCGAGGAGCTGACCCGTATGCCGGCCGATGTGCAGGACACCCTGATCACGATCCTGTCGGAGAAGACGCTGCCGATACCGGAGCTGGGCGAGGAGGTCCAGGCCGTCCGCGGCTTCAACCTGATCGCCACGGCCAACGACCGCGACAGGGGCGTCAACGAGCTGTCCAGCGCACTGCGCCGCCGCTTCAACACCGTCGTCCTGCCGCTGCCCGGGACACCCGAGGAGGAGGTGGACATCGTGGCCCGGCGCGTGGAGCAGATCGGCCGCTCCCTGGACCTGCCCGCCGTCCCCGACGGCGCCGACGAGATCCGGCGGGTGGTCACCGTCTTCCGCGAGCTGCGCGACGGCGTCACCCTCGACGGCCGCACCAGGGTCAAGTCGCCCTCGGGCACCCTGTCGACGGCCGAGGCCATCTCGGTGGTCACCGGAGGACTGGCCCTGGCCGCCCACTTCGGCGACGGGGTGCTGCGCGCGGACGACGTGGCCGCCGGCGTCCTCGGCGCGGTCGTCCGCGACCCGGCCGCCGACCGGGTGGTGTGGCGGGAGTACCTGGAGGCGGTCGTCCGGGAGAGGGAGGGCTGGAAGGACTTCTACCGGGCCTGCCGGGAGGCGGGCGCATGAGCGTGCCCGGGACGGGGGCGGCGGTCGCCGCGGCGGGCGGCGTCGCGGGTGCCCCGGGTGCGGCGGGTGCCGCGCCGCCGCCGGGGCCGCTGCTGCTGGGCGTACGCCACCACGGTCCCGGCTCGGCGCGGGCCGTCCTGGCGGCGCTGGACGCCCACCGGCCGGCGGTGCTGCTGGTGGAGGGGCCGCCGGAGGCCGACGCGGTGGTGGGGCTCGCGGCGCACAAGGAGATGCGCCCGCCGGTCGCACTGCTGGCCCATGCGGCGGACGACCCGGGCCGCGCCGCGTTCTGGCCGCTGGCCGGATTCTCCCCGGAGTGGGTCGCCGTCCGCTGGGCGCTGGAGCACGGGGTGCCGGTGCGGTTCTTCGACCTGCCCGCGGCCCGCACCCTGGCCCTGGGGGACGAGGGCGGGGAGGAGAAGGAGGAGGGGCCGGCCGGGGAGCTGCGCCTCGACCCGCTGCGGGTGCTCGCGGAGACGGCCGGCCACGACGATCCCGAACGCTGGTGGGAGGACGTCGTCGAGCACCGCGGCGTACCGCCGGCCGGCCCCGCCGGAGCCCGCCCCGCCGACCCGTACGCGCCCTTCACCGCCCTCGCCGACGCCATGACCGCCCTGCGCGAGGCGCACGAGGGAGCATCCGGCACTCCCGCGGGCGCCTCCTCCGAAGGAGGCGCGGGCCGGCGGCGCGACGCGGTGCGCGAGGCCCATATGCGGCTGCGGCTGCGGGAGGCGTGCGGTCGGTTCGGCGACGACCGGGTCGCCGTGGTCTGCGGCGCCTGGCACGTACCGGCCCTCGCCGCGGGGGCGACCGCCGCCGCCGACCGGCGGCTGTTGAAGGGCCTGCCGAAGGTGAGGACGGAGATCACCTGGGTGCCGTGGACCAACGAGCGGCTGGCCCGGCGCAGCGGCTACGGCGCCGGGATCACCTCGCCCGGCTGGTACGGCCATCTGTTCGACGCACCCGACCGGCCCGTCGAGCGGTGGATGGCCGAGGCCGCCCGGCTGCTGCGCGAGGAGGGCCGTACCGGGGCTTCGCCGTCCTCGCCACCCTCGGTGTCCTCGGTGTCCCCGGCGCACGTCATCGAGGCGGTACGGCTCGCCGACGCCCTGGCGGCCCTGCGCGGGCGCCCCCTGCCGGGGCTCGCCGAGACGCTCGACGCGGTGCGGGCCGTGCTGTGCGAGGGCTCGGACATGCCGCTCGCCCTCGTCCACGACCGGCTGGTCGTCGGGGACGCGCTCGGCACGGTGCCGCCGGACGCCCCCGCCGTTCCGCTCCAGCGCGACCTCGCCCGCCTGCAGAGATCGCTGCGCCTCAGGCCCGAGGCGCGCGAGCGTGAACTCGACCTCGATCTGCGGGAGGAGAACGCCGCGGCGCGCAGCAGGCTGCTGCACCGGCTGCGGCTGCTCGGCGTCGACTGGGGCGAGCCGGTGCACGGCCGCGCCGGCGGCACGGGCACCTTCCGCGAGACCTGGCGGCTGCGCTGGCGGCCGGAGCTGTCGGTGCGGATCGCCGAGGCCGGGGTGTGGGGCACCACCGTGGCCGCCGCGGCCGGCGCCAGGGCCGAGGCGCTGGCCCGCGACGCCGCCTCGCTGGCCGAGACCACCGAACTGGCCGAACGCTGCCTGCTCGCCGGGCTCGGCGAGGCCCTGCCCGCGGTGATGCGCGCCCTCGCCGACCGCGCGGCCCTGGACACCGACGTCGGCCACCTGGCCCGGGCCCTGCCCGCGCTGGTGCGCTCCGTGCGCTACGGCGACGTGCGCGGCACGGACGCCGCCGCGCTGCGCGAGGTCGCCGAGGGGATCGCCGAGCGGGTGTGCGTCGGACTGCCGCCCGCCTGCGCCGGCCTCGGCGCCGCCGCCGCGGCCGAGATGCGCGGCCATGTGGACGCCGCCCACCGGGCGGTCGTCCTGCTGGCGGGGGAGGACCTGCTCACGCGCTGGTGGTCGGTGCTGCGCAGCCTCGCCGGGCGCGACCGCGCCCCCGCGGTCCCCGGGCTGCTCCGGGGCCGCTGCGTCCGGCTGCTGCTGGACGACGGGCGGCTCTCCGGGGAGGAGGCGGCCGGGCTGATGGGCCCGGCGCTCTCCCCGGGGGCCCCGCCGACGGACGCGGCGGGGTGGATCGAGGGGTTCCTGGCGGACGGCGGGATGCTGCTCGTCCACGACGAGCGGCTGCTGGCCCTGGTGGACGACTGGCTCACGGGGATGTCCGGGGAGGCGTTCACCGCCGTACTGCCGCTGCTGCGGCGGACGTTCGCCGCGTACGAGCCGGGGGTGCGGCGCACCGTCGGCGAACTGGTCCGGCGCGGTACGCGGGCGCCGGGCGGCGCGGCGGCGGCCCGGGAGACCGTCCCCGGTTTCGGGGAGGGGCCGGATCCGGAGCGCGCCGGTGCCGTACTGCCCACCCTGCGGCTGCTGTTGGGGGAACGCGCGGAGGAGGGCGCCGCGCGGGGCGGCGCGGAGGGAGAGGAGGTGACCGCACGGTGAACGAACCGGACACGGCGGCGGATACGGCGGGGAGCACCACCGGTACCACGGCCACGGCCACGGGCACGGACGGGCGGGACGCCGGCGAGCGGCTGCGGCGCTGGCGGCTGGTCCTTGGCGGCGGCCGGGACGCCGACGGCACCGGAGAAGCCCTGACCGGCCGGGACGCGGCCATGGACCGCACTCTCGCCGCCCTCTACGGGGACGAGGAGGGCGCCGGCGTCCGGCCGGGGCCGCGGTCCGCCGGGCTGGGCGCCTCGGCGCCGGGCGTGGCCCGCTGGCTGGGCGACGTCCGCGACTGCTTCCCGGCCTCCGTCGTCCAGGTGATGCAGCGGGACGCCATCGACCGGCTCGGCCTGTCCGCCCTGCTGACGGAACCGGAGCTGCTGGAGGCCGTCGAGGCGGACGTCCACCTCGCCGGCACCCTGCTCTCCCTGGGCAGGGCGATGCCCGAGGCGAGCCGGGAGGCCGCACGCGCGGTCGTCCGCAAGGTCGTCGGGGAACTGGAGCGCCGACTCGCGGCCCGCACCAGGGCGGCGCTGACGGGTGCCCTGGACCGGTCGGCGAAGATACGCCGCCCCCGCCACCGGGACATCGACTGGAACCGCACCCTCCGGGCCAACCTGGGGAACTACCTGCCCGAGTACCGCACGGTCGTGCCCGAACGGCTGGTCGGCCACGGCCGCGCCTCCCGGGCGGCGCGCAAGGACGTCGTCCTGTGCGTCGACCAGTCCGGCTCGATGGCCGCCTCGGTCGTTTACGCCTCCGTCTTCGGGGCCGTGCTCGCCTCGATGCGGTCGGTCTCCACCCGGCTGGTCGTCTTCGACACCTCCGTCGTGGACCTCACCGACCTGCTCGACGACCCCGTCGACGTCCTGTTCGGGACCAGGCTCGGCGGCGGCACCGACATCAACCGCGCGCTGGCCTACTGCCAGTCGCGCATCACCCGGCCCGCCGAGACGGTCCTCGTCCTCGTCAGCGACCTCCACGAAGGCGGCATCCGCGGCGAGATGCTCAAGCGCGTCGCCGCGATGAGGAGCGCGGGCGTGGAGTTCGTGGCGATCCTGGCGCTCTCGGACGAGGGCGCCCCCGCCTACGACCGGGAGCACGCCGCGGCACTGGCCGCACTCGGCGTGCCCGCCTTCGCCTGCACCCCCGACCACTTCCCGGAGGTGATGGCGGCGGCGATCGAGAGGCGCCCCCTGCCGATCCCCGGGGAGTGACCGGGCGTGGGCCGCACCGGTGCGCCGCGCCCGCGCCGTCATCGCCCGTCGCGCGCCGTCCGTCGCGCGCCGTCCGCCGTCCGCCGTCCGCCGTCCGCGGGGAGGCCGGCCGGGTGGTCGTCACGCCGGACGGCAGGGTCGCCCGGCCCGGGGATCCGGCCGGAAACCCGTCCGGGGACCGGCGCCCGCTCCGGCCCCCCGGACGGCCCCGGCGGCCGGCCGGATCCCGCCCTGCCGCGGCGCCTCCCACCCAGGTCGGGAGGGCGGTGTCTGTGACGGTTGTCACCGCACGGGTGTGAGCTGCGATTTATGCCGGGCACACCGACGGGGCTAACCTGCAAGGCGGACATGCCGCGCGCTCCGCAGACGCCGCGGCCACGCGGCACGCCCACGCTGACAACGAACCGCGACACCACAACTAGGGACGGACGCGCGTGGACCTGTTCGAGTACCAGGCGAGGGATCTCTTCGCCAAGCATGACGTACCGGTGCTGGCCGGTGAAGTCATCGACACGCCCGAGGCGGCGCGCGAGGCGACCGAGCGACTCGGCGGTCGCGCGGTCGTCAAGGCGCAGGTCAAGACCGGTGGCCGGGGCAAGGCCGGCGGTGTGAAGCTGGCCTCCGACCCGGACGACGCCGTCGAGAAGGCCGGCCAGATCCTGGGCATGGACATCAAGGGCCACACCGTCCACAAGGTGATGCTGGCCCAGACCGCGGACATCGCGGAGGAGTACTACGTCTCCTTCCTGCTGGACCGCGCCAACCGCACCTTCCTCGCGATGGCGTCCGTCGAGGGCGGCATGGACATCGAGGAGGTCGCGGCCACCAAGCCCGAGGCCCTGGCCAAGATCCCGGTGGACGCCGTCGAGGGCGTCACCGAGGCCAAGGCCCGCGAGATCGTCGAGGCCGCGAAGTTCCCGGCCGACGTCGCCGACGGAATCGTCGACGCCGTGCAGAAGCTGTGGACCGTCTTCGTCAAGGAGGACGCCCTCCTCGTCGAGGTGAACCCGCTGGTCAAGACCGGCGACGGTCGGATCATCGCGCTGGACGGCAAGGTGTCCCTGGACGCCAACGCCGAGTTCCGCCAGCCGGACCACGCCGCCCTGGAGGACAAGGCCGCGGCCAACCCGCTGGAGGCCGCCGCCAAGGCCAAGGGCCTGAACTACGTCAAGCTCGACGGCCAGGTCGGCATCATCGGCAACGGCGCGGGCCTGGTCATGAGCACCCTGGACGTCGTGGCCTACGCCGGTGAGAACCACGGCGGCGTCAAGCCCGCCAACTTCCTCGACATCGGCGGCGGCGCCTCCGCCGAGGTCATGGCCAACGGCCTGGAGATCATCCTCGGCGACCCGGACGTCAAGTCCGTCTTCGTCAACGTCTTCGGCGGCATCACCGCCTGCGACGCCGTCGCCAACGGCATCGTGCAGGCCCTGGAGCTGCTGAAGTCCAAGGGCGAGGACGTCTCCAAGCCGCTGGTGGTGCGCCTCGACGGCAACAACGCGGAGCTGGGCCGCAAGATCCTGAACGACGCCGACCACCCGCTGGTGCAGCAGGTGGACACCATGGACGGCGCGGCCGAGCGTGCCGCCGAGCTGGCCGCGAAGTAACGAAGGACGAGGACACCGACAACAATGGCTATCTTCCTCACCAAGGAAAGCAAGGTCATCGTCCAGGGGATGACCGGCTCCGAGGGCCAGAAGCACACCCGGCGCATGCTGGCCTCCGGCACCAACATCGTCGGCGGCGTCAACCCGCGCAAGGCGGGCACGACCGTCGACTTCGACGGGACCGAAGTGCCCGTCTTCGGCACGGTCAAGGAGGCCATGGAGGCCACCGGCGCCGACGTCACCGTCGTCTTCGTCCCGGAGAAGTTCACCAAGAGCGCGGTCATCGAGGCGATCGACGCCGAGATCCCGCTCGCCGTGGTGATCACCGAGGGCATCGCCGTCCACGACACCGCCGAGTTCTGGGCCTACGCGGGCTCCAAGGGCAACAAGACCCGCATCGTCGGCCCGAACTGCCCCGGCCTGATCACCCCCGGCCAGTCCAACGCGGGCATCATCCCGGCCGACATCACCAAGCCGGGCCGCATCGGCCTGGTCTCGAAGTCCGGCACGCTGACGTACCAGATGATGTACGAGCTGCGCGACCTCGGCTTCTCGACCTGCGTCGGCATCGGCGGCGACCCGATCATCGGCACCACCCACATCGACGCACTCAAGGCGTTCGAGGCCGACCCCGACACCGACCTGATCGTGATGATCGGCGAGATCGGCGGCGACGCCGAGGAGCGGGCCGCGGACTTCATCAAGGCCAACGTCACCAAGCCGGTCGTCGGCTACGTCGCGGGCTTCACCGCCCCCGAGGGCAAGACCATGGGCCACGCCGGCGCCATCGTCTCCGGCTCCTCCGGCACCGCCCAGGCGAAGAAGGAGGCCCTGGAGGCCGCGGGTGTGAAGGTCGGCAAGACGCCGTCCGAGACCGCCCGCCTGGCGCGCGAGCTGCTCGCCGGCTGACACGGTCGGCACAGCACGGCGCGGGCCCGCACCCCTCGGGGTGCGGGCCCGCGCCGTTCGGGGGTCTTCGCGGGCCTGTGCGGGCCTGTGGCAGCCCTCGGGGCCGTCCTCAGCCGGCCGCCCGGTCCTCCTGCCCGCCCGGGGAGGACTCGGACACGGCCGGGGTCCCGGCCTCCTGCGGCGCCTGCCGGGCGGAGTCGTGCGCCTGCGGCCCGGCCAGGGACGCCAGCAGTGCCGCCGCGGCCACCAGCGCGGTCGCCCCGAACGAGGCGCCCGTCCGCAGCCGCACCGTCCGCTCGCTGCCGTCGCGCGCCGTGCGGGCGGACGGGAGCCCGGGCAGGGAGCCGGCGTCCGCCAGCTCCTCCAGCATCGAGCGGATGATCTCCCTGCGCCGATCCGGCGCGACACGGCGCAGACCGGGCACGTACTCGGCCAGCGCCTCGCGCGCGTGCATCAGCCGCGCGGCCGTGGCGGCGGTGCTCGCCTCGCTCTCGGCGGCCGTCTCCGACACTCCCAGCCCGAGGCCGTCGTGCAGGAGCAGCGTGCGGCGGTAGGAGGGCGGCAGGTCCAGCAGGGCTTCCGGCGGCAGCCTTTCACCGCTCTCCGCGCTGTTTTTCCCCGCCCCGCTCTCCGCGCTGTTTTTCCCCGCCCCACTCTCCGCGCTGTTTTTCCCCGCCCCGCTCTCCGCGCTGTTTTTCCCCGCCCCACTCTCCGCCCCGTCTTTCCCCGCCCCGTGCTCGCCCGGTCCGTCCCTCCGGGCCGCGCGGCGGCGGGGGTCCAGCCGGTGCCAGGGCGAGAGCGCGTGGTCGTACGCCGCCGTCCGCACCCAGCCGGCCGGATCCCGGTCCACGGCGACCTCGGGCCACCGCTCCCACGCCTGCCGGAAGGCGTGGCGTACGGCCTGCCCGGCCAGTGCCCGGTCGCCGGTGAGCAGATACGTCTGGCGCAGCAGCGGCCGGGCCAGGCGCGCGTACAGCAGATCGAACGCCTCGGCCGGCCCGTCCGCCGCCGCCGGGCCGGGGAGGTCCGCGGTCTCCGTGAGCCCGAACGACGGCCCGGCGGCGGGCTCCTCGCGCTCGGAGGCTTCCGGGGCCGCGTCCTCGGCGGGCGCGGGGATGGAGAGTGTCTCGGTCATGCTGGCCGCCCCCTACGGGTCGTCATGATTGCGGCGGTATGGATGCCATACCGCCGCACTGTATGAAAAAACTGCATAGCGTGCTGTGTGCGACACATCGACTTTTTCCCTGCTCCCCGGGCGAATCGGGCGTTGTTGGCAGCATGTCGGCGTGTATCCCATGACCCGCCGCGACGCGTCGCCCTCCTCACCGCCCCCGCATGCCCTCGCGCTCATCCGTCATGCGCCGGTTCCTCCCCGCGACCGCCTTCTCGACGGTGTGATGGCCGCGGGCCTGGGCCTGGGCGGAATCGCAGTCCTCGTCATGCTGCTGTGGATCACCTCGCCCCACCCCGACGACGGTCCCGGCGGCGCGCTGCGCATCGCCGCCGACCTCTGGCTGGTGGCACACGGTGCCCCTCTCGTCCGTACCGAAACCCTCAGCGGTTCCCCCGCGCCGGTCGGGCTGGTGCCCCTGCTGCTGTGCGCCGTGCCGGTGTGGCTGCTCCACCGCACGGCCCGCGGCGCGGCCCGGGGGCCGGTGTCCGCACGAGCCCCCGGCGGGAGTCCCGGTTCGGGGCCCGGTGCGGATCCCGGCGCGGGGGACACGGGCGCGGCATGGCGCGCCATGTGCTGGATCGTCGCCGGATATCTGCTGGTCGCGGCGGCCGTGACCGGCTACGCGGCCTCCGGCCCCATCCGGGTCGATCCGCTGGGCGCCGCGCTGCGCCTGCCCGCAGTCACGGCCGCCGCCGCGGCGGCGGGAACGTGGACGGGCCTGGGGCGGCCGCTGCCCGAGGCCCCGCCGCGGCTCCTGCGCCGGATGTGCCGGATGCGCCGGATGCGGCGGCGGACGGAGCGGCCCGCGCTCACCCGCGCCGGGGCGTCGGCCGCCCTGCGCGGCGCCGCCGCGTCGGCCGCGGCGCAGTGCGCCGGGGGCGCACTGCTGACGGCGGGCGCCCTGCTGTGGCATGTGGCCACCGCCCAGCGGGCCGCGTTCCCGTCGCAGGAGCAGCCGACCCTGGAGTGGCCGGGGCTGGCGGCGGTCCTGCTGCTGGCCCTGGCCCTGACGCCCAACGCGGCCGTCTGGGGCGCGGCGTACGGCCTCGGCCCCGGGTTCACGCTCGGGGGAGGCGGCACGGTGCGGCCCGCTGCCGTGACCGGCCTGCCGCCGCTGCCGGACTTCCCGCTGCTGGCGGCCGTACCGGCCGAGGGGCCGGGCACCCCCGTGACCTGGGCCGCGGCTCTTGTGGTCCCGCTGGCGGGCGGGCTGCTCGCGGCGTGGTGCGTGGCGCGCGCGGCCGTGCCCGCCGGGGGAGGGCCCGCGGTGCTGGGCGGACGGGCGACCGCCGGCGCGGCCACGCTGGCCGCCTGCGGCTGCGGCGCGGCGATGGCGGCGCTGGCCGCCTGCGCGGGCGGTCCGCTGGGCACGGGGGCGCTGGCCCATATCGGCCCGGACTGGCGGCTCACCGGGGCCGCGGCGCTGGGCTGGACGGCCGCCCTGGGGGTGCCGACGGCCCTGGCCATGCGCTCCTGGCGGCTGCGCCCGGCCCGCGGACACTGACGCCCGGCGGCCGCGAGGCCCCCGGCCGCTCCCCGCACCCGTCGCGGTCGTCGTGACCGCGCCCCGCCTCACTCCTCGCGTTCGGGTTCACCGAACAGCGGGCGCAGCTGCTCGGGCAGATGCCGTTCGCACGCCTGGCGCGAGGAGTTGGTGAGGGCGTCCTCGACGCAGACGAAGTAGTCGCGGTAGACGAGCTGGACGGTGAACTGCGCGGCGATGATCAGCAGTGCGAGGATCCCGGTGACCAGCCCGGTCACCGCCGCCGCCAGCTGGGGCCGGCCCGAGCGGCCGGCCTCCGGGCCGGCGGGGGCGGGCGCCCGGCCCGCGCCGGGCTCCGGCGCGGTGGAGCGGTCGGCGCCGGCCACGTCCTCGGGCCGGGCGGCCGCCCGGCCGGTCTCCGCGCCGCCGCCGGTGCCGCCGTCCGCACCGCCGTCCGTACCGCCTCCGGCGCCCGGCTTGCCGCGGATGGCGCCGACGCCCCAGTACACGGCCAGCGCGCCCAGCGGCACCGCCAGCCAGGGGAGGCCGAAGAAGGCGAAGATCAGCCCCCAGCCGCCGATGACCAGGGCGTACCGGGCCCGGCGCTGGACGGGGTCGGTCGGATCCCAGCGCATACCGCCGGGTGCGCCGCCCTGCCCGCCGTTCTGCTCCGGACGGCCGCCGCTGCCGAAGCCGCCGCTCTGGCGACCCGGCTGGCGGCTGCTCCACCTGCGGCCCCAGTCGGGCGAGGAGCCCTCCGGCCGGTCGCCGCCCCGGCCGTCGCCGTCCCCGTCACCTCGCGGGGAGTCCGGTGAATCGGACGATCCGGAGGAGCCGGACGGGTCGGCCCCCTGGGGTCCACGCGGGCGCCAGGGCTGCTCGGGGCGGCCCTCGGGCGGCGCGGCGAAGGGGTTGTCCTCCTCCCGGCCGCGGGAGAGCCGGCCGTCCGAGGAGTGTGGGCCGTCCGAGTGCGGGCCGCCGAAGGAGCCCGGGAGAGGCAGGCCGGAAGGGGACGGGCCGGTGAGGGGCCGCAGCCGGAGCGGGCCCGGGGCGGTAACGGTCGGGATCCCGGTCGAGGTCTCAGGGGCCGCGCGGCGTCGTCGGTCCGTCATGTGCTCTGTGTCTTCCCCTAGATGTCGTCCCGGCCCCGGGCCGTTCGCCGATGTGTGGCCCTGACGCTACCGGGCGGCCGTCCCCCCGTCCCGAGGGGGCCGTCCGGTGTGCCGGTATCGTTGCTGACGGTCGGCCGCTTCGTAGGGTTCCCCGGATTCGTCCGCCCCACGGATTCGTACGACCGTACAAAGCCGCACCGTCCCACCGAGAGATCCGAGAAGAGCCTCGTCGTGGCTTCCGCTTCCCGTTCCTTCGCCGCCCACTCCCCGGCCCGCGTCGTGGTCCTCGTATCGGGTTCGGGCACGAACCTCCAGGCGCTCCTCGACGCCGTCGCCGAGGAGCGGCCGGACGCCTTCGGCGCCGAGATCGTCGCCGTCGGAGCCGACCGCGACGGCATCGCCGGGCTGGAGCGCGCCGAGCGCGCCGGGCTGCCCACCTTCGTCTGCCGCGTGCGCGACCACGCCGGCCGGGACGCCTGGGACCGCGCGCTGGCCGAGGCGGTGGCGGCCCACGAGCCCGACCTGGTGGTCTCCGCCGGCTTCATGAAGATCGTGGGCAAGGAGTTCCTCGCCCGGTTCGGCGGGCGCTTCGTCAACACCCACCCCGCCCTGCTCCCCAGCTTTCCCGGCGCCCACGGCGTGCGCGACGCGCTCGCGTACGGCGTGAAGGTCACCGGGTGCACCGTCCACTTCGTCGACGACGGCGTCGACACCGGCCCGATCATCGCCCAGGGCGTGGTCGAGGTGCGGGAGGAGGACGACGAATCCACGCTCCACGAGCGGATCAAGGAAGTCGAGCGGCGGCTGCTCGTCGACACGGTGCGACGCATCGCCCGCCACGGCTACCGCATCGAGGCAAGAAAGGTCATTCTCGGTCATGACTGAAGGCTCCGAGACCCCCGAGACCCCCCAGACCACCGGGGCCACCAGGCGGCCCGTCCGCCGCGCGCTGGTCAGCGTCTACGACAAGACGGGCCTGGAGGAGCTGGCCCGCGGCCTGGACGCGGCGGGCGTCAGGCTCGTCTCGACCGGCTCGACGGCCGCACGGATCGCCGCCGCGGGCGTGGAGGTCACCCGGGTCGAGGAGCTGACCGGCTTCCCCGAGTGCCTGGACGGCCGGGTGAAGACCCTCCACCCGCGGGTGCACGCCGGCATCCTGGCCGACCTGCGCCTGGAGGACCACCGCCGGCAGCTCGGCGAGCTGGACGTGGAGCCCTTCGACCTCGTCGTCGTCAACCTCTACCCCTTCCGGGAGACCGTCGCCTCCGGCGCCTCCCCGGACGAGTGCGTGGAGCAGATCGACATCGGCGGCCCGTCGATGGTCCGCGCCGCGGCCAAGAACCACCCGTCCGTGGCCGTCGTCGTCAACCCCGGCCGCTACGGCGAGGTGCTGGAGGCCGTCACGGGCGGCGGCTTCGACCTCGCCGCCCGCCGACGCCTGGCCGCCGAGGCGTTCGCGCACACCGCGGCCTACGACGTGGCCGTCGCCTCCTGGTTCGCGACCGACTACGCCCCGGCCGACGACTCCGGCTTCCCCGAGTTCCTCGGCACCGCCTACCGGCGTTCGAACGTGCTGCGCTACGGCGAGAACCCGCACCAGGCCGCCGCCCTCTACAGCGACGGCAGCGGCGGACTGGCCGGCGCCGAGCAGCTGCACGGCAAGGAGATGTCCTACAACAACTACACGGACACCGAGGCCGCGCGCCGGGCCGCCCACGACCACGCCGAGCCGTGCGTGGCGATCATCAAGCACGCCAACCCCTGCGGCATCGCCGTCGGCGCGGACGTCGCCGAGGCCCACCGCAAGGCGCACGCCTGCGACCCGCTGTCCGCCTTCGGCGGTGTGATCGCCGTCAACCGTCCGGTGACGGTCGCCATGGCCGAGCAGGTCGCCGAGATCTTCACCGAGGTCATCGTGGCGCCGGACTACGAGGACGGCGCGGTGGAGGTGCTGGCCCGCAAGAAGAACATCCGCGTGCTGCGCTGCCCCCAGGCCCCGGCCGCCCACCTGGAGCACAAGCCGGTCGACGGCGGTGCGCTGCTCCAGGTCGCCGACCGCCTCCAGGCCGACGGCGACGACCCCGCCGCCTGGACGCTCGCCACCGGCGAGGCGCTGGGGGAGGCGGAGCTGGCCGAGCTGGCCTTCGCCTGGCGTGCCTGCCGGGCGGTGAAGTCCAACGCGATCCTGCTGGCCAAGGGGGGTGCCACCGTCGGCGTCGGCATGGGCCAGGTCAACCGGGTGGACTCCGCCAAACTCGCCGTCCAGCGCGCCGGCGAGGAGCGGGCGCGCGGCTCCTACGCGGCCTCCGACGCCTTCTTCCCCTTCCCCGACGGCTTCCAGGTCCTGGCGGACGCGGGCGTGCGGGCGGTCGTCCAGCCGGGCGGTTCGGTCCGCGACGAGCAGGTGGTCGAGGCGGCGAAGGCGGCGGGTGTGACGATGTACTTCACGGGCACCCGGCACTTCTTCCACTGAGGTGGACGCACGTCAGGCCGCGCCCCGGCGGGGGCGCGGCCTGCGGTGTGCGCGGGGTCGTGTGCGGGCCGCCGTACCGGTCCTCAGGCCCGCGGGCGGTTGAACCAGGCCGCCGACTCGGCGGAGGACAGCAGCGCGACGCAGACGATGCCGAGCGCCAGCCACAGCAGCCCGAGCGGCAGCGTGAGCAGGCCGATCAGCACCAGGACGGCCGACCAGGCGATGCCCCAGATCCGCAGTCCGCCTCCGCCCTGCGGGAACTTCACGGCCAGCACGATGCCGGCGACCGCGTGGAGCAGGAAGAAGACGAACAGCGTGTAGTAGATCCCGGTGCCCACGCCCAGGTCGCCGTAGGTCTCCTCCAGATCGTCCTCGGCCGCGGCGAAGGTGACGATCGCCAGCAGTGAGAAGAGGGCCTGGAGCCCGCCGGCGATGAAGAAGATCATGCGGGACGAGTTGACCTTGCCCGGCATCGCTCCGGGCGGCCCGCCCGGCGGTCCGCCGGGAGAGCCCATCGGGCCGGGCGGCGGAGCCAGCGGGTGCTCCTCGGCGCCGCCGAAGGGGCCGTAGTGCCCGCCCGGCGGGTTGCTCGGCTGCCCTCCGGGCGGCCGGTCGTACGGGTTCTTCCGGTAGGGATCGTTCGGGGTGTTCGGGTCGGAGCTGCTCATGGCGTTCTCCTCCGGTTCCTCCGGTTCCTCGGGGCGGCCCGTGCGGCGACCGGACGCCGAGGGGCCGTACCGCGGTCCCCCCGCGGTACGGCCCCCGATGCCTGCGTCCTCGCGCGGCGCCCGCCGGACGGGCCGCGTCACTCCCTCAAGGAGCACCCTTCCCAGTACCGGCCCGCGCATCCCGGCAGATGCGGAAGACGCGCCGGAACGGGGGAGGGGCCGGCGGACGGGACTACCGCTGCTGCTTCACGACGACGCTCTTGATCACCTTGTCGGCGAAGGTCTGCTTCTTGTCGTCCCACAGCGGCCACAGGTAGCCGATGTAGCAGGCCGCGCCGTCCAGGAAGTGCGCCAGCTTGCGCACGAAGGCCATGCCGAAGCCGAGCGGCTGCCCGTCGGCCTCCCGCAGCACGCTGATCTTCAGGGCCTTCTTGCCCGGGGTCTGCCCGGTCCTGCCCTCCTGGTGGATCAGCCACAGCTGGCCGGCCAGGGAGAGCAGGGCGCCTATGGCGATCAGCGGCCAGGCGCTGCCGGGCACATCGGCCGCGTTCTGCGCGCAGATCGTGTCACCGATCGGGCAGCTGTCGGCCGCGTCGATGACCGCTCCGAGGAACTGCCCGTATCCGACGGCCATCAGGATCCCGGGGATCAGGCCGATGATCAGGCCGTCCAGCAGGGCCGCGCCGACCCGGGCGCCCCAGCCCGCGTACGGCGGCATGCCACCGCCGTGGGGCTGCTGGGGGTAGTAGGAGGCGTACGCCCCGCCGGGCTGCTGGGGGTACTGCGGGTGCTGGGGGTACGCGCCCTGCGGGGCGGCCCCCTGCTGCGGGTGGCCGTAACCGGGCTGCGGCGGCTGGCCGTAGGGGTCCTGCGGGTGGCTCATGAGCGTCTTCCTAACGAGCGGACGGGAAACGGGGACGGTCGGGGCCGAGGGGATGTCCAGGGGGACGTCCGAAGGAACACCGCGGCGCCCCCGCAGCTCCGCTGCGTGAGGAACGGGTCGTACAAGAGCGTGCCTCCCCCGTGCGCCGCACCCGTCGGCCCCCGAGGGCACGGCACCCGCGACCATGCTGGTGGGGATGGATGACGCTGTCCAGACAAGACGAGGGGCTGTGGCGAATCCGCAATGCTCCGGCCCGGCCGGCGACGTGGAGCGAGGCGTTCCGCGACATCCCTCTCACTCTCCGTGCCGAAGGCGCCGCGTGGTGCGGCGTGGTGCGGACGCGATTGGAGACCGGACCCCCGTATCCGGGAGGATGGCCCCCATGACCGCCCAGATTCTCGACGGCAAGGCCACCGCAGCCGCGATCAAGACCGAACTCGCCGCCCGCGTAGAAGCCCTGAAGGCGCGCGGCATCCAGCCCGGCCTGGGCACGCTCCTGGTCGGCGACGACGTCGGCAGCCAGAAGTACGTGGCGGGCAAGCACCGCGACTGCGCCCAGGTGGGCATCGCCTCCATCCAGCGCGAGCTGCCCGGCACCGCCTCCCAGGAGGACATCGAGGCGGTCGTCCGCGAACTCAACGAGGACCCGTCCTGCACCGGCTACATCGTGCAGCTCCCGCTGCCGCGCGGGATCGACACCAACCGCGTCCTGGAGCTGATGGACCCGGCCAAGGACGCCGACGGGCTCCACCCGACGAACCTCGGCCGCCTGGTGCTCAACGAGCGGGCCCCGCTGCCGTGCACCCCCAACGGCATCGTCGAGCTGCTGCGCCGCCACAAGGTGGAGATCGACGGGGCGGACGTGGCCGTCGTCGGACGCGGCATCACCGTCGGCCGCTCCATCGGACTGCTGCTCACCCGCCGCTCGGAGAACGCGACGGTGACCCTGTGCCACACCGGCACCCGGGACCTGGGGGAGCATCTGCGCCGGGCGGACATCGTGGTGGCGGCGGCCGGTGCGGCGCATCTGGTCCGCCCCGAGTACATCAGGCCGGGCGCGGCCGTGCTGGACGTGGGCGTCAGCCGGGACGCGGCGACGGGGAAGATCGCCGGCGATGTGCACCCGGACGTCGCGGAGGTCGCGGGGTGGCTCTCGCCGAACCCGGGCGGCGTCGGCCCGATGACGCGGGCGATGCTGCTGGCCAACGTGGTGGAGGCGGCGGAGCGCGCCGCGGGTGCGGACCGTGTCGGCTGAGACGGGGGCCGAGCGGACCCGAGGGGCCGGGGAGGCCGGGGAGACCGAGCGGAGCCGGGAGACCGGGGGAACCGCCGGGACCGGCGCCGGCCGGCGCCGGTCCCGGCGGTTCCCGCTGATCACCCGTGACACCGCCCGCCCCGAGGGGGGCGGGCGGGCGGCCCCCGGGGACGCCCCCGCGCCCGCGCGGCAGTGGCCGCTGCTGTGCGTGCTGGCCGGGACGGCCGCCGGCCTGCTGGTGACGCTCGGCCACTTCCGCGCGGGTCTGCTGACCGTCGGCCTGTCCCTGCTCACCGGCGCCGTGCTGCGCTGGGCCGTGCCGTCGGTGGGGATGCTCGCGGTGCGCTCCCGCTTCACGGACGTGGTGACCTACGGCGTGCTGGGCACGGCGATCGTGCTGCTGGCGCTGATGGCGCAGCCAGCCCCGGTGCTGGAGATCCCCTTCCTGGAGGACATCGTCCACTTCACGATCCGCTGACCGGGACGTACCGCCGCAGGGCCGCCGCCGGTACGGACCGCCGCGGCGGCCGCGGACGCCCGCGCGGGGCGGCCCCCTGCTGCGGTTGGCCGATTCCGGACGGCATGACGGCGGGAATCCGGGGCAGGGGAATTCCCGTACCCCCCACGGGTGCGGTACGTCCCCCGCGGCCGCCCGCCGTTCCCCCCCTCCGGCGGGCGGCTGCCTCCGGGGCCGGGCCGTCGGATAGCCTGACGCCAGGTCTCTTGATGTAGAGATACGTTGGAGACCCAGCCGCCACTGTCAGGTAAAACGGAGACCGCCATGACCCGCACTCCCGTCAATGTCACCGTCACCGGCGCCGCCGGCCAGATCGGCTACGCGCTGCTGTTCCGCATCGCCTCCGGCCAGCTGCTGGGCCCGGACGTGCCGGTCGCGCTGCGCCTCCTGGAGATCCCGCAGGGTCTCAAGGCAGCCGAGGGCACCGCGATGGAGCTGGACGACTGCGCCTTCCCGCTGCTCAGCGGCATCGAGATCACCGACGACCCGAACAAGGCGTTCGACGGCGCCAGCGTCGCGCTCCTGGTCGGCGCCCGCCCGCGCACCAAGGGCATGGAGCGCGGCGACCTGCTGGAGGCCAACGGCGGCATCTTCAAGCCGCAGGGCAAGGCCATCAACGACCACGCCGCGGACGACGTCAAGGTCCTGGTCGTGGGCAACCCGGCCAACACCAACGCCCTGATCGCCCAGGCCGCCGCCCCGGACGTACCGGCCGAGCGCTTCACGGCCATGACCCGCCTGGACCACAACCGGGCCCTGTCGCAGCTCGCGAAGAAGACCGGCACCCCGGTGTCGGAGATCCGCCGCCTCACCATCTGGGGCAACCACTCGGCCACCCAGTACCCGGACGTCTTCCACGCCGAGGTCGCCGGCAAGAACGCCGCCGAGGCCGTGAACGACGAGAAGTGGCTGGCCGAGGACTTCATCCCGACCGTCGCCAAGCGCGGCGCCGCCATCATCGAGGCCCGCGGCGCCTCCTCGGCCGCCTCCGCCGCCAACGCCGCCGTCGACCACGTCCACACCTGGGTCAACGGCACCCCGGAGGGCGACTGGACCTCCATGGGCATCCCCTCGGACGGCTCCTACGGCGTCCCCGAGGGCCTGATCTCCTCCTTCCCGGTCACCTGCTCCGGCGGGAAGTACGAGATCGTCCAGGGTCTGGAGATCAACGAGTTCTCGCGGGCGCGCATCGAGGCCTCCGTGAAGGAGCTGGAGGAGGAGCGCGAGGCCGTCCGCGGTCTCGGCCTCATCTGATCCGGCCCCGCGCCGACCCCGCTTCGGGACACCCGCGCACCGAAGGCCCCGGCTCGAAGAAGCCGGGGCCTTCGGCGTTCCGGCGCCGGGCCGATCCCCGTACTCGTCCGGGTGCGTTACGTAGTGCCCGCAATGTCCTCCATATCCGTTCATTGCCTTAAATTCATTCACATAGAACCCTGATGATCATGGTTCCAGGTGTGAAGCATGCCACTTGACATGGATTAAAAGATTGGATTCCTCGGTATGGGGCATGGGACCGGGTCGCTCGGTCCGCCGGGCGGCAAGAGCACCATGCGAGGAAGGCAGTACGGAACGTGTCGGCAATCGAGACCATGCACATCGACGGGGAGTGGCGCCCCTCCCTCTCCGGAAGAACCAGGGAGGTCCTCGACCCCGCCGACGCGACGGTGCTCGCGGTCGTCTCCGAGGGCGGCGCCGAGGACGTCGACGCCGCCGTCGAGGCCGCCCGCCGCGCCTTCGACACCGGCGTCTGGCCGCGCACCCCCGTCGCCGAGCGGGCGGCGCTGCTGCGGCGCACCGCCGATCTCCTCCAGCGGGACCGCGAGCAGATCGCGCTCACCGAGTCCATGGACACCGGCAAGACCATCGAGGAGGGCCGCGTCGACGTCGACGACGTCACCGCCGCCTTCCGCTACTTCGCCGACCAGGCCGTGAACACCTCCGGCGGACGCGTGGTGGACGCGGGCAGCCCGGACGTGCACAGCGTCGTCGTCCACGAACCGGTCGGCGTCTGCGCGCTGATCACCCCCTGGAACTACCCGCTGCTCCAGGCGAGCTGGAAGATCGCCCCGGCGCTGGCCGCGGGCAACACCTTCGTCGTCAAGCCCAGCGAGATCACCCCGCTGTCCACCGTCCACCTGATCCGGCTGCTGACCGAGGCGGGCCTGCCCGCGGGTGTGGCGGGCCTGGTCACCGGCGCGGGCGACCCGGTCGGCGCCCGCCTGTCGGAGCACCCCGGCGTGGACCTGGTCTCCTTCACCGGCGGCCTGGCCAGCGGCACCAAGGTGGCCGCCGCCGCGGCCGCCACGGTCAAGAAGGTCGCCCTGGAACTGGGCGGCAAGAACCCCAACATCGTCTTCGCCGACGCCTGCGCCACCGAGGAGGGCTTCGACACCGCCGTCGACCAGGCACTCAACGCCGCCTTCATCCACAGCGGCCAGGTCTGCTCGGCCGGCGGGCGCCTCATCCTGGAGGAGTCCGTCCACGACCGCTTCGTCACCGAACTCGCCCGCCGCGCCCGCCGCATCCGGCTCGGCCGCGGCACCGAGCCCGGCGTCGAGTGCGGCCCGCTCGTCTCCCAGCGGCAGCTCGACAGGACCGAGGAGTACGTCGACTCCGCGGTCGCCGAGGGCGCCGTCGTACGCTGCGGTGGAGAGCGCCCCAAGCCCTCCGAGGCCCTCCCGGCCACCGGCTACTTCTACCCGCCGACCGTCCTGGACCGCTGCGACCGCACGATGCGCGTGGTGCGCGAGGAGGTCTTCGGCCCGGTCGTGACGGTGGAGACCTTCCGCACCGAGGACGAGGCCGTGGCCCTGGCCAACGACACCGAGTACGGCCTGGCCGGCGCCGTCTTCTCCGCCGACACCGCCCGCGCCCGCCGGGTCGCCGCCCGGCTGCGCCACGGCACCGTGTGGATCAACGACTACCACCCCTACCTGCCGCAGGCGGAGTGGGGCGGCTTCGGCCGCTCCGGCGTGGGACGCGAGCTCGGCCCCTCCGGGCTGGACGAGTACCGCGAGACCAAGCACGTCTACGAGAACCTGCGCCCCGCGCCGGTGCGCTGGTTCGCCGGCTGACCGCGCCCCGCCCGCTTCCGGGCGCCCCGGTCCACTCCCGCGCATCCCTGACGCAACACCCCTGTAGGAGCACCATCCCCATGCCCAGCAACACCACCTACGACTACGTGGTGATCGGCGGCGGTACGGCCGGCTCGGTGATCGCCTCCCGGCTCGCCGAGGACCCCGGCACCACCGTCGCCCTCATCGAGGGCGGCCCCTCCGACGTCGACCGCCCCGACGTACTGACCCTGCGCCGCTGGCTCGGCCTGCTCGGCGGCGACCTCGACTACGACTACCCCACCACCGAGCAGCCACGCGGCAACTCCCACATCCGGCACAGCCGGGCGCGCGTGCTCGGCGGCTGCTCCTCGCACAACACCCTGATCTCCTTCAAGCCGCTGCCCTCGGACTGGCAGGAGTGGGAGGACGCCGGGGCGAGCGGCTGGAACGCCATCGCGATGGAGCCCTACTACCACCGGCTGCGCAACAACATCGTCGCCGTCGACGAGAAGGACCGCAACGCCATCGCCCGCGACTTCGTCGACGCCGCTCAGGCGGCCCTCGGCGTACCGCGCGTGGAGGGCTTCAACGCCAGGCCGTTCACCGAGGGCGCCGGTTTCTTCGACCTCGCCTACCACCCGGAGGACAACAAGCGCTCCTCCGCCTCCGTGGCCTACCTCCACCCCCACATGGAGGCCGGCGACCGGCCCAACCTGGAGCTGTGGCTGGAGACCTGGGCGTACCGCCTCCGGTTCGGCGGGGAGGAGGGCCGCCGCGTCACCGGCGTCCACGTCCGCACCGCCGACGGCGAGGAGACGCTGGTGACCGCCCGGTGCGAGGTCGTGCTGTGCGCGGGAGCGGTGGACACCCCGCGGCTGCTGCTGCACTCCGGCGTCGGACCGGCCGGTGATCTTCAGGCCCTGGGGATCCCGGTCGTCCACGATCTGCCGGGCGTCGGCGAGAACCTGCTGGACCACCCCGAGTCGGTCATCGTCTGGGAGACCGACGGCCCCATCCCCGACAACTCGGCGATGGACTCCGACGCGGGCCTGTTCGTCCGCCGGGACCCGAAATCGCCCGGCCCCGACCTGATGTTCCACTTCTACCAGATCCCCTTCACCGACAACCCCGAACGGCTGGGCTACGAACGCCCCGCCCACGGCGTGTCGATGACCCCCAACATCCCCAAGCCCCGCAGCCGCGGCCGGCTCTACCTCACCAGCGCCGACCCCTCGGTCAAACCGGCCCTGGACTTCCGCTACTTCACCGACGCCGAGGACTACGACGCCCGCACCCTCGTCGACGGCATCCGCATCGCCCGCGAGATAGCGGCGACCGCGCCGCTGGACTCCTGGCTCAGGCGGGAGGTCTGCCCCGGCCCGGACATCACCTCCGACGAGGAGCTGAGCGAGTACGCCCGCAAGGCCGCCCACACCGTCTACCACCCCGCCGGCACCTGCCGGATGGGCGCGGCCGACGACGAACTGGCCGTCGTGGACCCGCGCCTGCGCATCCGCGGCCTGGACGGCGTCCGTATCGCCGACGCCTCGGTCTTCCCCACCATCCCCGCCGTCAACCCCATGATCGGCGTGCTGATGGTCGGCGAGAAGGCCGCCGACCTGCTCCGCGACGACCGCGACGAGTCCGGTGACGAGACCGGCGGCGACTTCGACGACACCACGACACCGGGAGGTGCCGCGTGACCGCAGCCCCAGCCAACCCCTCCGGCGCCCCCTCCGCGCCGGACAGCACGCCGGACACCGCGACGCCGCAGGCCGGCGACCCGGTGTTCTCCGTCCGGAACCTGTGGAAGGTCTTCGGCCCCAAGGCCGGCCGCGTCCCCGGCGACACCTCACTGACCGGGCTGTCCGCAGCCGAGGTGCGCGAGCGCACCGGCTGCACCGCCGCCGTCCGCGACGTCTCCTTCGACGTCGCCCGCGGCGAGGTCTTCGTCGTCATGGGCCTGTCCGGCTCCGGCAAGTCCACCCTGGTGCGCTGCCTGACCCGGCTGATCGAGCCCACCGCCGGCGCCCTCCACATCGACGGCGAGGACGTCCTGGCCATGGACCGGGCCCGGCTGCGGCAACTGCGCCGCACTCGCGCCGCCATGGTCTTCCAGCACTTCGGCCTGCTGCCGCACCGCACCGTCCTCGACAACATCGCCTACGGCCTGGAGATCCAGGGCGTGGGCAGGGCCGAACGCCGCGCCCGCGCCGCCGGGATGATCGAGAAGGTCGGCCTCGCCGGACTCGGCGAGCGCCGCCCCGGCCAGCTCTCCGGCGGCCAGCAGCAGCGCGTCGGCCTGGCCCGCGCGCTCGCCGTCGACCCCGAGGTCCTGCTGTTCGACGAGCCGTTCAGCGCACTCGACCCGCTGATCCGCCGCGACATGCAGGAGGAGGTCATCCGGCTCCATCGCGAGGAGGGCCGCACGATGGTCTTCATCACCCACGACCTGTCCGAGGCACTGCGCATCGGCGACCGCATCGCGCTGATGCGCGACGGCGAGATCGTCCAGCTCGGCACCCCCGAGGAGATCGTCGCCGCACCGGCCGACGACTACGTGCGCGACTTCGTCCGCGACGTGCCGCGCGAGCAGGTCATCTCCGTGCGCCGCGCGATGCGCCCGGCGCTGGCGGGCGAGGCCGACACCGGTGTGGCCCTCGCCCCCGGCACGGTGGTCGCCGAGGCGATCGAGGCCGTGGCGCGCAGCGGCGAGCACGTCCGGGTGGTGGAGGACGGCCGCACCCTCGGCGTCGTCGACCACGCCCGGCTGCTGGCCGTCGTCGCCGGACTGGACGCGGACCCGGGCGCGGGTACGGACGCGGGCACGGCACCGGACCCCGGCGGTTCCCATACCGCCGGCGGGGAGGTGGCCGCCGTATGACGACCGCCACCCCCGCCCCCTCCTCCCCGGCCCCGGAGCCGGGTAAGCCCGACAAGACCGCAGAGCCCGGCAAGGCGGCGTCCACCGCATCCGGGTCCGGACCGGACCGGGAAGGACCGCCGGGCCGCCCCGGCGCCCTGCGCCGCCTGACCGCCCGCACCCCCGGCCGGCCGCCCGCCCGCAGGCTCCTCGTCCTCGCCCTCCTCGCCCTCGTGGCGATACCCCTCGCCGCCTCCGTATGGGGCAGCGGAAGCTGGCCGGACGCCCTGACCTACGACGTCCGCTCACCGCTGGACGAACTGGACGCCTGGCTGGTCGACAACCGCGAGTCGCACTGGCTGTTCCTCTACTTCCTGCTGCACATCAGCAACAACGCGGTCTCCGCCGTCGACGGCGTCCTCGCACTCCTCCAAGGGCTCGGCTGGACGGGCGTGACGGCCGGCGCAGCCGCCCTCGCCTGGTTCGCCGGCGGCGCGGACCTCGGCCGCCGCGCCCTGCGCACCGCCGCGACCGCACTGGGCGCCTTCGCCGTGATCGGCCTGCTGGACCTGTGGGCGCCCGCCATGGAGACCCTGGCGCTGATGGCCGTCGCCGTCGCCGCCGCCGCGCTGATCGGCGCGGCGCTCGGCCTGGCCGCCGGACTCTCCGACCGCTGCGAGCGGCTGCTGCGCCCGGTGTTCGACACCATGCAGGTGATGCCGGCGTTCGCCTACCTGCTGCCGTTCGTGCTCCTCTTCGGCATCGGCACGCCCTCGGCACTGATCGCCACCGTCATCTACGCGGCGCCCCCCATGGCCCGCCTCACCTCGCTCGGCCTGCGCGGCGCCGACCCGGCCGCGCTGGAGGCCTCCGCCTCGCTGGGCGCGAACGCCTGGCAGCGGCTGCTCACGGCCCGGCTGCCACTGGCCCGCCGCCAGATGCTGCTGGGGCTGAACCAGACCATCATGATGTGCCTGTCGATGGTCGTCCTCGCCTCGGTCATCGGCGCGGGCGGCCTGGGCGACGAGGTCTTCACCGCCCTGTCGCGGGTGGACGTCGGCCAGGCGCTCGGCCCCGGCATCGCCATCGTGCTCATCGCGATCTGGCTGGACCGCACCACCGCCGCCGCCGGCGCGCGCCTGGACGACACCTCCGCCCCCGCGAGCCGCGGGCGCGCCTGGTCGGTACGGGCCGCGGCCGCGGCCTTCGTCGCCGCCGCCTCGGCGGCCGGCTCGGCCGCCCTGGGACGGCAGTGGCCCGAGCAGTGGACCGTCGACCTCTCCGCCCCGGTCAACACCGCCGTCGACTGGATCACCGACAACCTCGGCTCCGGCATCCCCCTGATCGGCGGCACCGTCACCTGGTCGGAGAACTTCGCCCGCTGGGTGCTCAACCCGCTGCGCGACGGACTCCAGGGCGCCCCCTGGTGGCTGCTGCTCCTGGCCGCCGCCGCCCTCGCCCTGCTGACCGGCACCTGGCGCACCGCCACGACCGCCGTGGCCGCGCTGGCGGCGATCGGGGCGATGGGCCTGTGGCCCACCTCGCTCAACACCCTCTCCCAGGTGCTCGCCGCACTGGTGGTCACCCTGCTGCCGGGCGTCGCGATCGGCGTCCTGGCCGCCCGGGTGCCCTGGGTGGACCGGGCCATCCGGCCGGTGCTCGACGTGATGCAGACGATGCCGCAGTTCATCTACCTCATCCCGGTGGTGGCGCTGTTCAACGTCGGCCGCACCGCCGCGATCATCGCCGCCGTGGTCTACGCGCTGCCCGCGGTCATCCGCATCACCGCCCAGGGCGTCCGGGAGACCGACCCCGGCGCCCTGGAGGCCGCCCGCTCCATGGGCGCCTCCACCGGCCAGCAACTGCGCCACGTCCAGCTCCCGCTGGCCCGGCCCGCCCTGCTGCTGGCCGTCAACCAGGGGGTCGTCCTCGTCCTGGCCATCGTCGTCATC
Source organism: Streptomyces mangrovi (assembly GCF_900114215.1). Taxonomy (GTDB): domain Bacteria; phylum Actinomycetota; class Actinomycetes; order Streptomycetales; family Streptomycetaceae; genus Streptomyces; species Streptomyces barkulensis. Next base: position 106,014 of record NZ_FOSG01000015.1, on the reverse strand, counting down.
GGTGGCCTGGTAGGCGGCGGCGCGCTCGGCTACGACGTCGTCTACGGCCTGCAGAAGAGTGAGCTGGGCATCGGCCTGACCGCCGGCGCGGCGATCGTCTGCCTCGGCGTGCTCCTGGACCGCGTCACCCAGCCCGCCGCCACCCGCGACCGGCGCTGACACGCGACCGGTGCTGACCCGAGACCCCCGACACCCCACCCCCCTTTCCGTACGACAGAAGGAACCGTTCCCCATGCACAGCAAGCGGATACGCACCACCCTGGCCGCCGGATCGGCCGTCCTCGGCATGGTCGCGCTCAGCGCCTGCGGCGCCGCCGACACCGGCGCCTCCTCCTCCGGCGGCGGCGACACCGTCACCATCGCCGTCCCCTCCTGGGTCGGCGCCGAGGCCAACGCGGCCGTCGCCAAGCACATCCTGGAGGAGGAGCTGGGCGCCAAGGTCAAGCTCCAGCAGATGGACGAGCCGGTCGCCTGGGACGCGCTCGACAGCGGCAAGGTCGACGCGATCCTGGAGGACTGGGGCGGCGTCCCCAAGAAGGAGAAGCGCTACGTCGAGGAGCGCGAGACGGTCGTGGCGGCCGGCGACCTCGGCGTGACCGGCCACATCGGCTGGTTCGTGCCCAAGTACTTCGCGGACGAGAACCCCGACGTCACCGACTGGAAGAACCTCAACAAGTACGCCGACGAGTTCAAGACCACCGAGAGCGGCGGCAAGGGCCAGCTCCTGGAGGGCTCGCCGTCGTACACCACCAACGACGACGCGATCATCAAGAACCTCGACCTGGACCTGAAGACGGTCTACGCGGGCAGCGAGGCCGCCCAGATCACCCAGATCAAGAAGTACGTCAAGGAGAAGAAGCCCTTCCTGACGTACTGGTGGACGCCGCAGTGGCTGAACGCCGAGATCGACTTCGTCGAGGTGAAGCTGCCCGAGTACACCGAGGGCTGCGACGCCGACCCGGAGAAGGTCGCCTGCGCCTACCCCAACACCCCGCTGCAGAAATACCTCAACGCCGACTTCGTCAAGGACGGCGGCGACGCCGCGCAGTTCCTGAAGAACTTCAACTGGTCGACCGAGCAGCAGAACCAGGTCGCCAAGTGGATCGCCGGCGACGGCATGTCCTCAAAGGACGCGGCGGCCAAGTGGGTCGAGGAGAACAAGTCCACCTGGGAGAAGTGGCTCCCGTAAGGAACCGGCCCCGTAAGGACCCGCCCCGCAGGGGGCAGCCCCCACGGCCACGGGCCCGGAACGCGAGATGCGTTCCGGGCCCGCCGTTCGTCTACGGACCTATTCCTCGGTCTCGGCCACGAAGCTGCCGAGACCCGGCACGGTGTACGTGGCGCCCTCCGCGCGCAGCCGGGTGAGCACCTTCTGCGCGGTGGCCTGTGCGATGCCGAACTCGGCCTGTAACTGGATCACCGAGGGCACGCGGGTGCGCGGCGGGTAGGTGCCGTCGGCGATCCGCTGCCGGATCACGTCGGCCACCTGCATCCACCGGGGTACGTCGGAGGCGAAGTCGATCAAGGGGTCAGCCGTCTGAGGTCTTGGGCTCGGGAACGACGTAGGAACCCTTGCCGGGCACTGTGTAGACGAGCTCGCGCTCCCGCAGTTCGCGCATGGCGCGGCGCGCGGTCATCTGGGCGATCCCGTACTCCTCGGAGAGGCGGGCCGGAGTCGGGATCATCCGGTCCGGCGCGTACTCACCGCTCGCGATCTTCGCTTCGATCACATCCGCCAGTTGCATGTACAGCGGGCGTCCCGACTCCGGATCAAGGCTCATGCCTTGAAGCTAGCTAGTCATACAACAGTTCGCATGGCTAGCTCTATCTACATCGTGATACATCTAGATACATCACGGTGTGATTTGCTTCACGCCGGAACGGAAAGACCCCCGCGACCGACGCAACCGGTCCGGGGGCGTGGCCACCAACTACACAGGAGTTGATGACGTGCGCGACCTTATCGCGCGTGCCCTCGGACGGGCACGCCGTCCTGTCCTCGCAGCGCTGCTCGCCCGGCTGCTTCCGGCCAGCGGCCGACACCGCAGGACCCCCGTCCAGGCCCCGGCGCCCCTGCGCCGGACGGCCTCCGCCCGGCCCGCGCCGACCGGCGCGAGTGCCGTCGCCCGGATCCCGGCGCCGCGTTCGCCGTACAGCCGTGAGCAGGCCCGGCCCCTGGACGGGGCGGACTCGGCGCTGGTGCGGCCGTACTGGGCGGCCCACGAGCGGACGGCCCACGAACGGGCGGCGCGGCGGCGACGGAGGCGGGTGCTGTGGCTGGCGACCATGGGCCTGGACCTGGACACCCGGAACATCCACGCGGCGGCCGGGGGTGCCCGATGGTGAACGAGACGGAGTACCGCTCCCCGTCCTGCGTGATCGGCCGGCACGGGCGCTGCGCCGACGGCGAACCGCGCGACAGCGGTGTCCCCGGCGTCCGCCACCTGGCGTGCGCCTGCCCGTGCCACCCCGCGCCCGGTGCGCCAGAACCCGCCGCCGCGCCGCCTCCCGGCGCCGGGCACTGGTACCGGCTGTGCTGGACCGTACGGCCGGAGCAGGACCCGTACCGGCTCCTGCCGCGCCTGCTCCACGGCGTACTGCTCGGGCAGGACGTGCCCGCGATACTGCGCGGGATGCGCGGCTGCCTGGCCCCGCCGGTCTTCCACGACCCGGCCCGCGTCCGGGCCGAGGCGGACACCGGGCCCGGCTGGACGTACGAGACCGCCGCCCTCACCATCCACGCCCGCCGTATCGCCGAACCGGCCCGACCTGCCGAACCCGCCGACCACACAGCCCCGTTCGGCTGCCCGGACCGGAGAGGGTGCCGGGGGTGATGTCCCACCGCACGCGCCGTAGGCGCCTGGAGTCGTGCACCTGGACCAGCCTCCTGGTGACCGTCTCCACCGTGGCCGTGGTCCTCCTGGCCCAGGCCGCCCACCGCGGCTGACCCGCACGGCCGCGCGCCTGCCGGGTGGGGAGGGGACGCCCACCCGGTGCGGGGCGCACCGGAGCGGTACGGCGACTTCCGGAGGGGCGTCCGCTCTTGGTAGAGGATCACCCCCTGTGTGACCGTTTACCTGCGGGATCCCCAAGCCGTCCTCATCCGGTCGCCCACTTAGCGGAGTTCACCATGCCGCGCCGTTGCGCCCTGTCCGCGACCACCCTCGCGGCCGTCCTGCTCATGGCCGGCTGCGGCGGCGGGGGCCCGAACAGCGCCGGGGAGCCCGTCCCCACGGCCGAGGAGTCCGCGAGCGTCTCCGGCCCCGGCGCCCCCTCGCCGTCCCCGGAGGCGGGCGACCGGCCGGCGGGAGCCCCGCAGGACGCGTCCAGGAAGTCGGGGGAGGGCCGGTGGACGGGCGCGTCCGCCGCTCCGGCGCTCAAGGACGTACGGGTGAGCGGCCACGACGCGTACGACCGGATCAGCTTCGAGTTCGCGGACGGGGTTCCGGACTACTTCGCCGAGTACGTGGACACGCTGCGCCACGGCGGGCTGGGCGAGGAGGTCCGCATCGCCGGCGAGCACCGGCTGAAGATCGTCTTCGTCGGAGTCACACCGCGGAGCACCTTCGAGGACCGGGAAGGCACTTCCGCCATCCGCGAGGTACGGGACCTGGGGGTCTTCGAGGGAGAGATGGGTGTAGGGATCGGTGTGGACCCCGAAGGCGGCGGCCGGGCGGGGTTCCGGGTGAAGGCCGAAGAGAACCGGATCGTCGTCGACATCGCGCACGGTCAGGCGAACTCGCAGGACTGACACCGGCCGGAGGAGTCGAGGGAGTTCCGGGGCTTCGCGGGTCCGTTCGCGGAGGGCGGTCAGTCGAGGCAGAACTCGTTGCCCTCGATGTCCTGCATCGTGATGCACGACTCGTTGACGCCGTCGGCGCGCTGCGTCAGCACGTGTTTCGCGCCGAGAGCCATCAGCCGTGCGCATTCGGCCTCAAGGGTGGCCAGGCGCTCGTCACCCACGAGCCCGGCGCCGGCCCGCACGTCGAGGTGCACCCGGTTCTTGGCGGTCTTGCCCTCGGGAACGCGCTGGAAGAACAGCCGCGGGCCCGCACCGGAGGGATCGACGCAGGCGAACCACGAGTCCCGCTCCTCGGGCGGCAGCGAGCCGCTGTAGTCGTCCCAGGTGGCGAACCCCTCCGGGGGCGGCGGTACGACGTACCCCAGTACCTCGCACCAGAAGCGGGCGAGGCGCTCCGGTTCCGCGCAGTCGAAGGTGACCTGGACCTGTCTGAGCGATGCCATCGGCCAACCGTAAGCGAGGCGATTCCTTCGCTCAATTCGTTTTGGGAGCAGGGGTTCCGGCGAAAGGGACCCTCGCGGCCGCCGCTGTGCCGTGTGGCAGGGACGGGCCGGAGCCGATGCGTCGAAGGGGCTTGCCCGCCGTTCCGGGCCGGGGCCGGTGGCGCGGCCCGGCGCGGTGAGACGCACGTGCGGCGCTGTCTGGTGAATGGAGGCCGGAGCAGTCCGTGAATCAAGCGGATGTCCTTGATTCACGGAGGTGCGGGGATGGACGAGGGAACGGACCTGAGGGAGATCGGGCGGCGGATCGCCCATTACGGGGCGCCGGCGCCGTCCGCGATGGGGACGGCGCCGGCGCGAGGTCACTCCGGGCGGAGGACCGAGGTGTCGATCTCCAGGCCGAACGGCTCGGGGAGCGTGAACCTCTCGCCGAACAGCACCCGGTGCTCCACCCGGTAGCGGCCGGAACCGTCCGGCTCGGCGAACACCGTCGCGCTTCCCTCCCCGTCCAGCGGGTCCACCAGCAGGTAGAGCGGTACGCGCGACCGGCCGTAGCCCTGCGCCTTGTTCTTGCGGTCGCGCAGGACCGTGGACATCGAGGTGATCTCACCGACGAGCAGCACGTCCTCGGCGGGGACCTGCCACTCCCGGGCGTCGCGCAGCACGGCCGACTCGCAGATCAGGAGATCGGGGACGTAGCGCTCGCCGGTGGCGGGGAGGGCGACGGTGGTGGTGTTGGTGACGGACCAGCCGCGTTCCCTGGAGTGATGGGCGAGAAGGTGGTGCAGCTCGCTGTAGATCCAGTTGTGGTGGTTCGTGGGTCTCGGAGGGATGAACCTCCTCTCCGATGAGCTCGGCTCGCAGGCCCTCGGGCAGTCCGGTCTGCTCGATCCGCGCGTAGGTGTGGAGCATGTCGTACGGTCCCCGGTCGGGCAGCGGTGTCGTCACGGGATCTTTCACGGTTGGTCCCTCGCTGTGGCCGTGCACGTTCGTGCCGGACTGCCTGCCTCACGGGGGACGCCACCATCATGCGCCAGGTGAGGGCCTCGATGCCGGAACCCGTCCCCCGCCGGAACAACGATCCGGCGGGGGACGGGACACGGGCGGGGAGGCGGGGCCTCAGAAGTCGGCGCGCACCTGCTCGTCCACCCGGCCGACGGACTCCAGCTCGTACATCCTGGTGTACCGGTTCCGGAGGTACTCGATGTCGGCGTCGCGGGCCTCGGCCTGCTCGCGGGGGTAGAGCAGGATCAGCTCGTAGGAGCGCTCGCCGTTGATGGAGCCGGTCCTGTCGCGCCACTGGCCGTAGCCCTCCTGGAGGGTGAGGCCGTCGGGGAAGCGCGGGGTGACGTACTTGTTCAGGAAGTCCATGAACTGCTCCTCGGTGATCGGCGGCTCGCCGCCGTGGCGGCCGGTGCCGAAGAAGAGCTGGGTGCGCACGTACGGCTCGGTGTGGGGGGACTTGTACGTCCCGGACGTCCCGGACACCTCGGCGCGGGCGGCGGCGGGTCTGGCGTCCCCCGTCTGGAGCGTGGTGGTGAACGCGGTGGACGCGCCCGCCGCGCAGAGCAGGGCCGCCAGCAGGACGGCGAGGCGGGTGCGGCGGGCGGGGCGGGAGGTGTGCGGTGTCATCGGGACTCCGTCGGCTCGGTGGGCGGGTGGTGGACTTCTTCCTCACCGGGCCGCCCGCGGGGGAGTTCCCGTGCGAGCAGCCCGGCCAGGTCTTCGGTGGTGCCGCGCAGCGCGCGCGGCACCCGGCGGCCCTCCCCGACGGCGGCGACCGCCTGCCGCAGGGAGTTCAGGGCGCGTACGGACCCCATGCGGGGAGCGCTCTCCGCCAGGGCGGACAGCAGGGCGTCCGTCTCGCGCCACGCGCCCGCGCGGGCCAGGACGCGGGCGAGGTCGGCGGCGAACAGGGCGCGGTAGGCGGGACCGCCGTCGGACGCGACGGCCGCGTGGAGCAGGGCCGCGGCCCCCTCCGCGTCCCCCAGGTCGGCCAGGACGAGCCCGTGGTGGCCGTCGAGTTCGGCGCGGTCGAACCACCAGCTCCAGGCGGGATCCCGCTTCGAGGGGCCGTCCGCGGACATCTCCCGGGCGGTGTCGAGGGAGCGCAGCGCCCGCGCCCCGTCGCCGAGCTGGGCGTACGCGCGCGCCTGGCGCACATGGAACAGGGCGGCCACCCGCGGCGGCAGGTCCCGCCCGGCCAGGACGGCCGCGGAGGTGCGCAGGGACGCGCGGGGGCGCATGAGGTGGGCCTGCTGCATGCTCAGCACGGAGAGCACCAGCAGCTCGATGGAGCGCTCCTCCCCGGGCAGGCGGCGGGTCAGGGCGAGCGCCCGCCGGTTGAGGCGGTACGACGGCCCGTGCCGCTCGGCGTCGAACAGGATCCAGGCGGCGACCTCGAAGAACTCCGCGAGGTCGGCGAGGTCCGCCGGGTCCGCGGCCGCTGTGCCGAGGGCCCCCACCGCCTCGGCCGCCTCGACCGCCCGCACGGACCGCAGCGCCACGGGAGCGGCGTGGCGTGCTCCCAGCGTCCGGTCGAGCGCGAGGAGTTCGGCCGTCATGGCGCGGACGTCCGGCGGAGAGGGCGGGCGGGGTTCCATCGGTTTCCTGGCGGGTTCGGTCCTGGCGGAGCCAGGAGTCAGGAGGCGGGGATCGGGAGGCAGGGGCAGGGATCAGGAGTGATCGCTTCCCCGCGGTGCTGCGGCCCGTTCGGATGCCGCCTGTTCGGAGGCCGCCCGTTCGGCTGCGGTCCGTTCTGCCGCGGCCCGTGAGGCGGCCGGGCGGGCGGCGGGGAGCCGGGCGAAGGCCCTGGCCACCTCGGACAGCCAGGCCACCTCCTGCGCGAAGCCGCCCGAGCTGCCGGAGCCGCCCCGGTGTTCGGCCGGCGGGGGCGGTGCGGCGGGCAGGGAGGGCGGGGGGTCCGCCGGGGCCCCGGCCCGCGCGTCGAGGGCGGACCTCAGCAGCCGGGCCTCGTCGGCGGGGGAGCCCCGTTCCGTGCCGCGCGGCAGGTGCGGGCCCAGGGCGTGGCAGCCGTCGAGGATCTCGATGACGCGCCGGTGGAGCCGGTAGTCGAGGCCGGCCGGCGGGAGCAGGTCCAGCGGCCGCCTGGGCGGCGGTTCGAGCGCGATCGCCGGCACCGCCTCGTACAGGGCCCACCACAGGGGGCGCAGTCGCAGGTAGGAGCGGTAGCCGCGCAGCCGGCCGGAGAGGGCGGGCCCCCAGGACGGCACCGTCCAGCCGAACACCTGCAGCAGTGCCCCCACGCTCCCGGCCAGCCAGTACGCGGGCTCCCAGGCGCTCATGTCGTGGCCGAGCTGGGTGCCGGTGATCTGGGTGTAGCGGATGGCGCAGTAGAGCAGGATGAGCGAGGCGCCGGCGGTGACCGTCCACATGCCCGCGCGCAGCCAGGTGCGGCGGGCGATGCGCGCGTAGCGGTAGGACAGCCGTACGGCCCCGACCTGCCCCACCGCGCAGACGGTGATGTAGAGGAGCAGGTATCCCGCGTAGTCGCGGTCCCGCATGTTGCTCAGCAGGGTGCCCTCGGCGGAGGCGGTCTGCCGGTAGGGCTCCACGACGAAGAACAGCACGACCAGGACCGCCAGCGCGGCGGAGAACGCCAGCACGCGCCGCCTCGCCAGGACCGCCGCCCGCTCGGGCGGATGCGACCAGTGGACCAGTACGACCTGCTGGGCGGCCGTCAGCACGACCACGGCGGCCTGCGTCAGGAGTGTGGTGAGGTTCGGGTAGCCGAACAGGCGGGAGACGTCGTCGCGCAGCCAGTTGAGGTCGATGAGGAAGCTGATCCCGGAGCACAGGAAGTAGATCTCCAGGGCCCACAGGGCCGGGTCGCCCCTGCGCCGCAGGAGTTCGGGGAGCTTGTAGCAGAACGCGGCCAGCCCGACGAGGGCGCACAGATGGGACAGGACGTCGTAGATCATCCGCGGCCGACGACGCTTTCCACGCGGGCCATCACGGTGGCCTCCTCGGGCGGCAGGGCGTCGGCTTCCTCCGGGTCGGGGGCGGCCCTGCGGCGGGCGTGCGCCAGGATGAGCGACGCCATCATCTCGGCCTCCTGCTCGGCCCTGTCGTCGTAGGCGGAGCGCTTCAGCGACCTGCGGACGAGGTCCGGATCGGCCTCCGGGAAGAGATGCGCCGGCACGGCCGGCCCGGGGAGCGCGCCGAAGTCGTGCTCGCAGATGATGTGGGAGAGTTCGTGGGCGATGATGTGCTCCTGGTGGGGCCTGCTGGTGTTCGCCCGGTAGACGATGACGTCCGTGTCCGGCAGGGCGATCCACAGACCGTGGAGCAGCGGCTCCTCCAGCTCCATCGGGACGAGGCGGATGGTGCGCCCGCGCCGGCGGCCCACCTGTTCGCAGACGGCCGTGATGCCCTCGGCGTCCATGACGCCCGCGGTGTCCGCGGCGTCGCCGTGACCGGAGACGACGCCGATCTCGGCGAGGCGTCTTTCGCAGGCGCGCTGCATCTCCCGGAAACGGGCACGGCGGCGGCCCGGTAAGCGCAGGGGGGACGCTGCCACCGATGTGTCCTTTCCGGCGCCTTCCGCACCGCGCGGCGTCGCCTTCGGGGTCCTGGAGGGGACGGCGCCGTGGGGCGGTCGGCGGGTGTCGGTTCTCGGCGCCTCCTGAGAGATCGTCACCAACCGCCGGGGCGTGCGCAACCCACTGCCGCGATTGCGGCACGGCCGCCGGCAAGTTGGCTCAAAGACGACCCCGGCCGCCGTGCAGTCCGGCCGCCAGTTCCGCGACGGCGGCGGCGGCGCGGTCGTGGAGCGAGCCGCCGAAGGTGACGCGGGAGGCGCCCAGGGCGCCCAGTTCGGCGGGGGAGGGGGAGCCGGGGCGGCACAGGGCGTTGACCGGGGCGCCGATCCGCGCGGCCAGCACCGGCAGATGGTCCGGGGGCGCGGCGATGGGGAAGACGCACTCGGCGCCCGCCGCCGCGTACAGCCGCCCGCGCTCCACCGCGGCCGCCGACGGGTCGTCCGCGCCGCGCAGATAGGTGTCGATCCGGGCGTTGACCAGAAGCCGTCCGTCCGCCGCCGCGCACACCGCGGCCAGCCGCTCCGCCTGGCGCCCCGGATCGGCCAACCCCCGTGCGGCCGGTTCGGAGTCCTCCAGGTTGCAGCCGACCGCCCCGGCCTCCAGCAGCCGCTCGGCGATCTCCCGCGGGGCCAGCCCGTAGCCCCGCTCGATGTCGGCGGTGACGGGGACGTCCACCGCGCGGACGATCCGGGCGACGGCCGCGAACATCTCGCCGGGCGGGGTGTCCTCGCCGTCGGCGTACCCCAGGGTGGCGGCCACCGCGCTGCTGGAGGTGGCCAGCGCGGGGAAGCCCGCGTCGGCGAAGGCGCGGGCGCTCACCGCGTCCCAGACATTGGGCAGGACCAGGGGCGCGTCGCCGTGGTGGAGGGCGCGGAAGGCGCCCACCGCGCCCACCGCGCCCACCGCGTCCCCCGCGCCCCGGGCGCGGGTGGTCACCGTCCGCTCTTGTCCCTGAGCGAGCCCGGGACGGCGCGGGTGGCCACCTGGAAGCGGTTCCAGGCGTTGATGGAGACGATCTGCGAGATCAGGTGGGCCAGTTCGGTCTCCTCGAAGTTCTTCGCCGCCCGCTCGTAGACCTCGTCCGGAACGTAGTGCCCCTGCGGTGTGCCGCCGTCCAGCCGGGTGACCGCCTCGGTGAGGGCGAGGGCGGCCTGCTCCTTGTCGGTGTAGAGGCCCTGGGCCTCCTCCCAGGCGTCGAGCAGGTCCAGCTTGAGCCGGGGGATGTCCATCTTGCGGGCGTCGGTCAGGTGCATGTCGATGCAGAAGGCGCACTTGTTGAGCTGCGAGGCGCGGATCTTGACCAGTTCGGCGATGACCGGGTCCAGCCCCTTCGACGCCGCTGCCTCGAAGGCGGCCATCCCCTTGTACACCTCGGGGACGAGCTTCCAGAGGTTCATGCGCGGGCCGTGTTCGTGAACTGTCGTCATGGTGACGACCCTAGGCGGGCGGTAGCCCAGGGGTATGGTCCACTTCCATGCGGGAATCCTGGGCCAATCCGGCCGGTGGCCCGGCCGGCGGGGGCGTCGGCGGGGCCGTCGGCGCCGGCAGCGACCTCCATCTGGACCTCGGCGGGCCGGGGGGCCTGCGCGCCTGTCTGATGCGCGCCCTGCGCGACGCCGTCCGCACCGGCCGCCTCGCCCCCGGCACCCGGCTGCCCTCCTCCCGTTCGCTCGCCGCCGACCTGGGCGTCGCCCGCAACACCGTGGCCGACGCGTACGCCGAACTCGTCGCCGAGGGATGGCTGACGGCCCGCCAGGGCTCGGGCACCCGCGTCGCGCCGCGCGCCGAACCGGCCGCGCCGACCGCGCCGGCCGGTCCGCCGGGCGCACGTCCCACCGCCCCGCGTCGGCCCCCGGGCCCCGCGGCCCCCGCCCGTACGCCCCCGCGGATCCTCCACGACCTGCGCTCCGGGCGGCCGGACGTCTCCGCCTTCCCCCGCGCCGCCTGGCTCACCTCCGCCCGCCGCGCACTGACCGCCGCCCCCAGCGCGGCCCTCGGCTACGACGACCCGCGCGGCCGGCCCGAGCTGCGCCGCGCGCTGGCCGGATACCTCTCCCGCGCGCGGGGCGTGCGCGCCGACCCCGAACGGATCGTGGTCTGCGCCGGGTTCGCGCGCGGGCTGGCGCTGCTGGGGGAGGTGCTGGGCACCACGGTGGCGGTGGAGTCGTACGGCCTGTGGATCCACCGCGACCTGCTGACCCGCGCCGGGGCGCGCACCGTGCCGCTGCCGGTGGACGACCGCGGCGCCGACGTGTCCGCCCTGTACACCGCCGGGGCGCGCGCCGCCCTCCTCACCCCCGCCCACCAGTACCCCACCGGCGTCCCCCTCCACCCCGACCGGCGTACGGCCGCCGTCGACTGGGCGCGGGCCACCGGGGGAGTGGTCCTGGAGGACGACTACGACGGCGAGTTCCGCTACGACCGCCGGCCCGTCGGCGTGCTCCAGGACCTCGATCCGGAACGGGTGGTCTACCTCGGCACCACCAGCAAGAGCCTGGCGCCGGGGCTGCGGCTGGGCTGGATGGTGGTGCCCGAGGCGCTGCTCGGCCCCGTCCTGGCCGTCCGCCGCGAGACGGCCGAGACCTGCGGCGTCCTCGACCAGCTCACCCTCGCCGACTTCCTGGCCTCGGGGGCGTACGACCGGCATGTGCGCGCCATGCGGCTGCGCTACCGGCGCCGGCGCGACCAGCTCGTGGCCGCGCTCGCCGAGCACGCTCCCGCGGTACGCGTCACGGGCATCGCGGCCGGGCTGCACGCCGTGCTGGAACTGCCGCCGGGCGCCGAGGAGCCGGTGCTGGAGGCGGCACGGCGGGCGGGGGTGGCCCTGGAGGGGCTGGCGCGCTTCCGCCACCCGGCCGCCCCGGAGCCCGGCCCCGGGTGCTCCGGCCCCGGCCGCGACGCGCTCGTCGTCGGCTACGGCACCCCGCCCGAGCACGGCTTCTCCCCGGCGGTGGAGGCGCTGTGCGCGGTGCTGCGCGGCGCCCTCGGATGACCCGCCGGGGGGCGCCGCGCGAACCCCGCGCCCGTACTCAGGCGCCCAGCACCGCGCCGAGCCGCTCCAGCCCCCAGTCCAGGTCCTCCTTGGAGATCACCAGCGGCGGGGCGATGCGGATCGTCGAGCCGTGGGTGTCCTTGACCAGGACGCCCCGCCCCATCAGCCGCTCGGAGATCTCCCGGCCCGTGCCCAGGGACGGGACGACGTCCACGCCCGCCCACAGCCCGCGCCCGCGCACCGCCTCGACCGCGCCGCCGCCCGCCAGCAGGCCCAGCTCGTGGTGGAGGTGCTCGCCCAGCTCGGCCGCCCGCTGCTGGAACTCGCCGGTCCGCAGCATCGCGACCACCTCCAGCGCCACCGCGCAGGCCAGCGGGTTGCCGCCGAACGTGGAGCCGTGCTCGCCGGGCCGGAAGACGCCCAGCACCTCAGCCGAGGAGACCACCGCCGAGACCGGCACGATGCCGCCGCCGAGGGCCTTGCCCAGCACGTACACGTCCGGCACCACGCCCTCGTGCTCGCATGCGAACGTCCGGCCCGTGCGGCCCAGGCCCGACTGGATCTCGTCCGCGACAAGCAGCACGTTCCGCTCGCGGGTCAGCTCGCGCACCCCCGCCAGATAGCCCGGCGGCGGCACCAGGACACCCGCCTCGCCCTGGATCGGCTCCAGCAGCACGGCGACGGTGTCGTCCGGGTTCTCGTCGAGCGCGGCCCGCATCGCCTCCAGGTCGCCGTAGGGGACGATGTCGAACCCCGGCGTGTAGGGGCCGTAGTCGGCACGCGCCTCGGGGTCGGTGGAGAAGCTGACGATCGTGGTGGTGCGGCCGTGGAAGTTGTTCTCCGCCACGATGATCCGTGCCCGCCCGTCGGGAACGCCCTTGACCCGGTAGCCCCACTTGCGGGCCGTCTTCACCGCCGTCTCCACGGCCTCCGCGCCGGTGTTCATCGGCAGCACCGCCTCCATGCCGCACAGCTCGGCCAGCTCCGTGCAGAAGGCGGCGAAGCGGTCGTGGTGGAAGGCGCGGGAGGTGAGGGTGAGCCGGTCCAGCTGCGCGTGGGCGGCGGCCAGCAGCCGGGGGTGGCCGTGGCCGAAGTTGAGCGCCGAGTAGCCGGCGAGCATGTCGAGGTAGCGCCGGCCCTCCACGTCGGTCATCCACGCCCCCTCGGCCGAGGAGACCACGACCGGCAGCGGGTGGTAGTTGTGCGCGCTGTGCGCGTCGGCGGCGGCGATCAGTTCGGCGGAGGCGGTACGCGCGGCGGGCGCGGCGGAGCCGGGAGAGGCGGTGGCTGGGGAGGCGGACGATTCTGCCGAGGTGGCCATGGAACGCTCCGTGTCGGGTGGGCGGAGTGGACGTGTGCACCGGCGATCGTGCGGCGGTCGCCGCGTGTGATGCCTATCTCTATCGTCGTACTCCCGCTTCGCACCGAAACCCTCCGGCGCGGCGCGTTCCGGTGCGCCGGCACGCCTGTACGGCCCATGTCCGGGAGCCGGGCCGGGGCCGAACCGGGGCCCGTGCCCGGCCCCGCACGGGAGGCGGAACACGGGTGATCCCGGCGGCGGCCCTCTGCGAGAATGGCGCCATGGCCACTGACCGTCCCCGTGTACTCTCCGGCATCCAGCCCACCGCGGGCTCCTTCCACCTCGGCAACTACCTCGGTGCCGTCCGCCAGTGGGTCGATCTGCAGGACACCCACGACGCGTTCTACGCCGTCGTGGACCTGCACGCCATCACCGTCCCGCAGGACCCGAAGGAGCTGCGCGCCTCCACCCGGCTGGCCGCCGCCCAGCTCCTGGCCGCGGGGCTCGACCCGGAGCGCTGCACCCTGTTCGTCCAGAGCCACGTGCCCGAGCACGCGCAGCTCGCCTGGGTGATGAACTGCCTCACCGGCTTCGGCGAGGCCTCCCGGATGACCCAGTTCAAGGACAAGAGCGCGCGGCAGGGCGCCGAGGGCACGACGGTCGGCCTGTTCACCTACCCCGTCCTCCAGGTCGCGGACATCCTGCTCTACCAGGCCGACAGCGTCCCCGTCGGCGAGGACCAGCGCCAGCACATCGAGCTGACCCGCGACGTCGCCGAGCGCTTCAACAGCCGCTACGGCCACACCTTCACCGTCCCCTCGGCCTTCATCCTCAAGGAGACGGCGAAGATCTACGACCTCCAGGAGCCGACGGTCAAGATGAGCAAGTCGGCGGCCTCCCCCAAGGGCGTGGTCAGCCTGCTGGACGAGCCGAAGACCTCCGCCAAGAAGATCAAGAGCGCGGTGACCGACACCGGGACCGAGATCCGCTACGACGAGAAGGACAAGCCCGGCGTCAGCAACCTGCTGGTGATCTACTCCACCCTCACCGGTACCGGGATCCCGGAACTGGAGCAGCAGTACGCGGGCAAGGGCTACGGTGCCCTCAAGACCGACCTGGCCGAGGTCGTCGCCGCCTGGGTGGCGCCCTTCCGGGAGCGCACCCAGGAATATCTGGACGACCCCGAGACGCTGGACTCGGTGCTGGCCAGGGGAGCGGAGAAGGCACGCGAGGTCGCGTCGCGGACCCTGGCCGCGGCGTACGAGAAGGTGGGCTTCGTACCCGCCAAGCACTGACGGCACCAGGCGGCCAGGGGGACAGGGAAACGGCAGGGACGAGGAAGGAGAAGCACGTGGGGACCGTCACGCTCGGTGTATCGATCGCGGTCCCGGAGCCCTACGGCAGCCTGCTCCAGCAGCGGCGCGCCGGCTTCGGTGACAGCGCGGCCCACGGCATCCCCACCCATGTGACCCTTCTGCCGCCGACCGAGGTGGACCCCGCGTGCCGCCCCGAGATCGAGGAGCACCTCGCCCAGGTGGCGGCGGCGGGACGGTCCTTCCCGATGAGGCTGTCGGGTACGGACACCTTCCGCCCGCTGTCTCCGGTGGTCTTCGTCCGGATCGTCGAGGGCTCCTCGGCCTGCGGATGGCTCCAGGAGCGGATCCGGGCCGAGGACGGCCCGCTCGCCCGCGATCTCCAGTTCCCGTACCACCCGCACGTCACGGTCGCCCACGGCATCGCCGAGGAGGCGATGGACCGGGCGTACGCGGAACTGGCCGACTTCGAGGCCGCCTGGACGGTGACGGGCTTCGCGCTGTACGAGCAGGGCGAGGACTGCGTGTGGCGGCTCCGCAGAGAGTTCTCCTTCGGCGGTTCCGCGCACCTGCCCCTGCCTCCGCAGCCGAACTTCTTCAGGCCTCCGGCCCCCTCGCTCTGACGCGCCCCGGCGCGCGGAACAGGGGGCCGGCCGCGGTCCTCCCGGACCGCGGTGCTACTCGGACTGCCTGGACTGTTCGGACTGCTCAGGGCGTCCCGGCGTCCTTCGCCGGGGGTGCCGGGGGCTCGGGGGGCGCGGTTCCGCCGGATCCGGCGGCCTTCCCGTCTCCGTCCCCACCCCCGTGCCCGTCCCCGTTCTCCGAGGCCTTCCCGGCGCCTCCGGAGGCGGAGGCGGCGCCTTCCGGCCTCCCGGGGGCCGGCGGCCTCGTCACGATTCTCTCCAGGGCACCGGGGTTCTCCGGGCTGCCCAGGACCGCCGGACCCTGCGGGCCGCGCCCCGGGCCGCGCGTACCGGCCATGCCCGGCAGCGGCCAGTGCCGGTGCACCCCGTACGCGCCCGCGCCGAGCGCGACCAGGAGCGACGCCACGATCATCAGGGCCGTACCGGCGCCGTCCGAAGCCCCGTGCGTCCTGGAAGCGGTGGGCGTGGTGGGCCCGGCGGGCTGCGGGTCGGCCCCGCCCGCCTGGTTGCCGGGCCTGTCGTCGGTGTTCTTGCCGAGCCCGTCCGACGCCCCCTCGGGCGGCACCAGCTCGCCCACGGGCTCGGTCTTCCCGGCCGCCTCGAAGCCCCAGTCCAGGAGGGCGGCGGTCTCCTTGTAGACGCTCAGGCCGCCCCCCTCGGGGTGCATGGCGGTCACCAGCAGCACCCGGTCGCCGCGCTGGGCGACGCCGGTGAAGGTGGACCCGGCGTTGGTGGTGTAGCCGTTCTTGACGCCCGCGATGCCCTCGTACGGCTCCAGGCCGGGGGCGCCGGTCAGCAGGCGGTTGGTGTTCTGGATCTCGAAGGTGCCGCGCTTCTTCTTCCCGTCCTTCCCCTTCTCCACGTCCCCGGGGAACCGGGCGCGGACGGTGGCCGCGTACTCGCGGAAGTCCGGCTTCTGCATCCCCGAGCGGGCGAACAGGGTGAGGTCGTAGGCGGAGGAGACGTGCCCCTCGGCGTCGTAGCCGTCGGGACTGACGACATGGGTGTCCGTCGCGCCGAGCCGTCCGGCGTGCTCGTTCATCTCGCGGACGGTCTTGTCCACGCCGCCGTTCAGCTCGGCCAGCGCGTGCACCGCGTCGTTGCCCGAGCGGAGGAAGACGCCCTTCCACAGGTCGTCGACCGTGTAGGTCAGGCCCTCCTTGAGGCCGACCATGCTGCTGCCCGGACCGACCCGGAGCAGTTCCTCCCGGGAGACGCGGTGGACCCGGTCCTTGTCGAACTTCGGGAGCAGGGTGTCGGCGAAGAGCATCTTGATGGTGCTGGCCGGGGCGAGCGGCCAGTGCGCGTTCTTCGCCGCCAGCACGTCGCCGGTCTCGGCGTCCGCGACGATCCACGCGCGTGAGGTGATCGAGTCGGGCAGTCCGGGGGCGCCGGCCCCGGCCCGGGGTTCTATCTGGACACCGGGCAGGCCCAGGCGTTCCCCGCCGACGGCGGACATCCGCGAGGGCGGGGAGGGCTCCTTGGGCTTGTCCGACACGGCGTCCGACACGGCGTCCGACACGGCGTGCGCCGCGGTCGGAGTGCCCGTGAGGAGGCACGGCAGGAGCAGGGCGGTGGCGGCGGTGAGGCCGCGGGCGCTGCGCACTCGGCGCGCGCGGGCGATTACGCGGTGAGTCTTCGACACGGAGTGAACGTATCGGCTCGGCGACGGAGAGGAACCTCCGAGAGGACCATCGCGGTGGCGGGAGACGCCCCTGCCAGTGATTCCGTTGGGCCGATAGACATACTTGTAGGTGTGAAACTCTCTCGCCCCGTCTCATGGTTCCTGCTCGCCTTCGGAGGGTGGAGCTGGTTCGTGTGGACCAACTTCACCAGGAACCTGTGGAAGGACAGCGGTGGCCTGGCGTTCGACGACGCAGGCGACCCGACCACGTACTTCTGGATCCACCTGGTGCTGGCCGTGGTCTCGCTGGTGCTGGGCACGGCCATCGGGATCATCGGCCTGCGCGGTCTGCGGGCGCTGCGCGCCTCACACGACGGCCGAAGGAACGCATGACGGCCGCCGGTACGTTCGGCTGAGGACAGACAATCGGGCAGGGGAGTGGAACAGGGCATGGCCGTGGTGTTCGTGGGCGTCCTGGTGCTGGTGATCGCCATCCTGGCGGCGGTGCACTGGTATCTGTGGCGGCGTCTGGTGCGCGACGTGGCGGCGCGCGGCACCTGGTACAGACGGGTGGGCACGCCCCTGCTCGTCCTGCTGCCGCTGATCACCGTCGCGGCGCAGATCGCCGGACGGGCGGACGTGCCCTTCCTGCTGAAGCAGATCCTCGCCTGGCCGGGCCTCCTCTGGCTCGCCATGGTGCTCTACCTGACGCTGGCCCTCATCGCCGGTGAGGCGGTGCGGCCGCTGCTGCGCCGCTGGCTGGAGCGGCGGGAGGCGCGGCGGGCGGCCGGCGGGAGCGGTGTTGCAGAAGGCGCCGCGGGCGCCTCCTCCGCCACCACCGCCACCACCACCGCCACCACCACCGCCACCTCCTCCTCCGCCACCGCGCCCGCGTCCGCCGAGGAGGGCGCGGGCGGCGGCGCCCCGGCCGGGACGGTGTGCACGGCCGTCGCGGACCGCGACGGCGCGGACCCCGGTCCCGAGGCCGGTCCCGAAACGGGTGAGCGCCCGCCGGCCGGTCCGTCGCGCCGGCTGTTCGTGGCCCGCACCGTGGCCGCCGCAGCGGGCGTCGCGGCGGCCGGGACGGTCGGCTACGGCACCTACGGCGTGATGCGCGGCCCGAAGCTCAAGCGCGTCACCGTCCCCTTGGCCAAGCTGCCCCGCGCCGCCCACGGCTACCGCATCGCCGTCGTCAGCGACATCCACCTCGGTCCCGTCCTGGGCCGCGCCCACACCCAGCGGATCGTGGACACCATCAACCGGGCCGACGCCGACATGGTCGCCGTCGTCGGCGACCTGGTGGACGGCAGCGTCGCCGAGCTCGGCAGCGCCGCCGAGCCGCTGTCGCGGCTCCGCTCGCGCGACGGCTCGTACTTCGTCACCGGCAACCACGAGTACTTCGGCGACGCGGGCGAGTGGGTCGACCACGTCCGCGAGCTGGGCCTTCAGCCGCTGGAGAACGCCCGCCGCGAGCTGCGCCACTTCGACCTGGCCGGCGTCAACGACCTCGCGGGCGAGGCCGAGGGCGAGGGCCCGGACTTCGCACGGGCGCTGGACGACCGCGACACCTCCCGCGCGGTGGTCCTCATGGCCCACCAGCCGGTCATGATCCACGACGCGGTGGACCACGGCGTCGACCTCCAGCTCTCCGGCCACACCCACGGCGGCCAGATGTGGCCCGGCAACCACCTCGCCGGCCTGGCCAACCCCACCCTCGCCGGCCTGGAGCGCTACGGCGACACCCAGCTCTACGTCACCCGCGGCGCGGGCGCCTGGGGCCCGCCGGTGCGCGTGGGCGCCGAATCCGACATCACCGTCGTCGAACTCGCCTCCAGGCAGGCCTGAGCCGCCCAGGTCCGGAACTCCGCCCCCTTTCTGAGTACGAGGACGCATGCCGTGCCCCGGGAGGGCCGTTAGCGTCCACCGCATGAACGCTGGCACCGTTTCCCCATCGCCCTCCCCGGCTCCCGGCCATCCCAGGCGCACCGCGGCCGACCGGGCCGCGTCGGCCGGGCTCGCGGTGACGGTGCTGGTGGCGGGCTTCTTCACGGGAGTGATCGGGCCGCTGATCGCCATCGCCTGCGGCTCCTGCCAGGACGGCGTACGCGGCCCCCTGCGCTTCGACGCCGCCCTGATCGCCGTCGCGCAGTACGCGGTGCCGCTGGTGACCCTGGGGACAGTGGCCGGGGTGTTCGCGTCCCGGAGGTGCGGCCGGGTGGCCGGCGCCGGCCTGGGAGTGCTTGCGGCCCTGCTGGTCACGATGCTGGTCCTCGGCCGTTTCACGGCCTGACCGGCAGGGGCCGTGCGCACGACGAAGGCGCCCGGCCGGGTCTCCCCGGCCGGGCGCCTCCGTGCCCCGGTCCGCCCGTGGCGGGCGGACCGGAGGGGGATGTCAGTAGCGGCGTGTGATCAGCGCGCGCTTGACCTCCTGGATGGCCTTGGTGATCTCGATGCCGCGCGGGCAGGCCTCCGTGCAGTTGAAGGTGGTGCGGCAGCGCCAGACGCCCTCGCGGTCGTTGAGGATCTCCAGACGCTGCTCACCGCCCTCGTCGCGGGAGTCGAAGATGAAGCGGTGCGCGTTGACGATCGCCGCCGGGCCGAAGTACTGGCCGTCGTTCCAGAACACCGGGCACGAGGAGGTGCACGCGGCGCACAGGATGCACTTGGTGGTGTCGTCGAAGCGCTCGCGGTCCTCGGCCGACTGCAGGCGCTCGCGGGTCGGCTCGTTGCCCTTGGTGATCAGGAAGGGCATCACGTCCCGGTAGGCCTGGAAGAACGGCTCCATGTCGACCACCAGGTCCTTTTGGACCGTGAGCCCCTTTATCGGCTCGATGGTGATCGGCTTGTCCGGGTTGATGTCCTTGATCAGCGTCTTGCACGCCAGCCGGTTGCGGCCGTTGATACGCATCGCGTCGGAGCCGCAGATGCCGTGCGCGCAGGAGCGCCGGAAGGTCAGCGTGCCGTCGATCTCCCACTTGATCTTGTGGAGGGCGTCCAGGACGCGCTCCTTGGGGTCGATCTCCAGCTCGAAGTCCTGCCAGGTGACCTCGTCGGAGACCTCCGGGTTGAACCGGCGGATCCGGAAGGTCGCGGTGATGTAGGGGGAGTCCCCGGCCGTGCCGCCGGCACCGGCCTGGGACTTCTCCATGACGGGAGTGGCCATCAGTACTTACGCTCCATCGGCTGGTAGCGGGTCTGCACGACCGGCTTGTAGTCCAGCCGGATCGACTCGGTGCCGTCGTCGCCCACCTCGCGGTACGCCATGGTGTGGCGCATGAAGTTGACGTCGTCGCGGTTGGGGTAGTCCTCGCGGTAGTGGCCGCCGCGGGACTCCTTGCGGGCCAGCGCGGAGACGGCCGTCACCTCGGCCAGGTCGAGCAGGTTGCCCAGCTCGATGGCCTCCAGCAGGTCGGTGTTGAACCGCTTGCCCTTGTCCTGGACCGACACGCTCCGGTACCGCTTGCGCAGGGAGGCGATCTCCTCGACGGCCTCCTTGAGCGTCTGCTCGGTGCGGAAGACCATGACGTTCTTGTCCATGGTCTCCTGGAGCGCCTTGCGGATCTCGGTGACCCGCTCGCTGCCCTCCGAGGAACGCAGCGCCTCGACCTGGCCCTGGACGAACGCGGCCGGGTCCTCCGGCAGGTCCACGTAGTCGGCGGTCGCGGCGTACTCGGCGGCGGCGACGCCCGCCCGGCGGCCGAAGACGTTGATGTCCAGCAGCGAGTTGGTGCCCAGGCGGTTGGCGCCGTGCACGGACACGCAGGCGACCTCGCCGGCCGCGTACAGGCCCGGCACCACCGTGGTGTTGTCGGCCAGCACCTCGCCCTGGACGTTGGTCGGGATGCCGCCCATCGCGTAGTGCGCGGTCGGCTGGATCGGGATCGGGTCGGTGTACGGCTCGATGCCCAGGTAGGTGCGCGCGAACTCGGTGATGTCCGGCAGCTTGGCGTCGAGCTGCTCCGGCGGCAGGTGGGTGAGGTCGAGGTAGACGTGGTCGCCCTCGGGGCCGCAGCCGCGGCCCTCGCGGATCTCGGTGTAGATCGAGCGGGAGACGACGTCGCGCGAGGCGAGGTCCTTCATGACGGGCGCGTACTTCTCCATGAAGCGCTCGCCGTCCTTGTTGCGCAGGATGCCGCCCTCGCCGCGGGCGCCCTCGGTGAGCAGGATGCCCATGCGCCAGATGCCGGTCGGGTGGAACTGGAAGAACTCCATGTCCTCCAGCGGCAGGCCCCGGCGGAACGCGGCGGCCTGGCCGTCGCCGGTCAGGGTGTGCGCGTTGGAGGAGACCTTGAAGAACTTGCCGTTCCCGCCCGAGGCGAAGACGACGGCCTTGGCCTGGAAGACGTGGATCTCGCCGGTGGCCAGCTCGTAGGCGACGACGCCCGCGGTGCGCTTGACCCCGTCGACCTCGCTCATCAGCAGGTCCAGGACGTAGAACTCGTTGTAGAACTCCACGCCCTCCTTGACGCAGTTCTGGTACAGCGTCTGGAGGATCATGTGGCCGGTGCGGTCCGCGGCGTAGCAGGACCGGCGTACCGGGGCCTCGCCGTGGTTGCGGGAGTGGCCGCCGAAGCGGCGCTGGTCGATGGTGCCGTCCGGGGTCCGGTTGAACGGCAGGCCCATCTTCTCCAGGTCGAGGACGGCGTCGATGGCCTCCTTCGCCAGGATCTCGGCGGCGTCCTGGTCGACCAGGTAGTCACCGCCCTTGACCGTGTCGAAGGTGTGCCACTCCCAGTTGTCCTCCTCGACGTTCGCGAGGGCCGCGGCCATGCCGCCCTGGGCCGCGCCGGTGTGGGAGCGGGTGGGGTAGAGCTTGGTCAGCACCGCGGTGCGGCTGCGCTTGGTCGCCTCGATGGCGGCGCGCATCCCGGCGCCGCCGGCGCCGACGATGACGGTGTCGTACTTGTGGGTCTTCATGATGAAAGCGCCTCAGCCCCGGCTCTAGCGGATGTTCGGGTCGAAGGTGAAGATCACCAGCGTGCCCAGCAGGACGGTGAACACCGTGGCGGTGTACAGCAGCATCTTCAGCCAGAAGCGGGTGCCGTCACGCTCGGCGTAGTCGTTGATGATGGTCCGCAGACCGTTGGCGCCGTGGAGCATCGCCAGCCACAGCATCAGCAGGTCCCAGGTCATCCAGAAGGGCGAGGCCCAGCGACCGGCGACGAAGGCGAAGTTGATCTTGCTGACGCCGCCGTCCAGGACGAGCTGGATCAGCAGGTGGCCGATCACCAGCACGACCAGCACGATGCCGGACAGCCGCATGAACAGCCAGGCGTGCATCTCGAAGTTGCCGGGCGTGAACTTCTTGGCCGTCCGGCCGGTGCGGGCGCGGGGCGGCTCGATGACGGGGGCGGGGTTGTCTACGTCGTAGGCCATGTCGTCAGCTCCCGAACAGCTCGCTCACGGCGTGCCCGAGGACCGGGTACAGCGCCCCGGCCATCAGCACGATCCAGATGCCCATGACGGTCCACAGCATCTGGCGCTGGTACTTGGTGCCCTTCGACCAGAAGTCGACGGCGACGACCCGAAGGCCGTTGAGCGCGTGGAAGAGGATGGCGGCCACGAGGCCGTACTCCAGCAGCGCGACGATGGGCGTCTTGTAGACCGCCACGGTGTCGTCGTAGGCCTCCGGGGAGACGCGGACGAGCGACGTGTCCAGGACGTGCACGAACAGGAAGAAGAAGATGAGGACGCCGGTGACTCGGTGAGCCACCCAGGACCACATGCCTTCCCGGCCGCGGTACAGCGTTCCAGCCGGCACGGAAATACCCTCCGGGAGCGGTTTACGGGGCCGGCCGGCTTCGGTGTCGGTCTGGCCCGGCCGGGTACGGTCCACCGGCCGATGGCCATGGTAACGACGTCCTGTCGGTACGGTTCCTCCGGGGGGTCAGATGTGATCAATCAGGCACGGACGGGCTAGGAGCCCGACCGGGGGACGTGGTACCGGCCGGAGCCGGTACGGAGGCGCCCGGCCCGGCGGGGCGGGGCGGCTGCCGGGGCCGGCCCGGGGGCGTCCCCTCCCGGGCCAGCCGCAGCAGCCGGCCGCGCGCGATGCGGCGCAGTTCCTCGGCGGCCACGGTGCGCTCCTGTTCGGCCTCGTTGCCCAGCCGGGTGCGGATCGCGGTGAGGACGTGGCCGAGCGCCTCCTCCTCGCACACCCCGTCCACGCACAGCACGAAGGCGTGGCCGAAGCGGCTCTCGTACGCGGCGTGGGCGGCGCGCAGGGCGGTGTGCGCGGCGAGCGCGCCGGGGCCGGTGATGGCGATGTGCCGCCCGCCGTACAGCGGGCCGCCCGGCCCGGCTCCGGCGGCGGGCTCCCCGGTCAGGGCCTCGGCCAGATCCTCGTCGGTGAGGTCGTAGCTGGCCTCGTCGGCGGCGGCGAGCAGCGCCCCGATGTCCGGGTAGGGGCGGTGGGCGGCGATGCTCTCCGCCCACCGCCGGCTGCCGCAGCAGGCGAGCAGGGCGCCTCGGAGGTCGGCGGGGGAGGCGTTGTTGAGGCGGTGGAGCGGCGTTGCCTCGCTTCGCTGAGGGGGCAGGCGCATGGGCTCCTCGGGCGCGGGGAGACGTCAGGGACGTCGCGGGACACGGGAGTGCGGGTGGCGGGGTCGGCCGGAGCGGCCGGAGCGGCCGGAGCGGCCGGGTTGAACGTGTGACGGAGGATGACGTCACGGTAACGATAAGTGGGAGGAGTCGGTCGGCGGGAAGATTCCTTTCACCCGGACGAGACGAGTTCCGGGCGCATGATTGACGGGCGAGGACTGGAAAGGGGCAATACGGTCACCCCATGGGACGCAGGCGCAGACGCAATCCCCGCAGGAAGGCCGCCGCCGTCGCGGTCGTGGCCGGGGCGGCCGCCGCCGTCACGGCCGTCACCCTCCTCGTGCTGCCGGACGGCGCGGGGGACGGCGGCGGAGAGCCGGGCGAGGGCGCCCGGAGGACCCCCGACGTACCGGCCGTCACCCTGCCCGCCGCCCCCGCCACCGTCCCCGCCGTACGCCGGTGGGAACCCGAGCCCGGCATCGGCTGGCAGCCCGCCCCCGGCACCCGCGTCGTGGCCGACCCCGGCGGCCCGCTCGCCGACGAGGCCGAACTGCTCGCCGGGGAGCTGGACGTGGAGCACTCCGGCGGACCGGCCGGGCCCGGCGACATCGAGCTGAGACTGGACTCCGCCGATTCCGACAAGGGGTACGGAGGCCGCGAGGGCTACGTGCTGAGGGCCGACACCGGCCGGGTCACCGTCACCGGCCGCACCGACGCCGGCGTCTTCCACGGCACCCGCACCCTCCTGCAGGCCCTCCGCGGCGGCGGCTCGATCCCCCGCGGCACCATCCGCGACTGGCCCGACCGCCCGCAGCGCGGCTTCATGCTCGACATCGCCCGCAAGCACTTCAGCGCCCGGTGGATCGAGGACCGCATCCGCGAGATGGGCGACCTCAAGCTCAACCAGCTCCAGCTCCACCTCTCCGACGACCAGGCCTTCCGGGTGGAGAGCGACTCCCACCCCGAGGTCGTCTCCGACCCCCACCTCACCAAGGACGAACTGCGCCGGATCGTCGAGCTGGCCAACTCCCGGCACATCACCGTCATCCCCGAGATCGACTCGCCCGGCCACCTCGGCGCGGTGCTCGACGCCCACCCCGAACTCCGGCTCCGTGACGCCGACGGCGATCCGGCGCCCGGCGCGATCGACATCTCCGACCCGCGCTCGGCACGCCTGGTGGACGACCTGCTGCGTGAGTACGCCCCCCTCTTCCGCGACCAGACGGGCCCCGGCCCCTACTGGCACCTGGGCGGTGACGAGTACCGGGCACTGATGCGCTCCGACCCCGAGGCCGCCTACCCCGAGCTGGCCGAGACCGCCCGCCGCGAGCACGGCCCCCGGGCCCGGGTGCGGGACCTGGCGGCGGCCTGGCTCAACGACCGCGCCGAGACCGTGCGGAAGGCGGGCTTCACACCGCAGGTGTGGAACGACGGGCAGCACGCCGGCGGGGTCGTCGAACCGAGCCGCCCCAGGCAGGTCGCCTACTGGACGGGCAAGGAGATCGGCGCCCGGCCACCCGGGGAGTACCTGCGCGAGGGCTGGGAGGTGGTCAACCTCAACGACGAGTACCTCTACTACGTCCTCGGCGAGCCCAACGAGTTCACCTATCCGACCGGGGAGCGGATCTACGAGGAGTGGACCCCGGCGGTACTGCGCGGCACCGAGCCGGAACCGGCGGAGCTGACCGGGCCGGACCGTGTGGTGGGCGGGAGGCTGGCCGTCTGGTGCGACCTGTCGGGCGCGCAGACGACGGCCGAGGTCGCCCGGGGCGTGCGCATGCCGCTGCGGGCCGTGGCGCAGAAGCTGTGGGACCCCTCCCCGCCCGCCCTGGAGTGGGAGGACTTCCGGGCCCTGTCGGACCGGGTGACGTAGGGGAGGACATAGGGGAGGGGGCCCGTGCGGCTCGGGAGACGGCTCGGGAGACGGATCAGGAAACGATGTCCTTGGTGCGGAAGTGGCGGAAGGCCAGCGCGAACAGCACCAGCGCGTACGCCACGGACACCGAGGCGCCCCGCAGCATCCCGCCCGTCTCCAGCTCCGGCTGGAAGACGTCCGCCCAGGCGAACTGCCAGTGCGCGGGCAGCAGCTCCCGCCAGTCGCCCAGCGCCGTGACCGCGTCCAGGATGTTGCCCACGATCGTCAGCCCGATCGCGCCGCCGACCGCGCCCAGCGGCGCGTCGGTGACCGTGGACAGCCAGAACGCCAGCCCGGCCGTCACCAGCTGGCCGACGAAGACGTACGCCACCGCCAACGCCAGCCGGCCCAGCGCCTCGTCCCGCGGCAGCGTGCCGCCGGTGGGCAGCTCCAGCGGACCCCAGCCGTACGCCGCCGAGCCCGCGGCCAGCGCCACCAGCGGCAGCAGCGCCATCGCCGCCGCGCTGAACGCCAGCGCCACCGCCAGCTTGCTCAGCAGCAGTCTTGAGCGCGG
This sequence comes from Streptomyces mangrovi, assembly GCF_900114215.1. Lineage (GTDB taxonomy): Bacteria > Actinomycetota > Actinomycetes > Streptomycetales > Streptomycetaceae > Streptomyces > Streptomyces barkulensis. Next base: position 80,368 of record NZ_FOSG01000015.1, on the reverse strand, counting down.
CACGGGGGCTGCCAGCAGATAGCGCAGCGAGGACCAGCTCGCCTCGGAGGCCACCGTGTCGCCGCAGAACAGCGCCACCGGCACCACCAGCAGGAAACCGGCCGAGACGAACAGCGCCATGGCGGCGAAGTTCAGCCCGGAGGCGGTGGCGGTGTCCATCAGGTTGATGCGCCGGCCGCCGCGCTCGGGCTCACCGCCGATCGCGAAGGCCGCGATCAGCACGAACGGCAGCGCGGCCAGCACCAGGCCGGTCACCAGGGTGCGGCGGCGCCGCAGCTGGCGCACCGCCTCCACCCGCAGCGGCAGGGTGTGCCGCGGGCGGTAGCCGGGCGCCGCGCCCGACGGGTCGGCCCCCGGCGGGCCCGGTGCGGGAGGGCCCGGTGCGGGAGGGGGAGTGGGGGCGGTGGCGGTCATCGGGACTCTCCTCCGATCAGGGTGAGGAAGGCGTCCTCCAGACGGCGGTGCGGCCCGGCGCGCTCCACCGGCACCTCCAGCCGCAGGAGCTCGGCCAGCAGCCGCGTGGTGGTGGCGCCGTCCAGCCGCACCAGCAGCCCCTCGTCGACGGCGACCGCCGAGCCCACACCGGGCAGGGCCGCCACCTTCTCCGGCAGCGCCTGGGGCACCGGGCCCCGCACCCCGACGAGCACGGTGTCGCCGGAGCCGGTGATCTCCTCCACCGGACCCGCCCGCACCAGCTCGCCGCGGTCCATGACCACCAGATGCGTGCAGGTCTGCTCGACCTCGGCCAGCAGATGGCTGGAGACGATCACGGTACGGCCGGCCGCCGCGTAGCGGATCATCACGTCCCGCATCTCCCGGATCTGCGGCGGGTCCAGGCCGTTGGTCGGCTCGTCCAGGATCAGCAGGTCCGGCAGGCCCAGCATGGCCTGGGCGATCGCCAGCCGCTGCCGCATGCCCTGCGAATAGGTGCGCACCGCGCGCTCCAGGGCGTCGCCGAGCCCGGCGATCTCCAGCGCCTCCTCGGTGTGCGCGTCCCCCTCGGGACGGCCGGTGGCCCGCCAGTACAGCTCCAGATTGGCGCGGCCCGACAGATGCGGCAGGAAGCCCGCGCCCTCGACGAACGCGCCGACCCGCGACAGCACGGGCGCGCCCGGGCGGATCACATGGCCGAAGACCCTGATCCCACCGCTGTCGGGGGTGATCAGGCCCATCAGCATCCGCAGAGTGGTGGTCTTGCCCGCGCCGTTGGGGCCGAGCAGACCGAGCACCTGGCCGCGCTCCACCCGGAAGGACAGATCGCGCACCGCGTAGCGGTCGGCCGAGCCCGCGTACCGCTTGGACAGGCCGGTGATCTCCAGCGGGACGTCCTCGCGCGCGGGGCCCGCCTGCGGGGCGGCGGCGGGCGCGGCGGCGGGCTCGGTGGAGGCGCCGGGTGCGCCGGGTGTGCCGGGTTCGGCGGGCGCGGGCGGTGCGGCGGATGCGGCCGGCGCGGTCCTGCGGCGGCGTCCGGTCAGCAGCAGCACCGCCGCCGCGGCCGCGCCGGCCGACGGCATGCCCCACACCCACCACGGGGTGCCGGCCGCCTCGACGGCCAGGCCGGGCGCGGTCGGCACGCTCAGCCCGTCCTCCGCGAGGGAGACGGTGTAGGCGGCGGGCTCGACCGGCGACGCGTAGGCCAGATCGGTGGCGGAGAACACCACCCGCATACGGTGCCCGGCCTCGAAACGGTGGTCTATCGCCGGCAGCCGCACCTCCACCCCCCGGCCCTCCCCGGCCCCGGTGACCCGCAGCGGCGCCACGAGCTGGGAGGGCAGCACCTGGCGTCCGTCGGGGCCCACGTCGTAGACCTTGGCGAACAGCACGGCCTCCCCGGACGTGGACGCGACCCTCACCCGCACCGAGGGCGCGCCGGTGACCTGGACGGCCTCGGCCAGCGGGGCCGACTCGAAGCGGGCGTGCTGGCCGGGGTAGTCCACCGACAGGCCGATCCCCAGGTCCGACAGCCCCCCGCCCGCGGCGCTCAGACCGGGGACGGCGGAGACGGCGGGCGGGCCGCCGCCCGCCGGGTTGGCGAAGGTCTGCTCGCGCCCCCGCAGCTCCACCGTCCGGCCGCCGGAGGACAGGCCGGGGTAGCGCTCGGCGGTGGCGGCCCGCAGCCGTGTCTCGCCGTCGGTGGTGTCCATGCCGCCGGTGCGGGTGACGCGGAACGCCGGGCCGGTGTCCACCCCCTTCTCGTCCCTGAGATGGCGGTCGAACCAGGCGCGGGTGCGGTCGTCCAGCCGCTCGTCCTCGGACGGGCCGCCGTCGTGGCCGCCCGCGATCCACTCCACCGCCACCGGCGCGCCGTTGGCGCGGATCGCCTTCGCCATGGCGTCGGCGTGGCCGAGCGGGAAGAGGGAGTCGGAGCGGCCCTGGACGATCAGCGCCGGTACGTCGATCCGGTCGGCGACCGCCACCGGACTGCGCTCGCGCAGCAGCTCGCGTGCCTCCCGGTCCGGTTTCCCGGCGACGGCGACCCGCTCGTACATCTCGCACAGCTCCGTGGTGAACCGGCCGCAGCCCGCCCGCTCGGAGACCGGGCCGGCGGTGGGAGCGCCACTGCCCGCGACGGTGGAGCCGGTAGTGAAGAAGATCCCGGTCCACAGTTCCTTGAAGACGCCGTCCGGGAAGAGGGCCTGGGACAGGTCCCAGTAGGTGATGCGCGGGGCGACGGCGTCGACCCGTTCGTCGTACCCGGCGGCCAGCAGCGAGACCGCGCCGCCGTAGGAGGCGCCCGCCACGCCCACCCGGGGATCGCCCTCGCCGTCGAGACGGACCTCGGGCCGCTTCGCCAGCCAGTCGATCAGGGCGCTGACGTCGGCGACCTCGCGGTCGGGGTCGTTCATCCCGATCCGGCCGGTGGAGGCGCCGAAGCCGCGGGCCGACCAGGTCAGCACCGCGTAGCCGGAGCGGGCCAGCTCCTCGGCCCGGCCGCGCAGATCGGCCTTGCTGCCGCCGAAGCCGTGGCCCAGCAGGACCGCGGGGCGGCGGGCGCCGGGGTCGCCGGCGGTGAAGTAGGAGGTGTCGATCCGGACGGTGTCCCCACCGTTCCCGCCGTCCCCGCCGCCACCGTCGTCCGGCGATGCGGGCAGGGTGAGCCTCTGCTCGGTGTGGCGTACGGCGGGAGCGTCGTCCGGGAGGGCCGCCCACACACCGCCCCCCACGAGGACGGCGACGGCGGCGGCCGCCGCGACCAGCCGTCCGCGGGGCCTGGGCAGTCGGAGATCCATGGCCCGACCCTACGGGGTGCCCCGCCCGGCGAACGGAGCGCCCCGGGCGCGGTCAGCGGACGGTGTCCCCCGGCGGGGCGGGCGCGGGGCGGCCCGCGGGGGCGCCGCGGTCCCGCGCGGCTTCGGCCCGGGTACCGCCGGCTCCGTCCCCGGCTCCGTTTTCGCGGCCCGGGCCGCCGGTGCCGCCGCTGTTGCCGGGGCTCCCGGCGTCCCGGCCGCCGCTTCCCCCGCTGCTGCCGGGGCCGCCGCCGGGGCGCTCGCCGCTCCGGCCGGTGTCGCCCCGGCCGTTGGCGCCGCCGGCGTTCCCGATGCCCGGGGCGCCGTCGGCGTTCCCGTTGCCGCTGCCGGGGTTCCGGGGGTTGGCGTTCTCCCGGCCGCTGCCGGTCTCGCCGTTGTCGCCGGTGGCCCGGTCGGTCCGGTCCGGGACGTCCGGCGTCGCGCCGTTCCCGCCCGGGTTCCCGCCGCCGTCGCCGTTCCCGTCGCCCCGGCCGCCGTCGGCGGGCGAGGGCCGCGCCGCCGGGCCCTCCAGGACCGCGGCGCAGTACGCGTCGACCCGGTCGCGTCCGCCCGCGGCGGCGGCCAGTGACCTCAGTCCGGCACCGTCCGGGCCGCCCTCACCGCCGTGGTCCCGCTGCTGGGCCCGGCACAGCGCGACGATCCGCGGCGACGCCTCGGAGGGCGGTACGGCACCGGGCCCGAAACCGTCGTGGTGCGGCCGGGCCGGACCGGCCTCCCCGGTCGTGGGGGCCTTCGGGGACGCGGGGAGGGGAGGAGCGGAGGCGGTGTCCGGCGCCCGGGAGGCTCCGGGCGCGCCGCCGGGGCCGCCCCCGGGCAGGAACGGGACCCCGCCGGAGGCCACCGCCACCCCGCTGCCGAGGACGGCGGCCGCGACCACGCCGAGCGCCCCCGTACGCGTCCGGCCCAGACGCCGTGTCAGCCGGGCGAGGCGGCCCCGCAGGCCGGCCGCCGCCGAAGAGGCGTCGGCCGCCCGCTCGTCGCGGGCCGTCCGGAAGGCGGCCAGGGCCTCCTCCTCGCCCTTGAGCACACCGGATCCCGCCGACGGCACCGCCGGTACCGCGGCGCCGAGCACGGCCGCGAGGGCGCGCAGGCCGTCGTCCGACGGCGGATCACCGGAGCCCCGGGGAACGGGGCCGGACCGGGAGCCCTCCGCGATCAGACGGCGCAGCGCGGCCTCGGTCACAGGGGTGCCGCCTTCCTCCCCGTCCCGCATCGGGTCGTTCACCTCCGTACCGCCGTTGCCTCGGGCCGTTCCACCATCCGGGCCAGTTTCCTCAGACCGCGTGACAGCGCCATCGCCACCGCCCCCGGCCGCTTGCCGAGGATCTCGGCCGTGCTCTTCGTGTCCAGGTCCAGAACCACTCTCAGAAGTACCGCCTCGGCCTGCGAAACGGGCAGAGTGCCGATGAGGGAGACGATCTCACGTGTCGACAGCTCCGCCCCGGCCACTTCCGCGGTGTCCGGGGCGGCCTCCCCGCCGGGGGCGCCGGACGCGCGCGGCTCGGGCAGCTCGTCGGTCGGTACGGTGATCTCCTGTACCCGCCTCCTCCTGCGACGCAGGACGTCCCGGGCCCGGTTCCGTGTGACGGCGAGGGCGAAGCGGCGGAAGGAAGCGCCGTCCCCCTCGAAGCGCAGCACGTCCCGGGCTATCTGTAACCACGTCTCGGCCACGACGTCCTCCGCGTCCTGGCCGACGATGACGGCCGCGTAGCGCAGGAGTTCGGGATTGAGTCGGCGGTAGACGGCGCGGAAGGCGGCCTCGTCGCCCCGCCGCACACCGAGAACCGCAGCGTTCAGATCCCCGGGGTGCTCAGGGTGGAGCCGGTCGCCGCCATCCGCCGCATCACTCACGGACGGGATCCTTCCACGCTCCCGCGCGGCGCGTCGACACGGCGGTTCCACGCGGGCTGCGCCCGTGCGGATCCGGTGCGGGGCGAAGGCGAACACCCCCGCCCCGTCCGGAGGAAGGCGGAAGGGACCGGACGGAAGTCCCCCGTCCGGTCCCCCTCCCTCTGTCTCTGCCGGGGCCGCCGGGCGGCCGCCCGGCGGCCGTTCGGCGACCGCCGTTCACCGGCGGCGCACCGCCGGCTCGCTCAGGGAGCCAGCGGATAGCCCAGCCAGGCGCCCGAGGGCGTACCCATGTCGGAGCGGCTGTAGTAGACGGCGCCCGAGGTGGAGACGCCCCGGCTGCCGGCGTCGAACTGGAGGATCGTCCCGTCGAAGGAGTTCTCCCCCGGAGCGCCGACGGCCAGGTCCGCCCGCCCCCAGCCGGACATGTCGGCGAGCAGGACGCCCGCACCGAGCCGGTCGTCGGTCTCGGAGACCCCGCGGACACCGGAGGCGTCCTGATGGAGGCTCAGGGCACCGGAGGTGCTCAGCCCCGAGGAGGTGCCGTACAGCAGGATCGACATGCCCGCGTTCTTGCGGCTCGCGCCGTCGCGGGTGAGGTCCTCGAAGGGCAGGCCGGCGAGGACGTCGGCGTGCCCGTCGCCGTCGACGTCACCCGCCGAGACCGACCAGCCCATGGCGTCCCCGGCCTCGGCGCCTCCCGGAACACCGGAGGTGTCCTGGTGGATCACCTTCCGGCCGGTGGTGGTCGGCCCGTTTGGCGAACCGGGCAGCACGGTGATCTGACCGCCGCGGAAGCCGCTGGACTCGGCCGCGTACGGCTGACCGACGATCAGGTCCGCGTACGCGTCGCCGTCGATGTCGGCCGCGGCGACCGAACGGCCGCCCCTGACGGACGACATGCCCACGTAGGTCAGGCCGTCGGCCGACCCGTTGAGGAGCGTGAGCCGGCCGGTGCCGCCGGAGTCCCGGTGGTTCAGCACCACGTCGGCGTAGCCGTCGCGGTTGAAGTCGCCGGTGGTGGAGGCCAGGGAGTCGATGGCGCCGGTGGTGCCGGTCTTCAGGGCGCCCTTGCGCACGGTGCCGCCGGCGACGTCGAACGCCCACCAGCCGGCCGGTCCGTCGGCGGACGCGGTGAAGACGTCGGCGGTGCCGTCGCTGTCGAAGTCGCCGACGGCGACGGTCGAGCCGAACCGGGCCCCGCCGGTGCGGTCCGCGTCGGCCACGTCCAGCCACTTGGCCTCGGTGAAGCCGGGACCGTACAGGACGGTCACCGCACCGGAGTCGGCGTTGCCCGCCGTGTCGTCCTCGCCGGGCGCGCCGATCGCCAGGTCGGCGTGCCCGTCGCCGTTGATGTCGCCGTACGCGACCGCCCCGCCCCAGTTGTCACCGGTCTCGGAGGCGCCGGGGACACCCGGGCTGGACTGGGAGAGGGTGATCCTGGCGGCGGCCACCGGGCCGTCCACGCCGCCGGGCGCCACGCTGACGGTGCCGGCCTTGGCCTTGCCGCCCACGGCGGCGCGGGGGGTGCCCACGGCCATGTCGCCCATGCCGTCGCGGTTGAAGTCGGCGGTGGGAGTCGCGGAGCTCGCGGCCGGGCTCGCGGCGAAGCGCCGGATCTCCGGCAGCTCCTCGTACAGCGTCTGGCCCGGGCACACGGTGTTGTAGCCGTCGCGGTGGCCGGAGATGGTGCGCAGGGTGGCCTGCTCACCCTCCTCCCACACGCCGGTGTTCCCCATGGCGGTGAGTGTCACCCTGCCGGTGGGGTCCACGCCGTACTGGCCGAGCTTCCAGGCGGCGATCCTGGCGACGGCGCCGGTCACGTCGGGGGTGGGCACGTCGCCCGCGGCGTAGTTGCCGATCACCGCGATGCCGGTGGAGTAGCTGTTGAAGCCGTAGGTGTGCGCGCCCACCACGGGCAGGTCGGCGCCGCCGTGCCGGCCCTCGAAGATCGTGCCGCACTTGTCGACCAGGAAGTTGTAGCCCAGGTCGTTCCAGCCGTTGCTCTTGACGTGGAACGTCATCAGCGAGCGCACGATCGCGGCCGAGTCGGAACAGGTGTAGTTGATGTCCTCGAGCGCCGTGTGGTGGACGAAGGCCGCCTGGATGCCGTCCTCCAGGTACGCCGACGGCTCCTCGACCATGGACTCGTCGGCGCCCCAGGCGGCGCGCGGGACGATCGGCGGCCGGGTGACCGTGGACTCGGGTGCGGTCGGCACGGTCGGGGTCGGCGACGGGTCGGCCGTCGGGCTTTCGGAGGCGCCCGGCCCGGTGGGCTCGGTCCCGGTGGGAGTGGGCTCGGTGGTGCCCGCGGCGGTGGACTCCGTCCCCGTGGGCTCCGGCTCGGCGGGTGACGCCGAGGCGCCGTCCGCCGGGTCGCTCGCGGTGGCGGTGGGCGCCGGGTCCTCGGCGACGTAGGCGGCGGGCCGCATGCCCGTGTCCACGGCCGTCTCGAAGGCCGCCGGGCCGAGGTCGGCCGTGTTCGCCTCCTTCGCCTCGCGCGGTGTCACACCCGGGTCGACCAGATCCAGCCGCATCCCGGCGGGGAACTCGTCACTGGCCTGCCCGTCGGCGGAGACCACCCGGGCCTCGACGCCGTCGGAGGGGCCGACCCAGCGGGGCGCGGTCGCGCCGCGGGCCGTGGCCTCCCGGCCCTCCTCGCCCTCGGGGACGTGGATGTCCAGATCCAGTTCCTGCCACGGCGTCCACCGGCCGGTCTCGATGTCGCGGGTGCGCACCTCGGCCCGGCCGCCGATCTCCGCGGTCGCCCGGGGCCAGGAGATGCCCAACAGGCTGAACGGCTTGGTGTCGCGGCGGGTCACACCGCTGTGCCCCTCGCCCCTGGTCTTCAGGCTCACGGAGTACACCCTGACCGGCGACGCGGCCACGGAGTTCCCCTTGTCCTCGGGCGGATTGGCCACGGCGACGGTCACCACACCGGCTCCGCCCACCGCGACGGCCCCCAGGGTCAGCCAGGTCCGCCTCTTCAGACTCAATGTTCTGCGCGCTCGTGTTCTTCGCGGACTCAAGTCCCGCCCCTTGTCGTCTGGATCGATCGTCCAAAGACTCGCTCGCCCCGCGTCCGTCACGGGGCACTTCGGTAGGCGCTCACCGTAGAGGAAACGTCACTCCGGGGCAGAGGCGGGTACTCAACCGTTACAGGGCGGGCCCGCGACCGGGCCGGGAATGCGAAGACGGCCGGGGTCGCCACCCCCCACAGGAGAGACCCCGGCCGCCGTCGAGTACGGACCGCCGCGCCGAGCGAGGTCCGTCAAACCCATCAGCGCCGGGAGGCCGAAAACTGTTACTCCCCCGCTCTCCTCCCCTCCCACAATTCCTCCGCCCCGTCTTCGCCGCCCGTCCCCGCGCCCTTCCCGCCGCCTTCAACTCGGTAACTACCGCCCCGTCCGCATGGACGGGAGCGCACACTAGGTCGTAGCGTTCTGCTTCGCATCGACGCAGATCGAAGCATCACGGCGGGACCGCGCTCGGCCAGGGGCGCGGGAGAGCGCTACATCGCGAAGTGGGGCAGGACTAAGGCGTGCAGGGGGAAGACGCGGAACTCACCGCAGCGGTGCGGGCGGCGCGTGAGGGGGACGAATGCGCCTTCCGCACCGTCTACCGCGCCGTGCATCCCCGCCTGCTGGGATACGTGCGGACGCTGGTCCCGGACGCGGACGCGGAGGACGTCGCCTCCGAGGCGTGGCTGCAGATCGCCCGGGACATCGACCGGTTCGACGGGGACGCCGACCGCTTCCGCGGCTGGACGGCGCGGATCGCCCGCAACCGCGCGCTCGACCACATCCGGGCGCGGGGGCGGCGGCCCGTCTCCAGCCCGGTCGACGACGACAACGAACTGGCGGTGCTGCCCGCCGGATCCGACACCTTCGACGAGGCCCTGGAGTCGATCGGCACCGGGCACACCATGGCCCTGATCTCCCGGCTGCCGCGCGACCAGGCCGAGGCCGTCGTGCTCAGGGTCGTCGTCGGCCTCGACGCCAAGGGGGCCGCGCAGGTGCTGGGCAAGAGGCCGGGCGCGGTGCGCACCGCCGCGCACCGGGGTCTGCGGAAGCTGGCGGAACTGCTGGAGGGGGAGGAAGGGGCCGGTGACGGGGTGCCCGCACCCAGGGCCGGAACCGCACGGAGTGTGACGGAAAAGGCCAGACGGACGCTGAGGGAAACGTGAGGGCCGACGACCGGTACAGCTGGCTGGACGAGGAGACCGCGGAGCGCCTGCTGCGCGGACGGTCGGCCCACCCCTCGCCGTTTGCGGGCGAAGCGGGTGCGTCGGCGCTGGCCGAGGCCCTCGACAGACTCGCCGCCGTCCCCGCGACCGCTGCCGCCACAGCAGGTCGCGCCGCCGCCTCCGGCGCGCGTGACGACGGTGAGCTGCCCGGGGAGGCCGCCGCGCTGGCGGCCTTCCGGGCAGCCCGCGCACGGCCCGGGAGCGGAGCCGGGGCCGGTGCCGCCGGGCGCCGGGGCCGGCTGCGGTCGCTCGGCCGCCCCCTGCGGATGGGTATCGCCGGGCTGGCGCTCGGCGGGGTGCTCGGCGGGGTCGCCATCGCGGCCGGCAGCGGAGTGCTGCCCGCGCCGTTCGGGGGAGGGAACGGCTCGCCCGTCCCGTCGGCGAGCGTGTCCGCCGGACCGGACGGACTCCTCCCGCCGCCCGCCGGCACCGCCGGCTCCCTCTCCGGCCGGCCGGAGAGAGACGGCGGACGGGAGCACGGCGGAGGAGAGGACGAGGAGCGCGGCGGCCAGGGAGTCCCGGGCTACGGCGATCCGGCCGGCACCGGCCCCGGCGGGCGGCCGGCCGAGAGCGGCTCACCGACCCCGGGGAGGGACGGCGCGGACGACCGGGCCGGGGACGCCGGTTCCGGGCAGCCTCAGGCGCAAGCGCGTCTGCGGGAACTGTGCGAGGAGTTGCTGGGCGGTGAGCTGGACCGGAGTGAACGCGCCGAACTGGAGCGGGCCGCGGGAGGTCCGGAGAAGGTGGACGGCTACTGCGGTCGGTCCGGTGCGGCGGCCGGAGGCGCCGGCAGCGGTACGGGTGACGGGTCCGCCTCGGGCGGGTCGTCCGGTGGTTCCTCCGGCGGGTCGTCGGGCGGTTCCTCCGGCACGGGTGACTTCGAGCGCCCCGCCACGGACGGCGGTCAGGGCGGCACCGGGGACGGCACCGAGGGCGGGGACGCCATCCCCGAGGAGATCGGCGACACACTGCCCGACGAGGAGGACGGCGAGGCCTTCCCCGCCGGGAACGGGACGACCGACCCCGCGGCTCCCGACGATCCCGCCGGCCCCGGACGGCTCCCGGAGGCTCCGGCCCCCTCCGGGGGCGCCGCGACGGCCGGTCCCGCCTCCTGACCCCGGCCGGACCGGCCCCCGGGAACACGCGCCGACGGTCGTGTGACCGGCCTCACCGAAGCCCGCCGCCCGGCGGGTGTGACACTTTTCGGCCCGCGGACGCAGTACAGAACAAGCCGACTGGTCATCGGCGAGCGCGCCACCCAAGGTTCCCCCCGTACCTGCGGGATGCGCGTAGCGCGGGCGGGGCACGTTCCCCCGGCCCCGCCCGCGCCTCTTCACTCCGGTTCACACCGGCCCGCGCCCCGCTCCTCAAGGGCGCCGGGGACGTCAGTAGACGATCACCTTCTCGCCCACCCTCACCTGCTCGAAGAGCGCGGCGACCTTCTTCCTGTCCCGTACGTTGACACAGCCGTGCGAGGCTCCGTTGTAGCCGTTGGCGGCGAAGTCCGCGGAGTAGTGCACCGCCTGGCCGCCGCTGAAGAACATCGCGTACGGCATCGGGGTGTCGTAGAGCGTGGAGTGGTGGTCCCGGCTCTTGAAGGTGACGCCGAACTCGCCCTCGCGGGTCGGGGTGAGCTCCGAGCCGAAGCGCACGTCCATGGCGGAGACGATCTTCCCGTCGATCATCCAGGCCAGCGTCCGGCTCTCCTTGCTGATGCACAGCGCCCGGCCCGTCAGGCACCTGGGATCGGGGTCGGACACCGGACGGGTGGTGGGCGGGTACAGCTCCGCCCGCGTGGGCTTCCTCGTCCGCGCCGTCAGATCGTTCCAGGTGGCCCGGGTGACCCGGCCGTCCGCCGTCAGACCCCGCCGTTTCTGGAAGGCGGACACGGACGCGGTGGTGACCGGGCCGTAGTAGCCGGTCGGGTTGAGGTCGAAGTGCCCGGCCTGGCGCAGCCGCGCCTGGAGTTCACGGACCCTCTCGCCCCGCGCGCCCTCCCGCATCATCGGCGCCGGCGCGGGCGGCGCGGTGGACGCCGACGGCGTGCCGGGCGGCGCCGGGGGCCGTGAGGCGGACACCGGCGGAGTACCGGGCGGCGCCGAGGCGGGCCGTTCCCCCTCCTCGCCCGCCGACGGCGTCGGCGTGGGCGTCGGATCGGGCGCGGGTGTGCTCCGCGTCACGGACGGTGCGGGCGGCGACGCCGTGGCCGCCGCGGGCGACTGGAGCCGAGTATCCGTCTGCTGCGCCGTGCACCCCGCCCCCAGCAGCACCGCGGCCGCCGCGGCGAGCGCGGCACGGCCCGCCGGCCCGCGCCGCACGGATTCCCCCCAGGACATCGAAACCCCTCCAATCAGCCGGACCTTCACCGGTTTTCCCCACCTGTGTGGATTCCCGGCAGTCAGACTGCCCGAACCGGGGACGCCGGACCACCCCCCCGGCGGTTCCGCGCGCGGCGCCCGCGCGGGCCCTTCCGCGCACCACCCCGCTCGTTTGTGAGCAAGGTCCCAGGCTGTGGCTCTCCCACCGCTCTCCCGCCGATCGCTACAGTCCGTATCGGACAGGGCGACGAAGCGGGAGGCACCGAACATGGCACGCGAGACTGGCCGCGGGACCGGCAAGGACCGGCTCAGCGAGAGCGGGCTGCCGATCGAGCCGGTCTACGGACCCGAATCGCTCCGGGACTGGGACCCGGAGACGAAGCTGGGCGAGCCCGGTTCGTACCCGTACACGCGGGGCGTGTACCCGACGATGTACACCGGGCGGCCGTGGACGATGCGCCAGTACGCCGGCTTCGGCACGGCGGTGGAGTCCAACGCCCGCTACAAGCAGCTGATCGCCAACGGCACCATGGGCCTGTCGGTCGCCTTCGACCTGCCGACCCAGATGGGCCACGACTCCGACGCCCCCATCGCGCACGGCGAGGTCGGCAAGGTCGGCGTGGCGATCGACTCGATCGACGACATGCGGGTGCTGTTCGACGGCATCCCGCTGGGCGAGGTCTCCACCTCGATGACCATCAACGCCCCCGCCGCCGTGCTGCTGCTGCTCTACCAGCTGGTGGCCGAGGAGCAGGGCGTGCCCTCGCGGAAGCTGACGGGCACCATCCAGAACGACGTGCTCAAGGAGTACATCGCCCGCGGCACCTACATCTTCCCGCCCAAGCCCTCGCTGCGGCTGATCGCGGACATCTTCAAGTACTGCCGGGCCGAGATCCCGCGCTGGAACACCATCTCCATCTCCGGCTACCACATGGCCGAGGCCGGGGCGACGCCCGCGCAGGAGATCGCCTTCACCCTCGCCGACGGCATCGAGTACGTGCGCACGGCGGTGGCGGCCGGGATGGACGTGGACGACTTCGCCCCCAGGCTGTCGTTCTTCTTCGTCGCGCGCACCACGATCCTGGAGGAGGTGGCCAAGTTCCGCGCCGCCCGCCGGATCTGGGCGCGGGTGATGAAGGAGGAGTTCGGGGCCAAGAACCCCAAGTCGATGATGCTGCGCTTCCACACCCAGACCGCGGGCGTGCAGCTCACCGCGCAGCAGCCCGAGGTGAACCTGGTGCGCGTGGCCGTCCAGGGCCTGGGCGCGGTGCTGGGCGGCACCCAGTCGCTGCACACCAACTCCTACGACGAGGCCATCGCGCTGCCCACCGACAAGTCCGCCCGCCTGGCGCTGCGCACCCAGCAGGTGCTGGCCTACGAGACGGACGTGACCGCCACCGTCGACCCCTTCGCCGGGTCGTACGTGGTGGAGTCGATGACCGACGAGGTCGAGGCCGCCGCGCTGGAGCTGATGGGCAAGGTCGAGGAGCTGGGCGGCGCGGTCAACGCCATCGAACACGGCTACCAGAAGGGCGAGATCGAGCGCAGCGCGTACGCCATCGCCCAGGAGACCGACTCCGGCGAGCGCGTCGTCGTCGGCGTCAACCGGTTCCAGCTCGACGAGGAGGAACCGTACGAGCCGCTGAGGGTGGACCCGGCCATCGAGGCCCAGCAGGCCGAGCGGCTGGCGCGGCTGCGCGCCGAGCGCGACCAGCAGGCCGTGGACGGGGCACTGGCCGAACTGCGCAAGGCGGCCGAGGGCAGCGACAACGTGCTCTACCCGATGAAGGAGGCGCTGCGGGCCCGCGCCACCGTCGGCGAGGTCTGCAACACCCTGCGGGAGGTGTGGGGCGCCTACGTCCCCACCGACGCCTTCTGAGCACCGCGCCGACACGGGGACGTCCCCGGCGGAAGACCGCCGGGGACGTCCCCGTGTGCGCGGTGCGCGCGCTGGGGGCGTCAGAGCAGGCCGAGCCCGGTGACGATCACGGAGACCAGCACGGTGAGCGTCCAGCCGAGCGCCTGCTCGACCAGCTTCTCGCGGTCCTCCTCGGAGGGGCCGCCGGTACGGAGCCGGAGTGCCGGGATGGTCGCCGCCGTCGTGTGGCCCATGGTGGTCCCCTCGTCTCGCCTCGTGGCGCGCCGGTGTGCGGGGCGCCGGTGCGCCTTTGGTGTGCCTGTGTCCGTGATCGCCGCGAATGGGCGTCGCGGATCTCCAGCATGAGGGGGCCCGCGCCGTTTAAACAGAGACGCAGATCACCCCGCGGCCGCGCACCGGTGGCCCAGCCGTGCCCAACACACCGTCCACCCTGCGGTGATGGGCCCGCCGGGGTCCGGGCGGCCGTGCGGCTGTGACGAACGGCACAGGCGGCCCCGGCCGTACGCGTACCCACGCGGCCCGCTCACCGGCGCGCCCTCCGCCCCAGCGCGCGGGCCCGCCGCGCCGCGCGCCGCACCGCCGGACTGCGGACGACCGGCCCCAGCCCGGCGGGGAGGCCGCCGGGCAGGGCGAGGGAGGCCAGCAGCCGGCGCGGGAACCAGCGCCGCACACGCTCCTCGGGATGGGCGGCCAGGAAGCGCTCGGTCTCGCCGCGCAGCCCCGGGTTGACCCGCGGCTGCGCGCAGAACGCCACCGCCCGCACCAGCCGGGCCAGTTCGGAGAGCTCGGCGGGATCGGAGAGCTCGGCGGCGCCGGCCGGGCCGGCGGGACAGGCCTCGCCCGGCAGCAGCGCGTCCGCGATCACCGCCGCGACCGGCCCGCCCCCCTCGTACGCGCCCGCGCCGGAGGAGTGGACGGCCGTACCGCCGTGGGAGGCGGGCAGACCGTGGACCGTGCTCGCGGCCAGCAGCGCCCCGAAGGAGCGACCGGTCACCAGCGCCGGGCGCAGCCGCTCGTACAGCGCCTCCACCGGCTGCGCGCCCCGCGGTTCGTACAGCTCCAGGCCCAGCTCCGCGGCCCGCCGCGCGATCCCCGGCACCCGGTGCGCGGGGTCGGCGGGATGGGGCGCGAGGACCACCGCGCGGTGGCCGGCCTCCCGCAGACCGCGCAGCAGCCGCCCGTACACCCGCTCCTCCTCACCGGGAGGGAGCGCGCCGGGAGCGTGCGGGTCCTGTCCGAGCAGCACCACCGCCCCCTCGGGCGCGCCCGGGTCCGGCAGTTCCCGCGCCGCCCGGGCGGCGACGGCCCGCAGGGCCTCGCCGGGCACCGCCTCGGCCGCGACGCCGAACTCCGCCAGCAGCAGCGGCCGCAGCCCGGGCGCCAGGCCGGGGTGGAGCAGCCGCCGCACCCGGGTGCCCACCAGTGGGTCCAGCCTGCCGGGGGTGGGCCCGTAGGCCGACAGCCCGGTGGCGTACACCGTCAGAGGGGCGTCGGGGAAGATCCGAGCCAGCGCCTGCCCCGGACCTGCCTCGACGCGCTCAACCACCAGCTCGACCGCCGCGTCGCCCAGGCCCCACAGGGAGCGCAGCTGCCTCTCCCACAGGGGCGCGTCGTCAGGGCGCGGCGCCCAGGCGGCGGGGTGAAGCGGGGCGAGGGCGGCGTTCCAGGACAGCACCCGGCCGAAGCGGTCGCGCAGCGGCCGGAAGCCGGGCAGGGCGTCCGGGGCGGGGGCGGTCTCGGGGACCGGGGCGGTGTTCGCGACCAGCAGCAGCCGCTCGCGGACCGTCCCCAGCAGGCCCGCGTCCGCCGCGGCGGCCAGCAGCGCCGCGCCGTGCGGGGTGGAGGCCACCAGCAGCCGCACCGGGGAGGTGTTCCGGCGGGTCGCGGTCATCGGGCGGCCTCCGCCGGGGACGCGGCGGGCGGCACGGCGGAGGACACGGCGGAGGACACGGAGGGGCGGTGGCGCAGCCGGCGCAGCGGCGCGGCGCGCTCGGCGTCCATGGAGTCCAGTGCCTGCGACACCAGATCGCCGGGCATCCGGCGCAGGGCCGCCGCGCAGCGGGCGCGCAGCGTGCGGCGCAGCCGCGGCTCGAAGCGGTCGCCGGTCAGATGGTGGTGGATGACCGCGCAGTAGGTGCGCACGGCCTTCGGCAGCAGCGCGGCGGCCTCCCGGTCCCGGGAGGTCTCCTCCACCAGCAGGTCGTAGGCGCGCAGGAAGTCGAGCTGCCGCTCGTCGCCGATCCGGGTGAGCGAGGTGGCCACCCCGCGCCGGTAGAAGACGCCGGTCAGGCCGACCACGGCGAAGGACGCCGCCTCGCGGTGCAGCCGCCAGATCCAGGGCCGGTCCTCGGCGGTGTGCAGACCGTCGTCGAAACGCAGGAGGCCGGAGTCGAGCAGCCGCCGGTGGTAGACGCCGGCCCAGGCGTAGGCGTAGTCGACGGCGGTGGTGCGGTGTGCGGGGAGGATGGCGTCGCGCGGGTTCAGCACGGTGCCCCGGCGGCCCTCGGGCGCCCGGGCCAGGGTGCGCCGGCGGCCGGTGCTGCGCACATGGTCGGTGCGCAGGAAGTCGCAGCCCAGCGCCTCGGCGGCGGCGAGCAGTTCGCGGTAGTGGCCGGGGGCGGCCCAGTCGTCGCCGTCGAGGAAGGCGACGTACCGTCCGCGCGCGGCGTCCAGGCCGGTGTTGCGGGCGCGGGCCACACCGCCCTGCGTCCGGTGGCGCACGACGACCGATCCGGGGATTTCCTTTTCCGCGCGTTCCAGGAGTTCCGAGGTGCCGTCGGTGGAGAAGTCGTCGACCAGAATGAATTCGATGTCCCCCTTTCCGAAGTCCGCCGAGTTGGCGCGCAGACTCCGGAGGGTGTCGGGGGCGTACGGCCGAACATTGCGGAACGGCACGATGACGGAGAGCTTGACCACTCCGGAGAGGTTAGGGGTCCGATCGTCATCGGCGCTGTCCAGCGGTGTACGGGCGGGTGAAATCGCGGTGGCGGAACGGTGAACCCCGCTTTCCGGAAGGCTGGTTGGCCTTCCGTCGGTGTGCTGTTAACCGTCTGTTGTGTTCGCGTTGGGCCGAGAATCGGAATGTCTTTCTAGCGTCTTCGACGTGCCATCACGTACCGCTTCGGATTCCCCGGACAGCGCTCCGGACAACACCACGCGCATTGCCGTCCTCGCCGATTCCGACACCCGCTGGAAATGGGGTGCGCTCACCGCGCACCGCATCGTCCCCGGCGCGCGCATCGATGGACTGCTGCTGCGCGGCCGGGCCACCCCGACCGCCCGCCAGCTCGACGAGGTGGGCGTGCGCGCCGCCTCGCTGCGCGAGGTGACGGCCGAACAGTTCCTGGGGCAGGCCGACCGCGACACCTACGACGTGGTGGTGCTCTCCTGCGTCGGCGGCACCGTCCAGGCGATGCTGCACGGGCTGTCCCACCGCCTGGAGGGAAGCGGGCGCCGTCCGGTCACCGTCACCGGCTACGTCGGCGTCGTCTACGAGAAGCTCGCCGACGGGCTGCTGCTGCGGCACGGCGCGGACGTCGTCCTGGCCAACTCCGCCCACGACGCCGAGCGCTTCCGCACGGTCTACGAGGGGGTCGGCGCGGACGCCGGCGCCGTCGTGGAGTGCGCGCTGCCCTTCCTGGGGGGCGAGCCGTACCGGGAGTCCGACGAGCGGCCGTACACGGTCGTCTTCGCCGTCCAGCCCTCCGTCCCCGCCTCCCGCGCCGACCGCGAGTACCTGCTGCGCCGCGCCGCCGGGCACGCCCGCCGCCACCCCGACCGCGAGGTGCTGGTGAAGCTGCGCAGCAGGCCGGGCGAGCACACCACGCACATCGAGGAGCAGCCCTACCAGAAGCTCGCGGCGCGGATCCCCGGCGGACTGCCGGACAACTGCCGCCTGGTCTACGGCCACATGGGCGAGGTACTGGACCGCACCGACCTGCTGGTCACCGTCAGCTCCACCGCCGCCCTGGAGTCGCTGCACCGGGGCATCCCCACCGCGATCCTCACCGACCTCGGCGTCCGCGAGGCGCTGGGCAACCACCACTTCGTCGGCTCGGGCTGCCTGACCTCCTGGGACCGGCTCGACTCCGGGCTGCTGCCGAAGGCCGACCCGGCGTGGACGGCCCGGCAGGGCGTCGTCGCCGACGGCTCCTACGAGGCGGCCTTCGACGCCGCCCGCGAGCGTGTCGCAGAGCTCCTGGCCCGCCCCGCCCTGCCGCCGGTCGCCCCCTACTACACGCTCGCCACCGCCCCCGGTTACCTCCCCGGCATCCTCGACCGCCACGGGCTCGACCCCTCGGGCGCGCCCCGGCCGGGCGCGCGGGCCGGCCGGCCCGCCTCCGGGCTGCGCCGGGCCGTCCGGGCGGCCGTGCGGGACGCGGCGCGCGGGGCGTACCGCCACGGCGTCCAGCGCGTGGCGCCGGTCATCCGCCGGATGGGGGAGCTGTGACCGCGTCCGACACCCCTCAGACCGCAGACCGGCAAGGAGCCCCTCCCGTGTCCCCGAACAGTCCCGCAGTCCTCGCCGTGATCCCCGCTCGCGGCGGATCCAAGGGCGTGCCCGCGAAGAACCTCGCCACCGTCGGGGGAGTGCCGCTGGTGGTGCGCGCGGTACGGGAGTGCCTGGCGGCGCGGGGCGTGACGCACACGGTCGTCTCCACCGACGACGAGGCCATCGCCGAGGCCGCCCGCGGCGCGGGCGCCGAGGTGGTGCGGCGGCCCGCCGGCATCGCGGGCGACACCGCCACCAGCGAGGCCGCCGTCCTGCACGCCATGGACGTCCACGCCGAGCGGCACGGGCGGGCGGCCGAGGTGGTGCTGCTGGTGCAGTGCACCAGCCCCTTCCTCACCCGCGAGGACGTCGAGGGCGTGGCCGCCGCGGTGGCCGGCGGCGCCGACAGCGCGCTGACCGTCGCCCCCTTCCACGGCTTCGTCTGGCGCGACGGGGCCGCCGGGGACCTCGGCGGGGACTCCGAAGGCGCCGCGGACGGCGGGAACGGCGTCAACCACGACAAGGCGTACCGCCCGCGCCGCCAGGACCGGCCGCAGGACCTGCTGGAGACCGGCGCCGCGTACGCGATGCGCGCCGACGGCTTCCGCGAGGCCGGGCACCGCTTCTTCGGCCGCACCGAACTGGTGCGCACCGACCCGGCGCGCGTGCTGGAGGTCGACGACCCGCACGACCTCGCCCGCGCCCGCGCACTCGCACCGCTGCTCGACGGCGGGACGGACGGGCGCCCCGGCGCGCTTCCGGCCCGCGACGACGTCGACGCGGTCGTACTCGACTTCGACGGCACCCAGACCGACGACCGGGTGTACGTCGACTCCGACGGACGGGAGACGGTCGCGGTCCACCGCGGCGACGGGCTCGGCATCGCCGCCCTGCGCCGCGCCGGACTGCCGCTGCTGATCCTGTCCACGGAGGAGAACCCGGTGGTCGCCGCACGGGCCCGCAAGCTGCGGATCCCCGTGCTCCACGGCGTCGACCGGAAGGACCTCGCCCTCAAGCAGTGGTGCGAGGAGCAGGGCATCGCGCCGGAGCGCGTGCTCTACGTCGGAAACGACGTCAACGACCTGCCGTGCTTCGGCCTGGTCGGCTGGCCCGTCGCCGTGGCCAGTGCCCACGACGTCGTACGCGGCGCAGCCCGCGCGGTCACCTCCACTCCCGGAGGGGCCGGTGCGATCCGCGAGATCGCCTCGTGGATCCTCGGAAAGGAACTGTCTTGAGCATGACCAGCCCCCGCCTCCGTACCCTCGGCGCCAAGACCGTGGGCCCGGGCCACCCGGTCTACGTCACCGGCGAGATCGGCATCAACCACAACGGCGAGCTGGAGAACGCGTTCGCCCTGATCGACGCCGCCGCCGACGCCGGCTGCGACGCCGTGAAGTTCCAGAAGCGCACCCCGGAGGTCTGCACCCCGCGCGACCAGTGGGAGATCGAGCGCGACACCCCCTGGGGCCGGATGACCTACATCGACTACCGCCACCGCGTCGAGTTCGACGAGGAGGGCTACCGGGCCATCGACGCCTACTGCAAGAAGAAGGGGATCGACTGGTTCGCCTCCCCGTGGGACGTGGAGTCCGTCGCCTTCCTGGAGAAGTTCGACGTGCCCTGCTACAAGGTCGCCTCCGCCTCCCTGACCGACGACGAGCTGCTGCGCGCCATGCGCGCCACCGGCCGCACCGTCATCCTCTCCACCGGCATGTCCACGCCGAAGCAGATCCGGCACGCGGTGGAGGTGCTGGGCAGCGAGAACATCGTGCTCTGCCACGCCACCAGCACCTACCCGGCCAAGGCCGAGGAGCTCAACCTGCGGATGATCCACACCCTGCAGGCCGAGTACCCCAACGTGCCGATCGGCTACTCCGGCCACGAGACGGGCCTGCAGACCACGCTGGCCGCCGTCGCGCTGGGCGCCGCCTTCGTCGAGCGCCACATCACCCTGGACCGCGCGATGTGGGGCTCCGACCAGGCCGCCTCCGTCGAGCCGCAGGGCCTGCAGCGCCTGGTGCGCGACATCCGCACCATCGAGGAGTCCCTCGGTGACGGCGTGAAGAAGGTCTACGACAGCGAGATCGGGCCGATGAAGAAGCTGCGCCGGGTCAAGGGCGTCGTGGCCGAGTCCGAGGAGGCCGCCGCCGGCCGCGAGCCGGCAGCGGTCTGACGGGATCGACGGGCTGACGGGGCGATCCAAGGTGAGCGCAGGCGCAGTCCCCGGCGGGACCCCGGGCGGGGTCCCGCCGCAGCCGGCCCGGAGGCCGGGCACGCCGGGCACGGCCGAGGCGCGTCGGGGGGCGCGTCCTGGCCGCCTCCCCGGAGGCGCCGGCCGTCCCGGGCGTACCGGCCGTCCGGTACGCACCGGTCATCCGGGGCGTACCGGCCGTCCCGGGCGCCGCTCGGGCACCCTCGCCTTCGTCGAGAGCCCGGTGCAGCTCCTCAACGTCCTGGAGTGGGCCCACACCGCAGGGGGCGCGGAGGAGGGGGGCGGCGACCTCACCGTGGTCGTCCTGCCGCCGCGGGAGGCGATGACGCGCGGCCAGCTGCGGCGGATGGCCGAGCTGGCGCGCGACGAGGGGATCGCGGTCCGCTGGGAGGAGGCGCGCGGCGGCGCGGGCGCGCCGCTGCGGACGGTCGCCTCCCTGCTGGGCCCGCTGCGCCGCGCCGCGCGGATCGTGGTGGGCGATCCGTTCTCGCGGTACGTGCAGCTGCTGCTCTCCCTCGCCCGCACCGAGGGGGCCGCACCGGGGGGACCGGCCGCACCGGGGGGCCCGGGAGGTGTGGTGGTGGTCGACGACGGGACGGCCACCATGGAGTTCGTCACCCAGCTCGCCCGCGGCGAGCGCCTGGTGCGGTGGCACCGCAAGGGTGCGGGGGGAGCGCGCGCCGCGCTCTTCGCGCCTGTCTCCGCCTCCGCCCGCCGCCGGATGACGCCGTCGGCGCGCCGGCGGGTCGAGGTGTTCAGCTCGATGCCGGTCGAGGCGCCCGAACATGTGTCGGTCACCCGCAACGACTTCGCCTGGACCCGCGCCCGCTTCGGCCCGCCCGCGCTCACCGGCGGCACCGACCTGGTCGGCACCTCGCTGGTCGAGACCGGTGTGGTGGACCCCGAACGCTATCTGGAGGCCGTCGCCTCCCTGACCCGGGAGCACGGCGCCACCCGCTACTTCGCCCACCGCCGCGAGAGCGCGGACAAGCTGCACCGGATAGCGGCCGGGACGGGGCTGGAGATCGTACGGCCGGACCTCCCGCTGGAACTGGTGGCCCGCCGCGGCCCCATCGGCCGCACCATCGTGAGCTTCCCCTCCACCGTCGTCCACACCCTCCCGCTGGCCCTGGCCGGCACCGGGGTGACGGTCGCGGTCTGCGACGTGGACCCGGCATGGCTGACGGAGGGCGCCTCACCGCGCGCCCGGGGGTTCCTCTCGGGTGTCACCGGCACCGCGCGGGGGGTGCGGCGGCTGCCGTCGGCCCCGCCCGCCTCGTGAACGCGCCCCCGTCCCAGATGCCGGACTGGAGAGCGGGTCGAGCGGAATCGGAGGTCATACCCATCCGCACCAGGCCGTATGCGACCGCTGATTCGTTTTTTCTCCTCTACGGAGGGTGAACTTTCACCGTTCTCTCTGCACACGGCTGTCACCTGGGCTTACCCTCGACAGGGTGAGCCAGTTGTTGTCGCCAGAGTCCAGTATCCGGACCACCGGTGAGACGCCGCTGCCCGGCGCCCTGCCGGAGGCCCTCCGTGCCGAGCTCATCGCCTTCCGCCGGGACCTGCACATGCACCCCGAGCTGGGCCACCAGGAGTTCCGGACCACCGCCGCCATCCGGGAGCGGCTGGAGAAGGCCGGGCTCGCCCCCCGGGTGCTCCCCGGCGGCACGGGACTGATCTGCGACATCCACCCCGGCGGGGCGGACGCCAAGCGCGGTGTGCGCCCGATGCTGGCGCTGCGCGCCGACATCGACGCGCTCCCCATCCCCGATACCAAGACCGTCCCGTACCGCTCGACGGTCCCCGGCCGGGCGCACGCCTGCGGCCACGACGTGCACACCACCGCCGTGCTCGGTGCCGGGCTCGTCCTGGCCGGCCTGGCGCGCCGGGGCGAACTGCCGCACTCGGTGCGGCTGCTGTTCCAGCCCGCCGAGGAGGTGCTGCCGGGCGGCGCGACCGACGCCATCGAGGCCGGGGTGCTGGAGGGGGTGGGCCGGATCGTCGCCGTCCACTGCGACCCCAAGGTCGAGGCCGGGCGCGTCGGCCTGCGCGCCGGACCCATCACCTCCGCCTGCGACCGGCTGGAGCTCTCCCTCGACGGCCCCGGCGGCCACACCGCGCGCCCGCACCTGACCACCGACCTGGTCACGGCGGCGGCCAAGATCGTCACCGAGGTCCCGGCGGTGCTCTCCCGCCGCGTGGACACCCGCGCCGGACTCGCCCTGACCTGGGGACGGCTGGAGGCGGGCCACGCCCCCAACGTCATCCCGCAGCACGCCGAGCTGTCCGGCACCATCCGCTGCCTGGACCTGCCCGCCTGGCGGATCGCGCCCGACCTGGTGCACGCGGCGATCGACGAGGTCGCGACGCTGCACCGCGCCAAGTTCGAGCTCGACTACATCCGCGGCGTCCCCCCGGTGGTCAACGAGCGGGCCACCGCCGAGCTGCTGCGCGACGCCATGGTCTCCCGGCGCGGCCACGACTCGGTCGAGGACACCGAACAGAGCCTGGGCGGCGAGGACTTCTCCTGGTACCTGGAGCACGTCCCCGGCGCGATGGCCCGCCTCGGAGTGCGCCCGCCGGGCGACCGCTCGCCGCGCGACCTGCACCAGGGCGACTTCGACGTCGACGAGAGCGCCATCGAGGCGGGCGTCGAGCTGTTCACGGCCGCCGCCCTGCTGGACGCCGAGCGCGAATAGGGCGCGAGCGCCCGGGCGCCGCCGCCCCGCGGCCACCGCCCGGCGCCGGTGCGCCGGGGGCGCGTGACCAGTCTCACGCCGCGGCCCGGCCGCCGGCCGGCGAGGCGTTCCCGCTCTCCGGCCCTCGCGCTCCCGGGCTCGCCGCGTCCGCCGTCCGGCCTCCGCGGCAGGTGGGAAAGCGCAGGTGGGAGACGGCGGGGGCGGAAGGGCGCGGGCCCGGCGCCACCGCCTGCGACCCCGTCCGGCGTCCGGCGCCCGCGGTGCCCGGCGCCCCGCGGGACGCCTCCGCGTCACCCTCCACAAGGGTGCGGGCACCACCCGTTAACACCGAACTGATAACGGCTCCGCAAGAGCCCTTTTCCTGGCATCTACGCGCGTTACGATGCGGCGGAAGCCAGCGCCAACGGAGGCGCTTCGAGCGAAGGGAAGTCCTCTTGCGCCGGGTAAGCAAGCTCGCTGCCGCGGTCGGCACCGCCGCGGCCCTCGCCCTCAGCGCCACCGCGTGTGGCAGCACATCCACCGAGTCCGGCTCCTCGGACTCCTCCGACTCCGCCAAGAAGGGCAAGGGCATAGCCCTCGCCTACGACGTCGGAGGCCGTGGCGACCAGTCGTTCAACGACGCCGCCTACGCCGGCTTCGAGAAGGCGAAGAAGGAGTTCGGCATCGGCGGCGAGGACGTCGAGCCCTCCGACGGCGAGTCGGACGCCGACAAGGTCCAGCGCCTCACCGACCTGGCCCGCCAGGGCTACAACCCCGTGATCGGTGTGGGCTTCGCCTACGCCAAGCCGATCGAGGAGGTCGCCGAGAAGTTCCCGAAGACCACCTTCGGCCTGATCGACGACAACACCGTCCAGGCGGACAACGTCGCCAACCTCGTCTTCAGCGAGGAGGAGGGCTCCTACCTGGCGGGTGTGGCCGCGGCCAAGGCCACCGAGTCCAAGGTCGTCGGCTTCGTCGGCGGCGTCGAGGTCCCGCTGATCAAGAAGTTCGAGGCGGGCTTCGTCCAGGGCGTGAAGGACACCGACAAGTCCATCGAGGTCAAGACCCAGTACCTGACCCAGCCGCCGAACATGGACGGCTTCTCCAAGCCGGACCTCGGCAAGGAGGCCGCCCGCGGCCAGCTCGACGCCAAGGCCGACGTGATCTACCACGCCGCCGGCCTCGCGGGCCAGGGCGTCATCGAGGCGGTCGCCGCCAAGGACAAGTGGGTCATCGGCGTCGACTCCGACCAGTACGAGCAGAAGACGCTGGCCAAGTACAAGGACAACATCCTGACCTCCATGACCAAGGATGTCTCCGGCGCGGTCTACAACCTGGTCGAGTCCGTCCAGAACGGCGAGCCGATGAGCGGTGAGAGCCGCTTCGACCTGGAGTCCGGCGGCGTCGGCCTGTCCGACTCCAACCCGGCCTTCACCGAGATGACCGAACTCCAGGAGGCCGTGAAGAAGGCCAGGGAGGGCATCATCGGCGGCGAGATCAAGGTCAGCACCGAGTCCTGACCCCTCCCGCCCGACCGATCCGTCCCGGCGCCGGAGCGGAGAGCGGGGCCGGACGTCCGCGCGGCCCGCACGCAAGGCCCCCGGCACGGGCCCGGCCGGAAGAGGACCGCACCGCTCGCGGCGGCGGACCCCTTCCGGCCGGGCCCACCGCACGGAAAACGCTCTACGCGCGTAGTCAACCGTCGAGGCGGTAGCGTCGCCCTCACCCGCACGGCCCGGCGGCCCACCTCCCGGCCACTTCCCCGGTCATCGGCCTCCACCGTGCTCCCTACGAGCCACTCCTTAGCCCGAGGAGAGTGCACCATCAACGCGTCCAGCAGTCCTCCCGCCGTCGAACTGACCGGGATCACCAAGCGCTTCCCCGGTGTCGTCGCCAACCACGACATCCACATGTCCGTCCGCAAGGGGACCGTGCACGCCATCGTCGGCGAGAACGGCGCGGGCAAGTCGACCCTGATGAAGATCCTCTACGGCATGCAGAAGCCGGACGAGGGCACCATCGCCGTCGACGGCCAGGAGGTCGCCTTCTCCGACCCCGGCGACGCCATCGCCCGCGGCATCGGCATGGTCCACCAGCACTTCATGCTGGCCGACAACCTCACCGTCGCGGAGAACACCGTCCTGGGCAGCGAGAAGCTGTACGGGATCGGTGCGAAGGCCCGTGCCCGGATCAGGGAGATCTCCGAGGCCTACGGCCTGGGCATCCGCCCCGACGCCATGGTGGAGGACCTCGGGGTCGCCGACCGGCAGCGCGTGGAGATCCTCAAGGTCCTCTACCGCGGCGCCCGCATCCTCATCCTCGACGAGCCGACCGCCGTGCTCGTGCCGCAGGAGGTGGACGCGCTCTTCGCCAACCTCCGCGAGCTGAAGGCGGAGGGGCTGACCGTCATCTTCATCTCGCACAAGCTGGGCGAGGTGCTCTCGGTCGCCGACGACATCACCGTCATCCGGCGCGGCACCACCGTCGCCTCCGTCACCCCCGGCGACGTCACCGTCAAGCAGCTCGCCGAGCTGATGGTCGGCGCCGAGCTGCCCTCCCCGGAGACCCGCGAGTCCACCGTCACCGACACTCCCATGCTGAGGGTGAACGACCTCACCCTCACCGGCTACGACCCGGTCGACGGCGCCCGCACCATCCTGGACGGCGTCTCCCTCACCATCCACAAGGGCGAGGTGCTGGGCCTGGCCGGTGTGGAGGGCAACGGCCAGACCGAGCTGATCGAGGCGCTGGTCGGCATGCGCCAGGCCGACGGCGGGACCATCGTCCTCGGCGAGCAGGACGTCACCGGCTGGCCCACCCGACGCCGCCGCGAGGGCGGCGTCGGCTACATCCCCGAGGACCGCCACCGCCACGGGCTGCTGCTGGAATCCCCCCTGTGGGAGAACCGCATACTCGGGCACGTCACCGAACCCCCCAACAGCAAGGGGCCCTGGCTGGACATCAAGGCCGCCCGCGCCGACACCGAGCGGATCGTCGCCGAGTACGACGTGCGCACCCCCGGCATCGACGTCACCGCGGCCTCCCTGTCCGGCGGCAACCAGCAGAAGCTGATCGTGGGCCGCGAGATGAGCCACGAACCCCGGCTCCTGATCGCCGCCCACCCCACGCGCGGCGTGGACGTCGGAGCCCAGGCGCAGATCTGGGACCAGATCCGCACCGCGCGCCGCGCCGGCCTGGCCGTCCTGCTGATCTCCGCCGACCTCGACGAGCTGATCGGCCTGTCCGACACCCTGCGCGTGATGTACCGCGGCCGACTGGTCGCCGAAGCCGACCCCGCCACGATCACCCCTGAGGCCCTGGGCTCCGCCATGACCGGCGCGGCCTCCGGCCGTCTCGACGACGGGGCGGCGCCCGAAACCGCCGCGGCCGCCGACGGGACCGCCGCCACGGGCCGGGACGGGGGAGAGGACCGATGAAGAAGTTCGACAAGGACCGGATGGTCCTGGCCGTCGGCGGGCCGGTGCTGGCCATCGTCGTCGCCGTGCTGCTGACCTCGGTGGTGCTGGTCGCCTCCGGTCTGAACCCCGTCCAGCCGTACGTGCTGATGGCCGAGTACGCGGTGCACGCCGACATCCAGGTGCTCATCGTCAACCAGGCCGCCACGTACTACCTGGCGGCGCTCGCGGTGGCCGTCGGCTTCCGCATGAACCTGTTCAACATCGGGGTCGACGGGCAGTACCGGCTCGCCGCGATGGCCGCCGCCGTCGTCGGCGCCTCGGTCGCCCTGCCCGGCCCCCTGCACATCGTGCTGATCATGGTCGTCGCGATGCTGGTGGGCGGCTTCTGGGCCGGCATCGCCGGCCTTTTGAAGACCACCCGCGGGGTGAGCGAGGTCGTCTCGACGATCATGCTCAACTCCATCGCCACCAGCATCATCGCCTACCTCGTCCTGCCCGCCCAGTTCGGCGAGCAGCGCGGCAACAACCTCACCACCGGGCAGATCCCGGAATCGGGCTGGTTCCCCGGCATCGACCTGGGCGCGGCCGGCGAGATCTACGGCTTCACCGCCGTCGCCGCCCTGTGCGGCCTGCTGTACTGGCTGGTTTTGAACCGCACCCGATTCGGCTTCGACCTGCGCGCCACCGGCGCCAGCCCCAGCGCCGCCTCCGCCAGCGGCGTCGACGCCAGGCGCATGGTGCTCACCAGCATGCTGATCTCCGGCGCGGTCGCCGGTCTGGCCGGCATGCCCGTCCTGCTCGGCGACGCCCACACCTACAGCCTGGACTTCCCCGCGGGCGTGGGCTTCACCGGCATCACCATCGCCCTGCTCGGCCGCAACCACCCCCTCGGCATAGCCTTCGGAGCGCTGCTCATCGCCTTCCTCGACAAGGCGTCGCCGACGCTCGACTACAACGGCTACGAGAAGGAGATCGCCACGATCATGCAGGGCCTGATCGTGATGGCGGTCGTCATCAGCTACGAGTCCGTGCGCCGTTACGGCCTGCGCCGCCAGCAGCAGAAGGTCGGCGAGGAACTCGCCGCCGAGGCCGCCGCCGCGGGCGAGGGCGACGGCACCGGTCCGAAGAACCGCAAGGAGGTGTCGGCATGAGCACCGTCCTCGACAGGCGGCCGGCCGCACAGCAGCCGAAGAAGTCCGCCCGCCGCCGGCTGACCCTGGCCGAGTGGATGCTCGTGATCGCGGGCCTGCTGGTGCTCGTCTCCGCCGTGCGGCTGATCACCGGGGCCCACGGCATCACCTCCGTCGGACAGACCTCCGCCGCCCTGCGGCTGGCCGTCCCCATCGGACTGGCCGGACTGGGCGGCCTGTGGGCCGAGCGGGCCGGTGTGATCAACATCGGTCTGGAGGGCATGCTGATCCTGGGCACCTGGTTCGGCGCCTGGGCCGGCGTCCAGTGGGGCCCGTGGGCGGGCGTGGTCATGGGCATCGTCGGCGGCGCGCTGGGCGGTCTGCTGCACGCGATCGCCACCGTCACCTTCGGCGTCAACCACATCGTCTCCGGTGTGGCCATCAACATCCTCGCCGTCGGCGCCACCCGCTACCTGTCCAGCTTCACCTTCGCCGAGATGGAGAGCGGCACCAGCAAGCAGTCCCCGCCCATCGAGTCGATAGGACAGATCACCGTCCCCGGGCTGTCCGACGCGATGGCGACGCTCAACGCCAAGCACTGGTTCGTCGTCTCCGACGTCGCCGGGCTCGTGGGCGGACTGGTCACCAACCTCTCCCTGCTGACGATCGTGGCCGTCGCCATGATCCCGCTCAGCCGGTGGGTGCTGTGGAACACCGGCTTCGGCCTGCGGCTGCGCTCCTGCGGCGAGAACCCGATCGCGGCCGAGAGCCTGGGCGTCAACGTCTACAAGTACAAGTACATCGCCGTGATGATCTCCGGCGGCTTCGCCGGCATGGGCGGCGCGTTCCTCGCCGAGGTCGCCTCCAACATCTACCTGGAGGGCCAGACCGGCGGACGCGGCTACATCGGCCTCGCAGCGATGATCTTCGGCAACTGGATGCCGGGCGGACTCGCCCTGGGCGCCGGCCTGTTCGGCTACACCGACAGCCTCAACCTGCGCGGCGGCGGCCAGAACGTCCACGCCCTGCTCCTGCTGCTGGCGATCCTGCTGGTCCTGGCCACCGCCTGGGCGATCTACCGGAAGAAGTACCTGACCGGCGCGGTCGCGGCGGTCTGCGGCCTGGTGCTGTTCGTCTGGTACTCCTCGGTGGACCAGGTGCCCAGCCAGTTCGTCAGCGCCGCCCCGTACGTCGCCACGCTGCTGGTGCTGGCCATGTCCGCGCAGCGGCTGCGGATGCCCAAGGCCAACGGGCACGCCTACCGGAAGGGCGAGGGCAAGTAGTGAGCGACTCCCCCGCGACCGGCGCCGGCCGGGCCGACTGGCCGGCGCTGCGGGAGCGGGCCCGGGAGCTGATGTCCCGGGCCTACGTCCCGTACTCCAAATACCCGGTCGGCGCCGCCGCGCTGGTGGACGACGGCCGGATCGTCGGCGGCTGCAACGTGGAGAACGCCTCCTACGGAATCGGGCTGTGCGCCGAGTGCGGCCTGGTCTCGGAGCTGGCCGCCACCGGCGGCGGCCGACTGGTGGCCTTCACCTGCTGCGACGGCCGCGGCGAGATCCTCATGCCGTGCGGCCGCTGCCGCCAGCTGCTGTGGGAGCACGGCGGCCCGAACCTGGCGGTCGACACCGCCTCCGGCGTCCGGCCGCTGTCCGACCTCCTGCCGGACGCCTTCGGCCCCGAGCACCTCGCCGGCGCGGACGGCCCCACCGGCTCCACCGGCCCCTGACCCGCGCCCGGCGCACCCGACCCCCAAGGAGCGACACCCCCCGATGGACGCCATCTCCGTCATCCGCACCAAGCGCGACCGGGGCCGCCTCGGCGACGCCCAGATCGACTGGGTCATCGACGCCTACACCCGCGGCGAGGTCGCCGACGAGCAGATGTCGGCCCTGGCCATGGCGATCCTGCTCAACGGCATGGAGCGCGAGGAGATCGCCCGCTGGACCGCCGCGATGATCCACAGCGGCGAGCGGATGGACTTCTCCACCCTGCCCCGCCCCACCGCCGACAAGCACTCCACCGGCGGCGTCGGCGACAAGATCACCCTGCCGCTCGCCCCGCTGGTCGCCGCCTGCGGCGCCGCCGTCCCCCAGCTCTCCGGCCGCGGCCTGGGCCACACCGGCGGAACGCTGGACAAGCTGGAGTCCGTTCCCGGCTGGCGGGCGCTGCTGAGCAACGACGAGATGATGGACGTCCTGCGCTCGGTCGGCGCGGTGATCTGCGCGGCCGGCGACGGACTGGCCCCGGCCGACAAGAAGCTCTATGCCCTGCGCGACGTCACCGGCACCGTCGAGGCGATCCCCCTGATCGCCTCCTCGATCATGTCCAAGAAGATCGCCGAGGGCACCGGCTCGCTCATCCTGGACGTCAAGGTCGGCTCCGGCGCGTTCATGAAGAACCTGGGCGACGCCCGCGAACTGGCCTCCACCATGGTCGGGCTCGGCACCGACCACGGGGTGCGCACCGTCGCCCTGCTCACCGACATGTCCACCCCGCTCGGCCTGACCGCGGGCAACGCCCTGGAGGTCCGCGAGTCGGTCGAGGTCCTGGCCGGCGGCGGCCCGGCCGACGTCGTCGAGCTGACCCTGGCGCTGGCCCGCGAGATGCTCACCGCCGCCGGACTGCCGGACGCCGACCCCGCCAGGGCGCTCGCCGACGGCTCGGCCATGGACCACTGGCGCCGCATGATCGCCGCCCAGGGCGGCGACCCGGACGCGCCCCTGCCCACCGCCCGCGAACGGCACACCGTGACCGCCCCCGCCTCCGGCGCCCTCACCAAGCTGGACGCGTACGCCGTCGGCGTCGCCGCCTGGCGCCTGGGCGCGGGCCGCGCCCGCAAGGAGGACCCGGTGCAGGCCGGGGCCGGCGTGGAACTGCACGCCAAGCCCGGCGACCGGGTCACCGCCGGCGCCCCGCTGCTGACCCTCCACACCGACACCCCCGAGCGCTTCGACTACGCCCTCGAAGCGCTCACCGGCGACGCGATCGGGATCGCCGGGGACGCCGAGGGCGCCGCCTTCGCCCCGACCCCCCTGATCCTCGACCGCATCGCCTGACACCCGCCCGTCCCCGCCACCCGCCCCACCGCACACCGTGCCGGGGGCGGGTGGCATCCTTCTGCGGGTGGAAAACCGCTCCCGCGCCCGGGTCCGGCGGCGGCTGCGGTCGCTGGCCGCCCTGGAACTGCTCAACGTCCCGCTCCAGGCCTTCCTCTGGTTCGGAATGCTCTTCCTGCCGGTGACGGCCGCGAACACCGTGGGCTTCGGACTGTTCGTCCTCCTCCTTCTGGAAGGCGCCGGATACTGGCTGGCCAAGCTCCGCCAGATCGAGGCTCCGGGAGCACCGCTTCCCGCCGCCGGGGTCTTCGCCGCGGCCCGCACGGCCAACGCCGTACTGCTGGCGGCCGGAGTGCTGTTCACCGCCCGGGCGGTGGCGGACGACCCCGGAAGCGGCACCTGGCCGGGGCTGGGATTCGCGCTGTTCGCGGTCCTGGAGCACGTGAACTACTTCCATCTCCAGCTCATGTACGACACCGCAGCGGATCTGCGCATGCTGCGCCGGCACGGCCCGCGCCGCTCCCACCTCTCACGCGACCTGGCCGCAGCCCGGGACCGCCGCTCGCGGAAACCGTCCCCGGCGAGCCCGGAACCGTAGGCCCGACGCCGGTGGCGCGACGTGGTCACGAATGCGGACCGGGACCGCCCGCGTCCGCCGAGGGCACCTGTCCTCACGGAGGCGCCCGTACCCCCGGGACGTGGGGTACGGGCGCTTTCCGTCCGTCCGGCCGGGGCTCAGGCACCCAGGTCGTAGAGGACGAACTCCTCCCAGGAACCGCCGATCTCGGCGGAACGGGCGCGCAGGGCGTACTGGAGCGAGCCGGTGTAGCCGTTCTCCATGGCGACGAACAGGCCGTTCAGCGTGGACTGGAGCGCCCAGCGGTCCAGCTCCGCGTTGTAGTACACGACGAACCGCTCCCAGCCGCCCACACCGGTGGAGCGGGCGCGCAGCAGGTTCTGGGAGCTGCCGGTGAAGTTCTTCTCCACCGCCACATACAGGTCGTTGGCCAGCGACCTCAGGGCGTAGGTCTCGGTGGTCTCGTCCCACTCGAAGGCGAAGCCCTCCCAGGAGCCGCCGTACTCGGCGGAACGGGCCCGCAGCGCACCGGTGTTCGGAGCCGGGTAGTTCTTCTCGGTCGCGACGAACCGCTCGTTGCGGACCGACTGCATCGCGATGAGGGAGAGTTCGTCCGCTTCCGAGCCCTGCTCGGTGAGGTCCTGCGCGGCGGCCTGGGGGGCGGAGGAGCGCTTGCCGTCCGCCCCGCCGTTCAGGGCGGCCACCTCGTCACCCTCGACCACCTCCCAGCCGGCCGGTACGGCGGTCCGCACGGTGGCCGGGCGGCCGGTCTGCGCGGCGGCCGCGGCCGCCGGGGCGGTCAGCGCGGAGGCCCCCACCAGAGCGCTCAGGGCCAGAAGAACGGAGGTCATGCGTCGCACGGGTCGTCCTCACCTTCGGTGAATCGGTGGTGATTCCGGGGCGGCGGAGAAGCGAAATCGGCGCCTTCGGGCGCCTGCGTGTGCCGGAACGCGCGATTTCCCGCGCGGCGATTTCCCCCCGGCTCCACTGCCCCCCGGAACCGCGATCGGAACGCCCTCCCCTCGGACGCTCCCGCGGTTGCCCCGCGCTGATCCACGAGGCGGCGCCAGACTATCGGCGGACGCCACTCTTCAGCGGGCTCATTCCGTTCGATTTTCGAATCGGAAAGGAATTCTCTCGGTGAGACCGGTTCCGCAACCTCGGGTTAACGCGGAGGGGGGCGTTTGTTTTCCGGGTGCGGGTGCGGGTGCGGTGGGGCCGGGTGCGCGTGGGGGTCGGGGCCGGTCCGGGGCGAACATTCCGGACGGTATTATTTACGGCCGTTGCCGTGCACCGTTCCGCGAAGCGCCTATTGGCCGCAAATAATACTTGAGTGTCCGGAACGTCCGCCCCTCCCCGTCCCCTCCCGCCGTCGCCCGGTTGCGGGCGCGGGGTGGCGCGCGCACTGGCCACGGACGCGAGGTGGTACGGACCTGTCGCCCGGCTGCGGGCGTGAGGCGAAGACGCTTGCCGCTTCCGTCGGCACCGCTTCCCGGCGGTCTCGTCTCCTGCTTCGCGCGATACAGTCGGCCCTCGGTCCATTGGCCTCCCGGATGCTCCGACCTCGACCTAGGACACCTGTTACCAGTGCGACGCAAGCGCGGCATGCCGGGGGCGCGTAACCCCGGCCGCGCCACGGCCGTCCGCTGGTTCGCCGGCGTGGCGGCCCTGGCCGCCGTCGTCCTCGCCGGCCTGCATCTGTACCGGGCTGACGAGCGCGGGCAGTCGACAGCTCCCAAGCCTCAGCCGTGTGCCGAAGAGAGCGTCCGCTGTCACCTGCTCTCCACGGGAGTGTGGACGGTGATCTACACGCCCCCCGGCGAGGAGGGCGCGCCGGTCATTCGCACATCCGGGGAACGAGGCGGACTGGTCCTCTGGGACCCGGGGAGGCCCGGACTGCGTCCACTGGACGCCGTGTCCGCCCGATCGCTTCTTCCTTCCTGGCTGCGCCACCGGGCGGTGGCCACATTCATCGAGCCCTGGGCTGTTCACGGGGTCAGCGCCGAATGCCTCGAAACCGTCACGGACGTATCGACGGGCGGCGAACTCTCGGAATGGCAGACGAAGAACTGGTCCGACGATTTCCGGAACTCCTGCGACATGGACCTCTACAGCCTCGACCGTGCGGAATACCAGGAGTCGTTCAAGGAGCTCGTCGAGAAGGAGGGGGAGATATCGGGGGTGTACGCGCAGTCGTTCGGGGCGGTCCGGGCAACGGCCGTGATGCCCGAGCTGGAGCGCGCCGGCGGCTGGGTGGTGATGGACGCTCCCGCGCCTCCGCCGGGCACGTCCGCGACCACGCTCATGGTCGAGCGGAGCCTGGCGGTGGAGGCGGGCTTGCAGGACGTCATGGAATGCGATGAAAGCGATGCGGCCTCCGACTGCCGGAAGGAGCTTCACCGGACGCTCCGGGACATGGGCTACGACGGCACGCAGACCGGTCTCGCCGACGGCGCCGAGGAGTACGAGCGGATGACCGCTCTCTTCTCTCTCTCCCGCGACCTCGGAAAAAACGCTGAACCACTGCGCGAGATCCTGATCAGTTGGCCGGATATCGGCAAGGCGGGCAAAGGGGTCGTAGAGTCCAGCAGCCGTAGCTACACCCGCCGTGACCGTGACGGCCAGGTGCTCCCGGAGTTTGTGGGGTACCTCGCCAATGTCTGCACGGCGTACCGGGGGTGGGGGGTGGGCGCGGGGTCGCCGGAGAGGAATCCCCTCGGAGCCGCGCTCTCGGGCATGCACCGTCCGTGCTCGGTGATGCCTGCCGGTGCGGACTCCACATGGACGATGCCCGATAAGAAGGAAACACCGAGACTGCTTCTCCTCGTGAACCCCCTGGACCCGGTCAACCCGCCTCATGCGGCGGAAGCATGGGCCGAGAAATACCCTGACGCCGACCGTCTGGATTACAGGTATCCAGGCCACACGAAGGCGCCCGAGGAACTCGACGGAGAGGTTTCCGCCTGGGGCACCGGATCGGTCGGCTGACGGGCCGCAGCGGCGGCCGTAAGCCATGCCGTCCGGCGCGCTGCGGGGTGCGGGTCGGCTTCCCGCATGCCGTACCGCATCTTCCGTGCACATGCCCCTGCTACCGCGGCGAATGTCGGACTCTCGTACCGCGGGCGATCCGGTACAGCACGTTCGGGCGCAGTGGTCCTTCGGGTGCGGCGGGGTCGTCGAAGTCGTCGGCCGGGTCCCGGGTCATACCGATCCGGCGCATGACCGCCTGTGAACGAAGGTTGGTGGCTGTGGTCACGGCGAGGACTTCGGGAAGCTCGAGCGTGTCGAAGCCGTAGGCCAGTACCGTCAGTGCGGCCTCGGTGGCGTAGCCCCGGCCCCAGGCCGACCGGGCGAGCCTCCAGCCGATCTCCACTCCGGTGAACGGCATGCCGTCATCCACTTCGTCCAGGCCCGCAAAGCCGATGAACTCGCCTGTGGCCTGCACCTCGACCGCCCACCACCCGTAGCCTCGCCGGTCGAAATCGGCCTGGAACAGTGCCACAGAGGCATCGCTCTGTTCACGGTTGAGTACATCGCCCAAGTGCTCGCGGACCTCGGGATCGGCGTTCATCGCCGCCCATGGTCCGAGGTCGCAGTCACGCCATCGACGAAGGAGGAGGCGATCGGTATGCAGTTCGGCCATGCTGCCCAGCCAACGTGAGCTCTCCCTCCGGGGCAATCCCTTTTCCAGGGCGACACGGCTGCGCGGACAGGGCATCCGCGGCTCGCCTCCAGGCTGAACGAAGCGCCCTGACCCGGACTGCGCTTCGGACCGGGCCTGATCTGCCGATGCCGCCCGCGCTCATTCCGATGGTGCATGCGGTGCCGGTAAGTCGGCGGCAACGAGGCGATTGAGCGTCTCTGCGACGGTGAAGCTCCACCCCACAAGACGAGGACCTGACCAGTTGATCCCGATCAGCAACCCGTCCTCGGCGGCAGAGGGCAATTCGCCCTCCCGCCACTGCTCCAGGGGCATCGACGTCATCCACAGCCCGTGACCCCACACACGTGCCGCCCGGGTGGCACGCGCGGAGGTGGACCAGAACGGCAGGCTCCGTGTGCCGTCGGAATCCCGAGGCGCCGGGCTCCCCTGCTCGTCCTGCACGAACCAGACCGTCCGGTTGCGGGGGACGTCCCGGAAGAAGGCTGCGGCCTGCGCACCACTCTGGCTCATAGCCACCGCAGCGTAGCGGCGACCGCTGGCCAACCGACCTGTAGGGGCGAGCGCTGAGCGTTGCGGTACCGCGCGACGGACAGCCGGGAACCAGCCGCACCCGGGCGACGGCGGGAGGGGACGGGGAGGGGCGGACGTTCCGGACACTAAAGCGTGATTTGTGGCCAATCGCCGGTCCAGGCAACGGTGCACGGCAAGGGCCGTAAATCATGCCGTCCGGAATGTTCGCCCCGGACCGGCCCCGACCCCCGCACGCACCCGGTCCCCGCCGCACCCCGGTCCAGGTCAGGAACCGGTGAAGCGGTCGAGCTCGCCGGCCTTCACGCTGCGTATGAAGGTTCTCAGGCTCTCGGGCGTGGTGGTGAGGATGCTGCCGGGGTGATCGCTTTCGCGCAGCTTGATGGTGCCGTCGTCGCTTGCGGTGACGTAGACGCAGTTGGCGGCCTCAGCGCTGTAGGTGGACTTCTGCCAGTAGAGGTCGGGCATGCTCGCTCCTCAGGTCTCCTGGGAGGTTCGGTGAGCACCGTGCCGATGCAGAACGACGACTCCGGAGCCGCAGGCTCGGGGCGCTTCGAGGAGGAGTTGCGGGCGATGGTCGTGGAGCTCGCGCCGCGGCAGTTCGCCGTGGTCCAGGTGTGGGAGGCGGGCGACGGGGAGCTGGACGGGTGCGTCGCCGCGTGGGGCACGGTGTACGAGGACGGGCGTACGCAGGTGAGCGGCGCCGACGGCGCCTCGCGGCTCGTGCTCGGCTCGCCGGAGCGGGCCGTGTGGTGGTTCGGGCGGGAGACGGGCGTCACGGCCCGGCTCGTCTGGCTCGCCGCGCCCGAGCGAACCGCCGCTGCCTGACCTGCGAGGTTTCCCGTTCGGGTGAATGGGGAGAGGTAGACCCGCGCGGGGTGCGTTGGGCATGCTGGGATCGGTGACGCACCGATAGAGGAGACCGTCATCAGGGTCCAGCCGGGAGAAGCCTCACTTCAGCGCGGTGGGGAGGACTTCTCCGCCGATGTGTACGACCTCGGGCTCCACGTGGTGTGGTGCCCGAAGTACCGCCGCCCGGTCCCGGAGGGCCGGGTTGTGGCACGCCTGGAGGAACTGATCCGGGCCAGGGCCGATGAACAGGGGTGGCGGATCGTGGCGCTCGAGGTCATGCCCGACCACGTCCATTTGTTCGTCCAGCACGATCCGAAGTCCTCGGCCTCGTACGTAGCCAACCAGTTCAAGGGCTTCACCTCCCGTGTACTGCGCGAGGAGTTCCCGCACCTGAGGTCGCGGATGCCCACGCTGTGGTCGTCGTCGTACTTCGCGGCATCGGCCGGCGCCGTATCGGTGAACACCGTGCGCCGATACATCGACACCCAGTGGAAACGTCCCGGAAAGCGGCCGGGGGACGGCTCGTGATCCGCGCGTACAAGTTCCTGCTGCGCCCCACCGCCGGCCAGGAGCAGGCCCTGGCCGAGATGCTGGCCGACCACCGCTCCCTGTACAACGGCGCGCTGCAGGAGCGGCGGGACGCCTGGCGGCACGCTTCGAAGACCACCGTCCGGTACGGCGACCAGTCCGCGCAGCTCAAGGAGATCCGGGCGTTCGACCCGGAGTGGCAGGGGCGCTGGTCGTTCTCCTCGCAGCAGGCGACCCTGCGCCGTCTGGACCAGGCGTTCGCCGCGTTCTTCCGGCGAGTCAGGGCCGGGCAGGCCCCGGGGTATCCGCGCTTCAAGGGGGCCGGGCACTTCGACACCGTCACTTTCCCCCGTGACGGCGACGGCTGCCGCTGGAACTCCACCCCGCACGATGCGCAGACCCGCCTCCGCCTCCAGGGTGTCGGGCATGTGCGCGTGCACCAGCACCGGCCCGTGCAGGGACGGGTCAAGACGATCAGTATGAAGCGCGAGGGGAGGCGCTGGTACGCCGTCCTGGTCTGCGACCAGGTGCCCGCCGAGCCGTTGCCGTCCACCGGGAGAAGCGTCGGTATCGACCTGGGCGTCACGCACTTCCTGACCACCTCCGGCGGCGAACACGTCGCCAACCCACGTTTCCTCCAAGCAATGGCCGAGGAGCTGGTCGCAGCTCAGCGGCACCTCGCGACGTTCCCCAGGCGCACCCGGCAGCGCACCAAGCGCCACCGCGCCGCCGCACGGAAGGTCGCCAAGCTGCACGCCAAGATCCGCAGGCAGCGCGCCGACTTCCATCACAAGGCCGCTCGCGCGCTCGTCACCGGGAACGACGTGATCGCGCACGAGCGGCTGAACACCGCCGGGATGACCAGAAGCCCGGCACCCCGGCCCGACCCCGACAAAGACGGCGCGTTCCTGCTGAACGGCGCCGCCGCCAAGGCCGGACTCATCCGCGGCATCCTCGACGCGGGCTGGGGGCAGTTCCTGGGAATCCTGGCGAACAAGGCTGAGAGCGCCGGTCGCCGCGTGATCCCGGTGGACCCCCGCAACACCTCGATCACCTGCCCCCCGAGCCGCGGCGGCTGCGGGCACGTGGACAAGAGCAACCATGTCACTCAGGCGGCGTTCCGGTGCACGGCGTGCGGTTTCGCCGCCAACGCG
Source organism: Streptomyces mangrovi (assembly GCF_900114215.1). GTDB lineage: Bacteria > Actinomycetota > Actinomycetes > Streptomycetales > Streptomycetaceae > Streptomyces > Streptomyces barkulensis. Next base: position 42,533 of record NZ_FOSG01000015.1, on the reverse strand, counting down.
GATCACGTCGGCGCGGCGAACGTCCTCGACAGGGCCGGGCTGGTCCTCTGCGGTGTGGTCTAGGCCCTGTCTGACAAATCCCGCCTGCTCCGCGGCGTCCGGCACGCCCGCTCGCTGCGTTGTCGATCGTCGGCGCAGCACGCTGCGCTCTCCTCCTCCGCCTTGCGATCGCACGCACCGGACGCCGCGGAGCCCGCCCTTCGGGCGGACAGCGCTATTTGTCAGACAGGGCCTAGCCGCGACCGCAGGAAGCCCGCGCGGTCACGCGCGGGTGGAGTCACGAGCGCACTCACCGTCGATCCAGGACCAGGGCACGCCTGCGACTGGGACGACCTGGTCCGCCTCTGGGAGGAGACGGACTGGCCCGAGGGCTGCAGGGTGGAGATCATTGATGGGGTCATCACCGTGTCACCACCGCCCGCCGGTAACCACAACGTCATCGCCGCCAGGCTGCAGCGGCTGCTGGACAGGGCGATTCCCGAGGATTGGTACGTCTACCGGACGCAGGGCGTCTCGATCCCCTTCCGCAGCGGTATCCATGTTCCCGACCTGCTGGTCATGCCGGAGGCTGTGGTCGAGGAGGCCGAGGGCAGCTCCGTCCCGGCGGACGATGCGGAACTCGTCGTGGAGATCACCTCGTCATCCAACGCCCGGCACGACCGGATCAGCAAGCCCGCCGGTTACGCCCAGGCCGGGGTGCCGCTGTATCTGCTGGTCGACCGCTGGGCGCCCGGCGGCCCGACCGTGACGTTGTACGGAGAGCCCAAGGGGGATACCTACCGGGTGCTGCACGCGGGGAAGTTCGGGGACAAGGTCTTCCTCCCCGATCCCTTCGGTCTCACCATCGACACGGGCGTCTTCCCCGTCGGCTGAGCCGGCCGGAAAGACGCCCGCGGGAGGGTGGAGCTCAGCAGGTCCGTGCGACCGCCAGGCGGCGCTGGACCACCGCGCGGCGCGTGGCGTAGAGGGTGACGCCCGCGGCGAGGACCAGGGCGGTCAGGGAGAAGGCGACTGTCGCGCTCCAGCCGGCCGCGTGGTAGGCGATCGCGCCCAGCGTGCCGCCCAGGGAGCTGCCGACGTAGTACGCCATCTGGTAGAGCGCCGAGGCCTGGGCCCGGCCCGTCTTCGCCGTGCGGCCCACCGAGCCGGAGGCGACCGCGTGGCCCGCGAAGAAGCCCGCCGTGACCAGGACCAGGCCCAGCAGTACGGCCGCGAGGCTGTCGCCGAGGGTCAGCAGCAGGCCGGTGGCGGTGGCGCCGATGGCCAGGTAGAGCGCGCCGCGGCGGCCGAGCCGTCCGGTCAGGCGCCCGGCGGCGGCCGAGGAGACGGTGCCGACGAGGTAGATGGCGAAGACCGAGCCGGCCAGGCCCTGGGAGAGGCCGAAGGGCTCGGAGGTCAGCCGGTAGCCGACCACCGTGTAGACCGCGCCGAAGACGGTCATGAACAGCAGGCCGAGGGTGTACAGCCGCACCAGCAGCCCGTCGGACAGATGGCCGCGCACGGTGCTCAGCACCTCGGCGGGGCGCAGTGAGGCCGGGGTGAAGTTGTGCGCCCGGGGGATCAGCAGCCGGTAGGCGAGGGCGCACAGCAGGGAGAGCGCGCCGACCGCCGCGAGCCCGGTGCGCCAGCCCCAGCCCTCGGCGACCCAGCCGGTGAGGACGCGGCCGGTCATCCCGCCGACGCTGTTGCCCGCCACGAACAGGCCGATCGCCCCGACCAGCGCGGCGGGCCGTACCTCCTCCGCCAGGTACGCCGTCGCCGAGGCCGGGATGCCCGCGATCGCCGCGCCCTGCAGGGCGCGCAGCGCGATCAGGACCTCCATGTCGGGGGCGAAGGGCAGCGCGAGCGCGACGGCGACCGCGACCGCCAGGGAGCCCGTCATCAGGGCGCGCCTTCCGAAGCGCTCGGAGAGGGCGGACAGCGGCAGCACGGCCACCGCGAGCGCGATGGTGGCGGCCGAGACGGTCCAGCTCGCCTGCCCCGGCGTCACGCCGAAGTCGGCCGTCAGGGCGGGCAGCAGGGGCTGGGTGGAGAACAGCAGGGCGAAGGTCGCCAGGCCCACGGCGAAGAGGGCGAGGCTGATGCGCCGGGGGGAGGAGGGGAAACGCTCGGGAGAGGCACCTGCGCGGACAGGCGCCCCGGTATCGACGGAAGGCATGTCTCGAACGTACGATCAGGGATCTGATGCGTCCAATGCACAAAGGTGCTGTTCTTTATGCAGGGGTGCATAAGGTGAGCTGGGAGGGTGCTGTGTCACCGGTCGGCAACAGAAAAGACATCTCGGTTACATCCGGCACATCCGGTGACGCACCCCACATCGACCCCGGTTCCTGGGCCGCCGTGCTCACCCCGCGGCTGGCGCAGTTCGTCGCCGTGGCCCGGCACGAGCACGTCACGCGGGCGGCCGGCGAGCTGGGGGTGCCGCAGTCCACGCTCAGCCGGGCGATGGCGCGGCTGGAGGACGATCTGGGGGTCGCGCTGTTCGCGCGGCGGGGGCGGACGGTCGCGCTGACGCCGGCCGGGCGTACGTTCCTGGCCTCGGTGGAGCGGGCGCTGGGCTCGGTGGAGCAGGCGGCGGAGGCGGTGCGGGCGGACGCCGACCCGGCGGCGGGGAAGGTGGCGTTCGGCTTCCTGCACACGCTGGGGTCGGAGACCGTGCCGGGGCTGATCCGCTCCTTCCGCGCCGACCATCCCAGGGTGCGCTTCTCGCTGGTGCAGACGTACGGCGAGGCGATGATCGAACGGCTGCGCGCCGGGGATCTGGACCTGTGCCTGACCTCCCCGGTGCCGGACGCCCCGGATCTGGTCGCGCGGCGGCTGGACGAGCAGCGGCTGCGGCTGGTGGTGCCCGAGGAGCACCCGCTGGCGCGGCGCAGGCGGGTGCGGCTGGCGGAGGCCGCGCAGGAGGCGTTCATCACCCTGGAGCCGGGCTACGGGATGCGGCGGATCTTCGACGCGCTGTGCGCCGAGGCGGGTTTCAAGCCGAGGATCGCGTTCGAGGGGGAGGAGGCCGAGACGCTGCGCGGGCTGGTCGCCGCCGGGCTGGGGGTGGCTCTGCTGCCGCCTCCGGCCGTGCCCCGGCCGGGGGTGCGGGAGCTGGCGGTCAGTCAGCCGCGGGCGGTGCGGGAGATCGGGGTGGCCTGGGTGGACGGCCGCCCGGAGACCCCGCCGGTGGCGGCGTTCCGGGCATTCCTGCTGAGCCGCCGGGGGCGGCTGCTGGCGTAGGGGCGGGGAAGGGGCGCGCAGGGGCGGCCGTGCACGCCGGAGGGCGCGCTCAGTGGCGCAGGGAGCGGCCGAAGCCGGCCGCCAGCGGCATCCGCAGGCCCAGCGGCGGCGGGGCCGCCAGCGCGTCGGCCACCGGGCGGGCGAGGTCCCGGTCGCACAGCGAGCCCAGGGCGAAGTCCTCGGCCAGGGCGAGGACTTCCGAGCGGTGCTGGCGCAGCGCGTGGCCGTCGGTGTGGACCTCGAAGCGGCAGACGTCCGGGTTGATCTTCTTGGCACGTATGGCCAGCCGGTAGGAGCGGTCCGGGCCGGTGTGCTCGTCGTCCGTGCCGTGCACGATCAGCACCCGCCGGCCGGCGAGCTGCCGCACCGGTTCCTCGCCGCCGTCCTCGGACACCTCCGGCAGCCAGGGGGCCAGGGCCAGGACGGAGACCACCGAGGGGTGGCCCGCGGCCCGCAGCGCCGCCCGGGCTCCGATGTCCCGGCCCACCAGGCACACGGGGACGTCGCCGTAGCGGCGCAGGACCTCCTCCAGAGCCCACTCGGTGTCCCGCACCGGGTGGGCGTCCGCGCCGTTCCAGCCGCGGTGGCGGTAGTGGAGGAGGTGCGCGACCACCTCGTGTCCCGTCCCCGCCCGTGCCAGCCGCCGCGCCAGCGGCAGCATCGCCGCCGCGGCCCGGCGGGAGCGACCGCGCGTGCCCGCGGCCGTCCCTCCCGGGAGCAGCAAGGCCACACCCTGTACCGCGTGGTCGTCACCGAACGCCCGCCCCAGCCGCGCATCCCGGCGCGGCAACGCCTGCTGAGTCACGGCGAAAACGATCGCAGAAGCGGGGGTGTACGGGCGGTGCCGGGCGGTCACCATTGGGTATCGAAAGCCGCAGGGTCGCGTCCGGGCGGCGTCCGGGCCGTGTGCGGGCGGGTGCGAGACCCGCCCAAGGGTGATATCTACGCGCGTAGGCGCTAGAGTGCGGCAATGACGAGCGAGACTGTCACCACCGTCCCCACCCCGGACCAGATCCGCCGCGCCCCCAAGGTGCTGCTCCACGACCACCTCGACGGCGGCCTCCGTCCGGCCACCGTCGCCGAGCTCGCCCGCGAGTGCGGCTACGACGGTCTGCCCGAGACCGACCCCGAGGCGCTGGGCACCTGGTTCCGCGAGGCGGCCGACTCCGGTTCGCTGGAGCGCTACCTGGAGACCTTCGCCCACACCTGCGCGGTGATGCAGACGCGCGAGGCGCTGGTGAGGGTCGCGGCCGAGTGCGCCGAGGACCTGGCCGCCGACGGCGTGGTCTACGCCGAGGTGCGCTACGCCCCCGAGCAGCACCTGGAGGCGGGGCTGACGCTGGAGGAGGTCGTCGAGGCCGTCAACGAGGGCTTCCGGGAGGGCGAGCGCCGGGCCCGCGAGTCCGGGTACCGCATCCGCGTCGGCGTCCTGCTCACCGCCATGCGGCACGCCGCCCGCTCGCTGGAGATCGCCGAACTGGCCAACCGGTACCGGGACTCCGGCGTCGTCGGCTTCGACATCGCGGGCGCCGAGGCGGGCCACCCGCCCACCCGCCACCTGGACGCCTTCGAGTACCTCAAGCGCGAGAACAACCACTTCACCATCCACGCCGGCGAGGCGTTCGGCCTGCCGTCCATCTGGCAGGCCCTCCAGTGGTGCGGCGCCGACCGGCTCGGCCACGGGGTGCGCATCATCGACGACATCCACGTCGCCGGCGACGGCACGGTGAAGCTGGGCCGGCTGGCGGCGTACGTGCGCGACAAGCGGATCCCGCTGGAGCTGTGCCCCACCTCCAACATCCAGACCGGAGCGGCCTCCTCGTACGCCGAGCACCCCATCGGGCTGCTGCGGCGGCTGCGCTTCCGCGCCACCGTCAACACCGACAACCGGCTGATGAGCGGTACCAGCATGAGCCGGGAGTTCGGGCACCTGGTGGAGACGTTCGGCTACACGCTGGACGACATGCAGTGGTTCACCGTCAACGCCATGAAGTCAGCGTTCATCCCTTTCGATGAACGTCTGGCCATGATCAACGACGTGATCAAGCCCGGATACGCCGAGCTGAAGGCCGAGTGGCTGTTCCGGGAGGCCGCAGCCAAGGGCCTGTGACCAGCACTTCCCCGGCCGGAGACGGTCGGGGGAGGGCGCGGGAGGCGGCCGGGCGCGACGGCGGACGCGGGCGCCCGGCCGTTTCGGGGTGTTTGCGGCGGGTGCGGTGCCCTGGCTACGTTCGCGAGGCCGCTCAAGCCATCCACACGAGGACGTACCAGCTGATGAAGCAGCGAACGATGAAGACGATCGGTGTCGCCGTGCTCGGCGCCGCCTTCGCCGCCACCGGCGCCGGGGCCGCCTCCGCGGCGGACACCCTGGGGCTCGGCAAGGCCGCCGGGGGTGCGGTGAAGAGCCTGCCCGTGCAGGAGGTCGCCAGGACGCTGCCCGCCCCCGACGCGCCCCAGCAGGCCAGGACGCTGCCCGCTCCCGCCGAGGGCAGGTCGGGGCAGCAGCCCAACACCAAGCAGCACGACCCGGTGCGGGACCTGCTCGGCGGCCTGCCGCTGGGCAGCCCCGAGAAGCCGACGATGCTCAACCTGCCGACGGGCCAGCTCACCGGCGCCCTGCAGACCGGCAAGCTGCTGGGCTGACGCACCTTCCCCCTTCTCCCCTTCCCGCGCCTCCCCTCCCTCCACCCCACCCACGGGAGGCGCCACGGGCCGCGCACCGGGCAGTTCCCGGCGAGCGGCCCGTTCCCCTGTGCGCGGAGTGTGCGCCGGCGAGCGCGTCACCAGCCGGTGCGCTGCACCTTGCGCTCGTCCGGCAACAGAATCCACAGGGCGATGTAGAGCAGAAACTGCGGCCCCGGCAGCAGACAGGAGACCAGGAAGATCGCGCGCATCGTGTTCGGGGTGGTGCCGAAGCGGCGGGCCAGCCCGGCGCACACACCGGCGATCATCCGGTCGTCGCCGGGACGGACTATTGCGGCCATGTCGGGACTCCTTCGCTCTGACGGAACGCCGTCGTTCGGCGGGGACAGATCCACCGTAGGCGAGCGTTGCGGGCGAAAGCGTCCCTCTAGGGTGCGATTCCGACCCTGGGAGGCCTCGGGGGCGCACCCTGATCCCCTTTCCCCGGGGATCCCGGCCGCCGGGCGCCGGGGCCGCCCTGCCGGGCCGCCGCGCGCAGCCGGGCGCGCAGCGCCGGGTAGCACAGCAGATGGACCAGGGCCACCCCCGTGGTGTTGAGCAGCAGCGTGTCCACGTCCGCCACCTGCCCCGGCACCGCGGGCTGCACCAGCTCGATGCCGAGCGAGATCATCGCCGCGGCGAAGACCGTACGCGCCCACGAGCCCAGCCGCGACGCCGCCCGGCCCGCCGCCATCGGCAGCAGCACCCCCAGCGGGGCCAGCAGGGCCAGCCCGCCGCCGATGCCCTCCAGCGCGGCCCGGGGGCCGTCCGCCAGATCGGCGTGGATCGAGGCGAAGGGCCGCAGGTTGGCGGGGGAGACCCAGGGTACGGACAGGGGCCGCAGCGTCAGCCAGCCGACGAACAGCAGGTGGCAGCCGAGGAGTACGAGCCCCGCTGCACGGATGCGGTGGGCGGCGGAGCCGCCGGGGTGATGACGCTGCACGGCGGCGAAGACGCACACGGCGCGCGCCGCGGTTCCGCCCCTTCGGGCGCACCGGTGCGCGGCGCGGACACCGGGCGCGGGCGCGGGTACGGCGGGCGCCCGGCGCCCGGCGCCTACGGGAGCGGGGTGCCCGCCGTCTTCGCCGCCTCGGGGCTGCCGCGCAGCGCGTCGGTGCAGGAGTAGCGCAGCGGCGGCTCCCCGCCGTCGTCCCGTACCGGGCCGCCGAGCACCACCGAGCCGTCCCGGCCGGCGGCGGCCGTGCCCGTGAGAGTGCAGACGATCTGGGCCAGCGCGAAGGACGGCAGCCCGCCGGGATCCCGGCTCAGCCGCAGCGTCCCCCCGGGGTCGCCGTCCCCGGGGCCGGTGACCTCCAGATCCCCGGGGACGGAGCTGCCGAAGCCCGCCTCCCGCTCGGCCCGGGAAGGGTTTCTGCGCAACTCCTCCAGCAGCTCGCGGGCCGTCTCCAGCCGGGCGTCCGGGCCGGATTCCGAGCCCGACTCCGAGCCGCCCGGAGCCACGGTGCGCTCCACCGCCGAGACGGTGCCGCCGCAGACCAGGAAGACGTCCGCCCGGACGCTCCCGTCGCCGGGACCGCGCCCCTCCTCGGCGGCGGGGGCCGCGCACGAGGCCCGCGACGGCGCCGGACCGGCGTCCACCGGCACCGGCGTGGAGCGTATGCCGCATCCGCCGAGCGCGAGCGCGGCCAGGACCGCGGCGCTCGCGCGGAGGCCGGGGGCCGTACGGCGTGTGGTGCTCATCGTCCGTCCTCCCGGTGCGCCCCGCCGCCGTCCGTGCCCGGGGCGGCGCCCGCGCCCCGGTCCTGCTCCGGCGCGAGGCGGCTGGCGTCGCGCGGCAGCCGCAGGGTGAAGACCGCGCCCCCTTCGGGCGCGTTCTCGGCGGTGATGGAACCGCCGTGGATGTGGGCGTTCTCCATGGCGATCGACAGCCCCAGCCCGCTGCCCTCGGAACGGGGCCGGGAGGCGCTGGCCTTGTAGAAGCGGTCGAAGACGTGCGGCAGCACCTCCTGGGGAATGCCGGGGCCGCGGTCGGCGACCCGGATGACCAGCTCGTCCTCGCCCGGTCCTCCGCCCGGTCCCTCGTTCCTCGCCGCGCCCTCGCGGGTGTGCACCGACACCCGGACCGGGGAGCCGCCGTGCTTGAGCGCGTTGCCGATCAGGTTGGCCAGGATCACGTCCAGACGGCGCGGGTCGAGCCGTGCGGTGATGCCGCGGTCGGCGTCCAGCTCGACCGCGTCCAGCCAGGCCCGGGCGTCGATGCAGGCGGTCACCTGGTCCGCGACGTCGACGTCGTCGAGCACCAGGCGGGCCGTCCCCGCGTCGAAGCGGGTGACCTCCATCAGGTTCTCCACCAGGTCGTTCAGCCGCCGGGTCTCGCTGACGACCAGGGTGACCGCGGGCGCGATCATCGGGTCGAGCGAGTCGATCTCGTCCTCCAGGACCTCGGTGACGGCGGTGATCGCGGTCAGCGGCGTGCGCAGCTCGTGCGACATGTCCGCCACGAAGCGGCGGCTGGACTCCTCGCGGGCGCTCAGTTCGGCAACCCGGTGCTCCAGCGCCTCGGCGGTGCGGTTGAACGTCCTGGACAGCTCGGCCAGTTCGTCCTTCCCCGACACCCTCAGCCGGGTCTCCAGCCGCCCCTCGCCCAGCCTCCGCGCCGCCTCGCCCAGCCGCTGCACGGGCCGCAGCACCGTGGTGGCGGCGGCCTGCGCCAGCAGGGCGGAGCCGACCAGGGCCAGCGCGGTGGCGATCCCCAGTGACCAGGCCAGGGAGCTGAGGTCGTCCCGCTCGGGGGCGAGCGACTTGAACATGTAGCCCGTCGGCCCGCCGCCGATCACGGTCGCGCCGCCCACCAGATACGGTTCGCCGTCCACCGTGATCCGCTGCCAGTACAGGTGGTACGGGGCCTTGTTGACGGCGTCGAGCGGACGCTTCTCGGCGACCGCCGAGCGCAGCGTCCCGGGCACGTCCTCCAGGGTGAACCGCGGGTCGGAGGCGGCCTCGCAGCGCGAGCCGTCGGCCTGCTCCCCGATCAGCACCACCTCGTACCGCTGGGTGCTGTTGGCCATGGTGCCGGCCGTCTCCCGCAGCGCGTCGCAGGCCGGCCGGCGGGGGAGGGATCCGGCGTTGTCGCCCAGCGACTCGCGGAAGTCGTTGAGCGCGGCGTTCTGCGCCCGGGTCAGGACGGCGTCGCGGTTGATCCAGTACGCGATGCCGGAGACGGCCACCGCGGCGGTCAGCGCGACCAGCGCGAAGACCACCACCAGCCGCAGCCGCAGACTCGTCAGCCGCAGCGACCCGGTGATCCTGCCCAGGGAGCCGCTCACGGCGCCTCCCGGCGGGTCCGGCCGTGCCGGGGGGCGGGCGCGGGGACGGGGATGAGTGCGGGTATCGGCGCCGGGCCCCCGCCGGCCTCGCGGGTCCCCGTCACGCCGGGGGGTCCAGCCGGTAGCCGACGCCGCGCACCGTGCGGATCAGCGTCGGCGAGGAGGGGACGTCCTCGACCTTGGCGCGCAGCCGCTGGACGCACGCGTCGACCAGCCGGGAGTCGCCGAGGTAGTCGTGCTCCCACACCAGCCGCAGCAGCTGCTGCCGGGACAGCGCCTGCCCGGGGCGGCGGCTCAGCTCCAGCAGCAGCCGCAGCTCGGTCGGGGTGAGCTGGAGGTCCCTGCCGTTCTTGGTCACCGTCATCGCCGAGCGGTCGATGACCAGCGCGCCGAAGGTCGCCGAGTCGTTCGCCTCCCGCTCGCCGCGCCGCATCACCGCGCGGATGCGGGCGTCCAGCACCCGTCCCTGCACCGGCTTGACCACGTAGTCGTCCGCGCCGGACTCCAGGCCGACCACGACGTCGATGTCGTCGCTGCGCGCGGTCAGCAGGATGATCGGCAGCTGGTCGGTGCGCCGGATGCGGCGGCACACCTCGAAACCGTCGATGCCGGGCAGCATGACGTCCAGCACGATCAGGTCGGGCCTCTGTTCGCGCAGCAGCTTGAGGCCGTCCTCGCCCGAGGCAGCGGTCACCACGCGGTGGCCCTGCCGGGTCAGCCCCATCTCCAGGGCCGTACGGACGGCCTCGTCGTCCTCGATCAGCAACAGGAAAGGCACGCGCGCCATTCTGGCCCATCCGGCGCCCGCACTTCGACCGGCCGGTGAACGGAGCGCGAACACGGGCGGGTCACGGCCCGCCCCGCCTCTGTGACACCCCTGTGACAGACGGCGGACCCGGCGATGAAACTGCCCCGGCAGTGTATTCGGCGTATTCGGTGTACACGGCGTACTCGGCACGGACCGAGGACACGGACCGGTTCCACAAAGGGGGGCGCGAGATGAACACACTGCACCGCAACATCACCAGCGCGGTTATCCACACGCGTCTGCACACTCCCGTGGTTCCGGCGCAGACCGGGGGGAAGTCCGGCGCCGCGGGGGGAGGGTGCGACCGCGGCGCCGGCCGGCGGCGGCCGGCGCACATCGCCGCCGCGCCCGAGCCGGCCGCGGGGGAGCCGGCCGGGGCGGACCGGGGGGAGGGAACGCACGGGGAGGCTTCGGGGGAGCGGCGCCGGGGGGGTGTGACGGAGGCGGAGTTCACCGCCTACGTCCGCGAGCGCCGCGCCTCCCTGTACGCCACCGCGTACCACCTCACGGGGGACCGCCACGAGGCCGAGGACCTGCTGCAGAGCGCGCTGTTCTCCACCTACCGCGCCTGGGACCGGATCACCGACAAGGCCGCGGTCGGCGGATATCTGCGCCGCACCATGACGAACCTGCACATCAGCGCCTGGCGCCGCCGCAAGCTCAACGAGTACCCGACCGAGGAGCTGCCCGAGTCGGCCGGCGAGAGCGACGCGATGCGCGGCACCGAACTGCGCGCGGTGCTGTGGCAGGCGCTGGCGCGGCTGCCCGAACTCCAGCGCACGATGCTGGTCCTGCGCTACTACGAGGGCCGCACCGACCCGGAGATCGCGGACATCCTGAACATCAGTGTCGGCACGGTCAAGAGCAGCATCTGGCGCTCCCTGCGCCGGCTGCGCGGCGACGAGACGCTGAGCTTCGGGCGCGATCTGGAGGAGAGCTTCGGCGAGCTGGTCGCCTGACGCACCGGAGCCGGGGGAGACGGGGGAACGGGGGGAAGACGGGGGGAGAGCACGGGGGTGCTCCGGGAGCGGGCCGGGTCGGCCGGGGGTCCGGCCGGGCCCGCTCTCATGCGCGTACGGCCCCCGGGCGCCCGCTTCCGTGCGTACGCCCCTGACGCGCGCCGAGCGCCTCGATCCGCGCCAGTGCCTCGTCCCGGCCGCAGGCGTGGGCGCCCAGGGCGACATGGCGCGCGACGATCGCGCCCTCGGCGCGCATCAGCGCCCAGCCGCGGCGCACCAGGACGGGCAGCGACTTGCGGCCCTCGCGCACATCGCGCAGCAGCCGCCGCCGGAAGGTGGTGGAGGGGCGCCCGCGCAGGCACAACGCGTCGGCCAGCAGGCCCAGTTCGAGACAGCGCGCGGCGATCTCGGCGGCGAATATCCCCTCGGCGACGAACAGGCGCGCCCCGCGCAGGTCCAGCGTGTCCTCGCCGGTCCTGGAGCTCGTGGAGATGTCGTACACCGGGACGGTGGTCCGGCCGCTCCCGCACAGGGCCGCGATCGCCGCCACCGCCGCGTCGGCGTCCCAGGAGGCGGGGTGGTCCCAGTCCACCCGGTCGCCGCCGGAGAGCCGGGGCAGGGACGGGTCGCCGGCCTCCTTGTAGAAGTCGTCCAGGCGCAGTACGGGCAGCCCGGTGCGGGCGGCGAGCGAGGACTTGCCGGAGCCCGAGGGACCGGTCAGCAGGATCACGCGGGCGGTGTCGTGGGAGCTCACGGAAGACCATTGTCGGCCATCCACAGGGAGCTCGGTACGCGTGTGCGTGTGACGCCCGGCTCGTATACGCTGCGTGACCGTACGGACACAGTCTTCGAGTTCTCTTGGTAGGTGTACCGATGACCGCTCAGCGCCGCCGTCACGCACGGGAGAGGCAAGCGGGGAGCAGCGGCGTCCAGCGTGCCCTGCTGCGGGCCGGGTTGGCCGTCTCCGCGGTCGGGGCCGCGGTGGCTTCGGGCGCGGGAACGGCGGCCGCGGCCCCCGGACAGGGCGCCGGGGCGCCCGTACAGCTGTCGGGCCTGACGTCGGCGCTCTCGCCGGACTCGCTCGGGTCGAGCCTGAACGGTCTGGCCGAGGGCGTGGGAGCCACCGAGCACGCGACGGCCGGTGCGGTGCGCCCGGTCAAGGACGCGCGGATCGATCCGCTGGCGGGCACGGGCGTCGATCCGCTGGGCAACACGGTCGGCACCCAGATCGCCGACTTCAAGCCGGTGAGCAGCGGGGCCGTCACGGGACCGGTCAGTGAAGGGGGCACGATCCGCACCCTGCCGGTGACGGGCGCGGTGGCGGGGCTGCTGCCCGGCTGAGCGGGAGCCCGGCCGTGAAGGCGTCCGCCCGGGGCGGCTCCCCCTCGGAGGAGCCGCCCCGGGCGGACGGTCCGTCAGACGCCGACGGGGTGCCAGACGGTCTTGGTCTCGACGAAGGACAGCATCCGCCTGGTGCCGGGGTCGGCGGACCAGTCGGAGGTCGCGTCCGCCGGGCGCAGCACCCGCTTGAGGTTGTCCGCGGCGGCCGTCTCCAGCTCCTTCGCCAGCTCCGTGTCCGCGCCCGTCAGGTCGATGGCGTTGACGTCGCTGTGGGCGGCGAGCGGGGTGGTGTTTCCGGTGATGATCGCGTAGGCGAGGAAGAACCTGAGGCGGAGAGACGACTCCTGCCATGCCGGCATGGCTACCGCACCGGCCAGTTGACTGCACTAACTCAGGGCACGGCTCGACGCAGTCCAGAATCAGGGCATGGATGTCCCCAAGCTACTGGAAGCCGCCTTCCTGCTGGTTCCCGAAGAAACCGTCACCGAGAACGACATCACGATCAACGACGTCTGGGGATACCTCACCCACGACGAGTGGGAAGTGGCTCTCGAGCTCCTGGAGGAACTCGGCGGCGTCCACCCGCTCCCACTCAGCTTCTGGGAGACCCTGGCCACTGCCGCAGAGCAAATGCGGTTGGAGAAGAGCGCGGCCTGGTGCCACTGGCGCTGCTACGAAACCCGCAACGGCATCATCCGGGCCGACCTCACCCTCCGACCGGCCAGCGAGAGCCGCAGACAGACACCCTTCTCCGGAGCCGGCGTCCTGCGACCGATGTGGGACATCGGAAACCGAACCCCGACTGGCGAACCGGCCCTCAACATTGCCGCACTCTGGGTGGAGTTCACGCCCTCTCTGGGCCCCGGCGAGCGATCCGCGGTGCGACTCGCACCGCTCGACCCCTCGCAGTGGCAGCATCTCCAGCCCGGCCAAGTGATCGCCATGCACGAAGACCGAACTGTTGCTGGAACGGCTGTCGTCCTTGAGGTTCTGCCCCCGGTGGCCGCGTCCACCGCATAGAAGCCAGCTTCCCGTACTCCTGCCGTTGGTGCAGAGAAGGTCGGCCGGGGGTACCGCCTTCGCCCTGCAGTATCCAGATCAGGCCACAGTGCCCTACCGGGACATTAGGCTGGGCTCTTCGTGTTGAGCCGTACTCGTTGAGTCCGGCCCGTGAGAGGCAGCCGAGTGGCACGACACGTGAACGGCAACGGGAGTGGATCTAGGGGGGCGACCAGCCGTGGATGTCTTCGGAGTCCATCACGATCTCGTCACCGAGTACGAGGCGTTCACCAGTTCTCTCGTCGCTGTCCGGGACCCCAGGGTCGAGACGCACCTCGCCGAGGAGAGGCGGCGCAAGACCCGCTGGCCCGACCCCAGGCTCGCGCTGAATCCCGGTTTCCGCCCCGGCGGCACCGTGGCCGAGCTGTGCGGCGACGGCCTTCTCCACCCGCTGTGCCGGAAATACTTCAAGCACAAGGAGCACCCGGGCGATCCGGGCAGCCGCACCCTCGCCCTCCACCAGCACCAGCGGGAGGCCATCGAGGCGGCGGACAAGGGCGACTCGTACGTGCTGACCACGGGGACGGGCTCGGGCAAGAGCCTGACCTACATCGTGCCGATCGTGAACCAGGTGCTCCGCCACCCGAACCCCGACGGGATCTCGGCGATCGTCGTCTATCCCATGAACGCGCTGGCCAACAGCCAGGTCCACGAGCTGGAGCGCTACCTCCGGTGGGGCGTGCCCGAGGAGGACCGCAAGGTGACCTTCGCCCGTTACACCGGACAGGAGGACACCGAGAAGAAGCTCCAGGTGCTGCGGGACAAGCCGGACATCCTGCTCACCAACTATGTGATGCTGGAGTACATCCTCACCCGTCCCGACGAGCGGCGGGAGCTGATCGGCGCGGCCCGGGGCCTGCGTTTCCTCGCCCTGGACGAACTGCACACCTACCGGGGCCGGCAGGGAGCCGACGTCGCCCTCCTCGTGCGGAGGCTGCGCGACGCCTGCGAGGCGCCGGACCTCCAGTGCGTCGGCACCTCGGCGACGATGGCCACGGCCAGTACCTTCGACAAGGCGCGGGAGGAGATCGCCGGCATCGCCACGCGGCTGTTCGGCACCGAGATCCGCCCGGGCCGCGTCATCGGCGAGACCCTGGAGCGCTCGACCGACCCCGGCCGCGATGCCGTGCCCGGCGTCCACCCCCGCGGACCGCTCGCCGACGCCGTACGCCGGGCCGCCGCGGATCCCGCCGATCTGCCCGCGGACTACGACGCCCTGCGCGGCGACCCCCTCGCCGTCTGGATCGAGGACACCGTGGGACTGACCGTCGAACCGTCCACCGGACGGCTCGTCCGCCGCTCCCCGCTCACCATCCCGGAGGCCGCCGGCCGCCTGGCCGACGCGAGCGGGGAACCGGCCGACGTCTGCCACCGGGCCATCGAGACGATGCTCCGGGCCGGGGCCGGGGTGCGGCACCCGAAGCTCGGCAGACCTCTTTTCGCCTTCCGGCTGCACCAGTTCCTCTCCAAGGGCGACACCGTCTACACCAGCTTCGAGCCGCCGGGCCGCCGCCACCTCACCAGCCAGTACCAGGTCTCCGTCCCCGGCCACCCGGGCAGACCGCTCGTCCCGCTGCACTTCTGCCGCGACTGCGGCAAGGAGTACCTGGTGGCCACCCGTCCCGCCGAGCACGGCGGCGACCGTTTCGAAGCCCGGGAGGACCCGGACGCACCGGCCGCCGAGGGCGACGGCTTCCTGTACGTCAGCGAGGACCGGCCCTGGCCCGACGCGCACGACCAGGAGGCGGTGTTCCGGCGCCTGCCGACGAGCTGGGTCGAGACGGACGACGACGGCCACCCGTCGGTCACGAAGACCCGGGCCGGGGACCTCCCCCAGGAGGTGTGGATCGCTCCCGACGGCCGCCGCACCGAGCCCGGCACCGGCCTGCGCGCCTGGTGGATCGGCGCCCCCTTCCGCTTCTGCCTGCACTGCCGCGCCTCCTACGAGCAGTTGCGCCTGAAGGACCTGGCCAAGCTGGGCACCTTCTCGGCCGAGGGCCGCAGCTCCGCCGTCTCGCTGATCAGCTCCCGCGTGGTGCGCTCCCTGCGGGCACAGCAGGGGCTGAAGAAGGCGGGACGCAAACTGCTCACCTTCGTGGACAACCGGCAGGACGCCAGCCTCCAGGCCGGCCACTTCAACGACTTCGCCCTCGTCACCCAGATCCGCGGCGCTCTGTACCGCGCCCTGGCCCGGGCGGGGAAGAGCGGGCTGACCCACGACCGTCTGCCCCAGGCCGTCTTCGACGCCCTGGACTTGCCGATGGACGCCTACGCCAAGGTGCCGACCGCCAGGTTCCGCCAGCGCGACCTGGCCCACTCCGCCCTGCGCGAGGTGCTCGCCTACCGCGTCTACGCCGATCTGGAGCGCGGCTGGCGCGTCACCATGCCCAACCTCTCCCAGACGGGCCTGCTGCGCTTCGACTACACCGATCTGGCCGAGATCGCCGCCGAGCCCGAGTGCTGGGAGGGCTGCCACCGGCTGCTCACCGAGGACACGCCCGCTCACCGCGAGCAGCTCGCCCGAGTCCTCCTTGACGAACTGCGCCGCTCCCTCGCCGTCGAGGTGGACTGCCTCACTCAGGAGGGCTTCGACCGGCTCGGCAGCGTCAGCGAGGCGCATCTCGTCAGCCCGTGGGCACTGTCCCCGCGCGAGCCGCGGGTCCGCGAGCGCCTGGCCTACGCGGGTCCCGGCCGCGCGGGTTCGGTGGCCGACACCGTGCACTTCAGCGGCCGCGGCGGTTACGGCCGCTATCTGCGCCGCACCGGCCGGTTCGGCGCGGTGCCGGGCCGGGCGGGCAAGCGCATCTCGGTGGCGGAGGCCGACGCGGTCATCCGCGACCTGATGCGCGTGCTGCGCGAGTGCGGCCTGCTCGACGCCGTCGAGGACGAGCGCGACGGCTCCCTCGGCCACCAACTGCGCTCCTCCGCCCTGCGCTGGCTCCCCGGCGACGGCACCCGGCCGGAGCCCGATCCGGTCCGCAAGACGACCGACGCGGAGGCCGACGTACGGGTCAACACGTACTTCCGCGACCTGTACCGCGACGGCGCCGCCGGTCTCACCGGCATCCGGGCGCACGAGCACACCGCGCAGGTCGACGCCAAGGTCCGGCGCGACCGCGAGGAGGCGTTCCGCGAGGGCGCCCTGGACATCCTCTACTGCTCCCCGACGATGGAGCTGGGCGTCGACATCGCCCGGCTGAACGCGGTCGGCATGCGCAACGTGCCGCCGACGCCCGCCAACTACGCCCAGCGCTCCGGCCGCGCGGGCCGCGGCGGCGAGCCCGCGCTGGTGACGACCTACTGCTCGACGGGCTCTCCGCACGACCAGTACTACTTCCGCCGCCCCGGCCTCATGGTCTCCGGCAGCGTCACCCCGCCCCGCCTCGACCTCGCCAACGAGGAGCTGATCCGCTCCCACGTGCACTCCGTCTGGCTCGCGGAGACCGGCGAGTACCTGGGCAGCCGCCTCACCGACATCCTGGACGCCGACGAACCGGACGAGGACGGCCGGTGGTCCCTGGACCTGCTGCCCAAGGTGCGTCGGGCGCTGGACAGCGAGCCCGCCCGGCTGCGCGCGATCAGCCGTGCGGAGGAGATCCTCGCCCCCCTCCACGGCGAGCTGTCCGAGTCCTCCTGGTGGTACGACGGCTGGACCGAGCACACCGTGCGCCGGGCCCTGGACAGCCTGGACGCGGCGTGCGAGCGCTGGCGCCGCCTCTACCGCACCGCCCGCACCGAGGTCGACCAGCAGCACCGCCGCGCCAACGACCTCTCTCTCAACCGCCGGGACCGCGACCGGGCGGCGGCCCGCCGAGCCGAGGCCGAGAACCAGCTCAAGCTGCTGCGCAACGAAGCGGACAGCGAGTCGTACAGCGACTTCTACACCTACCGCTACCTCGCCTCCGAGGGCTTCCTGCCCGGATACTCCTTCCCGCGCCTGCCGATCGCCGCCTACGTGCCCGGCGAGCGCTCGGCCGGGCGGTACGGGCAGCGCAACGGCGCCTACATCCAGCGCCCCCGCTTCATCGCCGTCGGCGAGTTCGGCCCCGGCGCGCTCATCTACCACGAGGGCAACCGCTACGCCATCGACCGCGTGACCGTCCCCATGGGCGACCGGCCGGGGCAGGTGGCGACCAGCGACATACGGCTGTGCGACGCCTGCGGCTACTGGCACGACCGGGCCGAGGGCGCCGACCGCTGCGAGAACTGCGACACCCCGCTGTACCGCACCCTGCCGAAACTGATGCAGCTCACCCAGGTGCACGCCGAGCCCAGGCGCCGCATCTCCTCGGACGAGGAGGAGCGCCTCAAGCGCGGCTTCCGCCTGCGGACCGTCTACCGGTACGCCCCGGGCGGCGCGTACGAGACCCGGGTGCGCGACAGGCACGACGGCACGCCGCTGGCCGAGGTCTCCTACGGGGACTCGGCCACCGTCCGCGTCCTCAACCTCGGCTACCGGGGACGCGACGGGAAGGACGGCCCGGCCCACGGCTTCTGGCTGGACCCGGCCAGCGGCAGGTGGCTGTCGGAGAGCCGCGCGACACGGCTGCGGGAGGAGTCGGCGGAGGAGGAGTCCCTGGCCTCCTTCGACCGCGCGCAGCGCACCCTCCAGGTCATCCCCTACGCCCAGGACACCAAGAACATCGCCGTGCTGCGGCTGGCCGAGCCGGTCGACGAGATCACCGCCGTCTCCCTGCGCTACGCCCTGGAGCGGGGCATCGAGGCGCACTTCCAGCTCGAGGACTCCGAGCTGGAGAGCGAGGGCCTGCCGGACGCGGAACAGCGCGGCCGGACGCTCTTCGTGGAGAGCGCGGAGGGCGGCGCGGGCGTCCTGCGCCGCCTCCACGACGACGAGCACGCCCTGGCGGAGGTGGCCGAGGAGGCCCTGCGGATCATCCACTACGACAGGGACGGCAAGGACCTCGACCGGGCCGAGGGCGCCGCCGAGCGCTGCGAGCTGGGCTGCTACGACTGCCTGCTCTCCTACTCCAACCAGGGCTTCCACAAGCGCATCGACCGGCACCGCGCGGCCCCCTGGCTGCTTCGGCTCCTCCGCTCCCGCACCGGGGACGGATCCCGCCCGCGCCCGTCGGCGGCGCCCGCCGCGTCCGCCGTCCCGGCCGCTTCCGCCGGGGCCGCGGATGAGGAGCGGCCGACCACCCCTGTCGAGGCGTTCCTGCGCCTCCTCGCCGACGGCGGCCACCGCCTTCCCGACGAGACGGCCACCGAGGTCGCGGACGCCGTCTACCATCTCCCCGGCGGCGACGTCGCCGTCTTCCTGGAGCACGGTGAGCACGGCGGGCACGGCGGGACCGGCGGCGCCCGCCGCCTCACCGAGCAGGACGAGTACCGCATGATGGACGACGGCTGGCTGGTGATCAGGGCCGGAGCCGAACCCGACTGGAAGGACACCGTGCGCGCATACCCGGACGTCTTCGGCACCGGCCGCGACCACCGGGGAGGCGCCCGATGACCACCGCCGCCCGCCACCCCGGCACGCTCGTCCACGCCCGGGGCCGCGACTGGGTCGTCCTGCCCGGCACCACCGAGGACTTGGTCCTCGCCCAGCCGCTGGACGGCGACCGGGAGTTCGTCACCGCCCTCTTCCCCGGCGAGGTGTGCGAGCCGGGCTTCGGCCGCCCGGAGCCCCGCCCCGGCGAGGCCGGCGACTTCGCCTCCGCCTCGCTGCTGCGCACCGCCCTGCGCGTCGCCTCCACCGCGGGCGCGGGCCCGTTCCGCTCCCTGGCCTCCGTCGCCGTACAGCCCCGCCAGTACCAGCTCGTGCCGCTGATGATGGCACTGCGCATGGACCCGGTGCGCCTGCTCATCGGCGACGACGTCGGCATCGGCAAGACGGTGGAGTCCGCGCTGATCGCCAGGGAGCTCATGGAGCAGGGCTCCGCGCGGACCATGGCCGTGCTGTGCTCGCCCGCGCTCGCCGAGCAGTGGCAGCGCGAACTCCACGACAAGTTCGGCATGGAGGCGGAGCTGGTGCTGCCGTCCACGGCCGCGCGTCTGCAGAAGGCGATCGACGACCCCAACCGGTCGGTCTTCGACCACTACCCGGTCACGATCGTCTCCACCGACTTCATCAAGCAGGACGAGCGCCGCGACGCGTTCCGCCGCCACTGCCCCGACCTGCTCATCGTCGACGAGGCGCACACCTGTGTCGGCACCGGCGGCAACGAGCAGCAGAAGCGGTACGAGCTGCTGTCCGCCGTCGCCGACCGCACCGAGCGCGACCGCCATCTCATCCTCGTCACCGCCACCCCCCACAGCGGCGACCCGCAGGCGTTCTCCAAGCTCACCGGGCTCCTCGACCCCTCGCTGCGCGACCTGGACACCACCCGGTCCGCCGACCGCGACAAGCTGGCCCGCCACTTCGTGCAGCGCCGCCGCCACGACATCAAGCGGTACATCCTCCGGGACCGGGTCATCGAGGAGACCCCCTTCCCCGAGGACCGCGACCTCCAGGACGCCCTCTACCGGCTCGACCCGGACTACGCGCGCTTCGTCGCCGACATCCTGGCCCACACCCGCGAGCAGGTGCGCGGCCCCTCCGGGGAGCGGTCCCGCATGTCCTGGTGGACGGCGCTGACCCTGCTGCGCTGCGTGCTGTCCTCACCGGCCGCCGCCGCCGCGACCCTGCGCACCCGCTCGCTGATCGCCGCCGGCCTCAGCAGGGCCGAGGCCGAGAAGCTGGCCCGCGCCGCGGCCCTGGAGCTCGCCGACGAGGAGACCACCGAAGGCACGGACACCGTCCCCGGCACCCTCCCGGCCGACCTCGACGCCATGGGGGAGGCACTGGGCGGCCGGACCGCCGAGGCCAGGTCCCTGGCCGCCTTCGCCGAGCGCGCGGACCGCCTCGCCGCGGCCGGCCCCGCGGCCGACGCTAAGCTGCGCCTGGTCATCGACAAGGTCAAACGGCAACTGGTCGACGGCTACGACCCGATCGTCTTCTGCCACTACATCCCCACCGCCGAGTACGTCGCCCGGCACCTCAAGGAGGAACTGGGCCGCAGCGCCACCGTGGCGGCGGTCACCGGCGCCCTCCACCCCGACGCCCGCCAGGCCCGGGTCGACGAGCTCACCGCCAGGCGCGGCCGGCACGTCCTGGTCGCCACCGACTGCCTCTCCGAGGGCGTCAACCTCCAGGACCACTTCGGCGCCGTCATCCACTACGACCTGTCCTGGAACCCGACCCGCCACCTCCAGCGCGCGGGCCGTGTGGACCGCTTCGGCCAGAAGCGCCGCCGCGTCCGGGAGATCACCGTCTACGACACCGACACCGGCATCGACGGCCACGTCCTGAAGGTCCTCATCCAGAAGCACAAGGACATCGCCGACCAGACCGGCGTGGCCGTCCTCGTCCCCGACCAGGGCCGGGGCGTCCTGGAGGCCCTGGCCAGCGCGGTACTTCTGCGCGGCAGGCAGCCCGAGGGGCAGCTCGCCTTCGAGTTCGAGGACGACCCCGAGCTCGGCCGCGCCCGCGAGGCCCTGCACAAGGAGTGGGAGTCGGCCGCCGAACGCGAGTCGAAGGTGCTCACCAAGTTCTCCCACACCGGGCTGCGCCCGGAGGAGGTGGAGGCCGAACTCGACGCGCTGCGCCAGGCGTTGGGCACCCCCGGGGACATCGCCGCCTTCGCTCGCGAGGCCCTCGCCCAGCTCGGCGCCCAGCCCATCGGCGAACCCCGCGACCGCGGCTTCCGGGCCCCGGTCGACCCGCTGCCGACGGGCCTGAAACACGCTCTCGGCTTCTACGAGGACATCGACCAGGCCGCCGCCCCCGGCGCCCCCACGGCGCGGACCGGAACCAAGACCGGTGCGCGGACCGGCGCGAAGGCCAGGAGCCGCTCCCGGTCAGCCGCCCGCGAGCTCGTCTTCCGCGAGGACCTGCCCGTCGCCCGCGGCGAGCACGCCCTGTTCCGCACCGACCCCGCCGTGCGCGCCCTGGCCCGCTACCTCCTCGACACGGCCGTCGACACCGGCCTGCCGCCCGAGGAGCGCCCGGCCCGCCGCCTCGGCGTGACCCGCACCGCCGCCGTGGACCGCCGCACCGTCCTGCTGCTCGCCCGCTACCGCTTCCGCCTCACGCTGCCGCCCCGCACCCCCGGTGACGAGCCGCGCGTCCTGGTCGCCGACGACGCCCAGGTCCTGGCCTGGCGCGCCGCCGACGACGGCCGCCGCGTGTGGCTGCCCGACGAGGAGACCGCCGCCCTGCTCACCGCCACGCCCGACAGCAACACCCTTCCCGCCCTGCGCGACCAGCAGGCCGCCCGCGCGGTCGCCGAACTCGACGAGGAGGAGGTCCGCACCCACCTGGAAGAGCGCGGCCGGCTCCTGGCCGACCGGCTGCGGGAGGCCCACGTGCGGGTGCGCGAGGCCGCCGGCCAGCGCGGCCGCGAGCGCGGCGCCGCCGCCGTACGCCGCATCGGCGTCGAGCCGTCCGGCGAGCCGGACCTGCTCGGCGTGTACGTCTACCTGAAGGCCCCGGCCGCACCGGCCGCCGGGCAGCCCACCCCCGGAGGTGACCGGTGACCGCCCTCGCACCCGAACGCCTTCCCGCCTCAGCCGCCGTGCGGGTGGAGGGCGGCCTGCTCTCCGCAGACCTTCTCACCAAGATCCGCTCAGGCGACCCGGAACTGCCCGGCAGCGCGCCCGCCGACTACGGACTCGGGCGCAACCTGCGCATCGAGGACGCCGCGAGCCGCAAGTGGAACACGCTGCGGGCCGCGTACGCCGCCTTCCAGGAGGAGTTGGAGGAACTCGGCAAGGAGGGCGACCCCACGGGGGCGACCCGCGTCTGGCTCCTGACCGTCCTGGAAGAGCTGGGGTACGGCCGCCTCGCCCCGCGCCGCCGCCCCGTCGAGGTGGCCGGCCACGACCCGTTCCGGATCAGCCACCAGTGGCAGGAGCACGTCCCCGTCCACCTGCTGGGCTGGAACACCGCCCTCGACCGCTGGTCGGCGAACAGCTCCCGCGTCCCCCAGTCGATGATGCAGGAACTGCTCAACGCCTCCCCGGACCACCTGTGGGGCGTCCTCTCCAACGGCCGGGTGCTGCGCCTGCTGCGCGACTCGACCGCGCTCGTCGGCTCGGCGTACGTCGAGTTCGACCTCGAAGCGATCTTCGGCGGCGGGGACTTCTCCGACTTCCTGCTGATGTACGCGGTGCTGCACGCCTCCCGCCTGGAACTGGTGCCCAAGCCGGAGAAGCGGCGCCGGGGCGCGGCCGGTGCGGCACCGGACGAGGCGGGAGACGAGCCTGGGGCCGAAGCGGAGGAGGGCGCCGAGGAGGCCGAGGGGGAGGGGGGCGCGGAGGCCGCGGCACCCGACGACCTTCCGCTCACCCCCGCCGACTGCCGTCTGGAGTGGTGGCGCGACTACGCCGTCGAGACGGGCATCCGCTCCCGCAACCTGCTGCGCGACCAGGTCAAGCAGGCCCTGTCGATCCTCGGCACGGGCTTCCTCCGGAACAACCCCGCCCTGGCCGACGCGATCACGGCCGGCGGGCGCCGGGCACTGGACGACTTCCACCACGAACTGCTGCGCCTCGCCTACCAGTTGATCTTCCTCTTCGTCGCCGAGGACCGCGACGCGCTGCTGGTGCGCCCCGGCCGCCGGGCCACCAAGGCGCAGAAGAAGGCCAACCAGCAGGCCCGCGAGCGCTACACGCTGTACTTCTCCGCCGCCCGCCTGCGCCGCATCGCCGCGCGCCGCAAGGGCGACCACCACACCGACCTGTGGCAGGGCCTGTGCCGTGTCCTGAACGCACTGGGGAGGGAGGGCGGCGAACCGCTGCTGGCCCTGCCCGGACTGGGCGGCCTGTTCTACGTCCCCGAGCCCGACGAGATCGACCGGGACGCGCCGCACACCCTCCTGCCCGGCAGCCCCGAACCGCTGCGTGCGGCCAGGCTGCCCAACGAGCGGCTGCTGGAGGCCGTACGGCTGCTCTCCCGGGTCAGGGACAAGGGCCGCACGACCCGGGTCGACTACCGCCACCTGGGTGCGGAGGAACTGGGCAGCGTGTACGAGTCGCTGCTGGAACTGGTCCCGGTGCGGGAGCCGGACAACGAGCTCTTCGAGCTGAAGGACCTCGTCGCGGGCAACAAGCGCAAGCTGACCGGCTCGTACTACACCCCGGCCTCCCTGATCGAGAAGCTGCTGGACAACGCCCTCGACCCGGTCATAGACCGGTACGCGGCGGAGGGCGTCCCGGACCGCCTGCTGGAGATCGACTTCGTGGACCCATCCTGTGGGTCGGGGCACATGCTCGTCGCGGCGGCCCGGCGCATCGCGGTGCGGTACGCGCGGATGGTCCACGGGGAGTCCCAGCCCGCCCCCGAACTGGTTCGCGAGGCGATGGCCAGGGTCGTACGGAACTGCGTCCACGGCGTGGACATCAACCCGCTGGCCGCCGAACTGGCCAAGGTCTCCCTATGGCTGGAGTCCCTCACCCCGGGCGAGCCGCTGGCCTACCTGGACGACCGCATCAAAACCGGCAACGCCCTGCTGGGGGCGACCCCGGCCGCACTGGAGAAGGGCATCCCGGACGGGGCGTTCGAGAAGCTGGAGGGCGACGAGCAGAAGATCGCCACCTCTCTGCGGCAGCAGAACGAGAAGGAGCGCGGCCGGCAGGAGGCGCTGGAGCTGGGCAGGGCGCCCATCGTCCGCACGAGCACGGCGACGGTGCGCGTCGAGGCCGAGAAGGTCGCCAAGGTGGGGGACCACACCCTGGCCGAGGTGCGCGAACACGGCCGTCTGCACCGGGAGTTCGAGAAGCGGCCCGAACTGCGGCGCATGAAGCGGGTCGCGGACGCCTGGTGCGCGGCCTTCCTGTGGCCCAAGCGCGCGGACGCGCCATCGGCGATCACGACGAGCGCGTTGCGCAAGGTGGAGGCGGACGGGGAGCTGGCGGACGAGTCCGCCGAGCGGATGTTCCGGGACATCGTCCGCCGCAACCGCTTCTTCCACTGGCACCTGGAGTTCCCGCGTGTCTTCCGCGTGGAGGACCCGGAGGTGTCCGACGCCAACCCGGAAACGGGCTGGCAGGGCGGCTTCGACGCGGTGCTCGGCAACCCGCCGTGGGAGCGGGTCAAGATCCAGAAGAAGGAGTGGTTCGCGGCCCGCGACGAGCGGATCGCGGCGGCTGCCACGGCCAGCATCCGTGACCGCATGATCG
Organism: Streptomyces mangrovi; assembly: GCF_900114215.1. GTDB lineage: Bacteria > Actinomycetota > Actinomycetes > Streptomycetales > Streptomycetaceae > Streptomyces > Streptomyces barkulensis. The sequence continues at coordinate 17,991 of NZ_FOSG01000015.1, read as the reverse complement.
AGGATCTGGCCCGCAGCGTGAACGAGGACGGCACCCCGAACGAGGGCGACCGCGCGCTGTACGCGGAGTACCAGTTCGCCCAGCGGGAGTCCAAGGGCCAGGTCACCATGTACCGGAAGTCGGGGCTGTTCCCGAAGACCGGGGCCGGTGACGTGAACACGTACGCGGTGTTCGCGGAGAAGGCCCGCCAGTTGATCGGCCCGGAGGGCATGGCCGGGCTGGTCCTGCCGACGGGTATCGCCACGGACAAGACGACGGCGCCGTTCTTCGCTGACCTGGTGGAGAAACAGCAGTTGGTGACGGTGCTGGACATGGAGAACGAGGAGAAGCTGTTTCCGGCGGTCCATAATCAGTATCGGTTCAGTCTTTTCACGACAGCGGGCTGCGCCCTCGCTGAGAAATACCCTTATGTACGCTTGTCTTTTCGGGCTCGTCGTCCAGACCAGCTAGATGCACGGGAATTCGTATTGGATGCAGAGGGGTTCGCTAGAGTTAACCCCAATACGCGGACTGCTCCAATCTGTGAGAGTCCAGAACATCTCCGGGTGCTGGAGAAGATTCATGAGAGAGTGCCGCTGCTGCGTCGGCATGTCGGTGGTGGGCCAGCCGACCCTTGGGGGCTTGGTGAAACTCCTTTCTTGCGCATGTTCGACATGGCTACGGCCTCCAAGCGGTTTAAGTCGGGTGATGTTCTATTGGCGCAAGGTGGAACACGCGAAGGAACGCTCATCTTCCTAAACGACGGAGAGCGATATCTCCCTCTCTATGAGGGAAAGTTTCTGCATCATTTCGACAGTCGTTTCGCAACGTATGAGAATGCCACTCAGGCGCAGATCAACAAGGGTACTCTGCCTAGATTCGACAAAGAAAAGCATCAAGACCCGCACGCTCTTCCTCTGCCGCGCTACTGGGTGACGGAAAGCGAGACCGAGGAGCGACTGGCTGAGGTTAGGTCCGTCATGGGGAAGGCGTGGTCACATGGGTGGTTCATGGGTTGGCGAGATGTTTGCCGAGCATCAGATGAACGCACGGTGATTTCGTCGATTTTGCCCAGGACAGCGGTGGGGCATACTCAACCGTTGATGCTTTCAGCGAGTGTAGACCAGCCTCTATGTGCGCTGCTGGCTAATCTGTCTGCGTTTATTTTGGACTTCGCGGCTCGTCAGAAGGTTCAGGGAGCTCACCTGACATATACGTACGTAGATCAGTTTCCTGTCCTACCGCCTTCCGTCTACGACCTCTCCGCTCCCTGGACGCAAGGCGTCCCTCTCGCTGACTGGGTTCGCCCCCGAGTTCTTGAACTCACCTACACCTCCTACGAGATGGCCCCGTGGGCGAAGTACCTTGGCGACGAAGGTCCGCCCTTCGTCTGGGATGAAGAACGTCGCTTCCTGATTCGCGCGGAGTTGGACGCCGCGTACTTTCACCTCTACGGCATCGAGCGCGCGGACGTGGATCTCGTCATGGATAGCTTTCGGGCTTTCAAGAACAAGAAGCCCGCACTCTTCGAGGACACCAAAAAAGGGATCATCCGTGTCTACGAGGCGATGGCCGAGGGGCGGCCGTACATGCATCCGTCCCTCAACCCGCCCCCCGCGCAGGGGCCGCGCCACCCTCCGGGGACGAGCCCGCTGACCCGTGTCCGCCCGGTCGGCGGTCCACCGAGGCGCCCGGCGGCACCGGCCAAGAAGCGGCGGCGCGGCAAGGCCGCTCCCGCCCAGTTGAGCGGCGGACTGTTCGGCCTGGAGGAGGTCGAAGGCATGGACGTGCAACTCGACTTCCTCAACACGTTCGACGAGGACGAGAAGGACTGAAAGCGCGACAAGGAAGGAACGCGTAGACGGCCGGTCGGACACGGGAGTTGTCCCATGCCCGCCCGGCCGTTTGCGCTGATCCTCAGAGTTCTCCGGCTATGACCCCGGCCCGGAACGCCGCCCACTCCGACGCCGTGAACCGCAGCGGTTCCCGCTGGGGGTTCTTGGAGTCGCGCACGGCCCGCCCGCCGCCGGGCAGTTCGGCGACCTCGACGCATTCGTGCTCGCCCGCGCTCGCACTCGACTTGCGCCAGGTGACACAGGTGAGGTCTATGTCGTACAGGTCTGCCTTGCGGTCGTTCACTCGCGGCTTCTCTCTTCCAACTGGGCGATCAGTGCCAACGTATCGTCCATCGGAAGTGCCGTGGCGACAATGCGTTCGAAGGCGTCCGCGAAGACACGGACGTCGTTCACTCCCTCCACGTAGGTCGCGCCGATCAGGTTCTCCAACGTCACGACGTCAGGCATGGGTCCCGGGAACGAAGCCAGGGTGAAGCCTCCTGCGCCTCCAGGGTGCGGAGTGGCGGCCAGTGGCATGACCTGGAGGGTGACGTCGGGGAGTTCGGCCGTGTCCAGCAGTCGCCGCAACTGGTCGCGCATGACTGCCGGCCGTGTGGCGAACCGCTGGTGCAGAACGGCTTCATGGATGATTGCCCAGAGCTTGAGCGGGTTGCCGGGCCGGGTCAGGACGGACTGGCGGGCCAGTCTCACCTCGGCCAGTGCGGCGACTTCGTCCGGGCTTCGGGTAGTGGCGTTCGCCGCGATGGTCTCGCGGGCGTAGGCAGCGGTCTGGAGCAGGCCGGGAATGACCAACGGCGCGTAGGCGCGGATGCTCTCGGCGTCCGACTCCAACGAGATGTAGTCGGCGTAGGCGGGGGAGACCACGCCGCTGTACGTCTGCCACCAGCCCTGCTTCCGCGCGTCGCGGGCCAGCCCTTCCAACGCTGCGACGACCTCCGGGTCGGCCACCCCGTACGCCTTGAGTAGCGGGGCCACTTCGTTGGGGCGGATGTATCCGTTGGCTGTCTCGATGCGGGACAACTTCGGGCCGATCCAGCCCATGGTCGCTGCCGCCTTGTCGAGGCTCAACCCGGCCTCGTTGCGGTATCGGCGCAGCGCTTCACCGAGGCGACGGCGGCGAACAGTAGGGACAGGGCGTGCGTTCGGCATAGGGGCAGCATGACATCGCCTTGTGTTGCAAGTCGATGGGAACAAGATGTCGATCGTGCCTTTTGGGTGACAAGTTTGCATTTTGGCTGTCGCTTCCAACACTCTTGGCTCAAGCTGCTCTAGCCATATGGCAATTGGCCGCTGTACGTGATGCCTGCGTGAAGGAGCCCCATGCCTCCCACCCTCGGCTGGTACCCCACCCCCACCCCCACCGGCTTCGTCCTCCACCTCTCCGCGACTCCCGAACACCTGCGAGCCGTCCGCAGCCTGGTCGAGAAGACCCTCTGCGGCGCCGGGGTCGACGACGACCTCACGCACGCCGTGCAGCTCGTCCTGTCGGAGCTGTGCGGCAACGCGGTCCGGGCCTGCGGCGACTACGTGCCACTCGTGGCGGAGGTGGAGCTGGAGACGGCGGAGCCGGAAGGTGTCCGCCGCACCACCGCCGCCGCAGCCACCGCCCCTGCCGCCGCACCGACCGCCGCCCGGGTCCGGCTGCACGACCCGTGCCGCGCCGCCCTTCCCCGCCGGACCGGCGTACGGCTCGACGACCCGCACGCCGAGTGCGGGCGCGGCATGGCGATCGTCGACATGCTCGCGCCGGGCTGGGAGGTGGCCGCGACCCCCGTCGGCAAGCAGGTCCGCTGCCGAGTCCCCATGCCGGGGAAGTGAGGCGGCATGTGCTCCCGGTGCGTCCAACAGCCCTTTCCCGGCAGGCGAGTTGCAAGAGCCGGGCACACCCCGGAGGAGCGGGGTAGGGTGGCCGCGTCACGCGGCGTCGACAGGGGCAGACTCCCTGTCACCGCCGTGACGCCGGCCGGTCCCGGCCGCCTCGCCGGGCCGCGCCGTGGCCGCCCGTCCCCGCACTCGTACGGGCGGCGCCGCCCTGCCCGTACGCTGCGAGAAATGGACGCCGTGGCCAGTCCCACCACCGTTGTAGCCCGTGCCCTGTACTCCGCCGCCGGGATTCTGGAACGTGAAGCCCTCCAGGACGGTCTCACCTTCGGTGAGCTGTGGGAGCGGGTGCTCCGCCAGGACCCCCGGCTGGAGGCGGACTGGGCACAGGCGACCGAGGAGTCCGGGCAGGAGATCAGGACGCCTTTCAGCCGCCATGCGAACTGGCTCGCCACCAGACTGAGCAAGGCGGGCTGGATGTACCGGGGCGCGCGCCGCTGGCAACTCACCGGGATCGGACACGACGCCCTGGAGCACTGGCCGGATCCGGTGGACTTCTACGGCGAGGCCAGTCGTCGCTACCGGGCCTGGGACCGGGACAAGCAGCGCTACACCGAAGTGGTGACGGCGCTGGAGCAGCTTCCCGGTGAAGGGCACTGGATCGAACTGGGCGAGCTGGCGCACGAGTTCCATCTCCCTCCGGAGATCCTCGGCGGTCTACTGCGCGGCGACCGGCCGACCGGCTGGCACCTGGTGCTCGGCCCGGGCGGGGAGGCCGGGGCGGGACTGCCCTTGCTGCCCCACGAGCGCGACACCTGGCGCATTCTGCTCGCCGACGAGGGCCTGCTGGACGAGGGCCGCAGCAGCGCGGACACCGTACGTGCGCTGCCCGACCGGCGGGCACCGGTGCACGAGGTGCTGGTGCCGGACGGGCAGTCGCTCGGCGACGAGCTGGACGAGCCCGGCGGGGAGCGTCCCCGTCACCTGTGGATCGTCCGCGGCGTGGCCCCCGACACCGGCGTCCCCCTGGTCCGCGGCCCGTGGCGGGAGCAGTCGGTGATCACCCTCACCGTCCACGGACTCCAGCCCTCGATCCTGGCCGCGCGCGGTCCCGAGGCCGTCCGCCGCGCCGTCGACGAGGCCCAGCCCTCCACCCCGTCCGCCCGCCGCGAGACCGTCGCCCGTGAGCTGGACGCCTTCCTCAACCGGATGCGCGAGGGCGACATCGTGCTGTCGACCGACGGCTACGACACCTACGTGGGAGTCGTGCGCGGCCCCGCCGCGCACGGCACGAACCGGCTGGAGCGGCCCGTCGACTGGCGGAACCTGCACAGGCCGCTGGACTTCCTCAAGGACCTGCCCTCCGAGCTCTCCTCGGTGGTGCAGGACGCGGACGCCGCCGTTCTGGAGGCCACCGAGCACACGGACACAGTGCTCGCCCTCATCGGGGACCTGCCGTCCGGCTCCGCCGCGCCCCAGGGGCCCGCGCGGCTCCCCGACGCCACCGACGAACTGGCCGACCGGCTCCATCTGCCCGGCCACCGGGCCTGGCTCCAGGACTGCGTCGAACTCCTCCGCGTCAAACCGCAGTTGATCTTCCACGGCCCGCCGGGCACCGGGAAGACGCACATCGCCCTCGCGTTCGCCCGGCATCTGGCGGGCGCCTCCAGCGCCACCAACGTACGGCTCGTCCAGTTCCACCCCGCCTACTCCTACGAGGACTTCTTCGAGGGCATCCGCCCGCGGCTGGCCAGACCCGGCGGCAAGCAGGGCGGCGGACCGGGCGAGGGACCGGGCGGCGGGGCGGCCGACGGGGGCGGCGGGCTCGGCTACGAGCTGCACCGGGGGCCGCTGCGCAGGCTCGCCGACGAGGCGGAGCGGCGTCCGGCCGAGGTCTTCGTGCTGGTCGTCGACGAGATCAACCGGGGCCATCTGGCCAAGATCTTCGGCGAGCTGTACTTCCTCTTGGAGTACCGCGAGGAGCGCGCCCACCTGCTGTACGGCTCCGACGAGGGCCGGGGCTTCCGCCTCCCGCCCAACCTCTACATCCTCGGCACCATGAACACCGTCGACCGCTCGGTTGCCTATCTGGACGCGGCCATGCGCCGCCGCTTTTCCTTCGTGGAACTCCATCCCGACACGCCTCCGGTGTCCGGAGTGCTGGAGTCATGGCTGCGCAGGCGGGCCGAGGAGGAGTCGGCCGAATACGACGACACCCATGTCAGTCTCCTGAACGAGGTCAACCGGCTGCTCGCGGAGAGCAACCCCGGCGACCGCTCCTTCCGCCTCGGGCCGTCGTACTTCATGCAGGACCTGGCCCACGGCGGCGACGGCGCCCTCGAACGCCTGTGGCGCACCCAGCTCATCCCGCTCCTCACCGAGCACCACTGGGGCGACGGCACCGACGTGGAAGCGGTGTACGGGCTGGAGACCCTGCGCGACCGGCTGGGCATCACACCGCTCCCGGACGCTGACACCGGCACCGGAACCGACGCCGACACCGGTTCTGAGCCGGAGCCCGAGTCCGGCCCGGCCGCCGCGGGCTCGTGAGCCTCGGGCACACCCGGTCGCGCCACTGCGGGGACGCCGCCCTGCCCATCCCGCTCAAGGAGGGCGCCGACTGGACCACCTGGGAACTCACCCAGGCGCAGCTCGCCACCCTCATGGACCGCGACGACCTGCTCGCCCTGCGCCCGGGGAGCGCCGGCCGCTGGAAGCTGAAGGCCAAGGACAAGGTGGGCTCCGTACGCCTGGGCACGGGCGCCGGAGCGGTCCAGCTCACCATCACGCCCAAGGTGCCCGTTGACCGCCTCCTCCACCTCGTCGCGTACGCCCCCGACCGCGTCCACATTGATCCGCGTCCCGTCACCGCCGAGCCCCGCGAGGACTTGCTGCCCGCCCTCGCCCGCGCCTTCTCCTCCGCCGCCGAGCGGGCCCTGGAGCGGGGTGTGCTGCACGACTACCGGGAGACGTACGACACACTGCCCGTCGTCCGCGGCCGCATCCGCCACGCCGACCAGCTCCGCCGTAGGCCCGGCGTCCCCGTGCCACTGGAGGTCGTCTACGACGACCACACCCCGGACATAGCGGAGAACCGCCTGCTGCTGGCCGCCGCCCGCCGTCTGCTGCGCGTCCCCGGCCTCGGCCCGGAGCCGCGCGCCGCCCTGCGACGGCTCGCCGCCCGCCTGGACGGCGTCCGCTTCCTGCCCGCCGGCGCGCCGGTGCCGCACTGGGAGCCGGACCGCCGCAACGCCCGCTACGCCCACGCCCTCGTCCTGGCCGAACTCGTCCTGCGCGGCGGCTCGTACGAGTTCGGCGACGACCGCCGGCTCGCCGTCGACGGGATGCTCGTCGTCATGTGGAGACTCTTCGAGGCGTACCTCGCCCGGGCGGTCGGCGAGGAGCTGCGCCACCGCGTGGGAGGCCGTCCCGAAGCGCAGGACACCAGCCACTTCCTCGATGTGGCGCGTCGACATCAGCTCAAGCCGGACCTCGTGCACTACCTGCCGTTGCCGCCCGACGGGGTCCAGCGCCCGGCCGCCGTCCTCGATGCCAAGTTCAAGACCAGACCGCAGCGGGACGACCTGTACCAGATGACGGCGTACTGCATGCGCCTCGGCATCACCGAGGGACACCTCGTGTACGCCTCCGGCCGGGACACGCCGGGGAAGCTGGGAGCCGTGGAGGTGCCGGTGGGGGATGGGCGGCTGCGTATCCGGCGGCATGTCATCGACCTCGCGCGCCCCTGGCGGGACCTGGCGGCCGACATCGCGGACCTCGCGGCGGAGATCGATGCTGCACGTCGGCCGACGGCCGTCTGACCGGATCCAGGTAGTGGAGGTCCGTCACCGGATGCGGTACGCCCCGCACGTGCCGTGGCTCCCGGCGGCACAGCCGCCGGGAGCCACGGGTTGCGGTCCGTCAGACGCCGACGGGGTGCCAGACGGTCTTGGTCTCGACGAAGGACAGCATCCGCTTCACACCCGGGTCGGCGGACCAGTCGGAGGTCGCGTCCGCCGGACGCAGCACCCGCTTGAGGTTGTCCGCGGCGGCCGTCTCCAGCTCCCTGGCCAGATCCGCGTCCGCGCCCGTCAGATCGATGGCGTTGACGTCCGCATGGGCGGCGAGCGGCGTCGCGATCTCGGCCGTCCGCCCGGACAGCACGTTGACCACCCCGCCGGGCAGATCGGAGGTGGCCAGCACCTCGGCCAGCGACAGGGCCGGCAGCGGCGCCCGCTCGCTCGCCACGACGACGGCCGTGTTGCCGCTGACGATCACCGGGGCGAGCACCGAGACCAGGCCCAGGAGGGAGGACTCCTGCGGGGCCAGTACGGCGACCACACCGGTCGGCTCCGGGGTGGAGAGGTTGAAGTACGGGCCGGCGACGGGGTTCGCCCCGCCCGCGACCTGGGTGATCTTGTCGGACCAGCCCGCGTACCACACCCAGCGGTCGATCGCGGCGTCCACCCGGGCCGCGGCCTTCGCCTTCGACAGCCCCTCGGCGGCGGCCACCTCGGCGGTGAACTGCTCGCGGCGGCCCTCCAGCATCTCGGCGATCCGGTACAGGATCTGGCCGCGGTTGTAGGCGGTCGCCCCCGACCAGCCGCCGAACGCCTTGCGGGCCGCGACCACCGCGTCCCGGGCGTCCTTGCGGGAGGCGAGCGGGGCGTTGGCCAGCCGGTTGCCGCGTGTGTCGGTCACCTCGTACACCCGTCCGCTCTCGGACCGGGGGAACTTGCCCCCGACGAACAGCTTGTAGGTCTTCGCCACGCCCAGGCGCGTGCGCGCGGCGCCCCCGGTGTTGCCGGACTGCTCAGACATCGAGGTACGCCTCCAGACCGTGACGGCCGCCCTCGCGGCCGAAGCCCGACTCCTTGTAACCGCCGAACGGCGAGGTCGGGTCGAACTTGTTGAATGTGTTGGCCCACACCACGCCGGCCCGGAGCCTGCCCGCCATCGCCAGGATGCGCGAGCCCTTCTCCGTCCACACGCCCGCGGACAGGCCGTACTGCGAGTTGTTCGCCTTGGCCACCGCCTCGTCGGGGGTGCGGAAGGAAAGCACCGACAGCACGGGGCCGAAGATCTCCTCGCGGGCGATCCGGTGGGCCTGGGTGACGCCTGTGAAGACCGTCGGCGCGAACCAGAAGCCCCGCTCGGGCAGTTCGCACGCCGGGGACCAGCGCTCGGCGCCCTCGGCCTCGCCGCTGTCGGCGAGTTCGGTGATGCGGGCGAGCTGCTCGGCGGAGTTGATCGCGCCGACGTCGGTGTTCTTGTCCAGCGGGTCGCCCACCCGCAGGGTGGACAGCCGGCGCCGCAGCGCGTCCAGCAGCTCGTCCTGCACCGACTCCTGGACCAGCAGGCGCGAGCCCGCGCAGCACACCTGGCCCTGGTTGAAGTAGATGCCGTTCACGATGCCCTCGACGGCCTGGTCGATCGGCGCGTCGTCGAAGACGATGTTGGCGCCCTTGCCGCCCAGCTCCAGGGTGAGCTTCTTGGAGCTTCCGGCGACCGTGCGCGCGATCTGCTTGCCGACGGCCGTGGAGCCGGTGAAGGCGACCTTGTCGACACCCTCGTGCGCCACCAGCGCCGCTCCCGTGGAGCCGTCGCCGGTGAGGATGTTGACGACCCCCTTGGGCAGCCCCGCCTGGCGGCAGACGTCCGCGAAGAACAGCGCCGACAGCGGGGTGGTCTCGGCGGGCTTGAGGACCACGGTGTTGCCGCAGGCCAGTGCCGGGGCGACCTTCCACGCCAGCATCAGCAGCGGGAAGTTCCACGGGATGACCTGGGCGGCCACGCCCAGGGGCCTCGGGTCCGGCCCGTAGCCGGCGTGGGCCAGCTTGTCGGCCCAGCCCGCGTGGTAGAAGAAGTGCGCGGCGACCAGCGGCAGGTCCGCGTCGCGGGTCTCGCGGATCGGCTTGCCGTTGTCCAGGGTCTCCAGGACGGCCAGCTCGCGCGAGCGCTCCTGGATGATCCGGGCGATGCGGAACAGGTATTTGGCGCGCTCGGCGCCGGGCAGCGCCGACCAGGAGGCGAAGGCACGGCGGGCGGCGGCCACGGCGGTGTCCACGTCCTCGGCGCCGGCGTGGGCGACCTCCGTCAGGACCTCCTCGGTGGACGGCGAGACGGTCTTGAAGGTCCTGCCGCCCGCGGCCTCGCGGAACTCGCCGTCGACGAACAGCCCGTAGGAGGGCGCGATGTCCACCACGGCGCGGGACTCGGGCGCGGGTGCGTACTCGAACATGGGGCTCATCGTGATCAGTCCACCGTCACGTAGTCGGGGCCGGAGTAGCGCCCGGTGGTCAGCTTCTGGCGCTGCATCAGCAGGTCGTTGAGGAGACTGGAGGCGCCGAAGCGGAACCAGTCGGGGTGCAGCCAGTCGTCGCCGAGGACCTCGTTCACCATCACCAGGTACCGGATCGAGTCCTTGGCGGTGCGGATGCCGCCCGCGGGCTTGACCCCGACCTGGGTTCCGGTGGCGGCGCGGAAGTCGCGGACGGCCTCCAGCATCACCAGGGTGTTCGCCGGGGTGGCGTTGACCGCGACCTTGCCGGTGGAGGTCTTGATGACGTCGGCCCCGGCGAGCATCGCCAGCCAGGAGGCGCGGCGGATGTTGTCGTAGGTGGACAGCTCGCCGTTCTCGAAGATCACCTTCAGGTGCGCGTCCTCGCGGTCGGCGCGGGCGCACGCCTGCTTCACGGCCCGGATCTCCTCGAAGACCTTCATGTAGCGGCCGGAGAGGAAGGCGCCCCGGTCGATCACCATGTCGATCTCGTCGGCGCCGGCCGCCACCGCGTCACGGGTGTCCGCCAGCTTCACGCCCAGCTCGGCGCGGCCGGAGGGGAAGGCGGTGGCCACGGAGGCGACCTTGACGTCCTGTCCGCCGCCGGCGTCCAGGGCCTGCCGGGCGGTGGCCACCATGTCCGGGTAGACGCAGATCGCGGCGACCTTCGGCACGGTGCGGTCGGTGGGATCGGGGTTGACGCCCTTGGCGCACAGCGCCCGGACCTTGCCCGGGGTGTCGGCGCCCTCCAGGGTCGTCAGGTCGATCATCGAGATGGCGAGGTCGATGGCGTACGCCTTCGCCGTGGTCTTGATCGAACGGGTGCCGAGCTGGGCCGCGCGGGCTTCGAGGCCGACCGCGTCGACCCCGGGCAGGCCGTGCAGGAAGCGGCGCAGCGCGGCGTCGGAGGCGGTCGCGTCCGCCAGTGCGGGGGGCGCGGCGGGAGGCGGTGCGGCGGGTGCGGTGGGAGACGAGGCAGGCATGGTCACCAGAGGAGCATATCTACGCGCGTAGCAAACTGTCATCCCCCTCCCCGTATCCCGGCCGGCCGCCCGCGCGGCGCGGTCGGGCAGAATCGGAGGCATGAGTGAGCAGACCGGGTACGCGGACCACACCTACCGCTCGACCATGGGAATGGTGGGGGGCACGCTGCTGCTGGCGCTCGTCGTGCTGCTCTCCGCCGACGGGATCGTCAGCGGAGAGGGCCGCACCCGGTGGCTCTCGCTGGCCGCGCTGGTGGCCCTCGTGCCGCTGATCTTCGCCTTCTCCCTGCGGCCCGCCGTGTACGCGGGGCGCGAGCGGCTGCGGGTGCGCAATCCCTTCCGCACGATCACGCTGCCGTGGGCGTCGGTCGAGGGCGTACGGGCCGCGTACTCCGCCGAGGTCTTCGCGGGCGACGGCAAGTACCAGATGTGGGCGATCCCGGTCTCGCTGCGCCAGCGCAAGAAGGCGCTGCGGCAGAGCCAGGGCGGCGGCGGCGAGTCCTCGGTGAACCTGTCGGGTCACGGCTCGGTGTTCGCCCCGGAGCTGTCCGGCACCGGCGGCTACCGGGCCCAGGCGGACCAGGCGATCGACGAGATCCGCACCCTGGCCGAGCGCCACTCCTCGGAGGAGGGGGCGCAGGGCGCCCCGAGCGTCCGCTGGGCCTACGAGGTCCTCGTCCCGGCGGTGGCCGGCGGGGCGGCCGTGCTGCTCCTGCTGTTCCTGGGCTGACGTCTCCCTCCCCGGGCCGGGGCGCACCCGGCCCGGGGACGGAGACGTGTCAGATCCCCGCGGCGGCGGCGAGATCCGTCCTGAGGGCGCCCAGCACCTCCCGCGACGTGGCGCGGGCCGCGGCCAGGTCCGAGGCGTCCGCCACGGAGACGACCACCTCCAGGTAGCACTTCAGCTTCGGCTCCGTGCCGCTGGGGCGGACGACGATCCGGGCGCCGGCCACCCGCTGCCGGGGGTCGCCCGCCAGCCGGTAGCGCAGGCCGTCGGTCGGCGGCAGGGCCTCGCTCCCCCGGCTCAGGTCCTCGGCCGAGGTCACCGTCAGACCGGCCAGCAGGGCCGGCGGCGTCTGGCGCAGCCGGCGCATCGCACCGGCGATCACGGACAGGTCCTCCACCCGCACCGAGAGCTGGTCGGTGGCGTGCAGCCCGTACTCCACCGCGATGTCGTCCAGCAGCTCGGTCAGGGAGCGCCCGCTCTCCTTCAGCTCGGCGGCCAGCTCCGCCACGAGCAGCGCCGCCGTGACGCCGTCCTTGTCGCGCACGCCCTCGGGGTCGACGCAGTAGCCCAGCGCCTCCTCGTAGGCGTAGCGCAGCCCGTCCACGCGGGCCAGCCACTTGAAGCCGGTCAGCGTCTCGGTGTACGGCAGGCCCGCCGCCTGCGCGATGCGCGACAGCAGGGAGGAGGAGACGATCGTGGTGGCGAAGGCCCCCCGCGCCCGCTTGTGCACCAGATGGGTGGCCAGCAGCGCCCCCACCTCGTCGCCGCGCAGCATCCGCCAGCCCGCGTCCGCCTCCGGGTCGGGGACGGCCACCGCGCAGCGGTCGGCGTCGGGGTCGTTGGCGATCACCAGATCCGGCCGGTGCTCGCGGGCCGCGGCGAAGGCCAGGTCCATCGCCCCGGGCTCCTCCGGGTTGGGGAAGGCGACGGTGGGGAAGTCCGGGTCGGGCTCGGCCTGCTCGGCCACCGGCACCGGGGTGGGGAAGCCCGCGCGCTCGAAGGCGGCGGCGACCGTGGCGCCGCCCACGCCGTGCAGCGAGGTGTGGACCACCTTCACGTTCCGGGGCCCGCCGGGGGTGAGGATGCCGGCCGCGCGCTCCAGATAGGCGTCCACGACCTCCTCGCCGAGCACCTCCCAGCCGGACTCGGCGCGCGGGACGTCCGCGAGGGAGCCGATGGAGGCGATCTCGTCGGCGATCTCCCCGTCGGCGGGCGGCACGATCTGGGCGCCCCCGCCGAGGTAGACCTTGTAGCCGTTGTCGCGCGGCGGGTTGTGGCTGGCGGTGACGGTGACGCCCGCGACGGCGCCCAGGTGCCGGACGGCGAAGGCCAGTACGGGCGTGGGCAGGGGGCGGGGCAGCAGGGCCGCCCGCAGGCCGGCGCCGGTCATCACGGCGGCGGTGTCGCGCGCGAAGTCCTCGCTGCGGTGGCGGGCGTCGTAGCCGATGACCACCAGGCCGCCGTCGTGTCCGCGGCCGCGCAGATGGGCCGCGAGCCCGGCGGCCGCGCGGATGACGACCGCGCGGTTCATCCGCATCGGACCGGCGCCCAGTTCCCCGCGCAGCCCGGCGGTGCCGAACCGGAGGGTGCCCGAGAAACGGTCCTCCAGTTCTTCCAGGTCGCCGGCCTCGATGAGGGCGGCCAGTTCCGCACGGGTCTGCGGGTCGGGGTCCTCGGCCAGCCAGGACCGCGCCTGCGCGGTCAGGTCCTCGTGCACGGTTGCCACGGTCTCTCCGCCTCTCGCGTGTCGCCTGTGGGGCGGCGCCGTACGCCGCTCCCGCTTCGCTGCGCTCTCGCGCCGGTGGGCGCGGGCTCGGTGTCCACCGGTACCCGGAACCCCGCGGAACCCCCGCGCGACCCGCCCGGGGGTGGGCCGTCCGGGGGTGGGCCGCCCGAGGAGCCGGGAAAGGAGCCCGGGACCCGGAGGTCCGGGGGTCCGTGCCGCCGGGCGGCGCCGGATCAGATGCGCCGCAGGACGCTGTCCAGCAGCGAGCCCATCCGGGCGGCCGAGTCGCGGCCCGCCTGGAGGACCTCCTCGTGGTTGAGCGGCTCGCCGGTCATGCCCGCGGCGAGGTTGGTGACCAGGGAGACGCCCAACACCTCGGCGCCCGCCTCACGGGCGGCGATCGCCTCCAGGACGGTGGACATGCCCACCAGGTCTCCGCCGATCGCCCGGACCATGCCGATCTCGGCGGGCGTCTCGTAGTGCGGGCCGGGGAACTGGACGTAGACGCCTTCCTCCAGGGTGGCGTCCACCTCCTGGCACAGCGCGCGCAGCCGCGGCGAGTACAGGTCGGTGAGGTCGACGAAGTTGGCGCCGACGATCGGCGAGACGCCGGTGAGGTTGATGTGGTCCCGGATGAGGACCGGCTGGCCGGGGCGCATTCCGGGGCGCAGCCCGCCGCAGCCGTTGGTCAGCACGACGGTCCCGCAGCCCGCGGCCACGGCCGAGCGGATCCCGTGGACGACGGACGCGACGCCACGGCCCTCGTAGTAGTGGGTGCGGCCCAGGAAGACCAGCGCCCGCTTGTCGCCGAGACGGTGCGAGCGGACCTTTCCGGCGTGGCCCTCGACCGCCGGCGGCGGGAAGCCGGGCAGGTCGGTGACCGGGAACTCGTGTTCCGGCTCCCCGAGCGCGTCGGCGGCCGGCACCCAGCCCGAGCCCATGACCAGGGCGACGTCGTGGGTCTCCGCGCCGGTCAGCTCGCGCAGGCGCGCCGCCGCGGTGCGGGCGGCGGCGTACGGGGCGCCGGAGTGGTCGGTGGTGGCAGAAGCGTTCACGCCGATGAGGGTAGCCGGTAATCGCCTACGCGCGTAGACGGGCGTCCGGGGAGTGGTCACCGAAGCGGTCGAAAGCGGACCCGGGAGTGATCGAATGTCCGAAAGTGGGTGAAAATGGCCGGAAATCGCCCACGGGGAGACATCCGGCGAGGGCCCGCCCGGCGGGCCTCAGCAGGGGCGCTTGCGCAGCTCCGTCACATAGTCGTGGGGCGCCCCGGCCGACTCCGCCGCGTCGGCGATCTCCCCCAGGTAGCGGGCCGAGGGCAGCCCGCCCTCGTAGCCGTTGAGGACGTAGCACCAGGCCGGCTCGTCGCCGTCCAGGGTGTGCACCCGCACCCGCATACGGCGGTAGACGTCCATGCCGACGCCCTCCCAGCGGTCCATGGAGTCCTCGTCCATGGGCGCGATGTCGTACAGCGCGACGAAGACGGTCGCCTTCGGGGCCTCGACGATGGTCGCCAGCGAGCCCTCCCACCCCATGTGCTCGCCGCCGAAGGTCAGCCGCCAGTCGCTGAGCCACCCGGTGCCGCGCAGCGGCGAGTGCGGGGCGCGGCGGGACATCAGCCGGGCGTCGAGGTTTCCGGCGTATGCGGCGTAGAGCGACATGCGACGAGGGTATAGGCAGCCGCCCCCGCCGCCCGTGCGGACCGCCCGGACGCGCACCGCCGTGCCCCCGCGGCGGTCGCCACCACCCGCCGCCGCCATGCCCGCGGCGGGTGGTGGCGGCCGCCGCGGAGGCGCGTGCGAGACTGGGGTACGTGACTCGGATCGTGATCATCGGTGGTGGACCCGGCGGCTACGAGGCGGCGCTGGTGGCCGCGCAACTCGGAGCGGAAGTGACCGTCGTCGACCGCGACGGTCTGGGCGGCGCCTCGGTGCTGACCGACTGCGTCCCCTCCAAGACGCTCATCGCGACCGCCGAGGTGATGACGAGCTTCGGCTCCTCCTACGAGGAGCTCGGCATCATCGTCGAGGACGGCACCCCCGACCCCGACAACCCCGCCCGGGTCGTCGGCGTGGACCTGGGGAAGGTCAACCGGCGTGTGAAGCGCCTGGCGCTGGCCCAGTCGCACGACATCACCGCCGCCGTCACCCGCGCCGGCGCCCGCGTGCTGCGCGGCCGCGGCAGGCTGGAGCCCGGCCAGGCGTCCGACGGCACGCGGCAGGTCGTGGTGGAGACGGCCGGGGGCGAGGAGGAGCGGCTGACGGCCGACGCCGTGCTCATCGCCACCGGCGGCAAGCCGCGCGAGCTGCCCGACGCCCGGCCCGACGGCGAGCGCATCCTGAACTGGACGCAGGTCTACGACCTGGAGGAGCAGCCCGAGGAGCTGATCGTGGTCGGCTCCGGCGTCACCGGCGCCGAGTTCGCGGGCGCCTACCAGGCGCTCGGCTCCCGGGTGACGCTGGTCTCCTCGCGTGAACGCGTGCTGCCGGGCGAGGACCCGGACGCCGCGGTCGTACTGGAGGACGTCTTCCGCCGCCGCGGCATGAACGTGATGTCGCGCTCCCGGGCCGCCTCCGCCAAGCGCGTCGGGGACCGGGTGGAGGTCACCCTCTCCGACGGCCGGGTCATCACCGGAAGCCACTGCCTGATGGCCGTCGGCGCCGTCCCCAACACCTCGGGCATCGGCCTGGAGGAGGCCGGGGTGACGCTGAAGGACTCCGGCCACATCCGCACCGACCGGGTCTCGCGCACCTCCGCGCCCGGCGTCTACGCGGCCGGCGACTGCACGGGCGTGTTCGCGCTCGCCTCGGTCGCGGCCATGCAGGGCCGGATCGCGATGTACCACTTCCTGGGCGAGACGGTGGCCCCGCTGGATCTGAAGACGGTCTCGGCGAACGTCTTCACCGACCCGGAGATCGCCACCGTCGGCTACACCCAGGCCGACGTGGACGCCGGCCGGATCGACGCCCGCGCCGTCAAGCTGCCGCTGCTGCGCAACGCGCGGGCGAAGATGCAGGGCGTGCGGGACGGTTTCGTGAAGCTGTTCTGCCGCCCGGGCACGGGGATCGTGGTCGGCGGCGTGGTGGTCGCGCCGCGCGCCAGCGAGCTGATCCACCCGATCTCGATCGCGGTCGACAACAACCTGACGGTCGAACAGATCGCGAACACCTTCACGGTCTATCCCTCCCTGTCGGGTTCGATCGGCGAGGTGGCGCGGCAGCTCCAGACGCGGAAGGCGGCCGAGGGCGGCTGACCGGCGGCCCGGGTTCCGCCGGGCCGTCCGCGTATACCACGGCAGGGTCCTGCCTACGAACAATTTCCGTTATTCAGCGGAAACAGCTGAAAGCAGACGGTCGCCCGGGTTACCGTCTGTTCTGTGTTCGCTGCAGAACGTCGTCAACTGATCCTCGAAATGGTGCGGGCCAACGGAGCGGTGTCGCTCCGTGAGCTCGCACGTGTCGTCCAGACCTCCGAAGTGACCGTGCGTCGTGATGTCCGGGCGCTGGAGGCGGAAGGACTGCTGGACCGCCGGCACGGCGGCGCGGTGCTGCCCGGCGGCTTCTCACGGGAGTCCGGCTTCCCGCACAAGGCACATCTGGCGACGGCGGAGAAGAGCGCGATCGCCGACGCCGCCGCGGGCCTCGTGGAGGAGGGCGAGGCCGTCGTCGTCGGAGCCGGGACGACCACGCAGGAACTGGCCCGCCGCCTGGCGCGCGTTCCCGGCCTGACCGTGGTCACCAACTCCCTGCTGGTGGCGCAGGCGCTGGCGCACGCCAACCGCGTCGAGGTCGTGATGACCGGCGGTACGCTGCGCGGCGCCGACTACGCGCTGGTCGGCAGCGGCGCCGAGCAGTCCCTGCAGGGGCTGCGGGTCTCGCGCGCCTTCCTGTCCGGCAGCGGGCTGACGGCCGAGCGCGGCCTGTCGACCTCCAACATGCTGTCGGCGAGCGTGGACCGGGCGCTGGTGCAGGCCGCCGCGGAGGTGGTCGTCCTGGCGGACCACACCAAGCTGGGCGTCGACACCATGTTCCAGACCGTCCCCGCGGAGGCCATCACCCGCCTGGTGACCGACGAGCCACCGCCGCACGAGGACCGGGCGGCGGCCGAGCTCCAGGCACTGGCGGACCGGGGCGTCCGGATCACGGTGGCCGGCGCGGCCGGTACACCGTCCGGCGCGGTGGGCGCGGCGCCCGTGGCACACCCCGGTCAGGGCGGGCCGGCCGGGGCGGAGGACGAGGGCCGGACCGGCGGCCCGGGCGGCCGGCCGCGGCGCGAGGTGCCGCTGCCGGGTCAGCGCGGCCGGCACCATCCGCCGGGCGGCGGGGGCGGCGCCCAGTTGCGGGCGGCCCCGCCGATCGCTCCCGGCGAGAGCCAGGGGCTGGGCCGGGTCGCGGACCTGGCGCCCCGCCGCCACTGAGACCGGTCGCCCGAAGGCGGCGCGCACCGCGCATACGGCGTGCACGGCGGAAGGGGGGTGGTCCGGCCGCGGCCGGACCACCCCCCTTCCGTGCGCCGGGGTGGTGTGGGTTCAGTCCTTGATCTCGCAGATGACGGCGCCGGCGCTGACGCCGGTGCCGACGGCGGCGGTCAGGCCCTTGACGGTGCCGGCGCGGTGGGCG
>NZ_FOSG01000040.1 GCF_900114215.1 Streptomyces mangrovi | reverse complement strand
GAGGGCCGGACGATGGGTGAGCACAACCCCGAGCGTGAGCACGAGGAGCGGCTCAAGGGCGGCTCCAGCGCCTCCGGTGTCGGCGCGTACCTGCTGCACCGGGCCAAACCGCACCTCCCCCCGTGGCTGGGCGTGGGCGCCCTCGGTGTGGCCGGCGGCGCCGCGCATCTGGCGTGGGCCGACTCGGCGGCGGCCGGGGTCGGGCTCACCCTGTCCTCCGTGGCGCTCACCGGCGTCACGTGGTGGGCGGGACGGAGCACGAGCCCGCAGCGCCGTGTGCACTCCGCCGTCACGGTGGCGTGCGGGTCGGCGTGGCTGACCGCGGCGGCCCTGGCCGGACCGCTGACCGGCCCGCTCCCGGACGCCTATCTGATGGGCGGCCCGGCCCTGGCGCTCTCGTGGAACGTGCGCATGGTCATGCGCCGCAACCCCGAGGGCGGCCAGTCCACGGACAAGGGACTGCTGGAGAAAGTCGGTCTCGCCAAGACGCAGCTGGGCACGGCCAAGGTCGAGCCGAACCGCGTCACGGTCCCCTACGCCCTCCCCCAGGGGGAGACGAACGACAAGGTGTCCAAGGCGCTGCCGTCCATCGCCAGCGCGCTGGACGTGCCGGTCACGGCAGTGCGCAACCGGCCCGACCCCGAGTCGGCCCGCCGTGGCGTGTTCACGGTCGTCCCGGTTGACATGCTCCGGGAGGTCATCTGGTGGCCCGGCCCGTCTTCCCCCGGCGGCTCCATCTCGGAGCCTCTGGTGATCGGTGTCTACGACGACGGCACGCCGCTCCAGCTCACGCTCCCGCAGGCGCTGCACCTCCTGGTGATGGGCGTGACCGGCGCGGGCAAGACGGAGGGGGCGCTGGACGTGCTGGCGGAGGTCCTGACCCGGCGGGACGTGGCGGTGTGGCTGTCCGATCCCAAGTGCGGCCAGGATCTCGGGGACGTGTTCCCCGCGTGCGACTGGGTCGTTCAGGACGGCGACGGCGCCGCGCTGATGATCGAAGCGCTCAAAGGGGTCATCCCTGCCCGCCAGGGGTGGCTGGGCGCGCACGGCTACCGGTCGTGGGAGCCGGCCGCGGCCGAGGCGCAGAGCGATCCGCGGCACTCCTGCCGGAAGGACGGCACGGCGTGCGGCTGTCCTGGCATGCCGTATCTCGTGGCGTGGTTCGAGGAGGCTGCCAACACGCTGCGGGCCGTGGACGACGATGCGTTCACCGGCATTGCCCAGGAGGCCCGGTCCGCCGGTATCTCCCTCGTGGTCTCCATGCAGCGCGCATCCGGCTACCAGATCAGCACCGACACCCGGGCGTCCCTCCCAGCCGCTCTCTGCTTCGGGGTGGACGAGCGGGATGCCGGGTTCGCGCTCCCCTCGGACGTGCTGGAGGCGGGCGCCAACCCTGGCGCATGGAGCAACAAGCGGCCCGGCTACTGCTACTTGGTGGCGGCCGGAGTCGAGGAGGAGCGATGGGTGACGCCTTCCCGCACCTACCGCAACGATCCGGTGGCGCTGGAGTGGGTGGCCCGGGAGTTCGCGCCCATCCGCATGGGAGTGGACCCGGTGACCGCCAAGGCGGCGGCCAGCGTGGCGGGTACGGCCTACACCGACCGGGACCGTCCCGGGACGCAGACGACGGAGGCCGCGGTCTCCACGGAGGAGCAGCGCGTGGAGGAGCCGTTGGTGGACCCGGAGGACGCGGGCATTGACCCCGAGGCGGACCTCCCGCCGGCGGACGACTCCCCGTTCCTCCCGGCCGACTCCCGGACCGAGCTGACCAAGGAGGAGGCGCGGGAGGTCATGGAGCGGCTCCTGGAGCAGTGGGAGCGGGAGGGCCGCATGGTCGTCGGCCCGCGCGACTTCCTGGCGCACTCCGAGGAGATCGGCCGCAAGCCCACTTGGATCAAGAACCAGGTCCGCGACTTCCGCCGGGAGGGCCGTCTGGCGGAGACCTCCGAGACGGGCCGCTACCGCATCGTCCCGGCCCTGACCCCGGCCTGACCGGTCGGACGCCCTCTGACCCCCGAATCCCTAGGTAGGGCGCGGGTGTCAGAGGGCGCGACCCCCCGTCTGACGCCCGCCTGACCCCCTCGGGGAGCGGCCGTCTGACACCCTGCCTGACACCCCGCAGCAAGACGGCCGGTCCGGGCGCATCCGGACCGGCCCCGCACCCCACGGAGGTACCCGTGAGCTACACCCCCGAGTATGGCGCGCCGCAGCGCCAGGAGATCACCACGGAGGAGGTTCTGGCCGCGCTGCTGCCGGACTCCCCGGCCGCCGCCGTACCGCAGCCGTCCACCCCCGCGCCCGAGGCGCGGCCCTCGGTGCCGACCGTGGAGGAGCTGCTGGCCGCCGCGCAGCGCCAGGGCGCCCTCCTCCCCGCGCCGCCGGCCCCGGCCCCGGTTCCGTCCGGTCCGGTCGTCCCCCGGTGGGCGGTCGGTACGGCCGTCGCGTCCGTGGGTGTCGGCGTGGGCTCCGTGCTCGTGGCCGCCGCGCTGGACATGCTGAGCGCCGCCGCGGCTGCGCTGGCCGCCGGGCTGGCGGGGCTGGCCGGGCCGCTCCTCGTGGGCGCGGTCGTGCTCCTGGCCGTGGGCGCCTCCCGCCGCTCCAGCCGGGGCTCCGTGCACGTCGTGCAGACCGTGACGCAGACCGTCACGCAGTCCGTGCGGGTGGGCCGGTGAGCGCCGCCGTGGCCGCGCCCGAGGCGGTCACCACGAGCAAGACGGCCGCCGCTTCGGAGGCGCGGGCCGCCGCTACGGACGCACCCCGGGACCGCTCCGGGGCCGTGCTCCGGGTGCTGGCCGTCGTCGCGGTCATCGGTGGCGCGGCCGTCGCCGCCATCGGGTTCGCCGGCTCCTACTCCGCACTGCGCGCCCTGGCCGAGTCCAAGGGGTTCGGCGCGTTCTCCCCCTGGTTCCCCATCGGGGTGGACGCCGGAATCGTCGCGCTCCTGGCGCTGGATCTGCTGCTCATCTGGCGCGGCGCCTCCTGGCCCGTGCTGCGGCTCCTGGCGCACGCCATGACCGCCGCCACGGTCTACTTCAACGCCAACGCCGGGGAGCAGTCGCCCCGGGAGGACCCCGTAGGCGCGCTCATGCACGCGGTCATGCCGGTGCTGTTCGTGGCGGCCGTGGAGGCGGCACGGCGAGTCGTCATCCGGGCCGCGCGCCTCGGAGACGGCCGCGCGACGGACGGCGTGCCGCTGCACCGGTGGGTGATGGCCCCGTGGCCGACCTGGCTGCTGTACCGGCGCATGCGGCTGTGGGACGTGCGCTCGTACCCCGAGGCGGTCCGCCGGGAGCGGGAGCTGACCGTCTACCGGGAGATGCTCCAGCGCAAGCACGGCAGCATCCGGCGGGCGCCGGCCGAGGAGCGGCTCCCCCTGACGATGGCGCCCTACGGGCTCACCATCGAGGAGGCGCTGGCCCTCCCGGCGGAGCACGAGCACCGGGAGCAGGAGCGCCAGGCCGCGGCCGAAGCGCTGCGGCTGGAGCGGGAGGCCGAGGCGGAGCGCCGGGCCGCAGAGGCGGAGATCACCCGGCTCAAGACGCGGGCCGCAGTCGAGACGGCACGCCACGAGACGGCGGCCGAGGCAGGCACGGCCGAGGCGCGCGCCAGGGCCGCTCAGACGGCCGCAGAGGCCAAGGCGGAGGCCGAGGCCAGGGCCGCCCGCCGGGCCGTGGAGGAGGCCGAGAGGGTCGCGCGGGAGGCCTCGGAGGCGGAGGAGTCGGCAGACGCATCCGAAGCACGGGCGCGTGCCCTCGAAGCGGACCGCCGTGCGGCCGAAGCGGAACGGGACGCAGCCGAAGCACGAGCCCGCGCGTCCAAAGCGGACCGCGAGACGGCCGAAGCGAAGCGGCATGCGGCCGAGGCGGAGGCGGCCCGGGAGCGGGCCGAGGCGGACGCAGCCGAAGCACGGGCCCGCGCGTCCAAAGCGCGGCAGCATGCAGCCGAAGCGGAGCGGCACGCGCTCGAAGCGGAGGACGTGGCCCGGCTGTCCCCGCGGGAGCGGAGCATCCGGCGGACGGCCCGGATGATGCTCGCCGCGGGCGCGGCTGCCGACCCCGAGCGGCTGCCGCTGGACACGATCCGGGAGGAGTTCGGGGTGTCGCTCTCCACGGCCTCCCAGTACCGGACCGAGGCGGCCGACCTCCTCGCCGGTGGCTACAGCCCCCAGACGGCCTGACGGTTGCCCGTCCCCGACCGTCCACCCCGGGCGGCCGAGGGCGGGGAGCCGGAACAGCCGGCCCCGAACACAACGGAAGGGCGCGCCCCTTCGCCTGGCAGCAGTCGGGCGCGCCCCACACCCTTGGGAGGGCACCGTGAGCGTACCCCTGACCATTCGACCGATCCCGGCCGCCGACGACGCGTGCCCGCTGTGCGGCTACTGGCGGTGCCGCTGCTCAGAGGTCCTGAAGCTGAGCGCGGTGGCGACCGACTCCGACCCCGACATGGAGGAGGCGCTGCGTCGCGTCCGGGCGGGGGGTCGGCGGTGAGCCGGAAGCGACTCCCGGCGCCGCGCCGGACCGCGCACGTCATGACCCCGGGCCAACTCGGGTTCGGCTGCGAGGAGCCCTGGCAGCCGACCGGCTGCGCGTGCTGGCCGCCCACCCCCCGGGCCGGCTGCCAGCACTGCCGCTCCTGCGAGACGTGCGGAGACTGCGGACGCTGCGCCGGCCGCGGCTGCATGTGCCAGTGCGAGGAGGACTGACAGTTGCCTGCGGTGCCCGGCTCCGGCCGGGCGCCGTGGGGAGCACGGACAGTTCCGATCCCAAGTCAGGCGACCGCTCGAACCGTTGCCCGAAGTGTCATAGACGCGCCGGAAGTTGAGAAATGCAGCAGAGAAGTGGCGGGTTCCCCCAGGAGTTGTGCTCCCCTCCGAGGCATCTAACCACTACATCTGGTGTCTTTGAGCGCGTTTAGGCACTAGACCTAGTGGTTCCGTGTCCCAGAACTTGTGGTCCCGCGCCCCACTTTGGCGCCAGAGACCGATATCGTCTTTCCAGCACATCTGAGGCTAAGGAGGCCGCCATGAGCGAGACAGCTCACGAGTGGCTGACCGTGCGTGAAGTCGCTGAGCACTTCCGTGTGTCGGAACGCACAGTCACCCGTTGGGTCACCACCGACCCGAACATGCGGGTGCGGAGGATCGGGCCGTCTGCCCGGACCATACGCATCCACCGGTCAGAACTCGATAGAGACACGAGCCTCCCGGCTGCCTGAGTGCAGAAATGCGTCAGGGGCCAGTGCGCCAACACCGGCCCCTCTGGGACGCATACCGGGAGATTATCCACCGGGCGGGCACCCGGGGAGAAGGGCAGCGCCCTAACGCACATTGCATCCGTGCAAGGGCCAGAGTATCCAGTGAACGCTCTGTTCAGCAGACCGATCTCACATGATCTTGGTCTCGGCTGTCTACCTCGGGTGCCGCCCCCTACCCCTGTAGAGGGACGCACCAATGAACGCGAAACCGCAGGTTAACCCGCCTGTAAGGCAGGAGCCTTCCACCCCCCGCGCAACGGCCGGAGTAGACACTCTGTCTCCGGCGGCTCCCCGAAACGTGACCGAACACCAGAGGTTCGTAGCCCTCCAGTGGGTGAGCCGAGGCGTGCCCGTCGTCCCGTGCGGGCGCGACAAGCGGCCGCTCGTGGCAGGGTTCGGCGCCGGCGCCTCGGAGGAGGAGCTGGCGCCGTTCTCCGACCCGGAGACGGTCCGCTCGTGGTGGTCCGCCCGGTACGCCCGCGCCCATGTCGGGCTGCTCACCGGGCGCGGTCCCGGCCGCGGGCTCCTCGTGGTGGATCTCGACATGCCCAAGGGGGAGGCACGTCCGCTCACCGGCCGGTGGGAGGGATGCCAGGGCGGTACAGACGTGCTGGAGCTCCTGGCGGCCGAGTCGGGCGCACCGTGGCCCGAGACGTACACCGTGCTGACCCCGGGCGGCGGGATGCATCTGTACTTCCTCCAGCCCGAGGAGGGGCCGCTCATCGGGTGCGCAACCGGCGACGGCCCTACGGCGCCGCATCTGGGGCCGCTCGTGGACGTGCGGGGAGTCGGGGGCGTCATCATCGCTGCGGGCTCCTACGCAGCCGTACAGGGCCGTCCGTATGAGCGGGTGAGTCCTCCCGAGCTGCTGCCGCAGCCGCTCCCGGGGTGGCTGCTGGCGCTGCTCCGTCGTCCGGCCGCTCCTCCGAGTCCTCCGCCGGCCCCGGCGGTTGTGCGGTCCCTGCCGACCGGCTCCAGCCGGGCGGAGCGGTACGCCGCGGCTGCGTTCCGGGGGGAGGTCGAGGAGGTGTCGGCGGAGCCCGAAGGCGGGCGGAACCAACGGCTGTTCCGGGCCGCCAGGAAGTTGGGTGAGCTGTCCGCGACGGCCCCGGCCGTGCTGGACACGACGACCGTGGAGGAGCAGCTCCTGGCCGCCGCGCTCCGGTGCGGGCTCCGTGAGCGGGAGGCGCTGGCCACGATTCGGAGCGGGTGGGCGCACGGTACGGCGGGCGCCGGCCTCGGAGGTGCCGCATGACGGACCGCCGCGCCACCGTTGCCAGCCTCCCGGCCCCAGCCGACGACTCCGACATGTGGGCGGGGACCGATCTCACGGCCGCCCGGCCCACCCCCAAACGGCGAGTCGGCGCGGTCCGGCACCGTGGGCAACTCCGCATGGCGGAGCGGTTCCTCCAGGAGCACGGCGACGGGCTCCGTTTCGTCCACGGGATCGGCTGGCACGAGTGGGACGGCGCGCGCTGGCAGGAGGACGAGAAGCGCGCGGACATGGCTGCGGCCGTATCGACGGTCAAGAACGCGCTCCGGGAGCTGGAGGATCTGGACGGCCAGGAGCGTGACGACTTGTACAAGGACGTGCGGAAGTCTGAGAGCGCCTCGGGGTTGGAGGGCATGCTCCGCATCGCATCCGCCCTCCCGCCGATCTCCACGGCCTCCAAGGCGCTGGACGCCGACCCCCACCTCTTCAACACCCCAGAGGGCACGGTGAACCTCCTCACGGGGGAGGTCGGGGACAACAGCCGGGACGATCTGATCACCAAAGTGGCCGCAGCCGAGATCGGGGACGGCGCAGACTCCGAGTGGGAGGCGTTCCTGGAGCGCATCCTCCCTGACGAAGAGGTGCGGGCGTTCGTCCAACGGCTGTTCGGCTACGCCATGCTGGGCAAGGTCACGGAGCACGTCATGCCGATCTTCACCGGGACCGGGGCGAACGGTAAGGGCACGCTCCGGGACGCGGTTCTCCATGCGTTCGGGGACTACGCCATCGAGGTTGACCCCGCCATCCTCATGGAGTCCAAGCACGAGCGGCACGGCGCTTTCAAGATGCGGCTCCGAGGCGCCCGGCTGGCGTTCTGCTCCGAGACGGAGAAAGGCCGGCGCTTCGCAGAGGCCACGATGAAGCGGCTCGTGGGCGGTGACCCCATCGAAGCGAACCTCATGCACCGGAACCCGATCACGTTCGATCCGTCCCACACCTTGATCATGCTGACCAACCATCTGCCCGCGGTCTCCGGCGACGATCCGGCCGTCTGGCGGCGGCTCCTCGTGGTGCCGTTCGACGTGACGATCCCCGAGGAGGAGCGGGACGGAGGCCTCCCCGACCGGCTGCGGAAGGCTGCGCCGGCCGTACTGGCGTGGGCGTATGAGGGGTGGGAGGACTACCAGCTCCAGGGGCTCAATCCCCCGGAGGCGGTCCGGGTGCGCACGGACGAGTACAAGGCGGCCAGTGACGTGCTCGGGAGGTTCCTCGAAGAACGCACGGTCTCCACTGACCACGGCTCTGTGATGGCCCGGGAGCTGTTCCGCGCGTGGTCTCAGTGGTGCCACGCCAACGGGTACCGGGACGACACGGTCGGCTCTGAGGTGTCGTTTGCTACCTCCCTGGCCGCCCGCGGGCACACGAAGAAGCGCAGCAGTCAGGGACAGCTCTACCGAGGGATCATGCTCGCCTCCCAGGATGACGACGACTGAGAGAGCCCATTCCGCTTAGAGGGGCCGCCGACCCGTTCGGCGGCCCTTTCTGCGTTCCGCTCCCGAGATTTTCAAGATCAAGATGTAGGGTTGTGCAGGGTTTTCCGAAACTCTCCATGCGTGCGCGGGTGGGAGGAAACCGGGAAACCCTACACAGCCCTACACTCCCGCAGGTCAGCGCGTTTCACCCGGCCGACAGGGCGCGCCACAGACGGCCCGTGCCGGGGGGTGGGAAGCATGGACGGCCATCCACCCCCCGCCAGACGGCATTCGAGGGTTCCGCTTGTCCGGCGGGTGCCGCTCCGATGGGCGTGCGGCGTAGCCGCTCCGCTCTGTCCTGACTCGCAGACGACGGCGGCGCCGGGCCCGGACGGCATGAGCTATGGGACGGCCAGGAGCAGCTCCTCGGCCGGGCGGTCCCGGGGGGAGCCCCCTCGGGGCCGTCCGTCTGCCGACCGGGCCGGTTAGCTCCTCGGGCCGTGTACGGGTTTGGGAGTTCGCGCGCGCATTGTTGGGGTGCGACCGGTCGCAGTCGCGCGCGCGTACCGGCGCTGGACCGGTCACGGACGCGATTCCCCCAGACCCGTACAGGGGCGCGCCGCCAGCTCCTCCCGGTCGGCGGAGACGGGCCCGGGGGAGACCTCCCCCACCCCGGGCCGGACCTTTGAACCCGACAGACTTCCGAGAGACCTCCCCGGCGGTCCCGCTCCTCGGGCTCCTCGGGGGTGACCCCCTATCGCAGATTCTGTGCAGCGGTGCGCGCGGCTGACCGCGCCGGGCCCGGTCGGCGGCCCGCAGCGATCCGGACTCCCCTACCCCCGGCCGGCGGCGGGCCGTTGCCGAGGAGCTGCTCCTCCTCGTGCTCCTGGCCGTCGTCGTCGGCGGCTCGCGCGACCGCGCGCGCGTAGGACGGTCTCACGGGTTCCACGGCGGTACCTCTGCGCTGCTCACGGCGGTGTGCTCCGGTCTCACGGCGTCGCGCAAAAACGTGGGCGACAGGGCGGTTGGGTCGCCCGGCTCCTGGCGGCAGTTCGTGACCGGCTCCCCCCTCCCGGGCATGGCGACGGCCCGCAGCCGAGCGAGCTGCGGGCCGTTGGCGCGGGGGGTGTTGGCGTCAGTGCTCCGGGCCGCTCCAGTACGGGGTGGAGTCATCTAGGTCGGAGAAGTCTCCGCCATCCTCGGCGGCGTTCGCCGCGGCTGTGTCCACCATCGTGGCCAGCTCCTCGGCGGTGGCAGGGCGGCCGTCGGGGTAGAGGCAGGGGCGGTTCTCGGGATAGTCGGTCATGTCGTCCTCCTGGCGGTGGTTGGCGGTGCGGTCGTTGGTCAGCGGGCGGCGCGCACCTCCGCACGAGAGAGCTGACTCGCCTCGGTGCGGGGGGCGTCCGTCAGCCACGGGTACGGGCGGGTGCGGTCGGCGGTCTCGAAGACCCGGATGGCGGCGCCCTCCACGCTCCCGGGCGCCAGGTGGCCGCCCTCCAGACTCGCCAGGAGCCGCGCGGCGTGGTGCTCGCAGCCCTCGGCCGACCCTCCGGAGCGGTCGGAGACGGTCACGGCATCGTGCGGTCCCTGGCAGGGGGTGGGGTCCTCGGGGTGGGCGGCGGCGCATCGGGTGTCGGTCACGGTGTCCTCCTGGCGGTGGTTGGTGTGGCGGGCGGTTGGTCGTCAGGCACCGGCGAGGATCTCCCCGAGCTTGTAGCCGGCCGATCCCTCCAGTTGGTCGCGCAGTCGGTTGTAGCGCTGCGTGGTGCGGGGGTCGGCGTGGCCGAGGAGGTCCTGGACGCGCGGGAGGGAGGCGCCCGGCTGCGCCAGGAGCAGGGTGGCCGCGGTGTGGCGCAGGGAGTGCGGGCTGATCTTGTCGGCGGCCGTGACGCCGGCGGCGGTGGCGATCCGGCGCACGGCGCGCCAGGCCTCGGAGCGGTCCCACGGCTTCCCGGTGCGGGTGGGCAGGAGGAGCCCCTCGGTGCGGCCGTCCAGCTGCTCCTCGATGGCGTGCAGCAGCCAGGGGTGCAGCGGTACCCGGCGCGTCTTGCCGCCCTTGCCCTCCACCCGCAGGAACCGGTGGCCGCGGTCGGTGCCCATGTCCTCCGCCCGGGCGGCCAGCGCCTCGGAGACCCGGAGCCCGGCCCCCAGGAGCAGCGCCACGAGCGCGTGGGTGCGCGGGGACTCCGCCCGGGCGGCGGCCAGCATGGCGCGCGCCTCGGCCTCGGTGAGCCCGACCGTGGGCGTCTGGTCGGCGTCCACGGACGGCCGGCGCACGTGCTCGGCCGGATTGGCGGCCAGCGTGCCGAGGGAGACGGCGTAGCGGTAGGCGGAGGAGACCGCGCTCAGGCGGCGGGCGCGGGTGCGGGCCGACTCCCCGCGCTCCTCCAGCGCGCGGAGGTAGGCCTCCACCACCGGGCGGGAGGCCTCCAGCGGCTCCACCCCGTAGGAGGCGCACCACTCCGTCCAGCGCCGTATCTCGGTGGTGTACCCGGCGCGGGTGCGCGGGGAGCCGTAGGAGCCGAGCCAGGCCTCCACCACGCCGGGCCACCGGGCGGTGTCGGGGAGGGCGGTCACGACCGTGCCGGACAGCACGCGGGGAGCGGGAGCAGCGGGGTGCGTCATGCCCCGCACTCTACCCCAACATAAGAGTGATTGTGTTGGGGTTTCTCGGACACGTGACGACACGCCATGACAGGGCGGACGCCCGCCGGTTGGGAGCGGCTCCTCCCGGCCCTCCCGGACAACTCCCGTCGCCGGTCCTGTCGGGAACCCGTTGCGCCCCAGGGAAGGGGCGGAGGAGCGGAGTTGCGGAGCTAACCCGCCGGTCCTCCACGGTTGCCGCGCCCACACCGGGCCGACCGACTCGACTGACGGAGGACACCCATGGACGACCGCACGAGACTGACGACCGCCGCTCTGGGCGCCGCCCTGGCCGTACTCGTGGCCGCGGAACACCCCGGGATGCTCCCGGCCCTGACGTTCGGGCTCCTGGTGTGGGGAGCCCTGGCGCTGCTGCTGCGGCTCTGAGCGGACGGGCGGCCCGGCTGCGGGAGGATCGGCGCCATGACGACGACACGGCGCGCCCTCGGCACCGGCCCGCAGTCGGAGCAGCCGCTCCCCGAGGAGCGCCAGGAGGAGCGGCTCCTCCCGGCGGAGCGGGCGGCGCTGGAGCGGTCGGCGGCCGAGGAGCCCGCGGCCCGGCCGGCGCGGTCCGGCCGTCGTCCCCTAGGGCCTCGGGGCGGCTGACCGCCGCGGGTTGGGTTGGACTTTCTGGACCCCCCTACGCGCGGGCGCGCCCGAGGCGCGGCACGTCTTGTAGGGCGGCGCGTTAGCGCGTCTTGTGGGTTGGCACGTTCGGGGCCGGCGCGGTGCTCCTGGCCGTCGTCGGCGGGAGCGAGTTAGTGCCAAGTGGGCCCACTTTGCGGCGGCCGGGGAGGAGCTGCTCCTCGTGGCCTCCCGCGCGTACATGTCCGCGCGCGCATGCGTGGCACCGGGTGGAACCGGATGAGCGCGGACACGACGGAGCCCCGGCCGTTCGGGGACCGGGGCTCTGTCGGGGCGCGGGTTGGTCAGCCGTTCCGGCGGTGGATTCGCCAGCGCCCCTCGGGCGCGACCGACTCCCCGACCTCGATGATTCCGCCCTCGGTGTCAAAGTAGATGTTCCGGCCCGCCAGGACGGGGCTGCCGACCTCTACCCCGAGTTCCTCGGCATCCCGTTCGGTGGCGCGCGTGGCGGCCGTCGCCTCCTCGGCTGCGGCGCCGCGGCGGCCGGTCGCGGCCTCGATGGCGTTCGGGGTGCCCCCGGGGATGCGGTCAGTCTGGAGGAGCGCCGGCACCGTCTCGGCGAGAGCCGGGGAGAACCAGCTCGTGCTCGCGCTCACCGGGCCCTCCTCGTTGTAGGTGACGCGGTGGCGCCGAATCGCGTGGGCGCCCTCCTCCAGCTCCAGCAGGTCGGCCACCCATGTGGGCGGGGTGGAGAGTTCAGCGGCCTTGATGACGGCGTACTCCCCATCGGGGTAGATCTTCCCCGTGCTCAGTGCGCGCTCCAGCCGGTCCACGGCCGACCGGTGGAGGTTCCGGCGGGAGCGGACCACTGTGCCGACCCCCGTGACGGATTCTGCGAGACCGTCCGCGCGCAGTGCCGCGAGTGCCTTCATGGCGGTGGCCTGAGCGATCCCCCATTGGTCGGCAATCTGCCGCACGGACGGGAGACGGTCCCCGTCGTTCAGCTCCCCGTCCACAATGCGGCGCTTCAACTCGTGCACGACCTGGAGGTACGGGGGCGTTCGGTCCAGCTCTGGCATGTCCTCAGTCCCTTCATAGTCCGCTAGCTCACTGCTGTGCAGAGTACTAGTTGACGTGAGTAGTGTGCTAGTGCACTATCTACTCACTGTCAGGGCTCAACTTCGGTACGCGAGGAGATCCGCATGGCTACAGCCACCCCACCCCCCGGGCAGCGTCCCGGTCGGGACTTCTGGGACCCCGCCAACGGCGCCGGCTACTGGGCCGGGACCGAGCACGACAAGAGCCAGAAGAACGGCAGGAGCAACGGCGTTCCGTCGCAGGGCGGCGGCACCGGCCGCGCCAAGCCGCATGCCGAGGCGCTGCTCCCCGACCCGGAGTTCACCTCCCCGGCCTCCATCCGGAACTACTGCAACCAGCTGCGCGCGCTCATGACGGGAGTGTCGTTCGAGCTGGCGATGGCCTCGGAGATTCTCAAGGGCACGTTGGGCGCGGTCCCCGACCCGGACGGCCGTCCGTTCGGCTCCCGCCAGAGGGCGGCCCGGGTGTCGCGGAAGCTCATGAAGTCGGCGGACGCGGCCAAGGCGGCGGCCGTCAACGCGGCGGCCACCTACGCCAAGTTCGCCCAGGAGTACGAGGAGGAGATCAACCGAGTCCGCCACCGTGCCCGGCGCAGCACTCCCGCGCGCCGGATCGACTGGGCTGACCAGTAGGGGAGGGCCGGACGATGGGTGAGCACAACCCCGAGCGTGAGCACGAGGAGCGGCTCAAGGGCGGCTCCAGCGCCTCCGGTGTCGGCGCGTACCTGCT
>NZ_FOSG01000007.1 GCF_900114215.1 Streptomyces mangrovi | reverse complement strand
CGGGCTGCCAGGCGTTGACGCCGGGGCCGGTGCGCAGGACCACGCCGGCCAGGTCGGAGCCGATGATGTGGTAGGGCAGGTCGTGGCGCCTGGCCAGGGGTGAGGTGCGGCCGTAGCGCTCCAGGAAGCCGAAGGTGGGGACCGGTTCGAAGATCGAGGTCCACACCGAGTTGTAGTTCACCGAGGAGGCCATGACCGCCACCAGGGCCTCGCCGGGGCCCAGCTCGGGCAGGGGCACCTGGTCCAGGTGCAGGGACTTGCGCGGGTCCTTCTGGCGGGTGGGCATTCCGGCGAACATGTCGGCCTCGTCCTTGTGCACGGTGACCGCGCGGTAGGACTCGGGCAGCGCCAGGTTGGCGAAGTCGGCGGGCTTGCTGTCCGACGCGAGGATCGCGTCCAGGATTTCCTTCACTGTGGCCTCCGGCGAGCGTTCGGGGACGCTTGAGGGGTCGCTGGGGTCTTCTTCGGTCTTTGTGTGAGCTGCTGGTGCCGTCGGTTCGGCGGTGGTACTGCGGCTCGGCGCGGTAGCGCTGAAGGTGCCTGTGACGCAGGCGCCCGGGCGCACGGCAGTGACCGCGGGGACAGTGCCCGGACAACGCTCACGTTATGGCACTGCGTGCCAGTCCACAAGACACTGCGTGCCAAGAATTTCTCTCAGTTGCCATCACGAGTGCACGCATGAGCGGGTGTACGGCGGGCGAGGACGGAAACGGCCGCCTCCCGGAGGAGACGGCCGTATGCCCTTGTCCGATTGTGTCTGATTATGTCCGGCTGTGTCGTTTCTCGCTCGCGCTGAGGGCCGCGCGATGCTCAGCCCCGCCGCAGGGCTTCCTCGATCGCGCGCATCACCTGGTCCAGCGGGGCGTCGGTGCGCGCCACCGTCACCACCACCTCGCCCTCCCGGCCGGCCGCCCCGCCCGTCCCGTTCGCTCCGGCGGGCGCGGCCGGCAGGTCGGCCGCCGCCCGGCCGGCGACGAAGCCGGTGCCGAAGGTCCGCCGCACGGTGGCGAAGGCCCGGTCCAGCTGTGCCTCCACATCGCCCTGGCCGCCCGCGCGCAGCCAGCGCCGCAGCACGTGGTTGTGCGCGGTGACCACTGCCGACGCCGCCACCTCGGCCAGCAGCGGCTCGTCGAGGCCGTCCTCTTCGCCGTCCCGGTGGGCCACGGCGGACTCGTCGAAGTGGCCCAGCAGATACCGGGTGAACAGTCGCTCGTAGCGGGCCACGGACGCGATCTCCCGCTCCCGCAGCGTGGGCACCTCGCGGGTGAGCCGGTAGCGCTCCACCGACACCGCCGGGGAGGCCGCGTACATCCGCATGACCTCCTTGATGCCGCGGCACACGGTGTCCAGCGGGTTCTCGTGCGCGGGCGCCGCGTCCAGCACCGCCCTGGCACGCTCCAGGGTGTCGTCGTGGTCCGGGAAGATCGCCTCTTCCTTGGAGCGGAAGTGCCGGAAGAAGGTGCGCCGGGCCACCCCGGCCGCGGCCGCGATCTCGTCGACCGTGGTCTCCTCGTACCCCTTGGTGGCGAAGAGCTCCATCGCGGCTGCGGCCAGCTCACGGCGCATCTTCAGGCGCTGGCTGGGCACATTGGGGCGGGCGGACCGAACGGACTGCGACATGTGGGGAACGTTACACGGCGCACCGCCGCCGGCGGGTGGGCCGCCGGGATCCAGCAGCCCACCCCACCCGGGGTCCGCCCGGGGCGGGAACGCCGGGTTCGCCGGGTTCACCGCCTCGCGTACTCGCGGAAGCCGCGTCCGCTCTTGCGGCCCAGGCAGCCCGCCGCGACCAGGTGCTCCAGCAGCGGCGCCGGGGCCAGGCCCGGCTCGCGGAACTCCTCGTGCAGCACCTTCTCGATCGCCAGGGAGACGTCCAGACCGACCACGTCCAGCAGCTCGAACGGACCCATCGGGTAGCCGCCGCCGAGCTTCATGGCCGCGTCGACGGCGTCCATGTCGGCGTAGTGCTCCTGCACCATCTTGATCGCGTTGTTCAGGTACGGGAACAGCAGCGCGTTGACGATGAAGCCCGCCCGGTCGCCGCAGTCCACCGGGTGCTTGCGGATCCTGGCGCACACCTCGCGCACGGTGGCGTGGACGTCATCGCCGGTCAGGACGGTGCTCACCACCTCCACCAGCTTCATCGCGGGGGCGGGGTTGAAGAAGTGCATGCCGATCACGTCCTGCGGGCGCGAGGTCGCGCGGGCGCAGGCGACCACCGGCAGCGAGGAGGTGGTGGTGGCCAGCACCGCGCCCGGCTTGCACACCTCGTCCAACGCCGCGAACAGGCCCTTCTTGACCTCCAGGTCCTCGGCCACCGCCTCGACCGCCAGATCCACGTCCGCCATCGCCGACAGCGAGCCGGCCGGGGTGATCCTGGCGAGCGTCTCGTCGCGGGCCTCGGCGCTCATCCGGCCCTTCTTCACCGACCGCTCCAGCGAGGAGGCGATCCGGGCCCTGGCCGTCTCGGCCTTCTCCTCGCTGCGCGCGACCAGCACCACGTCGTAGCCGGCCTTGGCGAACACCTCGGCGATGCCACTGGCCATCGTCCCCGAGCCCGCCACGCCCACGGAGCGCACCCGGCGCGGGGCGCCCCGCAGTTCACCCTCGCGCGGGGTGAGCGCGTCCGGCACCACCGTCGCCGAGCCCGGCGCGTCGTAGGTGTAGAAGCCGCGCCCGGCCTTGCGGCCCGTCAGGCCGGCGGCACTGAGCTGGCCCAGGATCGGAGCGGGGGCGTGCAGCCGGTCGCGGGACTCGGCGTACATCGCCTCCAGCACGGTACGGGCGGTGTCGACGCCGATCAGGTCCAGCAGGGCGAGCGGGCCCATCGGCAGACCGCAGCCCAGGCGCATCGCGGCGTCGATGTCCTCGCGGGTGGCGTACTTCGACTCGTACATCGCCGCGGCCTGGTTGAGGTAGCCGAACAGCAGCCCGTCGGCGACGAAGCCGGGCCGGTCGCCGACCGGGATCGGCTCCTTGCCCAGGTCGACGGCGAGATCGGTGACCGCGGCGACCGCCTCGGGGGAGGTGAGCACACAGGAGACGATCTCCACCAGCCTCATCGCGGGCGCGGGGTTGAAGAAGTGCATGCCCAGCACGCGCTCGGGGTGCGCGGAGTCGGCCGCGAGCCGGGTGACCGACAGGGCGTTGGTGCCGGTGGCGATGACGGCCGACGGCTTGACGATGCCGTCCAGCTCGGTGATGACGCGCTGCTTGAGCCCGTAGTCCTCCGGCACCACCTCGATGACCAGATCGGCCTCGGCCGCGGCCTGGAGGTCGCAGAAGGTGCGGAAGCGGGCGAGGGCGTCGCGCCGCTCCTGTTCGGTGATCCGCTCGCGCTCGACGGCGCGGGCGGTGGAGGCATCCAGCGCGGCGACGGCCCGGCGGGCGGCGTTCTCGTCGGTGTCGATGCCGATGACCTCGCGGCCGGCGCGGGCCAGGACCTCGGCGATGCCGGTGCCCATGGTGCCGAGGCCGACCACGGCGACAGTGGTGAGGGTGGGACGGTCCATCACGGGACTCCAGAGAAGAGGAAGAGACGGTGACGACTGCGGGGGAGAAGGGGAGAAGGGCGGGCGGGGGCGCGTGGGAGCGCCGGGTCCGCGGCGTCGCGCAGGCGTGGAACGAGCGAGAGCGGCCCTGTCCCGGGGCCGTGCTCGACCTGCGTGTATGCGTGTATGTGCGTGCTGAACCGACTGCACGCGAACGGCTGCGTCACCAGGCCGTCCGACTGAGCGGGGGTACCGCTCCGATGAGCAGGCTAACCTGCGGGTAACCC
The DNA here is from genome assembly GCF_900114215.1 of Streptomyces mangrovi. Classification (GTDB taxonomy): domain Bacteria; phylum Actinomycetota; class Actinomycetes; order Streptomycetales; family Streptomycetaceae; genus Streptomyces; species Streptomyces barkulensis. The sequence goes on along the minus strand of NZ_FOSG01000007.1, from coordinate 285,977 downwards.
GAATGCCAGAGGGTAGACCGCTTCCAGGAATGTGGCACATACCACAGGGAGGTGACGTGCCGGTGGGCAGGGCGGGCACGATGGACCGCGAAATGGTGGACCGGCTGCGGGCCGAGGCGGATCCGGAGGAGTACGAGCGGCTGCTCGCCCTGGCCCGGCGGGACACGGCCGCCGCCCGTGACGCGCTGGCCGCCGAACTCACCGCACCCGCCCGCCCCCTGTGGGCCCGGGAACTGGCGGCCTGCACCCTGGGCCGGGCCGGGGATCCCCGGGCCTTCGAGACACTGGTGTTCCTGCTCAACCACCGTGAACCGGCCCGCTGCGCCGCCGCGGCCCGCGCCCTGCTGCGTCTGGGCGATCCGCGCACCGCCCGCGCGGCGGCGGCGCTGGCGACCAACGAGCTGCGCACCTCCTACGCGCTGCACCCCGTACGGCTGCTGGCCGCCCTGCGCGCGCCGCAGTCCGCGCCGACCCTGATCCGTGTCCTGGACCGGCTGCTGGCCGGCCCCGTCCACCACTGGCCGGTGGCCCGCGCCTGCGTGGACGGGCTCGGGGCGCTGGGCGACGCGCGGGCCCGGCTGGTGCTGCTGGCCGCCCGGGAGCGCGAGGAGTTGCGCGCGGCGGCCGACGAGGCGCTGCGCAGACTCTGATCCGGCCGGGTTCCGGGCCGGTCGCCGCCGGCCCGGAACCCGGGAAACCGGGGGCGTCGCCGACCCGGGCGGGGCCGGGCGCGCGGCGTCGTGCCCGGCCGTCCCCCGCCGTGCCCCCTGGTTCGTCCGGGAGGCGGCGGGTTGGGAACACTCTTCCCCGACGTAAGAGATGAGACGGCCGTCAGGCTGTGAAACGCAGGCCGCTTCGGTGTACAGCCTTGTGAAGTGCGACACAGAGGGTTTGGAAGCGATGCTTCCGAGGCGGAGGCGTGGCGGGTGCGCGGTGCGCCCCCGGCGTCCGGCGCGCCGGCCGGGGAGGGGCGTCAGTAGCTCCACCAACTCCCCTCGGAGGGCTGCGGGATCCAGGTGTAGATGCCGCTCTCGGCGGGGCCGCGCCGCCAGACCGCCCTCACGCGGTCGGCCGGGTACTCCTCCAGGCAGTCCCACACGCCCAGGGAGTCGGTGTCCTCGATGACGATCTGGCCGTCGGCGGTGCGTCCGGCGCGCCCGGCCTCGACCAGTCTCTCCCCGCCATCCGTGAGTTGCAGTTTGAAGACGGCCATCCCTGATGCCTTTCCCCCGGCGGCCGCCGTACGGTGGCGGCGGACCGCGGGTCTTTGCGGTGTCTGCGGTGCGATTGGGGGCGGCCACCCCCGAGGCTCCGGACGACGACGGAGCGGTGGCCCCGGAGGTGGCGTGGAAGCAGGCCGACCATGTCGGCGAGCGGCTTTACTCTAACGCAGGGGGAGGGTTGCATCACTTCCTCGCGCCCCGGTGGAGGCGTCCGAACGGGGAAACGGAAGCGGGAAGTGAGGGGGCGACGGTGAACGGACGGGAGCCGGTGCGCGTACGGGAGGCGGCCGAGGCGGACCTGGAGGCCGTGGCGGCGCTGCGGGTGCGGGGCTGGCGGTACGCGTACCGCCATCTGATGCCCCGTGAGTACCTGGAGGGAATGGACGCCGCCGCGTACGCCGCCCGGCGCCGGGAGACCTTCGCCGCGACGCGGGGGACGGTCACCGACCTGGTCGCGGTGGACGGCGGCGGCCGTATCACCGGATGGGCGGCCCTCGGCCCGTGCCGGGGGGAGGACGGTGGCAGCGGCGGCGCCGGCTGCGAGGAGGGCGAGGAGTGCCGCGACGGTGAGCTGTACGCCCTGTACGTGGAGCCGGAGCGCATCGGCTCAGGTCTCGGGCGCGCGCTGCTGGCCGAGGTGGTGCGGCGGGCGGACGCGCGCCGGATGCGCCGGCTGCGGCTGTGGGTGGCGGAGGGCAACGCGCGGGCCCGCCGTTTCTACGCGGCGGCGGGCTTCGCCCCGGACGGGGCGAGGTCGCTCTCCGACGCGGGAGGGACGCCCGTGGCCGAGGTGCGCTACGTGCGCGAGCCGGCCGGGGCGGGTCTCACAGCAGGGTGAGCTGCGTCGGGCCCGGTTCGGGCTCGGTGACGCACCGGGGCTCGGGGACGCCCCGGTGCGCCCCCGGCCGGGACGGCCCGATGCCGTACTCCTCGGCCAGTTCGTGCACCTGCCGGGTGATCCGGCGCTGGTACCAGCGCGGGGCGTAGGCGCCGTCGGCGTACAGCCGCTCGTAGTGGCCCACCAGGCCGGGGTGGTGCCGGGCCAGCCAGGCGGTGAACCACTCGCGCGCGCCCGGCCGCAGGTGCAGGGCCAGCGGCGTGACGGAGGTCGCGCCCGCCGCCGCGATCGCCCGCACCGTCGCGCGGAGCCGGTCGGGGCTGTCGGAGAGGAACGGGATCACCGGGGCCATCAGCACCCCGCAGCCGATGCCGTGGTCGGTGAGGGCGCGCACCACCTCCAGGCGGCGTTCGGGGGCGGGGGCGCCGGGCTCGACGGTGCGCCACAACTGCTCGTCCAGGAAGGCCACCGACACCGAGACGCCCACCTCGGCCACCGCGCCGGCCGAGCGCAGCAGGTCCAGGTCGCGCAGGATCAGAGTGCCCTTGGTGAGGATGGAGAACGGGTTGGCGTGGTCGCGCAGGGCGGTCAGGATGCCGGGCATCAACCGGTACCGGCCCTCTGCGCGCTGGTAGCAGTCGACGTTGGTGCCCATGGCTATGTGGTGGCCCGGCCAGCGCGGGGAGGCCAGCTCCCGGCGCAGCAGCCGGTCGGCGTTGGTCTTCACCACGATCTGGGTGTCGAAGCCGGTTCCGGTGTCCAGGTCCAGATAGCCGTGGCTGCGGCGGGCGAAGCAGTACACGCACGCGTGTGAGCAGCCCCGGTAGGGGTTGACGGTCCACTCGAACGGCATCCGGGAGGCGCCCGGCACCCGGTTGATGATCGAACGGGCCCGTACCTCGTGGAAGGTGACGCCCCTGAACTCCGGGGTGTCGACCGTACGTGTGACCACGTCGGAGCCGAAGAGGGCGGCGGTGCCGCTCGTATCCGGTCCCTCCCGGTGCAGATTGTCCCAGCGCATGCGATCTCCTCGTTCGGCCCGGACAAGAATAGAACACATGTTCCCATTGGCGGTAACCCGATTTGGGCGGGCGCGTCGCGGGTGGTTGGCTGGCGTCAGCGGCCGCCGCGACGGCCGGCCGGCGTACCGCCGGGGCCGCGGACCGGCAGGACCAACAGGACCAACAGGACCAACAGGACCACCAGGATCCTCAGGGGAGCAGTCATGGCGCAGGTCGAATCCACCACGCAGCGCGAGATCGCGGCCCGCCCGGAGGACGTGTTCGACGCGCTCGCCGACTACAGCGGCACCCGGGGCAGGCTGCTGCCCGGGCAGTTCAGTGAGTACGAGGTGCGCGAGGGCGGCGACGGCAAGGGCACGCTCGTCCACTGGAGGCTCCAGGCCACCTCCAAGCGGGTCCGCGACTGCCTGATGGAGGTGGACGAGCCCATGGAGGGGCAGCTGGTCGAGCGCGACCGCAACTCCTCGATGGTCACCACCTGGACCGTCACCCCGGGCTCGGCCGAGGGCGCCTCGCGGGTCACCGTCACCACCGAGTGGGAGGGCGCGGGCGGCGTCGGCGGCTTCTTCGAGCGCGCCTTCGCCCCCAAGGGGCTCGCCCGCATCCACGACGAGCTGCTCGCCAACCTCGCCGCCGAGACCGAGACCGAGACCGAGGGCCGCGCGGGCGCCTGACCGCCCGCCGCGCCCCGACTCACCACCCCCGCCCCCGTCCCTACCTGCCGCGTTCCACCCCGAGGCGCCCCGGCCGGACGGGGCGCGCCCGGATGCACGAACCGCGCCGGACGGGGTAGGCGGGCTCTCCCGGCGGCCGTACCCGCGGCCCGCAGACATGACGAGGGAGCGATCCCGTGAACGCCACACTCCAAGACGGCGGCTCCTCGCAGGGCATCCGGAGCACCGACCCCGCGATCACGGCCGCCGTGCACATGCCGATCTTCGAGAAGCACTTCGCCCCGGACCTGCCGCTGGTCGACGCCGACTGCGGCAACGGGGCCCAGACGGTCTTTCTGACCGGACGCTTCCACCCGTGCGTCGGGATCGACCGCTCGGCCGCCGTCCTGGAACGCGCCCGGACCGCGGTGGGGGAGGGGGCCGGCGGGCGCTCCGCGCCCGACTTCCGGCAGCTCGACGCCGCCGACCCCGCCGCGATGCGGCGGCTGCACGACGAACTCGGCGACGCCAACGTCTACCTGCGCGGCGTCCTGCGGCGCAGCGGACCCGCCGGCCGCGCCCGTGTCGCCGAGTCCGTCGCGGCGCTGGTGGGGGAGCGCGGCCGCGCCTTCGTGGTGGAGGCCGCGCCCGAGGCCGACGCGGCCCCGGCCCAGGGGGCGGGTGCCCCGCAGACCCCCGGGGAGGAACCGGCGGAGCAGGCCGGGCCGTTCACCGCGGCCGGGCTGAAGGTGCTCGCCGGCGGCTCGCTCCCGCTGTCCACGACCGACTTCGAACCGGACGGCTCCCGCCTCGACCGGCCGTCGAACTGGCTGGTGGTGGGCCGGGGCGACTGACGCCGCAGTGACGCCAAAGGCGTGGACCGGTGACACCGGCCCGGCGTTCCCCCCTGGTCTTTGACGCCGCCCGGGCTGGGCGTAACGTGGCCTTCCATGACGAAGATCCTGATCAGCGCCGACATGGAGGGCGCCACGGGGGTGACCTGGCCCGCCGACGTCCTGCCCGGGACCCCGCAGTGGGAACGCTGCCGCCCGATGTTCACCTCCGACGTGAACGCGGCGATCGCCGGCTTCCTCGACGGAGGCGCGGACGAGGTGCTGGTCAACGAGGCGCACTGGACGATGCGCAACCTGCTGCTGGAGAAGCTGGACGACCGCGCCCAGATGCTCACCGGCCGCCACAAGTCGCTCAGCATGGTCGAGGGCGTCCAGCACGGCGACGTCGACGGCATCGCCTTCGTCGGCTACCACACCGGCGCCGGGGCCGAGGGCGTCCTGGCCCACACCTACCTCGCCAACTCCCTCACCGGAGTGTGGCTGGACGGTGAGCGGGCCAGTGAGGGCCGCCTCAACGCCGCGGTGGTGGCCGAGTACGGCGTCCCCGTCGTCCTGGTCACCGGCGACGACCGCACCTGCGACGACGCCCGCGGCTACGCCCCCGCCGCGCGCGGCGTCGCCGTCAAGGACTACGTCTCCCGCTACGCCGCCGTCTGCCGCACCCCCGCCCGCACCGCCGCCGACATCCGCGCGGCGGCCAAGGAGGCGGCCGCGCTGGCGGTGCGCCACGAGCCCACCGGCCCCCGGCCCCGCACGATCGAGATCGAGTTCGACGCCGAGCACCTGGCCGGCGCGGCCACCGTCGTGCCCGGCGTGGAGCAGACGGGTGAGCGCCGGGTGGCGTACACATCGCCGTCCATGTACGAGGGGATCCGCACCTTCAAGGCGGTCACCACGGTCGTCTCTGCCGCAGTGGAGGAGCAGTATGGCTGAGCGCATCGACAACCAGGCACTCGACGAGGCGGTCGCCTTCACCTCCGAGCTGATCCGCATCGACTCCGTCAACCTCGGCAACGGCGACGGCACCGAGCGCAAGGCCGCCGAGTACGTCGCCGGGAAACTGTCCGACGCCGGGATCGAGCCGGTGGTGCTGGAGAAGGTCCGCGGCCGCACCAACGTCGTCGCCCGCATCGAGGGCACCGACCCGTCCGCCGACGCGCTGCTCGTCCACGGCCATCTGGACGTGGTGCCCGCCGAGCCCGCCGACTGGACCGTCCACCCCTTCTCCGGCGAGATCCGCGACGGCGTGGTCTGGGGCCGCGGCGCGGTCGACATGAAGAACGCCGACGCGATGGTCCTCGCGGTCGTCCGCGCCTGGGCCAGGGCCGGGGTGCGCCCCCGCCGCGACATCGTCCTCGCCTTCACCGCCGACGAGGAGGACACCGGCCAGTACGGCGCCGACTTCCTCGCCCGCGAGCACCCCGAGCTGTTCGAGGGCTGCACCGAGGGCATAAGCGAGTCCGGCGCCTACACCTTCCACGCCGGCGGCGGCCTGCAGCTCTACCCGATCGCGGCGGGCGAGCGCGGCACGGCCTGGATGGAGCTGACCGCCAACGGCCGGGCCGGGCACGGCTCCAAGGTCAACCGCGCCAACGCGGTGAGCCGCCTGGCCGCCGCGGTGCACCGCATCGGCGAGCACGCCTGGCCGGTGCGGCTGTCGAGGACGGTGCGCGCCGCCCTCACCGAGCTGTCCCGCCTCCACGGGCTGGACGCCCCGGACTTCGACGCCCCCGACTTCGACGTGGACGCCCTGCTGGCCAAGCTGGGCCCGTCCGCCAAGCTGGTCGAGGCCACCGTGCGCAACAGCACCAACCCCACCGGGCTCAAGGCCGGTTACAAGATCAACGTCATCCCCGGCGCCGCCGAGGCGCATGTGGACGGGCGGATGCTCCCCGGCACCGAGGAGGAGTTCACCGCCACCATGGACGAGCTCACCGGCCCGGACGTGGACTGGGAGTTCTACCACCGCGGCCCGGCCCTCCAGGCGCCGGTCGACTCGCGCACCTTCGCCGTGCTGCGCGAGTCCCTGGAGCACTTCGACCCCGAAGCCCACGTCATCCCGTTCTGCATGACCGGCGGCACCGACGCCAAGCAGTTCGCGGAACTGGGCATCGTGGGCTACGGCTTCACCCCGCTGAGGCTGCCCGAGGGGCTGAACTACCAGGCGATGTTCCACGGCGTCGACGAGCGCGTCCCCGTGGACGCCCTCCACTTCGGCGTCCGGGTCATGGACCGCGCCCTGTTCGCCCTCTGAGCGCCGGGGCCGAGCCGGTCCGCCCCGGCCGCGCCCTGCCGCACCCCCTTCGAAGAACCCGCCGAGCCCGCGAGGAGCCGCGCACGATGACGTACGCCACCGCCCCGTACGGCACCTGGGAGTCACCGATCGACGCCCGCCTGGTCGCCGCGCACGACGGCCACCCCGAGTACGCGGGCACCGTCGGCGCGGAGGTGTGGTGGACCGAGCCCCGCCCCGCCGAGGGCGGGCGGCGGGCGCTGATGCGGCTGCGTCCGGACGGCTCCGGCCCCGCCGAGTCGGTGCTGCCCGAGCCGTGGAACGTCCGCAGCCGGGTGATCGAGTACGGCGGACGCCCCTGGGCCGGGGCCGCACGCGAGGCGGGCGGACCGCTGGTCGTCTTCGTCCACCACGCCGACCAGCGGATGTACGCCTTCGAACCGGACGCCCCCGGCGCCCGGCCGCGCCCCCTCACCCCCGTCTCGGCCCTCGGCGGGGGCCTGCGCTGGGCCGACCCGGTGGTGCTGCCGGAGCGGGGCGAGGTGTGGTGCGTGCTGGAGGAGTTCACCGGCGAGCGGCCCACCGACGTACGCCGGGTGATCGCGGCCGTGCCCCTGGACGGCTCGGCGGCCTTTGACCGCTCCCGGATCCGCGAACTGACCGGTGACGCCGACCGGTTCACCACCGGCCCCCGCCTCTCCCCGGACGGGAGACGGGCGGCGTGGCTGGTCTGGGACCACCCCCGGATGCCCTGGGACGGCACGGTCGTCCGCCTCGCCGACGTCACCGCCGAGGGCTCCTTCGAGAACGTCCGCGCCGTCGCGGGCGGCAAACGGGAGTCGGTGGCGCAGGTCGGCTGGGCGGCGGACGGCTCGCTGCTGTACAGCGGCGACGCGAGCGGCTGGTGGAACCTGTACCGCCTGGACGCCGACACGGCGGGCTCCGGCGCCGACGGACCCACCGCACTGTGCCCGCGCGAGGAGGAGTTCGGCGGACCGCTGTGGAAGATCGGCCACCGGTGGTTCCAACCGCTGGAGGACGGCACGGTCGCCGTCCTGCACGGCCGCGGCTCACTGCGCCTGGGCATCCTGGACCCGGCCACCGGCGAACTGGCCGACGCCCCCGGCCCGTGGACGGAGTGGGCCCCGACCCTGGCCGCCGCGGGCACCCGCGCCATCGGCGTCGCCGCGAGCCCGCGCGGCGCGTACGAGGTCGTGGAGCTGGACACCCGCACCGGCCACACCCTGGTCGTCGGCTCCGCCCACACCGACCTGGTCGACCCGGCGTACTACCCCGACCCCGCCGAACGCGTCTTCCGCGGCCCGGACGGCCGCGAGATCCACGCCCACCTGTACCCCCCGCGCCACCCCGCCGCCGCGGCTCCCGAGGGCGAACTGCCGCCGTACGTGGTGTGGGCCCACGGCGGGCCCACCGGACGGGCGCCCCTCGTACTGGACCTGGAGATCGCCTACTTCACCTCGCGCGGCATCGGCGTGGCGGAGGTGAACTACGGCGGCTCGGCGGGCTACGGCCGCGCCTACCGCGAGCGGCTGCGGGAGAGCTGGGGCGTGGTCGACGTCGAGGACTGCGCCGCCGTCGCCCGCGCCCTGGCCGCCGAGGGCACCGCCGACCCCGCCCGGCTCGCCATACGCGGCGGCAGCGCGGGCGGCTGGACCACCGCCGTCTCCCTCACCTCGCCGCTGACCGAGGGCCTGTACGCCTGCGGGACCATCAGCTACCCCATCCTCGACCTGGCCGGCTGGGCGACCGGAGAGACGCACGACTTCGAGTCGCAGTACCTGGTCTCCCTCGTCGGCCGCACCGAGGAGCACCCCGAGCGCTACCGCGACCGCTCGCCCGTCCACCACGCCGACCGCGTCACCGCCCCCTTCCTGCTGCTCCAGGGCCTGGACGACGTGATCTGCCCGCCCGCCCAGTGCGACCGCTTCCTGGCCGAGGTCGCCGGGCGGGGAGTGCCGCACGCCTACCTCGCCTTCGAGGGCGAGAGCCACGGCTTCCGCAGGGCGCAGACCATCACCCGGGCCGTGGAGGCCGAACTCTCCCTGTACGCACAGGTCTTCGGCTTCGACCGCCCGGACGTCCCCAGGCTGGAGCTGACCACGTGACCCGCACCCCGCCTGCCCGGCCCGCCGCGCGCCCCGCCCTCACCCGGCCCCGGCGGCTGCGCCCCGGCGACCGGGTGGCGATCGTGGCGCCCAGCGGACCGGTGGAGCGCGAGCGGCTGGACGCCGGGGTGGACGTACTGCGCGGCTGGGACCTGGACCCGCGGGTCATGCCGCACGTCCTGGACGTCCACCCGCGACTGGACCACCTGGCCGGCACCGACGCCGACCGCGCCCGCGACCTGACCGAGGCCTGGTGCGACCCGTCCGTAGCGGCCGTCCTCGCCGCCCGCGGCGGCTACGGCGTCCAGCGGATGGTGGACCTGGCCGACTGGGAGGCGATGCGCGCGGCCGGCCCCAAACCCTTCGTCGGCTACAGCGATCTGACCGTGCTGCACGAGGCGTTCGCGGCCCGGCTGGGCCTGGCCACCCTGCACGGCCCGATGCCCGCCACCGTCTCCTTCCTCAAGGACGGCCCCACCCAGGAGCATCTGCGCGCCACCCTCCTCGCCCCGGAGACGGTCACGGCGATCACCTCCCCGACCGCCCGCACGCTGGTGCCCGGCCGGGCGTTTGGCACCACCTACGGTGGCTGCCTGTCGCTGCTGGCCGGCCAGACCGGCGTCCCCGGGCGGGACTCCGCCCGCCCGGACGGCGGCATCCTGCTGCTGGAGGACGTCGGCGAGCCGCCGTACCGCCTCGACGGCTACCTCACCCACCTGCTGCGCTCCGGCGAACTGGACGGGGTGGCGGGCGTGGTGCTCGGCTCCTGGCACGACTGCGGCCCGTACGAGAAGGTCCGCGAGGTGCTGCTGGACCGGCTCGCCCCGCTGGGGGTGCCGGTGGTGGAGGAGCTGGGTTTCGGACACGGCCCGGCGACCCTGACCCTGCCGCTCGGGGTCCGTGCCACCCTGGACGCCGACACCTGCACGCTCACCCTCCAGGAGCCCGCCCTCGTATGACGGACACCGCCGCCCCGCTGCCCGAACCCCCGCGCTCCACCCCGCCGGACCCGCACACGATGGCCTCGGCCTACCTCGACTACTACCGCGACACCGTCCTGCGCAAGCTCGACGGACTGTCCGAGGCCGAACTGCGCGGCAGCCGGCTGCCGTCGGGCTGGAGCCCGCTGGAACTCCTGTGGCACCTGGCCTGCGTCGAACGCAGATGGTTCCGCTGGGGATTCACCGCCGAGCCGCTCCAGGACCCCTGGGCCGACCATGACGAGGCGGACCGCTGGCGCGTGCCCGGGCACATGGGGGTGGATGACGTGGTGGCGCGCTTCCGCGCCGAGTGCGCCCGCTCCCGCGAGATCGCCGCCTGCGCGGCCTTCACCGACCGCGCGGCGATCGGTGGCCGCTTCGCGGACGAGGCGCAGGCCCCGACCCTGGCCTGGATCCTCTTCCACGTCCTGCAGGAGTACGCCCGCCACGCGGGCCACCTCGACATCGTGCGGGAACTGGCGGACGGCGCCACGGGGGAGTAGGCCCTCGCCTTCCCGGGGAGTTACAGGCCAGCCAGATCCGCCAGGGTGCGTACCTGGGCCATCATCGCCGTGCCCGCCTCCAGGTCGCCGCCCTCGGCCACGGCCCACAGCGCCGACTCCACGCGGCGCGCCACCGCCCACGCCATCAGCCGCCCCGCGTCCTCGCCGAGCGCGCCGGCCACCAGCGAGCACCGTGCGGCGACCACGTCACGAGGGACGGGCTGCCCGAAGGCGTAGCCGATCTGCTCGATCAGCGGCCAGGGGTCGTACAGCGGATCGCCGGTCATCGGCTTGGCGTCGACCGCCAGCCAGGGCCGCCGCCCGGCGGCCAGGACGTTGCCGGGGTTGAGGTCGCCGTGCACCACCGCCTCCCGGGCGGCCGTCCCCGGCAGCTCGCGCAGCAGCCGCACCCCCAGCGCCACCAGGGCCGGATCGAAGCCGGGAGGCCGCAGCCGCGCCATCCGCTCCTCGGCCAGATCCGCCCATCCGGCGGTCACCTCCGCCACCGTCTCCAGCCCCGCGTCCGGCGGTACGGGCGCGCTCCACAGCTCGCGCAGCACCTCGGCCCCGGCCAGCAGCCGCTCCTCGGCGGGGAGTCCGGCGGCCCGGCCCAGCTCGGTGCCCGGCGCGCAGCGCTCCAGCAGCAGCGCGTACCGCCCGGCGTCGTGCTCGTACAGCCGCACCGCGCCCCGGCCGCCCCACAGCCGCAGGGCCGCGCCCTCCCCGGCCGCCTCCCGGTGCGGCCAGCTCACCTTGAGCACCGCCTCGGAGCCGTCCGCGCGCCGCACCGGCGCCACCCACGAGACGCTGCCCCCGGTGAACGGCTCATCGGGCACCAGCTCCCACCGTTCGGCCAACTCCCCGATCAGAGCGGGCAGTCGGCCCAGCCACTCGGGCCCGCCCGGATAGCCGGAGACGGTCCTCACCACGGGCAGGCCGGGCGGCAACAGGTCTGTGGACGTCACGGGGGCGAGCATAGGCCGGGCCGGTGGCCCGCACCCTTTCCCGCCGCCGAACGCGACGTCCGAATGCCGCCGGACCCCCGGGCAGCTCCGCGCCAGGATCGAGCCATGTCCGTGAAAACGACCGAGACGACCGGCATGACCGACACAGCAGACATGAACGACCTGTACGGCAGGGCGGCGCTGGTGACCGGCGGCAGCCGCGGCATCGGCGAGGCCGTGGCGCTCCGGCTCGCCCGGGACGGCGCCGACGTGGCGCTGACCCACCGGGACTCCGAGGGGAGCGCGCGGCGGGTGGCCGAGAACATCAAGGCGATGGGCCGCCGGGCCCTGGTGGTGCGCGCCGACAGCGCCGACCCGGCGGCCGTACGCGCCGCCGTAGACGCGGCCGCGGCGGAGTTCGGGCGGCTCGACATCCTGGTGAACAACGCCGGGACCGGCCTGGTCGGGCCGATCGGCGAGATCGCGGCCGAGGACGTCGACCGGACGCTGTACGTCAACGTCCGCGCCCCCTTCCTGGCCTGCCAGGCCGCCCTCGCCCACATGGGGGAGGGCGGGCGGATCATCACCATCGGAAGCTGCGTGGCCGAGCGCGTCGCCTTCCCCGGCGCCTCCCTCTACGCCACCGGCAAGGCCGCGCTGACCGGCCTGACCAAGGCGCTGGCCCGGGAGCTCGGTCCGCGCGGCATCACGGCCAACCTCGTCCACCCGGGCCCGGTCGACACCGGGATGAACCCCGCCGACGGGCCGGACGCGGACTACCAGAGGGGACTGACGGCCCTGGGGCGCTACGGGAAGCCCGGGGAGATCGCGGCGACGGTGGCGCATCTGGCCGGCGCCCAGGGCCGGTACATCACCGGCGCCTCCATCGCCGTGGACGGCGGCCTCACCGCCTGAACCGGGCGGCGGACGGCAGGGAGCGCGGCAGAGGGGGGCCGGGGGCGTGTATCCATTCTCGCCGCTTCGGCCCCCCGCTGTCACCGTTCTCCGGGACGATCTTCCCGCCGTCCGCCGCCCCTACCGTTGGCACCGGGCGGGGCCGACCGGCCCCGCCCGGTGGAAGGGACCGGCCCGGTGGAAGGGACCGGCCCGGTGGAGGGAGCGAGGACGTGAAGGGTGTGGAGGGCATGACGGCGGCGCCCGGCGGCATCCCGGAGGAGGTGGCGGCCGAACTGCGCGCGATGAAGCGGGAGCAGAGCCGCTCGGCGCACCTGGCGGGCAGCGACGACTTCGCCGAGCAGCTCGCCTGGCGCAGACTGACCGCCGAGCACGGCGACCGCCTGGAGCGGATCATGGAGAGGTACGGCTGGCCGACCGAGGCGGGCGCCGGCGAGGAGGCCGCCACCGGCGCCTGGCTCGTCGCCCAGCACGCCGACCGCCAACTCGGCCTCCAGCGCCGCGCGCTGCGCCTGCTGGAGCGGGCCGTGGCCGACGGCGGGGCGAGCCCGCGCCACCTCGCCTTCCTCCGCGACCGCGTCGCGGTCAACGAGGGCCGCCCGCAGATCTACGGCACCCAGATCGCGGGCGTGCGCGACGGCGCGCCCGTCCCCTGGCCGTGCGCCGACCCCGACCCCGTCCGGGTGGACGCCCTGCGCGCCGAGGTCGGCATCGCGCCCTTCGCCGAGCACACCGCCCGCCACGCGCCCGGCGGCACGCGCTGAAAACCCCGGGCGGACGGTGCCTCCCGCGTGCCAGGATCGGCCCATGACAGCCGCCGAGCCCTGGATGATCGACGAACTCGCCCACGCCGGTCCCGAGCATCTGGACCCGGCCTTCGTGGCGGGCTTCGACCGCAAGCAGGGGCACCCCGACCCGGCGCCGGACGTCGGCGCGCTGCGCCGCCACGGCGTGGGGCGGGACGCCACCGTGGTGGATATGGGCGCCGGGACCGGGCGGTTCGCGCTGGCGGCGGCCCGCGAGTTCACCCGGGTGGTGGCCGTGGACGTCTCGCCCGCGATGCTGGAGCACCTGCGGGCGCGGGCCGGACGGGAAGGGGCGGCGAACCTGGAGTGCGTCCGGGCCGGTTTCCTCACCCACGAGCACACCGGGCAGCCCGCCGACGCCGTGCACACCCGGCACGCCCTCCACCAACTGCCCGACTTCTTCAAGGCGCTGGCGCTGGACCGCATCGCCCGCATGCTGCGGCCCGGCGGTGTGCTCCGGCTGCGCGACCTCGTCCTCGACTTCCGGCCGCACGAGGCCGGGGAGGTCCTGGAGGCGTGGATGGCGGGCGCGGCCGGCGACCCCGCGCTCGGCTACACCCGCCGGGACTACGCCGAGCACCTGCGCACCGAGTACAGCACCTTCCGCTGGCTGCTGGAGCCGATGCTGGAGACGGCCGGGTTCGAGATAGTGGAGGCGGAGTACGAAGGGCGCCTCTTCGGCGCCTACACCTGCGTCAGACGTCCCTGACGGGCGGCGCGACACCCAAGGAGGCGGGTTGAAGCTGCACCTGTTGCGCGTATCCGAGCACGCGGCCGGCGCGACCGACGGCGCGGTGCTGTCGGAGGAGGAGCGCGCCCGCTGCGCGGCGTTCGTCCGGGAGGCCGACCGCGACCGCTACCGGGTCGCCCACACGGCCCTGCGTCTGGAACTGGCCGCGGTCCTGGGCACCGAGCCCGCCGCCGTCCCCCTCACCCGGGAGCCGTGCCCGCTGTGCGGCGGGCCGCACGGCCGCCCGGCCGTGCCCGGCAACCCGGTCCACTTCTCGCTGTCGCACGCCGGCGACATGGTGCTGATCGCCCTCGACGACGCGCCCGTCGGCGCCGACGTGGAGGCGTATCCCACGGCCGCCACCGTCGCCGAGACCGTCTCCGCCCTCCACCCGCGCGAGCGCGCCGAGATCGGCAGGCTGGCCCCGGCCGACCGGCCGGCCGCCTTCGCCCGCTGCTGGACGAGGAAGGAGGCGTACCTCAAGGGCACCGGCGCCGGCCTGGGCGAGAGCCCGGACACCACCTACGTCGGCAGCCTCGCCGCCCCAGCCGCGGTCCCCGGCTGGGAGCTCGCCGACGTGGCCGCGCCCGAGGGCTACGCGGCGGCCGTGGCGGTCGCCGTCGCCCGTACGGAGGAGGGGAGCACTCCGTAGGGGCGGCCCGGCGGGCGGGCGGCGGTCCCCGCGCCCATGGTGGCGGCATGAGCACACACAGGAGAACGGGCGGCGGCGGGGCGCGCGGCTTTCTGACCCCGGGCAGGGTGCTGGCACTGCTGCTGCTGGCCGTCACCCTGGTCTTCGTCTTCCAGAACACCGAGCAGACCGAGATCAGGCTGCTGGTACCGATCGTGACCATGCCCTTGTGGGTGGCGCTGCTGATCCCGGGCGTGATCGGGCTGCTGTCCGGGATGTACCTGGTGCGGCGCAGATAGCGGCGCAGATAGCGGCACGGACGGCGGGCGGCACGGTGCCGCCGTTCGCGCGCCTGTCGGGCGGACGGGGGAATGATCTTCCCGGGCGGGGAAGTTGTGCGGGGTATGAAGGCAATCGCTTTGAACGAGTACGGCGGACCCGACGATCTGACCCTCACCGAGCTTCCCGATCCCAAGGTGGGGCCCGACGCGGTCCTGGTGCGGGTGAAGGCGGCCGGGGTGAACCCGGTGGACTGGAAGGTCGGGGCGGGCTACCTCGCCCCGGTCCTCGACGCCCACTTCCCGCTGGTGCCCGGCTGGGACGTGGCGGGCGTGGTGGAGAGCACCGGTCCGGACGCCAAGGAGTTCGCCCCGGGCGACGAGGTGATCGGGTACGTCCGCAAGGACTGGGCGCAGAACGGCACCTACGCCGAGCTGGTCGCCGCGCCCGTGCGCACCCTGGCCCGCAAGCCCGCCGCGCTGAGCTGGCGGCAGGCGGCGGGGCTGCCGCTGGCGGGGCTCACCGCGTACCAGTCGCTCAGGCGGCTGGACGTGGGCGAGGGCGACACGGTGCTGGTGCACGCCGCGGCCGGCGGCGTCGGCTCGCTGGCGGTGCAGATCGCGGCCGCGTGGGGCGCACGGGTCATCGGCACCGCCAGCGAGCGCAACCACGACTTCCTGCGGGAGCTGGGCGCCGAGCCGGTCACCTACGGCGAGGGGCTGGCCGACCGGGTGCGCGGGCTGGCGCCCGACGGTGTGGACGCGGCCTTCGACTTCGTCGGCGGCGAGTCGATCGAGGTGTCGCGGCAGGTGCTCAAGGACTCCTCGCGGGTGCTGTCGGTCGTCGACGCCGAGGTGATGGCCAAGGGCGGCCACTACCTGTTCGTGAGGCCCGACCCGGCCGACCTCGCCGCCCTGGCGGACCTGGCCGACGCCGGGAGGCTGACGGTCGGCGTCGACCGGGCGGTGCCGCTGTCCGAGGCCGCCGAGGCGTGGCGGCTGAGCCAGTCCGGGCGGACCAGGGGGAAGGTCGTCATCGACGTCTCCTGACGCGGCTTCCCGGACCCGGCTTCCGGGGCGGGGCCCGCCTCCCGGCGGGCCCCGCCCCCTCGGCTCCAGTCAGTCCGCCTGCCGGCGGGCTACCCCTCCGCGCCCGCCTGCCGGCGGTCGACGTATTCGAAGACCGAGCCGTCGGGGTGGCGGGCCACCAGGTTCCGGCCGATGGGGGTGGACTGCGGACCGGCGATGATCTCGGCGCCGACGGCCCGCAGATCGGCCGCCGCCTCCTCCACGTCCCCCACCGCCAGCGTGGCGGCGACCTTGCTGAGGACCTCCATCGGCCCGGGCGGGCCGCTCATCAGCAGGAAGGGACCGACCGCGGCCGCCGAGACGGGACCCTGCGCGAACCGCATGGCCTCGGCACCGGTGAGCCGCTCGTACACGCCCGCCGCCGCGTCCAGGTCGTCGACACACACACGTAGCGCAGTACCCAGAATCTCCATGCCCAGGAGCCTAGTTGGGGGCGCGTACGGTGTCAGGCGCGCCCCGCCGTCCCGGCGCGGGGGCCGCGCCGGGACCGGGTCGGGGCCGCCTCGGGAGCGCCTCAGGCCCGGCACAGGATCTCCCCGTGCGGCACCGAGAACCAGCCGTCGGGGCGCCCGCCCCACTCGCGCCAGGCGGCGGCGATCCGCTCCAGTTCCGCCCGGTCCGCGTGTCCGCCCTCGACGGCGAGGCGGGCGTAGGCGGAGCCGGTGGTGCGCTCCGCCCACAGACCGCTCCACCAGGCGCGGTCCGCCTCCGTGGCGAAGCACCAGATGTCCGCGCCCGCGGTGACGTCCCCGAAGCCGGCCTCGCGGGCCCAGGAGAGCAGCCGGCGGCCCGCGTCCGGCTCGCCGCCGCCGGACCGGGCCACCCGGTGGTACAGACCGAGCCAGTCGTCCAGGCCGGGCACCAGGGGGGACCAGGCCATCGACGCGTAGTCGGCGTCGCGGGCGGCGACCACTCCGCCGGGGCGGCACACCCGGCGCATCTCGCGCAGCGCCGCCACCGGGTCGCCGATGTGCTGGAGGACCTGGTGGGCGTGGACGATGTCGAAGGAGTCGTCGGGGAAGTCCAGGGCGAGGACGTCCGCCCGCGCGAAGCGGACGTTGTCCAGGCCGCGGCCGGCGGCGGCGGACCGGGCCTCGGCCAGGACGTCCTCGGCCCGGTCCACCCCCACCACCTCCCCGGGTGCGACCAGGGCGGCCAGGTCCGCGGTGATGGTGCCCGGGCCGCAGCCCACGTCCAGCACCGACAGGCCAGGGGCCAGTGCGGGCAGGAGGTAGGCGGCGGAGTTGGCGGCGGTACGCCACCGGTGGGAGCGCAGGACGGACTCGTGGTGGCCGTGGGTGTACACGGCGTTCGGTCTCGGCATGCGCGCACCGTACCGCGTCGTCTTGCTATGTGAGCAAGATGATTCCACTATGTGGGCACTGATGGGGTGTGACGCCCGCCGGGCCGGTGCGGGCCGGCGGGCTGGGTGCACGAGGTCGTCAGGCCGGGGCCGAACCGCCCGTGGCCCCCTCGGCCGGCGGTCCGCCGTAGGGCCAGCGCAGCAGCGCGCCGAGCCCGCCCACGGGCAGCCCCCCGGGAGTCCCGGGCTCCTCCATGAGCGGCCCCACGGAGATCACCTCGGCGCCGGTCGCCACCGCCGACCGCAGCAGCGCGTCGTCCGCGCGGGCGCTGACCGGACGGGTCTCGCCCAGGTACTGCATGTCGGTGCGGCGCACCGACACCTGGTCGGGCCCGTCGCCCACCCACACCTCGCGGTGCAGATCGGGTCCGTCGGGGCGGACCAGCAGGGCGGAGATGCGGTGCTCGCGGGCGGCGTCCACCAGCGCGGGCACCCCCTCGGCGGCGCCCACCCTGCCGTCGTCGGTCGGCACCCGCCCGGCCTGGAACCGCTCCATGACCTCGGCGGCGTGGCGGTGCACATACGAGGCGCGGGCCTCCTCCACCTCCTTGTCCAGCTTCTCCTCGCCGGCCGCCGCGTTGCGGCCCGGGGCGCGCACCCCGTGCTCGGCGATGACGGCCGTCCCGTGGAAGTCGGGGGCCAGCCGGTCGTGCACGGCGTGGCACTCGCGGGTGTCGCCGGCCAGGACCAGCACCTGTGCGCCCGTCTCGGCCCGGCGTGCCTTCAGGCTCTCCGCGATGAGGGCGGCGTTGTGCTCCCAGGTGTTCTCCACCGCGTTCTGGAACCGCCGCTCGGACCAGTCGGCGTTCGGGGTGCGGTGCACCGGCCAGTCCTCTCCCTGGATCTGGCCGGCCTCGCGCCTGCCGAAGGGGCCCCGCAGCTCCAGGTCCGCACCGGTGCGGTCGATGCGGGCCAGCAGGCAGGTGGGGGCGGTGTCCATCAGCTCCAGCAGCGGCGCGGTGTGCGGCAGCGGCCCCCAGGTGGCGTGCGGGCCGCCGCTCGGCGCCCGGGCCAGCGCAGGATCGAGCACCACCTCGCCCGCGGTGGCGAACAGCGCCCGCCCCGGCGAGGCCGAACTGCGCGGCAGCGCCAGGAGAGCGTCGTACACCGCCTTGCGGGTGCGCTCGTCCGCTCCCTGGCTTTTCAGCAGATCGTGAACCTCCCGGGCGGCGAGTTCGTGGCGGGCCGCCGCGTCCTCGGTCAACCACGAGGTGTCGAAGTAGACCGAGGCCCAGGGGCCGGGACGGTCGAAGATCGGGCTCAGGAATCCGAGTTCCACGGGCTCTCCCTCCTTGTGATGGGCGGGTTTCCGGGTACCCGAACCGGTGCAAAAGACACGGAGCGACGCCGGAGAACACCGACGAAGGAGGCGACCGGACCATGGCAATGGGAGTGGACCCGGAGAAGCTGTCCGAGACCGCGCTGATCGAGGAGCTGGAATCTCTGCACCGGACCCGCCACGACACCCTGCTGCACGGATCCTCGGACGCGCTCGCCGCGCACACCCGGCGCACCGCCGAGCTGGAGGGCGAGTATCTGCGGCGCCACCCCGACCGGGCCGTCTCGGCGGGCCGTACCAGGGAGGGCGCCCGGGCGCGCACCGAGTGAGACGAGGGGCGCGGCGAACGCGAGGGCGCGGCGACGGCGGCATGGCGGCGGTGCTGTGACGGCCGGGTGAGCGGGTGTTTGCCCCCTTCAGGCGGGGGCACCCGGACCGCGGCCGAGCGAGCGGCCCTGTGGGGGAGTGAGAAGGCTCCGGGCACGGAGGTCAGGGACCGTGCCCGGGGCCGCTCCCGAACCCGGGTACCGCCCTGCTCAGGGCGGTACCCGCGGCTGCCGGCAAGGCCGTTGGGGCACACCGGCCCGGAGCGCGCTGCGCACGGGGGGAGCACACGGGCACGGCGGAGGCGTGGGCGAGGCGTGCGGGCAGGACGCGACAGGGGCGTACCCGAAAACCGGGTGCGCCCCTGTCGCCCGTCGTGGAGGGTGGGCCCATGAGTGATGCGCACCTCCGCCCCGGAACCACCCTGGCACCGGACGACACGGTGACCGTCGTCCTGCACAAGTCCCATGGCCGCCAGGTCCGTTACCCGGCGACAGTGGAGCGCGACGACGGCGTCCACGCCGTCGTGCGGGCGCCCTGGGCCGGCCCGCCGGTACGGGACTTCGGCTTCGTGCGCTTCGAGAGCGGCGATGTGTTCACCGAGCACTACTGGCGCGACCGCTGGTTCTCGGTCAAGGAGGTGCGCGGCCCGGGCGGCGCCCTCAAGGGCTGGTACTGCGACGTCACCCGCCCCGCCGCCGTCGCGCGGGACACGCTGACCACATGGGACCTGGAACTGGACCTGTGGGTGTCGCCGGACCGGTCCGCCGTGCTGCGCCTGGACGAGGACGAGTTCGCCGAGAGCGGGCTGCCCGAGAGCGAACCGGAGACGGCCGGCAGGGCCCGCCGTGCGCTGGACGAGCTCGAACGGCTCGCCCGCGAGGGCGGTTTCGACGCCCTGCTGGACTGATCCCCCGAACCCCGGCCCCCGACATCCCGGAGCCCCGACCGGGCGCGGGGCAGGCGGAGGGGACGCGGAGAGCCGCACCCTCTCCGCGCCCCCGCTCATGGGCCCGCCGGGCGGTCCGGCGGCGGGCGGCCGGCTCAGTCCTTCAGCCGCGGCAGGACGTCACTGCGGTAGAAGTCGAAGAAGCCCCGCAGGTCGGGGCCGATCTGGTTGACGTGCACCACGTCGAACCCGGAGTCGGCGAACTCCCGCAGGGCGCGTACGTGCTCGTCGGGGTCGTCGCCGCACGGCAGCCCGGAACCGGCCACCACTTCCTCGGTCACCAGCCGCGAGGCCTGCTCGAAGTGGGCGGGGGTGGGCAGGACCTGCCCCAGCTCGCCGGGCAGGAACATGTTGGGCCAGCGGCGGTGGACGGTGCGCACGGCCTCGTCGCGGTCGGTGCCGTAGCAGACCTTCGTCCCGGCGAAGGCCGGCCCCTGCCCGGAGCCGCGGCCCCCGCCGCTGCGGCGGAAGCGCTCCAGGCCCTCCACGTCGGGCATGGTGGTGATGAACCCGTCGGCCACCCGTCCGGCCAGTTCGATGGCGGCCGGGCCGAAGCCGGAGACGTCGATCGGCACCGGCTGGTCGGGCACGTCGTACAGCCGGGCGTTCTCCACGGTGTAGTGCCTGCCGTGGTGGCTGACCTCCTCGCCGGTCAGCAGGCGCCGCATGACACCGATGGCCTCCTCCAGCATCTCCATCCGCACCGACGCCTGGGGCCAGCGGTCGCCCAGGATGTGCTCGTTGAGCGCCTCGCCGGTGCCCACGCCCAGCCGGAAGCGCCCCTCCAGCATCACCGCGCTGGTGGCGGCGGCCTGGGCGACCACCGCGGGGTGGACGCGCACGGTCGGGCAGGTGACCGCGGTCTGGACGGGCAGCGAGGTCGCCCGGGAGATCGCGCCGATGACGGACCACACGAACGGGCTGTGCCCCTGGACGCCGTTCCACGGGTGGTAGTGGTCGGAGATCCACAGCGAGGTGAAGCCCGCCTGCTCGGCCATCCTGGCCTGTTCCACCAGCTCGTTCGGTCCGTGGTCCTCACAGGCCAGGAAGTAGCCGTACTCGGTCATCGACGCAGTCCTCCACAGGTCCGGCGGTGCGGGCACCGGGTAACCGGGTGCCGGTGCGAAAAACATCGTTTGAAGGGGTGGGCCCCGGGCATCCGAACCCTCGTGCTTCGGACCGCAGGCACATCCGCGGGAGCGGTGACATTCCCCGCCCCGGGTGTTTCGGCCCCGGTCCCCCTGTGCCCGGTCCCGCGGTAACCCCCACAGAGCCACAGTCCACAGTTCGGGAGAGACCGCACATGACCCCCGTACGAGCACGAGCAAAGCACGCGCGGCACCCGCACGACGACGCCCCCGACACCACCGCCGAGTTCCAGCGCATCGCCGAGCTTCCGGACGGCCCGGAGCGGGAGGAGCTGCGGCAGCGGGTGGTGCGGGCCTGGATGCCGATGGCCGAGCGCCTGGCCCGGCACTTCCGCAACCGCGGCGAGTCCCTGGAGGACCTGGAGCAGGTGGCCGCCCTCGGCCTGGTGAAGGCCGTCACCCGCTACGACCCGGCGCGCGGCAGCGCGTTCGAGAGTTTCGCGGTGCCGACCATCGTCGGCGAGATCAAGCGGCACTTCCGCGACCACATGTGGGGCCTGCACGTGCCGCGCCGGGTGCAGGAGCTGCGCAACCGCGTCCGGGCCTCCAGCCGCCAGCTCAGCCACTCCCTCGACGGCCGCACCCCCGGCGTCAGGGAGATAGCGGAACACAGCGGCCTGACGGAGGAGGAGGTGCGCATCGGCTCCGAGGCCCTGGAGAGCTACAGCACCCTCTCCCTGGACGCCGAGCTGCCCGGCGCCGACGACGGCTACGCGCTGGTGGACACCCTCGGCAGCGCCGAACCCGGCTTCGACCTCGTCGTCTACCGCGAGTCGCTCAAGCCCCGGCTGCGCAACCTGCCCGAGCGCGAGCGCAAGATCCTGTACCTGCGCTTCTTCTGTGACATGACCCAGAGCCGGATCGCCGAGCAGCTCGGCATCTCCCAGATGCACGTCTCCCGGCTGATCAGCCGCACCTGCAACCGCCTGCACGCCGAGGTCGAGGCGGACCTGGAGCGGGAGCAGGCCGCCGTACCGGAGCGGGAGCGCGAGCGCGTCTACGCGGGCTCCCGGGCCGCCTGACGCGCCGCCGACCGGTCCCGGCGCCTTTCCGCACCCCCGGCGTCCGCCGTGCCCGCGCGAGCAGCGCGGGCACGGCGGACGCGCGCCCGGTATCGCGTGGGCCGTCCGGTCCCGCCGGTGGAGCGGGCCGTGGAAGGGTTCGCGGACCAGCCCGCGGAGCGTCTCACAGCCCGCGCAGGGCGAGGGCGACATGCCGTGCGATCCGCTCCACGGCACCGGTCTCCGCCAGCCCGAAGGCCTGGCGGCCGCCGGTGCGCAGCAGCGTCAGCGCGCCGAGTACCGGGCCTCCCCCGCCGTCGGACAGCGGCACGCACAGCAGCGAGCCGACCTCGGCCCGCACCAGAACGGGGATCCCGGCGCCGTCCCGGCCCAGGAGCCCGGGGTCCTCCGGCCGCACCCGCAGCGTCGTGCCGCCGTGCCGCACCGCGTCCACCACCGGGGGCCAGGAGGACGGGTCCTGGCCGGCGACCGCGTCGCGCAGCCGCCCGGCCGGGGCCAGGACGGCGGCCCGGCGCAGCGCGCCGCCGGGCACCGCGGCGTCGACGACGACCCAGTCGGCGAACCGGCCGTAGAGCGCCTCCGCCACCCGCTGCGGCACCTCCTTGGGGGAGTCGGCGCCGAGCAGCGCCGTCGTCGTCCCGTCCAGCAGATCCATCAGTTCGGCGCCGCGGGCGGCCTCGGACGGGTCGGGGCGCCGCTCCTCGCGCTCCACCGCCGCGACCGGCCCGGCGGGGCCGGTTTCGCCGGGCGCGCCGGGCCCGGCCGGCTGGAAGACGGCCAGGACGATCGCGCCCGGCTCGTGCGGGGGGCGCAGCGCCGTCAGGGTGGCCCGCAGCGCGGTGCCGCCGTGCCGCGGCGGGCCCGGCAGACGGACGGTCAGGCCGCGGTCGCCCTCGCCGCGGGCGACGGCCGCGACCTGGGAGCGGAAGGCCCCCCGACAGCCGTGGGCCAGGGAACCGGTCAGCGCCCGCCCGGTGGCGTATCCGGCCCGCATTCCCAGCACCTGCCCGGCGGCGGGGTTGCACCGCCGCACCACCGTGTCCCGGTCCAGCAGGGCCACCGCCACCGGCAGCCGCTGGAACAGGGTGCGCAGCAGCCGGTGCTCGTGGTGCTCCTCCCGGCCGGCGCGGCGCTGTTCGGCGGCCAGCTCCTGGTAGCGCGGCCACAGCACCTCGGCCGCGTGGCGCAGCTCCAGGAGCGCGGCCTCCAGGGCGGGGAGCCGGTCGGCCTCCGGCAGGGCAGGCGCCGACCGCAGTTCCTCCACCCGTCGGCGGAAGTCCGCCAGCTCGCCTCCGAACTCCTCCGCCTGCGCCATGTCATCAACGTAACCCGCGGGCAGCCTGCGGTCCTGTCGATCGCACGGAAAAAATATTACTCATCACTCTTTGTTGGGATGATGGTGGTGGGAGAGGCCGCGCGGGAGTGGTTCCGGGCGGCCCGCGCCCACCCGGGGCGGCTGAGCGCGCCGGCCGTTTCCCGGCCGCCGCGCGGGGCAGCCGATCCCACGGAACCGGACGTTCGGGAAGCCGGCCGGAACCGGCCGGAGAACAGGGAAAGGACCGGACAGCGCCATGCCGGACCGATGCGACGCGATGCCGTTCGAGTCCGCTCCGACCCGGCCGGGACCGGAGCCGGAGCCGGGGCTCGACGCCGCCTCGCCCGCCCGGAGCCTCGCCCGGCTGGCCGAGCAGGTCGTCCGCTCCACCCCCGGCTGCTGCGGCGCCACCGCCACCGCCCACACCGGCTCCGACCCGGCCGAGGGCACCACCGCCGTCACCCATCCGGACCTGTCCGCACTCGTCGCCGTCCAGTGGGAGGACGGGGACGGCCCCGTGCCGCAGGCCCTGCGCACCGGCCGCCCCGCCGGCTCGGACGACCTGCTGCTGGACGACCGCTGGCCCGGCTACCGCGCCAGGGCGCTGGAGATGGGGCTGCGCTCCGGCGCCGCCCTGCCGTACCGACGGGACGGCCTCACCCTCACCGTCACCGTCCACGGCTTCCGCCCCCGCCCGCTGGAGGAGACCGTCCGCTGCCCGGCGGCGCTCCTGGGCGACCTGGCCGCCACCGGACTGGCCCGCGACCTCTGCCACAGCGCGGCGCTGGCGGAGACGGAACAGCTCAGGTACGCGATGCGCAGCAGACCCGTCGTGGACCAGGCGTGCGGGATCGTGATGTACGTGCTCGGCTGCGACGCGCGGGAGGCGTTCGACTTGCTGCGCGGGATCTCGCAGCACACCAACCGCAAGCTCTCCGACCTGGCCGGCGCCCTGGTGCGCACCCGGGGCCACGGCATGGAGCAGGAACTCCATCGCTTCCGGGAGCGGCCGAGGCGGCCCTGACCGGTCCGGCGGAAGGGCCGGAAGGCAGCGGCGGAACCAGACAGCCAGACGGAGCGGCCGGCGGGCCGCCCCCGGACACGGCGGAGGCACGGATGCAGCAGACCCGACCCGACGGCCCCACCCCCGCGGCCGTGACCGAGCCGGATCCGCGCGGCGCCCGGGACACCGGACACGGCGGACACGGCGGACACGACGGACACGGCCGGGGCGCGTACGGCGCTCACGGCGCCGTGGCCGAGGCGGCCTGCGGCTACTGGGGGCGGCGCGGCCTGCCCACCGCGCCCGGACAGGTGGTCGTGGCCCCCACCGCGCCCCTGCTCCTGCTGGCACTGCTCGCCGCCGCCGAGCCCGGGGACGGACCCGTTCACGGACCGGGGGAGGGCGGGACGGAGGACGGCGGCGGGGTGGTGCTGCCCAGGCCGGGCCCGGCCTGGCACGCCGACCAGGCACGGCTGCTCGGCCGGCCGCTGCACCCCGTGCCCGTGCCGGCCGAGTGCGGAGGGGTGCCCGACCCCTTCGCGCTGCTGGAGACCGTGGGCAGGGCCCGCGCCGCCGGCGGCGACCCGCGGGTGCTGCTGCTGTCCGTGGCCGACGGGCTGACCGGGACGGCGGCGCCGCCCGAGCTGCTGCACGAGGTGTGCGAGGCGGCCGTCCAGGAGGACCTGCTGATCATCAGCGACGAGAGCTGGCGCGACACCTCCCACGACCCCCACGGCACGGTGATCGTCAGCCCCGCCGAGATCCTGCACCGATCCGCCCGCCTCACCGGCGCGGGTACCCACGCCGACGCCCTCCACGAGCCCGCCCGCGCCTCCCAGGGCCTGCCCGGCGGCGCGGACGAGGGCGAGGACCACGACTGCGTCGTGGTCCTCGTCGACCTCGGCGCCGACCCGGAGTACGCCTTCGGGCCGGGCACCCCCGTGGGCGTGGCCCGCCTGCCCGCCACCGCGCGCGGGCGGGAGCTGGGCGAGCGCACCCGCGCCGTCCTGGCCGCCCTGCACGCCCGCCCCCGCGACCGCGACGCCACCGCCGCCGCCGAGGCGCTGGGCGAGACGGAACCGCTGCGCGAGCACCGCGCCGCCGGCAACCGCGCCCACGCCGCCCGCGCCGCCGCGCTCCACCGGATCCTGGCCCGCGCCGGCGCGGTCTGCCGGCCGCCGCACGCCGGCCGCCACATCTACCCCGACTTCGAGGCGCTGCGCCCCGCGCTGGCCGCCCGCGGCATCGGGGACGCCCCCCGGCTGGAGGCGGAACTGGTGCGGCGGCTGGGCCCGTACGCCCTGGGCGGCCACCGCTTCGGCGACGATCCGCACGCCCTGCGGGTGCGCCTGTCGACGGATGTGCCGTCCGGCGGTGCGCCGTCCGGGGGTTCCGCCGGGGCACGGGCATCACTGGAGTCGGTCCTGCGGGATCTGACGGGCGCGGGCCCGGCGGCCCCCGCCCCGTGAGATCACCGGACACACCCCCGGACACACCCCCGGACGGACACAGATGGGAGCCCCGCATGACCGAGCAGACGGACAAGCCCGCACAGGCCGTACTCGACGCCCCCGCCGCCGGCTCCCCCCGGCGGCCCCCCGCCCTGCCCGTGCCCCGGCCGCTGGCCGAGCGGCGCACCTGGCCGGGCACCTTCGCCGACCGGCTCACCGAACCCCTGCCCGGTCTGCGCTCCCTGTCCCGCATAGCCCGGGAGGGCAGCACGCGCCCCGACCCCGCGACGCTGCGCGAGGTCCCCCTGCTGCCCTGCGAACCGGCCCCCCTGCCGCCCGTCGACGCCACCGCCGCCGCCGTCACCTGGGCCGGGCACGCCAGCTGGGTGGTGCGCATCGGCGGCCTCACCGTCCTGACCGATCCCGTCTGGTCCCGCCGGATCCTGGGCACCCCGGCACGGGTCACCCCGGTCGGAGTCCCCTGGGAGGACCTGCCGCGCGTCGACGCCGTGGTGATCTCCCACAACCACTACGACCACCTCGACGCCCCCACCCTCAGGCGCCTGCCGCGCGACACCCCGCTGTTCGTCCCCGCCGGGCTCGGCGCCTGGTGCCGCAGGCGCCGCTTCACATCCGTCACCGAACTGGACTGGTGGGAGGCGGCCGAACTGCCCTCGCCGGGCGGCGGCACCGTCCGCTTCGACTTCGTCCCCGCCCACCACTGGTCCCGGCGCACCCTCACCGACACCTGCCGCTCGCTGTGGGGCGGCTGGGTGCTCACCGACCGCCACGGGCAGCGGATCCACTTCGCCGGCGACACCGGCTACGGCCACTGGTTCACCGAGATCGGCCACCGCTACCCCGGCATCGACCTCGCCCTGCTGCCGATCGGCGCGTACGCGCCGCGCCGGATGCTCCGCCCGGTGCACACCGACCCGGAGGAGGCCGTACAGGCCTGCCTGGACCTCGGCGCCCGCCGTATGGCCCCCATGCACTGGGCCACCTTCCTGCTCTCGGCCGAGCCGCCGCTGGAGCCGCTGAGCCGGGTACGGGCCGCCTGGGCCGCGGCGGGACGTCCGCGCGAGGACCTGTGGGACATGCCGATCGGGGCTTCCAGGATCCTGGACTGACCGGGCCGACCCCGACCCCGGCCTCGTACCCGCCTAGCGCCGGACCCGCACCGGGCGCATCCGCCGCCACGCCGAGGGCGCCGCCCCGACCAGCAGCGTCAGGCCGACCGCCGCGGCCACGCCCTGCCACGGCTCGGGGAACAGCGACCCGCCCAGGATCCCGATCAGCTGGTAGGTCGCCGTCCACACCAGGCAGGCCGGAGCCGCGCCGCGCACGAACCGCCGCACCGGCACCCGCGACAGCAGGCAGGCCACCATCACCGGGATCCGCCCGGCCGGTATCAGCCGGGAGAGGACCAGCACCGTCACGCCGTGCTCGTCCAGCTTCCGTCGCGAGGCCTCCAGCCGTTCCGGATCGGCCCGCCCGCGCATCCGCTCCAGCCAGCGCGCCCCGTTCCTGGAGTGACCGCCGCGCCGCCCGAGCCAGTACAGCAGCAGATCGCCCAGGAACGCGGCCAGCGACGCGACGGCGAACACCAGCAGCAGCGGAAGGGCCGGAGGACTGCGGTGGAACGCCACCGCCGACGCCGCACTGACCAGCGCACCCGTCGGCACCACCGGCACCAGCGCACCGAAGGCCACCAGCAGGAACAGCGACGGATAGCCCACCGCGCCCGGCGCCACCTGCCCCGGTATCTCCCGCACCGCGCCCAGCAGCGCGTCCATCACCCCGCCGCCTCCAGCCGTACGCTCTCGCCGTGTCCCAGCCGGTGCACCGCCGCGGCGGGGGCCGAGCGCGCCGCCAGCCGCGCGAACTCGTCGCCGGGGGAGTGGAACTCGTGCGGCCGGACCGCGTCCAGACCGATCGGCCAGTACGTCCCGTAGTGCACCGGCACCGCCAGCGGCGCCCCCAGCCGGGCCAGCGCCTCCGCGGCCCGGGGCGCGTTCATGTGCCCTTCGCCCAGCTTCGGCCCCCAGCCGCCCACGGGCAGCAGCGCCGCGTCCACCGGACCGACCGCCTCCGCCATGGAGTCGAACAATCCCGTGTCACCGGCGAAGTACGTCCTGGAATCCCCCTCGACCACATAGCCCAGGGCGGGCGCCAGATGCGGCCCGTACGGCAGCCGCCGCCCGTCGTGCTCCGCGGGCACCGCGCGGACGGTCACATCCCCGGCCCGCACCCGCTCGCCCACGTCGACCTCCTCGACCCGCAGCCGCTCCGCCAGCCGTCGCAGCCCCGCCACCGAGGCGAGCGCGCCGCACGGCACCACCACCCGGGTGCCGGGCAGCAGGCGGGCCAGGGAGGGCAGATGCAGATGGTCGGCGTGCAGATGGGAGACCACCACCAGATCCACCCGCGCCGCCGACTCCGGCGGCGGCTGTCCGCGCCGCCTGCGCAGATGGGCCAGCCGCCGGACGAACACCGGGTCGGTGAGCACCGTCACGCCGCGGTCGCGCACCGTCGTCGTGGCATGGCCCCACCACGTGATCTCCGCAGGCACCGGGCTCTCCTTCCCTCCGCCCGCCCCTTCCCCGTACCGATCCTCTCATCACACCACCGCGCTTCCGGGAGCCTTCGCAAAGGGACCGGACGCGCCCCCGGAAGGGGGAAGCGCTGTGGAAAAGTGGGATGCGCCGGGCCGGGTACGGCGGTTTCCGGCGCGCGGGAAGCATGGACGCCCCCGGCGCGGAGAACGCGGACCGCAGGGGCCCGCGAGGATCTACTGGGGCGGACCGGGGCCGGCGCGGGCCCGGCCCGGGGCCCCGGAGGAGGAAAGGCGGACGGCGTGCGGATGGCGGCCTGGCGCAGGGCGGGCGGCGCGGTGCTGCGCGTCCTGGTGGTGTGGGCGGTGAGCACCCTCACCATGCTGGTGCTGGCCGGCGTGCTCCCCGACTTCCGGCTCCAGTCCGCCGACGGCGACAGCGCCCCCAGCATCGCGATCACCGCCGCCCTCGGGGCCGGCGCCTTCGGCCTGCTCAGCGCACTGGTGTGGCCCCTGCTGGTCAGAGCCCTGCTGCTGGTGCCCGCCCTGGTACTGGGCCTGCTGGTGTTCTTCCTCAACGGCTCGCTGCTGTGGCTGGCGCTCGCCCTCCTGCCCGACTACCGGGGCGAGGCCGACCCGCAGACCGCCGTGGTCGTCGCCGCCGCGATGTCCGCCGCCTCCTCGGCGGCCAACACCTTCCTGGCCGTCCGCGACGACCGGGCCTACCGGCGGCGCCTGGCCCGGCTCGCCGACCGCCGCTGGCGCCGCACCGGACGCCGCCGGATGCCCGCCACCCCCGGCACCGTCTTCCTCCAGCTCGACGGGATCGGCCACGACGTGCTGCGCGACGCGGCCCGCGCCCCCACCGACGGCGAACCGCTGATGCCCACCGTCGCCGCCATGCTCCGCGACACCCACCGCCTTGTCCCCTGGCACACCGACTGGTCCAGCCAGACCGGCGCCAGCCAGCTCGGTATCCTGCACGGCTCCAACGAGGACGTGCCCGCCTTCCGCTGGTACGAGAAGGAGACCGGCGAGGTGGTGATCAGCAACCGGCCCTCCAGCGCCGCCCGGCTCCAGCGCCGCGCCGCCGAACACAGCGGCGAGCCCGGACTGCTCGCCCGGGACGGCGCCAGCCGCGGCAACCTCTTCAGCGGCGGAGCCGCCCAGGTGGCCCTGGTGCTCTCCGTCTCCGCCCGCCGCGGCCGGCACAACCGGTCGCGCGCCGGGTACTTCGCGTACTTCTCCGACCCGGCCAACGCCACCCGCACGGCCGCCTCCTTCACCGCCGAGGTGGTCCGCGAGATCGTCCAGTCCACCCGCGCCAGGCTGCGCGGGGACAGCCCGCGGGTGCCGCGCGGCGGGCTCTACCCGTTCATCCGGGCCTTCGCCACCGTCGTCCAGCGGGACGTGGTGGTCGCCTCCGTCCTCGGCGACGTCCTCAGCGGGCGCACCGCCGTCTACGCCGACCTCGTCGCCTACGACGAGGTGGCCCACCACTCCGGGCCGCACGGCCGCGACACCCACCAGGTGCTGCGGCGGCTGGACCGGTCCGTCGGCCTGATCGCCAACGCCGCCGCCCAGGCCCCCCGGCCCTACCGCCTGGTCCTCCTGTCCGACCACGGGCAGAGCCCCGGCGAGACCTTCGCCTCCCACTACGGGCTCACCCTGGAGGACCTGGTCCGCGCCGGATGCGGGCTGCCGGTCTCCCGGAGGGCCCGGCACACGGCCAGCGGCGCCGAGGCCCGCGCCGCCGCCCGCGCCGCCCTGCACCGGCCCGAGGACGGGCACGGCGCCGAACCCCACTGGCCCGCCCCCACCTCCGATCCGGTGGTGCTGGGCTCGGGCAACCTCGGGCTGGTCTCCTTCCCCGGCATCCCCGGGCGGGCCACCCGCGAGGAGATCGACCGCCGCCACCCCGCCCTGCTGCGCACCCTCGCCAACCACCCCGGCATCGGCTTCCTGCTGGTGGACACCGAGCGCCATGGGCCGGTGGTGCTCGGCCCCGGCGACAGCGAACACCGCCTGGACACCGGCGAGATCACCGGCGAGGACCCCCTGGAGCCCTACGGGCCCCGCGCCGCGGCCCTGGTGCGGCGCACCGCGCGCTTCCCGCACGCCGCCGACATCATGGTCAACTCGGCCCTCGACCGGGCCACCGGCGCCGTCCACGCCTTCGAGGAGCAGATCGGCTCCCACGGCGGCCTGGGAGGCGAGCAGTCCCGGGCGTTCATCCTCTACCCGCGCCTGCTGTCCCCGCCGGACGCGGACGGCGAGCCGGTCGGCGCCGAGCAGGTCCACCGGGTGCTGCGCGGCTGGCTGCGCGAGGCGGAGGCCGCCCAGGCGGTGACCGCGCCCTTCATCCCGGCCCGCGCGCCCCTGCGCTGAACAGGCCGGCCCGGCCGTCCGGCCGTCAGGCTGTCCGGTCGTCCGGTCGTCAGGCCGAGTCCGCCGGATCCGAGGAAAAGTGTGCCAAGCGTCTTGTATTACCTCAGCGGTAATCGACCCCCGCACGGACCGGCGGCAGGGTGGGGGCACCGGGTTCCGGCCGGCGCGCTCCGGCCGGAACCCGGCCTCCGGCCCTTGGCCCCTGGCCCGTGCGTACGGCCGGAGCTTTCCGCACCGTGCCCACAGTGCACCAGCACCGCACCAGCACCGCACCCGAGACGACGGAGGCCGATCCGCCATGTCCGCTACCTCACCCGAGACCTTCGGCACCACCCGCCCCACCCGCCCCACCCGAGCCGCGCTGCCCCTGCTGCGGCGGCTCCTCGCCCTGGACGCGGCGGTCACCCTCACCAACGCCGCCGCCTACCTGGCTCTGTCCGGCTTCCTCGGACGGCTGCTGGGAGTGGGCGCCGGCCTGCTCCTGGGAGTGGGCGCCTTCCTGCTGCTGTACGGCGCGGGGGTCGGCATCCTGGCGAGCCGCCCCGTTCCGCCCGCGCCCTGGGTGCGGGCGGTGGTGGAGGGGAACCTGCTGTGGGCACTGGCCGGCGCCGCCGTCCTCGCCGCCGGCGTACTGGAACCGTCCGCCGCGGGGTGGGTGTGGATCCCGTTGCAGGCCGCGGTGGTCGCCGCCCTGGCCGTGGCCCAGCACCTGGCGCTCCGCGCGGTGCTCCGCGCTCCCGGCCGGGCGTGACCGACACCGGCCGGTGCCGACCGGGACCTGCCGGCTACCCGAGCAGCCTCGGCAGCAGGGCCGCCGTCTCCGGGTCGGCCGGGACGAAGGTCTCCATCGCCAACTCGGAGACGGTCACGTCCATCGGGGTGTTGAAGGCGGTGATGGTGGAGAAGAACGACAGGACGTGACCTTGGTGCTCGATCACCAGCGGCAGGGCGAAGGGGCTCGCGGTCCCACGCCGTTCGGTGTCTCCCCCGGGTACCGGATGGGCGGCCACCTCCTCGTACAGCTCGCGCAGCGGTGCCGACCGCAGCAGCGCGAGTTGTCGCCGCATCTGCTCCAGCAGGTGCTCGCGCCACTGGGGGAGGTTGCGGATGCGGGGGGCCAGGCCGTCGGGGTGGAGGGTCAGGCGCATGGCGTTCAGCGGGGGGCGCAGGAGGTGTTCTGCCACGCCCTCCAGCAGGGCGGCGATGCCGCGGTTGGCGGCCACCACCTCGTACCGGCCGTCGACCACCAGGGCGGGGAAGGGCTCGTACGCCGTCAGCATCCGCTCCAGGCCCTCGCGCAGAGCGGCCAGGGAGGGGTCGTCCACGGGGGTCTCGGGGTAGTGCGGGGCGTGTCCGGCGGCCATCAGCAGCGCGTTGCGCTCGCGCACGGGGACGTCGAGGTGCTCGGCCAGCCGGAGCACCATCCGGGGGCTGGGGCGGGTGCGCCCGGTCTCGACGAAGCTGATGTGCCTGGCGGAGGAGTCGGCGCGCAGGGCCAGTTCGAGCTGGCTGAGCCCGGCGCGCTCCCGCCAGTGCCGCAGCAGGGGGCCCACCCCGTTCGCCGGCCTGCTCGTCCCCGTGCCCGTGTCGACCGCAGTGGATCCCATGCCGCGACCCTAGGCTGGGAGGGTCGTCCACGGGAAGTGAGATTTCGTGCCATGGCACCCCGACCGCTGACCTCGCAGGAGATCGACGCCGCGCTGGCGGAGCTGCCCGGCTGGGAGTTCACCGAGGACCGGCTGAGGCGGACGTACTCCTTCGCCGGGCACTTCCCGGCCGCGGCGATGGTGCTCCATGTCGCGCGGATCCAGGAGGAGATGAACCACCACGCGGATCTGCTGCTGGGCTACGACTCGGTGGGGGTCTCGGTGAACACCCACAGCGTGGGCGGGAAGGTGACGGAGCTGGACGTGCGCCTGGCCCGGCGGATCGAGGAGATCGCCCCCTCGCACGGCGCGCGCCCGTAGCCCGTGGCCCGTACCTGCTACGTGTACGGCGGAAGCCGCCGCCCGGCCGGGCGGCGGCTTCCGTTCGTGCTGCGGCCGGTGGATTACCGCTTGAGGGTCAGCCCGTAGGCGGAGAGGATCTCGTTGACCGGCTGGTAGTAGGTGGTGCCGCCGGTGCGGCAGTTGCCGGAGCCGCCGGAGGTGACGCCCTGGGCCTGGCTGCCGGAGATGTAGGAGCCGCCGGAGTCGCCGGGCTCGGCGCACACGGTGGTCCGGGTCACGCCGGTGATGGTGCCCTCGGGGTAGGTGACGCTGGTGTTGTGCTGCTGGATGGTGCCGCAGTGCCAGCCGGTGGTGGAGCCCGAGCGGCATATGGAGGCGCCGACGGTGGCCTGGGTGGAGCCGGCGACCTGGACGTTGCCGCTGGAGGTCTTCACGTACGGGGTGGCGGTCCAGTTGGAGTTGGCCGCGACCCAGGCGTAGTCGTTGCCGGGGAAGGACGAGCCCTGGAAGGTGCCCTGGGCGGCCCGGTTGTAGCCGGTGGTGGAGCTGCCCCTGGTGCCGCAGTGGCCGGCGGTGACGAAGCCCTGCTGGGAGCCCTTGGTGACGGGGAAGCCGACCGAGCAGCGGCCGGATCCGTTGATGTAGTACGCGTCGCCGCCGCGCAGGTCGTACAGCGGACGGGGCTGCTCGTCGGACTTCACCACGCGCACCAGGTCGGTGTCGGCTCCGGCGGCCTCGGCGAAGGCGCGGGCCTCGGCGGTGTCGGAGGCGCGGACGACGACGGAGTTGGTTTTGACGTCGACGTACCACACGGGCGCGGCGGTGGTGGCGTTCTTCTCGGCGGCCCGGTCCAGCGCGGCCTTGGCGGCCTTGAGCTCGTCCATGCCGTGCTCGACGACCTTGGCCCGGGCGCCCTGAGCGGTGATGGCGGAGGCCTCGGAGGCGTCGGTGGTGGCGACGGTGAGGGTGGAGGTGTCGCCGGTGGTCCAGGCGCCGGCGAAGCTGTCGGCGAGGTCCTCGGCGAGGGCGGGGGCGATCTCGCCGGCGCGGTACTCGTTCGCGACGCGCTCGCGGGCCTGCTCGGCGGTTATGCCGAAGTCGCGCTGCATGGCCTTCAGAGCGCCGGCGGGCATCTCCTCGGCGGCGCGGAGGGCGTCGGCGGTGAGGGTGGTTCCGGCGGCGGTCTTCGCGGAGGTGCCGGTGGGGGACGACGTGACCGCGCCGGCGAGGGAGGGCAGTGCGGTCA
The DNA here is from genome assembly GCF_900114215.1 of Streptomyces mangrovi. Taxonomy (GTDB): domain Bacteria; phylum Actinomycetota; class Actinomycetes; order Streptomycetales; family Streptomycetaceae; genus Streptomyces; species Streptomyces barkulensis. Next base: position 252,161 of record NZ_FOSG01000007.1, on the reverse strand, counting down.
GGGCGAGTGCGGTGGCGGCGATTGCCGCACCGGTCGCGATACCACGGCTGTGGCGCATGCGTTCTCCTCTGTTGTGGGGGAAAGAGGGTAGGGGTGAACGGCACGCCCGTGTTCCATGAGGGTGGCGTGCGCCTGTCAAGTTAGACGTTTCGCGGTGCGCCGGTGTCGCATATCGGACACCAGGGGAAAGTGGGCACGAGACCTTCACGCGTGATCACAGGGGTGGCACCGGCCCTCGGCAGCGGTCCCACAACCGCGGTCCCACAACCGCGGGTTCACGGCAGCGGGTTCACGGCAGCCGAAAGGGCCGCCCCGCGCGCCGGGAGGGGGAGCTGCGCGCGGAGCGGCCCCGGGCCTGTTCGCCGGCGACGTACGGGCCGCCGGAGTCGGCGACCGTCACACCACCGTCCGCACCGCGGCCCCCGGCGTCCGATGGGAGGGACGCCGGGGGCCGCGGCCGGGGGAGGGGAGCCGGTGCAGCCTCAGCCCATCTCGTCGGGGTCGGGGCCCAGCCGGGCGCCGTTGTCCAGGGTGGACATGCCCGTCATGTCGTCGTCGTCCAGGACGAAGGAGAACACGTCGATGTTCTCCTCGATCCGGGAGGGGGTGACGGACTTGGGGATCACCACGTTGCCGAGCTGGAGGTGCCAGCGCAGCACCACCTGGGCGGGGGTGCGGCCGTGCTTGCGGGCGAGCTCGGCGATCACCGGGTCCTCCAGCAGCCCCTTGCCCTGGCCCAGCGGCGACCAGGCCTCGGTGGCGATGCCGTGCTCGGCGTGGAAGGCGCGGGACTCGGCCTGCGGGAAGTTGGGGTGCAGCTCGATCTGGTTGACGGCGGGGACGATCTCGGTCTCCTCCATCAGCCGCCGCAGGTGGGTGGGCTTGAAGTTGGACACGCCGATGGCCTTGGCGCGCCCGTCGGCGTGGATCTCCTCCAGTGCCTTCCAGGTCTCGACGTACCGGTCCTGCTTCGGCGCGGGCCAGTGGATGAGGTAGAGGTCGACGTAGTCCAGGCCCAGCCGCTCCAGTGAGGCGTCGAAGGCGCGCAGCGTGGCGTCGCGGCCCTGGTCGTTGTTCCAGACCTTGGTGGTCACGAAGAGGTCTTCGCGCGGCAGCCCGGACTCGGCGACGGCCTTCCCGGTGCCCTTCTCGTTCTGGTAGACCGCGGCCGTGTCGATGCTGCGGTAGCCCGAGGCGAGTGCGTGCCCGACGGTGGCGGCGGCCTCCTCGTCCGGCACCTGCCACACGCCGAAGCCGAGCTGCGGCATCCGGACGCCGTTGTTGAGGATGATGTTGGGAACGTTGCTCACGAGCGATCGGTCCTTGTCAGTCGGTTGGCGACACGTGTACCCGGGGGGCCCAACGATCATGGCGGCGTCGTCATTCCCGTCTCGCCGTACTCCGCCGCACTCCGCCGCACTCCGCCGTACGGCTTCGGGCCCACCCCGCTCAGCCCCGGTAGAGGGCGTCGATCTCGACCGAGTACGTCTTCTCCACGACCTTGCGCCTCAGCTTCATCGAGGGGGTGAGCAGCCCCTCCTCCTCGGTGAACCGCGAACCCAGTATCCGGAAGGTGCGGATCGACTCGGCCTGGGAGACCTGGGTGTTGGCCGCCACCACCGCCCGTCTGACCTCGGCCTCCAGATCGGGGTCGCGCACCAGCTCGGCCGGGTCCAGGCGCGGCTTGTTGCGCATGGTCAGCCAGTGGTGCACGGCGTCCTCGTCGAGGGTGACCAGCGCGGCGATGTAGGGCCGGTCGTTGCCGATCACGACGCACTGCGCCACCAGCGGGTGCGCCCGCACCCGCTCCTCCAGCAGCGTCGGCGAGACGGTCTTGCCTCCGGAGGTCACCAGGACGTCCTTCTTCCGCCCGGTGAGCGTCAGATAGCCGTCCTCGTCCAGCGCGCCGAGGTCGCCGGTGGCCAGCCAGCCGTTGTGCAGCACCTCGCCGGTGGCGCGGGTGTTGTTCAGGTAGCCGGCGAAGACCTGGCCGCCGCGCAGCCACACCTCGCCGTCCTCGGCGATGTGCACCGAGGTGCCCGGGATGGGGACGCCGACGGTGCCGAAACGGGTCTGCTCGGGCGGATTGGCGGTGGCCGCGGCGGTGGTCTCCGTCAGCCCGTACCCCTCGAAGACGCGGATGCCGGCGCCGTCGTAGAACAGCCCCAGGCGCCGCTCCATCGCCGAGCCGCCCGACATCGCGTACCGGCAGCGGCCGCCGAGGGCGGCGCGCAGCCGGGAGTAGACGGCCTTGTCGAAGAAGCCGTGCTGCATCCGCAGGGCCGCACCAGGGCCGCGCCCGGTCCCGAACGCCTTGGCCTCCATCGCCTCGGCGTAGCGGACGGCCACGTCCACCGCCTTGTCGAACACCTCCAGCCGCCCCTCCGCCTCGGCCCTGCGCCGCGCGGCCTGGAAGATCCGCTCGAAGATGTAGGGCACGGCCAGCACGAAGGTGGGCCGGAAGGCCGCCAGGTCGGGCAGGAGGGCGGCGGCGGTCATGTTGGGCTGGTGGCCGAGTCTGACGCCCGCGCGCACCGCCCCGACCTCGATCATCCGCCCGAAGACGTGCGCGAGGGGGAGGAAGAGCAGGGTGGAGGCCTGCTTCCCGTCCCCGGAGGGGAAGAGGGCCTCGTAGCGCCGGACGATGTTGTCGCACTCGGCCATGAAGTTGCCGTGGGTCAGCACACAGCCCTTGGGGCGGCCGGTGGTGCCGGAGGTGTACAGGACGGTGGCGGGGGTGTCCGGGGTCAGTGCGAGCCGGTGCCGGTGCACCACGTCGTCGTGGAGGTGCGCCCCGGCGGCGGCCAGCGCGCCCTCGGCGTCCGCGTCGAGCTGCCACAGCCGCTTCAGGCGCGGCAGCCGGTCGATGACCGAGCCGACGGTCATCGCGTGGTCCTCGTGCTCCATGACGGCGGCCGTCACCTCCGCGTCGTGCAGCATCCAGTGGACCTGCTCGGCCGAGGAGGTGGGGTAGACCGGCACCGGCTGGGCGCCGACGGACCACAGGGCGAAGTCGAACAGTGTCCACTCGTAGCGGGTGCGGGACATGATCGCCACCCGGTCGCCGAAGCGCACGCCCTCGGCGAGCAGCCCCTTGGCCAGCGCCAGCACCTGGTCGCGGAACTCCGCGGCGGTCACGTCCCGCCACGCGCCCGAGGCGTCCTTGCGGGCCATCACCACCTGGTGCGGGTCGGTGTCGGCGCGGTCGAAGACGGCGTCGGCCAGCCCTCCGGTCTGAGGCTCCGTCGCCAGGGCCGGGACGGTGAACTCGCGCACGTGCCGCTCCTCGTCGCGCTGTGCCATGGGGGACTCACGGCGAGGTGACCGTATCGGATCCGCGGGGCGCCCAGGAAGGGAGGTGATGCGGCCCGCCGGGGTAAATACGGTCACTTCGGGACACCCGTGCCGGGCCGTCACCGTTCATCCCGGCCCTCTCCACCGGATCTCCCGTGCGATTCCCCCTCTTGCGCGGTGGGACGTGACCGCCGGGGCGGCGGTTCCCGGGCCGGTCGCCCGTCCCGCGTGCCGTTTCCCGCCCCGGTCCCGTCCGCCCGTCCCGCCGCCGTCAGGACCGCCGGGCGCCGAGCGCGACGCGGTGCTCGCCGGCGTAGACGTTCATCGACGCCCCCCGCAGGAAGCCGACCAGGGTCAGGCCCGTCTCGGCCGCCAGATCGACGGCCAGGGAGGACGGCGCGGAGACGGCCGCCAGCACGGGCACCCCGGCCATCACCGCCTTCTGCGCCAGCTCGAACGAGGCCCGCCCCGACACCAGCAGCACCGCGTGCGACAGCGGCAGCTCCCCCCGGGTCAGGGCGCGTCCGACGAGCTTGTCGACGGCGTTGTGGCGCCCGACGTCCTCGCGCAGGTCCAGCAGCTCCCCCTCCGGGGAGAACAGCGCGGCCGCGTGCAGGCCGCCGGTGCGGTCGAACACCCGCTGGGCCGCGCGCAGCCGGTCGGGCAGCGCGGCCAGCACCTCCGGCTCCAGCGGGGGCAGCTCCCCACTGATGGGCCAGCGGGCGGTGGTGCGCACCGCGTCCAGGCCGGCCTTGCCGCACAGCCCGCACGAGGAGGTGGTGTAGACGTTGCGCTCCAGGGTGATGTCGGGGACGGTCACCCCGGGGGCCAGGCGCACGTCGACGACGTTGTAGCTGTTGCGCGTGGTGCCGTCGGCCTGCTCGGTGGCACCGGCGCAGTAGACGATGTTCGCCAGCTCCTCCGGGCGGCCCAGCACACCCTCGCTGACCAGGAAACCGGCGGCCAGGGCGAAGTCGTCGCCGGGCGTGCGCATGGTGATCGCCAGCGGCCTGCCGTTCAGACGGATCTCCAGCGGCTCCTCGGCCACCAGGGTGTCCGGGCGCTCGCTCACCGCACCGTCGCGCAGACGGACGACGCGGCGGCGTTCGGTGACTCGGCCCATGGAAGATCAGTCCCGTCTCGAAGTGGTGCTGTACGGCCGCGGCTCCTCGGGCCGGGCCCGATGTCCCATTGTGCGCCGCCGACGGGCCCCTCGGGCCCCGGAAGGCTCAGCCGGTGAGGCGGCCGGCGAGCCGGCGGGTCGCCGGCGCCGGGGCCGTCCCCAGGAGGTCGTGGAGCAGTTCCTGCAACTGCCGGTAGCTTCGGACCGCCTCGGCCCGGCGCCCCTGGCGGTCGAGGGCGTGCAGCAGGACGCGCCAGGCCCGCTCGCGCAGCTCGTCCACGGCGATGACCTGGCGGGCCCGTTCCTCGGCCTCCTCGGCACGGTCGGCGGCGAGCAGCGCGCTCCCGTGCTCCTCCAGAGCCCACAGCCACCGTCCGGTGAGCCGTTCCCGTTCGCGGTGGGCCCACTCCTGGCGCCAGTCGGGCAGGAAGGGGCCGCGGTAGCAGGCGACCGCCTGCTCGCAGGACTGCCAGCGCGGCGCCCCCTCTTGCCGGCGGGCGTGGTCGATCCAGTGCTCGAATCGCTGTACGTCACTGGTGACCTGTACCCCGGACGAGAGGCCGTAGCGTCCGGCTCGGTGGGTGATGTAGTCGGCCCTGGGGTGCCAGGCCGGGCGCAGCGCCGAGCGCAGGATCCGTATCGTGGTGCGCAGCCGGGCCTCGGTCCTGGCCGGGTCCTCGTCGGGCCACAGGAGCTCGATGAGTTCGTCGCGGGTGGCGCCGCCGGTGTGCGCGAGGCGGAAGAGGATGAGCTGCGCGTGCAGGGAACCCCAGCGTTCGGGGAGCACGAGCACCCCGGACAGGCGCACCTCGGAGCCGCCCAGACAGCGCAGGCCGATCTCGGGCAGGGGCTGGTGCCCGGCGTCGGAGATCGCCTCGGCGGCCATGCCGCGGATCCGCGCGGTGGGGTCCCGGTGTCCGGCGAGCAGCTCGTACGCCCACGCCTCCCGCTGTCTGCCGAGCGCCCTGACCGCCCATTCGCGGACCCGCTCGTCGGGTGAGGCGAGCAGATCCGCGGCCAGGGGTGCGAACGCCTGGGCCCAGGCCGTTCCCAGCGGGCCCGGGAGCGGCAGGGGTGCGGACCCGTGCTCGATCGCGGCGGGCAGCAGCACCCCGAGCCGTTCGGTGATGGAGGCGGTCAGCCCCGGGTAGTGGCACATCTGGGTGAGGAGGTGGCCGACGTGTTCGCCCAGCGCGGCCCGGTCGCCCTCGGTGTGGGCGAGGGAGGCGGCCGCCAGTCTCCACCGCAGCAGCTGGTGCGGGTCGCCGTAGCGTTCGAGGAGGGTTCCGGCCTCCTCGAGAGCCGCCCTCGCGGCCGCCGGGTCGGCGAGCCCCGCGTATGCGACGAGATGGACCGCCAGTGTCCACAGGTCCTGCTGCATCCGCGCCACGTCCACGGCCGAGCGCGCGGTGCGGGCCGCACTCAGCAGACTGCGGGAGGACTCCGCCTGCGCCTGGGCCATCAGCACGTCGGCGCCCAGGAGCGAGGAGCATCCGGAGTCCAGCTCCCGCAGGGAGCGCAGGCAGGCGTCGTGCGCGGCCTCCGTGTCGCCCTGGTGGAGCAGGGCGACCGCCCGGTTGTACTGCGCGAAGCCGACGATGTGGGAGACGGGCGGACTGCCGCTGTGGCGCAGCGCCCACTGGGCGTGGTCCAGGGCCTCGGCGTGCTGCCCGCTCCAGTTGAGCACGAAGGCCAGGCAGTTGTGCGTACGGGCCAGGCCCAGGCGCAGGCCGTGCTGCCGGGCGATGTCGACCGCCTCGCGCAGCAGTGCCCCGGCGTTGTCGAAGTCACCCCGCCGCAGGGCGACGAGCAGGGCGGTGTTGGCCAGCACGTGCCGCTGCCCTTCGGCGTCCGCCCGGCGCTGGAACACGCGCAGCTGCCTTCGCAACAGCCCCTCGGCCTCGTCCAGCCGCCCCTGCCCGCTGTGGACCAGCGCCAGCCCCTCCCGTAACTCGTCCCAGTCGCGGTGCTCCTCGTCGGTGTCCGCGAGCAGCCGCCGGGCGGCCTCGAGAAGCCGCCCGGCGCCGGGGATGTCTCCGCGGTACCAGCTCAGGACACCCTGCGCGGTCAGCACCCGGGCGCGTTCGTCCGCGCGGCCGGCGCGCTCGGCCAGCCGGTGCGCCCGCTCGTAGCAGAGCGCCGCCCGCTGCCACTGCGCCAACTCGGTCCAGGCCTCCCCGGTGCGCAGCGCCAGTTCGATGTCGTCCGCCCTGAGATGCGGGGGGATCCGCTCCACCAGCCCGACGAAGGTGTGCGCCTCGCCGCGGTCGCACAGCGGCTTGGCGAGGTCCTTCAGCAGGGCGACAGCCCCGGGGAAGTCGCCGCCGTCGATCGCGTGCCTGCACCGGGTCGTCCCACGGACGACCGACGGAGTCTCCTCGTAGCCGATCACGGTGCGTCGCTCCCCTCTCCGACACGGCTGTGACGGGGGACTGCCCCCATGTCACGGGCCGGACGCGTGGTTTCACTCTCGTTTCACCGCCGGGCGCCACGCTCAGAGCGTAGATGTCGTGCCCACGCCATGCGTAGAGGGCGAATCCGCGCATGCCCGGGCCACGGCCGGTTCCCCGACGAAAGCGAGCCGTCACCGTGACCGATCTCCCGCCTTCGCCGCCACCACCACCACCGCCACCGCCGCCGACCGGGCCGGACGCGCCGTGACCGCGACGAGCGCCCGCGCCCGCGGGCCGCGGCTTCGCCGCGTCCTCGGTGTCCTCGGACTGCTGCTCACCCTCGCGGCCACCACGACCGCGCCCGCCTCCCCGGCCCCCGCACCCCCGCCGCGGCCCGAGCCGGGACCGGCCACCTCACCCGGCCCCCGGCGCACACCGGCCCAGGCCCACCACCGGCTGGAACTCAGCGGCAACACCGCGGGCGACCAGTGGCGCGGCACCCAGCACATCGCCTTCACCAACACCGGGGGCACGCCCCTGGACCGGATCTGGCTGCGCCTGTGGAGCAACGGCATCCACGGCTGCGCGGCGACCGACCCGATACGGGTCACCCGGGTGACCGGAGGGACGCCCGGCCCCCTCGCCCAGGACTGCACGGCCCTGCCCGTGGACCTGCCCGCCCCGCTGGCCCCCGGCGACGCCACGGAGATCTCCTTCCACCTCGCCATCGACGTGCCCTACCAGCACCAGCGGTTCGGCAGGGTCGGCGACTTCTCCTACCTGGGCAACGCCGTACCCGTCCTGGCCGTGAGGGACGCCGGCGGCTGGCACCTGCCGCCGTACGTTCCCGAGGGCGGCAGCTTCGGGGAGAGCTTCTTCTCCCTGACCGCGGACTTCACCGTCACCCTCGACCATCCCAGCGCCCTCGCCGTCCCGGCCACCGGAACCGTCCAGAGCACCCAGAGCGCCGACGGCCGCACCGTCACCCGGATCCACGCGCCCCGGGTCAGGGACTTCGCCTTCGCCGCCGGACCGTTCCGCGAGGTCACCGCGGTCACCCGCACCGGGGTCACGGTGCGCGGCTGGGCCACGCCCGACGTCACCTCGGCGCAGGCGCGGTCGGTGACCGCGACGGTGGGCGGCGCCGTCGACTTCTTCTCCGACAGCTACGGCGCCTACGCCCACGGAGAACTGGACGCCGTCATCAGCGGCGCGTTCACCCCGCAGGGCGGCGGCATGGAGTACCCGGGATTCGTCCTCACCGAACCCACCGGATCCGTCGCCGCCCACGAGACGGCCCACCAGTGGTGGTACGGCATGGCCGGAAACGACCAGTACCACCATCCCTGGCTCGACGAGTCGGTGGCCCAGTTCGCCACCGACCTGTACCTGAACCGCCGGCGCGACTGCAGCCCGGTGAGCGGCTGGCCGTCGGCCTCCGCCCGGGTCGACGCCGGCATGGACTACTTCGCCGGCAATTACGCCGAATACGTCCCCACCGTCTACCACCAGGGCGTGTGCATGCTCCACGACGTGCGCGCCACCGTCGGCGCCGAGGGACTGCGCCTGGCGCTGAGCGACCTGATGGCCCGCAACCGGTACGGCGTGGTCGAGCCCGCCGAGTTCCGGCAGACGGTGCAGGAGCACAGCCGCACCGACCTGGACCCGCTGTGGCAGCGCTGGCGCAGCGACCGCGGCTGACCGCGACCGAACCACCCGGGACGACCCGGGAGAACCCCGAAGGCACGACGAGAGGAGACCAGATGACATCTGACCGCGGACACCGCGCACCCCGCGCACCCCGCGAAGGGCGCTTCGCGCCCTTGTGGACCAGACTCGGCTGGGCGGCCGTCATGGCCCTGCTGGCCGCACTGCTCGCCCCGGCGGCACAGGCGTCCCACCACCACACCGGCTCCACCCAGAGCCATCTGCACAACATGCACTACAACACCGTGAACTCCGGCGGACCCGGCACGTACGACGAGCAGTACTGCGGCCAGGTGCACTCCAGTTCCTACCTGACGCACAGCCAGGCCACGAACTTCCTGCAGAACACCCTCACCGGCCAGGGCGACCGCGACTGGGACGGCACCGGCGACTACCGGATCGACATGTGGCTGGCCCCCAACCCCTGCACCTCCTACCCCTCGGCCGAGCGGGCCGGCATCGAGATGGAGTACCACTACGCAGCCGACTGGAGCGGGGTGTGCGGCGGCAGCTACGGCTACTACAACTGCGCCGTCGACCAGAACCCCGTCTACAACTCCGCCTACGGCCACACGGACTACCGCTGGAACGTCATCTACCTGGTCGACAGCTCCGGTGGTCAGCTCGACAACCGCGGACGCGCCTTCATCAACCACGAGACCGGGCACTCCTGGGGGCTGCTCGACCCGCGCTGGGACGGTGACTGCCACACCCCGAGCATCATGCACGGCAGCTACACCTACGGCTGCACGAACTGGCAGAACTGGTGGCCCAGCAGCTACGACTACAACTCCGTCGTCACCGTGATGAACGGCGTCTGACCTCCGGCCGAGCGGAAGTGGGATTCGACATGCTTCGACGACTGCGCGACAGCAAGGCGAACAGCGAGAGCGATGGCGGGAGGAACAGCCGGAGGAACACCAGGAGCAACAGCCGGAGGAAGGCGGCCCTCCACCTGGCGGCCATGGCCGGGGTGCTCGCACTGGCGGGCGGCTTCGTCGCCCAGAGCGCCTCACCCGCCCACGCCGAGCTGACCCTGGAAGGCGGACTGCTGGTCAGCACCCGCGAGGACTTCCGGCTCTGCGTGAGCACCACCGGAGAGCTCGACAACCCCCGGCAGGCCCGCGCCGAACTGGTCTCCGGACTCGCACAGGTGCAGAAACACCCCGACTGGGAGGCGGCGTTCGGCGCACCGCCGGCGCGGGCCGCCGTCGCCGCCGCCGACACCTGCCCCTCGGTACGGCTGCCGGAGAGCGTCGAGCGCACCACGATCGTGGGCCCCGGCGTCACCGAGGACCCCACCCCGTACCGCACATGGGTGCACATCCTCGACGAGCGGACCGCCGACCGCGTACTGGGCGCCGGGGTCCAGGCCGCCACCGCCCCCGCGGAGATCATGTTCGACGCGGACCGGCGCGGTGCGACCGTGTCCACCGCCGTCCTCGTCCGCGCCGGGTACCTGGACGACCAGACGTTCCGCAAGGGCCTGCTCACCGAGGGGATCGGTCTGCTCCCGACGGTGAAGGCCCCCGACCTCTCGGCGTCCGTCCACTCCGTCAAGGGCGCCCCCGAGACGGACGAGGGCGCGGACAAGGGCGGTGAGAGATGAGCCGGCTCCCCGTCCCGCGCCGGCTGCTGACCGCGGTGGCGGTGGCGGCACTGACCCTGTTCGGCGCGTTCGCCTCCACGGCCGCCGCCACTCCCCGCGGCGGGCAGGACGCGCCCGCCAGCGTCGGCGCTCCGGCCGACTCCGCAGGCCCGGCCGCCCGGGAGGTGGGCGCCACCGCCACGACCCGCTCGATCAGCTGCGCCGGGGCGGGGCGCGCGGCGGGGTGGCGGGGCGACCAGCTGGTGCTCGCCGTGGCGATCGCCCTGGCCGAGTCCGGCTGCACCCCGGGAGCCACGGGATACAACGGCCCGACCACCGGCTGCCCCTACGGATCGGCGGACCGGGGCGCGTGGCAGATCAACGACTGCTACCACTCCGACGTCTCCGACGCGTGCGCCTACGACCTGCGGTGCAACGCCGACGCGGCCTACCGGATCTACGGCTGGAGCGGCGGCTTCACCCCGTGGACCACCTACAACACCGGTGCCTACCAGGCGTACTGGAGCGAGGCCGAAACCGGCGTCAACGCCCCGTCCGGCAACAACACCTACACGGTGCGCACCGGCGACGGCACCGGCTACGTCAACCTGCGCTCCGGCCCGGGGACCGGTTACTCCGCCGTCGGCCGGGTCCAGGACGCCGACACCGTCCGGATCAGCTGCTACTCCCTCGGCACCACCCACGTGGGTCCCTGGGGCAGCTCGAACCTGTGGAACAGGCTCACCAGCGGTTCCTGGATCAGTGACGCGTTCGTCTACACGGGCTCCGCCGCCCCCGTGGTCCCGCGCTGCTGACCTTCCACCGCCCGGACACCACCGGCCCGGAGGCGGGCCGGTGGTGTCCGGGCGTACGCGGTTTCTCACCTGCGGTGAGAGCCCGCGCGATCTCCCCGCACCCCGCCGGACCACGGCTTATGCATGTGAGAGGCACCGCGAAAACTTGGTATGGTGTTCCCCGTCGCCGCGGCCGGAAGGCCGCGGGTCGCACACCGGTCCGGGTGGCGGAATGGCAGACGCGCTAGCTTGAGGTGCTAGTGCCCTTTATCGGGCGTGGGGGTTCAAGTCCCCCCTCGGACACCAGTGGAAGCCCCAGTCGATCTGGGGCTTTTCTGTTTCCCGGTTCTGGGGAGCCCAGGGTGACGGCGTTCTCGGCTGACGGGAGCAGCCGGTCCCGTGGACCGTCGGCAACTGACCGCAGGGATGGCGCGGGGTACCGTGTCCGGCACTCCCAGCCTTTGCCACCGGCGCGCCTCGGGCGCCGGTGGCCCGTGAGCGTCAGGTGTGCGGGTCCAGGGAGCGCAGCAGTTCCAGCAGCCCCTGAGCCGGGACCAGTTGGTCATCGGTCATCGGGTCCGGGCTGAAGTGCATCAGGCTGTTGCGGAAGTTGCGGCAGTCCTCGAGCGCCTCCAGGAAATGCTGCTGGTCGATGGCCCATCCCAGTGCGGCCCAGTTCTCGGGCACCCTGAGCAGGTGCCCGTAGGCCCCGAAGGTGAGGTCGGCGGCGGAGTGCACCCTGGCGGCGCGTTCCTTCTGGGAAGCTCGGATGCGGTCGAGCGGAATGCACCGGTCGACCACGCGGCGCAGGCGCTGCTCGATCTCTTCCACCAGGACGAAGGGGCGCACGCGCGTGCCGAACTGCACCGTCAGGTCGGAGGCGGTGATCAGACCGCAGACCTTGTGGTCGTGGTCGCGCACGAGCACATATCCGGACTGCTGGATGGCCCCGATCCAGTCGAGCAGGTCGTCCGAGCGGTCCGCCTCCAGAGCTCGTACCGTGGCGGCCTGGAGATCGGCACCGGGGTCGGCCATCCGGGCGCGTCCGATCGACTCCCAGCTCACGACACCCCGCAGCCGCCCGTCGGCGTCGAGGACGGGCAGTTGGCTGTAGCCGCGCAGCACCATGAGCGTCATGGCGGTTCCGATACCGTCCCCGACGCGTACGCACTCGGGCATGCGGTTCGCGGACGCCAGGTTGCTCACGCGGTACGCGACGGTCTGCGTCTCGGCCTCCTCAGCCAGCAGGTGACCGGCGGCGTGCGAGGCGGCCTGGCCGACGGCTGTCAGGTGAGCACTGGTGGAGAGCCTGGTCACCGCACTCGTCCCCGACTCGTCCGGCTCGGCACCTCCCGCCAGCACCGCGATCCGGCTGTCGAGCGTGCCCTCGGTGAAGGGCGGTACGGTGACCAGCCCCCGCGCCTCCAGGTCACTCTCGATCTGCTCGGTAGCCGCCGGATAGCGCCGCTGGAAACCCCAGACTCCGAGGAAGTCCCGGACGGACAGGGTGAGCGGCTCCTCGGCGCTGCGCCGGCGCACCTCCCCGTACAGCTTCGCGGGCTCGGTGAGGGTGGCGGCGAACTCGTCGGCGTCGGGGCGCCCGGGGTCGGGCTTGCCCTCGGCTAGGGCGGCCACGCGCTCCGCCGCGCCGAACCTGCTGAGCTCGAAGACGGTCAGCAGGGAGCCCATGCTGTCCTGCAGATCGGACTGGATCACCTGCCGGTCGACATCCGTGACGAGCCACTGGACCCGTCGCACGTGCCGCATCCCGTCGGGGGCCTCCGCCCGGTACTCATAGCCGCCCGTCACCCGGCCGATCGCCACCCGTCCGGACTTCAGCGGCAGGGCGACGAGGTCACCAGGCTGGATCTCATGGAGGAAGCGGTAGAGCTGACCGGTCCAGTTTCCGATCGTGTACGGGCCCTCGTCGGGGTAGGCGGCGGCCACGGCGGCTCTGATGTCGTCACGGGATGCGGCGGCGGCGAGGTCACCCATCGCGAGCCTGTCCCATCCGACGATGAGGATGCCGTCCTCCAGCGCCGCCCGTTCCCTCTCGCCGTTCTCCCCGGCGCGCACCACCCAAGCCCGCATGCCACCCCTCCCCAGGTATAGACACATGATCGCGTGGCGTGACCTTACAGCGGCTTCGGGTGACGATCGTCGAATGCGGTCATGCCAACGCCGTCCGGCGATGGTTTTCGGCCATCCGTCTCCTTCGTACCTAGCCTCTGCTTTCGCTACGCGGCCCGGGGCGCACCGCTCCTGTCGAGTTCATCCGTCCCCTGCACGAGGTTGGCCGGGAACCCGGCGACATGCGGCCTCCGCAGACGCGACCCGTGGGAGCCCCGTCGTCCGGGAAGGACGGCGGGGCTCCCACGTGCGTACAGGTGTCAGAGACTCCGCTCCGACGAGGCCAGTCCGAGAAACCCTGCCCACGCCTCGCGCGACACCGTGAGGACCGGCCCGGCAGCGGCCTTGGAGTCCCGGATGTGCACGGCGGCCGTGTCGGCCGCGACCTCCACGCACTGACCGCCCTCGGTCCCGCTGTAGCTGCTCTTGAACCAGACGAGGCCGGAGGCGACGGTCGAGGACTCAGTGTTGGTCATAGTGATCCCAGCACCCCTTCGATGAACTCCAGCGACTCTCGCGGACTGAGAGCCTGTGAGCGGATGATCCCATAGCGCGCGTGTGCGAGAACCGCCTGTTCCGGGTCAGTCTGAAGAGAGCCGATTCCCTGCGCCTCGGCGTACAGGAACTTCTTGCCGTCCTTGCGTGTGACGACCGTGAACGGTCCGTTCACGCCCGCGTTGTCCTCGCAGCCGAGTGGCATGACCTGAAGTTCGACGTTCCGCTTCTGGCCGACCGTGAGCAGGTGTTCCAATTGTCCGCGCAGCACGTCCTTCCCACCGTACGGGCGTCGCAGCACCGGCTCGTCCACCACGAAACTGAGCAGCGGCGCGGGCCGCCGGTCCAGGAGTTCCTGGCGGGCCAGCCGTGCGGCGACGCGCAGTTCGATGGTCTCCGGGTCCAGCGGCGGGCGCCGCATGCCGAGCAGCGCACGCATGTACTCCTCGGTCTGGAGCAGGCCGTTGACCACGAGCGTGTCGTACATGACCAGTTCGATGGCCTCCTTCTCCAACGCCGCCATCCCCTGGAAGAAGAGCGGGTACTGGGCCCGCTCCACCTCCTCCTTCCACAGGCTCAGAAGCCCGTCGGCGCCCAGCACTTCGTCCGCCCGCTCGATCGTCCGGGGCGACGGAATCCTCCGCCCCTGCTCGAACGAGGCGACCGTCGAGGCCGAGTACCCGATCCGCTTGCCGAACTCCTCGCGCTCCAGGCCCTGCCGCGACCGCAGGGCCTTCATGGTCCGCCCGAACGCGGTGACGACACCGCGTCCGCTCTCGTCCTCCGGCCGCCGCCCGGGCCCGTCGTCGCCTTCCCAGCCGTCACCGAAGTTCACGACCGCCCCGCCACTCGGGGCGGTCTCCCCGTCCGTACGCTCAGTCATCGAACATCACCTCACCGGGCCAACGCGCCTACCCGGGAGGCGGTCACGCCGCATGCCTCGTACCCGCACGCGTACCGCGCGTACAAGCGGCCCGCGAGGCGCGTCACCACTGGTCGCGCCGCGCCGCCACGGGGACCGTGGTGGGCATGACGAGCAAGCCCGGCAGCCCCGTTGACGCCACCCGTCCCACCCGCCTCACCGGCCCCGGCGACCACGTCTTCGGGATGCGCTTCACCTCCACGCCCAGAGGGGCCCGTCTCGCCCGGCGGCTGGTCGCCGTCCGCCTCGACGCCTGGGGGATCCCGTACGGGACCACAGCGCACGACGAGATCGTGCTGATCGCCGCCGAGCTCACCGCGAACGCCGTGCGGCACGGGCACGTGCCCGGCCGGGACTTCCACCTCCGCCTGCACGCACCGGCCGGCGGCCGGTGCGTGCGCGTCGAGGTCACCGACACCCGCGCCGAACGCCTGCCGGTGAGTCCCGCCGCCCCGGACGCCGAGAACCCGGAGGAGTCGGGCCGGGGCCTGCTCCTGGTGTCGGAGCTGGCCGCGCGCTGGGACTGGCACCCGCGCCGGGACGGGCCGGGCAAGACCGTCCGGGCAAGACCGTCCGGGCGGAGTACGCGCTGGGGGAGCGGTGAGCACTCATGTAGATCTGCTGCACGGGTGATCCGGTGGTGCAATCCACGGTTGAGGTGCGTGGCCATCTCACCGACATCATCAACCGTGCCCGGCGGGGGAGACTCCGGCGACCACAAACCGGCGTGGCAAAGAGGAAGGCGTGGTGATCGACATCGAGGAGCATCAGCGTCTGCGCCGGATCGCCGAAGACGTCGAGGATGCATGGCTCAACCGGCTGGCCGACGAGGCCACATCGGACACGACCTCAACGAGACCGCCGACGCCTTCGCCCGCCTGGTGACGAGTTGTGCGGCGGCTGAGAAGATGAGGCGGAAGCGAAGCTTCTCGGGCTCTCAGCGGCGGGTCTTGCCGGTCAGGGCGAGCATCGGCGTCCTCCCCAGACTTCGGCCGGGGGTACCCCCGGCCGGCAGGTCGAGGGCGAACTGGACGATCTCCAGCCAGATCCGGTTCTGAGCGAGGCCGTGGGGGAGAGGGTTCTCGTCGCGGCATGGCGGGCGCCGATCAGCGCCGGCCTGCCTTGCGTTGCAGGGACTCCCGGCGCGAACGCAGCTTCTTCTGCCGCTTCTGGCTCTCCTTGCGACGCTTCGCGCGCTCGCGGGCCGCCGGGCTCCTGAGCTTCGTGTGGTCCGGCAACCGCAGCAGCCCCCACACCACTCCGACGAGCAGGGCGAGCACGAAGATCCCGAGGACGGCCGCCAACACGGGCGGCAGGTCCGCGACCTGCTCGATCCTGTACCGGATGTTCAACCTGGCTCCCCCGCCCTGCTCCGCCCCGCGCGGCACCGCACCCTAACAGCGGGCCTCTCACCGGTGGAAGCGGCGCCTGCCTGCGAGACGACTCCGCGGTCGCCGCCCTCCGCCCGGACAGGCGGATCACGCGAGCACCTGCCGCGCCCTTCCGTCCTCCCGCCCGGACGGGGAAGTGCCCGCCGATGGTTCCGGGCGGGGCCGGAGCCCAGGGCGCGGCGATAAAGACGTGCGGGTGTGCGGGCCGGTGGGGTACGTTCCTGCCTGTTCGAAGGGGGACCCGACGTGGCGAAGCTGAACCAGATCATCGCGGTCGAGAAGGGTGTCAAGAGCAAGGCGCTCCAGGACATCACCGCGGCGCACCACAAGGTGCAGAAGCCGGCGCTGCTGGCGGGCATCTCGCGCACGTACCAGCCCAAGGACGAGGAGGGCGAGCAGCTGCCGCCCGAGTCCACGCGGGTGCAGGTGCAGGCGGAGGACGTGCTGCGGGAGATGTCCGCGTCGCTGACCCGGCTGTTCGACGTGACCGCCACCAAGGACTGGGCGAACTGCGCGGCCCGCGCCGACGTCACCGTCGACGGGCGGACGATCGTCGCCGACGCCCCCGTCAGCTATCTGCTGTTCCTGGAGAAGCAGCTCACCGACCTGCACACCTTCGTCAGGAAGCTCCCCACGCTCGACGCTGCCGAGTCCTGGTCGCAGGACCCGTCCACGGACTGGTGGAAGACGGACCCGGTCCGCACGATCCGCACCAAGAAGGTCCCCCGCAACCACGTCAAGGCGGAGGCGACGGACAAGCACCCGGCGCAGGTCGAGGTGTACTACGAGGACGTGCCCATCGGGTACTGGACGACCGTGAAGTTCTCCGGAGCGCTTCCGGCCCGGCGGGTCAACGAGCTGGTGGAGCGGGTCGAGAAGCTCCAGCAGGCCGTGAAGTTCGCCCGCGAGGAGGCCAACGGCGCGGAGGTCACCGACCGGCGGGTCGGCGACGCGGTGTTCGGCTACCTGTTCGGCTGACGCCGGCCGCGGGTAGCATCCATGATCGCCCCCGCGTGCGAGCGCGGGGGTGCGCGACCAGGCGCGGGCCGGAATGAGGACCGGTTCGCGTGAGGAGCGCAAGCTGACACTGAAGTTCAGCCTGAAGAAGCGGTGACAGTGAAGGTTCGAGTCCTTCCCCCGGCACAGCAGTACTACCAACGGGCCGGGGTAGCCCAACATGGCAGAGGCAGCCGTGGTCAATCTCAGACTCTCGCTCCAGTCTCAGCATCGCCGCCGATCGCCGGATCGACCGGGGACGGACGAACGCCGTCGGGTGCGAGTTCGACTCTCGCCTGCACCTCTTCCGTGGTGCGGTAGTTCAAAGGCAGAACACGACGGCATGATGACTGATCCGTCCTCTTAAACGCCGCCGGCGTGCGCAATTGGGTGGCATCCCCAGGGGCCCGGGAGCTGGATACGACTCCCGGGCCCCGCCACGTCGTACGGCCGACCGCGCTCCCTCTTCTCCGTTCGCCCGGTGGTGCGGCGCGTGAGGGGCGCGCCGCGCCACCGGGCGGCCGGTGAGCGTCAGCGGCCGGCGGTCAGGCGAAGGGGATGGTCAGGCGAAGGGGATGGTCAGGACGGAGCCCGAGCCCACCTGGATGGTGGACGGGCCATTGCCCAGGGCGCTCCAGACCTCGACGCGGACGGTCCCGCCGTCCAGGTCGCCCAGCTCGCCCGAGGAGGAGTGCAGCCCCTGCCGGGCCGAGGAGTACTCCTCCCAGCCGGGGATCGGGTCCGTGGCGAAGTAGCGGAACGTCTCGACGCGGTCGAACGTGCCGTCGCCGGTCAGATCGTAGGAGACCCTGGCCTGCTGGGCGTGACCGACGGCGGTGCCGGCGTCCACGTTGAAGGTGAAGACCGTGGCCGACCCCGGCTTCAGGGCGCCCTTGACGTTCTCCACCTCGTATACGAGCGGGTTCTTCGGCGTGCCGTCGTTGTTCGTCCCGCCGGCCGGCTCGATGGTGTCGGCGGAGGGTGACGAGGCCGCCTCGGTGGCCAGCTCACCGCCCGACCGCAGATAGAAGGTGTCGCCCTCGACGTACGGCGGGGGAGGGGTACCGGTGGTGGTGACGGTCACCGGCCCGCTCGCCGGACCGGTCTGGCCCGCGGTGTCACGGGCCCTGACGCTGTAGATGTACTCCGTGCCGGAGGACAGCCCGGTGTCGGTGTACGTGGTGCCGGTGACCGTGGCGATCCTCGATCCGCCGCGCAGGACGTCGTAGTTCCTGATGCCGTTGTCGTCGGTCGCGGCGGTCCAGTTCAGCGTGACCGAGCCGTCGGTGACGTCGCTCGCCTGCGGGGTACCGGGCGCGCCGGGCCTGTCGTCGTCCGGCGGCGGCGGGGTGCCGCCGCCGTCGCCGCAGAGGGTGTCGAGCGGTGTGTCGTCGCCCGCCCCGGAGGCGGTGGACTTCGCCGGGACGTTCAGGACGCCGCCGTCGGAGAACAGCACCGAGCACTCCCGCTCGCCGTGGTTGTGCGCGGCGTAGGTCCTGGTGCCGTCCTTCTCGAAGGCCACGGCGGTGGGCGTGTTGGCGGTGACGGTCATGTCGGGTGCGCCGATGGAGTCCATCGTGGCGATCCAGTGGTAGGTGTGGGCCTTGGTCTCGCCGGCCTCGGGGACGTAGCCGCCGTTCCACTGGTTCCAGTACCGCATGGCCCCGGCGGGGTCGTAGAGCGCCTGGACCTCCCAGAAGACGTCCCGCCACTCCACGGCCGGGCCGCCGTTCTCCTCCTCCATCTCGGCCACGCTGCGGCGCAGCATCTCCTTCTCACGCGCCAGATGCAGCGAACCACCGGTCACCGGAAGGAAGTTGATGCCGTGGATCTCCTCGGGGTTGGCCGTCCACCAGGTGGCGTAGGCGCCGCCGCTGCCCCAGACCATGCCCACGACGTCGTGGGTGAAGTCCTCGGGGTAGACCTCCTGGTCGGCGTCGAACCAGTACTGCGCGATCGACTCCGACTCGGTCGTCATCATGTAGACGCCCTGGTCGCGCAGTGCCTTGTCACCCATGGCCGAGCCCCACAGGATCAGCCCCGCGCTGAGGTTGACCGACTCCGAGGACGACTCCTGGTTGTTGCCGGCGGCGAAGGCGGAGTGGCCGGCGGCCCAGCTGTGGCCGGCGTAGACGTCGAAGCCGCGCAGGAACGGGTACTCCTCGTCGCTCCTGGCCGGGTTGGCGGCGTCCCTGATCAGCTCCTCGACCATGCCGCCCCATTCGGAGTCGGCGGCCCACCGCGGGTCATACTGCGCCACGATGGCGGCTGCCATCACGTAGTACGAGTAGTGGAAGTGGTGGTCGTTGAGCTCCTGGTCGCTTCCGTAGGAGGCGGGGTAGCCGATGAGGGTGCGCCAGTCCTTGTCGTAGGAGAACTCCGACGGGCCGCCGACGGTGAACCACTCCTCCATGCGTCCCTTGATCAGGTCCAGGAGCTTGTCGCGGTCGGCGGTCTCGCCGATCTGGTCGGCGATCGGCACCAGTTGGGCGAGTTTGCCCAGTGCCTTGCCGGTCCAGTAGGTGTCGGTGGCGCCGCTGAACGGGTCGCCCTGTGTCAGCACGTCGTTGATGTACGTCTTCAGCCTGGCCTTGTCCACGCCCTGCGCGGCGGGCAGGCCGGGCAGCACGCCGTTGACCTTCTGGACGGTGGTGAAGGACTTCCCCTCGCGGACCTTCATCTCACCGCGCGAGGAGACGTAGCTGTGGGCGGTCAGGGCGTCGGAGGTGTGCAGCCACTGGTGGCGGTAGAGGGCCTGGAGGGTGCCGGTCTCGTCGCCCTCCATCGCCTCGGTGGCAAGGGTGTAGGTCGCCTTCACCTCGCCGGCGCCCTCGTCGTAGCTCCAGTCCACTTTCGAGCCGGTGACGAAGCTGAAGGCGTACCTCTCGTACGTCGCCAGTGCGTCCCGGCCGGGCAGGACGGCCAGCGAGAAGTAGTCCCTGCCGCCCAGGTCCGCGCGGATCCGGCTGCCGGAGACCGTCCAGTCGCTGCCGGAGGGGGCGAACAGTGCGTAGTGGTGGCCGGAGACGGTGATGCCGAGCACGTTGCCGTCGTCGGCGAAGACGGTCGGCGTGTTTGCCGCGGTGATCTGTGCCGCGCCGCCGCTGCCCTGGGCGTACACGTACGGCAGGCCGTGGCCGATGGTGGTGCGCAGGGTGCGGGAGCCGTCGGACCAGTAGGGGCTGACGGTCCAGTCGCTCCATCCGTCCGCCTTGGCGTCGGGGGAGTCGAGGCCGGCGATGCCGAGGGTCAGCTCCGCCTCGTGGGGGAACTCGTACTGGCGTCCCTCCCCCACGATCTGGTGGTCGGTCGGGTAGCCGACCTCCAGGCCGCCGGAGACGGCCTTGTAGGTGAGGGGGTGGCCGTACATGTTCTCCGACCACGGGTTGGCGGAGAACCGCTGGAAGGCCAGCGAGGACCACCAGTCGTTGGTCGGCACCGGCTTGTCCGCCATGGCCGGGGTGACCTTCGGCTTGACGGCCTGGCCGCCGCTGTTGGAGGGTCCCTGCCTTCCCGCCGGGCGGACATCGCTGTAACTGCCCTTGCCCACCTCGACGGTGCCGGCGTGGGCCACGCCGGCACCGGTGGTCGCCGCCAGGCCCGTCGCGGCCACCGAGGCCGCCGACAGCATGGCGAGACGTCTGAGGAATCTCATGAACACCCTTTCTCTGAGAGCGCTCTCAACAAGTGGCGACAACGTAGAGACGTGACAGTGCACGGTCAATACTTGAAACCGTGGAACTTCGAAAAAGGTGCATGTGGTTCAAACGTCGATCACTTGTCGACGACTCCGGGCACAAGCACCCGCCCAGACCGCCGCACGCGCGTGACCGGCGCGTTCGCGAGGTGAACCGGCGCCGGTCACACTCCTGCGGCGGCCCTGTGCCGTGCCGGAACGGGGCGGCACAGGGCCGCCCGGACGCTGTCCATAAGCCGGTTGCGGACACAAGGTCCGCGGCGCGATCGGCAAGCAGGGCGGTCAGGGCACGATCGGTCGCTCCCGGCGGCCGCGACGGGACTGAGCCGACGGGGCCGGCCCTGACCCTGCACTCCGGGCAGGACCAGGACCTGCAGGCCCGCCGCGCTCACGGCAGCGGCCGGCCCTCGTCGCATCCTCGGTCGAGGGACGGAGGCTACTCGGGCCAGGGGGAGTCCTTGATGACCTCGACGAAGTCGCCGCGGACGAATCCGGGCACGTAGTGGGCGAGCACATCGGCCTTGACGTTGCCGAACGTCGTCTCGGGACGGTCCTTGATCCCCTCGGTGAACGCGGCCAGGATCCGGTCCTTGAAGTCCGGGCGGGGGTGGGCCTCCACCACGGCCGCACGCTCCTCCTCGGAGACCGCGCGGTAGCCGATGCCCAGCACGTCCAGCTCCACCCCCCGGGTGACCAGGGCGATCTCAGGGGCCATGTGCAGCGGGATCTCCGGCGTGGTGTGCAGGGCGATCGCCGTCCAGACCCGGTCGGCCTCCTCGCCGGTGACGCCGTGGGCGTGCAGGAACCGCCGCGCCTCGTCGGCGCCGTCGATCTCGAAGCGCTGGTCGGTGCGGCGGAACCGCTCGGTCAGCCCCAGGTCGTGGAACATCGCCCCGACGTACAGCAGCTCCGGATCGAACCGCAGCCCCTGTTCGCGCCCGCGCAGCGCGCCCCAGAGGAACACGCGCCGGGAGTGGTCGAACAGCAGCGGCGAGGCCGCCTCACGGACCAGTTCGGTCGCCTCCCGCGCCATGGCGCTGTCCGGGACGCGTACGCCCGCGATCGTCTCGCTCATGATCTCGCCCCTCTCCCTCGTTCCGGCGGTCCGCCCCCCAGGGTCGCAGGGCGCCTGGCATGGCGCCACGGCCCGTTGGGCCGAGCGGGTCCGTTCCGGCCGTGCCCGGCAGCCCCTCTCCTCGGCGTGCACGGTGTCACCGCGCCGTCTCCGGCGCGAGCGCCTCCGCGTCCACCCGGGCGCCGCATGGTTTTCCGGCCATGTCCGAAGGGCGCCCTACCGCCCCCGCCTCCCCGCTGCCCAGACTGCTGCGCGAAACGTGAGGGGAGAGGGGGCCGGGGATGGCTGCTCGCAGTGGAGGCAGTGGAGGCAGTGGAGGCCGTAAAGGTCGTGGGAGCCGCAGAGGTCCTGGAGGCCGCGGACGCGGATCGGCGGCGCGGCGCAGGCGCGAGGCCAGGCAGAGGGCGGCGGTCGTCGGCGGTGTGGTGGTGCTGCTCCTGCTCACCGCCTCCTGGTCGGCCGTCTGGCCGTACCTCCTGGGGGTCGCGGTCGCCGCGGGTCTCGGCGGCCTGGTGTGGTGGCTGTGGCGTACCGACCGGATCCTCCGGGGCGGGGACCGGCAGTGGCGGCAGGCGGACGCGGTGGCGGCCGGGCGCCGCACGCTGGCCGAGGTGGACGCGATGTCCGGCACCGAGTTCGAGGAACTGGTGGCCGAGCTGTGCCGCCGCGACGGCTGCACCGGGGTCCGGCGCGTGGGCGGCTCCCACGACAACGGCGCGGACGTGCTCGGCCGGCTGCCGGACGGCCGCACGATGGTCGTCCAGTGCAAGCGGTACGCGCCGCACCGCACCATCGCCAGCCGCGAGATGCGCGACCTGATGGGAGCGAAGGTGCACTTCGGGGCCGATGTGGCCGTCTTCGTGACGACCTCGCGCTTCAGCGCTCCGTCCCGGGCGCTGGCGGTGGAGCACGGCATCCTCGCCGTGCACCGCGACCACCTGGGCCTGTGGAACAACGGCGCCTCCCTGCCCGCCCTGGCCGGCGTCAACGGCGCCGGCCAGGGCGACCGGGAACACCGCGCGCGCTGGAGGAACACTTACGGCACGTAGCGCGCGCGAGGGGCCCGGCGGGGGCTTACGGGAGCGTGGTCCACTTCTGGTTGTTCTGGCCGTTGCAGGTCCACAGGATGACCGGGGTCCCGTTGGCGGTTCCCGCCTCTTCGGCGTCCAGGCACAGCCCGGCGTGGACGTTGCGGATCGACCCGTCGGCCTGCAAGGTCCACTTCTGGTTGTCCTGGCCGTTGCAGGGCCAGACGATGACCGGCGTGCCGTTGGAGGTGCCCCGGTCGGAGGCGTCCAGGCACTTGTCGCCGTAGACGCGGATCTCGCCTCCGGCCCAGGTGGTCCACAGCTGGTTGGCGGCGGTGTGGCAGTCCCAGATCAGCGTCGCCGTCCCGGCCGCGGTGGAGGCTTCCTCCACGTCGAGGCAGCGGCCGGATCCGGTACCGCGCAGGCGTGCGGTGGTGGAGTCCAGCGGGCTGCCGCCGCTCATCCTGAACACGGCGACGCCGTGCGCGGGGATGCTGGCCGAGATCCGGCCGGAGGTGCTCGACGTGGTGCCGGTCCACAGGTCGGTGAGGGTGAACGGCCCTCCGGACAGGCCGACTTGCGCGGCAGTGGTGGTGATGGTCGTGCTGCTGCCGCCGCGGTTGAGCAGGCCGACCGCGACGGAGCCGTCGGACAGGGGCTTGGCGAACACCTCGGTGGCGCCGTCGTCGCGGACTCGGCGTCCGCCCGCGCCCAGCGAGTCCTGGTTCACCGCGAGCAGGCGCGGGTTGCGCAGGATGGCGCTCACGTCGGCGGACATGGTGCGGATGTCGTTGCCGGCCATGAGCGGGGCGCTCATGAGAGCCCACAGGGCGAAGTGGGAGCGGGACTCGGTCAGGGACAGGCCGGGGCGGCCGACGACCAGCATGTCGGGGTCGTTCCAGTGACCCGGGCCCGACTGCGCGGCGAGCGGGGCGGTGACGTCGAGGACGTTGCCGACGCCCATCGGGTAGCTGTTGGTGTTGTTGTTCTGCCAGATGTCGAGCAGGTCCTCGGTCGTGCGCCACAGGTCGGCGACCTCGCCCCAGTCGTACTTGTCGCCGGTGGGGGCGTGGAAGCTGTTGGGGTTGATGCTGTAGACGATCGGGCGGCCGGTGGCGCGCAGGGCGTCGCGCATGATGGTGAACCGCGCGATCTGCTCGCTGAGGGTGCCGCTGCCGGAGCACCAATCGTACTTGAGGTAGTCCACGCCCCAGGAGGCGAACGTGGCGGCGTCCTGGGCCTCGTGGCCCTTGCTGCCCGTGGAGCCGGGGTAGGTGCCCACGCCCTGGGCACAGGTTTTCTCGTTGGGGGCCTGGTAGATGCCGAACTTCAGGCCCTTGCCGTGGATGTAGTCCCCGAGCGCCTTCATCCCGCTGGGGAACTTGGTCGGGTTGGCCCGCAGGTTGCCGGCCGCGTCACGCTGCGGGTCGAACCAGCAGTCGTCGACCACCACGTACTCGTAGCCGGCGTCGCGCATGCCCGAGGACACCATCGCGTCGGCGGCCTCGCGGACCTGTGTCTCGGTGATCCCGCATCCGAAGCTGTTCCAGCTGTTCCAGCCCAGCGGCGGAGTGAGCGCCGGGCTGCCCGGTGCGGCCTCGGCGGCCGTGCCGGCGGAGGCGGAGGCGGCGGAGGTGGAGGCGGTGACGCAGGCGGTGACCGTCAGTACGGCGGCCGCGAGGAGGCGCGGTAATCGACCGCGTAAGGGAACCATGGGGGAATTCCTTCCTGGGAGGCGAAGTGGAAGCCACCCGTCGGCGGGGCCGACGGGCATGGTCGCGAGCCCGTGATCAGGTGCGGGCCGGCGCGGCAGAGCGAGGACGCCCGGCCGGCAGGCCACACTCGTGACCGCCACCCGTGACCACGTCTGTGCATGGGGACCTCGTCATCCTTGGACAAGCGACTCCGGCCTGCCCCGTGAGGGGCTGTCCGGATGCCGGAGTGATGCGGTCCCGGATTGTTCGTGATATCGAACCAGGGTCGAAGTACCGAGCAACTGGATCGTACGGATCCGGTGAGCGGCGTCAATACCTCTGGCGCAACTCGGCTCCCACGGTTCTGCGGATCTTCGGCGTGAGGGACGACCACAGCACCGGAAGCTGGCCGGAACCGGACCCCGCGGGCAGGACACGACGCCACCACTCCAGGAGAACTCGGTGGCGGACGCGGTCTGTCGCGGACGAGCATGGGCGCATGAGCGACCGACCCGCGCGATGGACCCAGGCCACCGTCCACCCCGACATGTGGACCGACCCGGACGACGACCCCCGCGACAGAGAAGGCCCAGGCCCGGAGGGCGAACTCGCGACACTGCGGGAGTTCCTGGAGGACTACCGCACCACCCTGCGGATGAAGTGCGAGGGCCTGGACGCGGAGCAACTGGCCCGCCGCTCCGTCCCGCCGTCGACGATGTCGCTGCTCGGCCTGCTCCGGCACCTCGCCGAGGTGGAACGCGACTGGCGCGACTGGATCGGTGACGGCGAGCCGCTGCCGAAGCTGTACGGCGAGAAGGACGCGGACTTCGGCGGAGCCGTCGCGAACCGGGCCGTGGTCGCCGCCGCGTACGCCGACCTGGAGCGCGAACAGGCCGCCACCGACGCCGCGCTGGCCCGGTACCCGGACCTGGGTGAGCGCGTGGGGAGGGAGGAGATCGCGGTCCGGGAGCTGATGGTGCACAGGATCGAGGAGTACGCCCGCCACTGCGGGCACGCCGATCTGCTGCGCGAGTGCGTCGACGGCCGGGTGGGGCAGTGACATGAGACGGAGGGGAGGCGGGCCGGTGCGGCCCGCCTCCGCCTCCTCGTCTCCGCCGTGAACGCGCTCCGTGCCCGCGCCGGGAAGGCCGCCCGGAGCGGGCACGGACGCGGGTCGGTCAGCCCACCAGCAGGTAGGCGGTTCCCCAGTCCTGCGGGTTGCAGTTGCCGCGGTAGCGGCGGTCGGTGTCGGTGTAGGAGAAGCCGGGCGGGATGGTGCACGCCCAGATGCCGGTGCGGGGTACGGCGAGCAGGTAGGCGGTCCCCCAGTCCTGCGCGTTGCAGTTGCCGCGGTAGGTGCGGTCGGTGTCGGTATAGGTGTAGCCCGAGGGGACGGTGCACGCCCAGACGCCGTCGGCCGGGTCGACCACGTAGTAGCTGGTTCCCCAACCGCTGGGGTTGCAGTTGCCGCGGTAGCGGCGGTCGGTGTCGGTGTAGGTCTTCCCGGCCGGGACGGTGCACGCCCAGAAACCGGATGCCGCCGTCAAGCTCTTCTGCGCCGGCGGCGCGGCGGAGGTCGCGGCTCCCGCGGGTGTGGCGGCCAGGCCGCCTAAGGCGAGCGCTGCCGAGCCGACCATCGCTGTGATGGCTGTACGGATCCTCGATCGCTTCATGTGACGGGCTCCTTTTATAGAGCGCAGCGGAAGGGACCGGCCGATCAGCGCACCACCCCACCGGCTGCGACAGTCATCAGGCGAAGTCATGCTCACATCATGATGATCGAACGGCAACAGGCCCTGATGCTCAACGCGCTCTCATCCGGGGGCACTTCGGACGTGTCCGAGCCGGTCGGCCAGGACCGTACGCCGGCCGGGATCGGCCATTGCCGGAGAGGAAGACCCGGCCGAAGCCGCTGCCGGACACCGGTCCGACCAAGGGGGTGTCTGTTTGCCGAGCGAGGCCGTGCGTGTTCCGGCTTCGGGGCAGGTCCGAGCGCCCCAGGGCGGGGCGGCGGTCGCGTTCGCGAGGAGCGGACCTGCTGCGCGAGTGCGTCGACGGGCGGGTGGGTCAGTGACGAACGCCGGGGGCGAGCCGTATCGGCCCGCCCCCGGCGTCCGTCTGCCTGCGGTTTGTCGGGTCAGGGGCGCGGGCGTCCCTTTATCCCCGCCGTGAACGCGCTCCACGCACGCGTCGGGAAGACCAGGGCCGGGCCGCCGGGGTTCTTGCTGTCCCGTACGGGGACCGCGCCGGGGAGCCCGTCGGCGACCTCGACGCAGTCGCCGTTGCTCGCTCCGCTGTAGCTGGACTTGCGCCACGTCAGGCTGTGGTCGTTGATCATCGTTTGTACTCCTCCGACACGGCCTCTAGCAGGGCCAGTGACTCCTCCGACGACAAGGCATCGCCCAGGGCGAGGTCGTAGGCCGACTGGCAGGCCTCGACCATGTCCGGGTCATCCATGACACGCCCGGTGCGCAGGCCTTCAACGTAGGCCACCGGAGGGGCGTCGGAGAACCGCATAAGGGTGACCATGCTCTCCAGCAGCGCGTGCGCACCTGCGCAGAAGGGGAGCACATGGACCCGCACCCGTCCGCTGCGTCCCATCTCGGCGATGTGCTCCAACTGCTCCGCGATCGCGCCGCGTCCGCCGATGGGGCGTCGGAGGATCGACTCGTCCAGCAAGGTCCACAGGACTGGGGAGTCGGAGTCGTCGAGGATGCGGGCACGCTCCATGCGGTTGGCGACCCGCCGCTCTACATCCTTGTGTGTATAGACCGGGGTCCCCGCGCGGAAGACGGCACGCGCGTACGCCTCGGTCTGGAGGATGCCGGGGACGAGCGACGCCCCATAGGCCTTGATCACGCATGCCAGCCTCTCCATCTCGGCGGCAGCCGCGAAGTGGTCGGCGAAGCGCCCCTCGTCCAGTGAGCGGCGCATGCGCTCGAAGAAGCCGTCCGTGCCCAGTGCCTGGTCGATCCGGCAGGCGTCCTCCGGCCGGGGCTTGCGTCTGCCGGCCTCGAAGTGGGCGATCATCTGCGGCGAGATGACGACCATCTCGCCGAGTTGGGCCTGTGTGAGGCCCTTGTCCTCGCGCTTGCGCCGAAGCTCCGCACCGTAGAACTCCTGTGGCGAGTAAGGACGGTCGATCCCGCCGCCGCGTCGCATGTGCTCAACATCCCTTCTCTCCAACTCTCTCCGGAGAGCTGGAAGCCCTGTTGAGCGTACCGCCGCGGCAGCATTCTGTGAGTGGGTGGATACGGAAAGCCACCACGCACAGCACAGGAGCAGGCATGGCGACGTACCTCGTGGACACCACGCGCGACCGGATCGGCGAGCTGATGGGCAGGAGCGGCGGACGGTACTTCCTCCGCCCGCCCGGCGGCGGCCGGGAGTGGGAGTGCCTGCCGGAGAACACCCGACTTCCCACGCCCGAGGAGCAGTTGAGCGCGGGGGTGCGGGCGGCGAACCGGCACAGCGAGCAGCGCTGCCGGTGAGGCCCCGCACCTGGACCACCGGGCGGTGCCGGCTCTACTGCCTCCGGCCGCAGGTGCCGGTGGTGTGGTTCGGGCCGGTGCGGACCGAGGGGCAGCAGGCCGAGTTGTACGCCTGTGAGGACTGCGTGCAGACGCTCAACGCCCTGGTGCGGGAGGCCCTGCGGCAACGGGACCGCGCTCCCGCCCGATAGATCCCCGCCCGATAGACCCCCGGCCTCCCTCGGGGCCGGGTCCGGAAGCACATGACAGCGAGGAGAGAGAACATGACGAACCAGACGTGGCACGACGGCGGTGGCGACAAGCTGCCGGGGGAGCCGTACCCCGGCCCGCACCAGCCGCCCACCCCGGACGGCGGCCCCGGCGTCCCCAACCCGCCCAAGGCGGTCACCGGCCGATGAGCACCGAGCACACCGAAAGCGCGCAGAACGCGCAGAACGCGCAGAACGCGGGGGACGCGGAAAGCACCGGCACGGCCGGGCAGCGCCCCGGCCGCCTGGAGTTGGCACGCGCCCTCATGGCGGGCGGCGTCCTCTCCTCGGACTGGACGCCGGCCTTCGCTGCCGTGCCCAGGTCGGCGTTCCTGCCGGAGCTGATCTGGCCCTACGACATGGAAGCGGGCCGCAGCGTCGCCGTGTCGATGGCACAGGACCCGGACGCCTGGGCCCGGTACGCCGACGCCGACGTACCCGTCGTCACCCAGTGGGACGACGGCCGGCACACCGGCACGGAGCCGGGGCGGGAGCCCACCTCCTCGGCGTCCATGCCGTCGGTGGTCTTCCGGATGCTCCGGGACCTGGAGGTGCGGCCGGGCCACCGGGTGCTGGAGATCGGCGCGGGCACGGGCTGGAACGCGGCGCTCCTGGCCCACCGCCTCGGCACGGTGAACGTGGTGACGGTGGAGGTGGACGAGGCGGTGGCCGCCGCCGCCCGCAGGGCGCTGGAGATCTTCGGCCTGCCCGTCCGCGTCGTCCACGGCGACGGTTCGCGGGGGTTTCCCGACGGAGCTCCTTACGACCGGATCATCGCCACGTGCGGGCTGCGGTCCGTCCCCCGCGCCTGGGTGGAGCAGTGCCGTCCCGGCGGCCTGATCGTCGCCCCGTGGGGGACGCACTACGGCAACGGCGACGCCGTCGTCCGGCTGACCGTCTCCCGCGACGGGGAGAGCGCGTCGGGCCCCTTCACCGGGCCGGTGGAGTTCATGAAGCTGCGCTCCCAGCGCCCGCCGTTCCCGGTCCACTCCGAGTACGTCACGGGTGGCGTGGCCGACGGCGAGGAGTCGTCCACCGTGCTGCCGGAGGGGCAGTTCACCGGGGAGCGGTTCGAGCCGGTGCGCTTCGCGCTCGGGCTCCGGGTGCCGGACTGCCGGTGCGTCGTCGCCGACAAGCGCGACGGGGCCCGGCCGGTGTGGTGGTACGGGCTGACCGACCGCTCCTGGGCCTGCGCGATGTTCCGCGACGGGCAGAGCGCGCGTGTATGGCAGTCCGGGCCCCGCCGGCTGTGGGACGAGGTCGAGGCAGCCCACCGCTGGTGGCAGGAGCGGGGCAGGCCGGGGTACGAGCGGTTCGGCCTGACCGTCACGCCGCGGGGGCGGCGGGCCTGGCTGGACGACCCGGCCGACTCCTGGCCGGTGTGAACCGGCCGTAACCCGGGTGTGCGCGGCGGGACGGAGGCCCGTCCGGCATAACATCGCGGGGAAAGGCATTCCCGGCAGGCCCCCGCGCCGCCCGGCGGCGCGGGGGCCTGCCGGGCACGGACGACGACTGGTGGGGGAATCCACGACGATGACGGCCGAGACGTTCGAGTTCCAGGTGGAGGCCAGCCGCCTCCTGCGGATGATGGTTCACTCGATCTACTCGAACAAGGACGTGTTCCTGAGGGAGCTGGTCTCCAACTCCTCCGACGCGCTCGACAAGCTCCGCATCGAGGCACTGCGCGACGACTCGCTGGGGGCCGATGTCTCCGACCTGCACATCGAGATCGAGACCGACAAGGACGCCCGCACGCTGACCGTGCGCGACAACGGCATCGGGATGTCGCGCGAGGAGGTCGTGGGGCTGATCGGGACGATCGCCAAGTCCGGCACCGCGGAGTTCGTCCGCAAGCTGGAGGAGGCACAGAAGGCCGGGGAAGCGGGTGACCCGGCTTCGGCGGAGGCGCTGATCGGGCAGTTCGGCGTCGGCTTCTACTCCGCCTTCATGGTGGCCGACGAGGTCACGCTGCTGACCCGCCGCGCCGGGGAGTCCTCGGGCACCCGCTGGACGTCCACCGGCGAGGGCACCTACACGATCGAGACGGTCGGCGACGCGCCCCAGGGCACCTCGGTCATCCTGAAGCTCAAGCCCGAGGACGCCGACGACCGCCTCTTCGACTACACGGCCCCCTGGAAGATCCGGGAGATCGTCAAGCGCTACTCCGACTTCATCACCTGGCCCATCCGTCTGGTCGAGGCGGGCGCCGAAGGGGCGGAGAAGGACGCGGAGGACGGGGACGGCGGGAAGCCGGAGCCGGAGGCGATCAACTCCCGCAAGGCACTGTGGGCCCGGCCCCGCAGTGAGGTCTCCGACGAGGAGTACCACGAGCTCTACAAACACATCAGCCACGACTGGACCGACCCGCTGGAGACCATCCGCGTCCAGGCGGAGGGCACCTTCGAGTACCAGGCGCTGCTCTTCCTGCCCGCGCGGCCGCCGCAGGGCGTCCTCTCCCAGGACAGGCGGGGCGTGCAGCTCTACGTCAAGCGCGTCCTGATCATGGAGGAGTGCGAGGAGCTGGTCCCGGCCTACCTGCGCTTCGTCAAGGGCGTGGTCGACGCCCAGGACCTCTCGCTCAACATCTCCCGCGAGATCCTCCAGCAGGACCGCCACATCCAGCTGATGCGCCGGCGGCTGGCGAAGAAGGTGCTGTCCACCCTCAAGGAGATGAGGAAGGCCAGGCCGGAGAAGTACGCGGACTTCTGGCGGGAGTTCGGCGCGGTCGTCAAGGAGGGTCTGATCAACGACCCCGACAACCGCGACGCGATCCTGGCGGCCTGCTCCTTCGACTCCACCCACGACGCGGAGGGGACGACGACGCTGGCGGAGTACGCGGAGCGGATGAAGGAGGGCCAGGAGCACATCTACTACCTCACCGGCCCGTCCCGGAGCGCGGTGGAGAGCTCGCCGCACATGGAGGCCTTCCGGGACAAGGGGCTGGAGGTGCTCGTCCTGACCGACCCGGTCGACGAGGTGTGGGTCGACGCGGTGCCCGACTTCCAGGGGAAGAAGCTGCTCTCCATCGCCAAGGGCGAGGCCGAGCTCGGCACCGAGGAGGACAAGGAGCGGGCCGAGGCGGAGCGGGAGCGGCAGCGCGAGGAGTACGCCGGGCTGCTGGAGTGGATGACCGAACGGCTCGGCGACGAGGTCAAGGAGGTGCGGCTGTCCTCCCGGCTGACCGTCTCGCCCGCCTGCGTCGTCTCGGACACCGACGACATGACGCCCGGCCTGCGCAGCATGTTCCGTGCCATGGGCCAGGAGGTGCCCGAGAGCAAGCGCATCCTGGAGATCAACCCCGGCCACCCGCTGATCACCGGTCTGCGCGAGGCGCACGCGGAGAACGCCTCCGCGCCGGACCTGGAGGGCATGGCCGAGCTCGTCCACGGCATGGCGCTGCTGGCGGAGGGCGGCATGCCCGGCGACCCGGCCCGCTTCACCCGGCTGATGGCCGAGCGCCTGGAGCGCTCCCTGTGACCGGCCGCTGACGGCCCGGCGCCGCGGCCGGGGCGGCGGCCTCACGCCGTTCCCCGGCCACGGCGCCCTCACCTGCGCCGGCCGGCGACCTCGAAGGTCGGGCCGTGTTCGTCGATGCCCACCAGCACCGTGTCGCCCGCGCGCAGGGCGCCGTCGAGGATCAGGTCGGCGAGGCGGTCGTCCAGATGGGTGCGGACGGTGCGGCGCAGCGGGTGGGCGCCGGAGTCGGGCTGGTAGCCCTGGTTGATCAGCCACTCGCGGGCGCTGAGGTCGACCTCCAGACCGATGCCCTGGGCCCCCAGCAGCCGGCGGCTGCCCTCCAGCAGCAGCCCGACGACGCGCAGCAGGTCCTCGCGGGTCAGGGGGCGGAAGAAGACGGTCTCGTCGACCAGCTCCAGCAACTCCGGCCGTACCCGGTCGCGCAGATGCGCCAGGGTCTCCTCGCGGAGCGTGCCGGGGTCGCCGGAGTGGGCCAGCACCCTGCGCGGGTCGACGGTGACGGTCAGGGCGACCACCGTCCCGCCGGAGCCGGAGCCGGAGCCGGAGCCGGAGCCGGAGCCGGAGCCGGCGGCCGGTCCCCGGGCACCGGCCGGCCGGGCGCCCTCCAGCAGCCGCGTCAGCGAGTCGAGGACATCCGGGTGGGCCCGGTCGATCCCGTCGAGCAGGACGACGGAGCTCGGCCCGCGCCGTACCGCCTCCTCCAGCCGTACCGCCTCCCGGCGCCCCTCCCGCAGGGCGCCCGTGCCGAAGCGCACCAGGCGGCCCGCGTCACCGAGGAGTTCGGCGGCCAGGGCCCTGGCCAGCTCGGTCTTGCCCACCCCGGGCGGCCCGGCGAACAGCAGGACCGCGGCGGGCCGCCCGGGGGCGCTCATCCCCGCCCGCGCCCGCCGTACCGCCCGCGCCACAGCCGAGACGGCCTCGTCCTGGCCGGTCACCCGCTCGCGCAGCCTCTCCTCCAGATGCCGCAGATGCTCGCGCTCGTCGCGGGCCAGCCGGTCGGCGGGGATGCCGGTGCGCCGGGAGACGGCGCCGGCGACGTCCTCCACGGTCACCCGGGCGGCGCTCTCGCGCTTCTCGGCGACGGCGGCCCGCTCCAGCTCCAGCTCCCGCATGCCCGCGCGCAGCGTCGCGGCCCGCTCCAGGTCCTCCCGGGCCAGGGCCTGGTCGAGTTCGCGCCGCAGCCGGTCGCGGCGGTCCTCGACCTGTGCGACCTCACCGCTGCGGCCGAGACCGCGCAGCCGCGCCCGGGCGCCGGCCTGGTCGAGCAGGGAGACGGCCTTGGTGGGCAGGAAGCTCTCGGTCAGATGGCGGGCGGAGAGCTCGGCGGCGGCGCGCAGCGCCTCGTCGGAGAAGCGGACCTGGTGGTGGGCCTCGTAGGAGCCGCGCAGGCCCTCCAGGATGCGCACGGTCTCCTCGACGGTGGGCTCGGGCACCAGCACCGGCTGGAAGCGGTGGTGCAGGGCGATGTCCCGCTCCACATGGCGGCGGTACTCGTCGATGGTGGTGGCGCCCACGACGCGCAGCCCGCCGCGGGCGAGCGCGGCCCGCAGCACGCCGCCGAGGTCGGGGAAGCCGTCGGCGCCCGCGCCCGCGCCGACGAGGGTGTGCAGCTCGTCGAGGAAGAGGACGATCCGGTCGTCGGAGGCGACTTCCTCAACGATCGCGCGCAGCCGCTCCTCGACCTCCTCCCGGTAGCGGGCGCCGGCCACCAGCGTGGCCAGGTCAAGGCCGACGATCCGGCGGCCCCGCAGCTCCGGCGGCACCTGACCGGCCGCGATCCGCCGGGCCAGGCCCTCGACGACCACGGTCTTGCCGACGCCCGGCTCACCGATCAGGGCGGGGTTGTTCCGGGTGCGGCGGGAGAGCACCTCGATGGTCTGGTCGATCTCCTCCGCGCGTCCCACCACCGGATCCAGCCGGCCCTCACGGGCGTGCGCGGTCAGATCGCGGCCGTAGCGGTCCAGCACGGGGGTGGAGCCGGATGGGCCGGACGGACCGGATGGGCCGGACGGTCGGGAGGCGGCCCCGCGTACCGGCTCGGGGGCGGCGCCCGCGGCGCGCAGCGCCCGGCCCGCACCGCTGCGGGGATCGTCCAGCAGGGCGGCCAGGACGTGCTCGGGGCCGAAGCGGGACGCGCCGGCGGCGCGGGCGCCCGCACGGGCCGCCAGCAGGGCGCGTTCGGCCGCGGGCGTCAGGGAGGATCCGGCGCCGCCGGTGCTCCTGGCGAGGGCCGGGAGCAGGTCGGCGGCGAGCCGGTCCGGACTCGCCCCAGCGTCCTCCAGAACGCGGCGCGAGGGGCCCGTCCGGGTGGCGGCCCACAGCAGATGGCCGGTGTCCAGTTCGCCGCCGTCCCCGGCCGCCCGCCCGGCGGCCAGGGACAGCAGCTCCCGGGCGGACCCGTCCGGGAGCTGCCCGGCGGGCTCCGGGGCCCGGAGGCCGGCGCCGAGGAGGCGGTTGAGCGGTTCGGCGAACGGGTCCTGCGGTCCGAACACGGGCATCGGCATGGAGATCACCTGGGCAGTGCCGGGGTCGGGAGCAGGGGCAGGGCCGGGTCCGGGCCGGGGAGGCACGGGTTTGGCCTCGGCCAAGTCTGATCCGGCGTGGGGGGTTCCGCGACTCGGCGCGTTGCGGCCGGGGTCTCCCGTACGCCGGTTTCCCGGGACGGGAGCCGTCCGGGCCGGTCCACCGCGCACGCGGCGGAGCGGCGGGGAATATGCCCGTTCCGGGTTTCCGAAAGCGCCCGCTATTCGGTGCGGACGTTCCGCGGAAAAGGAATCCCGGGGGCGGGGGTCGGTCAAAGGGTGTGAAAACCCGCAGGTCAGTGGTGGTCTGCGGGAGGCTTTGGCGGTGCGTTCCGAGAGGAAGGCCGCGGTTCGGCTGTTCTCGGGGGCGGTCGCACGCCTCTTGACCCTCTGAATGAAACGTTGCAATACTAACGGACTCAGAAAGCGCTTACTGCACTTTTCTCGCGAAATCCCCCCTCCCGGGCGGCCCCCTTTCGGCCCGGCCCGACGCGAGCGGCCCCGCGCCGTGTGCGGTGGGCGTCCCCCCACGAAAAGGAGTCCACGATGAGAAGCGGAGTCGCATCCTCCGCCAGGAGGCGCAGGCTCGCCGCGGTCGCGGCGGGCGCTCTGACGGCGGCCATGCTGGCGACGGTGGCGACCACGGCCGGGGCCACGGAGCCCCGGGCCGGGGCCGACCGTTCCGCGCGGGCGGCGCAGGAGGCACAGAAGGGGCAGGCGGCGCCGGCCGCGGCCGCCTGCGGCGAGGGTTCGTACCAGGCCGAGGCCGTGAAGAGCGGGAGCACCTGGACCGCGCGCCGGGGCGGCGGCACCGTCTACACCGGCGGCAGCATGCGCGACGCGATGCAGGCAGCGATCGGCAGCCTGACACCCAACCGCTCCTACAAGGAACGCGTGGTGGTGCGGGGTTCGGGCTCGATCAGCGCCGGGACCAGGGTGTCGCTGCCGAGCAACACCGCCATCGACGTGTGCGGCACCATCGACGTCACCGGCTCCGGCTCCGGAGACCAGGCACCGATCTACTCCCGCGGCACGACGAACGTCGAGGTCGGTCATCTGACCGTCACCGGCCGCCCGCTGTACGGCATCTTCATGCGCAACGTCAGCAACGTGGTGCTCGGCCGGATCGACATGCGCCTCTCCGGCGGTCTGGGCATCCGGATCGACAACCACGGCGACCGCTCGTCGCGCTCGCGCAACATCCGCATCGACGACGTCTACGTCTCGGGCACGAGCAACCACGGCGTGGAGACCTACGGGGTGGACGGGCTGACGATCGGGACGGTGACCGCCCGCGACGTCGGCTACTCCGGACTGCTGCTCAACGACACGATCAACGCCACGGTGGGGAAGGTCGACGCCGACAACACCGCCACCGGCACCGGCTACGCGGCGTTCCGGATGGCCAACCGCAACGGCCGGATCGGCGGCGGCTATCCGACCAACATCCGCGTCGGCGAGGTCATCGCCCGCGGCGGCGGGCGCGGGGTCTTCTGCGTCTCCGAGAGCGGCGGCGCCGTCATCGACCGGGTGACGCTGACCAACACCGGCAACAACGCCATCCTGATCGAGAACTGCTACAACGTCACCATCGCCTCCCAGGGCGGCACGGTCAGCGGCGGCGGGGAGGTCAGGCTGGCGGCCCGCAGCGAGTTCCCGGGCAACCGGGACATCACCCTGCAGAACCTGACGCTGAGCAACACCTCGCTCAGGGAGAGCCCCTGCGGCACGAACATCACCTACCGCAACCTCACCCTGAACAACACCAGCCGTAACACCTGCTGAGCGGACGGTCCCCGCGGAAAGCACCGTACGCGTCCTCCCGCCCCGCCTCCGGGGCGGGAGGACGCGCCGGCCGTCCACGCGGTACGAGCGGCCGTCCGGCGCTGCCGCGGCGCGGTGTAGCGTTGCGATCTCCGAGCCGCCGGCCCCGCCCACACCGCAGAGGAGCACCGTGACCCACACCGCCGCGGACACGCGCTACGACACCATGCCCTACCGACGTGTCGGACGCAGCGGGCTGAAACTGCCGGCGATCTCGCTCGGCCTGTGGCACAACTTCGGCGACGACAAGCCGCTTCAGACCCAGCAGGCGATCCTGCGCCGCGCCTTCGACCTGGGCGTCACCCACTTCGACCTGGCCAACAACTACGGCCCGCCCCCCGGAGCGGCCGAGGCGGGCTTCGGCCGCCA
This sequence comes from Streptomyces mangrovi, assembly GCF_900114215.1. Lineage (GTDB taxonomy): Bacteria > Actinomycetota > Actinomycetes > Streptomycetales > Streptomycetaceae > Streptomyces > Streptomyces barkulensis. The sequence continues at coordinate 215,903 of NZ_FOSG01000007.1, read as the reverse complement.
CCTCGCCCGCGACTTCCGCCCCTACCGCGACGAGCTGGTGATCTCCACCAAGGCGGGCTACGACATGTGGCCCGGCCCCTACGGCGAGTGGGGCTCGCGCAAGTACCTGCTGGCCAGCCTGGACCAGAGCCTGAGCCGTATGGGCCTGGACTACGTCGACGTCTTCTACTCCCACCGCTACGACCCCGACACGCCCCTGGAGGAGACCATGGGGGCGCTGGACACCGCCGTCCGGCAGGGCAAGGCGCTGTATGTGGGCATCTCCAACTACAGTCCCGAGCAGACCCGCGAGGCCGCCCGCATCCTGGCCGACCTGGGCACTCCGCTGCTGATCCACCAGCCCTCGTACTCGATGTTCAACCGCTGGGTCGAGGACGGCCTGCTCGACGTCCTCGACGAGGTGGGCGCCGGCTCGATCGCCTTCTCCCCGCTGGCCCAGGGACTGCTCACCGACCGCTACCTGTCCGGCATCCCCGCCGGATCCCGGGCCGCGGGCGCCAGCCCGTTCCTGACCGCCGAGGGCATCACCGAGGAGACCCTGACCACGGTCCGCGCGCTCGACTCCATCGCGCGGCGGCGCGGCCAGACCCTGGCACAGACCGCCATCGCCTGGATCCTGCGCGGCGGGCGCGTGACCTCCGCGCTCGTCGGGGCCAGCAGCGTGAAGCAGCTGGAGGACAATGTCGCGGCCGCCGGCAACCTCGACTTCACCGACGACGAACTCGCCGAGATCGAGGGCCACCTCGCCCGCCGGGCCGGTCAGGCAGGTCGGGCCGGTTAGGCCGGGCCGCCCCGGGAAACCCGGGCTCCCGGAAGTCCGTGGTCCGGGGCCCGGGAGTCCGGAGCCCGGGAGAGGAGCGGGGCATGGCCATCTCCGTGACGGTGTGGACCGAATGCGGGCCGGACGACGCGGAGATCGCCGCCGTCTACCCGGAGGGAATGCACAACGCCATCGCCGGCGCCCTCGCACCCCACGGCGAGTTGCGCGTGCGCACGGCCACCATGGACGAGGAGGAGCACGGGCTCGGCGGCACGGCGCTGGACGAGACCGACGTTTTGTTCTGGTGGGGCCACCAGCGGCACGGCGAGGTGGACGACGGGGTCGTGGCACGGGTGCAGGCCCGGGTGCTGGGGGGCATGGGGCTGGTCGCCCTCCACTCCAGCGCGGAGTCGAAGGTCTTTCGCGCTCTGACGGGCACCAGTGGCCGGATCTCCGGCTGGCGCCACGGCGACCGCGAGGTGGTGTGGACGGTCGACGTCACGCATCCGGTGGCCGCCGGGGTGCCGCGGCCGATGGTCATCGGCGAACAGGAGATGTACGCCGAGCCGTTCGACGTGCCCGCCCCCGACGAACTGGTCTTCGTCTCCTCCTTCGCGGGCGGGGAGGTCTTCCGCAGCGGGATGGCCTGGCGCCGGGGGCTCGGCAGGGTCTTCTACTTCAGCCCGGGCCACGAGGGGTACCCGGTCTACCGCCGCGAGGACGTCCGCACCGTCCTGGCCAACGCGGCCTTCTGGGCGGCCGGTCCGGCGGGACCGGCCGGGCCCGCCGAACCGGTGAGGGGGCCGGTGCCCTGGACGTCGCGACCGCGCGAGAGGGGCTGGTACGAGCGGTGAGGGGCGGTGGGGTGCGGGCCACGGCGTGCCCGCTCCCGCACCCCGCCCCCGGCCCGGGCCTCAGTGCCCGGCCGACAGCCGGCCCGTCGCCAGGCCGTCGCTGATGTCGCGCGACAGGCGCGAGGCCAGCTCGTCCAGGCGCCCGCGGTACTCCTCGAACTCGGTCAGCCGCCGGAACGCCTCGCTGTAGCGCGACTGCTCGGCCAGCGGGAGCTGGAGGACCTGGAGCCTGCGCACGTCCACCCGTGAGGCGCTGGAGGCGTGGGTGCCCGCCTGGCGGCCGTTGGAGGGTGCGCGCAGACAGCCCGCGAGGAACCAGGCGTCCATCTTCTCCGGGTCCACGCGCAGTGCGTACAACTGGGCGCCGAGTACGGTGGGCGGGCCCTGGTGCACCCAGGCGGCGAAGGCGCGGATCACCCCGGCCACCACCACGTCGCCGGGCCTGGCCACCAGCATCCCGCGGTCGGAGACGTCCGAGGTGTGCAGCCAGCCCGTCGGCCCGCTGCCCTGGAGCAGGTCCGGCACGGTCAGCAGGGGCAGACCGTCCTCGCCCGCCTCGCCGCCGCGGACCGTCCCGTCCGGCGGCTGCTGGCCGCCGCGCAGGGTGAGCGCCCCGGCCCGGGCCAGGTCGCCCACGGTTGTCCTGGGCTGCGAGCCCCCGCCGTCCCCGGCCGTCTCCAGGGCGGACAGCGCCCGTCCCGCGGCGCGCAGTCCGTCCAGAGCCTCGCCGAAGCCGCTCCAGGCGCCGGCCAGATCGAGTTCGTCGCCGCCGGGGGCGGGGGAGACGTGGCGCCCGGGGGTGAGGTCGACCTCGTCGTCCAGCAGCTCGATGACGGCCATGCGCCGGGAGCAGTCCGGCAGTTCGGCCGCCCCGCTGTCGTAGGCGCGCACCGAGGTCCGTACGAACTCGCCCAGCGCGTCCCAGTCCACCCCGCCCTCGCGGGAGGCCGCCGCCCGCTGGGAGGCCGCCGCGTCGGCGAGCAGGACCCCGTTGTCCTCGGCGGGCCCGGCGCCCTCGGGGGCGCGCAGCAGCCACAGGTGCAGTGAGACGCTGTGCGGCTGCGCGCAGCCGGGGGGCAGGGCGATGACGGTGCGCAGCAGTCCGGCGCGCAGCAGTGCGCCGCGGATCCTGCGGCCGGCCCGGCGGGAGGCGACGGCGGGCGGCAGCAGCAGCACGGCGGTGCCGCCCGGCCGCAGCCGGGCCAGGGCGTGCTGCACCCAGGCGAGCTCGGACTCGGTGCGCGGCGGCAGGCCGTGCACCCAGCGCCGGTCGGTGGACAGCTCCTCGTAGCCCCAGTCGCGTTCGTTGAAGGGCGGGTTGCACAGGACGACGTCCGCGGCGGCCCGCTCGTGCGGGTCGGCGCGCAGGGAGTCGCCCTCCCGTACGTCCGCTGTCACCCGCACCCCGCCCGCCTCGTCGGTGACGAACGCCAGCCGCGCGGCGGCCAGGGCGGCCAGCGCCGGGTCGCTGTCGCACCCCAGCAGGGTGACGCGTGCCGCCCCCGCGCCCGCCTCGGCCCGTGCGGCGGCGTCCAGCAGATGGCCCGCGCCGCAGGCCGGGTCGAGCACGGTCGCCCCGCCGTCCCCGGCCGGGGACGGACGCGCCGCCAGGGCGACCTCGGCCATCAGGTCCGCCAGGGGCCGGGGGCTGGCGCTGATCTGGCGGACATGGGCGTCCAGCCAGCGCTGCAACAGGAACTCGAAGACCTCCCGCGCCCCCTCGCGCCGTCCCAGTGCCACGGCCTCGTCGACCAGTTCCCCGGCCTGCTCGGACAGGGGCACGGCGGACGCGGGGGTCTGGCCGCCGAGCATCCGCCGTCCGGCCTCGGCGATGGCCAGGCCCGTCTCGTCCCGGCTGCCGAGGGCCTCGAAACCGGGCCAGAGCAGCTCGCGCCCCCCGATCTCCTTGAGCTTGTCGTTGTCCCGCAGCCACTGCTCGATCTCGGCGAGGGAGAACTGGGGGCTGGCGTCGGTGCCGCCGATCCGGGCGGGGAAGGTGTCGTGGCGGCGACGCCAGTTGCTGACGGCCGCCCGCCCCACCCCGGCGATCCGCGCGATCTCCGCGAGGGTGACCGGCACTGAGCGTGTTGAAGGCATCGAGATCTCCGGGGTCGGATCGGTCGGGGCTGCCACAGGCGACTGTTCGAATTCAAAGCTCCGATGGGAGCGCCGGGATTCGAACAATCGGTGTCACTGGGCAGGTTACTACGGTGTTTGACACCGTTCACAGAACGAGGTGCGGGGTTGTGGGGAACGGGCGGTGAGGGGCGCACCGGAGCACGGCGGAGGGTCAGCCGCGCTCCGGGAGCGGGTCGGTGAAGTGCCGGCCGCGTGCGAGGAGTTCGTCGACGGCGGCCACCGCCGCGCGCAGACGCTCCCGGTGGGGCCCGCCCACGACCAGATGGGGCAGGCCGCGGCGGCTCAGCTCGGCGCGGAAGCGGCCGGTCATCCAGGCCCGCAGATGCTCCCCGTCGCGCAGCCCGTCGTCCTCGAAGGGCACGCCGGTGTGGTCGGTCAGCAGCCACAGATGGTGTCTGCCGCGGGCGGCCACGGCCTCCACCCGGGGGCTTCGGCGGCCGGTGTAGCGCTCGTGCCAGACCGTGGTGGCCAGGGCGTCGGTGTCGCAGAAGAGCACGGGGGAGCCGGTCCGCGCGGCGGCGTCCTCCGCGGCGAGCTGGCGCTCGGCGATCAGCTCGAACTCCTCCGACTCCCAGACGACGTCCCCGAACTCGGCGCCGGGCCGCCGCGCCCGCAGCCGCGCGTACTTCTCCTCGCTGTACCGCCGCCCGTACTCGGGCACCCAGCCCGTCCCGGCCCACACCCCGCCCCGCGACCGGTAGTGCTCGGCGAGGGCGCGGGAGAGGGTGGTGGTCCCGGTGGACTCCGCGCCCAGCACGACGACCCGGCGGGCCAGGGCCGCGCGCACGGGGGCGGCCAGATGCGGCCAGCAGCCGACGGGGTCCTCGCGCACCGCGGTCCCGGAGACCGGGTACGCGGTGCGGCCGGGGTCGACGGTGACGGCCGCCGCGCCGAAGCGGCGGCCCAGTTCCGCGCCGTACGCCTCGGAGGTGAAGACCGCGTCGACCGGCCCGGGCACGGCGGCGCGGAAGACCGCCATGTGGGCGTCCCAGACGGCGGGATCGGAGTAGTCGACGGGTACGTCGTCCACCGCCCCGATCACCTCTATGCCCTTCTCGGGGTGCTCCTCGCGCATCCACGCCACCCGGTCGGCCAGCGGCACCGACTCCACGGAGGAGGCGCACACCAGCACGGTGAGCCGGCGGCAGCGGGCGGCGGCGGTGCGGACCAGATGGTGGTGGCCGGCGTGCGGCGGGTAGAACTTGCCCAGCACCAGCCCGTGCCCGAACTCCTTCCCCGACTGCCCGGGTCTCCCGTCCCTCCTCCCGCTCACGCGGCGGCCCCCACCGGGGCCGCCGGGCCGGTGCGGTCGGCCAGCTCGCGCCGCCAGCCGAGCAGCCCGGCCACGCACAGGGCCATGAAGCCCAGGTAGAGCAGCGAGGTGAGGTACAGCCCCTTGTGGGCGTACAGGGGCACGTAGACGACGTCGGCGGCGATCCACAGGTACCAGGACTCGACCTTCTTGCGGCACTGGCCGTAGGTGGCGGCCAGCGACAGCGCGGTGGTCAGGGCGTCCCAGAAGGGCACGGTGGAGTCGGTGGCCCGGTCCAGCAGCACGGTCAGCGCGGCGGTGGCGGCCGCGGTCGCGCAGGCCAGGACCCACCAGGTGCGGACGCCGGTGCGGCTGACCGGCAGCCGGCCGGAGGCGGACCGCGGGCCGCCGGCGACCCACGACCACCAGCCGTACAGGGCCAGCGCGATGTAGACGACCTGCAGCCCGGCGTCCGCGTACAGCCCGGCGCCGGCGAACAGGAGGATGAAGAACAGGTTGTTGGCGATGCCGATCGGCCAGTTGGCGATGTGCTGGCGGGCGACGAGCCACACGCACAGCCCCCCGCTGCCGAAGCCGAGCACCTCCACCCAGCTGACGGGGCTGCCGAGCAGGGTGAAGAGGGGCTCCTGGAGGGGAGCGAGCAGGTCCGCGACGGTGTCCACGCGGCGACCTCCTTAATTGTCAAAGTGACGATAAGGGGGTCGGTCCGGCGGTGGCAAGTGATTTCACGGGGGAGCGCGGCGGTGCCCGGCGCCGGAGACGCCGACGCGGTCCACGCCCGTGGCGCGGTCCCAGACCACCTCGCCGTCCGCCTCTACGAACAGGATCCGATGCCAGGGGATCTCCCCGCCGGGGAGGAAGGAGAGCAGGGGCATGCGCTCGGGCGCGGCGCCGCGCTGCCGGATCCCCAGCACGAAGCGGGCCGGATCCAGGCGCGGATCCCAGCGGACCTGGTGGTAGACCTCCTCGCGGGTGCGCATCGCCCCTCCTTCCCGCCGTGGCCGGCGCCCCGGGTGTCCCGGGCATCCGCTCCCGCGTACTACGCGCGGCGCCCCTCACCCGGGCGGGACGGGACGGCTCGCGCACTGAATTGCTACCTTCTTTGCTGCTCTCGCCATCGTGGGCGCAGCCAAACCGTACGGCGGTGAGGGCTCACCGGCCCGGAAAGTCAGTGTCTCCATGCCCGCCGACCGCATCGCCGCGGTCCGGGCCCGAGTCGGTGCGCGTGGCTTCTCGGCCCATGTGAGCGCGGCGGTCGAGCGGCAACTCCAGCGCGGTCTGCTCGAGGAACTGCTGGTGGAGAACGAGAGGCAGGCAGGGCCGATCCCCCGGGAGACGCACGACCGCGCCGCCAGAGCCTTCCGGGCGGCGGAGGCGCCGGCGGACCACGAGACGGGCTCACCGGCGGTGGAGAGCGGGAGCGCCGTGGAGGAGGACGCGTGGCGCGACCGCAGGGCGGGCTGAGTCACGGGGTTCTCCTGCTCGACAGCGAGGGGCTGTCGAAGGCGGTCCGGGCCGACCCACAGGTGACCGCGTTGATCCGGGCGGCACAGTCGAACGACACCCTTGTCGCCGTCAGCGATCCGACGCTCATCGAGGCATGGCACGCCAAGGTGAACATGGCGCGCTTCCGCTGGTACGTCTCCCGCCTGGCCGTCCTGCCGGTGACCGAGGAGATCACCTGGCGCGCCATCGGGTTGCTGCGCGAGGCCGGCCTGCACGGACACAAGTACGCCATCGACGCGGTGGTGGCCGCCACCGCCCTCGGTTACCCGGGGCCCCGGATCATCCTCACCTCGGGCCTCGACGACATGGCCGAACTGTGCGGCACAAGCGTCCATATCGAGGCGGTGTGACCCTCCTGAGGGACTGAGGGGACGGGAGGCGCGGCGCAGGAGCTGCCACGCCCGGCCCGCCTGTACTCCGCCGCGGGGTCACGAACCGCCGCTGTCCGTACCGTTCGCGCCGTCCGCCGCCGGACCCGGGCTCGCCGCCAGGCCCGTGGGACACACCACCGGGGTGCCGTGGACGGGGTCGGTCAGGATGGTGCTCTCCACCCCGTACAGGGTGCGCACCAGGGCGGACGTCATGATCTGGGCCGGGGCGCCCTGGGCGACGACCCGCCCGTCCAGCATCGCCAGCATGTGGTCGGCGTACCGGCAGGCCGTGGTCAGGTCGTGCAGGACGAGCACCACCGTGCGCCCCCGGGCGGCCAGGGAGCGGACCATCTCCAGCACCTCCAGCTGGTGGCCGATGTCGAGGGCGGAGGTCGGCTCGTCCAGCATCAGGATGTCGGTGTCCTGCGCCACCGCCATCGCGATCCAGGCGCGCTGCCGCTGGCCGCCGGAGAGCGTCTCCAGCGGACGGTCCGCCAGCTCGTGCAGGTCGGCCGCGTCCAGCGCGGCCTCCACTGCCTCGGCGTCCGCCCTCGACCACTGGCGCAGCAGGCCCTGGTGCGGGCGGCGGCCGTAGCGCACCAGATCGCGGACCGTCAGCCCGTCCGGCGCGGTGGCCGACTGCGGCAGCAGGCCGATCACGCGGGCCACCTCGCGGGTGGAGACCGAGGACAGCGCCCGGCCGTCCAGCAGCACCGAGCCCCCGCGCGGCTCCAGCAGCCGGGCGAGCCCGCCCAGCAGCGTCGACTTGCCGCAGCCGTTGGGGCCGACGATCGCGGTCACCCGCCGCGGGGGCAGCTCGACGTCCAGTTCCCGCACCACGGGGGTGCGTCCGTGGGCCAGGGTGAGGGCCTCGGTGCGCAGCCGGTGGGCCCCGCCCGCGTCCTCCGCCCCGGCCCCGGCCCCGAGTCCGAACTCGGGTGCGGCTACGGGTGCGGGGGCGGTCGCGGTCGCGGGTGTCACGGCGTTCACGGGGTCCTCCTGGTACGGGTGGTGAGCAGCAGCCACAGCAGGTACGGGCCCCCGACGACGGCGGTGACCAGCCCCACGGGGATCTCCAGCGGCGCCATCGCGGTGCGGCCGACCAGATCGGCCAGCAGTGTGAGGACGGCCCCGGCGAGCGCGGAGGTCACAACGGGTACGGGCCCGGGGCCGGTCAGCCGCCGGGCGGCCTCGGGCGCGGCCAGGGCGATCATGCCCAGCGGCCCGGCGACGGCCACGGCCAGCCCGGCGCAGACGACGGAGGTCAGCAGCACCGCCGCGCGCACCGGCCGCACCCGCACCCCCAGGGAGGTGGCCACGGCGTCGGAGAAGCGCAGTGCGCCCAGGCGGTGGCCGAGCACCACCGCCGGCGGCAGGCAGACCAGCAGCCCGGCCTCCAGCACCGTCACCGCCGTCTGGGAGCGGCCGTTGAGAGTGCCGACGGTCCAGGCGAACGCCGCGTTGGCCGCGTCGATCTCCGCACGCGACAGGATCAGGTTCGTCACCGCGCCGAACACCGCGCCCACGCCCAGGCCCACCACCAGGAACCGGTAGCCGCGCTGCCCGGCCCCGCCGCTGAGGGCGAGGGTGAGGGCCGCGGCCGTGGCGGCGCCCACCAGGGCGGTGGCCGACGGCAGCAGGCCGGTGGGGACGGCGACGATCCCCGCGACGGCGAACGCGGTCGCGCCGTTGTTCAGACCGACGGTGTCCGGGGTGGCCAGCCGGTTCCCCGAGAGCGTCTGCATCAGGCAGCCGGCCGCCCCCAGGGCCGCGCCGACCGCGATCCCCGCCTCGACCCGGGGCATGCGCAGCTCCTCGACGACCAGCAGGTCGCGCGGGCTTCCCTCGCCCAGCACCGCCGCGCGCAGGGCGTCCAGCGGGGCCACGGCGATCTCGCCGACGGACAGGCCCACCGCGCCCACCGCGACCAGGACGGTCGCGAGCAGGACGCCGGCCAGCAGCGGGCGGCGGGGCACGAGGAGGGACAGGCCGCCGGCGGCCAGGCGGAAGGTGCCCGGCGGCGCGGCGTCCACGGCCGTCGTACCCGCTTCACGCACCCGGCCGGGCCCGCGCGGCGGTGGGACGGGCGGAGGGACGAGGGCGCCGGCGGGGCCGTCCCCCGCGGATGCTCCGGAGCGCGGTTCCAGTGGCGTCTTCACAGCGACGGCAACCTCGAGGATCGGACGACGGCGACCAGGACCGGTGCGCCGAACAGCGCGGTCATCACACCCAGCGGCATCTCGTACGGGCGGACGACCAGCCGCGAGACGACATCGGCGAGCAGGACCACGGCCGGGCCCAGCAGCACCGACACCCCCAGCAGCCGCCGCAGGTCCGGGCCGACCAGCGCCCGGGCCGCGAAGGGCACCACCAGGCCGACGAAGGCGACCGGCCCGGCGACCGCCGTCGCCCCGCCGACCAGCAGCGCGACGGAGGTGACGGCCACCGCGCGCACCCGGCGCGGCCGGTGGCCGAGCCCGGTGGCCACGTCGTCCCCCAGGGCGAGCGAGGACAGCGCGGGGCTCACCGCGGCGGCCGCGGCCAGACCGAGGAGCAGGACGGGCAGTACGGCCATCAGGTCGTCGGTGCCGCGCCCGACGACCGAGCCCACCGTCCAGAACCGGATCTCGTCCGACGCCCGCTGGTTGACCAGCAGCAGTACGGAGGAGGCCGCGCCCACCATCCCGCTGAACGCCGCGCCGGCCAGCACCAGCCGTACCGGGTCGTCGCCCGCCCCGCGCAGCCGGGCGGCGCCCAGGGCCAGCAGGCAGCCGGCCGCCGCGCCGAGCACGGCGGCGTACGGGCCCACGGTCGTCGCGCTCGCACCCAGCACGATCGCCAGGACCACGGCGAAGGACGCTCCGGCACTCACCCCGAGCAGGCCGGGCTCGGCCAGCGGGTTGCGGGCGGTGGCCTGCAGCACGGCCCCGGCGACGCCGAGCGCGGCGCCGACGGCGACGGCCACGGCGGTACGCGGCAGCCGCAGCTCCAGCACGGTGAAGCGGGCGTCCGCGTCGCCGTCCGCGCCGCCGAGGAGCACGGCGGCGGCCCGGGCGGGCCCGACGTCGCCGGCACCCAGGAGCAGGCTGGCCGCCACGACGGCCAGCAGCACGGCGCTCACCGGCAGCAGGCCGCGCAGCAGAGTCTTACGGAGCGTCACATGACACCTTCTCGATGGTCGGTACATCGGTTAGGTTAGCCTAAGCTGAATCGCTGGCACCATCCCCGTCCAGGAGGCCCGTCATGCCCAGCTCCGCCCTGCCCGTGTACCGCCGAACCGTCCAGGCCCTCGCGGCATCCGCCCTGCTCATGGGAGTGGCCGCCTGCGGCGGGACCGCCTCGGGGGACGACGGCGAGAGCGGCGGAAGCGAGAAGACGGCCGCCACGCGTTCGGTCGAGACCGCCTACGGCTCGGTGGAGGTGCCCGCCGAACCCAAGCGCGTCGTCGCTCTCGGTGACACCTCCCTGGACACCGCGCTGTACCTCGGCATCGAGCCGGTCGGCACCAGCAGTGCCCGCGGCGCGGACACCGCACCCGGCTACCTGGGCGAGAAGGCGGAGTCCGTCCCGCTGGTCGCCACCGTCAAGGAACCCAACATCGAGGCCGTCCTCAAGGCCGACCCCGACCTGATCCTGGCCGCGCCGAGGCTGGAGAAGTCCCAGTACGACGCCCTCAAGGCCGTGGCCCCCACCGTCGTCCCCGGCAACGACGACTGGAAGCAGCCGGCGCGGACCTACGCCGAGGCGCTGGGCGAGAAGGAGGAGTTCGACAACAGGATCGACGCCCTTCTGGAGCGCGCCGCCGACGCCGCCGGCGGAAAGGACCCCGGCACGGCCGTGGTGGCCCGCTGGATGCCCGCCGGCCCCATGGTGATGAACGCCGCCAACATGCCCAGCGGCCTGCTGAAGGAGGCCGGCGCCGAACTCCTGCCCATCGCGCGGGAGCTCAACAGCCCCCACTCCGACCCGCTGTCCCTGGAGAACCTCGACCGCATCGACGCCGACCACGTCTTCATCGCCACCCTCAACGCCGAGGGGGAGAAGGCGCTCGAAGCGGCCCGGGAGCAGAAGTCCTTCACCCGGCTGAAGGCGGCCGAGCGCGACGCGGTCAGCGGCGTCGACGGCCAGGTGTGGAGCAGCAGCGCCGGCCCGTACGCGATGGAGCAGGTCGTCGAGGACATCGAGGCCGCCTACGCAGGCTGAGTCCGCTCCCTCCGGCTCCCGTCACGGCCTCCTGCCACCTGCTTCCGGGCCGCCGCGCACGCCGCCGCCCACGCCGCGGCCCACGCCGCGGCCCGGAAGCGGTACGGTCGGCCGATGCCCTTACGGAGAAGCCCCCGCGCCACTGCCGCACTGACCCTGCCGCTGTGCGCCGTCCTCCTGACCGCCTGCACCGGCGGGCAGGGGCAGGAGCGCCCCCACACGGGGCCCGGCACCCCCTCCGCCCCCGCCTCCGCCGGCCCCACGGCGCTGAGCACGGCCGCGCCCGCCGGGGCGAAGGCACTGGCCGAGCGCTACCGCGAATCCGGCGGCGACGAGGGCGTCTACGCCGTCCAGCGGGAGCCCGGCCCCGGCGGTGTGCCCCTGCTGACCGTCCGCAGCCGCGCCACGGACTCGGACGCCCAGAGGTTCGAACGGCTGAAGGACTCCCTCGTCTTCTTCCTGGTGCAGGTGGAAGGCGTCTCGCTGGAGCGGGGATACCTGATGGACGTCTTCGGCCGGGACGGCTCCCTGCTGCACCGCCTGGACGCCCGCCCCTGACCTCTCCGCACCGGCCCTGACCGACCCGCACCGACCCGGTCCGGGACCGCACGGCCGGAGCACGGTCAGGGCAGGTAGACGGTGCCGCTGGTGGGAGCACCCTCGGTCCGCCTGGTGACCTCGTCCCTCAGCGCCTGGCCCTCCAACTGCATGGTCGCCCTCACCTCGGCGGCGATCCGCTCCTTCAGCCTGCTGCTGCCGGTGACCGCCGCGTCCACGGCCCACGGAGTCCGGCAGGTGAACAGCAGCAGCGAGCTGTAACCGCTCAGCGCCGCCGACCGCTCGATGATGACGGGCAGCGGCGGGGTCTCGGCCTTCCTCGCCTCCGCGTACTCGGGGGCCACCTCCGGGGCCCAGTCGAAGTCCAGCAGGACGGCCACGTCGCAGTGGGCCACCAGCGCGGCCAGGCGGTCGATCTCCAGCCTGAGCTCACTGGCGCTGTGGGACTGGACGTACAGGCCCGGGGCCTGAGTGGTCGGCTCCCTGCCTGCCGTGGCCTCGGCCATCGCGCCCGGCAGCGAGGCGTAGGCGTCCTTGTCCCCGCCGATCCTGTTGAGGCTCTGCTCCACCTGGACGGCGAAGGCGTAGTGCCGGGCGGTGTCGATACCGATGGGGTTGGCGTCCTCGTAACCGTGGGAGAACCAGGCCAGCATGCCGGGGTTGGCGCTCTGCCCGGTGGCGCCGCGCAGCATCGCGACGGTGCCCCGGCCCAGGCCGGGGATGTCGAAGGACAGCGGTGTGACCCTGGGCAGGGACTCCTCCTGCTCCTTCCACAGACGCTCGGCGTCGGCGACCATGCCACCGCCCCTGGCCTCATAGGCCTCCGCCGACTCCCGGGGCCGCTCGGCCTGCCGGGCACCGGAGGCTCCCACTCCCGCCTCCTCCAGGGCGGCCGGCGTGATCCCGGAGCCCCTGAGCGCCTCCACGGCCTGGTCGACGCTCAGACTCCGCGCGCCCGCCACGCCGCCGCAGTGCTTGAGGAGTTCGCTCCAGAGCCACTCCCGCTGCTTGGCCGGCACCAGCCTGCCGCTGCCGGACCACTTCTTGTAGATGTTGGCGGCGTCCCTCGCCAGGACCCGCTGGACCGGCGCGGCCCCCGGACCCGCCGGAGCGGACGGCCGACCGGCCTCCCACACCGGACCGCCGTCCGCGGCGCGGTCCGCCGCGGACGGCACACCGGCGTGCGGGGCGGCGGGCAGGGGCGCACGCATCACCCGGGAGGCATTGGCCTCGGCCTCGCGTTCGAAGCGGTCGGAGGGATCGGAGACGCTCAGCCCCCCGCCGTTGTCGGTACCCGCCACCGGCCCCCGGCGCTGCTGGATGACGTGCGTCAACTCATGGGCGAGGGTGTGCTTGTCAGCCCCGCCCCGGCCGATCACCACATGGTCGCCGGAGGTGTACGCACGGGCCCCGATCTCCGCGGCCGAACGCTGGGCCACGGCGCCGGTGTGCACCCGTACGCCGGAGAAGTCCGCGCCCAGCCGGGCCTCCATCTCGGCCCGCAGCGGCTCCTCCAGCGGGCGGCCGGAGGAGTTCAGCGTCCGGTGCACCGACTCCGCGCGCTGCACCGGCTCCGCGTGCGAGCCCGGTGGTCCGTGTCCGCGGTCCGGGGCGTGCTCGTGTCGCCGCCGCTCCTCCAGCGCCCGGACCACGGCGGCGTTGCCCACCGAGCGCTGCAACTCCAGCAGGGAGGCGGGGGGACGGGCCGGAGCGGAGGCCGCCGCCGGGGGCGCACGGCGCACCCGCGCAGTACCGCTGCTCCGGTCGTCCGACCGGTGATCCCGCATCTGCATGGGCACTCCCTCCACGACACCGCGCCTCTGCGTGAAAGACTGCGCGCCGCCGCGGCGCCACGCCCGGGAAGACGGCCGGACCGGCCTCAAGGGGCAGCGATCGCGCCCCCGGGCACCCCGCACGGTGCCCGCCGAGCCGTCCCTTTCGGGCAACGCCGCACGCTCCGGCGTACGGCGGTGTGTACGCCGGAGCGTGCGGCGGGGAGGATCAGACCGACGACGCCCCGTGCCCGGCGGCGACACGGCGCCCCACGGCGGGCGGGGGCAGCGGGGCGATCTCCCGCTCGAAGAACTCCGTGAAGTCCTCGCCGCGCTCGTAGAGCGCGTCGAAACCGGCCGCCGTCTCGGCGATCAGCGCCGGATCGGCGTATCGCCGGGCGCCCGCCGCGTCCCCGTTCTCGTAGACCACCTCGTACATGGCCCGGTCCCCGAGGATCACGACCTCGGGCACGGGCCGCTCGCGCTCGGTCTCCGCGATGGTGCGGGCGTCGATCGCCCTGATCTCGTCGCCCAGCTCCACCTTGAGGCGGAGGACGAAGAACTCCCACTGCACATAAGGCGTGACGGGGAACTCCACCACCCGCAGACGGCGCTGCCGGACTCCGAGGCGCTCCGTTTCCCGCAACTGCCGTGCGTAGATCTCGCGCTTCTCCTCGACGAGGGAGAGGGCCGTCTCCCACTCCCCGGAGTCGAAGGCCTCCCAGCTCGGGAAGCCGCGTTCCCTGAAGTGCTGGCCGCGCTCGAGCTTCCTCAGCTGCCGGATCCCGCTCTCGAAGACACGGTAGAAGTCCTCGTGGTACTTCTTCCGGTCGAGGCGCACTGATTCACCTGCCGGGAACGATTCAAACATTGGGGATATCCGGTTTCGCCGCGATCATCATGCTCCTGGGGATAACCACCAGCCGCTCGTCGGCTCCGATCGACACACCGGCCGGCAGGTTCTTTCCGAGTGATTCCGTGAGGTCCCGTCCGATGACGGCGATGTCCCCGTTCCCGAGCTCCCAGATGTCCGGGCAGTCGGGATTGTCCGTGGTCACCCCTAACTCCTGCGGGGTTTTGCCCAGTCTCCTGCTGAAGCCGGTCCCGGCGTCGGCTTCCCACGGTCTGCCCACAGCCACCACCCCATCTGACCGGGCCTGCTGCCCGGTCATTTCGATCGGTCGAAATGTTGCAACTGTATCGCTCCGGCGAAGGATCGAAGGTGCTTTTTCGAGTCAAACCGGGGATGGCGGATGATTGGCATATGCGGTTGACTCCCCGGGGTGGGGTCGGTGGCGGGTGTTCGCTGATCCTGAGATGTTCGGTGCGTCGATAGCCAGTTGAAAGAGTGGACTTAAGCTCTATATGCTGATAATTAAGTCATAATATTTATGATCATTGGCCAGGGTGAGCGCGGGGAAACCACTGGGGGGCCTGTGAGTTCAAAGGTACCTGTACGCACACAGAGCACGCAGACACCGTCGACCCCTTCGATGGCGGCGGATTTCAGACGGAGGCGGACCCGGTGGTACCGCCCCGCCGGGCAGCGGTGAGGGGCCCGATGGACGGCCGCGCCGAGGGCGAGGGCCGTGTCTACCAGGCCTCGGGTGACCAGCACATCAGCGAGCACCACCATCACCACGGCGGCATGGAGTCCGGGCCGGACACCCCGGACTCCGTCCGCCACCCGGCGATCGGCCGTCCGCCTGTGGTCCTGCGCGACCGACTCGAGGTGCTGGAGCGTCTGAAGGAGAGCGCCGCATCCGGCCGGGGCTGTGACATCCACGTCCTCCACGGCCTGGGCGGCTGCGGCAAGACGGCCGTCGCCTACGACTTCTTCCGGTCCGCCACAGGGGAACTCGGACTGGTCGGCCTGTGGGTCAACGCCACCGACCGCGCGAGCCTGCGCGCCGGAATGCTCGCCGTCGCCTCCGACCGGGGAGCCGCGGACAGTGAACTGCTGGCGGTACGCAACGGGTTCCGCCCCGCCGCCGATCTGGTGTGGGAGTACCTCGACCGGTCCGCCGAGCCCTGGCTGCTGGTGCTCGACAACGCCGACGACCCCGCGATCCTCCGGGACGGCAGCTGGCTGCGCACCAGCCCGCGCGGCACCGTCGTGGTCACCACCCGCCGGGCCGCCGCACGCTGGTGGCCGGGAGCGCAGTTGCAGCACATCGGAGTCCTGCCGCGTGAGGACGCCGCGCGCGTACTCTGTGATCTCGCACCCCACAGCGGCACAATGGAGCAGGCGGCCGAGATCGCCGACCGGCTGGGACGTCTGCCGCTGGCGCTCACACTCGCGGGCGGCTTCCTCTCCCATCAGGTGATCGACCCCTGGTCGATGGAGGTCTACGGACACCGTCTCGACGAGGGCGAACGAGTGACACTCATAGACCAGGGGGCTGATGCCTTGGAGGAGGAGGATCCCCGGCAGCTGGTGGGCCGGACATGGCAGTTGACCCTCGACACGTTCGAGGCCCGGGGCCTGACCGACGCCGTGGCCCTGCTGAGGCTCCTGGCCCGGATGGCGCCCGAACCTCTGCCCCTGTCCGTGCTGAACCGCCCGGAGATCGAGGAGGTAATTCCCCGGACTCGCACCGAGACGGCACTGCGGGCACTCCTCGACCACTCGCTGGCCGAACTGGTCGACACCGGTGTCCGCTGCGTGCAGAGCCACGGCGTGCTGCTCGACAGCGTCGCCGCCGCCACCCCTCGCGCGGAGGTCGCGGTCCTCGACCCGACAGCGGTCGAACTGCTCGACGCAGCCGTGCCGGCGATCCCGGACGCCGGGTCGTACGAGCCGCGGTTGCGACTGCTCGCACCACACGTTCTCGCCCTGCTGCGGCGTGTCGCTGACTCCTCCGCGATGCCCGACGCACTGGCCGTGGCGACACGTCTGGCCGTCGCCCTGCACCGAACCGGCGACTACCTGTCGGCCTGGGAGACCGTTCGCACCGCGGCGGCCCTCACGGAGCCGCTGCTCGGGGAGGAGCACCGCCTCGTACTGGCCGCGCGTTCCAGGGAGGGCCGCGCGCTTTTCCGGCTGGGCCGGTACGCCGAGGCGGAATCCCTGCTGAGCCGTGTACGCCAGACACAGGAAGGACTCTTCGGCCCCGACGACCCGGACACCCTGGACACCTGCCACGGCCTCCAACTCGTCCTCGGCAACCTCGGCAGACGCGAGGAGGCGCTGGCTCTTCTGAGACGGACGGTGGCGGGTCGGCGTGCGGCACTGGGGTCGGCGCATCCACTGACCTTGCGCTCCCGCGCCAGCCTCCTGGTGATCCTGCCGGCTCCCGACCTCGAGACCGAGGACGGCGGCACCCTGCTCTCCCTGCCCGAGGAATGCGTGCGACACCTCGGCCCCGATCACACCGTCACTCTGAGCGCCAGGCACAACCACGCCTGGGCACTGTATGTCCTGGGCCGCCTCGGGGCGGCCGACGCGGAGATCCGGTCGGTCGCCGAGGCGTACGACCGCCGCTTCGGCCCCGACTATCCGATCGCGCTGTCGGCGCGGCAGCTCCTCGCCCGGACCCGGGCCGCACTGGGCCACCGGGACGAAGGGATCGCCCTCATGTCCGACGTCGTGGCCAGGCGCGAACGCGCACTGGGAGCCGACCACCCCTTCACTGCGGCGAGCCGCGGACTGCTGGGCGAACTCAGAGCGGACAGCGAGGCCGACCAGACCTGATGAGGAAGCTTCAGCAGCCCGTAGGGGCCGGACAAAGCGGAAAACGGAACACCTGACAAGGGGCGGGAGATGGATCCGATCGTGGCAGCGGCCGGCGCGGCAATGGTCAGCGCGATGGCCACCGATGGCTGGCAGCACGCGCGGGACGCGGTGGTGGCCTGGTGGCGGCGCCACCGACCGGAGCGGGCCGAGGACGTGGGATCGGAACTGGAAGCGCTGCGCGGCCGGGTGCTGACAGCACGCCGGGAGGAGGACGAGGACACCGAACAGGCACTGACAGGCGCCTGGCGGCTGCGGCTTCAGCAACTTCTGGAGGAGGATCCGGAACTGGCCGCCGAACTGCGGCGTCTGCTGGACGAGCACCTGACTCCCGCCCTGCCCCCGGAGGAACAGGACCGGGCCCGCACCGTGGTCATGCGGGCCGAGGCCCGCGACTCCGCGCGGATCTACATGGCAGGCCGCGACCAGCACATCACCGAATCCTGACCTCGATCTCGCATGAGGGCCCGTCGGCTTCCTGATGGCCTTCTTCGGCATCGACTTCGCCGGGGACGGCACCAACACCGACATCCGCTCGGGACTGTGGCGCCTGAACATCGCGGCCGGACAGCAGAGGCGCGGCTACGGTCCTTTCGCGGTCCGGGCAGTGGCCGCCGGGATCCGCCGCCGTGGTGGCACCCGCCTCACGGCCTGTCGGCACCCCGGCAGGGAAAGCCCCGAGGGCTTCTACCTCGGACTCGGGTTCTGGCCGACCGGAGAGATGAACGGGGACCAGCGCGTCGGCGAACTGGAACTCACCTGAGCCCTGAACCGCCGGACAGACCATACGTAGCCGGACCGAAAGACGTCAGCCTGATGCGGATGCGCTATGCCAGGATGCGTTCGCAGGCCCTGTCCCCGGCGGACTCGGTCGAACTGTTGAAGCGGATGCGAGGAGAGCTATGAGCAGCGCCGGCAACGAGCTGAACTGGTTCAAGAGCAGCCACAGCGGTTCTCAGGGAGATAGTTGCGTGGAGGTCGCCTACCGCCCCGGAGCCGTGCACATCCGCGACTCCAAGGAGGAGGACGGCCCGGTCCTCGCCGTCTCCCCGTGCGCGTGGGAGGACTTCCTGGGCCGCGCCGCTCGCTGAGGGGTGCGGCCGGGCCGTTCGGTAGGGTGCCCGTCCGGGGAGGGCCCGGACGGGCGGCCACAGCCGCACAGCGCGTCCCATGACCACGGACGTGGGCACCGTCTTCCGGCCCCGACCCGCAGAGCGGACCACGAAAGAGACGGGGGAGAGCCGATGACGGCCGACCACGCCATACCCGGACCCGTGACCGGAGCCGGAGGCAGCCCGCCGGGGAGTGACACGGTCATCGACGTACGCGACCTGCGGATGCGCTACCGCACCCAGGACGTGCTCAGGGGAGTGGAGTTCACCGCCCGCCGGGGCGAGGTCGTCGTACTGCTGGGCCCGAACGGCGCGGGCAAGACGACCACGATCGAGGTCCTGGAAGGCTTCCGGATGCGCTCGGCCGGCGACGTGACCGTCCTGGGCACCGACCCGGCCCACGGGGACGAGCGGTGGCGCGCGCGCCTGGGCATCGTCCTGCAGTCCTGGCGCGACCACGGCAAGTGGCGGGTGCGGGAGCTGCTGGAGCACCTGGGCGCCTACTACGCGCCGTACTCCACCGACCTCGTCCGGCGCCCGTGGGACACCGACGAGCTCATCGCCGCCGTCGGCCTGACCGAGCAGGCGCACAAGCGGGTCGCGACCCTGTCGGGCGGCCAGCGCAGGCGCCTGGACGTGGCCGTCGGCATCGTGGGCAGGCCCGAGCTGCTGTTCCTGGACGAGCCGACGGCCGGCCTGGACCCGGAGGCCAGGAACGAGTTCCACGGTCTGGTGCGCGGGCTCGCGGACGAGAACACCACCGTCCTGATGACCACCCACGACCTCGCCGAAGCGGAGAAGCTCGCCGACCGGATCCTCATTCTGGCCGGCGGCCGGATCGTGGCCGACGGCCCGGCCGCCGAACTGTCCCGGCAGGCGTCGGCCGAGGCCACCGTGCGCTGGACGCGGGACGGGAGGCCCTTCGAGCAGTCGACGGCCGAGCCCACCCGGTTCGTCCGCCGCCTCTTCGAGGAGCACGGCGACGCGATCGGCGGGCTGGAGGTGCGCCGGGCGAGCCTGGAGGACACCTATCTGACGATGGTGCGTGAGCTGGAGGCGGGCAGCGTCACCGGCGAGCGGGCGGCACACGCCTTCAGGGAGGCAGCGCGATGAACAACCCGGTGTGGTACGCGGCCAGGACGGGCCTGCGGCGCGGCTGGACGGAACTCAAGCAGACCTTCACCAGCGGCCAGGACGTGTTCGGGTACGTGCTCTGGACCGTCCTGCTCATCGTGCCGCTGTTCCTGGTCGGGGACGAGGCGCTGGAGGGCGCGGGCATCTCGGCGGGCGCGTTCATGCTGCCGAGCATGCTGGGGATGACGCTGGCGTTCACCGGGGTGATGACCACGGCGCAGCTGCTGGCGACCGAGCGCGAGGACGGCACGCTGCTGCGCGCCAAGGCCGTGCCCCACGGCATGGTCGGCCATCTGGTCGGCAAGGTCGTCATGGTCTCGGGCACGGCCCTGGTCTCCATGGTGCTCCCCTTCGCCGTCGGCGTGTTCATGGTCGACGGGGTCGCCCAGCGCGGCGGGGGAGCGCTGCTGACGCTGGTGTGGGTGGTGCCGCTGGGCCTCCTGGCGACCCTGCCGGCGGGCGCCGTCATCGGCTCGCTCGTCACCAGCCCGCGTACCATCGGGCTGCTGATGCTCCCGGTGATGGGGCTGGTGGTGATCTCCGGGATCTACTTCCCGCTGACGGAGCTGCCCGAGTGGCTGCAGCTCGTCGCACAGGTCTTCCCCGTCTACTGGCTCGGCCTCGGCCTGCGTGCCGCGCTGCTGCCGGACGTGGCGGTCGCCGCCGAGATCGGCGAGTCCTGGCGGTACCTGGAGACGGTGGGCGTACTGGGCGCCTGGGCGGTCGCCGGACTGCTCCTCGCACCGCCCGTCCTGCGCAGGATGGCCCGCCGTGAGTCCGGGGCCGCGATGGCCGAGCGGCACCGCAAGGCGATGCAGCGGGTCGGCTGACGAGACGCCCGGCACGCCCGGCACGCCCGGCACGCCCGGCATGCCGGGCCGACGGCCGCGCGGACGCCCGTGGGGTTCGGTGGAACGGCACCCGCGTGACCGACCCGGTGCGATGATCACCGAGCGGTCCCGCAGCCTGGCATGTCACTTGGCGCCTCTGGGCCGCACCGCGACAGCGGACCGACGGAAAGGAACCAGCGTGCGCAGACTCGTCTACTACGTCGCCATCACCCCCGATGGCTTCATCGCGGGCCCGGACGGCGCGGACCCCACCGGCCCGAACGGCTTCTGGCCCCTTGCGGAGGACTACATCCAGCACCTCGTGGCCGAGTACCCCGAGACACTGCCCGCGCAGGCCCGGCAGGCGCTCTCCGTCACAGCGGAGGGCACGCGCTTCGACACCGTGCTCGAAGGCAGGCGCAGCTACGAGATCGGCCTGGCGGCCGGGATCACCGACGCCTACCCCCACCTGCGCCATCTGGTGTTCTCCCGCAGCATGACCGAGAGCCCGGACCCGGCCGTCGAACTCGTCGCCGACGACCCGGTGGCGACGGTCCGGGAACTCAAGCGGCAGGACGGCAAGGACATCTGGCTGATCGGCGGCGCCGAACTGGCCGGCTCCCTCTACACCGAGATCGACACGTTGATCCTCAAGGTCGCTCCGCTGACCATCGGCGACGGAATCCCGATGTTCTCCCGCAAGGCCTCCTTCGACCCGCGTGCCTGGACGCTCACCGACCACACCGTCCTCGACAGCGGCGCGGTGATCCTCACCTACGCACGCGCCGCGGACTGACACGCCCGGCGGAGGGCGTGCGGGACCGAAGGCGCGGACCGCCCTCGCTGTTCAGCGCTTCGCCGCGCATGAGGAGACGAACGCGGTCCGGCCGTCGGCGGGGGAGTGGAGTACGGGGCCGCGCCGGTCCTTGGAGTCGCGGACGTGAACGGTGCCGGGGGCGGTGGCCATCTCGACGCACTCGCCGCCCTCGGAACCGGGTCCGTACACGGCACGTCGGCACGCGGACACGCCCGGTGGTGCGAACCCTGGGGCGTGCGTGTGCGGGGGTGGGAGGGTGGGAGCCGGCGGGGGCCGGTCAGCGCGCGTTGATCGGACGTTGACGAAACGTTGATCGGTGCCGGGCAGGCTTCCTGGCATGGCAATTGATTACTCCGGTCCGGTCGGGCAGCTGACCGGATGGTGGGAGCGCGCGCTGTGCGCGCAGATCGGCTCCGAGCCCTTCTTCCCGGAGCCGGGCAGAACTCCCGTGGACGCCAAGAAGATCTGTCAGTCGTGCGAGGGGCGCATCGAGTGCCTGGAGTACGCCCTCGCCAACGACGAGCGCTACGGGGTGTGGGGCGGGCTGTCGGAGGAGGAGCGGCGCAGACTCAGGCGCAGCGCCTGACGTCCGCGCGGAACGGGGGAAACGGGGGAGCGGGGGAGGCTCGGCGCGGTGTCCGACGCGTTGTGGGGGCGTGTCGGGCACCGCGCCGAGCCGTGCGGCGGCCGTTTACGGCGTCCGCGCAGGGCTGCGGGCGGGAGGCGAGTTCGTCCGCGTCCGGCGCGGGGAGGACCAAGCCCTCGCGGTACGGGGCGAGGCCGTTCGCACCCTGAACAAGAAGACCGGGGAGGGGAGTTGTCGGAAGGGCACGGCATCATGCCCGCATGAGCGAGACGATGGCGGAACCTTCCGGCGGCGTACTGGCGCCCGTCGACGCCTGGGCGCGGGCGATGCGGGAGCACCTGGCGGGTGCTCCGCCCGAGGCGGCCGAACTGGTGGCACACCTGGTGGCGTTGGAGGGTACGCGTCCCGAACAGGCCTGGAAGCGGCACACGCTCGGGCTGCTGCGGGGGCAGGCCGCGCGGGCCGCGGTGCGCGAGGGCGTACGGCTGCTCGCGCGGTGCGCTCCCGGACGGGTCCCCGTCCACTCCTCCTCCTGGGACGACAGGGGACTGGTGGGCGGGCCCAACATCGGTGCGGCCTGCGGAGTGGTGTGGGCCGCGGCGCTGACGGGTGACACGGCCCTGCTGCCCGGTCTGCTGACGGTCGGGCGGCGGACCGGCGGCGCGCTGCCGGAGTTCTCCCGCTCGGACCGGGTGATCGAGGCGCTGATCCACGCACTGGCGCAGTGGAGGGATCCGGCGGCGCTGGAGGCGCTGTGGACGCTCCACCGCGAACTGCCTCCCGGCGGGTTCTACGTCCGGCAGTTCGCCAGGGTGCTGCCCAGGGCCGCGAACCGGCTCGGGGTGCCCGAGTGGAGGCAGGCCGAGTGCACCGTTCCCGCCCATGGGCTGGGGGCCGGCGGGTCAGTGGCGTTCGGCCACCGGCTGGGGCGCGGGGCGCACTGGTTCAGGACCACGTTCTCCGCGCTGGTCACCGTCGAGGACGCGTACACCGTCAGCCTGGTCTACGCCGACGAGGAGGTGGAGAGGCACACCGTCCATCCGTTCACCGTGCCGCACGGTTTCAGGAAGCGGCACCACACCGAGAGCGTCGACTGGGTGCGGCGGTACGCCGGGAGGGTGCTGGAGACGGTGAACGGCGAACGCGAACGCCTGCGGGGCCTGTCCGGCACCGGCCGCACCTGGGCGTTCCAGGAGTGGGCCCGCCTCTACCGCGACCACCCGGTCACGGGCGCGGTCGTACGCGGCCTGGTCTGGGAGTTCGAGGAACCGGACGGCACCTGGGCCGCCGCGCGCCCGGCCGCCGCCGGGGAACTGGTGGCGGCCCGGGGGACGCCTCCCGCACCGGAAGGCGGGGCCGGTGTACGGCTGTGGAGTTCGGCAGGGACGGCGGCCGGTGAGGCGGACGCCTGGCGGAAGCACTTCGCCGGGGCGGGGGTGCGGCCGTCGTTCGAGCAGTAGGCCGGAGGGCCGCCGGGCGGCCCTCCGGCGCGTCTCCACAGGGAGCAGGCCGGGCGAACCGGAATCAATGCTCTCATCACCTCGGGAAGCGGACCGTCGGCATTCGGCCGACTTCCGGCGCCATGAATATCAAATGCGCATATGCCCTATCGGGTGGGACGCCGCATCGATATTGGTCCACCCCAATGACGATGCAGCGTGCGGCGCCGGCACCGGGCTCCCGGGCGGTATCGAGGGGGCGCACACGGACGATTGCGCTCCGGTGAATTCCGGTCACGCGAAGGCGAACGACGCCCGACGACTTGGCCCGGAGGCGTTCACACGACCCGGGGATGGCGCACCATATCGGTGGGCGTCCGAAGCGCCGGGAAGCTCCTGCCGGAGACCCGGCCGGGCCGGCCGCCCGCAGTGCCCGCCGTACGCCGTCCGGGGAGGGGAGCCCCGGGTACCGCGGCCGCACCACAAGGGGAGTCAGTCCGCGCGGACACCGGCACCGCCGGGGCGTCCGCGCGCTTCGACACCGGACGGCGCCGCAGGCACGGGCCGTCCTGGGGGGAGAACGTCCGATGAGGCATGCGATCCGTACCGCCGCGGCCTGCCTGGCCGCGGCCCTGCCGATGGTGCTCACGACGGCGCCGCCGGCCGCGGCGGAGGAACCCGCGCCCCGCGTCGACCTGCGCGTCCTGGTCGTCGACGACGGCGGACCCGCCGTCGACGCGATCACCGCGGCCCTCCACGACGCGGGTACGCCCTACACCACGGTCGACCTCGCCGACGACGACCGGCCGACCGTGGACGAGGACTTCCTCGGCGACACCGTGGACGGCCGCCCGCGCGCCAGGTACCAGGGTGTGGTACTGCCCAACGAGAACCCCTTCGGCGCCGGCTCGGCGGAGATGGCCGCACTCGCCGCGTACGAGGCGGAGTTCGGTATCCGGCAGGTGGACGCCTACACCTACGCCGGTCCCGCCGTGGGCCTGGAGCCGGCGCAGGAGACGGGTTACGCCGGCCCCCTGGACGGCGAGACGGCGCAGGTCACGGACGCGGGCAGGGACGGGCCGTTCGGCTACCTCGACGGGGCGGTGCCGTTCGAGGACAACGACCCGCGGGTGGACGAGAGTTACGGCTACCTGGCCGTGCCGCTCGCCGACCCGCCCGGGGACGCCTCCTTCACCTCGTACGTCGACGCCCCCGTCCCGGGCGGCCAGGAGCGCGGCTCGCTGGTGGGCGAGTACACCCACGACGGCCGCAGCGAACTGGTCGTCACCTTCGTCTACAACCGCCACCAGCAGCAGTACCGGCTGCTGGCCCGCGGCATCGTCGCCTGGCTCACCCAGGGCGTCCACCTGGGCGTGGACCGCAACCACTTCGCCGTCCACGTCGACGACGTGTTCGCCGCCGACGACCGCTGGCACACCGAACTGAACTGCACCCCGGGCGACGTGGACTGCGGCGGGGCCGACGACGGGCTGGAGACCGACCCGATCCGGATGACCGAGGCGGACGCCGCACACGCCGCCCAGTGGTCGGCCGACCGCGGCTTCACCCTGGACATGGCCTTCAACGGCGGCGGCAGCGACCTTCACCGCTCCGAGCACGGCTCCGATCCGCTCGCCGCCCGGATGCTCGCCGACCAGGCCTCCCACCGCTGGATCAACCACACCTACAACCACCTCTTCCTGGGCTGCGTCCAGGACGTGACCGTCGTGCCCTGGCGGTGCGCCACCGACGACGAGGGGCAGACCCGCTGGGAGAGCCGGGCCCTGATCACCACCCAGATCGACAACAACCTCTCCTGGGCCGACCGCAACGACCTGGCCGTCGACGAGCGGGAGCTGGTCACGGGCGAGCACTCCGGCCTGGTCACCCTGCCGCAGCAGCCGCGGGACAACCCCAACCTGGCCCCCTCGCTCACCACCACCGGGGTCACCTGGATCGCCTCCGACGCCTCCCGCGAGGCCGCCCAGCGCCCCCTCGGCCCCGCCCTGACCGTGCCCCGGTACCCGATGAACATCTTCTACAACGCCGGGCGCACCGCCGAGCAGGTCGACGAGTACAACTGGATCTACACCCGGCGCTCCGACGGCGGCAGCGGCCTGTGCGAGGACTCGCCGGCCACCACCACCTGCCTGGACGCCCCGCTGGACGTCTCCACCGGCTACGAGTCCCACATCGTGCCCCTGGAGGCGCGGATCGCCCTGCGCCATGTGATGGGCAACGACCCGCGCCCGCACTTCATCCACCAGTCCAACCTGGCCGAGGACCGCATCGCCTACCCGGCCCTGGACCGGATCCTGGACGACTACGCGGACCTGTTCGCCGGGAACACCCCGATGGTCAGCCTGCCGATGAGGGACATCGGACAGGAGATGCGGCAGCGCGCGGCCTGGCGCGCGGCGCTGGACGCCGGGGAGGTCACCGCCCACCGCACCGGCTCCACCGTGACCGTCGACGCCCCCGCAGGGGTGCGCGTCCCCCTCACCGCGCCGGAGGGGACCGTACAGCGACTCGACGGCCTCGACGGCCTCGACGACTCAGCCCCGGCCTTCGGCGAGCCCTACGCGGGCCTGCGCACCGGCTGGGCCGAGCCCGGCGGCGACGGGCGCACGGTCCTCGACCTGCCCGGCGCCCCGCTGGAGCCGGAGAACCCCGACAACCCCCAGGAGCCGGACGCCCCGCGGGAGCAGGACCCCCGCTGCCTTCCGGAACTGCTGAGCCTGCTGGACCTCCTCGGCCTCCTGGAGGAGGTCTGCGGACTGCTCACCCCGGACGCACAGGGATTCAGGGAACCCGCCGGGCGGACCGAGGTGCCCGCCGGAACCACGGACCCCGTGCCCTACGGCCCCGGGGACACCACCGTGCGCTGACCCGCCCGTGACACCGGACCGCTCGTTTCCCCACCCTCCTGGAGACAACGAACCGCCATGCACAGGCAGCCGGCCGGACCGTGCTTCGGCACCCCCTCGGTGACCCTGCTCACCGAGGGCACCTATCCCCACAGCCACGGCGGAGTCAGCGTGTGGTGCGACCAGTTGGTCAACGGCATGCCCGACGTGGACTTCCGCGTCATCGCCGTCACCGGCACCGGGCGCGAGCGCCCGGCCTGGCGGACGCCCGCCCACGTACGGCAGACGCACACCCTGCCGCTGTGGGGCCCGCCCCCGCCCGGCAGTGCCCCGCGCGGCCGGGAGCTGCGCCGCTTCCTCACCGCACTGGAGGACTTCCTCCTCGCCCTCCTCGACCCGCAGGCCGAGGGGCTGTTCCCCGCCGGACTCCACGCGATGGCCGGGTACGCCTCCCGGGGCGTCCTCTCGCCCGCCCTGCGCACCGAGGCCGCCGCCCGCGCCCTCGCCCGCCTGTGGAACCGGCCCCACCTGACCACCGCCGCCGCCCGGCCGACCCTGCACGACGCGCTGACCGGCGTCGACCTGCTGGAGCACGCCCTGCGCCCGCTGGCCGCGCCCCCGGTCACCGACGGGGTCGCCCACGCGGTCAGCGGCGGACTGGCCACCCTGCCGGCCCTGGTGGCCCACCATCGCCACGGCGTACCGTTCCTGCTCACCGAGCACGGCGTCTACCTGCGCGAACGCTATCTGGGCAGCCGCGCCGAGCCGTACCGCTGGCCGGTCAAGGCGCTGCTGCTGGGCCTGTACCGGCTGCTGGCCGAGGAGGGCTACCGGCGCGCCGCGCTGGTCACTCCCGGCAACCGCTACAACCGGCGCTGGGAGGAGCACGGCGGCACCCCGCCGGAGCGAATACGCACCGTCTACAACGGCGTCGACCCCACCGCGTTCCCGCCCGCCGGCCCCGAACCGGAGCAGCCGACGCTGAGCTGGGCCGGGCGCATCGACCCCATCAAGGACCTGGCCACCCTCATCCGGGCCTTCGCCCTGGTCAGGAAGGAGATCCCCGCCGCACGGCTGCGGATCTTCGGCGGCACCCCGCGCGGCGCGGAGGCGTACCGGGCGAGCATGGAGGCCCTCGCCGCCGAACTGGGGGCGGCCGGGGGCGTGACCTTCGAAGGACGCGTGGAGGACATCCGCGACGCCTACGCCGCCGGGAACGCGGTGATGCTCTCCAGCGTCAGCGAGGGCTTCCCCTTCACCCTGATCGAGGCCATGTCCTGCGGACGCGCCACCGTCTCCACGGACGTGGGCGGGGTGCGCGAGGCGGTGGGGGAGTGCGGACTGGTCGTACCGCCGCGCGACCCGGCGGCCATGGCGCGGGCCGCGCTGCGGCTGCTGAGGGACCCCGGCGAGCGGGCGCGGATGGGCGAGGGCGCCCGGCTGCGGGTGATCGAGCAGTTCACCCTCCGGCAGACCATCAGCGCCTTCCGCGACATCTACCGCGAACTCGCCTTCCCCGGCAGGGAGTCGGGCGCGCAGACGTCCGGCATGGCGCTGGCCGCGGGAGCCTGGGGAGCCTCGGGGGGCGCCCGGTGAGCGGAACGCTCAGACTCGTCCCCGGCGCGCCCCCGCCACAGGGGTCACCCGGCCGCACCGCCCCGGCCGCCCGGAGCCGGCGGCGGCCGAGCTGGGCGGCCGACCCGCTGGACGCGCTGGCCGAGGAGCTGGCCGAGGTGTGCGCCGCGGCCGTCCACCCGGACGAGATCGCGGCCCACCTGGAGTCCGAGGGCCTGACCGGCGAGCAGATCCAGCGCCGCTACGGCCGCCGCGACACCTTCGAGGCCGCCGCCGAACTGTTCGCCCGGGTCCCGCGGGCCTTCCCCGAACCCCCGCCCGCCCCCGACCCGTGGCGGGGAGACCCGGGCACCGCGCTGCTGCGCGGCCTGGTGTTCACCCTCCCCGGGCTCGGCTACGCGCTGGCCGCACCCTTCCTCACCGGGCCGCCGGACCGGCTCGGCCTCCCGGCCGGCACGGGGGCGCTGGCCGCCTCCGCGCTCGCGGCCTGGGCCTGGAACCAGGCGCTCGCCCACCGCGCGTACGCCGCCCTGGCGGCGGGCGGCCGCGCGGCGGCGGGACGGGTGCTGCGGGCGGGCGCACCGGCGGGGGCGCCCATCGCCCTGGCGGCGGCCCTGGCGACCGCGGCGCCGCTGCCCGCGCCCGGCGCGGCGCTGCTCTTCGCGGCGGGCCAGGCGGTCTACCTGGCGGCGGCCACCGTCCTGCTCGTCCTGGCCCGCGAACGGCTGCTGCTGTTCGCCCTGCTGCCCCTGGCCCTCGGCGCGGCGGCGCTGACGCTGCTGCCGCCGGAGGCCGTGCCGGAGGCGGTGCGGGCGGCGGTGCGGGCCGCCCTGCCGGCCGCCGCCGCCTGCGCGGCGGTGGCGGCGGCGGTGCGCGAGACCGTACGGGCCGCACGCGACGGTACGGGGGGCGCGGAGGAGGGAGGCGCGGCGGCGGGCGGTGCGCTCCCCGCGCGGCGGGCGTCCGTGCCCTACGGGCTCTTCGGCCTGGGCTGCGGAGTGCTGACCGCCCTGGCCGCCCTGGGCGGGACGCTGTGGCACGGCGCGGGCGCGGCGCAGGCCGGGCCGGTGGTGGTCGCCCTCTCCCTCAGCATGGGCGCGGCCGAATGGCTGCTGTACCGCTGCCGCTCCCTGGCGCTGGCCGCCCTCGCCCGCAGCACCACCGCAGCCGGTCTGCGGTGGCGGGCGGCAGGAGCCCTGGGGGTGTGCCTGGCCGGCTACCTCGCCGCCCTGGCCGCCCTCGTACTGGCCACCGCCGCGCTGTGGCCGGGCGGACCGCCCGCCGACCCCGCCCGGCTGCCGGCCGTCCTCGCCCTCGGCGCGGTGCTGTGGACCGGGCTGCTGCTCCAGGCGTTCGGCGCCGCCCGGACCCCGGCGGCGGTGACGGCGGCCGCCGCCGCGCTCTGCGCCGCCGCACCGCTGTGGCTCCACCCCGGGCCGCCCGGGCCGGACACCGTCCTGACGGCCGTCTGCGCCGCCGCCGCTCTCGTCCTGCTCGCCGCCGCCGCGACACTGCTCGGCCGGATCACCACCCACCGCTGAACCGCCCGCACCACCGCTTCACAGGCAACCGCCGACCCGGAAGGAAACGGAGCACGCCCATGACCACACCAGCATCCGCGACCACGCCCGCGACCACGCCCGGACCAGCCCCCGCACCTCGGACGGCCGCCGTCACCGGCGCGGAGGGATTCATCGGCTCACACCTGGTCGAGGCGCTCGTCGCCGCCGGCCACCGGGTGCGCGCGATGGTCCAGTACAACTCCTTCTCCTCCTTCGGCTGGCTGGAGACCCTGCCGAAGGAGGTGCTGGACGAGGTGGAGGTCGTCCTCGGCGACGTCCGCGACCCCGGCTCGGTGAACGGACTGGTCAGGGGTGCCGAGGCCGTCTACCACCTGGCCGCGCTCATCGCGATCCCGTACTCCTACCGCGCCCCGCACAGCTATGTGGAGACCAACGTCACCGGCACCCTCAACGTGCTGGAGGCGGTGCGCCACCTGGAGATCCCGCGCCTGGTGCACACCTCCACCAGCGAGACCTACGGGACCGCGCGGACGGTGCCGATCACCGAGGACCATCCGATCAACACCCAGTCCCCTTACGCCGCGTCCAAGGCGGGCGGGGACCGGCTCGCCGACAGCTACCACGCCAGTTTCGGCACCCCCGTGGTCACCCTGCGGCCCTTCAACACCTACGGGCCGCGCCAGTCGATGCGCGCCGTCATCCCTACCGTGATCGGCCAGCTCGCCGCCGGGAAGCGCACCATCACCCTGGGCGACCTGCGCCCCACCCGCGACTTCACCTATGCGGAGGACACCGCCGCCGCCTTCCTGGCCGTCGGCACCGCGCCCGCCGGGGCCGTCGTCGGACGCACCCTCAACGCCGGCACCGGCGGCGAGATATCCGTCGGCGACCTGGTGGCCCTCATCGGCAAGCTCATGGACGCCGAGGTCGAGGTCGTCCAGGACGAGAAGCGGGTGCGCCCCGCCGACTCCGAGGTGATGCGGCTGGTCTGCGACGCCGGCCGGCTGCGGGCGGCCACCGGCTGGGCGCCGGCCCACAGCCTGGAGGAAGGACTGGCCCGCACGATCGAGTTCTTCCGCGACCCGGCCAACCTCGCCCGCTACAAGACCGACCTCTACAACGTCTGACCCGCCGCGGCGTCTGCCGCGGCGCCTGCCACAGCACTCGCCGCGGAGCCGCCGCACCCGCCGCACCCGTCACCGAGCCCGCCGACGAGCTCCGCCGTCCGTCACGTCCCGCCGTCCGTCGCACGCGATCCGTCACGCACGATCCGCCACCCGTCCCCACGGAGAGGACAGCACCGATGCACGCAGTCATCATGGCCGGAGGCAAGGGAGTCCGGCTCCGCCCGTACACCACGGCCCTGCCCAAGCCGCTGGTGCCCATCGGCGACCAGCACGCGATCCTGGAGATCGTGATGCGCCAGCTCGCCTCGGCCGGGTTCACCAGCTGCACCCTGGCCATCGGCCACCTGGGCCACATCATCCGCGCCTACGTCGGCGACGGCTCCCAGTGGGGCCTGCGCGTCGACTACACCACCGAGGACAGCCCGCTGGGCACCATGGGCCCGCTGCTGACGATGCTCGACCGGCTGCCCGAGCACTTCCTGGCGATGAACGGCGACATCCTCACCGACCTCGACTTCGGCGACGTGCTGCGCGGCCACCGGGACTGCGGGGCGCCGCTGACCATCGCCACCCATGTGCGCACCGTCTCCATCGACTTCGGCGTGCTGAGCACCGAGTCCGGGCGCGTCACCGGCTTCGCCGAGAAGCCCACCATGGACTACCGGGTCTCCATGGGCGTGTACGGCGTCTCGCGCGCCGCCCTGGCCCGCTACACACCCGGGCTGCCGCTGGGCTTCGACGAGGTGGTGCTCGACCTGCTGGCGGACGGCACCCCGCCGCACGCCTACGACTTCGGCGGCTACTGGCTCGACATCGGAAGACCCGACGACTACGACCGCGCCAACGCCGAGTTCACCGCCCGCCGCGGCCAGTTGATCAGGGGAGCGTGACCGGAGACCATGCGCGTACTCGTCCTGGGGGCCACCGGCTATCTGGGCGGGCACACCGCCGGGCACCTGCGCGCCCAGCCGGGCGTGCGGGTGCTCGGCGCGGGCCGCGCCGCGGGTGCGGGCGCGGCCGGTGCCGGTCCGCCCGCGGCTCCGTCCGTGGCTTCGTCCGTGGCTGCGTCCATGGCTCCGCCCGTGGACCTGACGGTGGACCTGGCCACCGCCACCCCCGCCGAACTGGCCTCCCTGCTCCGGCGGGTACGGCCGGACGCCGTGGTCAACTGCGCGGGCGCCGTCGGCGGCGACGCCCTCCACCTCACCGGGGTCAACGCCCGCGGCCCGGCCGCGCTCTGCGCGGCCCTGCGCGAGGCCGCGCCCGGCGCCCGCCTGGTCCACCTCGGCTCGGCCGCCGAGTACGGGCCGGGAGAGCCCGGCCGCCCCCTGGCGGAAGACCACCCCACCCGCCCGGTGGGAATCTACGGCGCCGCCAAACTGGCCGGCACCCTGGCCGTCACCGGCTCCGGCCTGGACGCGGTGGTGCTGCGGGTGTTCAACCCCGTGGGCCCCGGCGCGCCGGCCGCCTCCCTGCCCGGGCGGCTCGCCGCCGAACTGCGCCGGGCCGGACCGGACGGGGCGGTGCGGGTCGGCGACCTCTCGGCGTACCGCGACTTCGTCGACCCCCGCGACATCGCCCGTGCCGCGACCATCGCGGCCCTCGCCCCCGGGCCGCTGCCGCCGGTGCTCAACATCGCCGCGGGCGCCGCCCGCGCGGTGCGGGACGTGGCCGAGGGCCTGGCCGCGGCGGCCGGCTTCCGCGGCCGGATCGACGAGAAGGGCGCGGACTCGGCCCGCTCGGCCGCCGTCGCCTGGCAGCAGGCCGACGTCACGGCCGCCGCCGGGGCACTGGGCTGGCGGCCCGGGCACACCCTGGAGGAGTCCCTTGCCGACTTGTGGGCGCGGGCGGCCGACGTATGAGCGCGGGACGCACGGGGGGCGCGGGGCGCTGGGGGAGCGCCCCGGCGCCCGCCGCCGTACGGGGCTCACGGGACCGGGGTCATCTGCTCGTACCGCTGTACGTCCACCCGGCCGTCGATCCGGGGGCGTGGGAGGCGGCGGTCCGGGCCGCCGGGCGGCTGTACGCGGTGGTCGTCAACGCCGCCGACGGCCCCGGGCCGCGCCCCGACCCGGCCCTCGCCGCGGCGGCGGCCCGGCTGCGGGGCGCCGGGGTGCCGCTGCTGGGATACGTGGACACCGCCTACGGCGCGCGCCCGCCGCGTGCCGTGCTCCGCGACGTGCGCCGCCACCGGCGCTGGTACGGCACGGACGGGGCCTTCCTAGACCGCGCGGCGGCCGGAGCGGATCACCTGCCCGGCTACCGGCGCACGGTGCGGGCCGCCCGGCTGCTGGGGGCGTCCACCGTCGTCCTCAACCCCGGTGTCCACCCCGACCCCGGATACGCGCACCTGGCCGATGTGCTGGTCACCTTCGAGGGGCGCTGGGAGGAGTACCGCCGCGCCGGCGTGCCCGCCTGGACCCGCGGCCACCCGCCGCACCGCTTCTGCCATCTGGTGTACGCCGTACCGGACCGCCTGGCCGCCGAGGCGGCCCGCGCCGCCCACGAGCGCGGCGCGGCGGTGCACTGCGCGGTGCCGGGGGAGGGGGCCAACCCGTGGCGCTCGACGCCCCGGCCCGTGCTCGGCTGCGGGAGGATCACCCCGTGACCCGCTTCACCCCCGGCCGCCCGGCCGCCCAACTGCTCTGTCTCCTCCTGCTGCTGCTCACGGCGGCCTGCTCGGACACCGCCGCACCGGAAGCCACCGCACCGGAAGCCACCGCACCGGAAGCCACCGCACCGGACACCGCCGCGCCCGACCGGACGCCGCCCGGCGACGCCTCACCGCAGCGGAACCGCTGGCGCCCGGCCCCCGGCACCACCTGGCAGTGGCAGCTCCAGGGCCGCGTCGACCTCGGCGTGGACGCCGAGGTCTTCGACATCGACGGCTTCGAGAACGGCGCGGACACCGTCGCCGCCCTCCACGCCCGCGGCCGGAAGGTGATCTGCTACCTCAACGCCGGCGCCTGGGAGGACTTCCGCCCCGACCGGGACGACTACCCGCCGCAGGTGCTGGGCCGGGGCAACGGCTGGCCCGGCGAGCGCTGGGTGGACATCCGCCGCCTGGACGTGCTGCGCCCGATCCTGGCGGCCCGCGTCGACATGTGCGCCGAGAAGGGCTTCGACGCCGTCGAGCCCGACCTCCTGGACGGCTACCGCAACGACACCGGCTTCCCCCTCACCGCCGGCGACCAGCTCGCCTTCAACCGCATGGTCGCCGGACTCGCCCACCGGCGCGGGCTGTCGGTCGGTCTGAAGAACGACCTCGACCAGATCCCGCAGCTGGTGGACGACTTCGACTTCGCGGTCAACGAGGAGTGCGCCGAGTTCGGCGAGTGCGCGAAGCTCGCCCCGTTCACCGAGCGCGGCAAGGCCGTCTTCCACGCCGAATACGCCCTGAACCCCCAGGAGTTCTGCGACACCTCGCGCCGCCTGGGCCTCAGCTCCATCCGCAAGCGCCTCGGCCTGGACGCCTGGCGCCGCACCTGCCGGTAGGCCGGCTCCCGGCCACGGCGGCCGCCTCCGTCACCCGGTGCGGACCCGGTCCAGGACCGCCGTGAGGTCCGCGCCCGCCGGGAGCGTGCCGAAGGCGTGCCCCCACTCCCCGCCCAGCCGGGAGGCGCAGAACGCGTCGGCGACGGCCGGATGGCTGTGGCGCACCAGCAGGCTGCCCTGGAGGACGAGTGCCAGGCGCTCGGCGAAGGCGCGGGCGCGCAGCTGTGCGCCGACCGGGTCCTTCAGCTCCGGCAGCATGGCCCGCACCCCGGCGGCGGCCGCGTCCAGACGGGCGTCGGCGCCGGCGGCGGCGTCCACCTCCGCCAGTACGGCGTCCAGCCCGGCCGGCTCCCTGTCCAGGGCGCGCAGCACGTCCAGGGCGGCGACGTTGCCCGAGCCCTCCCAGATCGACAGCAGCGGCGCCTCGCGGTACAGGCGCGGCATGCCCGACTCCTCCACGTAGCCGTTGCCGCCCAGGCACTCCAGCGCCTCGGCGGCGTGCGCGCTGCCGCGTTTGCACACCCAGTACTTGGACACGGCCAGGGCCAGGCGGCGGAAGGCCGCCTCCCGCTCGTCCCCGGCGTGGGCGGCGTCCACGGCCGCCGCCAGCCGCAGCCCGAGGGTGGTGGCGGCCTCCGACTCCACCGCCAGGTCGGCCAGGACCGAGCGCATCAGCGGCTGGTCGGCCAGCCTGGCGCCGAAGGCCCGCCGGTGGGCGGTGTGGTGCAGGGCCTGCCGCAGCCCGGCGCGCATCCCGGCGGCCGTGCCCAGGACGCAGTCCAGACGGGTCATGTTGACCATCTCCACGATGGTGCGCACCCCGCGACCCAATTCGCCGACCGGCCAGGCCACGGCCCGGTCGTACTCGACCTCGGAGGAGGCGTTGGAGCGGTTGCCCAGCTTGTCCTTCAGACGCTGCAGGTGCATGGCGTTGTGGGTGCCGTCGGGCAGTACGCGCGGCAGTAGGAAGCAGGTCAGGCCCTCGGGGGCCTGGGCCAGCACCAGGAAGACGTCGCTCATCGGGGCGGAGGTGAACCACTTGTGGCCGGTGAGCCGGTAGGCGCCGTCGCCGGCGGGGACGGCCTCGGTGGTGTTGGCCCGCACGTCCGAGCCGCCCTGCTTCTCGGTCATCGACATGCCCGCGATCAGCCCGGACTTGTCCAGCGGGGGCCGGAGCCCGAAGTCGTAGGAGCGGGCGGTCAGCAGCGGCTCGTAGGCGGCGGCCAGTTCCGGCCGGGCGCGCAGCGCGGGGACGGCCGCGTACGTCATGGAGACCGGGCAGCCGTGCCCGGCCTCGGCCTGGGACCACAGATAGAACTTGGCGGCGCGCACCAGATGGGCGCCGGGGCGGCCGTCGGCCCAGGGCGCGGCGTGCAGCCCGTGTTCGACGGCGGTGGCCATCAGACGGTGCCAGGCGGGGTGGAACTCCACCTCGTCCACACGGTGGCCGTAGCGGTCGTGGGTGCGCAGGCGGGGCGGGACCTCCTCCGCCATCCGGGCCCAGTCCTGCACCTCGGGGGTGCCGGCCAGCGCGCCCAGCTCCCGCACCTGGGCCTCGCCCCACCGCGCGCCGTGGCGGTGCAGGGCCTCGAACACGGCCGGATCGTCCGCGGCGGTGAAGCCGGTCAGCGGCGGGGGCTGGTTGATCACTTCATGGGTGGCGCTCACGGCGACCTCCGGCGGGGACGGCGGCGGGCGGCGGTGCCCGTGCTTCGACATTACAGATCCCATGCGTGTGGTGGAAGACTGTAATGACGGAGAGGGCTTAGGATCGCACTGCCCATGAACAGCACAGACGGCACAGCCGGTACAGACGGCACAGCCGGGGCAGCCGGTCCGGACGGAACCGGCGGTGCCCGGGAGCTCGCCCTGCGCCCCCTGACGGCCCGCTCGGTCGTGCTCAGCACCCTGCTCGGCCATCACCCGCCCGCCCTGCCCGCCAGGGCCCTGGTGCGGGTCGGCGAACTCTTCGGGATCGCGGAGGGCACGGTACGGGTGGCGCTGTCGCGGATGGTCGCGGCCGGGGACCTGGCCCAGACCGCCGACGGCGCGTACGGCCTCACCGCGCGCCTGCTGGAGCGCCAGGCCCGCCAGGACGACAGCCGCGCGCCCCGCACCCGCGAGTGGCGCGGCGAGTGGGAGATCGCCGTCGTCACCGCCGAGCGCCGGGACGCGGCCGACCGGGGCGCCTTGCGCCGGGCCATGGCCGCCCTGCGCCTGGCCGAACTGCGCGAGGGCACCTGGCTGCGCCCCGCCAACCTGCTGCGGCCCCGGCCGCCCGTCGTCGTCGAGCAGTGCACCCTGCTGACCGGCGCCCCCGACGGCGACCCGGCCGAACTGGCCGCCGCGCTGTGGGACCTGGACGGCTGGGCGGCGCGGGCCCGCGCCCTGGCGGCCGCCGCCGACGCCGCGGCCGAGGCCGGCGACCCGGCCCGGCGCTTCACCGTCTCGGCCGCCGTCCTGCGCCATCTGCTCGCCGACCCCCTGCTCCCGGCCGCCCTGCTGCCCTATGACTGGCCGGGTGCGGCGCTGCGCGCCCGCTACGACGCTTTCGAGGCCGACCTGCGCGCCGTCCTGCGGCGCCACACCGCCCCGGACTGGTGTATCGACCACGAGCGTTGTTGACAGTGGGCGGGGTGGCTCTGCCGTTTGCTTCCGGCCGTGACCCGGCTCCTGTGCGGTCAGCCGGCGGAGACAGCCTCGGCGGGGTCCGTCTCGTCCGCGACCGCGGAGGGGGTGTTACGGGGACCTCGGAGGGCGATGTAGACGAGTAGGGCGCCCATGATGGCGGCGCCTGCCCACATGGCCTGCTGCCAGCCGTCGACGAAGGACTCGTGGGCTGCACGGAGCAGGTCCTGTGCGTGCGGGCCGGTGCTGCCCGCCGCTTCGACGGCGTTGGCGACGCCTTCCCGGGCGGTGTCCGCGGCGCCTTGGGGGATGCCGTGCAGCTTGTCGTCGATGGCGTTGCGGTAGCCGGCGGATACGAGTGCGCCGAGCAGGGCGACGCCGAGTGCGGTGCCGAACTCGCGGGTGACGTCGTTGAGGGCGGAAGCGACGCCCTGCTCCTCGCGGGGCAGGGAGGCGGTGATGGCCTCCGTGGACGGGGTCATCGACAGGCCCATGCCGACGCCCATGGCGAGCAGGCCGGGCAGGACGGAGAGGTAGCCGCCGCTGGCGGAGACGAACAGCGCCATGAGTGCCATGCCGACGCCGGCCAGTGCGATGCCCAGGGCCATGGTCGAGCGTGCGCCGATCCCTGCGGCCGGCTTGGGGGCCAGGCCGGAGGCCGTCATCATCGCGACGGCCATGGGCATCATCGCAACCGTGGACAGCAGGCCCGACCAGCCGAGTACGGCCTGGAAGAACGGGAAGAGGACCACGCCGATGCCTGCCTGGACACCGAAGACCACCAGCAGGGTGAGCGAGCCGCCTGACAGTCCGCGCTCCCGGAACAGGCGCACGTCCAGCAGGGAGGCGTCGCGGCGGTGCAGCTCCCAGGCCACGAAGCCGGTGGCGGCGATGAGGCCGACGGTCAGGCTGATCAGTGTTGCGGGGGCGGTCCAGCCGCGTTCGGGGCCTTCCTGCAGGACGAGGATGAGGCCGGTCACGGCGATCACGGAGACAAGGGCGCCGACGGTGTCGAATCGGTGGGCTGAGGTATCGCGGGAGTTGGGAACCGACTTCGGCGTCATGGCCAGAGCCACGAGGATCAGGACCACGGGCAGGACGAACAGCCAGCGCCAGTCGGCGACGTCGACGAGGAGCGCGGCGAGGAACATGCCCAGGATGCCGCCGCCTCCGGCGACGCCGGTCCACACGCCGATCGCCTTGCCGCGCTGCTCCTCGGGGAAGGTGGAGGTTATGACGGCCAGTGTGATCGGCATGATCATCGCGGCGCCGATGCCGCTGACCGCGCGCGCGGCGAGCATCACCCCCGTTGTCGGGGCCAGGGCGGCGACCACGGTGGCGATGCCGAAGACCGCCAGCCCGGCCACGAGCACGGGCTTGCGGCCCAGGCGGTCACCCAGGGCGCCGAGCGGCAGCAGCAGCGCGGCCAGGGCAAGGGTGTAGATGTTGATGATCCACAGGACCGTGCTGTGGGAGGCGCCGAATTCCACGGCCATGTGGGTCTGCGCGACGTTCAGCCCGGTCACCGAGGCGATGACCGCCATCAGGGCGATCGAGACGGTGATCAGGACCGAGCGCAGCCGACGCGCATCGGGGGCACCCCCGCCGTCGGTCGGCGTGGCCTGTACGGGCTGGTTCGCACTCATGGATTCCTCTCAAAACGGGCATGCCGGGTCGGCGCCGGAGCAGGGCCGGTCGCCGGGTGAAGGAGGGTGTGCGGGGCCCGGGCCCCGCACGCACCGAGGGCGTGCGGCGGCCGGTGCCGCGCCGGATGTCAGAGGGCGGGAGTCCCGCCCCGGGCTGCGGCGAGGGCCGCGTCGGTGTCTGCGGTGGCCAACAGGCTGTTGATGTGGGCGCCGGCCAGGGCGCCGGCCGCTGCGGAAGCGCCGACCTGGGCGGTGAGGTCGGTGGCGTTGCCGGCCACCCACACGCCCGGCACCTCGGTGGTGCCGGCCATGCCGGAGGCGAAGCGGCGGCCCATGTTGTCGGGCAGGTCCTCCATCGGCAGCTTCAGGCCGTCCAGGCCCTCGGTGCGGGCTTCCATCCGGGTGGCGACGGCCAGGGCGCGGCGGGCCACGACCTGACCGTCGGTCAGGCGCACGCCGGCAAGGGTGCCGTCCTCGTTGTTGACGACCTCCTGCACCGGGGTGTCGACGGTGCGGATGTTGCGGGCGGCGAAGCGGGCGCGGGTGGCCTCATCCAGGTGAATGCCCTGGGTGAAGTAGGTCAGGTCCTCGGTCAGCTGCCGGAACAGGAGTGCGTGGCCGATGGAGGCCGGGCCGGTGGCGAGGACGCCGATGGGCTCATCGCGTACCTCCCAGCCGTGGCAGTACGGGCAGTGCACCACGCCGTGGCCCCAGTGCTCGGCGAGGCCGGGGATCTCGGGCAGCACGTCCTTGAGGCCGGTGGCCACCAGGACTCGGCGCGCGGTCACGCTCCGGCCGCCGGCCAGGGCGATGGTGAACCGCAGATCCCCGTCCTTCGACGGGGCGGCGGGCTCGGCCGAGGC
The DNA here is from genome assembly GCF_900114215.1 of Streptomyces mangrovi. Lineage (GTDB taxonomy): Bacteria > Actinomycetota > Actinomycetes > Streptomycetales > Streptomycetaceae > Streptomyces > Streptomyces barkulensis. The sequence continues at coordinate 177,092 of NZ_FOSG01000007.1, read as the reverse complement.
CACCTCGCCGAAGACGACGCGTCCTCCGTACCGGCGTACCTGCCCCCGGCCCCGCCGAAGGACCTCGGGGGGCGGGGTGCCGTCCAGAACGATGAAGCCGTGCACGGCCTCTGCCGGCGCGTTGCGCGGGGAGCCGCTGTCGATCACGGCGACCGAGCGGCGGGAGCGGGCGAGCATCAGCGCACCGTTCAGCCCCGCGGCGCCGCCACCGATCACCACGACGTCGACGGCCCCATCGGGCAGTGCGTCACTCGCGTACGGAGAAGTTGTCACAGCCATGGCCTCCTGCCTTTCTCGTGCACTGGTCCCAGACGTTGCGGACCGTCTCCGCACGACGCTAAACCTGGCTTGCTGTGAAGGCATACACTGTTGCTCATGACGCAAGAAGACGGAGATCTGGACAGCCTCGTACGCAAACGCATCCGCGCCTTGCGGGTGGCGCAGGGTTGGTCCCTGGAGGAGTTGGCCTCCCGCGCCCACCTCAGTCAGTCCTCGTTGAGCCGCATCGAGAACGGCCGGCGCCGCCTCGCACTGGACCAGTTGGTCACCCTCGCCCGCGCCCTGGGCACCACGCTGGATCAGCTCGTGGAGACCGCCGCCGACGACGTCGTCACCAGCCCGACGATCGACGGCGCCCACGGTCGGATGCGCTGGAGCATCAAGGCCGACCCGGGGATGAGCGTGGTGCGCCAGCGCATGACCGAGCCGCCCCCCGGGAACCCGGCGCGCATGCGTGCGCACCCGGGGCGCGAATGGCTCGTCGTCCTGTCCGGCACGGCCACCCTCATGCTCGGTCACCGCAGCTTCCGCCTCGAGGCCAACCAGGCCGCCGAGTTCCCCACGATGATGCCGCACGCGATCGGCGCCGAGGGCGGGCCCTGCGAGATCCTGGGCATCTTCGACCGCGACGCCCGCCGCGGCCACCAGGGCGACGGCGACGACGCTCAGGGTGCCCCCGAATGACGGCGCGGGCCGCGTGGCGGCCTCCGCGGCGGTGACCTCTTGCGCGTCGGGCAGCGCCTCCGGCCATCGTCTTGCGTAGATTGGGACACTGCATGCCGCAGGCGCATATCCGTCTTAGCGTGAAGAACATGAGCCACGCACACACGCACACCCCCCACCACGGTGCTTCGCACGGTCACCACCACGAGCACGGAGCCGGCTGCCAGTCGGAGATCCTCGACCTGGACGCCGAAGTCCTCGCCGAGCACACCGCCTCGATCACCGCATGGCTGCCGCTGCAGACCGACCCACGCCACATCGTGGATCTGGGCTGTGGCACGGGCGCGGGCACCTTCGCCCTCCTCGACCGCTTCCCCGACGCGCATGTCACCGCGGTCGACGCGTCCGCCGAACACCTTCAGCGCCTGCGGGCCAAGGCGTGCTCCCTCGGCGTCCAGGAGCGCGTGCACACCGTGCAGGCCGACCTCGACGAGGCCGCCTGGCCCGACCTCGGCTCACCGGACCTGGTATGGGCGTCGGCCTCGATGCACCACATGGCCTGCCCCGACCGCGCGCTGCGCACCGTCCACCACACGCTCGCGCCGGGCGGCCTGTTCGCCGTCGTCGAACTGGCCGGCCATCCCCGCTTCCTGCCCGAAAACGCCCCCGCGGACCGGCCCGGCCTGGAAGAGCGCGTCCACGCCGCAGCCGGCCGCCGCCAAACCGGACACATGCCCCACCGCGGCGCCGACTGGGGCCCGATGCTGACCGCCGCCGGATTCACCGTCGAGGGTGAACGCGTCATCGCCGTGAACCTCGAAGGTTCTCGCAGCGAAGCGATCGGCCGCTACGCCACCGGCGTCCTGCAGCGCATCCGCAGCGTCGTCGCAGACAGACTCTCCCCCGAGGACCTCACCGCGCTCGACCGGCTCCTCGACACCAGCAGCCCGCACAGCATCCTGCGCCGCGACGACCTGACGGTACGCACTGAGCGCACCGTCTGGGCCGTCCGCCGTAACTGACCACGGACGGCTCCTCCCGCCAGGGCGGGCCCGCCCCCGGGCCCCCGGGTGGCGATCGACCAGGTGGCCGACAACCGTCGGCCGAGGCACGTTCGCAGGAACCGAGAGGCGGACCCGCACTTCCGCCTGAAGCCGGACAACTTCAACACAGCACCACGACAGAGGTCTTCGTGTCCCATTCCGGCAGCGCGCGAACGCCTTCTTCGCCGCGCACGGCATCGAAGCCCTGGCGGACCTCCTCCACACCCACAACCACCACCGGTGCCACACCGCGCCCGATGGTCAACCACCCGTCAGCCGCGTCAGCGACCCCGCGGGTCGGTACAACCGGACGGCACGGTGGGGGCGGGGCGGCTCAGCGCGGGGCGAGCACCACCCACACCTGCCCCTCCGCGAAGGTCATCGGGTCGCCCTCCGGCGTGGTGAACTCCGTGCCGCTCTCCGCGGACGGCCGTGACCAGCGGGCCTCGTACGCCCGGCCGCCGCGCAGCACCGTCGCCTCGCCGGAGCCGACGGTCTCCGAGTAGGGGCTGACGCTGCCGCCGCGGTCCCTGAAACGGGAGTCGCGGATCTCCACGCGCTGGAGGACGACCGTGGGAGCCCCGAGCCGGTCGTTGTCGGCGGTGGTCGCCTCCTGGCCGTCGATGGACACCAGCCAGCGGTCGTACTCGGCCGACCAGACGAAGTCGTACCGGACGGCCGGGAAGCGGACGGCCTCCTCGGTGTCGGCCCGGCCGCCCTGTGGCGCCGCGCCGAAGCGGAAGCCGATGTCGGAGGCGCCGCTCACCCCGTCGGGGGCCTCGCGCAGGGCGGCTTGGGGATCCAGGTACATGTTGTGCGGGGCGGAGCGGTCCGCGCTCCGCGAGTAGGCGCCGGGCGCCTCACCGGGCGGCACCAGGTGGAGCGGGGACGCCTCCAGCACCGGCACCAGCTTCGACTGCGCCCCGGAGTAGGCCAGCGCCGGCTCACCGAACTGCCGCAGCAGTTCGATGTCGGACTCCCGGGCGCTGCGCACCGGGCCCACGGTGGGCGGCAGGTCGGAGGAGTACACGGCCAGCAGCCGGGTCAGCCCCGACTCGACCTGCTCCACATAGACGATGTCGGCCCGCTCCAGACCCGTCTGGGGGCGTGCGGCCGCCACGTTGTCGATCTTCACGGCGAGCACCGGCGCCGAGGCGTCGGCCACGCTCTCACCGGTGAACGGGGAGCGGCCCTCCCGCCCCCCGTCGCCGTCGCCGTCGCCGTCTCCGGCCCCCGGGCAGCCCGTCAGCAGTGCGGCGCACGCCACCAGCGCCGCCAGTGCCCGGATCCGCACCCGTGCCCGTGCGGCCCGCCGTCCCGTGCTCCGTCCCGTGCTCCGTCCGTTCTCCGCAGCCCCCGCCGCCCGCATCGTCCGCATCGCTCGCCGTCCCTCCGGCCGGGCGCCGCCGCGCCGTCTGATGAGTCTCACCCCATCCCTTGACCGGGGCGGGCGGTTTCATGTCCCCGCGCACCGGGAGGGTGACGGCGGCGCCGCCCCCGGCCCGTACGCGCCGGGGGCGTGTGTTCAACCGGCGCACACCCCCGCTCCCCGGAGCGGACACGCGCAGGTCGGCCGGCCCGGCGAAGAAAGGGGGAGAGCCCGTCCCGCCGCACGGCGGGACGGGTGATCCGCCGCCGCCCGGACCAGGAGGACCCGCCGTGTCCGCTTCCGCCGTGCCAGCCGTACCCGTGCCCGCCACCCTCCCCGCCCAGCCCTCCGCGCCCGCACCGGCCCCGGCGCCGCCCTCCGCGCCGCCCTCCACACCCGGCGGAGACGGCTACACCGTCTCCCTGGCCCGGGACGAGGCGGACGTACGGGCCGCGCAGCGCCTGCGGTACGAGGTCTTCGCCGGGGAGCTGGGCGCCCGCCTGGCCGGTCCCGAACCGGGCCTGGACACCGACCCCTTCGACGCCCACTGCGACCACCTCCTGGTGCGGGAGCGGGCGACGGGAGAGGTGGTGGGCACCTACCGGCTGCTGCCGCCCGAGCGGGCACGCGTGGCCGGACGGCTTTACGCCGAGGCCGAGTTCGAGCTGGACGGGCTGCTGGACGGCGCCGGCCTGCGCGGCGATCTGGTGGAAGCGGGCCGCTCCTGCGTCCACCCCGGCCACCGCGACGGCGCCGTCATCGCCCTGATGTGGGCGGGCATAGCCCGCTATCTGGAGCGCACCGGCCGCAACTGGCTCGGCGGCTGCTGCTCCCTGCCGCTGGCCGACGGCGGGGCGACGGCCGCCGCCGTGTGGGCGGCGGTCGCCGAGCGGCACATGGCTCCCGCCGAGCACCGGGTGCGCCCCCGGCTGCCCTGGCGCGTCGGGGGCGTGGAGCCGGCGCCGCACGCCATTGCCCGGACCACCCCGCGCGCCGCGCCCCGCACCGCGCTGCCGCCGCTGCTGCGCGGCTATCTGCGTCTGGGGGCGAAGGTCTGCGGAGAGCCCGCCCACGACCCGGACTTCGGCGTCGCCGACCTGTACGTGCTGCTGTCACTGCGCGACACCAACCCGCGCTACCTGCGGCACTTCCTCTCCCTTCTCCCGGCCTGACGGCACCGGCGAGGGGAGGAAGGGGGAGACGATGGGCACACCGGACGGGGCGGACCCCCGGGCGAATCCGTGGTTCCCCATCTCGCCCTGCACCGTGGCCGGCTGCCTGCCCCGCCGTCCGGCGGGCGCCGGTGCGCTGCGCCGTTCGGCGCGCTGGGCGGCCCTGGCCGCCGTCCTGCCGGCGGGGGTGGCGCTGTCACCGACCGCGCGCCTCCTCGCCCCGGCCCGCCGCGCGGTGCCGGTGCGGTGGTGGTGCGGGGCGATCGCCGCCGCGCTGGGGGTGCGGGTCCGCGTCACGGGCCGGCCCGTCGCCGGCCCGGCGCTGGTGGTGGCCAACCACGTCTCCTGGCTGGACGTACCGCTGCTGGCCGCGGTGGCGCCCGGCCGGATGGTGGCCAAGCGGGAGGTCGGACGGTATCCGGTGCTGGGGCGGCTGGCCGCCCGCGGCGGCACCCTGTTCATCGACCGCGAGCGGCTGAGGGGCCTGCCGGAGACGGTTGCGGAGGTCGCCTCCGCCCTGCGCGCGGGCTCGACCGTGGTGGCCTTCCCCGAGGGCAGCACCCGGTGCGGCAGGGAGCGCGGACCGTTCCGCGCTGCGCTGTTCCAGGCCGCGCTGGAGGCCGGGGTCCCCGTGCAGCCGGTGGCGATCCGCTACCGGACGCACGGCGCGGCGCACGGACCGGGCTCCACGGACGCGGCGGAGACGGTGGACACGCGGCCGGCCTTCGTCGGCGACGACACACTGGCCGCCTCGCTGCGCCGGGTGGCCGCCGCCCGGGGCCTGGTCGCCGAGGTGACCGTACTGCCGCCGCTGCCGCACGGCGCCCACCCCGGCCGACGCGCGCTGGCCGCCGCCGCGCGGGAGGCGGTGGAGGCGACCCTGGGAGCGGGCGTGCAGGCGGCGCCGGCGGGCAGGTCGCCGGGGATCAGCCCGCCGGCGCCGCCGCCCGGGCCCGCCCCCGGCACGGCGGGCACCGGTGTCCCGCCCGGACGTCAGCCTTCGGCGGCCCGGTCCCCGGCGGCCTGACCGGCGGCCCGGCGGGTCAGCCGGACCGTGTCCCGGTACCACAGCCCGCTGTCCTTGACGGTCCGGCGCTGGGTGGCGTAGTCGACGTGGACCAGACCGAACCGCTTGGCGTACCCGTAGGCCCACTCGAAGTTGTCCATCAGCGACCAGGCGAAGTAGCCGCGCACGTCCGCACCGGCGCTCCGGGCCGCCGCCACCGCGCGGATGTGGTCGGCGAGATAGGCGGTGCGGTCGGCGTCGTGCACCGTGCCGTCGGCCTCCGGCTCGTCGTCGAAGGCCGCGCCGTTCTCGGTGATCACCGTCGGCAGCCCGTAGTCCTCGTGCAGCCGCACCAGCAGCTCGGTCAGTCGCTCGGGGACGATCTCCCAGTCCATCGCCGTGCGCGGCCGGCCCTGCGGGACGACCCGGGTCACCGGCAGCCCGTCCCGACCGGTCGTGGAGCCGTCCTCGGCGGTGCCGGAGAAGACGTGGCCGGAGTAGAAGTTGACGCCGAGCACGTCCAGCGGTGTGGAGATCACCTCCAGATCGCCGTCCGCCACGGGCAGGGTCACCCCTCGGGCGGCCAGGTCCTCCACCACGTCCCGCGGGTAGCGCCCGTGCACCAGCGGGTCCAGGTAGAGCCGGGTGCCCATCCCGTCGGCGCGGCGCGCGGCGGCCCGGTCGGCCTCGCCGTCGCTCGCCGGGGTGGCGGTGCCCAGGTTGAGGGTGATGCCCAGCTCCTCGGGCGGACTCCCGGCGGCGCGCAGCCGCCGCGCGGCCAGCCCGTGGCCGAGCAGCAGATGGTGGACGGCCCGCATGGAGTCGCCGAAGTCGCGGCGGCCGGGCGCGTGCACCCCCTGGTCGTAGCCGAGCACCGCCGAGCACCACGGCTCGTTCAGCGTCGTCCAGTGCCGGACGCGGTCGCCGAGGGCGTCGTGGGCGATCCGGGCGTAGTCGGCGAACCGGTGGGCGGTGTCGCGCTCCGGCCAGCCGCCCGCGTCCTCCAGCTCCTGGGGCAGGTCCCAGTGGTAGAGGGTCACCCACGGGGTGACGCCGCGTTCCAGCAGCTCGTCGACCAGCCGGTCGTAGAAGGCGATGCCGCGCGGGTCGCCCTTCCCGCGCCCGCCCGGCTGGATACGCGGCCACGCCAGCGAGAAGCGGTAGGTGTCCACGCCCAGGGAGGCGATCAGCTCCACGTCCTGCGGCATCCGGTGGTAGTGGTCGCAGGCGGTGTCGCCGTTCTCGCCGCCTGCCACGGCTCCGGGCACACGGCAGAAGGTGTCCCAGATGGATGGGGTGCGGCCGTCCTCGTCGACCGCGCCCTCGATCTGGTACGAGGAGGTGGCCACCCCCCAGCGGAAGTCCGCCGGCAGCCCGGCGACCGGCTCGGGCGCGGGGGCGGTCAGGGGGGATGCGGGAGTGGTGGCGGTCATGCTTCTCCGTCTCGGCGGTCGTCGTTCAGCCAGCAGGCGACGCTGCGGCCGGTTTCTGTGTCGTTGCCGGTGTCTGTATCTGTGTCCGAGCCGGTACCGGTACCGGGCACGGGCGCGAGGTGGGGCGTGCGCAGGCCGCAGGGCTCGAAGGCCTTCGGGCAGCGCGGGTGGAAGGCGCAGCCGGACGGCATGGCCCTCAGGTCCGGCGGCGAGCCGGGTATGCCGGTCAGCTCGCGGCGCGGGCCGTGCAGCGCGGGGAAGGAGTGCAGCAGCCCGTGGCTGTACGGGTGGCGGGGGTCGCGGTAGATCTCGGCGGCCCCGGCCTGCTCCACGACCCGGCCGCCGTACATGATGGCGATCCGGTCGGAGAACTCGATCAGCAGCGAGATGTCGTGGGTGATGAAGACGACCGAGAAGTCCAGCTCCTCGCGCAGCCGCACCAGCTGTCGCAGGATCTGGCGCTGCATCACCACGTCCAGCGCGGTGGTCGGTTCGTCCATGACGACGATCTCCGGCTCCAGGGCCAGCGCCATGGCGATCATCACCCGCTGCCGCATCCCGCCCGAGAGCTGGTGCGGATAGGCCCCCAGCCGGTCGGGGGAGATGCCCACCAGCGACAGCAGTTCCCGCGCCCGCCCGACGCGCTCGGCCCGGGACATCTGCGGCCGGTGGGCCTTCAGCACGTCGGTGAGCTGGGTGCGCACGGTGTGGACGGGGTTGAGGGAGTTCATCGCCCCCTGGAAGACGATGGAGACCTCCTGCCAGCGGAACGCCCGCAACTCCCCCGGGGTCATGGCCAGCACGTCCACCGGCTCGCCCCCGCGCGGGTGGTAGCGCACGTCCCCGCCGGTGATCACCCCGGGCGGGGAGAGCAGCCGGGTGACGGCGTAGGCCAGGGTGGACTTGCCCGAGCCGGACTCGCCGGCCAGGCCCAGCACCTCGCCGCGGCGCAGGGTCAGGTCCACGTCGTGCAGGGCCCGTACCGCGCCGTCCCCGACGCCGTAGTCGACGGACAACCCGCCGATCTCCAGCACGGGCGGCCGCGTCGCGGCGTGCGGCGGGGCGCTCACGGGGGAGGTGGCCGATGTGCTCATACGGTGCTCTCCTCGGTCTCGCGTGCCCCGCCCGCTTCCCGCGCGTCCCTGGCGGACTTCGCCCCGCCGCGCGGGGCGCGGGCGACGGGGGTGAAGCCGACCCGCATCCGGGCCCCGCCGCGGACGCGGACGGCGGTGCGCAGCCTGGGGTTGACGAACTCGTCGATGCCGAAGTTGATCAGTGTCAGCGCCGTGCCCAGCAGCGCGATGCACAGTCCGGCGGGCACGAACCACCACCACGCGCCCTGGCCGAGGGCCTGGTTGCTCTGCGCCCAGAACAGGATGGTCCCCCAGTTCCAGTGGGAGATGTCGGCCACGCCGATGAAGGCCAGGGTGATCTCCGACAGCACCGCGAAGATCACCGTTCCGACGAATCCGGAGGCGATGACGGCGGTCAGGTTCGGCAGGATCTCGAAGACGATGATCCGCCAGGTGGACTCGCCCGTGGCCCGCGCGGCCTGGACGTAGTCCCGCGCGCGCAGCGACATGGTCTGCGCGCGCAGCACCCGCGCTCCCCAGGCCCACGCGGTGAGGCTGATGACCACCGCGATGATCACGTCGCCGGAGTCCGGCAGGAAGCTGGCGATGATGATGATCAGCGGCAGTCCGGGCAGGACGAGGAAGATGTTGGTGAGCGCTGAGAGCACCTCGTCGCCGATGCCGGACAGGAAGCCGGAGCTCACCCCGACCAGTACCGACAGCAGCGTCGCGAAGAAGCCCGCGACGAAGCCCACCACGAGCACCCCGCGGGTGCCCACCAGCACCTGGGAGAAGATGTCCTGGCCGGTCTGCGTGGTGCCGAACGGATGCTCCCAGGAGGGCGGCTGGAGCACGTCGTCGCTCATCGCGGACGGATCGTGGGGGGCCAGCCACTGTCCGGCGACGGCGAGCAGGACGAACAGGCCCAGGATCGCCAGCCCGGTGGCGGTCTTGCCGTTGCGCAGGAAGCGCAGCCGGTCGCGGCGGGCCGCGGGCGGGGCGGCGGGGACGGCGGTGACAGCAGCGCTTTCGGACGCCTGTACGGCCATGGGTCAGCCCTCCTTCCGGGTGCGCGGGTCGAGGATCATGTACAGCAGGTCGGCCAGGAGGTTGGCGGCCAGCACGGCGAGGGTGATGATCAGGAAGACGCCCTGCATCAGCGGGTAGTCCTTGGCGCCGACGCCCTGGAAGAGGACGTAGCCGATGCCGGGATAGGAGAAGACCATCTCCACCAGCAGCGTGCCGCCGACGATGAAGCCCAGCGAGAGGGCGAAGCCGGAGACGTTGGGCAGGATCGCGTTGCGGGCGGCGTAGGAGAACATCACCCGGCGCTCGGGCAGCCCCTTGGCCTGGGCGACCATCACGTAGTCCTCGGAGGAGACGGTCACCATCATGTTCCGCATCCCCAGCACCCAGCCGGCCATCGCGCTGAGCACGACCGTCACGCCCGGCAGCACCGCGTGGTACAGCGCGCTGGAGACGAACGCCCCGCTCAGGGAGGGCACCAGGGAGGCGTCGTAGCCGCCGGAGGCGGGGAAGAGCGGCCACTGCACGGCGAACACCGCGATGGCTATCAGCCCCAGCCAGAAGTAGGGGATGGCCGAGATGAAGGTGGTCACCGGCAGCAGCCCGTCCAGCCAGGAGCCGCGCTTCCAGCCGGCGAAGATGCCGATGCCGGTGCCGAGCAGGAAGCTGATCAGGGTCGTGGTGCCGACCAGGGCCAGTGTCCACGGCAGGCTCTGGGAGATGACCTCCGAGACGGGGGTGGGGAAGTAGGTGAACGACGTCCCCAGGTCCCCGCGGGCCAGGCCGGCCCAGTAGTCGGTGTACTGCTGCCACAGCGAGCGGTCCCGGTCGAGCCCGAAGAGGGCCTCCAGGGAGGCGATGGACTTGCTGGAGAGCTGGCCCTGGTAGCGGGCGAGCAGCGACTGCACCGGATCGCCGGGCATCAGCCGGGGGATGAGGAAGTTGATGGTGATGGCCGCCCAGGCGGTCAGCAGGTAGAAGGCCAGGCGCTGGAGGACGAACTTCACGACGCGGACCCCCGTCCGGTACCGGCGGCCGGCGCGCTCCCGGTGGCCGGTACGTCCCCGGAGGTGTCGTACAGCCAGCAGGCCGCCCACTGGCCGCCGTCGAGGTCGAAGCGCGGCGGGGTCCGGTCGCGGCAGCGCTCCATCGCCAGCGGGCAGCGCGGGTGGAAGCGGCAGCCGGCGGGCGGCGAGATCAGGCTGGGCGGCTCGCTCGCCGAGGGGTCGGCGGTCTCCCCGGCGTCCCCGGCGTCCCCGCCGTCTCCGGCGGCCCCGGTGACCCGGTCCGGGTCGGGGGCGGAGGCCAGCAGCAGCCGGGTGTAGGGGTGGGCGGGGCGCTGGGTGACGGTCTCGCTGTCGCCGCCCTCGACCATCCTCCCCGCGTACATCACCAGCGTCTCGTCCGCGAAGTAGCGGGCGGAGGCGATGTCGTGGGTGATGTAGAGGATCGCCAGGTCCAGCCGCTCCTTCAGGTCGCGCAGCAGGTTGAGCACGCCCAGGCGGATGGAGACGTCCAGCATGGAGACCGGCTCGTCGGCCAGCAGCACCCGCGGATCGGCGGCCATGGCGCGGGCGATGGCCACCCGCTGGCGCTGCCCGCCGGACAGCTCGTGCGGGAAGGCGTCCAGATAGCGGGAGGCCGGGGTGAGCTGCACCCGCTCCAGCAGCGCGGCCAGCGCCTTCTCCAGCTCCGCCGCGCCGCTGCCGGCCCGGCCGTGGATGCGCAGCGCGCGGGTGAGGTGGTAGCGCACGGTGTGCACCGGGTTGAGCGAGGCGAACGGGTCCTGGAAGATCAGCTGGACGTGCCGGCAGTACGCGCGGAACGCCCGCCCCCGTCCGGCCCGCGCCGGTCTGCCGTCCAGCCGGATCTCCCCGGCGGTCGCCGGGTAGAGCTGGGCGAGCAGCCGGGCGACGGTGGACTTGCCCGACCCGGACTCGCCCACCAGCGCGGTCACCGAACCGCGGCGCAGCCGCAGCGACACGTCGTCCACCGCGTGGACGGCCCGGCGCTTCCCGCCCAGCAGCGCGCGGGCGCCGCGCCGCACGGGGAAGTGCTTGCTCACCCCCTCGGCCTCCAGCACCACGCGCCCGTCGTGTTCCGGGGCGGTGCCGGGGTCGCGGCCGGGCGGTGGTGCGGCGCGTTCTTCGGAGTGTTCTTCGGACATGGCTCTTCCTGTCGTCCCTGTGGTCATGGCTGTCGGGCCGCCTGTGACGTGTGCGCGGGGGTGCCGGAGGCGCCGGACGGGGCCCGCCCCGCCGCGGTGCGGGGACGGGATGCGGTGTGCGGCGGGGCGGGGGTCGCCCGGCTTCCGGCGCCCGCGTGCCGTCAGGAGGCGGGGCGCAGGTGCAGGACGACGTCCAGGGAGTTGGGCTGGGTGGGCTGCGGCGGCGCGTACGGGTCGGACTCCGAGGGCCAGCCGACCCAGTTGCGGGTGCTGTACTCGGCGCCGATGGGAGCGGCGGCGGTGGCGATGAGCGGCACTTCCTCGACCATGATCCGCTGGAGTTCGTTCAGCGCCTCGGTACGGGTGCCCTCGTCGCTCGCGTCCGCGTACTCCTTGAGCGCCTCGGTGGCCGCCTCGTCGCGGAAGCGGCCGAAGTTGCCGCCGGGGGAGGCCTTGCCGAGCGGCTGGTACAGCCCCCCGTCCATCACGTGCTGGTACATGTCGTACGGGGTGGCGCCGCTGTTGGTCCAGTGGAGGCTGGCGTCGAAGTCGCCCTCGTTCATCGCGGTGGTCCAGGCGTCGACGGTCTGGGTCCTCACCTTGGCCTCGATGCCGATCTTCTTGACGTTGTCCTTGATGATCGACAGACCGGTGAGGTAGTCCGACCAGCCGGCCGGGTCGGTGAGCGTCATCGTCACCGGCTTGCCCGAGGGGTCCTTCAGGACGCCTCCGTCCAGGGTGTAACCGGCCTCCTTCAGCTCCTTCTCGGCGGCCTCGACGTCCACCTTCAGCTTCTCGCCCTTGTACTCGGGCGCGATGAAGGGCTCGCCGGCGGGCAGCGGGATGCCCGTCACGCTCTCGATCTCCGGGTAGAGCGTGGCCTGCGCCCGGACGTGGATGGCCTCGCGGTCGACGACGTGGTTGATCGCGCGGCGCAGCGCCGGGTCGTCGAAGGGCTTCTTGGCGGTGTTGAACCACAGGCCGTGGACGCCCAGCCCGGAGGGGAACCAGAGCTTGTGGTGCTCGGGGTCCTTGGCGACGTAGATCTTCTCGTAGTCGGGGGTGAAGACGAAGGACCACTCGCAGGTGCCGTTGGCCAGGGCCGTGGTCTGCGCGTTGTTGTCGTTGTAGGAGGTGTAGCGCAGCTCCTCGACCTCGGGCTCGTCCTGCCAGTAGGTGTCGCGGGCGGTGAGGGTGATGGTCTGCGGCGTGAAGGTCTTGAGCGTGTACGGGCCGGTGCCCACGGGCTTCTTGTTGGCCCAGGTCTCGGGGTTCTTCACCTTCGACCAGATGTGCTCGGGCACGACGAAGGTGGTCAGGATCTTGCTCTGGTTGACGAACTGGGACTCGGGGAAGGTCAGTTCGACGGTGTCGCCCTCACGGCTGATGCCGTCGTAGGGGATGGCGTTGGTGTTGAGCGCCTCGTTCTCCTTCAGCAGCCGGAAGGTGAACTCCACGTCCTTGGCGCCGAACTCCTTCCCGTCGGACCAGGTGGGCCCGTCCTGCACGGTCAGGGTGAGCTTCTTGTAGTTGTCCGACCACTTCCACTCGCTGGCCAGCCAGGGCTTGCCCTCCTCGGCGGGGCGGACGCCGTTCACCATCACCAGCGGCTCGTAGATCATGTGGCGGTAGCCCAGGGAGGCGCCCGCGGAGGTGCCCAGGAACGGGTTGCTGTTGTCGGTCTGCGGGCCGTTGGGCATGCCGACGGTGAGCACGCCCTTGTCGCCCTCGGCCTGCGAGCCGCCCGCGCCGGGGGCGCCCGCGGTGCAGCCGGCGAGCAGGGTGGTGGCGGCGAGGGCCACCGCGATGGCGGTTCTGGTCCGGGCCGTGCTCGTGGTTCTCATGGTGTCTCCTCCTGGGCCTTTCCTGTTCGGTCGCGAGGGGTGAGGGGGTTGTCGCTCGCGGTTCTGAGAGCGCTCTCAGATCGGTTGCGCCTCCATCTCTGAGAGCGCTCTCATCGGTGTTCCGGGGTGGTGCTGGACGGGGGTGCGGGGCTTCTGGGGGCGGGAACCGGGCCGGGTGCCGAAGCTTCGTCCGGGAGGTCGCCGCCGATCGGCCTGGCGGGGCTCGGCTTGGTGGGGCTCGGTTCGGCGGCACCGGTTCCGGGACCGGTGCCGGGCATGGGCACGGAGTCAAACGGTAGCGGGCAAGGGCGTCAAGACTTCACGCCAAAATTGGGTGTCACTGTTTGAGAACGCTCTCAAGAGCGCTCTCTCGTTCACTTCTTGAAGTTGATTGGTCTCGTCCAATCCCTTGACGGCCGGGTTTCCCCAGGAGTTGACTCACTGTCCGAACCAAGCCTGGAACGCGGGCGGTCGGCGCGCCGAGCGCTGCCCCGCCCCTTCCCGTCCGCACCGCGCCCTCACCGTGTAGGAGGCGGCCCCGCGCTCTACGGCCCGTATGCGGAGGGAGCGGCCCCCACCGCCGGATCCTCCGGACGACAGACGGATGTGATGGTCATGCACCTGACAGCCCCCCATGTCCCCCACGACCCTCCCCGCGGCGAGAGGCCCCGTCGCCGCCGGTCCCGCCGCCGGGCTTCGGCGGCGATGCTGCTGACGCTGGCCGCGACCCTGGCGGTCACCGGCACCGCGGTCGCCGGCCCGGCGGGCGAGACCGCACAGAAGACCGCACAGAGGGCCGAAGCGGCCCCGGCGGCGGTGCTGTTCGAGGAGAACTTCGACGGACCCGCCGGATCGGCGGTCGACGGCCGCAGATGGCAGCTGGAGACCGGCGACAACAGCGGCAACAACCACGAGCGGCAGTACTACACCCCGGGCAACGCCAACGCCGCGCTCGACGGCGACGGCAACCTGGTGATCACCGCCCGCAAGGAGAACCCGGGCGACTACCAGTGCTGGTACGGCCGCTGCGAGTACACCTCGGCCCGGATGAACACCGCCGGGAAGTTCACCACCACCTACGGCCACGTCGAGGCCCGGATGAAGCTCCCGCGCGGCCAGGGCATGTGGCCGGCGTTCTGGATGCTCGGCCACGACATCGGCGGCGTCGGCTGGCCCAACAGCGGCGAGATCGACATCATGGAGAACGTCGGATACGAGCCCGGCACCGTGCACGGCACCCTGCACGGCCCCGGCTACTCCGGCGGTGAGGGCATCGGCGCCGGCTACACCCTCCCCGGTGGCCGGGCGTTCGCCGACGACTTCCACACTTTCGCCGTCGACTGGTCCCCGAACTCCATCACCTGGTCGGTCGACGGCCAGGTCTACCAGCGCCGCACCCCGGCCGACCTGGGCGGCGACCGCTGGGTGTTCGACAAGCCGTTCTTCCTGATCCTCAACCTCGCGGTGGGCGGCGACTGGCCGGGACTGCCGGACTCGAGCACCGTCTTCCCGCAGAAACTCGTCGTCGACTACGTCCGCGTCACCAGCGGCGACGGCGGCGGTGGCGGGGGAGAGCGCACCGGCACCATCACCGGCCTGGCGGGCAAGTGCCTGGACGTGGCCTGGGCGGACACCGCCAACGGCACCCCGGTGCAGATCCACGACTGCAACGGCAACGCCGCCCAGCGGTGGACCGTCGGCACGGACGGCACCATACGGGCGCTCGGCAAGTGCCTGGACGTCTCCGGCGCGGGCACGGCCGACGGCACCCCCGTCCAGATCTGGGACTGCAACGGCACGGCCGCCCAGCAGTGGGTCGTCACCGAGGCCCGGGACATCGTCAACCCGAACGCCGACAAGTGCCTGGACGTGAGGGACGGCAACTCCGCCAACGGCACCAAGACGCAGATCCGGACCTGCTCGGGCAACGCCAACCAGAAGTGGAACACCCCCTGACCCCGGCCCCGTCCGGGCCCTGAGGGGCGCCCGGCGGGCGGCGCCGAGCGCGCTACCCGCCGGCCTCCCCGCCGTCCCGGGCCTCCTCCGCCACGAGGTCCCGGTACCCGGGGTGCATGACGATCCACTGCTCGACGAAGGAGCAGGCCGGCCGGATGCGCAGGCCGCGCCGCCGCGCGTCGTCCAGCGCGGCCCGCACCAGCCGGTCGCCGATGCCCCGGCCGCGGAAGGGCCGGGACACCACCACCCGCGGATAGGTCACCAGGTCGTCGTCGCGTACGTAGTCGGCGAAGCCGGTGAGGGTCGCGCCGATCCTGGCCTCGAACCGGCCGTGGGCCGGGGCGTCGGTGATCGTGACCTGCCTGTTGGTGGCTGCCGTGGGCATACTGCGTTCCTCTCGGAATGTCCGAATCGCCCAGAAAGTGATGATGGGGCATCCTTCCGGGCGTCCGAGTGCCACACGGCGGCGTTCCTATCCCTCCCGCCCCGGCAGGACGGGTGAACCGGACGGGAGAGGCACTCCGGCGGGTGCGTACCGCGGCGGCCCGCTCCCGGCCTACTCCTCGCCCTCCAGGCGGAACCCGACCTTCAGCCCCACCTGGTAGTGCTCGATCCGGCCGTCGGAGATGTTGCCGCGCACCTGCGTCACCTCGAACCAGTCCAGGTTCCGCAGCGTCTCCGAGGCGCGGGTGATCCCGTTGCGGATCGCCTGGTCGACGCCCTCGTGCGAGGTGCCGACGATCTCGGTCACACGGTAGGTGTGGCTGGACATGGTGCCTCCTGCGAAGGGTGCGGCGATCGGTTCTCGTCTCCACCGTGCCCCAGGGCCGGGCCGTCCGCGAGTGCTAGGCTCCGGGCGGGCCGTGACTGGCGCGTAGGGATGGGATCGACCATCGGGGAGCGGCCCGCGCACCGGGCGTACGAGCCCGCCGCGCCGAAGAGCCGCGCGCCTGGGCCGCCCGCACCGTCTTCGAGGACGTCAAGGAGGGGCCCATGGCCACCGCACCCGACCCGCGCACCCCCCGGAACACGGCGAGCACCGCTGACACCGCCGCCACCGCGTCGACCGCCTTCAGCAGCGCCCTGGACGTGATCCGTGCCGTCGAGCCGCGCGTCGCCGACGCCATCGGCGCCGAGATCACCGACCAGCGCGCCTCCCTCAAGCTGATCGCCAGCGAGAACTACGCCTCCCCGGCCGTGCTCCTGGCCATGGGCAACTGGCTCAGCGACAAGTACGCCGAGGGCACCGTCGGCCGCCGCTTCTACGCCGGATGCCGCAACGTCGACACCGTCGAGGCGCTGGCCGCCGAGCACGCCCGCGAGCTGTTCGGCGCCGACCACGCCTACGTCCAGCCGCACTCGGGCATCGACGCCAACCTCGTCGCCTTCTGGTCCGTGCTGGCCCAGCGCGTGGAGAGCCCCGCCCTGGAGCGGGCCGGGGCCAGGCACGTCAACGACCTGAGCGAGCAGGACTGGGAGGAGTTGCGGCGCGCGCTGGGCGACCAGCGGATGCTGGGCATGTCCCTGGACGCCGGCGGCCACCTCACCCACGGCTTCCGCCCCAACATCTCCGGCAAGATGTTCGCCCAGCGCAGCTACGGCACCGACCCGGCCACCGGCCTGCTGGACTACGACGCGGTGCGCGCCGCCGCCCGCGAGTTCCGCCCCCTCATCCTGATCGCCGGCTACTCCGCCTACCCGCGGAAGGTGAACTTCCGGATCATGCGGGAGATCGCCGACGAGGTCGGTGCCACCCTGATGGTCGACATGGCCCACTTCGCCGGACTGGTCGCCGGCAAGGTCTTCACCGGCGACTACGACCCCGTACCGCACGCCGACATCGTCACCACCACGACCCACAAGTCCCTGCGCGGCCCGCGCGGCGGCATGGTGCTGTGCGACGAGGCGCTGGCCGAGCACGTGGACCGCGGCTGCCCCATGGTCCTCGGCGGCCCGCTGCCCCACGTCATGGCGGCCAAGGCCGTGGCGCTGGCCGAGGCCCGGCAGCCCGCCTTCCGCACCTACGCCCGGCAGGTGGTGGACAACGCCGCCGCCCTCGCCGAGGGCCTGATGTGCCGCGGCGCGCGCCTGGTCACCGGCGGTACCGACAACCACCTGGCCCTGGTGGACGTCACCGGCTACGGCCTCACCGGCCGCCAGGCCGAGGACGCGCTGCTGGACGCCGGCATCGTCACCAACCGCAACGCCGTGCCGCGCGACCCCAACGGCGCCTGGTACACCTCCGGCATCCGCATCGGCACCCCGGCCCTGACCACGCGCGGCCTGGGGACGGCCGAGATGGACGAGGTCGCCGACCTGATCCACACCACCCTCACCGCCGCCGAGCCGGGCACCACCGCGGCCGGCGCACCCTCTCGGGCCCGGTACCTGCTGGAACCCAAGGTCGCCGAGGCCGTCGCCGGTCGCGCCGCCGACCTGCTGGCCGGACACCCGCTCTACCCCGGCATCGACCTGGCCTGACGGCCCGGCGGCCCGACGACCGGCCGGGCCCGACCTGACCGGGCCCGGCCGGTAGCCTGCCGCCATGACCGACGATCTGCCCGAGATGAGGGCCTCCGACGCCGACCGGGAGCGCGTGGCCGAGGTGCTGCGCGAGGCGGTGGCCGAGGGGCGCCTCGACATGGAGGAGTTCCAGGACCGGCTGGACTCCGCCTACGCCGCGCGCACCCAGGGCGAGCTGGCCCCCCTGGTCAGGGACCTGCCCCGGACCACCGCGCCGACCACCCCGGCCGAGCCCGCCCGCGCCGGCCGCGGCTGGGCCGACCGCTTCGGCGGCAACGCCACATCACGCGGCGCGGTGGCGATCATGAGCGGCTTCGTGCGCAAGGGGCCGTGGACCGCTCCCCGCCGCTTCACCTGCTTCGCCTTCTGGGGTGGTGGGGAGATCGACCTGCGCGAGGCGTACTTCGAGGACCGCGAGGTGGAGATCCGCTGCTTCGCGATCATGGGCGGCGTCAACGTGATCGCCCCGGACGAGGCCGAGGTCGACGTACGCGGCATCGGCGTCATGGGCGGCTTCGACCACAGTGCCGCGGGCCGGGGCGAGCCCGGCGCGCCGCGCGTGGTGGTCAGCGGCTTCGCCTTCTGGGGCGGAGTCGGGGTGGAGCGCAAGCGCAGGCGCGCGGAGCGCCGGGAGCGCAAGCGCCTGGAGGACGGCCACGGCCACGGCCACGGGCACACGTACGGCCACGGCCACGACCGGCGGCGTGACGAACGGGACGACTGACCCGCGGCCGGCCTCTTCACTCCCACACGGGCGCGTCCCCGCCCGGCCGCCCCGGCGGCCGGGACCAGCCCTCCGGTCCGCCGTCGTAGGCCACGGGGGAGACGGCGTGGCGCAGCCGGCCCAGCGGGCCGCCCGTCTCGTCGAGCCAGTCGGCCGGGTCGTACGGCTCCCGGATCTCGTCCGGCTCCTCCGGTTCCCGCCTCCCCTCCAGTTCGTGCTGCAGCCAGTGCGCGGTCCGCGCCAGCGCGAGCCGTACGCGCCGCGAACCCCCGTTGTCGCGCTGGTCGGTGAGCGAACGCAGCACGGCGGCGGCCAGCAGATAGCCCGTACCGTGGTCCAGGGCCTGCGCGGGCAGCACACCGGGCTCGCCGTCCGGCCCGCCCTCGGCCACGGCGATGCCGCTCGCCGCCTGCACCAGACTGTCGAACCCCCGCCTGCCGCCCCAGGGGCCGACACCGGGACCGCCCCAGGCGCTCAACTCGGCCACCACCACACCCGGCCGCCGCCCCGCCAACTCCCCGGCCGACAGCCCGAAGCGGTCCAGCGCGCCGGGGCGGTAGCCGGTGACCACCACATGGGCCTTCCCCAGCAGCTCCTCGAAGGAGGCGCGGCCGGAACGGGACGCCAGGTCCAGCAGCGCCGACCGCTTGCCGAACCCGGTGTCGGCGTGCGCGTCCGCGCTCTCGGGCAGGTGCGGCGAGTCGATCCGCAGCACATCGGCGCCCAGCAGGGCGAGGGTGCGGGTGGCCACGGGACCGGCGATGACACGGGTGAGGTCCAGCACGCGCAACCCGGCACCTGCGCCCGGCCCTGAACCGGGGGAGGGCAGCGGCAGCGCCGGCGCGTCGTCCAGCCGCTCCGTCCCCACCAGCGGGAGCCGGGCCACGGCCGTGCCCTGCGGATGCGCCGACCACTGCCCGGGCGTGCGGACGGCGACGGCCAGACCGCCCGCCGCGTACACCGCCTCCTCGATCTCCTCGGCTCGGCGCTCCGCCAGCACGTCGGCGACGGCGGCGACGAGCGCCTCGTCGTCACCCGTGTCCGGCACACCGAGCGCGGACAGCAACCGGGCGCGGTGGTGAGGGTAGTTGGCGTGAGTGCGCAGCCAACCGCCGTCGGTGCGCCAGAAACGCGACAGCGGCGCGAACGTGGACGGCGCGCGCCCGTCGATCCGCAGATGCCGCTCGCTGACGAACGCGGTGGCCACCGCCCCGTCGTCCACCCCGACCCCGGGCACGGCCGCACCCGTGCTCCCCGTGACGGAGCGGGCCCCGAACTCGGCCGCCGCCAGCGCGCACACCGCCACGGTCGAACGCGCCAGCTCCCGCACCGGCAGCCGGGCCGGCAGCACACCGCCGGCTCCGTCGGGAGAAGTACGGGGGACGAACCGGACACGCTCGCACAGAACGGAGTCACCGCCGAGTGCGGTCCACAGCCGGGCCCAAGACCGTTGCTCCATGGGCGCATTGTGCCCGCAGTCCCGTCCGCCCGCACGGAGACCGCGTTGTCAGTACCCGCGACTAGCTTGATCCCCTACGCGGATGAGTACGCGTACGGATGTTTGGGAGCCGTGGTGGGACGGCACCCTGAAAGGCATGGAGCAGATCATGGAGAACATGCACGGAACCCCCGAAATCGCCCCTTCCCTGGCCTCGGACCTCGGGCGCGGCCCCGTCCTGGCGCTCGCCCTGGCGGGCACGCTCGCCGTGGGCTGGGTGATAGCCATGCTCTACGTCATAGCCTCCTGGGTGACGGGCTGACCGCCCGCCACCCGGCTCCCCGGCCCCTGCGGAACGCTCAGCGGTCTTCCGACGAGGAGACCACCCGGAAGCCCATCCCGGCCCGCACCAGCCGGTCGATCAGGGCGTCCCCCATCGCCACGGCCGTGGTGACCTGGCCCGAGGTCTGCGGCAGGTCGTCCAGTGCCAGACAGAGCGCCGACTCGGCCAGCATCTTCGCCGTCTCGTCGTAGCCCGGATCGCCGCCGGACACCTCCGTCACCACCCGGTGGCCGCCGCCCTCCCCGAAGAAACGGACCTTGAACCAGCTCTCCGCCCGCTTGCGGGGGCTCGGCCCGTCCCCCGGCGCCAGCCGGGCCGACAGCGCACGGCGTACGGCCGGGAGCTGAGCGGCGGCGAAGAGCGCCCCCGCCCCGGCCACGCCGCCCACGGCCACGGGCAGTGTGCGGACGGCGGCGTAGTGGCGGTAGCGGAAGTCGGGGCCGTAGCGCTCCAGAGCGGCCGCCGACCGGGCCACGATCTGCGGATCGACCGTCGGCAGC
This sequence comes from Streptomyces mangrovi, assembly GCF_900114215.1. Taxonomy (GTDB): domain Bacteria; phylum Actinomycetota; class Actinomycetes; order Streptomycetales; family Streptomycetaceae; genus Streptomyces; species Streptomyces barkulensis. The sequence continues at coordinate 156,533 of NZ_FOSG01000007.1, read as the reverse complement.
GGCACCGCCCACACCCCCGCCTTCCCGCTGCGGCGCGGCCGGTCCAGCGGCGCGCTGACCCGCCGCCCGGCCGGACGCGACTCCACCCGCCGCCGCTCCCGCGCCGCGGCCCGCATCTGCCGTCCCCGGGAGAACGCCGTCAGCGCGGAGGCGAACGTACCCCCGGAGAAGGCAGCCGACGCCCGCACATAGCCGTCGATCCGCAGCGGCACCCCCTCGGGGAGGCGCTCGACGGTGTACAGCACGCCCAGGTCGTGCGGCACCGAGTCGAAACCGCAGGCGTGCACCAGCCGCGCCCCGGTGCGGCGGGCCCGGTCGTGGTGGCGCAGGTACATCATGTCGACGAACTCCGGCTCGCCGGTCAGGTCCGCGTAGTCCGTCCCCGCCTCGGCGCACGCGGCCACCAGCGGCTCCCCGTACTCGACGTACGGACCGACGGTGGTGGCCACCACCGCGGCGCTCTCCGCCACCGCGCGCAGCGAGCCGGCATCGGTGACGTCGGCGTGCAGCAGCGGCAGTTCGGCGCAGGCCGGATCGATCTCCGCCAGCCGCTCGCGCAGCCGCGACAGCTTGTCGCGGTTGCGCCCGGCCAGCGCCCAGCGGCAGCCCTCGGGAGCATGGGCGGCCAGGTACTCGGCCGTCAGCCCGCCGGTGAAACCGGTCGCGCCGAACAGCACCACGTCGTACTCGCGGTCGTCGCGGGGCACTCTTGACCTCCTGGGGGTGAGGGGAACGGGCGGAACAGGATCACCTGCCGTCGCCCGACCCTACGGCGAGGACACGGGCGAACGCGCGAAGGGGCGCGGTCACGGCAACTCGCCGGGGCTGAGGCACTTCGACTTCCGGGGAACGCCCCTGACCGAACGGTTCATGTCGACCAGCACGTCCCCGGCGCGGCCGGGCGCGTCCCTGATGGTCACTTCGACGGCCGGGGTACGCCCGTACGTCGTGAGGACCTGGACGCCGTCGGCCTCCAGCCTGCCCTCGTCGAGCACCCAGTCGACACCGCTGACGTTCACGCACAGATCGGGAGTCGGCGGCAGCGGCTCGACTCCGCACCGCAGAACGACCGACGCCTCTCCCCACGATGCGGTGCCGGTCTCCGTAGCCCCGTCGCGCCGCCGCGACAGGACCTCCTCGGGCACCCCGGACACGACATCCGCGCAGAGCGGATCACCGGAGAACGGACCGGAGCGAACCGAATGGTCGGGGGACAGCAGGGGATGCCCGGAGCAGGAGACCGCCGCGACGGCGGCGGCCACGGCACCGAGGAGTAAGAGGCCGCTTCTCTGTCTTCTCATCGTGGTTTCCTTCAGGCTCCGCCTGTACCACGGAGCGGGACCGGCTGTCGGCGCCCGACCCTACGCTGGGGCCATGAGCGATCGGACGAGGGGGCGCGGAGACGCGCAGGCGGTACGGGAGCGGGTGCGCGAGTTCGCCCTCGGACTGCCGGGCGCGTACGAGGACTTCCCCTGGGGAGAGTCCGTGGTCAAGGTCAACCGGAAGATCTTCGTCTTCCTCTTCCTCGGGCACCTCGTCGCGGGGCAGGGCGACTCCCCGCCCACCGTCACCGTCAAGCTCACCGATCCCGAGGCCCACGCCCACGCGATGTCCGCCCCCGGCACCCTCCTCACCGGCTACGGACTCGGCCGTTCGGGCTGGGTGACCATCCCGCTGGGCGAGCCGGGCGCACCGGATGCGGAGCTGCTGTGCGACTGGGTCGAGGAGAGCTACCGCACCGTCGCGCCGAGGCGACTGGTGGCGGAGCTCGACGCGCGAGCGGCCGGCTGACGGCCCGCCGCAGTCCTGAGCGGAACGCCTCGCGCCTCGCACTGGACGCGTTCCGGTGCGAGGCGTCTCGTCCGCGTGAGCGGTCAGCTCCGGGCCGCGTAGGCGAGGAAGCCGCTCCACGCCTTTGGGGCGACGGCGAGCTGAGGGCCGTCCTTGTCCTTGGAGTCCCGCACATGGACGGTGCCGGGGCAGGAGGCGACCTCCACGCAGGCCCCACTGCCGCTGCTGCTGTGGCTGGACTTGTGCCAGGAGAGGGCGACCTCGACGCAGTCCCCGCTGCTGCCGCTGCTGTAGCTGCTCTTGAACCAGGACAGTTCCGTGCTGCTCATGCTGCTCCTCGCATCCGCCGCAACAGGCTCACGGAGTCTTCGGGAGTGAGAGCCTGCGAACGCATCCTGGCATACCGCATCTGGAGTGTGCTGACCGTCTTCGGGTTGGAGACGAACAGGCCGCTCTCCTGGCCTTCACAGTAGCCGAACCACCTGTTGTCAGGGGTTTCCAGAAGTTGCATGGGGCCATCCACCCCGGCGTAGTTTTCCTGGGCCAGAGGCACCACCTGGATCTCCACGTTCCGCAGCTCCGAGACCTCCAGCACGTGGTCGATCAGTTCGCGCATCACCTCTTGGCCGCCTGTCTGCCGCAGAAACAGGTGTTCCTCAAGAATGAAGCCGAACGTCGTGTTGGGGTGTTCATGCAGCAGGCGTTGCCTCTCCGCCCGCGCTGCCCACTGGGCCTCGATCTGGTCCTCACTCAACAGTGGGAGACGGTTCGTGAACACCGCACGCGCGTAGGCCTCGGTCTGGAGCAGGCCCGGGATCAGGCGGCACTCGTACGTGTAGAGGTTAATCGCCTCCATCTCCAACTGGGCCCACTGGTGGAACCAGTTGGCCAGCCCCGGCCGCCGGGTCAGATGGCGGGCCGCGCTCTTGATCGTGCCGAACGCGTCCAGGACCTCCTCGGCGCTCTCGACGAAATCCCGTGGCGGGAAGCGACGGCCCTGCTCGATGGAGGCGACCGTCTCCGGTGAGTACCGCACCTTCGGGGCCAGCGACTCCTGGGTCAGACCCGCCCGCTTGCGGAACGCCCTGACGACTTCGCCGAACGTCTTGAGGCTGTCCAGCCTCTCCGGCTCGGTGTGGTCGCCGTCCTCCTGAGGGAAAGCCACCATGTCGCCGTTCCCGCCCGTACCGTTCGCTGCCATCGCCGATCCCTCCCGTACACCCGGCCAGCTGATCCGCTGTCACGGAAGGTAACTCGCATGGCCTTCCCGGCATACTCGTACGCTGACTCCGCGTAGGGCGCGGAGCCGGTCGGGCCCCTCTGACCAGGCCAGATCGAGGCCAGGGCGCAATCCGTTCCCCCGCAAGCGGTGGCTACCGTACGTGTGTTCACGCAGCGGTTCAGCTCCACCCCACTGGGCGCCGGGCACACCCGGCGCCTGGCCCTGCGCCGCGAACCGGTCGACGAGGCCGTCCGCGCAGAACTGGATCTCCCGCGCTGAGAGTTCCGCCGTACCGGCCCGGGCCTCCCGTATCCGAAACCGTCGGCGGTGTGGAGGAGGAGGTTCCGGGGGCGGGGACCAGTCGTATGCGCGTGAGGGAACGGTGCTGTTGATCGTGTTCCGCAGGGGTGGGCGGCCGTGTTGCCGCTGTTCGTCGGCGTAACCCCGACGCTCCTCTTTGGCTGTTTCCGGCCCCCATGAACATCGACTTTACGGGCACAGGTGTTCGATTTGTGAAACTGCTGTGACAGCGTGTGCGTGCCGCGGCGGCAGGGGGCCGCCGGGCGACTTCTTTCCAAGGGGGGAAAGATGCTGCACACGCGTGCCTGGGGCACGCCGAAACGGCGTGCCCGCAGACCGCTCGGACCGGTCAGAACCTTCCTGGTCACCACGGCCGCCGCGTTAGCGGTCACCGCGACGGCGGTCCCGGCCACCGCCGCACCGGACGAGATGGAGCCGAAGCCGGCCTCCTCCGCATGGGGCCGGGACGGCGAACCCGAAGCCCCGCCGGTGAGGGCGGGGGAGAACCGGCCGCCGAAGTCGGCCCGCTCCGCGAAGCCGACCGAGGAGGAACGGGCCTGGGCCAAGGCCCAGGAGACCCGCCGCTCCGGTGGTCAGGACATCCAGAACAGCGAGGTGGCCCCACTGCGGTGGGTGCCGGAGGGCCAGGGCGAGGTGCCCTGGCACGAGATCTCCGATCTGCGCCTGACCGACTCCCTGGTGGCGCGGATCAACTACTCCAACGGCAACCTGATGCTGGCCGCCACCGACTTCGACATCGCGGGCGTGGGCCAGAACCTTCAGCTCACCCGTACCTACAACTCCTTCGGCCCGCCCTACGGCCAACTTCCCTACCGGTGGTGGGCCGGCTACGAGCGCCGGCTGGACGAGTTCACCAACACGATGGTCGTCTACGACGACACCGCCGGCACCATCCGCTTCGATGAGAACGACGACGGCACCTTCACCACCCCGGACGGCCACTCGCTGGACTTCCGGAAGAACAGCGACGGCACCCACACCCTCACCGACCGCAAGAGCGGATCGAAGGACCACTACGGTGGACACCGAGGGCCGGGCCACGGCGTTCGGCTACGACGCCGACGGCCGCGTCACCGAGGTGACCACCCCCGAGGGACGGAGAGTGTCCTTCACCTACGGTGAACAGGACCGGATCACCTCGCTGACCCGCGGCGGCCCCGGCGGCCCCACCTGGACCTACGCGTACTCGGGGGAGTACCCCTCCGACGCGGGCACCACGACGGTGACCGACCCCGACGGCGACGAGACCGTCTACCACCACAACGGCGATGGCGAGGTCACCAAGGTCACCGACCCGCTGGGCCATGAGCGGTCCCGCTCCTACGACGCCCACATGGTCGCCTCGGCCACCGACGCGATGGGCACGGGCACCGAGCCGGGCAACACCACCGCCTACGGCTGGGACGCCCGCAACAACCCCACCTCCGCCAAGCTGCCCACCGGGGCCACGGCGTCGCTGACCGGCTACCAGACCATCGCCGGCACCGACCTGCCCGGCACCCTCACCACCCCCGACGGCAACGAGACCGACTACACCTACGACAACGCGGGCAACACCCTCTCCGTCGCGGTCACCGGGGACGAGGGCGGCACCCGGAAGTTCACTTACCAGGGCGGCGGCACCGACTGCGGCGGCTTCGAGGGCCAGCGCTGCACCGCCACCGACCAGCGCGGCAAAACCACCCACTTCACCTACGACGCCAAGGGCAACCTGACCAAGGCCGCCCCGCCCGCACCGATGGGCGCCACCACCTACCGCTACGACGCCCTCGGCCGCCCGGTCCAGGTCACCGACGGACGCGGCCGGACCCTGCACTACACCTACGACGACCGCGACCACGTGATCGAGGTCGACGACGGGGTCTACGACACCGTCACCTTCACCTACGACGCCGACGGCAACCGCACCGCCCGCACTGACGCCACCGGCACCACCGGCTGGTCCTACGACGCCCTGGGGCGGGAGACGATCCGCACCCTTCCCGACGGCTCGGCCATGGTGCTGTCCTACACCGCCGACGGCCAGGTCGACACCTACACCGACCCCACCGGGACCGTGGACTACACCTGGGACGCCGCAGGCCGCCTGACCGAACTGACCGACCCGGCCGGGGCGAAGACCACCTACACCCACAACAACAACGGCGAGCGCACCAAGACCGTTTACCCCGGCGGCACCACACAGTCGGTGAAGCTGGACGGCTCCGGCCGCCCCACCCGCATCACCGCCACCTCCGGCGAGAAGACCCTGATCGACCTGGCCTACACCTACGACTACACCTCCGGCTCCACCAAGGCCGACGGCACCAAGATCCGCACCCGCACCGACCATGTGTCGGGCAAGAAGATCACCTACCGGTACGACTCCGCCGCCCGCCTCCAGTACGCGCTGGAGACCGAGGACGGCTCCCGCACCGCCTCCTGGCTGTACTGCTTCGACGCGGCCGGGAACCTGACGGCCCAGTCCGGTTCGGCGTCCGCCTGCCCGGCGGGCAACCGCTTCACCTACAACGACGCCTCCCAGCTGACCGCCCGCAACGGCGACTCCTCGGGCTGGTCCCACGACAAGGCCGGCCACGAGACCTCGGCGGTGGCCGCCTCCACCGCCGTCCGCACCAAGGAGCAGTGGAACGCCTTCTCCCAGCTGAAGCTGCTGACCGTCAACGGCACCCAGTACGACGCCGAGTACGCCGGCACCACAGGCGCCGAGCGCACCCGGTTCGGCGCCACCGCCTTCCACCACGGGCCTCTGGGCCTGGCCGCCCGGACCATCGCGGGCAAGGACACCGGATTCGTCCGCGAACCGACGGGCACCCTCAACTCCATGAGGACCGGGGGGAAGAGCCACTACTACCTCACCGACGCGCTCGGCTCGGTCATGGGGCTGGTCGACGCCGGCGGTGAGCGCACCCACACCTACGACTACGGGCCCACCGGCCTGCCCCGCTTCACTCCGACCGAGTCGGTGCCCCAGCCCTACCGTTTCACCGGCACCTACCTCGACCCGACGGGGCTGTACAAGATGGGGGCGCGCTACTACGACCCGCACCTGGGCCGCTTCACCCAGCCCGACCCCAGCGGGCAGGAGACCAACCCCTACCTCTACGCCACCGGTGACCCCGTCAACCGCACCGACCCCAGGGAACGTCGGCTCTGGGATGCATCGGAGGCGCGTTCTCGGTAGTCGGCGGAGCGCTCTCTTTCGGGGCCGGAGTTGCTTCAGCGTTCGGCTCGGGAGGTCTGTCCACGCCGGCTTCGTTGGGTGCCATTGGTCCCGCTGAGTCTGAGGGCGGTGTCCGTGCAGCCGCCCCGAGTGGCCGTACCGAAGGGCGCCCGGAGCGACCCGGAGCTCTCGTGCGTCGGCGGCAGCGGTTGCTGCTCGAGTGCCGTGAGCGGGCCGGACCGGGCGACGGTGCGGGCACAGGGCACGGGCACAGCGTTCCGCGTGCGCCCCCCGTGAGGGCTTGTGGAAAGTGGAACGTGTTCTTAGCATCGCCGGTGTTACATCATTGGTGTCATATGGTCGCGGCGCGGCGGCCCGGACGGTTGGAGACCGGATGGCAGCGGCAGGCACGGGCCCCGGCCCGCTGGCCGGAGTGCGGGTGGTGGAGCTGGCGGGCATCGGCCCCGGCCCGTTCGCCGGAATGCTCCTGGCCGACCTCGGCGCCGACGTCGTCCGCGTCGACCGGCCCGGCGGGCAGCCACTGGGCATCGACCCCGCCCGCGACGTCACCGGCCGCAACAAGCGCTCGGTGGTGGTCGACCTCAAGGCCGAGGGCGGCCCCGCAGCCGTACTCGACCTGGCCGAACGCGCCGACGTGCTGATCGAGGGCTGGCGCCCCGGCGTCGCCGAGCGCCTGGGCGTCGGCCCCGGGCCGTGCCTGGCCCGCAACCCGAGGCTGGTCTACGGACGGATGACCGGCTGGGGCCAGGACGGGCCCCTGGCCGCGAGCGCCGGACACGACATCGGCTACACCGCCGTCACCGGCGCGCTGGGCATGATCGGCCCGGCCGGCGGGCCGCCCGCGATCCCCGCCAACCTGCTGGGCGACTACGCCGGCGGCTCCCTCTACCTCGTCGTCGGCGTCCTCGCCGCCCTCCACCACGCCCGTACCGAGGGCGGGAGCGGCCAGGTCGTGGACGCCGCCGTCGTGGACGGCACCAGCCACCTCACGGCGATGATCCACGGCATGCTGGCCGCCGGGGCCTGGCAGGACCGCCGGGGCGCCAACCTGCTGGACGGCGGCTGTCCCTTCTACGGCGTCTACGAGACCGCCGACGGCGGCTGGATGGCGGTCGGCGCGCTGGAGCGGCCGTTCTACGACGAGTTCGCCCGCCTGCTCGGCCTGGACGAGCAGACCGCCGCCGACCGCGACGACCCCGCCCGCTGGGAAGGGCTGCGCCGGGCCGTCGCCGCCCGCTTCCGCACCCGCACCCGCCAGGAGTGGACGGAGGTCTTCGACGGCACCGACGCCTGTGTGGCCCCCGTGCTCTCCCTGCGCGAGGCCCCCGCCCACCCCCATCTGGCCGCCCGCGGCACCTACACCGAGTACGCGGGAGCCGTCCAGCCCGCCCCCGCCCCCCGCTTCTCCGCCACCCCCGGCGCGCTGCGCCGCCCGCCCGCCGTCCCCGGCGCGGACGCCGCCGAGGTGGCCCGCGACTGGGACCTGCCCGCCACCATGCCCGAGGAGGGCACACGATGAAGCGGAAGATCTTCACCGAGGACCACGAGGCCTTCCGGCAGACGGTCCGGGCCTTTCTGGAGCGGGAGGTGCTGCCGCACTACGAGCGCTGGGAGCGCGAGGGCGCCGTCGACCGCGAGGCGTGGCGCGCCGCCGGGCGCCAGGGCCTGCTGGGGGTGGCCGTCCCCGAGGAGTACGGCGGTGGCGGGCAGGACGACTTCCGCTACGGCGCCGTGCTGGCCGAGGAGTTCACCAGGGCCGGCACGCCCGGCCTGGCGATCGGCCTGCACAACGACGTCATCGGCCCGTATCTGACCTCCCTGGCCACCGAGGAGCAGAAGAAGCGCTGGCTGCCCGGCTTCTGCTCCGGCGAGATCGTCACCGCCATCGCCATGACCGAGCCGGGCGCGGGCTCGGACCTCCAGGGCATCCGCACCTCGGCCGAGGACCGCGGCGACCACTGGGTGCTGAACGGCTCCAAGACCTTCATCTCCAACGGCGTCCTGGCCGATCTGGTGATCGTCGTCGCCAGAACGACCCCCGAGGGCGGCGCCAAGGGGCTGAGCCTGCTGGTCGTCGAGCGCGGCATGCCCGGTTTCGAGCGCGGCCGCAACCTCGACAAGATCGGCCAGAAGTCCCAGGACACCGCCGAGCTGTTCTTCCACGACGTGCGCGTGCCCAAGGAGAACCTGCTGGGTGAACTCAACGGCGCGTTCGTCCACCTGATGACGCAGCTCGCCCAGGAGCGGCTGGCCATCGCGGTGGCCGGCATCGCCGGCGCCGAGCACCTGCTTCAGATCACCCGTGAGTACGTCATGGGGCGCGAGGCGTTCGGCCGGCCGCTCGCCCGGCTCCAGCACGTACGCTTCGAAGTGGCGGAGATGGCCACCGAGTGCGCCGTCACCCGAGCCTTCGTCGACCGCTGCATCGAGGAGCACATCAGCGGCGGGCTGGACGCCGTCCACGCCTCGATGGCCAAGTGGTGGGCGACCGAACTGCAAAAACGCACCGCCGACCGCTGCCTGCAGCTCCACGGCGGCTACGGCTACATGAGCGAGTACCCCGTCGCCAGGGCGTTCACCGACGGGCGCATCCAGACCATCTACGGCGGCACGACCGAGATCATGAAGGAGATCATCGGCCGCTCCCTGCTCTCCTGACCTCCCGACCCACCCCTTTTCCGGAAGGCATCTTCGACCGTGACGACCGTGACGACCCACGCGAGCAACGACGCGTACATCTACGACGCCATCCGCACCCCGCGCGGGCGCGGCAAGGCCGGTGGCGCCCTGCACGGCACCAAGCCGATCGACCTGGTCGTCGGCCTGATCCACGAGCTGCGCCGCCGCTTCCCCGGCCTGAACCCGGCCGCCATCGACGACATCGTGCTCGGCGTCGTCACCCCCCTGGGCGACCAGGGCGCCGACATCGCCCGCACCGCCGCCATCGCCGCCGGACTGCCCGACACCGTCGCCGGCGTCCAGGAGAACCGCTTCTGCGCCTCGGGCCTGGAGGCCGTCAACCTGGCCGCCGCCAAGGTCCGCTCCGGCTGGGAGGACCTGATCCTGGCCGGCGGCGTGGAGTCGATGTCGCGGGTGCCGATGGGCTCCGACGGCGGCGCCTGGGCCATGGACCCGATGACCAGCTTCGAGACCGCCTTCGTCCCCCAGGGCATCGGCGCCGACCTCATCGCCACCATCGAGGGCTTCTCCCGCCGCGACGTGGACGAGTACGCCGCTATGTCGCAGGAGCGCGCGGCCACCGCCTGGAAGGAGGGCCGCTTCGACCGCTCGGTCGTCCCCGTCACCGACCGCAACAGCCTGGTCGTCCTCGACCGCGACGAGCACATGCGCCCGGGCACCACGGCCGACTCCCTCGCCTCCCTCAAACCGTCCTTCGCCACCATCGGCGAGGCGGGCGGCTTCGACGCGGTGGCGCTGCAGAAGTACCACTGGGTGGAGGAGATCGACCACGTCCACCACGCGGGCAACTCCTCCGGCATCGTGGACGGCTCCGCGCTGGTGGCCGTCGGCAGCCGCGAGGTCGGCGAGCGTTACGGCCTCACCCCCCGCGCCCGGATCGTCTCGGCCGCCGTCTCCGGCTCCGAGCCGACCATCATGCTCACCGGCCCGGCGCCCGCCTCCCGCAAGGCGCTGGCCAAGGCGGGGCTGACCGTCGACGACCTGGACCTGGTGGAGATCAACGAGGCGTTCGCGGCCGTCGTCCTGCGCTTCGTGCGCGACATGGGCCTGCCCATGGAGAAGGTCAACGTCAACGGCGGCGCCATCGCCATGGGCCACCCGCTGGGCGCCACCGGCGCGATGATCCTGGGCACCCTCGTCGACGAGCTGGAGCGCCGCGATCTGCGCTACGGCCTGGCCACCCTCTGCGTCGGCGGCGGCATGGGCATCGCCACCGTCGTCGAACGGCTCTGACCGGCTCCGGCCGGCCCCGCGCCCGCCCCGGGCGGCGCGCAAACCGAACCTCCCGACGCAGCCAGACCTCAACGGAGACCGAAACCCACCATGGCAGCCCCCGCAACCCCCTCCACCATCCGCTGGGAACAGGACGACACCGGCGTCGTCACCCTCACCCTGGACGACCCGGCCCAGTCCGCCAACACCATGAACGCCGCGTTCGCCGCCTCACTCGCGGACGTCGCCGACCGCCTGGAGGCCGAGCGCGAGAGCGTCCGCGGCGTCATCGTCACCTCCGCCAAGAAGACCTTCTTCGCCGGCGGCGACCTCAACGACCTGCTGGCGGTGCGGCCCGGGCAGGCCCGCGAGCTCTACGAGCGCGGCATGGCCATGAAGCGGAACCTGCGCCGGGTGGAGACCCTGGGCGTGCCCGTCGTCGCCGCCGTCAACGGCGCGGCCCTCGGCGGCGGCCTGGAGATCGCGCTGGCCTGCCACCACCGCGTCGCACTCGACGCTCCGGGCTCGAAGATCGGCCTGCCCGAGGCCACCCTCGGCCTGCTGCCCGGCGGCGGGGGAGTGGTGCGCACCGTGCGGCTGCTGGGCATCACCGACGCGCTGCTGAACGTCCTGCTCCAGGGGAGGCAGTACCGCCCCCGCCAGGCCATGGACAAGGGCCTGGTCCACGAGGTCGTCGACACCCCCGAGGAGATGCTCGCGCGGGCGCGGGCGTTCATCGACGCCAACCCCGCCTCCGTCCAGCCCTGGGACGTCAAGGGGTACAAGATCCCCGGCGGCACCCCCGCCCACCCGAAGTTCGCCGCCAACCTCCCGGCCTTCCCCGCCAACCTCGCCAAGCAGCTCGGCGGCGCCCCCTACCCGGCCCAGCGCAACATCCTGGCCGCGGCCGTCGAGGGCGCCCAGGTCGACTTCGAGACCGCCCAGGCCATCGAGTCGCGCTACTTCACCGAGCTGGCGACCGGGCAGACCGCCAAGAACATGATCCAGGCGTTCTTCTTCGACCTCCAGGCCGTCAACTCCGGCCGCAGTCGCCCCCGGGGCGTCGAGCCCCGCAAGGTGGCCAGGGTCGCCGTGCTCGGCGCCGGCATGATGGGCGCGGGCATCGCCTACGCCTGCGCGAAGGCCGGCATCGAGGTCGTGCTCAAGGACGTGAGCGCCGGGGCCGCCGAGAAGGGCAAGGCCTACTCCGCCGGTCTGCTGGACAAGGCACTGGCCAAGGGCCGCACCACCCCCGAGAAGCGCGACGCGCTGCTGGCCCGCATCACCCCCACCGCCGAGGCCGCCGACCTCGCCGGATGCGACGCGGTGATCGAGGCCGTCTTCGAGGACACCGCCCTCAAGCACAAGGTCTTCGCCGAGATCCAGGACGTCGTCGCCCCCGACGCGCTGCTGTGCTCCAACACCTCCACCATCCCGATCACCTCGCTGGCCGAGGGCGTGAAGCGGCAGCGGGACTTCATCGGACTGCACTTCTTCTCGCCCGTCGACAAGATGCCGCTGGTGGAGATCATCCGCGGCGAGCGCACCGGCGACGAGGCCACCGCCCGCGCCTTCGACCTGGTGCGGCAGATCAACAAGACCCCGATCGTGGTGGGCGACTCGCGCGGCTTCTTCACCTCCCGTGTGATCGGCCGGTTCATCAACGAGGGCGTGGCGCTCGTCGCCGAGGGCGTGGACCCGGTCTCCGTGGAACAGGCCGCCGCCCAGGCCGGCTACCCCGCCAAGGTGCTCTCCCTGATGGACGAGCTGACCCTGACCCTGCCGAGGAAGATCCGGAACGAGGCGCGGCGCGCGGTGGAGGCCGCGGGCGGCACCTGGGAGCCGCACCCGGCCGACGCGGTCATCGACCGCATGGTCGACGAGTTCGGCCGCACCGGCCGCAGCGGCGGCGCCGGCTTCTACGAGTACGACGCCGACGGCCGGCGCGCGGGCCTGTGGCCGGGGCTGCGCGAGCACTTCACCCGCGCGGACGCGGCCGTGCCCTTCGAGGACATGAAGGAGCGGATGCTCTTCTCGGAGGCGCTCGACAGCGTGCGCTGCCTGGAGGAGGGCGTGCTGACCTCGGTCGCCGACGCCAATATCGGTTCCGTCCTGGGCATCGGCTTCCCCGGCTGGACCGGCGGCGTGCTCCAGTACATCAACGGCTACGAGGGCGGCCTGCCCGGCTTCACGGCGCGCGCCCGCGAGCTCCAGGCGCTCTACGGCGACCGGTTCGCGCCGCCCGCGCTGCTGGTGGAGAAGGCGGAGAAGGGCGAGACCTTCACCGACACGCCCGACACGCCCGACACGCCCGCCGCGTAGGCCCTGCCGGGCGGGGGCGCCTTCACGGCCCCCGCCCGGGGCGCCCGGCGCGCTCGGGGCGGCCGCTCCCGCGCCCGTCCTCCGGCGCACCCCGGCCCGGCCGGAATCGTGCGGGGGACGCCTCCGGAATCGAGCCCGCCTGAGCACTGGATCCGCTTCCAGGGGGGCGGGGCGGGCCACTCGTACGTCACGGCCCCGGAGGCCGGGGGCGTGAACAGCGCGTGGACGGTCTTGCCGCCGGACCGCCGGACCGCCGGGGAGGTCGCCCCGGCCGCTGCGTCCTGCCCGCACCGCCGCACGGCGCGGTCGGCAGACCCCGCGGCGACAGCGCGTTCCCCTCCCGGAGGACTTCCCCGGGCCGCTGGAGGGCGCTTCCCGCGCCGCGCGCGGGTCACCCCTCGTCGGGGAAGGACGCCTTCAGCTCCTCGCGCATGGAGCGCTGGAAGGCGGTCACCAGCGCCTGCACGATCATGGGCTGCATATGAGCCGACAGCGTCCGCATCGTCTCCACCTGCTCGGGATCGGACTCCCGCCGCCGGTAGGGATCCCAGACCTCCTCCTTGAACATCCTGCTCAGCTCGCGGGCCGCCTCGCGGCTGTGCTCCAGGACCACCTCGCGCGCCGCCAGCAGCGTCTTCAGCGAGACGGGCACCTCCAGCAGCCGCACCCCCAGGTGCAGGATCACCGGGTCGATCCGGAAGACGTCCGGGTCGTCGGTCCGGGCCAGGACGTTCATCGCGGCCAGCCGGTCGAGGTCGTCCTCGTTCAGAGGCCGCCCGGCCCGCCGCTCCAGCTTCTCCCTGGTGGCCTCCGCCTCGGCGTCCGGAGCCCAGGAGGCCACCAGGGCCCGGTGCAGGGCCAGGTCCTCCGGGCTGAGGTCGGGGGGCAGCTGCCGCAGATAGCGCTCGATGGCCGCCAGGGTCATCCCCTGGTGCTGCAACTCCTCGATCAGCGCGAGCCGCGACAGATGGCCGGGCCCGTACCGTCCCACCCGCCGCGGTCCGATCTCCGGCGGCGGCAGCAGCCCCCGGGTGGAGTAGAAGCGGATCGTGCGGACGGTGACGCCGGCGCGCGCGGCCAGCTCGTCGACGGTCAGGGAGGCAGCCGGATCCATGTCGGACAGTATTGCTGTCTCACCACAGTTGCGAAACCTCTTCCGGTGCCGGACGCTGCCGGACGGCGCCGCCCGGCACCGGAGGAGAGGTGACCGCTTCGGAAGCGGACGGACTACAGCGGATCGGTCTCGGACAGCTCGCCGTCCAGCAGCAGCCAGCGGGTGATGCCGATCTCCCGCAGGAACGCCACATCGTGGCCGGCCACGACCAGCGCGCCCGCGTAGCCCTCCAGAGCGGTGGTGAGCTGCCGCACGCTCGCCATGTCGAGATTGTTCGTCGGCTCGTCCAGCATCAGCAGCTGCGGCGCGGGCTCGGCCAGCATCAGCGCCGCCAGCGCCGCCCGGAACCGCTCACCGCCCGACAGCGTCCCGGCCGGGCGGTTCGCCCGCGCGCCCCGGAACAGGAAGCGCGCCAGCCGTGCCCGGACGTGGTTGTCGGTCGCCCCCGGCGCGAAGCGCGCCACGTTCGCCGCGACCGACAGCGCGTCGTCCAGCACGTCCAGACGCTGCGGCAGATACCGCACCGGGACGTGCGCCACCGCCTCGCCCGCCGCCGGCTCCAGCTCCCCGGCGACCGTGCGCAGGAGCGTGGTCTTGCCCGCGCCGTTGCGCCCGACCAGCGCCACACGCTCCGGACCGCGCAACTCCAGCTCCGCACGGGCCCCGCAGCGCAGCTCGAGAGCGCGCAGCGTCAGGACGGTACGGCCGCGCGGCACGGCGGTGTGCGGCAGGTCGACGCGGATCTCGACGTCGTCCCGCACCGCCTCGGCGGCCTCGTCCAGCCGCTCCCGCGCCTCTTCCAGCCGCTCCTCGTGCAGGATGCGGTGCTTGCCCGCCGAGACCTGCGCCGCGCGCTTGCGTGCTCCCGCCACGATCTTGGGCAGGCCCGCGGTGGCGGCGGCCTTGCGGCCCTGGCGCATCCGTCCGGCGAGCTTGTCGTGCGCCTCGACCAGATCGCGCTTCTGCCGCCTGACGTCCGCCTTCGCCGCGCGGACCGCCCGCTCGGCCGCCTCCTGCTCGGTGGCCAGGGACTCCTGGTAGGCGTCGTAGTTCCCGCCGTACCACTGGACCCCGCCGTCGCGCAGATCGGCGATCCGGTCCATGTGCCGCAGCAGCTCGCGGTCGTGGCTGACCACCAGCAGCACCCCGTTCCAGGAGCGGACGGCCTCGTACAGCCGCCCGCGCGCGGTGATGTCGAGGTTGTTCGTCGGCTCGTCCAGCAGCAGGATCCGCGGCCGGGCCAGCAGCAGCGCGGCCAGCCGCAGCAGGACCGCCTCGCCGCCCGAGAGCTCGCCGATGGCGCGGTCCAGGCCGATGTGCCCCAGCCCGAGCTGATCCAGGGCGGCGCGGGCGCGTTCCTCCACGTCCCAGTCGTCACCGACGGCCGTGAAGTTCCCCTCGCTCGCGTCCCCGGCCTCGATGGCGTGCAGCGCGGCGCGGATCTCCGCGATGCCCAGGGCCCGGTCCACACGCATCGCGGTGTCCAGATGGACGGTCTGGGGAAGGTGGCCCACCTCGCCGGTGGTGCGCACCGATCCCTCGGCCGGGGTCAGCTCGCCCGCGATCAGCTTCAGCAGGGTGGACTTGCCGGCGCCGTTGAGGCCGACCAGCCCGGTGCGGCCGGGGCCCGCGGAGAACTGGAAGTCCTCCAGCACGGGGGTGCCGTCCGGCCAGGCGAAGCGCACCCCGGTACAGACGACGGACGGATGGGACGGTGCGGGGGAGTGGGAAGGGGGATGGGCCATGCGGGCCTCCTGCTGCTCTCGGTACGGAAGGGGAGCGACACGCGGGAGGCACCGGGAGACGACGCCGTACGACGACGGGGAGGGCGCGCGGGGAGGCGCGGAACCGAAGCCCGTGGACGGGGACGGTCCGGCCGGCCGATACGGCCCGGTCGCTCCGGAGGGCGGCTCACAGCCCGAGGTCGTCGCACATGCGGATGCCGCGCGGACGTACAAGCGTCCGGCGGTCCGGTGCCTCATGACCTCAGGCGAGCAACGGCCTTCTCCGATCGACGACGACAGGGCCGGGAAAGACGCTAGGGCGGGCGCGGTGGGGCCGCAAACGGTTTTCCGCCGCTGCGCCGCCGGGCGCGCGAACGGGCACGCGACCGGACGCGCCACGGTGTTTACCGCCGCCCGCGGGTGTGCTGTGCTGCGGCGTATGGACCGTACCAATGGGCTCGCCCACGAGCCGCCCGCCGCGTACCCCACCGTCCCGCACCGGCCGCCGCACGTCCCCGCCGAGGAGGCCGAGAGCCGCGCCCGCGCCTTCCACGACGTGATGGCCCGCCGCCGGACCGTGCGCGACTTCTCCGCCCGTCCCCTGCCCGACGGCGTCCTGGAGTGGGCCGTCCGCACCGCCGCCACCGCACCCAGCGGGGCGAACGTCCAGCCCTGGCGCTTCGTCGTCCTTACCGACCCCGAGCGCAGAGCGAGGCTGCGCGAGGCCGCCGAGGCCGAGGAGCGGGAGTTCTACGGACGCCGCGCCTCCGACGAGTGGCTCGACGCCCTCGCGCCGCTGGGCACCGACTGGCGCAAACCGTTCCTGGAGACCGCGCCCGCGGTGATCGTGGTCTTCGAGGTCCACAAGGGGCCCGAGACCCCGCGCCCCTACTACACCAAGGAGTCGGTCGGCATCGCCGTCGGCCTGCTGCTGGCCAGCCTCCACCAGGCGGGCCTGGCCACCCTCACCCACACCCCCAGCCCGATGCGCTTCCTCAACGAGGTCTGCGACCGCCCGCCCGAGGAGCGCGCCGCGTACGTCATCCCGGTCGGCTACCCGGCCGACGGCGCACGGGTCCCCGACATCCGCCGCAAGGACCTGGAACAGGTCATGGTGCGGCTTTGACCCCCCGGGCCCGGGGCGCGTTCACGCCCGTCACCCGGGAGCGGGCGGTCGGCGATCTCGCCGACCGTCTCGCCGCGGCCGAGGCCGCCGACGGCTCGCCCTGGCTGCGCGCCGCCGTGGACGGCGCCCCGGCCGCCCGGCCTCATGAGTGGGCGGACGGCCTGGCCGAGGAGCTGCGGCTGCGCGGCCGACCGGTGCACCGGGTGAGCGCGGCCGGCTTCCTGCGGCCCGCCTCCCTGCGGCTGGAGTACGGCCACCGGGACCCGGACGCGTACTACGACCTGTGGCTGGACGAGGGCGCCCTGTGGCGCGAGGTTTTCGGCCCGCTGAGCCCCGGCGGCACCGGCCGGGTGCTGCCCGACCTGTGGGACCCGGCCACCGACCGCGCCACCCGCAGCCAGTACGCCCGACTGCCGCCCGGCGGCGTACTGGTGATGGACGGTCCGCTGCTGCTCGGCCGCGGTTTCCCCTTCGACCTGGCGGTCCATCTGCTGCTCACCCCGGCCGCCCTGGCCCGCCGCACCCCGGCCGAGGAGCACTGGACACTGCCGGCCTTCGCCCGCTACGAGGGGGAGGTGCGGCCGGGCCGGGCCGCCGACGTGGTCGTCCGCGCCGACGACCCCCGCCACCCGGCCTGGACCGGCTGACCAGGCCCGGACGGGCGCGTTCGGCCGAATATCCTCCGCGGGCCGCCCCTCCGCTCTAGAGTGAGCCCCGGTTCCGGCCGGGGGCGGGGCGAAGCGGGCATCGGGGACGGCGGTACGAGCGGATTCCGCTCCGGTCGAAAGCGGTCCGCCGCGTTCTTTCCGGGACCGGGCGGCGGTGGTGGTGCTCCGGTGGTCCGGGCGGCCGCTCGTGAAGTCGTCGGTCCGTCAGGTTCTGGCACCACCGCTGCGGGACGATCCGGAATCGCCGGTGGAGACACCGCGGACCGCGATGCGGCCCATGGGGACGGCGAACCGCCGCACCCCGCCGGCGTCTGCCGGCGGGCCTCCGGGCGGCCGAAGTCGCCGTGACAGCCGTTTCACATGAAAGGCATCCTTTTTGTGTCGTTAAGCCGAGGAAAGTCATCGATTGTCGGTGTCGTAGCCGGCCTCGTCGTCCTGACGAGCTTCCACCTGCTGACGAGGGAGGAAGGGCAGAGGAACGCGGCTCCCCCGGAGTGCCGGAAGACGGTCACCCTGGCCTCCTCGCCCGAGAAGTCGGCCCTCCTGGAGGACTTGGCCGGCCGCTACAACCGGGACCGCGAGTGTGGCGACAAGGGCATCAAGGTCCTGCGCAGTGCGTCCGGCACCGTCTACGAAGGCCTGGCGTACGGGTGGGAAGCGGAGGAGCAGGACCTCGACGAAGTCCCCCAGGTGTGGAGTCCCGCGTCCACCTCGTGGATAACCATGCTGTTGGAGGAGTCGGAGGGAAAAAGCACCCGGGACGGTGTTCGCATCGTGAACGGGGACGAAGGCCGCGTTCCCTCCGTCGCCGAGACTCCTGTGGTCCTGGCCATGCCGAAGACCATCGCGGAGGACCTGGAGAGGTCCGAGCGGGAGATCGGGTGGTCCACCCTGCAGGAGATGGCCGACGACCCGGAGGCGTGGTTGAAGGCGACCGGGGGGAAAGCGGGTGGGTTCAAGCTGGGCAGGACCGATCCGAACTACTCCACCACGGGGCTTGCCGCCCTGCTCCACGCCTACGCCGCGGCCGGCGAGACCTCCACCGCGGATCTCGGCGTCGGGAAGATCGAGGAGAAGGCGGTACGCGAGCGGGTGAGGAGGGTGGAGGCCGCCTCGATCCACTACGGCGAGACCACTCTGGTCTACCTGTGCAACCTGCTCCGGGCCGACTTCAGAGGAAAGGCACTCGACTACGTCAGTGCGGTCCCCCTGGAGGAGAAGACGGTCTACGACTACAACCGGGGGGACATCACCGGCTGCCCCGTCAGCGAGAAGGAGGAGAAGGCAGGGCTGAAGGACCACGTGCCCGAGGAGAGGCTGGTGCCGGTCCACCCGCGCGAGGGCACGCTGCTCTCGGACGCGCCGTACGCCATCCTCTCCAGCGCCGACGAGCAGCAGAAGCGCATCGCCGAGGATTTCCTCGGCTTCCTGCTCGAGGGCGGACAGCAGGACGCACTCAGGGAGGCGGGCTTCCGGGGAACGGACGGCCGCCTCGCTCCCGAGGTGGCGGAACAGCTCAGAATCTCCAGTGACGCCGTACGGAAGGAGTCTGTCCTGCCGTCTGCGGAGGTGATCGAGGCGGTGCGCGAATCCTGGGATGATGTCCGTAAACCGACCAGGATCCTCCTTGCCGTAGACGTCTCCGGCTCGATGGAGTGGTATCCCCACTCGAAGGAGAAGGCCGATGACGTCAGGCGGTCACGGCTGGGCCGGGTGAGGGAGGCCCTCAAGGGAGCGCTCGAAGATTTCGGGGCCCGGGACGAGGTCGGCCTGTGGGAGTTCTCGGGGGACAGGTACAGCGACGATCTGCCGTACCGGGAACTCGTCGAACCGAAACCGATGCGCGAGAACAAGAAGAGGCTGGAGAAGAAGCTCTCCGAGTTGAGAGCAGGCGGTGACACCGCCCTGTACGTCACCATTCGCGACGCGTACCGCGAGCTCGCCGAAGCCCCGGACCACAAGTCCACCGCCATCGTCGTCCTCAGCGACGGACACGACTTCTACAAGGGCGAATACGATCTGAACGACCTGAAGGCCGATATCAGCGCGGAGGGGAAGGACCGGCCGGTGCGGGTTTTCACCATCGCCTACAGCAATGACGCGCCCCTGGAGACCCTGATGGAGATGGCGGGGGAGAGCGGGGGGTACAGCTACAACTCCAGTAACCCGAAGAACATCGACAAGGTGCTGCGCGAGGTCGCCGGGAACTTCTGAGGACCCGGTTCCCCGCTCTCTCCTCAGGCCGTCCGGGCGCCGCCCGCTTCCGGACGGGGGAACGACGCGGACGTCGGCTCGAACGGATCGCTCGAGCCGACGTCCGTGACACGGAAGCCGGGCGGAGAGGTTCCGGCCCCGGACCGAGTGCGTCCGGTACCGCCCTGGTGGAGCGAGGACCGAATCGGCTCCTCCCGACAGCTCCCTGATGGTTGGATCGCACCCATGGTCGTCATCTCAATGGAGTACCTCCACGCGTCCGACGCCACCGAAGCCCTCTGGGCGGCCGCCGCGGTCTTCGCCACGATCGGAGTCGGGATCGGCGCGATGTGGGCGACTCTCAGGGCGAGCAACCCCAAGCGGTGCATCACCTACTGGACGGGAGACACCCCGCTCCTGCGAAGTCACCAGAGGCTGGAAGGAGGGCTGCAGGTCAGCCGCAACGGTCGGACGCTCGCCGACCCCCGGCTGGTGCACATCCGGATAACCAACACCAGTCGGCGGGACGTCCCCAGCGCCGCCTTCGACCGGGGGGAGCCTATCAAGGTGGACATCGGCAAACCCATCCTCGAGGTCCTCGGCACGGAGACGGACCCCGCCGACGCGGCTCCACCGCAGAAGTCCGTGGCCGGCACCGAACTGCGGATCGGGCCGGGACGCATAGGCCGGAACCAGTCCGTCACCTATCTGCTCCTCATCGACGGCGACCCCGTGTACACCTGGAGCCACTCGCTGATCGACGTCACCGTGGAGGAGACGGGCAGCCCTGTGCTGAGAACACAGGTCCTGCCGCCGCAACTGCTCCACGTCGGCGTCTCCATGGCTGCCACGGTGGCTGCCGGACTCGCGGCCTGGGGACTGTATAAGTCGATGACCTGAGAACGGTGGGGCGCCGGTCCGCCCGCCCACGTTCCCGTGCCGCCGGCGGGCGCCCGGGCCCGAGTCCCGGACCCGGCAGCCCCGCCCTCCGGGCCGTGTCTCAGCCCTTGTGCCAGCGGGCCAGCGCGAACAGGAACAGCCCGTACAGCGCCAGCCCCGTGGCGACCGCCGCCAGCAGCCACGGGCCGGCCGGGGCGGTGGCCAGGGTGCGCAGGGACTCGTCCAGGCCCTTGGTCTCGTCCGAGTCGTACCGCACGGCCGCCAGGACCACGAAGCCGCCCGCCACCGCGAACACCAGCCCGCGCGCGAGGCCGCCCGCCACGCCCAGCACGTCCACGGCGCGGCGCAGGCGCGCCGGTACCGGGCCCAGTTCCTCGCGGAACTTGTACCGCAGTGCCCGCACCCCGCTCCACACGCCCACCGCGACGACCACCAGACCCAGCGCGCCGACCAGCCAGCGTCCCGCCGGCAGTTCGAACACCCGGGAGGTGAGGTCCTCGGGCCGGTCGCCGGCCGTCCCGCCGCTTCCGGTCCCCGCGGCGAAGGTGATCGCCGAAGCGGCCAGGACGGCGAGCACCGCGAACCGGGCGGCCGAGCGCAGCCGCTCCTTGGGTGTGTGGCCCTTCGGGCGCGCCGCGCCCAGCACGGCCTCCGAAAGCCGCCACAGGGCCAGTCCGGCCAGCCCGATGCCGACCGCCCACACCAGGAAGTTCCCGAACGGCTGCTGTGCCAGCTCCCGCAGCGCGCCGCCGCTGTCAGCCTGGTGCTCCGCGTCCCCGAAGGCGATCCGCAGGGCCAGCAGGCCGATCAGCAGGTAGATCACGCCGTACGCGGCCAGCCCCCAGCGGGCGGCGGCCGTCATGGCGGAGCTGTGCGCGGCCCGTCTGGCGCCCCCGCGTATCGATGCCGATGCTGATGTCGATGTCCTCATACCGCCCCGTCTGCCCCCGGCGGGCGCGCCGACGCGCGTGGGCGGGGGCCGGGGACCCGCGCCGGTCACGGTGACCGAGCGCGGGCCAGGGTTCTCCTGGGCCTCCCGGGTCTCCGGAAGGGCGGATTCCGTACGTGACCGGACCCGCATCGGGAAGAGGGAAAGGGGCGATATGGACAGTCCGGACATAATTCATATGACGGCGATAACCTGGGAGTGTCCCGACTTCTCCGACGGCGGAGGCGGCACCATGACGTTCATCCAGGTCATCGACTGCAGGACCCATCAGGCCGAAGAGGTGGACCGGCTGATGGACGACTGGGTCCGGGCGACCCAGGGCAAGCGGACGGCCACCCACTCGGTCGTCGCGCGCGACCGCTCCGATCCCGACCACGTGGTGGAGATCGTGGAGTTCCCCTCCTACGAGGAGGCGATGCGCAATTCCCACCTGCCCGAGACCGACCGGATCTTCCACCGGCTGGTGAAGGCCTGCGACCAGGAGCCGACCTTCACCGACCTGGAGGTCTCCCGGGACGAGCAGCTCAACGCCGGTGTGGCCCGCACCTTCATCGAGGAGGTGATAAACGGGCGGAACCTCGACGTGGCCGACGGGCTGTGCACCGACGACTACCGCGAGCACGACCCCTCGCTCTCCTCCTACGAGGTCAGGCTCGCGCAGGCCAAGGAGGAGAACCAGGAGATCCTGGAGGCGTTCCAGCCGGTGCTGGTCATCGAGGACCTGTTCGCCGAGGGGGACAGGGTCTGCGCGCGGCTGTCCTACACCGGCCGCCACTCGGGGGCCTACCGGGGACTGGAGCCCACCGGCAAGAAGATCACCGGTACCGGCCACGCCACCTTCCGTTTCGAGGACGGGAAGATCGCGGAGAGCTGGTGGAACACGGACGACCTCGGACTGCTGCGGCAGGTCGGCGCCGTCGGGTTCTGATCCGGGCCGGACCGGGAACGGCCCGGACGCACCCGCGCGGGGACGCGTCCGGACCATCCGCCCGTCACGGGGAGGGAACCGCTCAGGAGGCGGCGGCAGCCTTGCGGGCCTCGATACGGGCGCGGCGGGCGGCCAGGCGCTCGTCGAGCTTGCGGGCCTCGCCGTCCAGGCCGTCCAGGTACAGGCCCAGCTCCTCCTGGGCCTTGAGACCCTCCGGGCCGAGCCCGCCGATCTCCATGACCTTCAGATGGCGCAGCACCGGCTGGAGCACGTCGTCGTGGTGGATGCGCAGGTTGTAGACCCCGCCGATCGCCATCTGCGCGGCGGCCCGCTCGAAGCCGGGCATGCCGTGGCCGGGCATCCGGAAGTTCACCACCACGTCGCGCACCGCCGACATCGTCCGGTCCGGGGCCAGTTCGAAGGCCGCCCGCAGCAGGTTGCGGTAGAAGACCATGTGCAGGTTCTCGTCGGTGGCGATGCGGGCGAGCATCCGGTCGCAGACCGGATCGCCGGACTGGTGGCCGGTGTTGCGGTGGGAGATGCGGGTGGCCAGCTCCTGGAAGGCGACGTAGGCCACGGAGTGGAGCATCGAGTGCCGGTTGTCGGACTCGAAGCCCTCCGACATGTGCGCCATCCGGAACTCCTCCAGCTTCACCGGGTCCACGGCGCGGGAGGTCAGCAGGTAGTCGCGCATCACGATGCCGTGCCGCCCCTCCTCGGCGGTCCAGCGGTGCACCCATGTGCCCCAGGCGCCGTCACGGCCGAAGAGGGTGGCGATCTCGTGGTGGTAACTGGGGAGGTTGTCCTCGGTCAGCAGGTTGACCACCAGGGCGATGCGGCCGATGTCGGTGACCTTGGACTGCTCCGGCTCCCAGGCCTCGCCGCCGAGCGGGCCGTCGAAGTCGCGGCCGTCGCTCCAGGGGACGTACTCGTGCGGCATCCAGTCCTTGGCGACCTTCAGATGACGGTCGAGTTCCTTCTCCACCACCTCTTCCAGGGCGTAGAGCAGACGGGCGTCCGTCCACTGCTCCGATCCGGGGGCGTACGGGGTGGCGAGGGTCATGAAGGCTCCACGGGGATGGGGGAAACACTACCTACGATAGCGTAGGTTACGAAACCGTAGGTTGGTGGGACCGCAAAAGGCAATATCGTTTCTGTGAGCAGGGGGAGACGGTGTGTGCCCGAGGGCGGGCAGGCCCCGGAGCCCCCGGAGCCCCGGGAGCCGCGGGGCGGAAAACAGCGGAGGCGGGGGCGGCGCTGTGCGCCGCCCCCGCCTCCGGCCGGGTCGTCCAGGTGTCAGAGCAGGCCGGCGCGGCGCAGTGCCTCGGCCATCTCGCTGTTGGCCGGAGCCGCGTCACGGCCCCGCCCGCCCCCGCCCTGCCGGTCGCCCTGGCGCGGGCGCGGAGCGGAGGCACGCCGGCCGCCCTCGCGCTGACCGCCTCCGCGCCGGCCGCGCGCCGGACGGCCGCCGTCGCCCGCGCCGGGACCGGTCTCGTCGTCCAGCCGCAGCGTCAGCGAGATCCGCTTGCGCGGCACGTCCACGTCCAGCACCTTGACCTTCACCACGTCGCCGGACTTCACCACCTCGCGCGGGTCCTTCACGAACGTCCTCGACATCGCCGAGACGTGGACCAGGCCGTCCTGGTGGACGCCGACGTCCACGAAGGCGCCGAACGCGGCGACGTTGGTGACCACGCCCTCCAGGACCATGCCCGGCTCCAGGTCGCCGAGCTTCTCCACGCCCTCCCTGAAGGTGGCCGTCCGAAACGCCGGACGCGGGTCGCGGCCGGGCTTCTCCAGCTCCTTGATGATGTCGGTCACCGTCGGCAGGCCGAAGGTGTCGTCCACGAACTCCTGCGGCCGCAGACCGCGCAGCACCTCGGTGTTGCCGATCAGCGCCGCGACGTCGCTGCCCGCCGCCTTCACCATCCGGCGCACCACCGGGTACGCCTCGGGGTGGACGGCGGAGGCGTCCAGCGGGTCGTCCCCGCCGCGGATGCGCAGGAAGCCCGCGCACTGCTCGTACGCCTTGGGGCCGAGCCGGGGGACGTCCTTGAGGCCCTTGCGGCCGTGGAAGGGGCCGTTGGCGTCGCGGTGGGCGACGATGTTCTCCGCCAGGCCCGCGCCGATGCCCGACACCCGCGACAGCAGCGGCGCCGAGGCGGTGTTGACGTCCACGCCGACGCCGTTGACGCAGTCCTCCACCACCGCGTCCAGCGAGCGCGACAGCTTCACCTCGGAGACGTCGTGCTGGTACTGGCCCACCCCGATCGACTTGGGGTCGATCTTGACCAGCTCGGCCAGCGGATCCTGCAGGCGCCGGGCGATGGAGACCGCGCCGCGCAGCGAGACGTCCAGATCCGGCAGCTCGCGGGAGGCGAAGGCGGAGGCGGAGTACACCGACGCGCCCGCCTCCGAGACCATCACCTTCGTCAGCTTCAGCTCCGGTTGCGCGGCGCACAGTTCGGCGGCCAGCCGGTCCGTCTCGCGGGAGGCGGTGCCGTTGCCGACGGCGATCAGCTCCACCCGGTGCTCCCGCGCCAGCCGCGCCAGCGTGGCCAGCGACTCCTTCCAGCGGTTCTGCGGGACGTGCGGGTAGATCGTCTCGGTGGCGGCGACCTTGCCGGTGGCGTCGACGACGGCGACCTTCACACCCGTGCGGAAGCCCGGGTCCAGCCCCATGGTGGCGCGGGTGCCGGCGGGGGCGGCCAGCAGCAGGTCGCGCAGGTTGGCCGCGAACACCGCGACCGCCTCGTCCTCGGCGGCGGTGCGCAGCCGCAGCCGCAGGTCGATGCCCAGGTGCACCAGGATGCGGGTGCGCCAGGCCCAGCGCACGGTGTCGGCCAGCCAGCGGTCGGCCGGGCGGCCGCGGTCCTCGACGCCGAACCGGCGGGCGATCGCCCGCTCGTAGTCGGAGGGACCGGTGGTCTCGCGCAGGGCCCCGCCCTCCGCGGCCTCCCCGGCGGGCTCCGGTTCCGGTTCCAGGGCGAGGTCGAGGACCTCCTCCTTCTCGCCGCGCAGCATCGCCAGCACCCGGTGCGAGGGCAGTTCGGTGAAGGGCTCGGAGAAGTCGAAGTAGTCGGCGAACTTGGCGCCCTGCTCCTGTCTGCCCTCGCGTACCTTCGCCACCAGCCGGCCGCGCCGCCACATCGTCTCGCGCAGCTCGCCGATCAGGTCGGCGTCCTCGCCGAAGCGCTCGGTCAGGATCGCGCGGGCGCCCTCCAGCGCGGCGGAGGCGTCGGCCACTCCCTTGTCCGGGTCGACGAACGCCGCCGCGGCGGCGGCCGGTTCCACGGACGGGTCGGTGAGCAGGCCCTCGGCCAGCGGCTCCAGGCCCGCCTCACGGGCGATCTGCGCCTTGGTGCGCCGCTTGGGCTTGTAGGGCAGGTAGACGTCCTCCAGGCGCGCCTTGGAGTCGGCCGCCCGGATGCGGGCCTCCAGCTCGGCGTCGAGTTTGCCCTGGGAGCGCACGGACTCCAGGATCGCCGCCCGCCGCTCCTCCAGCTCCCGCAGGTAGCGCAGCCGCTCCTCCAGGTCGCGCAGCTGCGCGTCGTCCAGGCCGCCGGTGGCCTCCTTGCGGTAGCGCGCGACGAACGGCACGGTCGAGCCGCCGTCGAGCAGTTCGACGGCGGCCCTGACCTGCCGTTCCCGTACGCCGAGTTCCTCGGCGATCCTGCCCTCGACGGACGCCGCGCCGGACGTGCCGGCCGGTGCCGCGCCCTCGACGGGCGTCTCTCCGATGGACTGTGTCACGATCCGTTCCGCCTTACTCGGTGCTGGGTGCTCCCCCGGTAGCCCGCATTGTTACAGGCCGCACCGACAGGCGGAGGGTCAGACGCGGCGTCCGGTGCGCGAAGCCCCGCCGAAGAGGCGGGCCAGTAGACGGAAGGGCAGCGTCACCACGGTCGCGATGGCGCCGCCGACGGTACGGAGTGCGTCTGCTACGGCTTTGAACATGCCAATCGCGTGGCCGCTTTCGCGCCGGGCAAACCCGTTTCGCCCCTTCCGTTCGGATTCCCTCAGCCCTTGCCGAACAGGTCCGCGGGGAAGGCGCCCGAGGTGAGGGCCGCGCCGGTGAAGGCGCCGCACAGCTCGGTCAGCCGCTCGGTGCCCGCCGCGCCCAGGTGCTCGTACGGCGCGGCGTCGAGCCGGTCGGTCTCCTCCTCCAGCCCCTTGCGCAGGGCGGTGCCGGCCTCGGTCAGCTCGCCGTCGCCGTCCAGCAGCCCGCGCCCGCGCAGCCGCTCCTGGGCCTCCTCCCAGTCCCGGCGGTCCCAGCCGCGGGTGGCCAGCGCCCACCTGGGGCTCATGCCGCGGCCGCTGGCGGTGTGGCTGACCAGCGCCTCCACCGGGTCCAGCCCGGCGTGCTGGAGGACGGCGACATGGGCGTCGCCGCGGTGCTCGCGCAGCAGCGAGGCGCCGTGCCACAGCGCCAGGTGCGGTGCCTCGGGCACGGGAAGGTCGGCGAGCGCCGCGTACAGCGGGCGGCCCGGGCGGACGCACCCCTCGGCGGCGCGCAGCGCCAGCCCGGCGGCCTCGGCCATCTCCTCGGACGCCACCGCCTCCTCGCCCAGCAGGCGCCGCAGCATGGAGTCGGCGGCGCGCAGCCGGGCGGCGAGCACGGTCTCGGGGGCGGCCAGCTCCCACACGGCCGGCAGATGGCGGGCGACGAGGGTGTGGTGGAAGTTGTGGAAGGTCGCGGTGACGACCCCGGGCCCGACCCGGCCCAGCGCCGCGGCACGGCCGGCGAAGTAGACCGCGGAGGGGTCCTCGATGCCGTAGGGGGCCAGCTCGCGGGCCAGGTCGGGGGCGAAGTAGAGAGCCGAGTGCAGCGGGTTGACGGCATTGTGGCAGCGCCGTCCGGCTTTGGCGGGGAGGGACGTCATACCCGCACGCTACCCGTCGGTAAGTGGCCAGGTGAAGACCGGAGGGCGCCGTTCCAGGAAGGCGGCCACGCCCTCGGCCCGCTCCCCGCTCTCCCGGGCGCGCTCCTCCCAGTACGCGGCCCGCTCCGGCGGCACGGGGCCGGCCCCGGCGCCGTTCGCGAACTCCTTGGCGGCCGCCTGGGTGAGCTGCGAGCGCGAGACGAGCAGCCGCGCGAATTGCGCCACCCGCTCCTCCAGTTCGCCCTCCGGGTGCACCTCGTCGACCAGCCCGGTGCGCAGGGCCCGCTCGGCGCCGATCAACTCACCCGAGAACAGCAGGTACTTGGCGGTGGCCGGGCCGACCAGACGGACCAGGCGCCGGGTGGAGGAGGCGCCGTAGACGATGCCGAGCTTCGCCGGGGTGATGCCGAACAGGGCTCCCTCGGCGGCGAAGCGCAGGTCACAGGCGACGGCGAGCTGGCAGCCGCCGCCCACGCAGTGCCCGCGCACGGCCGCGAGCGTGGGCCGAGGGAAGGCCGCCAGCGCCTCCTCGGCGGTCACCGCCAGGCGGCGGGACTCCTCGTCGCCCTCGCGCAGGGCAAAGATGTCGGCGCCCGCGCAGAAGGTGCCGCCCTCGCCGGTGAGGACCAGGGCCCGTACGGCGGGATCGGCGGCGAGCCGCTCCAGTACGGCGGGCATCCGCCGCCACATGTCCGGTGTCATCGCGTTGCGCTTGGCCGGGTTGTCGATGGTGAGGGTGGCGACGCCGTCCTGGACGGAGACCGGCAGGGCCGGACCGCCGGCCGGCGGGGTGTGCGCGGACATGGGCCGGATCGTAACGGCAGGGGGCGCGGAGGCCGCGACGGGGGCCGCAGAGACGATCGCGCGAGGCCGGTCGGCCGTACGAGGGCGCCTGGCGCTTCACCGTCCCGGGGCGCGAATCCTCCGTGCCCCGGGTGCGCCACGCCGTGCGGGACCTGCTCCGCCGCGCGGGGCCCGGTCGCCGACGAGCTGAGGGACGGCCTGCCGCTGATCCTGTCCGAACTGGTCACCAACGCCGTGCGGCACTCGGCCCCGCTCTCCGCGGAGATCGGCGTCGAGATCTCCCCCGACGCCGGCCGGGTACGCCTGGGGGGCGAGGACGGCCACCGTTCCCAGGGGCTGAGTATGAGTTGCGCGTGCTCAGCCGAGCGCCCCGAACGGTCTTGGGCGTTCTGGTCCACCGCGTTCCTGCCGTGTCCAGCGCCGGCGGATCGTGTCCGTGGTCCGGGTACGCGAGGGCGGTGTCCCCCGCTCACCGGGTCGCCGGGTCGTCCTGCCGCTGGCCCCCCTGCCGCCGTCGCGGTGAGCACGACCGTCGCGCCGAGCGCCGCGCGCCTCACCAGCCGGCCGAGACCCCGGTCACCTCGCGGATGCCGCCCCGCGCCGCGTCCAGCACCGTCATGAACCAGGCCGAGAACGGCTCCGCCTCGTGCCGCTTGAGCAGCTCCTCGGGCGTCACGAACGCCGTCTCGGCGATCTCTTCCGGATCCGGCCGGGGCGTGTCCCGCACCAGCCCCGCGAAGAGGTGGTTGTACTCCTGCTCGACCAGGCCGGAGGCCGGGTCCGGGTGGTTGTAGCGCACCGTTCCCGCCTCCCGCATCAGCCGGGGGGCCACGCCCAGCTCCTCGCCGACCCGCCGCGCGGCGGCGGCGAAGGGCCGTTCGCCGGGGTAGGGGTGGCCGCAGCAGGTGTTGGACCACACTCCGGGGGAGTGGTACTTGCCCAGCGCCCTGCGCTGGAGCAGCAGCCGGCCCATGTCGTCGAAGAGGAAGACGGAGAAGGCCCGGTGCAGTCGGCCCGGGGCCTGGTGGGCGGAGAGCTTCTCCGCGATCCCGATCGTCCTGCCGTCCTCGTCGACCAGTTCGAGCATGATCGGGTCCGCCGTGCCGTTGGTCATGTCCGCCCTTCACCGTGCATGTGTCGGAACGGCGTTTCTCCTATGTTCCGACTGTCCGCTCCAGTGTGCCGTACACGGACGGGGGCCGCTCGCCGGGCGGACCGTGCGTGGGCCCCGCGGAGCCGGCGGGTGCCGGTGCGGGTGCGGCGGGGAGCGTCAGTGGCACAGCCGTCCCTCGCGCGCCGCGTGCCCGTGCGGCTCCAGCTGGAAGGTGCAGTGCTCGACGTCGAAGTGCCGGCCCAGGCAGTTGTGGAGGTCCCGCAGGATCCTGTCGTGACCCCCCTCGGCCTCCAGCGCCTCCCGGCCGACCACCACGTGCGCGGAGAGCACCGGCATCCCGGAGGTGATGGTCCACACGTGCAGGTCGTGCAGCTCCTCCACCCCGGGCACGCCCAGGATGTGCGCCCGCACCCCGGCCATGTCCACATGCCGGGGCGCGGCCTCCAGCAGGACGTCGATCGCCTCGCGCGCCAGCCGTACCGTCCGCGGCACGATCAGCACCGCGATCAGCAGCGAGGCGACGGGGTCGGCCTGCCGCCAGCCGGTGAGCATGATCACCAGCGCGGCGGCGATCACCGCCACCGAACCCAGGGCGTCCGCCGCCACCTCCAGGAAGGCGCCCCGCACGTTCAGGCTCTCGCGCTGCCCGCGCATCAGCAGGGCCAGGGACAGGCCGTTGAGGGCCAGGCCGACGACGCCGAACAGGACCGTCAGCCCCCCGGGCACCTCCTCGGGGTGGCGCAGCCGCTCGACGGCCTCCACCAGGATGTAGCCGCCCACCCCGAGCAGCAGCAGGGCGTTGAGCAGCGCGGCGAGGATCTCGGCGCGGGCGAGACCGAAGGTGCGCCGCTCGCTGCCGGGCCGGTTGGCGACGTGGATCGCCAGCAGCGCCATCCCGATGCCGACCGCGTCGGTGGCCACATGGCCGGCGTCCGCCAGCAGCGCCAGCGAACCGGTCAGCGCGGCGCCCGCGAGCTCGGCGAGCAGCAGGACGACCGCGATGGCCAGGGCCGCGCGCAGCCGCCCCCGGTACGCGGCTCC
Organism: Streptomyces mangrovi; assembly: GCF_900114215.1. Classification (GTDB taxonomy): domain Bacteria; phylum Actinomycetota; class Actinomycetes; order Streptomycetales; family Streptomycetaceae; genus Streptomyces; species Streptomyces barkulensis. The sequence goes on along the minus strand of NZ_FOSG01000007.1, from coordinate 126,337 downwards.
CGCCGTACCCGGCCCGGCCGGCCGCGGCCCGCCGTGGTTGTGCCCTGCGCCCATGGATGATGCCTCCCGTATGGCGGCCGGTGCCGCCTGCGACCGGTGCGGACGATCCCAGTGAACTACGGGTGGGGGGTATGGGGCAACGCGGCACTGAACACCGTTGTCATCCCCTCTGACCTGCGCTTTCCATTCACCTGGCGGATGGCGTCCGCCCGTTCGGAGGACCGGCCCGGATCACTCGGGGAACGCGGCCCCTTCCCGCTGGAGGCCGTCGGCGCCGCGCGGGCGCCAGCCCGCCCAGGCCGAGGCCACCATCTCGCGTACCCCGTACCGGGGCGCCCAGCCCAGCTCCACGCCGATCCGCCCGGCCGAGGCCACCACCCGCGCGGGGTCCCCGGGGCGGCGCGGGGCGACCACCGGGGCGGGCTCGCGGATGCCGGTGGTCTCGGCGACGAGACCGGCCAGCTCCCGCACCGACACGCCCTCGCCGGTGCCCACGTTGACCGTCAGGTCCTCGCCGGCCGGGAGCCCGGCCAGCCGGCGGGCTGCGGCCAGATGCGCCTCGGCCAGGTCGGCGACGTGGATGTAGTCGCGCACGCAGGTGCCGTCGGGGGTGGGGTAGTCGTCGCCGAAGATCCGCGGGGCCTCACCGCGGGTGAGGGCGTCGAAGAACATCGGGATGACGTTGGACACGCCGACGTCCGACAGCTCCGGCCGCGCGGCCCCCGCCACGTTGAAGTAGCGCAGGCAGGCGGTGGACAGCCCGTGCGCCCGCCCGGCGGCGCGCACCAGCCACTCGCCCGCCAGCTTTGTCTCGCCGTAGGGGTTCATCGGGACGCAGGGGGTGTCCTCGGTGACCGTGTCCACGTCGGGCATGCCGTAGACGGCGGCGGAGGAGGAGAACACGAAGCGCCGCACCCCGGCGGCCACCACGGCCTCCAGCAGCACCGTGAGCCCGTACAGGTTCTCCCGGTAGTACGTCAGCGGATGCTCCACCGACTCGCCCACCTGCTTCTTCGCCGCCAGATGCACCACGCCCGTGACCCCGTGCCCGGCGATCGTGCGGTCGAGCAGCCCGCGGTCGGCGACCGAGCCGCGCACCAGGGGCACCCCGGGCGGCAGCCGCTCGGGCAGGCCGCTGGAGAGGTCGTCGAGTACGACGACCTCCTCGCCGGCCTCCGCCATCGCCCGCGCCACATGTGCGCCGACGTATCCGACTCCTCCGGTCACCAGCCACGTCATGGCCGCAGCCTAACCACCGGTCGCGGACCGTCGCGGACACGCTCCTTGTGCGAGCCGCCGGGATCGAGGACCCTGGAACGCGGTCCGTGGTGTTCTGTCACCTTTCGTGACGGTGGGGCGCTTCCCCCCGGTGAATGCGGGGTGAACGGACGCTTCCACCTATCCGATAACCTCTGGCCACGTGCTGCCTGCCCCGAACGGGTGATGGCGCACTGTGACCGCTGCCCGGATGCCGCTCGCTCACGGACCGCGTCGCGGACAGTACGGCTTTCAAGGAGTGAGTTCGTTCTTGTCGACCGCCATTCTCACCGGTCCGCCGGTCGCGGGGGCGCCCCTGGAGGGCGGTCTGCGGTCGCTGGGTTTCGACGTGCGGGTGGCGGAGGACACCGCCGGGGTGGAGGCGGCGCTGGCGGCCGTCCCGGCCGGTGAGCGCGTCGCCCTCGTCGACCCTCGCTTCGTCGGGCACACGCACAGCCTGCGGCTGGCCCTGACCGACCCGCGTTTCCCCGCCGCCGCGATCCCCGGCGCGCTGGCCGTCCAGCCCACCGCGCGCGCCGCCCTGGCCCGCGCCGTGTCCGCCGTGTCCGCCGCCGCGGCACCGTCCGCGCGGACCGCGCCGTCCGCGTCGGGAGGCGTGGCGCGCACCGCCGCCCCCGAGCCCGCCGTCCTGCCCGACCGGGCGGCCGCCGCACTGGAGGAGGACGGCCGGGGCCCGGCCGTGCACCGGCCCGAGCTGGGCGTCCTCGTCGCCGCCGTACCCGCCGACGGCGCGGAGCGCGCCGAGGCCGAGCGGGCCGTGGCGGCCGTCGACGAGGAGCGGGTGCGGCTGCGCTCGGCGGTGAAGTCCCGCGACGGCTTCTTCACCACCTTCCTCGTCAGCCCCTACTCCCGCCACCTCGCCCGCTGGTGCGCCCGGCGCGGGCTGACCCCCAACCAGGTGACCACCGCCTCGCTGCTCACCGCGCTGATCGCCGCCGCCTGCGCGGCCACCGGCACCCGCGGCGGCTTCGTCGCGGCCGGGGTGCTGCTGATCGCCTCGTTCGTGCTGGACTGCGCCGACGGCCAGCTCGCCCGCTACGCGCTGAGGTACTCCACGCTCGGAGCCTGGCTGGACGCCACCTTCGACCGGGCCAAGGAGTACGCCTACTACGCGGGCCTGGCCCTCGGCGCGGCCCGCGGCGGCGACGACGTGTGGGCCCTGGCGCTGGGCGCGATGGTGCTCCAGACCTGCCGCCACGTGGTGGACTTCTCCTTCAACGAGGCCGACCACTACAGGAGGGACGGCGGCCGGGAGCGCGAGGGGGAGCCCGCGGCCGGGAGCGCCGACCCCGCCGCCGCCCTGTCGGGGAGACTCGACCGGGTCGGCTGGACGGTGTGGGCCCGCCGCATGATCGTGCTGCCGATCGGCGAGCGCTGGGCGCTGATCGCCGTCCTCACCGCCCTCACCACCCCCCGCACCACCTTCACCGTGCTGCTGATCGGCTGCGCGTTCGCCGCCTGCTACACCACCGCCGGGCGGGTGCTGCGCTCCCTGACCCGCAAGGGCGTGCGCACCGACCGCGCCGTGCGGGCCCTGGCCGAGCTGGCCGACTCCGGGCCGCTGGCCGAGGGCGTGGCCCGGGCCGCCGCGTCCAGGACGCGCGGGGTGCGCGGTGGGCGGCCGTCCGCGTTCACCGCCCCGGCCCCGGCCCTGCTCGGCTCGGCCGCCCTGGTGGCCGCCGCGCTGTGGGCCCCGGTCGGCCCCTGGCTGCCGGCCGCCGCGCTCGGCTACGCCGTCCTGTCCGGGCTGGCCGTCGCCCGCCCGCCGGCGGGCGCGCTGGACTGGCTGGTGCCGCCCCTCTTCCGCGCGGCGGAGTACACCACGGTCCTGGTACTCGCCGCCCGGTCGGACGCGGCGGGGGCCCTGCCCGCAGCGTTCGGGCTGGTCGCGGCGGTCGCCTACCATCACTACGACACGGTGTACCGCATCCGCGGCGGCACCGGCGCCCCGCCGCACCGGCTGGTGCTGGCGATCGGCGGGCACGAGGGACGCGTTGTGGCGGTCACGGCCGCCGCCGCCCTCTGGGCCGCCGGGCAGGGCTTCACGATCGCGCTCACGGCCCTGGCCGGGGCCCTGGCGCTCACGGTGCTCACCGAGAGCGTCCGTTTCTGGGTGTCCTCACACGCACCCGCCGTACACGACGAAACAGGAGAACCCGCATGATCGGCCTCGTGCTGGCCGCCGGCGCCGGACGGCGTCTGCGCCCCTACACCGACACCCTCCCCAAGGCCCTGGTGCCGGTGGACCCGGCGGGCGAGGGCACCACCACCGTGCTGGACCTCACCCTCGGCAACTTCCGCGAGGTCGGCCTCACCGAGGCCGCCGTGGTCGTGGGCTACCGCAAGGAGGCCGTCCACGAGCGCAGGGCCGCCCTGGAGAAGAAGTACGGCGTCAAGCTCCACCTGGTGGACAACGACAAGGCCGAGGAGTGGAACAACGCCTACTCCCTGTGGTGCGCCCGGGACGTCATCAAGGAGGGCGTGATCCTGGCCAACGGCGACACCGTCCACCCCGTCTCCGTCGAGCAGACGCTGCTCGACGCCCGCGGCAAGGGGCAGCGGATCATCCTCGCCCTCGACACGGTCAAGAAGCTGGCCGACGAGGAGATGAAGGTCGTCACCGAGCCCGCCAGGGGCGTGCGCCGCATCACCAAGCTGATGGACCCGGCCGACGCCACCGGCGAGTACATCGGCGTGACCCTCATCGAGGGCGACGCCGCCGCCGACCTGGCCGACGCGCTGAAGGCCACCTACGAGCGCGACCCGCAGCTGTACTACGAGGACGGCTACCAGGAGATGGTGAACCGCGGCCTCACCATCGACACCGCCGCCATCGGCGACGTGAAGTGGGTCGAGATCGACAACCACGACGACCTGAACAAGGCGCGGGAGATCGCGTGCCAGTACTGACCCGGCTCATCCCCTCGCCGGTCGTCGTCGACATCAGGCCCGGTGCGCTGGACGACCTGGCGACCCTCCTGGTCGACCAGCGCATCTCGGCCTCCGGCAAGCTCGCCATCGCCATCAGCGGCGGCTCGGGCGCGGCCCTGCGCGAGCGGTTCGCGCCCGCCCTGCCGGGCGCCGACTGGTACGAGGTCGGCGGCGGGACGCTGGACAACGCGATCAAGCTGGCCGACGCGATGAAGTCCGGCCGCTACGACGCGGTCGTCGGCATGGGCGGCGGCAAGATCATCGACTGCGCCAAGTTCGCCGCCGCGCGCATCGGCCTGCCGCTGGTCGCCGTCGCCACCAACCTCAGCCACGACGGCCTGTGCTCCCCGGTCGCCACGCTCGACAACGACGCCGGCCGCGGCTCGTACGGCGTGCCGAACCCGATCGCGATCGTGATCGACCTCGACGTCATCCGCGAGGCCCCGATCCGCTTCGTGCGCTCGGGCGTGGGCGACGTGATCTCCAACATCTCCGCCGTCGCCGACTGGGAGCTCTCCCACAAGGTCACCGGTGAGTCGATCGACGGCCTGGCCGCCGCCATGGCCCGCCAGGCCGGCGAGGCGGTGCTGCGCCATCCGGGCGGCTGCGGCGACGACGAGTTCCTCACCGTGCTGGCCGAGGGGCTGGTGCTCACCGGCATCTCCATGTCGGTGGCCGGCGACAGCCGCCCCGCCTCCGGCGCCTGCCACGAGATCAACCACGCCTTCGACCTGCTCTATCCCAAGCGCGCCGCCGCGCACGGCGAGCAGTGCGGGCTCGGCGCCGCCTTCGCGATGCACCTGCGCGGAGCCGAGGAGCAGACGGCGCTGATCGTCGAGGTGCTGCGCCGCCACGGCCTGCCCGTGCTGCCCGGCGAGATCGGCTTCGACGAGGACGAGTTCGTGCGCGCGGTGGAGTACGCGCCGCAGACCCGGCCCGGGCGCTACACGATCATCGAGCACCTGGACCTGTCCACCGACCAGATCAGGGACGCGTACGCCGACTATGTCAAAGCCGTCAGTAGCTGAACTCCGCCCGGTCGTCCACCCCGCCGGGGTGAAGGACCGGCGCAGCGGTGAGCACTGGGCCGGGCGCCTGTACATGCGGGAGATCTCGCTGCGCTGGACCCGGCATCTGGTGAACACCCGGATAACGCCCAACCAGCTCACCTATCTGATGGTCGTCGCCGGTGTGGCGGCCGGCGCCGTACTGCTGGTGCCCGGCCCGGCCGGGGCCGTCCTGGCCGCCCTGCTGATCCAGTTCTACCTGCTGCTGGACTGCGTGGACGGCGAGGTCGCCCGTTGGCGGAAGCAGACCTCCATCACCGGCGTCTACCTCGACCGGGTGGGCCACTACCTGGCCGAGGCGGCGCTGCTGGTCGGCTTCGGGGTGCGGGCCGCGGACGTCTTCCGCGCCGAGGGGGCCTCCGCGAACTGGCTGTGGGCCTTCCTGGGGACCGTGGCCGCGCTGGGCGCGATCCTGATCAAGGCCGAGACCGACCTGGTGGACGTCGCCCGCTCCCGCAGCGGCCTGCCCGCGGTGAAGGACGAGGCGGCCGTGCCCCGCTCCTCGGGGCTGGCGCTGGCCCGCCGGGCGGCCGCGGCGCTGAAGTTCCACCGGCTGGTCGGCGGCGTCGAGGCGTCCCTGCTGATCCTGGCGGTGGCGGTGGCCGACGCAGTGCACGGCGGCCTGTTCTTCACCCGGCTGGGCGTCGCCGTCCTGGCGGCCGTCGCGGTCCTGCAGACGCTGCTGCACCTGGTGTCCATCCTGGCGTCGAGCCGGCTGAGGTGAGGGTGGTGAACGACATGACCGAGGGCGCGCGATCCTCCTCCGGCAGGCCTCTGACGCTGGGCGCGGTCGTCCTCACCATGGGCAACCGCCCCGAGGAGCTGCGCGCCCTGCTGGACTCGGTCGCCAAGCAGGACGGCGACCCGGTCCAGGTGGTGGTCGTCGGCAACGGCGCCCCGCTGCCGGAGCTCCCGCGGGGGGTGCGGACGGTGGAGCTGCCGGAGAACCTGGGCATCCCCGGCGGCCGCAACGTCGGCATCGAGGCGTTCGGGCCCGGCGGGAGCGAGGTGGACGCCCTGCTCTTCCTCGACGACGACGGGCTGCTGCCGAACACCGACACCGCCGAGCTGGTCCGGCGGGCGTTCGCCGCCGACCCGGAGCTGGGCATCATCAGCTTCCGCATCGCCGACCCGGACACCGGAGTCACCCAGCGCCGCCACGTGCCGCGGCTGCGCGCCTCGGACCCGATGCGCTCCTCGCGCGTGACGACCTTCCTCGGCGGCGCCAACGCCGTGCGGACGGCGGTCTTCCAGGAGGTCGGCGGGCTGCCGGACGAGTTCTTCTACGCCCACGAGGAGACCGACCTGGCCTGGCGGGCGCTGGACGCGGGATGGATGATCGACTACCGCGCGGACATGGTGCTCCACCACCCCACCACCCTCCCCAGCCGCCACGCGGTCTACCACCGCATGGTCGCCCGCAACCGCGTGTGGCTGGCCCGGCGCAACCTGCCGCTGCCGCTGATCCCCCTCTACCTGGGCGTATGGCTGCTGCTGACCCTCGCCCGCCGCCCCTCGCGCCCCGCGCTGCGCGCCTGGCTGGGCGGCTTCCGGGAGGGCTGGACGACCCCGTGCGGTGCCCGCCGTCCCATGAAGTGGCGTACGGTGTGGCGCCTGACCCGACTGGGCCGCCCTCCCGTCATCTGACAAGCTCTGTCTGAGAGCATCGGGTCCGGTGACATCAGCCGGGCCCCGCTGCGCTCATTCCATCCCGGCTGCGCACTGTGAGGACGAAAGTTTCAACGTGAGCGAGACAACGCACGGTGGTGCGATCGCGACGGGCGAGCCCCCGCGTTCACCAGACGACGGCCTGTCCCCGGCCGAACTCGCCGCCAAGTACGGGCTGACGGTGAGCGGCGCCCGGCCCTCCCTGACGGAGTACGTCCGGCAGCTGTGGGCGCGGCGGCACTTCATCCTCGCCTTCTCCCGGGCGAAACTCATGGCCCAGTACAGCCAGGCCAAGCTGGGCCAGCTGTGGCAGGTGGCCACGCCGCTGCTGAACGCCGCGGTGTACTTCTTCGTCTTCGGCGTCCTGCTGGGCGGCCGCGAGGGAGTGCCGGGCGGCAAGGGGAACTACGTCCCCTTCCTGGTCACGGGCGTCTTCGTCTTCACCTTCACGCAGACCTCGGTGATGTCGGGCGTCCGCTCCATCTCCGGCAACCTCGGTCTGGTGCGGGCCCTGCACTTCCCGAGGGCCTCGCTGCCCATCTCCTTCTCCCTGCAGCAGCTCCAGCAACTGCTCTACTCGATGATCGTCCTGGGGGCCATCCTCCTCGGCTTCGGTCACTACCCGAAGTGGACCTGGCTGCTGGTGGTGCCGATCCTGGCCCTGCAGCTGGTCTTCAACACCGGCCTGGCGATGGTCATGGCCCGGCTGGGCAGCAAGACCCCGGACCTCGCCCAGCTGATGCCCTTCGTGATGCGCACCTGGATGTACGCCTCGGGCGTGATGTTCTCCCTGGAGTACATGATCAGGGAACGCACCAGCGCTCCGGAGTGGCTGGTCCTCGCGGCCCAGGCCAACCCCGCGGCCGTCTACATGGACCTCATGCGCTTCGCGCTCATCGACGGCTACACCCCCGCCGACCTCATGCCGTACGCCTGGGCGCTGGCCGCGGGGTGGGCCGTGGTGATCGGCGTCGGCGGATTCGTGTACTTCTGGAAGGCGGAGGAGCGTTATGGCCGTGGCTGAGAAGAGCGCAGCCGCCGCGTCGGCGGACAAGGACACGGAGGACGCGGAGGCCGTCTCCGCCGAACGCCGGCCGACCGTCATCGCCGACGGCCTGCACATCGTCTACCGCGTCAACGGCGGCGCCCGGGGCAGGGGCAGCGCCACGGCGGCCCTCAACCGGATCATCCGCCGCAAGCCGGGCGGGAACGTGCGCGAGGTGCACGCGGTCAAGGGCGTCAGCTTCACCGCCTACCGCGGCGAGGCGATCGGGCTGATCGGATCCAACGGCTCGGGCAAGTCCACCCTGCTGCGCGCCATCGCGGGTCTGCTGCCGGCCGAGCGCGGCAGGGTCTACACCGACGGCCAGCCCTCGCTGCTGGGCGTCAACGCCGCCCTGATGAACGACCTGACCGGTGAGCGCAACGTCATACTCGGCGGATTGGCCATGGGCATGTCCAAGACGCAGATCCAGGAGCGCTACCAGGGCATCGTCGACTTCTCCGGCATCAACGACAAGGGCGACTTCATCAGCCTGCCGATGCGGACCTACTCCTCCGGCATGGCGGCCCGGCTGCGGTTCTCCATCGCCGCCGCCAAGGACCACGACGTGCTGATGATCGACGAGGCGCTGGCGACGGGCGACAAGAAGTTCCAGAAGCGCTCGGAGGCCCGCATCCGGGAGCTGCGCAAGGAGGCCGGGACGGTCTTCCTGGTCAGCCACAACAACAAGTCCATCCGGGACACCTGCGACCGGGTGCTGTGGCTGGAGAGCGGCGAGCTGCGCATGGACGGTCCGACCGAGGACGTGATGAAGGCGTACGAGGAGTTCACCCGCAAGTAGCCCGGGCAGCCGGTGCTCCCGGCGGCCTCCCGGCGGCCTCCCGGCGGCCTCCCGGCGGCTTCCCCGGCCCCCGCGCCCGTGACGGGCGCGGGGGCCGGACCGTGTCCGGCCACGTGCCCACCCGTGCGGCGGGGCGCCCGCCCGCACGACGTAAGCTGAGCCGGTGCCGGTGGGCGGTGCGCCGGACGTCCGGCACCCGGTCGGACGAGCAGCGGACCATGCCCCGGGCGTGCCCGAAATAGGATGTTCCGTACGCGGATCCCGCGGGCGGCGCCCGCGGGGGAAGAGGCGTCGCCGACGCCGCGGGCACCCCGGCACCGCAGGCCCTCCCGGATTCCGTGGTGTCGCGGACGCCGTCGGTGGCATGCGGACACAGGGCGGGCCGCACACGCTGGACACGGATGCCGTGGACGCCGCCGCTTCGGGAAGGACGGGACTGTCGGTTGGAGAGACGCAGAGGTGACGGAGATGGCAGCGGGCGGCCCCCGGTGACCCCCGCGCGGGACGCGCGCAGCCGCACCGTCCTGGACAAGGCGGCGCGCGAGAACTTCCCCGTGGCCCCCCGCTTCCTGCCCCGCGCCCGGCGGGACGACCTGATGGCCGTGTACGGCTGCGTCCGCCTCCTGGACGACATCGGCGACGGCGACCTGCCGCCCGGCGGTGCCGACGCCGCGCTGCTGGGAGTGGATCCTGACCGGGCGGATGACCGCGGCGCGCTGCTCGACGCCTTCGAGACCGAGCTGCACCGGGTCTTCCGCACCGCCCGGGACCCGGGCGCCGCCGGCCGGGACGTCCCCCGCCACCCCCTGTTGTACGCCCTGGTGCCGACCGTGCGCCGCCACGCGCTGACCCCCGAGCCGTTCCTCGCCCTGGTCGAGGCCAACCGGCTGGACCAGAAGGTCCGCCGGTACGGCACCTGGGAGGAGCTGCTGGGCTACTGCGAGCTGTCCGCCAACCCCGTCGGGCGGCTCGTCCTGGCCGTCACCGGCACCACGACCCCCGAGCGCGTCCGCCGCTCCGACGCCGTCTGCACCGCGCTGCAGATCACCGAGCACCTCCAGGACGTCGCCGAGGACCTCGCGCTGCGCGACCGGATCTACCTCCCCGCCGAGGACCTGGAGCGCTTCCGCGTCACCGAGGCCGATCTCGCCGCGCCCACCGCGAACGCCTCGGTGCGGGCCCTGGTCGCCTGGGAGGCGCGGCGCGCGCACGAACTGCTGAACGAAGGAGTCCCGCTGGTGGCCAGCGTCCCCGGCATACCGAAGATCCTCATCGCCGGATTCACCGGCGGAGGGCGGGCGGCCCTGCGCGCCCTCCGCTCCGCCCGGTACGACGTCCTGGGCGGCGCCCCGCGCCCGGGGAAGGCCGGTGTGCTGCGCGAGACCGCGGCCGTCCTGGGAGCGGCGAGGTGAGCCCGGTGTTCAGGCGGAGCGCGAACGCGGAGCGGGCCGCGCGCCAGGCGCCGCCCTCCCCGCAGGTCTTCGCCGCCTACCACTACTGCGAGGCCGTCACCGCGGGGCAGGCCCGCAACTTCGCCTACGGCATCCGGCTGCTGCCCACCGCGCAGCGCCGGGCGATGTCCGCCCTGTACGCCTTCTCGCGGCGCGTGGACGACATCGGCGACGGCCCGCTGGAGACGGAGGTCAAGCGCGCCCGGCTGGAGGAGACCCGCAACCTGCTCGACCTCGTCCGCGCCGGAAAGGTCCCCGACGACGCCACCGACCCGGTCGCCGTCGCCCTGGCCGACGCCGCGGAGCGCTTCCCGATCCCGCTGGGCGGGCTCGACGAGCTGATCGACGGCGTCCTGATGGACGTCCGCGGCCGCGCCTACGGGACCTGGGACGAGCTGAGGGAGTACTGCCGCTGCGTGGCCGGCGCCATCGGACGGCTCTCCCTGGGAGTCTTCGGCACCGTGCCGGGCGCCCCGGGCGCCGAACGCGCCCCCCACTACGCCGACACCCTCGGCCTCGCCCTGCAGCTGACCAACATCCTGCGCGACGTGCGCGAGGACGCCGCGGAGGGCCGCACCTACCTGCCCCGCGAGGATCTGGCCGCGTTCGGCTGCGACACCTCGCTGGACCGCCACGCGCCGCCCGCCGGCGGGGACTTCGCCGGACTGGTGCGCTTCGAGGTGGGCCGCGCCCGCGCGCTGTTCGCCGAGGGGCTGCGGCTGCTGCCGCTGCTGGACCGCCGCTCGGCCGCCTGTGTGGCGGCCATGGCGGGCATCTACCACCGCCTGCTGGCCCGCATCGCCCGCGACCCCCATGCCGTACTGCGCGGCCGGGTCTCCCTGCCGGCGCGCGAGAAGGCCTACGTCGCCCTGCGCGGCCTGTCCGGGCTCGACGCCCGGCTGGCCGCCCGCACGGCCCCCGGGGGGAGCACGACGTGACCGGCGCACCCGATCCGCGCGCCGTCGTCGTCGGCGGAGGGCTGGCGGGCACCGCCGCCGCACTGCGCCTGGCCGACGCCGGGGTGGCCACCACCCTGGTGGAGAGCAGGCCCCGGCTGGGCGGGCTCGCCTTCTCCTTCCGCCGCTCCGGCGCGGCCGGCGAGCTGACCGTCGACAACGGCCACCATGTGCATCTGCGCTGCTGCACCGCCTACCGCTGGCTTCTGGAACGCATCGGCGCGAGCGCGCTGGCACCGCTCCAGCCCCGCCTGGACATCCCCGTCCACGACGCCGCGCGCGGCAGGACGGGCCGGCTGCGGCGCGCGGCCCTGCCCGTGCCGCTGCACCTGGGCGCCTCCCTGGCGCGCTACCCCCACCTCTCCCCGGCCGAGCGGCTGCGCGTGGGGCGGGCCGCGCTGGCGCTCGGCCGCCTGGGCCGGATCGACCCCGGCGATCCCGCCCTGGACGGTCAGGACTTCGGAAGCTGGCTGCGCCGTCACGGCCAGTCCCCGCGTGCGGTACGGGCGCTGTGGGACCTGATCGGCGTCGCCACCCTCAACGCCCGCGCACCGGACGTCTCGCTCGGGCTGGCCGCGATGGTCATCGGCACCGGCCTGCTCAGCGAACCCGGCGCGGCCGACATCGGCTGGTCCCGCGTCCCGCTGGGGCACCTGCACGACACACTCGCCGCCGCCGTGCTGGAGAAGGCGGGCGTACGCGTGGTCCGGCAGGGCCGGGTGCGGGAGCTGGACCGGGAGCCGGACGGCGGCTGGCGGGTCGCGGTGGACAGCGGCGCGCGCCGTACCGGCCGGACGCTGCGGGCCGGTACGGTCGTCCTGGCCGTACCCCAGCGCGAGGCACACCGGCTGCTGCCCGAGGGCGCCCTGGAGGAACCGGAGCGGCTGCTGCGCATCGGTGACGCGCCGATCCTCAACGTCCATGTGGTCTACGACCGCAAGGTGCTGCACCGTCCCTTCCTCGCCGCGCTCGGCACCCCCGTGCAGTGGGTCTTCGACCGCACCGCGGCCTCTGGGCTGCGGGACGCGCCCGGAGGGGCGGGGAGCCAGTACATCGCGGTGTCCCAGTCCGCCGCGCAGGACGAGATCGACCTGCCGGTCGCCGCCCTGCGCGACCGCTACCTGCCCGAACTGGCCCGCTTGATGCCCGCCGCACGCGGCGCGAAGGTGCGCGACTTCTTCGTCACCCGCGAGCGCGCCGCCACCTTCGCCCCCGTGCCCGGCGTCGGACGCCTGCGCCCCGTCGCCCGCACCGGTGCGCCGGGGCTGTGGCTGGCCGGGGCATGGACCGCCACCGGATGGCCCGCGACGATGGAGGGCGCCGTGCGCAGCGGGCTGACCGCCGCCCGGGAAGCGCTGGCCGCCCTCGGCCGCCCGCACGACGACGTCTTCCAGGAGGCGGCGTGAGCACGACACCGAACGCAGAGGAGACCCCGTGACCCCGGCGACCCCGAGGACCCTGACGGACACAGCCGTCGACACCGCGAGCGTCATCGAGCTGCTGGAACGCGGCCGCACCCTCGCCACGCCGATGCTGCGCGCCGCCGTGGCACGGCTCGCGCCGCCCATGGACTCCGTCGCCGCCTACCACTTCGGCTGGATCGACGCACAGGGCGACCCGGCCAGCGGCGACGGCGGCAAGGCGGTGCGCCCGGCGCTGGCCCTGCTGTCGGCCGAGGCCGCGGGCGCCGAGCCCGCCACCGGCGTCCCCGGGGCGGTGGCCGTGGAGCTGGTCCACAACTTCTCCCTGCTCCACGACGACCTGATGGACGGCGACGAGCAGCGCCGCCACCGCGACACCGTGTGGAAGGTGCACGGCCCGGCACAGGCCATCCTCGTCGGCGACGCCCTGTTCGCGCTGGCGGGCGAGGTGCTGCTGGAACTGGGCACCGCCGAGGCCGCGCACGCCACCCGCCGCCTGACCCTGGCCACCCGCAAGCTCATCGACGGGCAGGCGCAGGACATCTCCTACGAGCACCGGGAGAAGGTCACCGTCGCCGAGTGCCTGGAGATGGAGGGCAACAAGACCGGCGCGCTGCTGGCCTGCGCCACCTCCATCGGCGCGGTCCTCGGCGGGGCGGACGAGGCCACCGCCGACGCGCTGGAGGCGTACGGCCACCACCTGGGCCTGGCCTTCCAGGCCGTCGACGACCTGCTGGGCATCTGGGGCGACCCGGCGTCGACCGGCAAGCTGCCCTGGAGCGACCTGCGGCAGCGCAAGAAGTCCCTGCCGGTGGTCGCCGCCCTGGCCGGGGGCGGGCCGGCCGCCGAGCGGCTCGGGGAGCTGCTGGCCGCGGACGCCACCAAGAGCCAGCGGGAGTTCGAGGACTTCAGCGAGGAGGAGTTCGCGACCCGTGCCGGGCTGATCGAGGAGGCCGGCGGCCGCGAGTGGACCTCCCAGGAGGCCCACCGCCGGCACGCCACCGCCCTCGCCGCCCTGGACGGCGTGGACATGCCGGACCGGGTGCGCGAGCGGTTCGCCGCCCTCGCGGACTTCGTCGTCGTCCGCGAGGGCTGATCCCGCCGGCGGGACCGACGGGACCGGCGGGGGCCGCCGGTCCCGGGAAGCCCTGAGGCGGCCGTGGGACAGCCGTGAGGCCCGGCGGTCAGAGATCCAGCAGGCGGCCGCGCAGCCGCTCGCGCAGACCGGGAGTGAGACCGAGCCCCTCGGAGAGGTAGGACTCCACCCCGCCCCAGGTGTCGGTGATGGTGTCGAACGCCGCGTGCAGATAGGCGGGGCGGACCTCGAAGAGGGGCGCGATCAGCTCTCCGACCTCGGGGGACATCCCGCCGCCCGCGTCGGGGGAGCGGTGGATCCGGTAGCGGTGGTGCGGGGCGTTGGACTCCAGGTAGTCCGCCTCGATCGCGTCCTGCTCCACGTCCAGCGCCAGCAGCGTCACCGCGATCGACAGCCCGGCCCGGTCCTTGCCCGCCGCACAGTGCATCAGGGCGGGCACGCTCTCCTCGGCCAGTTCCCTCAGCAGCCGGCCGTGCTCGGCGGTGCGCTGCTTGACCATCAGCCGGTAGGAGGCCACCATCCGGGCCTCGGCCTGTCCGTCGCCGAGCAGGGACCGCAGCAGGGCCAGGTCGCCCTCGCGCACCATCGTCCAGAACTCGGCGCCCTCGGCCGGGTCCGACAGGGGGATGTTCACGTTCCGCACGCCCGGCAGTTCCACGTCCGGGCCCTCCAGCGCCTGGTCGGCGGAGTTGCGGAAGTCGAAGACCGTGTGCAGGCCGAGCCGGGAGAGGAAGGCGGCGTCCTCCTCGGTGGCGTGTGCCAGGTGCCCGCTGCGGTAGAGCAGACCCTGGCGCACCCGCCGGCCGTCGGCGGTCGGCAGACCACCGACCTCGCGGAAGTTGCGCACCCCCGTCAGCGCGGGTTCCACGGTTTCGGATGTCATGGGCACTCCTTGTTCCGGCCTCGCTCCGGGCGGCCGGGACGGCGCGGGCGGTGCACCGCCCGCCGCGCGGTCCCGCACCGGCCACTGCGACCCTACGGCATGGGGGCGCGCGGAAGGGCCGGGTCCGCCCGAGGAAGGGGCGGAGGCGTGGAGATCCGGTGGAACAGTGGTGCCGGGACCGGTGTCGGCCCGGTGCCGGGAGGTGGGGTGGAAGGCGTGGACGACGGACTGTTCCGGCTCCCGGCGGCCGAGGTGGCGCCGGGCGCGATGCACCTGCCCGGCCATCTGGACGGGCCCGCGCAGCGCGAACTCCTGGACGCCTGCCGTGCCTGGTCCCGTCCGCCCGCCGGGCTGCGCACCGTGCGCATGCCCCGGGGCGGCCGGATGTCGGTGCGCCAGGTCTGTCTGGGCCTGCACTGGTACCCGTACGGCTACGCCCGCACCGCGGTGGACGGCGACGGGGCGCCGGTCAAGCCCTTCCCGGCCTGGCTGGGCCGGTGGGCGCGGCGGGCGGTGGAGGAGGCGTACGGGAAGGGGCCGTGTACGGTCCCGTACGACATCGCGCTCGTCAACTTCTACGAGGGAAGAGCCCGTATGGGGATGCACCGTGACAGCGACGAGCGATCCCGCGCCCCCGTGGTCTCGTTCAGCCTCGGTGACACCTGCGTCTTCCGGTTCGGGACCCCGTCCGGTCGCGGCCGGCCGTGGACCGACGTCGAGCTGCGCAGTGGCGACGCCTTCGTGTTCGCGGGCCCCTCCAGGCTGGCCTACCACGGCGTCCCGCGCGTCCGCCCGGGCACCGCACCGCCCGGAACCGGACTGCGAGGGCGGGTCAATGTGACGGTCCGGGCACGGTAACTCGCACCCGGCAAACGAGGGTTATGATCGTGCCGCCCTTCCCCACGAGGCGTGACGATGCTTTCACCCGCTGGGGGCCGGCGAAGGGGGCGAACGAGCCGACCTCGCCCGTGCCCCCGCCGGGTGACGATCAGCGTTGCGGCGGTGCCACGAGAGCCGGTGAGCGCACCGGCCCGCTGAGACGACCTCAACGTTCCGAGGACTGCGATGCCTGAGCCCCCGAGCCGCGCGGTGCGACAAGGAAGGGGAAGTTCCGCTCCCTTGCCCGTCGCTTCCCCGCCGCCCGCTTCCTCTCCTCCCGGCCCCCCGGCCCCTCCCGCGTACGGCGGCGCCCCGAACACCCCGAGCACCCCGAACACTCCGAGCGCCCCGCACGGCACCGGACAGCGCGGGGGCCCCGCCCGCGACACCGCCGCCGACACCGCCCTGCGGCACCGCATGATCCGCCTCGCCGTCCTGCCCGCGGCCCTGGTCGCGGTCATCGCCGCAGCGGTCGTCGCCTATGTGCTGCGGGCCCTCGACGGTGTGCGGGACGGGATCTCCGCCGGGCCGGACAGCGCCACCGTCTGGGGTGTGCTCGGCGGCGCGCTGCTGCTCGGCTGCGCCGTGGTGGTCGGCGCGGCGCTCTCCGCCTCCTCCGAGGCGCGTTCCACCGCCGAGCGCCACGCCCGGCTGCGGCAGGCAGTGGCCCACGGCCGGAGCGAACTCCAGTCGATGCTCCACCGGCTGGAGAAGGGCGAGTGGCCGCGGCCGCCCGTGCACAGCCCGTCGCCCGAACCGGAGGACGACTCGCTCGGCCTCGTCGTCCACGACGTCGGCCAGGCCCAGCGCGCCGCCGAACTGGCACTGGTCCAGGCGGTCGCGCTGGTGCGCGGCAACGCCGGCGGAAGCGAGGAGAAGGTCGAGGTCTTCGTCAACCTCGCCCGCAGACTCCAGTCCCTGGTGCACCGCGAGATCGAGCTGCTGGACGAGCTGGAGAACGAGGTCGAGGACCCCGACCTGCTCAAGGGCCTCTTCCACGTCGACCACCTGGCCACCCGCATCCGGCGGCACGCGGAGAACCTCGCCGTCCTCGGCGGCGCGGTCTCCCGCCGGCAGTGGAGCCGCCCGGTCACCCTGACCGAGGTGCTGCGCTCGGCCATCGCCGAGGTCGAGCAGTACTCCCGCGTCAAGCTGGTGCCGCCGATCGAGGGCACCCTGCGCGGCCACGCCGTCGCCGACGTCATCCACCTGCTCGCCGAACTGGTCGAGAACGCCACGGTGTTCTCCGCCCCCAACACCCAGGTCCTGCTGCGCGCCCAGCGCGTCACCGCCGGCCTCGCCGTCGAGGTCGAGGACCGCGGACTGGGCATGCCGGCCGCCGAGCAGCAACGGATGAACGGACTGCTGGCCGACCCCGGCGGGATCGACGTCGCCGAACTGCTGCAGGACGGCCGCATCGGGCTCTTCGTGGTCTCCTCGCTCGCCCGGCGGCACGGCATCACCGTGCAACTGCGGACCAACATCTACGGCGGCATCCAGGCGGTGCTCGTCGTGCCGGACGCGCTCCTGGGCGACGAGCGGGAGGAACCGCGGCGGCGTGCCGCCGCCGCGGCGGAAGCGGGCGGGCACCGCCCGATGCCGCCCGGGACCGCCCGCCAGGAGACACCTCGCCAGGAGACGTCCCGTCAGGAGATGCCCGGGCAGGGGGCGCCGCATCGGCAGGCGCCCGCCCGCCCGGCCTACGGGCAGCACGCCTACGGACAGCAGGACCACGGACAGCAGGCGCACGGGCAGGAGGCGGCCCGGCCCCTGCCCTCCGCCGCACAGCCCGCCGCCCACGCCCCGCAGTCCGCGCCCGCCCCCCGGGCGGCACCGGCACCACCGCCCCCGGAGGGCCACGGCGGGCCGCAGGGCGCGCAGGGCGCGCAGGGTGATGACCGTCCGCAGCTCCCGCGCCGCCGCCGCCAGGAGCACCTCGTTCCCGAACTGCGTCGGTCTCAGCGGAGCCCCGGGGTGTCGGACGAGCCCGAGGCCGAGCACACTCCCGGCCTGATGGCCGCCTTCCGCCGGGGCGCCGGCCTCGCGGAGGGAACCGACGACGACACCCCCAGCCGGCCCGGCTAGCCCCGCGCACGGCTCTCACCCCCCCCAAGGAGAAGAACGCGATCATGGTGAGCGATGCCCCCATCGGCCGGACGACCGACCTGTCCTGGCTGCTGACCGGTCTCGTCCAGCGCGTCCCGCACACCCGCAGCGCCCTGCTGCTGTCCTCCGACGGCCTGGTGAAGGCCGCCCACGGACTGGACACCGACACCGCCGACCATCTGGCGGCGCTGGCCTCGGGCCTGTACTCGCTGGCCCGCAGCGCCGGCATCCGCTTCGGCAGCGGCGGAGAGGCGCGGCAGGTGGTCGTCGAACTCGACACCGCGCTGCTGTTCGTCTCGACCGCGGGCTCCGGCGCGTGCCTGGCCGTCCTCGCCGGGAGCGAGGCGGACGCGGCCGTCCTCGGATACGAGATGGCGATGCTGGTCAAGAGCGTCCGCCCGTATCTGGCCACACCGGCGCGGCAGCCGTCGGGGCACTGACGGATGCCGGAACCCGAGGAGGGCTTGTGGCTGGACGACGCGGCCGGACGCCTGGTCCGGCCGTACACCGTCAGCAACGGGCGTACGCGCCCGACGGCCGACTTCAACCTGCTGACGATGGTGCGGTCCACCGGGACCGAGCCGCAGAGCTATCTGGGACCCGACCACGCCCAGGTGCTGAGTCTGTGCGACGGGCCGATGACCGTCGCAGAGATCGCCGCCCATGTGCGGTTGCCCGCCGTGGTGACCAAGGTGCTGCTCTCCGACCTGGTGGACTGCGGCGCGGTGACCACACGGGCCCCCATGCAGATGGGGGCGGACCCGACCGACCGAGGACTGCTGGAGGCGGTGCTGCATGGACTTCGTAAACGACTCTGATCCGTTTCCGACCGCCCTGAAGGTCCTGGTGGCGGGCGGGTTCGGGGTCGGCAAGACGACCTTCGTGGGAGCCGTCAGCGAGATCGAGCCGCTGAGCACGGAGGAGCTGCTCACCCAGGTCAGCGCCGCCACGGACAGTCTGGAGGGGGTGGAGGACAAGACGACCACCACCGTCGCGATGGACTTCGGGCGGATCACCCTCGGCGCCCGGCATGTGCTCTACCTGTTCGGCACCCCCGGCCAGGAGCGCTTCTGGTTCATGTGGGACGAGCTGTCCAGCGGCGCGCTCGGTGCCGTGGTGCTCGCCGACACCCGGCGCCTGGACCAGTGCTTCGCGGCCGTGGACTACTTCGAGCGGCGCGGCATGGGGTTCGTCGTCGCGGTCAACGAGTTCGACGGCGCCCACCGCTACCACCCCGACGAGATCCGGATCGCCCTCGACCTCAAGCCCGAGGTGCCGGTGGTGATGTGCGACGCGCGGCAGGCCAGTTCCGGCACGCAGGTCCTCGTCTCCCTCGTCCAGCACCTGATCGACTCAAGGAGCGGCCATGTTCCCCACGTCGTATGACCCCACCGGCCATCTGCTCCTCACTCCTGAGGACAGGGAGGCCCCGGCGCGGGTGACACGGCTGCGCGAGCTGGGTATCGGGGACGCTCCCGTTCCGGAGTTCGACGACTTCGCCCGCAGGCTGGCGCGGATCACCGGCGCCCCCTACGCGATGGTCAACTTCATGGACGAGCACCGCCAGTACTTCGCCGGCCTGTACACGCCGGGCTCCGACCGGGCCGTGGAGCCGGGGCCTGCGCAGGCCTCCCCCCGGGCCGGCCGGGTGATGGCCTGTGACCACGGTTACTGCCCGCATGTCGTCGTGCGGCGCAAGGCGCTGGTCCTGGAGGACGTCTGCGACTACCCCCGCTTCGCCGGGAACCCGGTCGTGGACGAGATCGGCATCCGCTCCTACCTGGGCGCGCCGCTCATCGACCGCACCGGCATGGTGCTGGGGACGGTCTGCGTGGTGGCGCAGGAACCGCGCCCGTGGGGGCGGCAGGGGCTGGAGACCATCAAGTCGACGGCCGCCGAACTGGTGGAGCGGATCCACCGGCGTGAGCGGGGCGTCCGGGCGACGCCCGTTCCGTGAGCGCCCCCGCGCCCACGGAGCGGTCCCGCCCGGCGGTCGGGCTGCCCGCCGGCCCTCCGCCCTCCGCGCCCGGCCCCCCGCGCCGCGCCGTCAGACCGCGGCGCGGGCCGTGAAAGAGGTGATCCGCTCCCGCAGCGAGCGGGGGTCCAGACCGTGGGCCGCCAGGTGCTCGGCGGCCGTGCCGTAGCGGCGCAGCTCGGCCCGCGCCGTCCCCAGCCCGAGGATCCGGTGCGGGACGTCGGCCAGGGCCTCGGCGGCGGCGGCCGTGGAGGTGCCGGCCAGATACGGCTCGACCAGGACGACCTCGGGGGCGCCGGGGCCGGCGACGGCCGCCCGCAGCGCGGCCGCGTCGAAGGGACGGACGGTGGCGGCGTACAGGACCGTCGCGTCCAGCCCCCGCACGGCCTCCAGGACGGGGTCGAGCAGCGGGCCGACCGCGACGACCGCCGGCGCCCCGTGCCCGCCGCGCCGCACGGTGAGGAAGCCCTCGCCGGTGACCGGCCGGGGGCGGGCGTTGGTCTGCGCCGACAGCCTGACGTACACCCGGTCTTCCCCGTTTCCGTCCCCGCCCCCGTTTCCGCCCGCGCCGCCCGCGCAGGCGCGGCGCAGCAGCGTCTCGGCCTCGTCCGGGTGGCCGGGCACGTGGACGGTCCAGCCGTCCAGGGTGTCCAGCAGCGCCACGTCGCCGGGCGCCATGTGGGTGAAGCCGCCGGCCGGCCAGTCGTAGGACCCTCCGGCGCTCACCAGCACCCCGCCCGTCCCCTGGTGCCCGAAGTCCAGTTTCAGCTGCTCGAAGGGACGCTCCACCAGGAAGGAGGCGAAGGTGTGCAGCACCGGGCGCATCCCGGTGAGGGCCAGACCGCCGCCGACCCCGACCAGGAGCTGCTCGCGGATGCCGACGTTGACCACCCGGTCCGGGTGGCGTCCGGCGGCCCGGCGGAAGCCGTCCGCGCCGATCTCGGCGAGGACGACCGCCAGACGCGGGTCCTCGTCCAGCAGGCGGGAGACGACGGAGGCGAAGCGTTCGCGCATGGTGTCCATGTCCAGGGTTCTCCTCGTGTTCTCCGCGCCGGTCAGGCGTGCTTGGGTTCGACACGGGCGACCACGGCGTGCGGGCGTCCGGGATGCGGGCGGGTGTACGCCGCGTACAGCGCCTCGTGGTCGCGGCCGTCGACGGTCAGCGCCGACCAGCCCGCGGCCGTGAAACGGGAGGCGATGCCGCCGGGCGGGGGGTGCGAGGCCGAGGAGTTGTCGATCACCAGGGTGTGCAGGCCGTCGAGTCCGGCGGCGCCCGCGAAGTCGATGGCCTCGTGGTTGCTGCCCTCGTCCAGTTCGGCGTCCCCGACCAGCACCCACACCCGCGGCCCGGCCGGTCTCCGGGCGCGCAGCCCGAGGGCGGTCCCCACGGCCAGCGGCAGTCCGTGCCCGAGCGAGCCGCTGCCGATCTCCACGCCGGGGACCAGGGTTCGGTCCGGATGATGCCCCAGCGGCGACTCGTAGGAGCCGAAGCCCGGCAGCCAGTCGGCCGGGAAGAAGCCCCGGGCGGCGAGCACGGCGTAGTACGCCATCGGGCCGTGCCCCTTGGACAGCAGGAAGCGGTCCCGGCCGGGGTCGCCGGGGCGGTCGGGGCGGACGCGCAGCACCCGGTCGTAGAGGACCCACAGGGCGTCCAGGGTGGAGGTGGCGGCGGCGTCGTGCTTCTCGTCGCCGGTCATCAGGGACATCAGGGCCGGGAGAGCCTCGAATCCGAGGTTCTCCGGCGATCGGGGGGCGGGGGTGTGCGGTGGTGTCGCGGTCGTCATGCCAAGAGGCTGCAACCTCAAGGAGGCTTGAGGTCAAGCGGTATGCTCGCCGCCATGACCGACCGAGACGGACGCCTCGCCATCGGGGAGTTGGCCGCCCGCTCCGGGCTCGCCCCCTCCGCCCTGCGCTACTACGAGGAGATGGGCCTGATCCACTCCGAGCGGACCACGGGCAACCAGCGGCGCTATCCGCGTACCGCCCTGCGCCGGGTCGCCTTCGTGAGGGCCGCCCAGCAGGTCGGCCTCTCCCTGGAGGAGGTCCGTGCCGCGCTGGACCGGCTGCCCGTGGACCGGGCACCCAGCGCCACCGAGTGGAACGCCGTGGCCCGCACCTGGCAGCTTCGGATCGACGCGCGGATCGGCGAGCTGGAGCGGCTGAAGGAGCGGCTGACCGGGTGCATCGGCTGCGGCTGCCTCAGCCTGCGCAAGTGCCGCCTGTACAACCCGGGGGACGCCGCGGGCTCGCAGGGCCCCGGCGCCCGTTATCTGGAGGGGGACCCCCTGCCGGAGTCCTGAGGGAAGCGGCCGGTGCGCGGGCGCCGGGGCCGCCGCGCGAGTGCCCGCGCACCGGCCCGGGTTTCCGGGTGCCGGGGTGCGGGCACTCGCGCGGCGCGAGAGAACCGGGAGGTTGACGATGGCCGACATCTCCGAGCTGGAACTGGACGCTCTGTGGGACGAGTTCCACGCCGTGGTGAACATGACGTCGAACGAACTGGAGGCATGGCTCAGGACGAGCGTCGCCGGAGAGCGGACCGAGGAGCTGCCCGAGCAGGCCGGCTCCGAGCGGGGACGGCAGGTGCTGGCGATCCTGCGCAAGCGCCGCACGGACCTCACCGACGACGACGTCGCGGCGATGCGCGACGTCGTCGACACCGTCGGCGCCGAACGCGATCGGGTGCGCGTCGCCGAGGCGGTACGGGACTCGGACTGGCGCCACCGGATGATGTCGCTGGGACACGATCCCGTCAGGGCGTCCTGACCGCGGTGCGGTCCGGGCCGGGCGCGGTGCCGTGCGCCCGGCCCGTCCCTCACTGCCCGGCGGCCAGCGGCAGCGCCCGCGACGACAGGCGCTCGGGCGGGCCGGGGCGGGCGTAGTACCAGCCCTGGGCGGAGTCGCAGCCCAGCTTCCGCAACTGGTCGGCCTGGGCCGCGGTCTCCACGCCCTCGACGGTCACGGCCAGCTCCAGGGCGTGCGCCAGCGAGACGATCCCCTCCACGACCTTGAGGTCGACCGGGTCGGCCGGGTCCTGCTGCAGGCCCCGGGTGAAGGAGCGGTCCAGCTTCAGGGTGGTCGCGGGCAGCCTGCGCAGACTGGCCAGGTTCGAGTAGCCGGTTCCGAAGTCGTCCAGGGCGATCCGCACCCCCAGGTCGGCGAGTCGGCGTAAAGGCTTCAGCTCCGCGTCGTCGGCGCGGATCAGGGCGCTCTCGGTGACCTCCAGGCAGAGCGAGGCCGGGTCCAGCCCGGCGTTCTCCAGCACCGCCACGGTCTCGGAGACCAGCTCCGGGTGGTGCAGCTGCCGCGGCGAGAGGTTGACGTTCACCCGCAGCGGCTGGGTGCCGCCGATGCCGCGCACCTGCCACTCGCACGCCTGCCGCACCGCCTGCTCCAGCACCCAGCGGCCCAGCGGCACGATCAGCCCGGTGTGCTCGGCCAGCGGGATGAAGCGGTCCGGGCCCAGCACCCCGTGGAGCGGATGCGCCCAGCGCACCAGGGCCTCGGCGCCCTCCACGCTGCCGTCCTCCATCCGCACCAGCGGCTGGTACTCGATGAAGAACTCCTCGCCCTCCAGCGCCGCGGGCAGATGGGTGGTCAGCATGTGGCGGCTGATGGTGCGGGCGTCGCAGTCGGGGTCGGCCAGCTCGTAGCGGTTGCCGCCCCCGGCCTTGGCCCGGTACATGGTGATGTCGGCGCTGCGCAGCACCTCCGCCGGAGTCAGCTCCCCGACCGGGCCCTCCACCACACCGATGCTGGCGCGCACCGGCAACTCCCGGCCGGCCAGCGGGATCGGGCCGGACAGCGCGTCCAGCGCCCGCCGGGCCAGGTCGGTCACCTCCGAGCGCGAGGCGGGGTCGCTGACCAGGGCCACGAACTCGTCGCCGCCGATCCGCGCGACCATGTGGCGCGGCGAGGCCACACAGCTCTGCAGCCGCTCGGCCACGTTCACCAGCAACTGGTCGCCGACCGCGTGGCCCAGGCTGTCGTTGACCGTCTTGAAGCCGTCCAGGTCCAGGTAGCACAGGCCGATCCGGGTGGTGCCGGAGCCGGGGGACAGGACGTGCTCCAGCCGCTCGAAGAACAGGGTGCGGTTGGGCAGGTCGGTCAGCGCGTCGTGGGTGGCCTCGTAGCGCAGCCGCAGGTTCAGCAGGCGCCGCTCGGTGATGTCCTCCATCAGCGCCAGCATGTAGCGCGGCTCGCCGTCGGGGCCGCGCAGCAGCGAGACGGTCAGGTTGGTCCACAGCACGGTGCCGTCGCTGCGCGTGTACGGCTTCTCCACGCGGTAGTGGTCGCGCTCGCCGCGCACCAGCTCCTCGTGGACCCGCCAGACGCCCGGGGCGTCGTCGGGGTGGACCCAGTCGGAGACGCGGCGGCTGCGCACATGCTGCTCCGAGCCGCCGAACATCTTCGCGAGCGCGCTGTTGATGTCGAGGATGGTCCCGTCCATGTCGGCGATCCCGATGCCGACCGCGGCGCCCTCGAAGACCGCGCGGAAGCGGGTCTCGCTCTCGTGGAGGGCCTTCTCGGCGCTCTCCCGCGCCGCGAGCGCGGACCGGGCCAGCGTCTCCTGCTCGAAGCGGGTGCGCTCCTGCAGCGCGCGGGCGAACCCGGCCGAGACGGCGTGCTGGAGGCGGGCGCAGCGGGCCCGCCCGTCCTCGGTCGGCAGCACCGCCGGGTCGCTGCAGTACAGCAGCAGGTAGGCGTCCACCACGCCGAGCACCTGCGGCAGGGCCTCGGGCGAGGTGCAGTGCGCCTCGACGAGGGCCGCCCCCACCTCGCGCCCCGGCGAGGGGTCGAAGGGGCGGGCGTGCAGCGCCTCGCCGAGGGTCCGCGCCAGGGGGAGGAGGTAGTCCTCGAACTCGGTGCGGGTCATCGAGGTGGCCGTGGTGGGGTAGACCGCGCGGCTCCAGATCCGGGCGAAGCGGCGGTATCCGTCGTGAGGGTCGCCGGGGGCCTCCGGCGCGAGGGGGCGGCCGGAGGCGGCGGGCCCCCGTGGAGTGGGGCTCACGCCTTGCGTCCCACTCCACCGAAGCCGGTGAAGATCACGGGGTCCTCCTGGTCCACCGGTCCGTCCGGGCGCCAGTTCGGCATGGACACCAGACCGGGCTCGACCATCTCGAAGCCGTCGAAGAAGCGTTCCACCTCGGAGCGCGAGCGCATGATCAGCGGCGAGCCGATGTTGCGGTAGACGCCCTCCACCTCGTCCCCCTGCTCGGGCCTGCGCGGGCCGCCCTCGACCGAGGCGTGGGTGAGGACCAGCAGGCTGCCGGGGGCGAGCGCGTCGCGCAGTTCGGCGACCTTCGCCCACGGGTCGTCGCCGTCCTCCAGGAAGTGCAGCAGCGCCACCAGCAGCAGGGCCACCGGGCGCTCCAGGTCGAGCAGGCGCCCGACCTGAGGGCTGCCGAGGATGTCCTCGGGCTTGCGGAAGTCGGCGGCGGCGACACCGGTGCGCTCCTCCCGGCCCTCCAGCACGGCCCGGCTGTGGGCGACGGCGACGGGGTCGTTGTCGACGTAGACCACCCTCGCCTCGGGCGTGGCGGCCTGCGCGACCTCGTGGACGTTGCCGAAGGTCGGGATGCCCGAGCCGACGTCGAGGAACTGGGTGACGCCCTGCCGCGCGGCGAAGCGGACGGCCCGGCGCATGAACGCGCGGTTGGCCTGCATGATCTTCGGCAGCCCCGGGAACACCTCGATGGCCCGCCGGGCGGCTTCCCGGTCGGCCTCGAAGTTGTGCGACCCGCCCAGGTAGTAGTCGTAGATGCGGGAAACGCTCGGCACGGACAGGTCTATGTCCTGTGGAGCCCAGGCGGGACGCTCCATCAAACTCTCCAACCGGTCGGTGAATATGACAGGGACTCCTGAGGCTACTGATCCCAGGCTGACAGGTACACGGATCCGGAATGCCGACGTTCGGGTACCGGGCCGCTACGTATAGCTTGCCCCGGTTCCTCCGTCGGGATAATCGTGGCGGCCACCGGGTTTTCGCGACCCCCGGACCGGACACCCGGAGTGGATGAGTACCACCGATCACGACGAACTCCCGTTCCCCGACTACGATCACCTCTCCGCGGGCGAGCTGGAGCACCGGATCCGGGCCCTGTCGCACGACGACCTGGAGCGGCTGCTCCACTACGAGCGCGAACACGCCGGCCGAACCCATGTGATCGCGCTGCTGACGGCCCGTGCGCACCAGCTGGAGGAGGGCAGCCCGCGCTCCCCGGGCGGCGCCGAGCCGCCCTCGGGGCCGCAGGGCGAGCCCGGCGGATCCCCCGTCAGCCCGGCGACCTCGCCGGAGCCGTACAACCCGCCCCCGCACGGCACCCCCGACCAGCGCGCCAAGCCGGTGGGCAACCGCTTCCGGTAGAGGCCGCCCCGCAGGCGAGGCCCCCGGGAGCATGTCCCCGCTCCCGGGGGCCCTGTCCGTGCCCGTACCGTCGGTGCCAGTGCCAGTGCCAGTGCCAGTGCCAGTGCCAGTGCCGTCCGGGCCCGTCCTGTCCGTGTCCGGCCGCCCTCCGGAGGGCGGCCGGACACGGACAGGGGCCGTCACTCCCCGGCGCGGGTGGACGGCAGCAGTTCGCGGATGTCCGGCGGCAGAACGTGGCCCACCTTGAGCATCAGCTCGGGCGAGACCGCCGCGTCCAGCACCTCCAGCACCGCCGTGGCCTCCCGCACCGCGGTGTCCTCCGTCGCGCGGGACCGCCAGGCCACCCGCCCGGCGAAGGTGATCAGGTCGAACGGCTCGCCGTGGGTGCGGGCGTCGGCCCGCCGCTGCGGCGAGGTCTCGTGCCCGGCCACCACCCGGCGCAGCGACTCCGCCGCCTCGCCGGGCAGCTGGGCGGCCAGATGATCGGCCACGCCGTCCGGTATCCGCTCCGCCAGCGTCTCCAGCGTGGCCCGCAGGGCCCGCTCGGCCGTCTGCCGGTCCGGCAGGTCCGCGTGCGCCTGCACCTGGCCGGTGAGCTCCTCGTACCGCATGGTCGGCACTCCTCTCTGCGTCCGGGCGTCCGGTGCGTCCGGTCGGGATCTCGCAAGGGGGCCGGCCGGGGCCCCTCGGATGCGGGTGACCCTGCCGGTGCGCATCGACACCTGCCGTTTCCGTGACCGTCGGCCGGGAACCCGTAACGGACCCGACCGATCGGAGGTGAGGAACGTGCCCGCACGGAAGGAGCTTCCGTCGACCCTGGAGCGCTCCCCCCAGGAGGCACAGCGCACCTGGATCAAGGCCCACGACTCCGCCGTGGAGGAGTACGGAGAGGGCCGGCGCGCGCACCAGACCGCCTACAGCGCCCTGAAGCACAAGTTCGAGAAGGTGGGCGACCACTGGGAGCGCAAGGAGGGCGGCCGCAAGGGGCCCTCCGACGAGCGGGCCGCCCGCCCGCGCGGCAGGGGCGGACGCAGCGGCGAGGGCGTCGACGAGAACGCCAGCAAGGAGCACCTGTACTCCATCGCACAGCGACTGGACATAGGTGGACGCTCCCGGATGAACAAGGACGAGCTGCTGCGGGCCATCCGCAAGGCCAACCGCTCGAAGACCAGCGAGGCACGTTCCTAGCGCCGCGCCGCTGGGAGCGCCGCCGCCCGTCTCAGCCGACGTAGCGGCGGGCGGCGGAGCGGCGCTGCTCCTCCTCCAGCAGCCGCAGCCGCTCCTCGACCTCCCGCGGCACCGCCCGGCGCTCGCGCAGCACCCACGGCAGTCCGGCCAGCGCCCGGCCGAAGGCCCGCGCCGACGCCGCGTCGCGCGGCACCGTGCGCGCCAGACGCCAGGTGCGGCGCAGCGCCGCGGGCAGCGGGCGGCGCAGCCAGCCGAACCACAGCGTGTTGCGCAGCCCGTCCTCCCGGCGCGCGGTCGCGTCCCGCGCCGCCGAGGGCGCGTGGTGGACCGTCAGCTCCCCGGCGTAGGCCAGCCACCAGCCGCGCACCATCAGATCGGTGGCCAGCAGTTCCTCCTCGCCGCCCAGCCACAGCCGGGGCGAGAAACCGCCCGCCTCCCGGAAGGCGTCGGTGCGCAGCACCGTGGCCGCGGCCAGGAACGAGCCCAGGGCCGGACCGGGCAGCCACTCGGGGCCGGGGACGGGCGAGTCGCGCAGCTCGGCGACGACCGGGTCCTCGGCGCCACCGGGCTCCACCACGATGCGCGCGGTGACCGCCGCCAGGCGAGGGCGGGCGTCGAGCAGCTCGGCGGCCCCGGCCAGCGCTCCGGGCTCCCACCATGAGTCGTCGTCGCAGAAGGCCACGTACGGCGTGGTCACGCGCTCGACCGCGACATTGCGCCCCACCGCCCCCAGATTCCGCTCCGCCCGCAGCAGCCGCACCCACGGATGCACGCGCACGACGGTCTCGGCGGTGCCGTCCCGCGAGGCGTTGTCGACGACGAACACCGGCGGGTGCTCGGGCAGTTCGGCCAGTCGGCCCAGGGTGCGCAGCAGTTCCTCGCGGCGGTTGTGGGTGATCACCACGACCGAGACCCGGGAGCCGGTCTTCCCGCTGGCTCCGGCGGTTCCGGAGTGCTCAGGGGCCACGGAGCTGTCCTTCCACACGGCGTACGGCTTCCTCGGTGTACGGCGGCAGGGGCCTGCGGGCGCGCACCGCCGACGGCAGCCGGGCCAGCGCGCCGAGCAGGGCATGGCGGGCCTCCGGATCGCGGCGGGCCCGCGCGGCCAGCGCCCCGGTGCGGCGCGCGGCCAGCGGCAGCGGCCGGCGCAGCCAGGTGGTGAGCAGTTCGTTGCGCAGCACCCGGGAGCCGCGCCCGGAGCGCGGCGAGGGGTCCGGATGGTGGTGGGCGACGATCTCGGGGCAGTGCGCCACCCCCCACCCCCGGGCGGCCAGGTCGTAGGCGAGCAGGGTCTCCTCGGCCCCGAAGAACAGCAGCGGATGGAAACCTCCGGCGTCCAGGAACGCCGACCGCCGCACCACCGAGGCGCACCCCAGGAAACCCAGCACCTGCGGGCCCGGCAGATCCCGGGCCGTGCCCAGCGGGGAGCCGGCCAGCAGGTCGTTCAGGGGGTCGGGGTCCTCCCCGGGGCCCACCAGGGTGCGGGCGGCGATCAGCCCCAGCCGCGGATGGGCGTCCAGCAGCGAGACGGCCCCGGCCAGCGCTCCGGGCTCCCACCAGGAGTCGTCGTCGCTGAAGGCCACGTACGGCGTCCGAATCGCCGCTACGCCCAGGTTGCGGGCGACCGCCCCGCGGTTCTCGGGCAGCGGCAACAGCGCCACCTGGGGAAAGAGGGCCGTGACCATGGTGCGGGTGTGGTCGGTCGAGGCGTTGTCGACCACCAGCACCGGCGGGCGCTCGGGCAGTGACGTCAGCGCGCGCAGCGTGCGCGCGAGGCTGTCGGCGCGGTCGCGGGTGGCGATGACCACGCCGATCGGCGAGCCGTTCAAGTGGCGGGCACCTCCGGCAGCAGGGACAGCGCCTCCAGTACCTCCTCCGGCCGGATGCGCAGCAGCAGGGGATCGGGGCGGCGGCCGTGGGGGTCTCCGGGCGGGCCCGGGTTCCACAGCACCCGGTGGCGCTCCAGCGGCGGCGGGCCCCACAGCGCGGGCGGCACCGGCCCGAACAGGGTCACCGACGCGGTTTTGTGGGCCACCGCCAGATGGGCCACACCGGTGTCGCCGCTCACCACGGCCGAGGCGCCCGCGACCAGCGCCGACAGCCGCTCCAGCGGCGGCTCGCCGTGGACGTCGGCGTCGGGCAGGCCGGCCGACTCGGCCAGCCGCGCCAGCAGGTCGTACTCGTGGGCGCCGCCGGTGACCACCACCCGGCGCCCGGCACGCCGCAGTTCGGCCGCCACCTCCGCATACCGCTCGACGGGCCAGCGGCGGGCCGGGGAGCCCGCGCCGGGGTGGAGCAGCACCGCACCCGGCGCGGGACAGGCCGCGGCGGGCGGCGGCAGACGGAGGTCGGCGGGGTCGGCCGGGATGCCGTACCAGGCCAGCAGGCGGCACCAGCGGTCGCGTTCGTGCTCCCCGGCGTACCACCGCGGGCCGTCGCCGGAGGCGAAGGCCAGCAGACGGCCGGGGCTCAGCGCCGCCAACGCCCGCATGCTCTCCGGCCCTCTGCCGTGCAGATCGACGGCGACCTGGGGCGGCGGCCCGTGCCAGCCGGTGATCCGGGGTACGGCGCGGCCCGGCGCCGAGGCGGGCAGCAGGGTGTCCACCGCGCCGCTCGCGCGGACGAGGGGGGCCAGCTCCGCCGGCGTGGCGAGTACGGTCTCGTGGCCGGGGAAGGCCCGGCGCAGCGCCCGCAGCGCGGGCACCCCGGCCAGCAGGTCGCCCAGACCCAGCGCGCGCAGCACCAGCAGCCGGGGCCGGTGGGGGGCGCCCGCGGAACCGTTCACGGGGATCTTTGGCCGGGCGTCCGCGGCGTCCCCTCCCGGGCCGTTCACCGCGTTCACCGCGCCCCGTTCCGGGACACGGGGTCTCGGGACACGGACACCGCCGCACGCTCGGCGATACGGCTGCTGGAGCGGCCGTCGAGGTACGGCAGCAGCACCGCCTGCCCGCCCCAGCCCTCCACCAGCGCGGCCTCGGGCAGATCGGCCAGCGCGTAGTCGCCGCCCTTGACCCACACGTCCGGGCGCAGCCGCTCCAGCAGTTCCTCGGGGGTGTCCTCGTCGAAGACCGCCACCGCGTCCACGCACTCCAGGGCGCGCAGCACCCGGACGCGGTCGGCCAGCGGGTTGATGGGCCGGCCCGGCCCCTTGCGGCGGCGCACCGAGGCGTCCGAGTTCAGGCAGACCACCAGGCAGTCGCCGGTGCGGCGGGCCGCCTGGAGCAGTCCGACATGGCCTGCGTGCAGCAGGTCGAAGCAGCCGCCGGTGGCCACCACGGTGCCGCCCGCCGCCCGGACCCGGGCCACCAGGTGCTCCGCGTCCTCGCCGTGTGCGGCCGAGGGGGGCCGGGGCGCGGCCCGGCCGGGGAAGGCCAGCGCCGCCGCGCCCCCGGCCGCCACATAGCCGGTGGCGGCCGCCACCGCGCCGCGTACGGCGGTCTCCGGCAGCGCGCCGTCGGCCAGCAGCCCGGCCGCGGCGGCCGCGAACCGGTCGCCGGCGCCGCAGGAGTCGCCGCTGTGCCGCGCGGGCGCGGGCACCAGCAGGGGGTGGTCGCCGTAGGACAGCAGCGCGCCGCGGTCGCCGAGGGTGATGGCCACCGAGGCCGCGCCCCAGGCCTCGGCCAGCGCCCGGGCGTGGCGGGCCGCCGTGTGCAGGCTCTCCGGCTCGCCGGACGGCTTCGCCGACCCCGCCGGCCCCGCCGACCCCGCCGGCCCCGCCGCCCGCGCGGTCTTCGGTGGCTTCGGGGGCTTCGAAGCCCCGGGGGTCCTCGCCGGGTCCGCACCGGCCGCCGGACCGGACGAACCGCCGGGCCCGCCCTCCAGCCGCCCGGCGAACAGCCGGGCCTCCGCCGCCGTCGGGGTCACCAGACGGGCGCCCGGGACCGGCTCGCGGCCGCGCGGATGCGGATCCCACACCAGGGGCACGCGGGCGGCCCGCTGCGCCAGCAGCCCGCGTACGGCGTCCGCCGTGCCCCGGCCGTAGTCGGAGACCAGCAGGGCCGGGGCCGAGGCGATCGCCTCGCGGACCTCCCCGGGCACGGTCCCGCCCCCGCCGGGACCCCCGCCGAAGAGGGCCCGGCCGTCGCCCCGGTCCATCCGGACCACCGGGCGGCCGCCGGCCAGCACCCTGGTCTTCTCCGACAGGGCGCCGTCCAGGGGCAGGGCGGCCACCGACGCCCAGGGAGCCAGCAGTTCGCGCAGCCGCGCGCTCGCCGGGTCCTCCCCCAGGGCGGTCACCAGGGTGACCGGGCGGCCGCCGAGCGCCGCCACGTAGGCGGCCAGGGCGGCGCCGCCCGGACGCAGCCGCTCCTCGCAGTCCTCCAGCACCGGCACCGGGGCGTCCGGGGCCAGACGGTCCGCGCGGCCGACCAGATCGCGGTCGAGCAGGGCGTCGCCGACCACGACCAGCGGTACGGCACCGCCCGGCGCGTCGAAGGCGCCGGGCGCCGGGCCGTACAGCGAACCGGACATCGGGTCGCGCGTGGGATCAGGCGTCGGCGGCATCGTCCGCGCTCCTCCCTTCCAGGACGCCCTCCAGGGCGGCGTCGAAGGCGGCGCACACCATGTGCACCGTCACCAGGTGGAGTTCCTGCACCGTCGCGGTGGAGCCCGCCCGTACGCACAGCGACTCGTCGCTGCCCGCGGCCAGCGGGTTGGGCGCGGGCCCGGTCAGCGCCCACACCGACATCCCCGCCCCGCGCCCGGCCTCGGCGGCCGACAGCAGGTTGGCGCTGGCGCCACTGGTCGACAGCAGCATCAGCACATCGCCCTCGCGCCCGTGCGCGCGCACCTGCCGGGCGAACACCTCGTCCACGCCGTAGTCGTTGGCGATCGCGGTGGTGGAGGAGGTGTCGGCGTGCAGGGCGATGGCGGAGAAGGGCGGACGGTCGTCGCGGTAGCGGCCCACCAGCTCGGCCGTCAGATGCTGGGCCTGGGCGGCGCTGCCGCCGTTCCCGGCCGCCAGCAGCCTCCCGCCGCCCGCCAGCACCCGCGCCAGGCGCTCGCCCCAGCCCTGGGCCGTGCCGGCCTGGTCGCGGAAGGGCGCCAGCGCGTGCAGCAGTTCGTCGCAGTGTCCGGCGACCGGCCCCGTCGCCGGGGCGGGGGCCGGGGCCGCCCGGACACGGCGGACCTTCGCGCCGTTCCCGGCAGCCCCGGCGGCGGCTCCGGCGGTCCTGGCAGTGGTCCCGGCAGTGGACTTGGCAGCGGACCTGGAGCCGTTCTTCGCGGTGGTCCTGGGTGTCGTCAACGGATCGCCCCCGTCGGAACGCGGTGGCGCGCGACCACCTGGGCGTACACCTGCTCGGCGCCGTCGGCGACCCGCTCCCAGGAGAAGCGGGCCAGGGCGCGCTCACGACCGGCCTCGCCGCAGCGGCGCAGCAGCTCGGGGGAGCCGGTCAGTTGGTTGACGGCGCGGGCGAGCGCGCCGGGGTCGTCCGGCGGCACCAGCCGCCCGGTGACCCGGTCGGCGACCGAGTCCAGATGCCCGCCGACGCCGGTGGCCACGATCGGCACCCCGCAGGCCATGGCCTCCAGCGGGACGATGCCGAACGGCTCGTAGCGCGGCGTGGACAGCACCAGGTCGGCGCCGCGGATCAGCTCGGGCATCCGCTCGTGCGGTACGGCGCCCAGCAGCCGCACCCGGTCCGCCACCCCCAGCTCCCCGGCCAGCCGCCGCAGTCGCACGGCCTCGGGGTCGGTCTCCAGCAGCGCGGGTTCGGGGCCGCCGGCGATCAGCAGCTCCGCGCCGGGGATCTCGGCCAGCGCCGTGATCGCCCGGTCGAAGCCCTTGCGCGGCACCAGGCGGCCGATCGCCAGCAGCCGGTGCGGGCCGTCGCGTCGGGCGCCGCGCCCGGCGGGGCCCGCGGGGCTGAACTCCAGGGTGTCCACACCGCAGGGCACCACCGACGTCCGCTCCGGCGGCACGCCCATCGCGGCCAGTTCGAACACCTCGTCGGCGCAGGTCGCCAGGACACGGGCGCACTCGCGGCCGATCCGCCGCTCCAGCCCGGTCCGCTCGGGCGGACTGGTGTCGTTCGCGCCCTGGTGGCGCCGCTTGACGGTGCCCAGCGCGTGGAAGGTCTGCACGACCGGGACGCCCAGACCCCTCGCGCCGAGCAGCGCGGCCGTGCCCGACATCCAGAAGTGCGCGTGCGCCACGTCCGGCCGCCGTGCCTCCCAGCGGCGCGCCAGATGCTCGCCGAAGGCGGTCATGTGCGGCAGCAGCTCGTCCTTGGGCACCGGCCGGGGCGGCCCCGCCGGTACGTGCTCGACGGTCACCCCCGGCGCCAGCGGCACCCGGTCGGGCGGCTCGGGGGAGTCCCGGCGGGTGTGGACGGTGACCTGGTGGCCGCGCCGCGCCAGCTCCTTCGACAGCTGCGCGACGTACACGTTCTGGCCTCCGGCGTCGGGGCCGCCGAGCGCGGCGAGCGGACTCGCGTGCTCGGACACCATGGCGATCCTCATCGGGCCACCTCCTTGATCAGCCGCTTCCAGTCGTCCAGGAAGCGCGGCAGCCCGTAGCGGGCCAGTGCGGCCGTGCGCGCCTGCTCGCCGACGTGGCGCGCGTAGGCCGGGTCGGCGAGGAAACCGCGGACGGCTTCGGTCAGGACGTCGAGCCGGTTGGAGAGCACCCCGGCCCCCTCGGGCACGGCCGCGGACGCCTCGGTGGTGTCCAGCGCGACCACGGGCATGCCCAGGTGCATGGCCTCCAGCAGCGACAGGCCGAGCGAGGTCCAGCGGATCGGGTGCACGTACACCCGCCGCCGGGCCATGGCCCGGTGCAGCTCGTGCTGGGGGAGTTCGTGGGAGCGGCAGCGCTCCTCCGGGACGCCGAGCCGTTCGGCCAGCCCCCGCGTCCGCATGCCGAAGACGTCCAGCGGCGCGGCCTCGGCGAAGCGCGGCAGCAGGTCGGTGCCGGTGGTGCGGCCGCGGCGCAGCGGCTCGTTGACCACCACCGCCGCCCGCTCCAGATCGCCGGTGTACAGCGGCCCGGGGTCGACGATGCCGTGCTCGACGACGGCGGTGGGGGAGGGGCCGCAGTCCCAGAACAGCCGGTTGAAGTGCGTGACGTGGACGATCGGCAGGCCCGGCTGCCCGGCCATCGGATGGCGGGTGTCGGGCACGTTCCCGTCCGGCGCGTTGTGCTCCAGGTAGACGGCCGGCACATCGCGGCCCGGCAGCCGGCCGCCCAGCCACTGCTCGGCGAGACCGAGTTCGTGGGGGCGCTGGAGCACCACCAGGTCGACGTCCGTCTCCCGCAGCTCCTGCGGGGTCAGCTCCACCACGCTGTCCGGCCAGTCGAAGGTGACGGCGCGGCCGAGCCCGTCGGGGCCCCGGTCGGGGGTGACGGGCACGAGAAAGGTGTGCGGGCCCTGGACGAACGCGGTGGTCCAGGAGCCGTGTACATGCCACAACAGGATCCTCATGCGGCGCCCTCCCGACCGCCTTCGGCGGCTGTGCTCTGCCGACCGCCTTCGGCGGCGGCCTTCTCCACGGCGGTGACCACGTCCTGAGGCGTCACGCGGTCCAGACAGGGGTGCCCGGGGACGGGGCAGACGCGGGCCCTGGTCCCGGCGCACGGGGCCCGCTGGTCGCCCAGCAGCACCAGGGGCACCCGGAAGGGGGCCCAGCGCTCGGCCGGGACGACCGGCGAGAACAGCGAGACCACCGGCGCGCCCACGGCGGCGGCCAGATGCGCCGGGCCGGTGTTCCCGGTGACCACGGCCGCCGCGCCCGCCAGCACTCCGGCCAGCTCGGCGGGCGAGGTGCGCCCCCCCAGATCCAGCCCCGCGCGGCCGGCCACGTACGAGGTCAGCTCGCGCTCCTCGGGCACGCCGGTGACCACCACCCGGTGCCCGGCCTCCGCCAGGGCCCGGGCGGCCTCGGCCGACAGCCCGGGGCTCCAGCGGCGGGCGGGCACGCTCGCGCCCGGGTGCAGTACGACATAGCCCGGCGGCCCGGCCAGTTCCTCCACCCCGGGCGGCGGCACCACCCGCAGCCGCCCGTCATCGCCCTCGGGCAGGGGGAAGCCGGCCGCCTCGGCCAGCGCCAGCGCGGCCTCGGCCTCGTGCGCGTGCTCGTCGCGCCGGTGGCGGACGTCCAGCAGCGAGCCCGGGTAGTGGACGCTGTCGGCGGCGATCCGGGACACCCCCGCCATCCGCAGCACCAGGGCGGTCGGCAGAGGGCTCTGGTGGGCCGAGGCCAGGATCAGGGCGGTGTCGCAGCGCCGCCCGGCGACCAGCTCCACCGCCTCCTGGACGCCGTCCCGCTCGGTGGGGGGCGGGTCGAGGCCCACCCAGGGGGCGTCCCAGACGAGGATCTCGTCCACTCCGGGCAGCATCCGCCCGGCGGGCGCGCCGCGCGGACCGCACAGCAGCGTCACATGGTCGGCGCGCGCGGCCACGGCCCGTACCGCCGGGCCCGCCAGCAGCACGTCCCCGAAGCTGTCCAGGCGTGCGACGAGTGCTCTCATGACGGCCTCCGGACGGTTGGCGGTACGGGCGGCTGTGCGGGTGGACGCACGGGAGGCCGTGCGGGCCGCGGCACGGGTGGGCCCCAAGGTCTGGGCGGCCTGGGCGGCCCGGGCGGCCTGGGCGGCCGGCGCGAACGTCCGCACGGGAGCGCGGCCTTCCCCGGCCCGCTCGCCGGCGGGGCCGGGCCACGGCCCGTCCAGCGCGGCGCGCACCGCCGTGAGCAGGTCGGGGGCGACCGCGGAAGCCTCCCGCACCTCCTCCGCGAGGGTCACGGGGGTGGGAACGAGGATGCCGCGGGCGCCGGCGGTACGCGCGGCGGCCATGTCGGACCCGATGTCCCCGATCACCACGCACTCGGCGGGGGCCGCGCCCAGCCGCCGGGCCGCGTCCAGTACCAGGGCGGGGGCGGGCTTGCGGCAGGCGCAGCCGTCGCCTGGGCCGTGCGGGCAGACGGCCCAGGCGTGGAAGGGCCCCAGCAACTCGTCGATCCGGGCGTGCACCCGGCCCATGTCGTCCCAGCCGATCAGGCCGCGCGCGATGCCGGACTGGTTGGTGACCACCGCGGCCGGCACACCGCGCGAGCGCAGCAGCGCCATCGCCTCGGCGGCGCCCGGCACCGGGCGCACCAGCGCCGGGTCGCCGTTGTAGGGAACGTCCTCCACGAGGGTCCCGTCCCGGTCGAGGAGCACCGCGCGCACCGCCGTCATGCCGTGCCTCCCCCGATACGGTCCCCGGCGTGCTCCCCGCCGCCGTGCCCGCCGCCCGGACCTGCCTCCCAGGGGACGGCGGCGCGGTGGCGCAGCGCCCCGGCCAGCCGGTGGTACACCGCCAGCGGCGGTATGAGCGCGCTGGTCACCAGCATGGTCGTGACCTCCTCGCGGGTGCGGGGCCCGGGCGCGATCCGGGCGCGGGCGAACTCGGCCGTGCCCAGCAGCCATCCCGCCCCGGCCAGGACGGCGGCCCACCGCCGTCCCGCCGCGGCCGAGACGAGCGCGGTGAGCCCGGCGGCGGTGACCGCCGCGTGGCGGCGGATGCGCCCCCGGGGGGCCGCGGCCCGCCGCCACCAGGCGGGGCCGTGCAGCCGCAGCATCAGCGCGTCGTCGGCGTTGCCGCGCTGCGTGCGCAGCGACGCCCAGCGGCCGGCCGGCCGCACCGGGTGCGTGGTCAGCCGGTTGCCGCGCCGGATGCGCCAGCCGTCGTCCAGCACCCGCAGCGCCAGGTCGGCGTCCTCGCGGAAGGCGCGCGGAAAGCGCTCGTCGAAACCGCCGACCGCCTTGAGCGCCTCGGTGCGGTAGGCCATGTCGGCCGTGGCCCACTGGGCGCGGGCCAGTCCGGCGGTGTTGCGCTCCCAGTCGGTGGGGCGCCGCCCGGTGGGCAGCGGCACGTCCAGCACGCCCTGCACCCCGGCGACGGTGGGGTCGGCCTCGCCCAGGTCGCGGGTCAGGGCCTCGCGCCAGCGGGCGCCGACGCGCACGTCGTCGTCGAGGAAGGCCACCCAGGGGGCGGTGACCAGCTGCCAGCCGATGTTGCGGGCGCCGGCCGGGCCCCGGCCGCCGGTCTGCACCACGGTGGCGCGCCCGCGCAGCGGCCCCAGGACGTGCAGCGGCAGGTCCTCGCGGAGCGGCTCGGGCTGCGGCCGGTCGTCCACGATCACGATCTCGCGCGGCTCGGGGCCGGCCGACCCGCCCAGCGACGCCAGGCAGTCGGCCAGACAGGGGCGGCCGACGGTGGGTATGACCACCGAGTAGTCGACGGCGGCCCGACGCGGGGCGCTCACGCGAAGGACCTTCCGCGGCGGACCGCGAACGGTCCGATGGCCAGCAGGTCCACGGGGGAGGAGCCGAAGCACTCCAGCGCGTCGCGCGGGGAGTCCACCATCGGGCGTCCGGCGGTGTTGAGGCTGGTGTTGACCACCACCGGCAGCCCGGTGCGGCGCTCGAAGGCCTCCAGCATCCGCGCCACCAGCGGCTCGTCGCCGGGGTTCACCGTCTGGACGCGGGCGGTGCCGTCCACGTGCACCACCGCGGGGATGCGGCCGCGCCACCGCTCGGCCACGTCGTGCACGAACAGCATGTACGGGCTGGGCAGCGGCCCGTCGAAGATCTCCGCGGCGCGCTCCTCGGCGACCATGGGCGCCACCGGGCGGAACTCCTCGCGGCCCTTCACCCGGTTGAGCCGGTCCAGGTTCTCCGCCCGGCCCGGGTGGGCCAGCAGCGAGCGGTGGCCCAGAGCACGCGGACCGTACTCGGCGCGGCCCTGGAACCAGGCCACGATCCCGTCGCCGGCCAGCGTCTCGGCGACCGTCTCGGCGATGTCGGCGGGCCGCTCGTAGGGGACGGCCGCGTCCCTGAGGAAGTCCTCGATCTCCTCGTCCGACCAGCCGCGGCCCAGGTCGGCACCGGGCATCGGCGACGGGGACGCGTCGTGCGCGGCGGCCAGGTGCAGGGCCGCGCCCAGCGCGGTGCCCGCGTCGCCGGCCGCGGGCTGCACCCACACCCGCTCGAAGGGGCCCTCGGCGGCCAGCCGGGAGTTGGCCACGCAGTTCAGCGCCACCCCGCCGGCCAGGGCCAGCTCCCGGCCCCCGCCCTCGGCGTGCAGCCAGCTCGCCAGGTCCAGCAGCGTCTCCTCCAGCACGGCCTGGGCGCTGGCGGCCAGGTCGGCGTGGTCCTGGTTCCACTCGGCGCCCGCCTCGCGGGCGGGGGCCAGCGCCGCCCACTCCACCCCGTGGGCGGTGAAGCCGCCCCTGCCGTCGCTGTGCACCCACTGGCGCAGCTGGGGCAGGAAGCGCGGCTTGCCGTAGGAGGCCAGCGCCATGACCTTGTACTCGTCGCTGGAGCGCAGGAAACCCAGGTGCTCGGTCAGCTCCTCGTAGACCAGGCCGAGCGAGTGCGGCAGCTTCTGCGTGGCCAGCACCTCCAGCCGGTCGCCGTGGTAGCGGCCGGACAGGTGGGAGGCGCACTCGCCGCGCCCGTCGAGGACCAGGACCGCGCTGTCGCGGTGCGGCCCGGCGATCCCGGCGGACGCGGCGTGCGCCATGTGGTGCGGCACGAAGCGGACGACGGAGGGGTCCAGACCGGGCAGCGCCTCGGCCAGGAAGGACGGGGCGCGGCGGGCGTACTCCTGGCGCAGGTGGTCCCAGGGGTCGTCCAGGCCCAGGGACTCGGCCGGCACCGACAGGGCGGGGTCGAAGGAGTAGGCGACCGCGTCCAGGTCGGCGGGGGTGAGGCCGGCCTGCCTCAGGCACCAGGCCGCCGACAGCCCGGGCATCTCCCAGGCGGAGAACGGCACCGGCCGCTTGCCGTGCTTGCGCCGGCTGAACCGCTCCTCCTCCGCCGCCGCGACGGTGCGGCCGTCGATCACCAGTGCCGCCGCCGGGTCGTGGAAGACGGCGTTGATGCCGAGGATGCGCATGAGGGATGCCTCCGTGGTGTCGGTCCCGGTGCGCCCAGGTGCGTCCAGGTGCCCCTGGGAATGCCGTGGCGTCCGTGGTTACCTCCGGCGGTGATGCCAAACGCCGTAGGTCAACTCTGTACGGGGGAACTGACTCCAATGGGTGACAAAGAGCGCGCCCGGGAAGAGCGCGGAGAGGGGCCGGGCGCGTTCCGGCCCGGGTGGGCGGGACAGCGTCCGGCCCGGGTTCGGACCCGGCTCGGACCCCGGCTCGGACCCCGATTCGGGCCCCGGTTCGGACCCCGGTCCGGGCGGCGGCTCAGGCGGCGGCCCGGCGGGCGAACCAGTCGATGGTCCGCTCCAGCCCCTCCTGCCAGCCCACGCGCGGTTCCCAGCCCAGTTTCCCCCTGGCCAGGGAGGTGTCCGGGCAGCGCCGGGCGGGATCGTCGCCGGGCCGCTCGACGAAGGTGACCGGCGAGGCCGAGCCGGTGAGCTTGACGATCCGGCGGGCGATGTCCAGGACGGTGGTCTCCTCCTCGCCGCCGATGTTGACCGGCCCCGGCAGATCGCTCCCGGCGAGCGCGACGATGCCCGCCACGGTGTCGTCGACGTAGCACAGCGAACGGGTCTGGCCGCCGTCCCCGGCCACCGTCAGCGGTTCGCCCGCCAGGGCCTGCCGGACGAAGGTCGGCACGGCGCGGCCGTCCCCGGCGCGCATCCGGGGGCCGTAGGAGTTGAAGATCCGCACGATCGCGGTGTCCGTGCCGCGCGCCCCGCGGTGGGCGGTGACCAGCGCCTCGGCGTACCGCTTGGCCTCGTCGTAGACGCTGCGCGGGCCGACGGGGTTGACGTGCCCCCAGTAGTCCTCGCGCTGCGGGTGCTGGCGCGGGTCGCCGTAGACCTCGGAGGTGGAGGCCAGCACCATCCGCGCGCCGTCGCGCGCGGCCAGCTCCAGGGCGTTGCGGGTGCCGCTGCTGCCCGTCTCCAGGGTCTCCAGCGGCAGCCGCAGGTAGTCCGCGGGCGAGGCGGGGCAGGCCAGGTGGAAGACCAGGTCGAAGGAGCCGCCGGGCAGATCCGCCAGGGCGCCCGGCGCGCAGGCGTCGCGCCGTACGAAGGCGAAGCCGTCCCGGCCGAGCAGATGCGCGAGATTGCTCTCGGACCCCGAGAGCAGATTGTCCACGGCCGTCACCGCCAGACCGTCGTCCAGCAGGCGTTCGCACAGGTGCGAACCCACGAACCCGGCGCCGCCGGTCACCACGGCCCGCCGCCGGTCACGTTCACCCATCATCGGCAACCTCTTCCTCTCGTTCCCCGCTTTTGTCCGCCGGAGCCGGTGTAAGGAGGCGTCCCGCTGCGTACTCGGAGACCATGAGCGAAACGCATCCGGACCCTGACCCCAGGCGGTCGCCCGGCCTCGAGAGCGGCGGCGGGGTGCCGCCGGGCGAGACGCCGCCCGGCGAGAGCAGCACGCCCGCGGGCGCCCCGGACCAGAACGCCAACACGCCCAGCGGCTGGGGCCCGGTGCCACTGATCCTGCTGCTGGTCCTGGCCGTGGTCGTCGCGGGGTTCTTCATCGCCTACGCGGTGGCGCTGTGACCCCGGGTCCCCGGATGGCGACACCGAAAACACCCGGAACGTCCGGGGCGGCCGGAGCGACCGGAACAGCCGAGACAGCCGGGGCAGGCGCAGCGGTCGGGGCGGTGGGAGCGTCCAGAGCGCTGCTCACCGGCTGGTTCACCTTCCTGCACGGGGAGGTCACGGCCGGCGACGTGCTGGCGCTGGAGCGCGTCCGGGAGGTGCTGGACCGCTCCGGCATACCCCACGACACCGCCTGGAGCCCGGGTTTCCGGCCGGACGGTCCGCATCTGGGGGACGCGGACCCGGCGCGGTACACCCATGTGGTCTTCGTCTGCGGCCCGCTGCACGGGCCCCAGGTCGCACAGCTCCACGAGCGCTACCCCGACTGCGTGCGCGTCGCCGTGGGCGTGTCGGTCATCGACCCCGGTGACCCCGCCGTACGCGGCTTCCACCATGTGCTGCCGCGCGACGCCGAGGAGGCGCGGCCCACCGCCGACCTGGCCGCCGCCGCGCCCGAGGCGCCCGCCGCCCCGGTGGCCGGTGTGATCCTCACCCGCGGGCAGGGGGAGTACGGCGGGCGCCGCCGCCACGAGGAGGTCGCCGAGCGGGTGACCGGGTGGCTGGCGCGGAGCGACTGCGCCCGGGTGGAGCTCGACACCCGTCTGGCGGACGGCGACTGGCGGCTGTGCGGCACCCCCGCCCAGCTCCAGTCCGTACTGGCCCGGCTCGACGTCGTGGTCACCGACCGGCTGCACGGCCTGGTGCTCGCCCTGCGCGCCGGGGTCCCGGCCCTGGCCGTCGATCCGGTGGCCGGCGGCGCGAAGGTGACCGCCCAGGCGCGGGTGCACCGCTGGCCGGCCCTGGTCCCGGCCGAGCGGTGCGCCCGGGAGGAGCTGGACCGCTGGTGGCGGTGGTGCCTGACCGAGGGCCGGGCCGCCGCCCGGCTCCGGCGGCACGCCTTCCGCCGCGCCCCCGACCGGGACCAGGGCGGCGCGCTGGCGCGGCTCCTGCGGCCGGAGACCGGAACCGGTGCCGGGTCCGCGACGCCCGGCACCGGGCGCGTACGGCGGTAGCCCGCGGCGGCCGGAGACCGGAACCGGTGCCGGCGGGCCGGGTCAGGCCCGGCCGCCCACCCCGGTGGCGATCTCGTGCCACCGCCCGCCCGCCACGACGGGCGCCAGCGGGGCGGTGGGCGCACCCGCCACCTCGCGCATCCCGCGCAGCAGCTCCCGCAGCGTCTCCTGCGCCGACCGCCGCGGCCGCCAGTCCAGCTCCCCGGCGGCCCGCTCGCAGTCCATCACCGGCAGCCGCAGGAACGCGTCCAGCAGCTCCGCGGGCGCGGGCACCAGCCGCAGCCGCCACGCCGCGCCCACCGCGGCCCGCACCGGCCCCAGGGGCACCCGCACCACGCGGGCGCCCAGCACGCCGGCCAGCACGGAGGCGTCCACCACCGGTCCGGCGGCCAGGTTGAAGGCGCCGTGCACCGGCTTCAGGACCGCGAGCCGGTACGCCTCGGCGGCGTCGTCGGTGTGCAGCACCTGGAAGCGCATCCCCGGAAGGGCGGGCACGGCCGGCACCACGCCGAGTCCGGCCAGCCGCTGCGGCAGGAACGGGCCGGCGAACAGCCTGCGCTGCTCGCTCGCGGCCTCCCGCTTGAAGAGGAAGCCCGGCCGCATCCGCACCACGCGCACCCCGGGGTGGTCGCGCTCGAAGCCGTCCAGCAGCCGCTCCACGTACGCCTTCTCCCGGCAGTACGCGGCGTCCGGCCGCCCGCCGTGGGTCGGCCAGGTCTCGTCCACGGCGCGGTGGACGGGGCCGGGGGAGTAGGCGCCCACCGAGGAGGCGTACACCAGCGCGGGCACCTCGGCCGCCGCCATCGCGCGCAGCACCCGGGCGGTGCCCAGCACATTGGTGCGCCAGGTGACCAGCGGATCGTGGGTGGGCTGGATCAGCCAGGCCAGGTGGACCAC
The DNA here is from genome assembly GCF_900114215.1 of Streptomyces mangrovi. Lineage (GTDB taxonomy): Bacteria > Actinomycetota > Actinomycetes > Streptomycetales > Streptomycetaceae > Streptomyces > Streptomyces barkulensis. Next base: position 83,821 of record NZ_FOSG01000007.1, on the reverse strand, counting down.
GGCGTCGGCGCCCCGGAACAGGTCCGTCAGGCGCTCCTCGGCGGCCCGCCCGGCCGGGTCCTCGCCGTCGCCGCCGGCCCCGATGTCCGCGCTCGCCCACTCGGTCTTCGGCGGCGTCCACAGCGGTGTGCGGCGGGCGACACCGAGCACCGAGCCGACCTCGGGGGCGTCGCCCAGGGCCCGCACCACCGAGGTGCCCACATTGCCGGTCGCGCCCAGGACGACCACGCGCAGACCGTCCCCGGCGCTCCCGCCGCTCCCGGCCGGCGCCCCGGTCACCGCTCCTCCCGGCGCAGCGCGCCCCGGGCCCGGTCGACCACGGCGGCGAACGGGCCCGCCGCGGAGTCCGCACCGCCCGGTACGGCCGCGGGGTACGGACGGGCGGGAGCCACCGACTCCGCGGCCCGCACGGCCCGGGCCATCGCCCTGCGCCACTCGGGGTCGCTTCCGGCCTCCAGAGGGGGGAACTCGTAGCGCTCCTCGGCGCGTGTGTGCGCCTCCGTCTCCTCGCGCAGCGCCGCGAACTCCCGCAGGAAGGCCGCCCGGCCGTCCCCCGCGCAGTCCATCGACCCCAGCCGCAGCAGCGCCCGCCCGGTCCGCCGCTCCTCCTCCAGGCGCGCCGCGACGATCTCCTCACCGTCCTCGACGGCGCCGCGCGCGTACGGATGGACGATCTCCTCCTCGGCGGTCTCGTGCGCGGTCAGCAGCCGCACCAGCCGCCGGAACGCCGCCCGGCACTCGTCACCGCTGCTGTCGCCGGCGGCGGCGTTCTCCACGGCGGCGAACAGCTCCCGGATCTCGTCGTGCCGCCGCGTCAGCAGGGCCACCACGTCCTCCTCCGCGACGGCGCCGGGCGATGTGTCCCGTCCAGCCATCTCGCTCCTCCTCACGGCATGCGCTGTGGCCCGGCGCGAAGTACCCGTCCTCCCGGGAGGGAAACGGCCCGTCCCGTCCCGCCCGCCGGGGGCGCGAACCGGCGCACACCCGGTGTTTCCGTCCCCTCGCCCCGGGTACTGCGCGAAGTGCGGAAGGAGGGATGGTGCGGCGTGCTGGTCGGCCTGCTGTTGCTGTTGACGGTCTATGTGTCGGTGGCCCTTCTGACGGCCCGTGTGGTGTACGGCATCGAGCGGGTCCGGGTCATCGAGCTGGAACGGGACTGGCATGCGGACGAGGACCCGGTCGAGCGGTTCCGGCGGCAGGGCCAGTCGGCCACCGCGTCGACGGCGTTCCTGTACGGAATGGCCTGGCCGGTCGTCGTACCGGCGTATCTCTTCTACCGCTGCGCCGCACTGGTGATCACGGGAAGGCCCCCGCCCGCCCCCTGCGAGCGCGCCGACAGGGCCGAACGGCTGGACGCGCGCATCCGCGAACTGGAGGAGTCGCTGGGGCTGCGCGGCCACGCACTGGACGAGAACGGACCGAGGCCATGAACTGCTACGAGTGCCTGACGCGGGACCGCACCACCACCGCCGTCGCGGTGTGTTCACGCTGCCATGTCGGCCTGTGCCCCGAACACCTGCGGATCGAGGCCGAACTCGTCAGCGAGCCGCGGGGAATGGGCCAGGTCACCCAGACGCCGGAGGCCCGCCGGGCGCTGTGCGAGGTGTGTGCTCAGGCCGAAGGCTGACGCCGCGTCACCCGGGCCAGCGCCCCCACCCCCACCCCCGGCCCGGGCCCCGGCCCCCGGCGCGACCGTGCCACGGACGGGTGTACAGCCACACGACACACGTCCCTTTATGTACGCTCTGTTCGCCCATGCGCGGTTCATCCGGGAGTGTCCTTGCTGGTTCTGATCGCCGCCCACGCCGCCGTGGCCGCCCTCCTCCCCGCCCTCGCACCGCGCGCCGGGCGCGCCGTGTGGTGGGTGGCCGCCCTGGTGCCGCTGGCCACGCTGGTCTGGGCGGCGGCGCTCACCCCTGGCGTGCTCGACGGGGACACACCCGTGGAGCACTTCGGCTGGGCGCCCTCGCTGGGCCTGGAGGTCGTCCTGCGGCTGGACGCGCTCTCGCTGCTGATGACGGTGATCGTCAGCGGAGTCGGAGCCGCCGTCCTGTTCTACGGCGCCCGCTACACCTCCGAGGGGCACGGCCGCGAGTCCGCGCTGCTGCTCGCCTTCGCCGGCGTCATGCTCGGCCTGGTCACCGCCGACAACCTGCTGGTCCTGTACGTCTTCTGGGAACTGACCACCGTGGTGTCGTTCCTGCTCATCGCGGGCCGGGGCAGAACGCGGGAGCACCGCCAGGCGGCCCAGCAGGCCCTGGTCGTCACCACCGGCGGAGGCCTGGCGATGCTGCTCGGCTTCGTGATGCTGGGGGAGACGGCCGGCACCTACCGGATCTCGGAACTGGTCGCCGACCCCCCGGACGGCGGATACGTCCCCGCCGCGCTGGTGCTCGTCCTGGTGGGCGTCTTCACCAAGTCGGCGCAGTTCCCCCTGCACGGCTGGCTGCCCGCCGCGATGGTCGCGCCCACCACCGTGAGCGCCTATCTGCACGCCGCCGCCATGGTCAAGGCCGGCGTCTATCTGACGGCCCGGCTGGCGCCCGGCTTCGCCGACACCGAGCCCTGGCGCCCCCTGGTGCTGACCGTCGGCCTGCTGTCGCTGGTCCTCGGCGCCTGGCGGGCCCTGTGGGAGAGCGACCTCAAACGCGTCCTGGCCTACGGAACCATCAGCGAACTCGGCCTGCTCATCGCACTGTTCGGCTACGGCACCCGCAACTCCGCGCTGGCCGGCGAGGTGATGCTGCTGGCACACGCCACCTTCAAGGCGTCGCTGTTCCTGATCACCGGCCTGGTCGAGCACCACACCGGCACCCGCGAGATCGGCCGGCTCTCCGGCCTGGGCCGCCGCAGGCCGGTCCTGCTGGCACTGGCCGCCCTCGCCGCCGCCTCCATGGCCGGACTGCCGCCGCTGGTCGGCTACCTGGGCCACGAGGCGTACTTCGACGCCTTCTGGAACGCGGCCCGGCAGGGTCCCGGGGCGGGCGAGGAGTGGGTGCTGGCCGCCCTGGTGGCCGGCTCCACGCTCACCGTGGCCTACGCCGTCCGCTATCTGTGGGGCGCCTTCGCGAGCCGGCCCGGCGCGGAGCCGACACCGCAGGAGGACCCCGGCGACCGGGCGCCCGGCATGGCCGTACCCATCGCCGCCCTGGTGACGGCCACCGTCGCCCTGGGCGTGTGGTACCCGGGCACCGAGACCCTCACCGAGCCCTACGCCGACCGGCTGCCGTCCCCCCAGAAGCCGTACCACCTCGCGCTCTGGCACGGGCTGAGCCCCGCTCTCGGACTCTCCGCCGCCGCCCTGGCCGCCGGTCTCCTGCTGTACCGCCTGCGCCCCGCCCTGGCCGCGCTGCGTGAGCGCGCGCCCCGCGCCCCCGACGCGCAGAAGGGCTACCGGCGCACCGAACAGGGCCTGGACCGGGCCGCGCTGGGATTCACCCGCCGCACCCAGGTCGGCTCCCTGCCGGTCTATCTGACCGTGCTGCTGACCACCGTGCTGGTGGTGCCGGGCACCGCCCTGCTGCTGCGCGACACCCCCTTCACCGCACCGCCGCTGTGGGCCTCGGCCATCCAGGTGCCGCTGGGCGTGGTGGTGCTGACCGCGGCGGTCACCCTGGCCCGCGTACGCCGGCGGCTGTCGGCCGCCCTGCTGGCCGGGGCGGTGGGCTACGGGGTCGCCGGCCTCTTCCTGGTGCAGGGCGCACCGGACCTGGCGCTGACCCAGCTCCTGGTCGAGACGCTGACGCTGGTGATCATCGTGCTGGTGCTGCGCGGTCTCCCGGCCCATCTGGGCCCCCGGCGCGCGCGTCCCCGTACGCGCCGCCTGCGCCTGGCGCTGTCCGCCGCCGCCGGCACGCTCGTCGCCCTGCTGGCCGTGGCCGCCTCCGCCGCCCGCCGGGACCCGGCGGTGTCCGCCTACTACACCGAGCACGTCAAGGAGGCCGGGGCCCACAACGTCGTCAACGCGATCATCGTGGACTTCCGCGCCATGGACACCCTCGGGGAGATCGCCGTGCTGCTGGTGGCGGCCATCGGCGTGGGGGCCCTGATCCTGCTTCCGGCGGGCGCCAGGGAGGCCGCCGGGGCGCCGGTCCGCTCCCGGCCCCCCGCCGCGGACCGGTATCCGGACACCGCGCGCTGGGGCGTGCCGCAGGACCGATGGCTTCCGGAGGCGGAGAACATGCCCGCCCACGACCGCCTGATCATGCTGGAGGTCGTCACCCGGCTGCTGTTCCCGTCGATCCTGGTGCTCTCGGTCTATCTGCTCTACTCCGGCCATCTGCGGCCCGGCGGCGGCTTCGCCGGCGGGCTGGTGGCCGGGCAGGCGTTCACCCTGCGCTATCTGGTGGGCGGCCGGATCGACGTCGCGTTCGCCGGACGGGTCGATCCCCGCGTCATCGCGGGCGCCGGACTGGCCCTGGCCGCGACGGCGGGCCTGGCCCCGATCGCCTTCGGCGGCGAGCCCCTGGCCACCGCGCTGCCGAGCGTGACGCTGCCGGTCTTCGGCCATCTGGAGCTGAGCACCAGCGTGGTCTTCGACACGGGGGTCTACCTGCTGGTCGTCGGGGTGTGCCTGAAACTCCTGGCGGCCATGGGCCCCGCCCAGGCGCCCGTCGAGGAGGCGCCGCGGCCGTCCGGCGGTGAGCCCGGCGGTGAATCCGGCGGTGAATCCGGTGGAGCCGGGCAGTCCGTACCCTCCGACGCACCCGGGAGCCGCGGCCGATGACGACTCTGGACCTGACATCGGCCGTGGTGGTGGGCGGGCTGTTCGCCGTCGGCTTCCACCTGCTGCTGCAGCGCTCCCTGATGCGCCTGCTGTTCGGCTTCCTCGTGCTCGGGCACAGCACCAACCTGCTGATCCTGCTGGCCGCGGGGCCGCCGGGCAGACCGCCGGTCACCGGACACGGGCAGGACAAGGCCTCGTTCGCCGACCCGCTGCCGCAGGCCATGGCCCTGACCGCGATCGTCATCACCTTCGGCATCTCCATCCTGCTGCTCGCACTGGTCTACCGGGGCTGGCTGATGCTCGGCCACGACGAGGTCCGCGACGACGTGGAGGACCGCAGGCTGGGCGAGAGCGAGCACCCCAGGCGTCCCGGCGACGCGGCCGGGGAACCGGGAGAGACACCCGAACGGACGACACGGGAGACGACACGGGAGACACCGGGGAAGGGGGAGGAGCGGTGACCGACTGGCTGCTGATCGCACCCGTCCTGCTGCCCGTACTGGCCGCGGGTCTGTCACTGGCCGTGTGGCGCAGCGCCGGCGCGCAGCGGCTGCTGGGCACCGGCGGGCTGCTGGTGGCGCTGGTGGACGCCGTGGTCCTGCTGGTCCTCAGCGACCGGCGCGGCCCGCAGGTGCTGGACGTCGGCGGCTGGCCGGCCCCGGCCGGCATCACCCTGGTGGCCGACCGGCTCTCGGCACTGCTGCTGACGGTGGCGCTGGCGGTGGCACTGGCGGTGCTGGTCTTCGCCATCGGGCAGGGCACCGTCGGGAGCGGGAGCGGCGACCCGGTCCACGCCCCCTTCCACCCCTCCTACCTGCTGCTGGCGGCCGGGGTCTCCCTGGCCTTCCTGGCCGGGGACCTGTTCAATCTCTTCGTCGCCTTCGAGCTGATGCTCGCCGCCTCCTACGTGCTGATCAACCTGGACGCCGACGAGAGCCGCATCCGGGCCGGGATGACGTACACCATCACCAGCCTGCTGTCGTCGCTGCTCTTCCTCACGGCCATCGGAGTGGTCTACGCGGCCACCGGCACGGTCAACCTGGCCGACCTCGGGGACAGGATGCCGGGCCTCCCCGAAGGGCTGCGGACCGTCTTCAGTCTGCTGCTGCTGATCGTCTTCGGCATCAAGGCGGCCATGGTGCCGCTGCACTTCTGGCTGCCGGACAGCTACCCCACCGCCCCGGCGCCCATCACCGCCGTACTGGCCGCGCTGCTGACCAAGGTGGGCCTGTACGCGATGGTGCGCACCCAGACGCTGCTCTTCCCGCGCACCGAGCCGTGGACGCCGCTGCTGGTCGCGGCGGGGGTCACCCTGCTGGTGGGCATCCTGGGCGCCATCGCCCAGCAGGACCTCAACCGGCTGCTGTCCTTCGTCCTGGTCAGCCACATCGGCTACATGCTCTTCGGGCTGTCCCTGTACTCCGTCACCGGACTCACCGGGACCGTCCTGTACGCCATGCACCACATCGCCGTCCAGGCCGCGCTGTTCCTGATCGCGGGCCTGGTGGTCGCCTGGAGCGGCACCGCGTCGCTGAGCAGACTGGCCGGTGCGGCTCCGCCGCCGGGAATCCTGGCGGCGCTGTTCCTGATCTCGGGCCTGAGCCTGGCCGGGATCCCGCCGCTGTCCGGTTTCGTCGGCAAGCTCGTCCTGCTCCAGGCGGGAACGGAGCAGGGTGGCGCGGCCGCCCTCGCCCTGCTGGCCGCGGCCCTGCTCACCAGCCTGCTGACGCTCTACGCGATGGCCAAGGTGTGGCGGGCGGCGTTCGCCACCGGATCCGGACGGCCGCCCCCGGCGCGGCCCCGCGGCGCCGGGACGCGGCTGATGGTGGGCGCCACCGCCGGCACCGTGCTGATCGGTGTGGCGCTGGCACTGGGCGCCGGACCGGTGGCACGGGTCGGCGAGCGCGCGGCGGTGGACCTGCTGGAGCGCGACGCCTACCTGGAGGCGGTGCTCGGAGGGCGGGGTGCGATCCCCACGGACGTCCGGGAGGCCGAGGAACCCGAGCACACACGGAGCACCGGGCGGATCCGGGTCGGCGAGGAAGGCCCGGGCGGCGAGAACGACCGAAGCACCCACCGGACCGAGGAGCGGGAGCGCCGATGAGTTACACGGACGACACCACCACCGCCGCGCCCCCCGCCGGGAACCGGCTGCGGGGACGCTGGCCGGTGGTGCTCTGGCTGTGGCTGCTGTGGATCGTGCTGTGGGGGTCGGTGAGTCCCGTCGTGCTGGTCTGCGGCGCGGTGGTGGCGCTGGCGGTGGCGGTGGTCTTCCCGCTGCCGCCGATCGGCCACCGGGCGTCGGTCCATCCCCTCGGACTGGTCGTGATGGCCGGGAACATGCTGGCGGACCTGGTCCGCTCGGCCCTCGTGGTGGCCCGGGAGGCGGTGCTGCGCGGGCCGCGGACCAGGGCCGCGGTGCTGGAGGTGCAGTTGGAGGCGGACACCGACCTGCTGATCACCGCCACCTCCCATCTGGTCACGCTGACACCGGGCACGCTGGTGCTGGAGATCGACCGCGTGCGGCGCAGGCTGTACGTCCACGCGCTGCCGGTGCGCGACGCCTCGCAGGTCCCCGGGCGGCGCGCGGAGACGTCCGAGGACGAACGCCGTGTGGTGCGGGCCCTGGGCACCGCCGAGGCGCGCGAGCGCCTGCTGCGGCGGGACGGGCACGCGAAGGGGGTGCGGCGGTGAACGCGGTCGCCGTCGCCGCCCTGGCCCTGCTCTCGGCCGCCGCGGTGCTGGTCCTGGTCAGGCTGGTGCGCGGCCCGCGTTCCCTGGACCGGATCGTGGCGGTGGAGGTGTTGGTGACGCTGCTGGTCGCCGGGGCCTGCGTGGCCATCGCGGTGTGGGAGTACACCACGTTCGTGCCCGTGCTGGTCGTGCTGGCGCTGCTCGGTTTCATCGGGGCGATGACGGCGGCGCGGCTCATCGAGGAACGGGAGGAGCTGCGATGACCCGGCTGGCGGCCGACGGCGGCGCGGTCGTGGTGGCCACCGCCTCGGCCGTACTGCTGCTGACCGGCGCACTCTTCTGTCTGCTGGGGGCGCTGGGGCTGCTGCGCTTCCCCGACACCGCCTCCCGGCTCCACGCCTCCTCCAAGGCCCAGACCCTGGGCGTGCTGCTGTCCCTGCTGGGCGCGGCCCTGCGGGTGCCGCTGCCCTATGCCGGCCTGCTGCTGCTCGTCGCCCTCTTCCAGCTGTTCACCGTGCCCGTCGCCGGTCAGGTCGTCGGCCGGGTCGCCTACCGCACCGGCGCGGTGGACCGGAGCACCCTGGTGGTGGACGAACTGGCCGGGCGGCTGGGGCCCCCGGACCCGGAGGCCGCGGCGGAGCCGGACGACACCGGGAACGGGAGCGCGGACGAGCCGGAGGACGGCGCCGGGGGCGGACGGCGCCGGGAGTCCTGACGCGGTCCCGGCCGTCCTCCGGAGCCCCGCACCGGCGCCCCTGACGGCGGGAGGGGCGTACCCCCCCGCCGAACCCCCGCCGCGCCGCCCGCCCGCGCCCGCGACACCGGCGCGGCGGCATGGCCGGGAGCGGCGGAGGGTACCCGGCGCGGCCGGAGGACCCGGAGGACCATGAGAAACCGGAGCCGAGGAGGTGCACCCGCATGCGGATCCCCGGCCGGTCGCGTACCGGCACCGAACCCGTGACGGCCCGCAGTCCGCTGGGACTGCGGCTGCTGCTGTCCGTCGTGTACATCCCGGTCTTCCTGGCCGGGACGGTGTTCTTCGCCCTCTGGGCGGCGGACTCGGGTCCGGGCGACGCCCCCAGCGCGGACTCGCTGCGCACCATCGCCTGGATCTGCGCCGCGCTGACCCTGGTGGGCGTGATCGACCTGATCGTCGTCCTGGTGCGCCGCAGGCGCGAACGCGCGGCGATCGGGGGAGGAGGAGGGCGGCGCGGGCCGTGAGGGTCCGGTCCCCGGCCCGCGCCGCCCCGCCGGGAGGACCCGGGGGCGTGAAGACCCCGGGGGCGCCGGGCCTACGGCCGCAGGACGACCTTCACCGCGCCGTCGGCCTTCTTCTGGAACATCTCGTACGCCTGGGGGGCCTTCTCCAGCGGCACGTGGTGGGTGGCGAAGTCGTCCACGCCCAGCACGTCCTCGTCCGTCAGCAGCGGCATGATCTCCGGGATCCAGCGACGGACGTTGGCCTGGCCCATGCGCAGCTGGATCTGCTTGTCGAACAGGGTGAGCATCGGCAGCGGGTCGGTCATCCCGCCGTAGACGCCGATGATCGAGATGGTGCCGCCGCGCCGCACCGCGTCGATGGCGAGCTGCAGGGCGGCCAGCCGGTCCACGCCCGCCGTGGTCATCAGCTTCTCGGCGATCTTCTTCGGCAGCAGCCCGGTCGACTTCTGCGCCACCTCGGCGACCGCGCTGCCGTGGGCCTCCATGCCCACCGCGTCGATGACCGCGTCCGCGCCGCGCCCGTCGGTCTTCTCCCGGACGACGTCGGCGACATCGTCGTGCTCGGTGAGGTCCAGCACGTCCACGCCGCGCGCCCGGGCCCGCTCCAGCCGCTCGGGCACCAGATCGACGCCGATCACCTTCTCCACGCCCAGGTGCAGCGCGATCCGGCAGCACATGTCGCCGATGGGGCCCAGGCCCAGCACCACCAGCGATCCGCCCTTGGGCGCGTCCGCGTACGCCACCGCCTGCCAGGCCGTCGGCAGCACGTCCGACAGGTACAGGAAGCGGTCGTCGGCCAGCCCCTCGGGCACCTTGACCGGCCCGTAGTGCGCTTGTGGCACCCGCAGGTACTGGGCCTGGCCGCCGGGCACCTGACCGTAGAGCTTGGTGTAGCCGAAGAGCGAGCCTCCGGTGCCGAACTTGCGGTTCTGGGTGGTCTCGCACTGGGTCTGGAGGTCCTGCGAGCACATGAAGCAGGTGCCGCAGGCGATCTGGAACGGCATCACCACACGGTCGCCGGGGGAGAGGTCCGGCACCTCGGGGCCGACCTCCTCCACGATGCCCATCGGCTCGTGCCCGAGGATGTCACCCTCCGTCATGAACGGGGTCAGCACGTCGTACAGGTGCAGGTCCGAGCCGCACAGCCCGCTCGACGTGATCCGCACCACCGCGTCCGTCGGCTCGCGGACCGCCGGATCGGGGACCTCGTCCACCCGTACGTCGCGCCGACCGTGCCAGACCACTGCCTTCATCGTTCTCCACCTCTCCTCGCGGGGGACCGGCCGGGTACCCCGGTGCGGGCCGGCCAGTCCCGCCCCGCGGGCCCGGGACGGGTGCGTTAGGGGAGCGGCAAACGAGGTATCCGGTGTTCATGTTGCTGCTCAGGCCCCCCGGGGTGTACGCGCCCCAGGACGACACCTGGCTGCTGAGGCAGGCGCTGCACGACGCCGCGCTCGCTCCCGGAGCCCGCGTCCTGGACCTCTGCACGGGCACCGGAGTGCTCGCCATGACCGCCCTGCGGATGGGCGCGGCCGAGGCGGTGGCGCTGGACGCCTCGCCCCGGGCCGTGCTCGCCGCCCGCTGCAACGCCTGGCTGCACCGGCTGCCGCTGGCGGTACGGCGCGGCGACCTCGCCGACGCCCTGACCGAGGCGGAGCACGGGCGCCCCTTCGACGTGGTCCTCACCAACCCGCCGTACGTGCCCTCCCCGCGGCGCGAACCGCCCCGCGGGGGCGCGGCGATGTGCTGGGACGGCGGGCCGGACGGCCGCGCGGTGCTGGACCGGCTGTGCGCGTACGCGCCCGCGCTGCTGGCGCCGGGCGGCACCATGCTGATGGTCCACTCCGGGCTGTGCGGCACCGGGGCCACACTGGCCCTGCTGCGCGGGCAGGGGCTGAAGTCCTCCGTGGTGGCCCGCACCACCATCCCGTTCGGCCCGGTGCTGCGCGGGCGCGCCGCCTGGCTGGAGGAGCGGGGTCTGATCGCACCGGGGCAGCGCACCGAGGAACTGGTGGTGGTCCGTGCCGACCGCCCCTGAACCCGCCGGTGAGGGCCGCGCCCGGCGTGTGGTGATCGACCCCGAGGGCCCGGTGCTGATGGAGGGGCCGGTGGAGGTCGTCCTCCCCGACGGCCGTATCGCCCGTTCGGACCGCTTCACGGTCGCCCTGTGCACCTGCCGCCGCAGCCGCCGCTACCCGTGGTGCGACACCAGCCACCGCCGCAGGGAGCGACGCCCGAGGCCCGCGGACACGGAACCGAACACGGAACCGAACACGGACCCGGAGGCGGGGGAGGGCCGGGGCTGACCCGGTCCTCCCCCGCCCCCGGATACCCGTCAGACCTCCAGCGGGCGCCGCAGCGAGGTGGCGCCGGCGCGCCAGGAGCCCAGCAGACGGTCCGCCAGCCGCTCCTCCAGCAGCTCGGTGGCGCGGATGCCGAACACGACGTCGGCGGCCAGCTCCGGCTCGCGCGCCAGCAGATCGCCGATGACGTCCCGGCGCATCACCTGCTCGTGCACGGCGTCCGCCTCGATGTGCTCGGTGAAGAACAGCACGCACTCGGGCGCGGCGCCCATCCGCTCCAGCGCCCTGGCCATCTTCCGGGCGCTGGGCGCGGTGCTGATCTCGGCCGCCGCGAAGTGGCCCACCAGCGCGCCGCGCAGGGACCGGTGCAGCCCGCACAGCGACATCAGGTTCACCCCGGCGACGATCGGGGCGGGCACGTCGTCGAGGTAGCGCAGATAGGACGGGTCCAGGCCCGCGCCCGCCATCAGGTCCGCGAACAGCCGTGCGTGCACCCGTTCCCCGCGGCCCCCGCCGAACTCGTCGTACTCCACCGCCACCAGCGACGCCTTGGCCTGGCCGTCGAGACGGGGGATGACCCAGGCGTGCGGGTCGGCCTCCTTGAGGTGGTAGACCGAGCGGTGCGCGATGTACTCGCGCAGCTGCCACCACTCGCCCTCGCGCAGCAGGAAGTCCGACACCCCGCCGCCCTCGGCCGGCTCCACCAGCAGCGGTTCCAGCGCGGCGCTCACGTCCGAGTCCGAGGCCGTGCCGGTGAGGGTGTCGCGGCGCAGGGCGTTCAGGAAGACCCGTTCCAGACCGGCGCGCAGCCGCAGCAGGTCCGGATCCCACTCCCACTCGGCCGACACGCCCGCGAAGCCCCGGTAGTGCAGCTCGTAGCAGACGTACAGGGCCAGTTGCAGGTCCTCGCCGTACGGGTCGGCCCTCTCCACCGCCGCCCTGAGGGACGACGGCAGCCGCGCGGGCGGCGGGGCGGCCAGGGCCGCCAGCACCGCCGCGCTCACCTCACCCCGCTCGGAGGGAAGGTCGGCCGTGACGGCGCCCGAGGGGCCGCCTGCGGCGGAGCCGGCCGCGCCGGCGGCCGAACCTGTGGTGGTCGTCATGCGCGCTTGTGCTCCCTCGCGTCGGTCTGGGCGGCCAGCAGTTCCACCACCGCCCGGGGGCCGCCCCGCGCCCAGGCACGCCGCTGCCTCTCGGCCCCGGTGCCGTCCTCGCGCACCGTCTCCAGCAGCCGCCGCACGGCCTCGGTGTCCCCGGTCTCCTCCAGGGCGGGCGCGACGTGCCGCAGCAGCGCCTGGAGCAGTTCGCCGGCCGGCACGCGGGCGCGGGTGACCGGATCGACGCCGTCGCCCCGCAGCCCGTAGCGCGCCGCGGACCACACCGCGGCCCTGGCCGCCCGCTCGTCCAGCTCCGGCTCCGGAACCCCCGCCTCCAGCTCGGCCAGGGCCCGGCGCACCAGGGCCCGCCCCAGCGCGGCCTGGAGCACCGCGTCGTCGACGGTGGCCGCCGCGTCCGCGACCCGGAACTCGACCGTGGGCAGCCACGGCGAGGGGCGCATCAGCCAGAAGCTCATCCGGTCGTCGATCAGCGCCCCGTAGGACACCAGCCGCGCCACCTCCGCGTCGTGGAAGGCGGCGTCGGGGAAGCGGGGAGGCATCCCGGCGGCGGGGAAGCGCAACTGCTCCATCATGCGCCAGCTGGCGTAACCGCGGTCGCGGCCCTCGCAGAAGGGGGAGTTGACCGACAGCGCCAGCAGCGTCGGCAGCCAGCGGCGCACCCGGTTGACCACGGCCACCGCCGTCTCCCGGTCCGGCACGCCCACATGGACGTGGCAGCCGCACACCTGGTAGTCGTCCACGATGTCGGCGAAGAGCTCCGAGATGCGGCGGAAGCGCTCCCCCTCGGCCACCGGAGGACGCCCGTCGCTCAGCACCGCCGTCCCGGAGGACAGCAGCAGCAGACCCTCCTCCCGGGCGGCGTCCACCAGCCGGGCGCGGTCCTCCGCCAGCTCCCCGCGGATCTCCTCCAGCGAGGTGCACACCCCGGTGGCGGACTCCACCTGGCTGGAGAGGAACTCCGCCTTGTAGCCGGAGCCGTCGGCGGCGGACGCCTCGTGGTGGGCGCGGCGCAGTACCGCCCGGGCACCGGGCACAGCGCGGGCGGTCGTCGGGTCGGCCAGGAGGAACTCCTCCTCGACCCCCATGGTCAGCCCCCCGGCGGTTCCATCCCTGGTCACGGCAGTGTGGGTACCCCCGGCCCGTCCGGCGAAACGGGCGGGGGTCTTCCGGGACCAGGCCACGGGTACCGCGACCGCTCGCACCGGGCGCCGCCGCGGCCCCCTGGGCGTTTCCCGTATCCCGCACCTCTCCCGCACCGGACGCGATACGCCGGGGTACCCGCGCCCTGGTCCCGGAAACAGCACGATCGGTGCGCAGCCGGGGCACACCGCGCGTTTCCGCCCGGTACCGGCGGGTACCGGGCGGGTCGATGAGAGCCGACCGGATCACCGACGCGTGCGCGCCCCTGACCGACACCGGGACCCGGAGGGAGACCGACCATGGCTGACGAGAACGAGCCCACCGCGGCGGGCGACGAGAGCAGGCCCGAACTGGCCGAAGAGGACGCCACCGTCAACGACGACGAGACCCCCGGCCTGCCGCCCGAGGGGGAACCCGCCACCGGTCCCAGCCCCGGCGACTCGGCACTGGACGCCCCCTACGACCCGGGCGGCCGCCCCGAGGACGAGGGCATCCCCGACCTGCAGAACGGCATGCCCGGGCAGGAGCGGGCGAACGACCCGCAGCAGATGCCCGTGCCCGGCGAGCGCCCGGTGGCCGCCGAGGAGTGGGGCACCACCTACTCCGAGCAGCTGGAGGGCAAGCCCCTGGACGACCGGCTGGCCGAGGAGGAGCCCGACGTGGGCGAGACCTCCCGGGCCTCCGGCCCCCCGGAGGACGAGACCGGCCAGCTCAGCGACGACCCCCTCGGGGAGCGGCCCGCCAACCAGGACGTGTTCTCCCACGAGTCCGCGGCCGAGGGACTGTCCCCGGAGGAGTCGGCCGTCCACACCGTCGAGGAGGACCGCGACATCGGCCAGCTCAGGGGCGAGGAGGAGGCCGGGCGGACGGGCCCGCCCGAGGGCGTGGGCGAGGTCGGCCCGTCCGGTGAGGGCGAGGGGACCGGCGTACGTCCCGAGCCCGGAAGGAGCCGCCGGCCGTGAGCGCTTCCCCCGCCGACAACGAGTCGTACTGGCTGGCGACCGCCCCCGTCACCCCCGAGGCCGCCCACCCGCCGCTGGAGCCCGGCAGCGGGACCGACACCGACGTCGTGGTGGTCGGCGGGGGCATCGCGGGCCTGTGCACCGCCTGGGAGCTCGCCCGCGCCGGCCGCCGGGTCACCGTCGTGGAGGCCGACCGGATCGCCGCCGGGGTCACGGGCCACACCACCGCCAAGGTCAGCGCCCTGCACGGCATGGTCTACGACGAGCTGCGGAGCAAGCACGGCGCGGAAGGCGCCCGGATGTACGCGCTCTCCCAGCAGGACGCGATCGGGCACCTGGCCGCGACCGCCGCCGAGCTGGACGTGGACTGCGAGCTGGAGCGCGTGCCCGCCTACACCTGGGCCGAGTCCGAGGAGACGGCCCGGAAGCTGCGGGCCGAGGCCGAGGCCGCCGCCGAGGCCGGCCTGCCCGCCGCCTACGTCACCGAGACCGGTCTGCCCTTCCCCGTCCGGGGCGCGGTACGCGTGGCCGACCAGGCGCAGTTCCACCCGCGCAAGTTCCTCCTGGCACTCGCCGGGGACCTGGTGCGGCGCGGCGGGCGGATCGCCGAGCGCACCCGGGTGGTGAACCTGAAGGAGGGCGAGCCGTGCACGGTGACCGCCGAGAACGGCGCCACGGTCACCGCGAACGCCGTCGTCGTGGCCACCCACTACCCCGTCTTCGACCGCGCGCTGCTGTTCTCCCGGCTGGAGCCGCACCGTGAACTGGTCGTCGCCGCCGCGATCCCCGCCGAGCGGGACCCGGCCGGGATGTACCTGACCCCCGAGAACGACACCCGCTCGGTGCGCACCGCGCCCTACGGCCAGGGGCAGCGGCTCCTGATCGTCACCGGCGAGAAGTTCCCGCCCGGCACGGCCGACGTCACCGAGCGCTTCGGGAGGCTGGAGGACTGGACGCGCGAGCGCTTCCCCGGCACCCGGATCGTCCACCGCTGGGCCACCCAGGACAACAGCTCCACCGACCGCGTGCCGTACATCGGGCCCTTCCACCCCGGCGCGCGCCACACCTACGTCGCCACCGGCTTCGGCGGCTGGGGGATGGCGAGCGGGGTGCTGGCGGGCCGGCTGCTCGCCCGGTACGTCACCGGCGGCGACCTGCCGGCCTGGGCGAAGCTGTACGACCCCCGGCGGCTGCCCGGCTTCCGCGACGCCCCCTCACTACTGGGCCTGCAGGCGGGCGTCGCCAAGCACTTCGTCGGCGACCGGCTGCGCCCCTCCCACGCCGACTCCGTCGACGACATCGTCCCCGGCGGCGGCGCGGTCGTACGGGTCGGCGGGAGCCGCTGCGCCGTCCACCGCGACGCCGACGGGCAGCTGCACGCCGTCTCGGCCCGCTGCACCCACCTGGGCTGCCTGGTCCACTTCAACGACGCGGAACTGGCCTGGGAGTGCCCGTGCCACGGCTCGCGCTTCGCCCCGGACGGCTCGGTGATCCAGGGCCCCGCGACCCACCCGCTGGAGCGGCGCGACATCGGGTGACGGCCACCCCGTCCCGCCCCGCCCCACCCCGTCCGGCGCGATGCCGGGCGGGACGGGGCGGAGGGCGGATGCGCGTGAATCAGATGCGCACGCCGTTGGCGCGCAGATAGGCCAGCGGGTCGATGTCGGAGCCGTAGCCGGGGCCGGTGCGGATCTCGAAGTGCAGATGGGGGCCGGTGCTGTTGCCGGTGGATCCCGAACGCCCGATCCGCTGGCCTGCGTTGACCTGCTGGCCGGAGCGCACGGAGATCGCCGACAGATGGGCGTACTGGCTGTAGCGGCCGTCGGAGTGCCGGATGACCACCTGGTAGCCGTACGCGCCGCCCCAGCCGGCCGAGACGACCTGCCCACGGCTGACGGACTGCACCGAGGTGCCCGTGGAGACGGGGAAGTCGATGCCGGTGTGGTAGCCGCTGGACCAGCCGCTGCCCGACTGGCGGTACGCGGTGGTGGGCGAGACGCCGCTGATGGGCGCGGCGTAGCCGGGGGAGGCCTGTGCCTTGGAGCTCTTGCGCTCGGCCCGCTCGGGCTCGGTCTGCGCCTTGATCTTCTCCTGCGGCTTCTCCTTCGGCTTCTCCCGGGACTCCGCCTTCTCCCGGGACTCCGCCTTCTCCTCGGGCTTGGCCTGTTCCTTCGGCTTCTCCCGGACCTCGGGCTTGGCCTGCGCCTTTGGTCTCCCCTGCTCCTTCGGCTTCTCCTCGGCCTTCGGCGCGTCCTTCTGCCGGGGCACGGTGGTGCTCCGGCCGGGCGCGTCGTCCTGCGGGGCCCGGGCCGCACCGCCCTGCTGGAGGCTGAGCCGTTGCCCGGGGAAGATCAGGTCCGGGTCGCCTCCCACGACCGTGCGGTTGCGCTCGTACAGCGCCTGCCAGCCGCCGCGCACCTCGTGCTCGTCGGCGATCCCGGAGAGGGTGTCACCGCCCGCCACCACGTACGTCCGACCGCTGTCGGAGGGCTTGTCGGCGGGCTTCGCGTCCGGTTTCGAGTTCCCGGCCCGCGGCTGTGCCCGCACCTGCGCCTGTGCGTGCGTCTGGACGCGGGGCTGGTTGCCCTCCGGATCGGAGGCGGTCCCGGCCGCGCTGTCCGCGGTGGTGCCGGAGCCCCGGTGCTCCCAGGTCAGACCGGCTCGGGGCGAGCACACCGGCCAGGCGGTCGGGCCCTGCCCGTCGAGCACCCGCTCGGCGACGGCTATCTGCTCGTCCCTGGTGGCGAGATCGGCGCGCGGGGCGTAGGCGGTACCGCCGAATTCCTGCCAGGTGCTCTGCTTGAACTGTAATCCGCCGTAAAAACCGTTACCGGAGTTGATATTCCAGTTTCCGCTGCTCTCGCACGCGGCGACCTTGTTCCAGATCTCCTCGGGCGCGGCGTGAGCGGCGGTGGCCCCGATCAACGGGATGGCGATTCCGGCCCCTCCCGCGGTGACGGTCAGCGACGCGCGGGAAACCGCGTTGGGCTTGTATCGGCGATGACGCCCTCTTCCGGCCACAGCCGGTCCCTCCCCTACGCCGTATCCGGCGATCCGTCAGTTGAGCTTTCACGCAATTCCGTTGGCGAGCGCGCCAAAGATAGACGCGCTTTCCGCAGGACGGCAAGAGCCCGCCTTCGGCGCTCACCGTGAAAACCCCGGACACGGCACAGCGCGGCACGGCACGGCACGGTGTCGTACGGGACCGCGCACAACGGCGCGGAAACGGCGCGCAGCGGCGTGGGAACGGGGCGAGAAAGGTGTGCGAACGGTGTGAGAACGGGGAAATGAACTCACGCCTCCGCCGCGGCGAGCACCTCGTCGGCGGCCTTCCGGTCGAGGGCGGCGCGCACCAGCCCCGCGGCCAGTCGGGGCAGTTCCTCCCGCGGCACCAGCCGTGCCAGCTCCCGGGACGAGGCGGGCAGCCCCAGCCGCCGCGCGCCCTCGCGGGTCCTGCGGTCGAGGTACGGGGCGAACTCCGGCCAGACGCCCTGCGCCTCGCGCAGGAAGATGTCGGCCCCGGCCGGCCCGATGCCGGGGAAGCGCTGGAGCCGCTCGCTCACCCCGCTCTCCTCGCGCAGCCCGCGCAGGTCCCCCCGGTAGCGCTGGAGGAGCAGCTCCGCGCCGTCACCGAGCTGGGTGGCCGTCCGCTCGTCGTACCGGCGGTAGCCGCCCGCGCCCAGCGCGTCCACCCGCCGCTGCCAGGCCGACTCGGCCATGCTCCGCGCGTCGCCCAGCCCGGCGTCGAACAGGGCGCGGGCCGCGAAGACCGCGGTGTCCGCCCGGATGCGGGCGCTCAGCAGCAGCGAGAGCACCAGCAGCCGGTACAGCGGCACGGGGGTGTTCCGCAGCCGGATGCCCGCCTCCCGCGCGTATGTGCGTCCGTGGAGCTCCAGCAGCGCGCGCACCACGGAGGCGTCGCGCTCCCGCGCCCCCGCGCTCCGGCCCATGCCCGCCCGCGTGTTCCTCTTCCCGCCCGGCTCGGTCATGGCCGCATCACCCCAACAGCTCGCTCATCGCCTCGGCGGCGCGGACGGCCGCGTCGCCGCAGCAGTTGTTGAACAGCACGTGCACCCGGTCGGTCCGCTCCGCCAGCGCCCGTATCCGCGGAACCCACTCGGCCAACTCCTCCCCGGTGTAGCGGTGCCGGTAGGAGTCCTCCTTGGAACCCGTGCCCCAGTGCGGGCTGCGGCCGTGGAAGCGGACCACCGACAGCTGTGGCGCGGTCGCGGCGGCGACCGGCGGCACGGACGCGGGCAGGCCGCGTGCGGTGTCCACCGCGACCAGCGCCGCGCCGTGGCGCTTGGCCAGGTCGGCGGTGTCCGCGCGGTGCTCGGGTGCGTACCAGCGCGGGTCGCGGAACTCCACCGCCGTGCGCCACCCCAGTGCGCTCGCGCGCCCCAGGCACTGCTCCAGGAACGCCTCCGCGCCGGGCCCGGGCCGCAGCGACGGCGGGAACTGCATCAGCACCGCGCCCAGCCGCCCGGCCGCGCGCAGCGGCTCCAGCGCGCCGGCGAAGCGCCGCCACACCTCCTCCACGGCGGCCGGCCCCAGCGCGCCGGCCCGCACCCGGGCGCCCGCGGTGGCGCCGGCCGGGCGCAGCTGTGCCGGGAGCGAGCCGACCCGGGTGGAGTGGCCGGTGAGCAGGGAGAACGCCTTGACGTCGAAGACGAACCCGTCGGGGGTGCGCTCGGCCCACAGCCGGCTGTTGCGCGTACTGGGCAGTCCGTAGTACGTCGAGTCCACCTCGACCAGGCCGAAACGCCCGGCGTAGTACCGCAGCCGTCCCTCCGCCCCCCTGGCCGAGGATGGGTACCACCCGCTGCCGACCAGCGCGGGATCCGTCCACGAGCAGGTGCCGACCAGAATGTTTCCCATGGTCGCCGGGTACCCGCGCCGCGTCGGCGAGATCCGCCGTCAGGAAGCATTCGGGGCACTCGTGGCGCCCGGGGCGCGCGGCGCGCCTCGGATCCCGGGGCCCCGGGATCCGAGGAGAGGAGCGAGGCCATGTCCGGTGAGGACGAGGGCACGGACAGGGAACGGCGCGCCCGCGAGATCGCCGAGGAGGCCGAGCGGACGCGGAACCCGGGCAACGCCACCTACGGTCCGGGCCAGGGGCGGCCCCGGAGCGGCGAGGACACGGGCACGGGCGAGGACCACTGGGAGCCCGGCGGCGAGGAGGAACCGGGGGCCTCCCCGCTGGGCAAGGGCGATGTGCACGCCGTGGCCGCCGACGACATGGAGCAGCCCGAGATCGCCGCGGGGCCGACCCCGGGGATGCAGCCGGGCGAGACCGTGGAGCGCGGCCCCTGGACCCCGCCGGTGGAGGTGGATCCGCCGGCGGGCCGCAACCTGCCCCGTGACGCGGCGGGGGAGCGGGACGCGGTGCGGGAGCAGGAGGAGGAAGGCGGCCCCTGAGCGGCCTCGCGGGCCGCCCCCGGGACCGGACGGCCTCCGCCCCGCCGGTGGGGCGGAGGCGCCGGGTCACCTGTTGACGCAGACGTTCCCGGAGGAGGAGTTCAGCGCGCCCAGGACGGTCAGCTGGTTGCCGCAGAAGTTGAGGCCGAAGTCGACCGGGACCTGCACCACGTTGCCGCTGAGGACACCGGGGGAACCGAAGGCCACCGCCTCGGCGGAGGCACCGCCGTCTGCGCCATGACCGCCGCGGCGGTCGTCCCCGCCCTTGCGGTGGTCCTTCTTCCGGTCCTTCTCGTGGCCCTTCCCCTGGCCCTTGTTGTGGCCCTTGCCGCCGTCCTTCTTCCCGTCCTTCCTCTGCTCCTTCTTGTGACCGCCCTTGTGACCGCCGGGCTGGTCTCCGCCGGCGGAGGCGGCTCCCGCGCCGCCGAGAACCAGGGCGCAGGCGGCCGCGGTGATCGCGGCGGTCTTGGCGATACGGATCATCGCCGTTCTCCTTTCGGGATTCTTCGAACCGTGGTCGATCCGGGCTGTGAATGGGTTGTCCTGTCCGGAGGCGGTCCAACGGGGGTGATGCGCAGGACCACCCGGAGGGCCCAGCGGGATCACCGTTCCGGTGCTCTCCTGTGGGCCGTACCGCCGCAAGCGGATGCCGTACGCGCCGGAGGCTGATCCGGGCGGTCACACGCTCGGCGCAACCCCCGCGCGTCACCCTCGGCGGAGGTGCACGCGTCTGCCATGGTTTGCTCCGATTTGAACGGTATCGATCGGAGAAAGTCCATGCGTGTTTCCCTGGGGCTCACCAGCCGAGGAGTGCTGTGCGCACTGGCAGCCGCGGCCCTGGCGATGGCGCTGCCGCCGACCGCGGCCGCGCCCGCGCCCGGCGAGGCGCCGCGCATCCCGTTCGGGGAGCGGTACCGCGCCACACAGCACGGCGGCATCGTGCGCGCCGCCAACTCGGCCGCCACCTGCCTCACCCCCGCCACCACCGGCACGCCGCCGTGCGCACAGGCCCGGAAGGGAGCGGCGAAGGGGAACAACGGCGACTACGAGATGACCTACGTCGACATCGACGACGACCCCAACACCTACAACTCCAGCGGCGCGGAGCTGCGCCTGCCCGCCGGGGCGCGCGTCACCTACGCCCGGCTGTACTGGGGCGGCAACCTCCGGGTCGGCGAGCAGAAGCCCCCCGAGGACAACGGACGGGTGCTGATCGCCGAGCCGGGCGGCCGGTACAAGGAGGTCCTCGCCGACACCGTCGTCGGCCACCGCCGCACCGGCGTCATGGACGGGTACACCGCGTCCGCCGACGTCACCGGTCTGGTCGCGCGGTCCGGCGGCGGCTCCTACACCGTCGCCCAGCTCAACGTCGCCGCGGGCCGCTCGCCCGCCGGCGCCTGGGGCGGCTGGACACTGGTGGCCGCCTACGCCCACCCCGGGGAGCCGCTGCGCCATCTGCTGCTCATGGACGGCTACGAGGCCATGACCCCGTCCAGGGGCGCCCTCGAGATCACCGCCGAGGCCCTGCCGGTGCCGCCCGGGGCGTCCGGCGCCGCGGGCGTGGTGGCCTACGACGGCGACCGCGGCCGGGGCGGGGAGACGCTGACGGTGGGCACCGGGACCGCACCCGCCCACCGGGTGCGCGACGCGGCCAACCCCGCCGACGACCCCATGAACTCCACGATCACCGACCACGGCCGCCCCGCGCCCCGCCGTGTGCCCGCGTACCCCGACACGCTGGGCTACGACTCCGACGTCCACGGCATCGCCCCCGCGCTGGTGCGCGGCGGCGACTCGCTGACGTTCCGCTTCACCACCCGTGACGAGGGCTACCAGCTCGGAGCGCTCTTCCTGCAGGTCGACGCGCGCCGCTGAGGGCAGCGGGCCGGCGCCCTCGGCGCGATGTCGGAACGGTTCGGCGAATGGGGAGTTCAGGCGTGTCCCACAGCGATCAGGAAGCGGTTCCCATGACGGTGCTGCACCTGTCCCAGCCCGTGGACGGAGGAGTGGCCAGGGTCGTCACCGATCTGGTCCGCGCCCAGAGCGCGGCGGGAGCGCGCGCCGTGGTGGCCTGCCCGCCCGGCGGCGCGCTGGGCCGGGACGCCGCCGCGGCCGGCGCGGAGGTGGCCGACTGGCCGGCGCTGCGCGAACCGGGACCGGGCCTGTACGGCGAGGCGGTGCGGGCCGCCCGGCTGGTGCGGCGCCTCCGCCCCGATCTGGTGCACACGCACAGCGCCAAGGCGGGGCTGGTCCTGCGGCTCGCCCTGCGGGGCCGCGTCCCCACCGTCCACCAGCCGCACGCCTGGTCCTTCGACGCCGTCGGCGGGACGACCGCCCGGCTGGCCCTGTACTGGGAGCGGCTGGCGGCCCGCTGGGCGGACCGCGTGCTGTGCGTGGCCGACGACGAACTGCGGCACGGCGAGGCGTCGGGGGTGCGCGCCCGCTGGGCGGTGGTCCACAACGGCGTGGACACCGGCCGCTTCCGCCCGGCGGACGAAGCCGCCCGCGCCCGCGCGCGTACCGCCCTGCCCGCGCTCGCCGGGGTGCCGCCGCACGCCCCTCTGGCCGTCTGCGTCGGCAGGCTGTGCCGGCAGAAGGGGCAGGACGTGCTGCTGCGGGCCTGGCCCGAGGTCGCCGCCCGCGTCCCCGGCGCCCGGCTGGTCCTGGTCGGCGACGGCCCGTCGCGCCGGGAACTGGCCTCGGCGGCGCCCGCGGGGGTGCTGTTCGCCGGAGCGGCACAGGACACGGCGGCCTGGTACGCGGCGGCCGACGCGGTGGTGCTGCCCTCCCGCTGGGAGGGGATGGCGCTCGTCCCGCTGGAGGCGATGGCCTGCGGCCGCCCGGTGGTGACGACCGCGGTGACCGGCGCGGCCGAGAGCCTCCCGCCGGGCCGCGCCGCCGACTTCCTGGTCCCGCCGGAGGACCCCCGCGCCCTGGCCCGCGCGCTGGCCTCGCTGCTGGCCGACCCGCCGCTCCGGCACGACCTGGGGCTGCTGGCCGCCGAACACGTCCGGGCCTTCCACGACGTACGGCACACGGCCGAGCGGGTCGCGCGGCTGTACGCCGAGGTGCTGGCCGAGCGGTCCGCCGCCGCGCCCGTCCGCCGGCGGATCCGCCCGCCGGCCCCCGCCGCTGCCGGCCGCCTTCCCCGGCCGGCCGCCGGAATCCCATCCCGTCCCCATCCCGATCTCCACCCCGATACCAGGGAGCACATCAGGCGATGACCACGGACAACACCGGGACATCCAACCCGAGCCGGGTCCTGCCCCTGCCGGAGCCCAAGTCCCGCACCGCGGCGGCCCATGTCGGCCCGCCGCGCTCGCCGGCGCGCCGGCCGCTGCCGCCGGCTCTGCGCGGCAACCCGCACCGGCGCCGCGCCGCCGCTCTCCTCGCGGCGGCCGACTGCCTCGCCGCCGTCGCGGCGGCCGCCGCCGTGACCGCCGCGACAGCGGCGCCCGGAGCGGGCGGGGACGAGGGGGGGCTCGCGGCCGCGGTGCTGTGTGCCGTCCTGCTGGCCGTCCTGGTGCCGCTCAACGCCCGTGCCGGCCTCTACCGCACCGCCCTGGCGCCGACCGCGCTCGGCGAACTGCCCGCCCTGCTCGGCCGTACGGCCGCAGCCTGGTGCGCGGCCGCCGCGGTCCCGGCCGCGATCCGGGAGGGGAACGCCCCGGGCTGGACGCTCCTCGTGGCCGCGGTGGCCGCCCACACGGCCCTGGCCTGCGCCGCGCGCGGCGCCGTCCACCTGGCGCGCCGCCGTGCCGGACGGCGCAGACCGCGCTCCGCCCTGGTGGTCGGTGCCGGGGAGGCGGGACGGCGCATCACCACCGCCCTGTACGAGCACCCCGAGTACGGGATGCGCCCGGTCGGGGTGGTCGAGCCGGGAGGAGAACCGGCCGACGCGGCACTGGCCGAGGGCGTCTCGGTGCCGGTGCTCACCGGACGCGAGGACATCGTCCGCGCCGCCATCCAGAACGCCGTGCGCGACGCGGTGTTCACCCGCGACCCCGGCACGGACCCGGATGCCGCGGCGCTCGTACCGGTCTTCACGGACCTGGACTGCACCGTGTGGGTGGTCGGCGCGGCGTCCCCGGCCGCACACCCGGCCGCCGCCGTCACCGGCGCCCGCGCCGCCGGACGTACGGTCGAGCACCTGTGGGGCTTCCCCTGCCGCCGCCTGGACCCGCGACCCCGGCACCACCGGGCCGGACCGCGCGGCAAGCGCGCCCTGGACGTCGCGGTGGCCGCCGTGGCTCTGTTGGCCGCCGCCCCGGTGCTGCTGGCCTGCGCGCTCGCCGTCCGGATCGCCGACGGGCCCGGGGTGATCTTCCGTCAGGAGCGGATCGGGCTGGGCGGACGCCCGTTCACCGTCCTGAAGTTCCGCACCCTGCGCCCCCGCGACGAGCACGAGTCGGCGACGCGCTGGAACGTCGCGGACGACCACCGGATGAGCACGGTCGGACATGTGCTGCGCCGCACCTCGCTCGACGAGCTGCCCCAGCTGTGGAACGTGCTGCGCGGTGACATGAGCCTGGTCGGGCCGCGACCCGAACGCCCCTACTTCGTCCAGCACTTCAGCCGGCTCCACCCCGGCTACGCGGCCCGACACCGGATGCCCGCCGGGATCACCGGGCTGGCCCAGGTGCACGGACTGCGCGGCGACACCTCCATCGAGGACCGGGTGCGGTTCGACAACCACTACATCGAGACCTGGTCGCTGTGGCAGGACGTCTCGATCCTGCTGCGCACCGCGGGCTCCGTCCTCCGGCTCGGGGGCAGCTGAGGTGACGACGGCCACCACGGTCACCACGGTCACCACGGCCATCACGGCCGGCGCGGCCGGCGTACAGCCCACGGAGCCCGCAGAGCCCGGGGCCCGCCTCGCGAAGGCGGCGGCCGCCCACCGGCCGGTGCTGCCGGCACTCGCCACCGTCCTGCTGGTGTGCGTGCCCGCGTACCGCGAACCCGGCGGGGGAGGCGCGGGCCCCACCCTCGCCGACGCCGCCTCGGGCGTCCTGGTCGTGTGCTGCGCCGCGTGGGCGCTGCGCACCCGCGCGCGCCCGCTGGCGGCCCCGGCCGCCGTCGTCCTGGCGGCCCCGGCCGCCGGTCTGGCGCTGGCGGCCGTGACGGCCCAGGACCCCGCGGCCGGCCTCACCGGTTTCGTCCGTCTGCTCCAGGTGTTCGTCCTGGTGCCGGCCGCCCTGGTGCTCACGCTGCGCTCGCCGCGGCACACCCGGGCGGTCGCCGCCTCGCTGGTGGCGGTCGCCGTGGTGCAGGGCGCGGTCGGCGTCCACCAGTACCTCACCGGCACCGGCGCCTCGTACCAGGGGGAGAACGTCCGGGCGGTGGGCACCTTCGGGCCGACGGACGTCATGGGGATGGCCTCCGCCGTCTCCTGCGGCGTCGTCGTCGCCCTGGCCGCAGGGCTCGCCCCGCCGGCCGGAGCCCCCCGGTGGCTGCGGCCGGCGGCGCTGGGCACCGCCGCCGCGCTCCTGGTGCCGCTGGCCCTCTCCTTCAGCCGGGGGACGTGGATCTCCACCGCCGCCGCCTGCACGACCGTGCTGCTCCTGACGGGGCTGCGGGCGGCCCTGCGCACCCTGGCGGTCGCCTCGGCCGCCGCGGTGGTCCTGGTCGGAGGATTCGGCGTGGGCGGCGACCTCGTCGCCGAGCGCGCCGCCAGCATCACCGAGGTCGCCGGAGAGCCCGACCGGTCCGTGACCGACCGCTACACCATGTGGGCCGCCGCCGCGGGGATCTGGCGCGAGAACCCGCTGACCGGGGTGGGCCCCAGGGGCTTCGCCGAGCACCGCGACTCCCACGCCTCCCTCGCGCTGTCCTCGGCGAGCGACACCGCCGGGGCCGGACAGGACTTCCACCGCCAGCCCCTGCTGTCCCCGCACAACATGTACCTGCTCCTCCTGGCCGAACAGGGGCTGGCCGGCGCCGTCGCCGTCGTGGGCGGCTGGGCCGCGCTGCTGGTGCTGGGCCTGCGGCGGCTGCGGCGGGCGCGGGCGGCGGGGCGGGACGCCGACTGCGGCCCGGCCGCGACCGGCCTGCTCGTCCTGGTCTGCGTCGACTTCCTCTACGCCGACATCGGGGGCCCCTCCACGGTGCTGACCGCCGTGGCACTCGGCCTGGCCGCCTGGTGGGCACTGGCCCCCGCGGCGGCGGTCGGCGGCGCGGCCGGCCGCAGCGCGCGGGGCGCGAAGGAGGCGGGCGCACGGTGAGCACCAGCACCAGCACCAGCACCAGCACCGCGACCGGCGTGACCGGCGCGCCCCCACCGCCCTCCGGGCCCTTCGCCTCCCCGCCCGCACCCGCACCCGCACCCGCGCCCGGTTCCGGTTCCGCGCCGGGCAGGCGGCTCGTCGCCCGGGCCGCCGCGGCGACCGCAGTCCTCACCGCCGCCGGTTCCTTCTTCGGCCTGGTGCGGGACCAGACCATCGCCCATCTGTTCGGCGCGGGCAGCGAGACGGACGCGTTCCTGGTGTCCTGGACCGTCCCCGAGTTCGCCTCGACGATCCTCATCGAGGACGCCATGGCGCTGGTGCTGGTCCCGGCGTTCAGCCTCGCGCTGTCGCGCCGCGCCGCCGTCCGCGAGACCGGGAAGGACGCCCGCGCCCTCCCGGAGGATCCCGCGGGCCCCGCCGACCCGGTGCGCGCGCTGCTGGCGGCCACGCTTCCCCGGCTGCTCCTGGCACTGGCGTGCGCCGCCGCGGCCGTGGCGCTGCTGGCACCGCCGCTGGTGGGAGCCCTCGCGCCCGGCCTGGCCGACCCCGGCCTGGCGGCGGACTGCACCCGGCTGACGGCCGTCACCGTGCTGGGCTTCGGAACCGCCGGGTACTTCAGCGCGGCCCTGCGCGCCCACCGCAGCTTCGCGCCCCCGGCGGCGATCTACTGCGCGTACAACATCACCGTCATCGCCGTGGTGCTGGGCCTGCACGCCCGGTGGGGGGTGCGCGCAGCCGCGTTCGGGGTGGCCGCGGGCAGCCTGGCGATGGTCCTGGTGCAGCTCCCGGCGTTCTGGCGGCACCTGCACCTCCGCGCCGTCGCAATCCTGCGCGCGCGCCGGTCCGTACGCGCCGCACGTGCCGTATGCGCCCCGCGCACCGCAGGCGTCCCGCGCGCCGCGGCGCTGGTGGGCTGGGGCGTGGTCGCGCCGGTGGCCGTCTTCGCCCTCTCCCGCCAGTCGCAGGTGCTCGTCGAGCGCTTCCTGGCCTCCGGGCTGCCGCCCGGCGCGATCTCGCACCTGAACTACGCGCAGAAGATCGCCCAACTGCCCATGACCTTCTCCCTGCTGCTGTGCACGGTCACCTTCCCCCTGGTCGCCCGGGCCATGGCCGACGGCCGGACCGAGCGGGCCCGGCGGCGCGTGGAACGCGATCTGGTGCTGGCCGCGACGGTGGTGCTGCTGGGGGCCGCGTACGTGATCGCCTACGCCCCCCAGATCGTCCAGCTCCTCTTCGAGCGGGGCGCCTTCGGAGCCGCGGACACCGCCGCCACCGCCTCGGTCATGCGCGTCTACGCCACCGGACTGCTCGGCCACTGCCTGGCCGGCGCCCTGGTCCGGCCGTTCTTCGCCACCGCCCGGCCCGTCTGGTACCCGGCCGCCGCGATGGCCGCCGGCCTGCTGCTCACCGTCGTGGCCGGTGCCCTGGCGGCCCCCCGCTGGGGCGTCCACGGCATCGCCGCGGCCAACGCCGCCGGGATCACCACCACCGCGCTGCTGCTCCTGTGCGGTCTGCGCACCCGCGTCCTGCCCGTCCGGGTGCGCACGGTGGCGGCAGGTCTGGTCCGGCTGACGCTGGCCGCCGCCGCGGCCACCGCGGCCGGCCTGGCCGCCGCACCGCTCCTGCCCTCCCCGCTCCCCACCGCCGCCGCCGGGGCGCTGGCCGTCCCGGCCGCCTTCACCGCCGCCGCGCTCGCCGTCCGGGCGCCCGAAGTACCGCAGCTCCTCACCGCCGTCACACGAAGGTTCCGCCATGCCCGCTGATCCGGCCCGTACGACCACACCCGCCCCCGACCCGACCGCGCCCCCCGCCTCGCTGCCGCGGCTGCGGCCGGTGCGCCCCTGGGTACTGATGTACCACTCGGTGGCCGAACACACCGAGGACCCCTACAACGTCACCGTCTCGCCGGGCCGCCTGGACCGCCAGCTGCGCTGGCTGCGGCGGCGCGGCCTGCGCGGCGTGGGGGTGGGCGAGCTGCTGCGGGAGAGAGCGGCCGGACGCGGCGCGGGCCTGGTGGGCCTGACCTTCGACGACGGGTACGCGGACTTCATCGGGGAGGCCGTGCCGCTGCTGCGCCGCCACGGCTGCACCGCGACCGTGTTCGTCCTGCCCGGCAGGCTCGGCGGCGACAACGAGTGGGACCCGCTGGGCCCGCGCAAGCCGCTGCTGACCGAGGCGGGGATCCGCGCCGCGGTCGGCGCCGGAATGGAGGTCGGCTCCCACGGGCTGCTCCACCTCGACCTGACGGCCGCCGACGACGAGACCCTGCGCCGGGAGACCGGGGGCAGCCGCGAGCTGCTGGAGGAGATCACCGGACGCCGGGCGGAGGGCTTCTGCTACCCCTACGGCACGGTCGACCACCGCGCGGTGCGGGCGGTGCGCGCGGCGGGCTACGCGTACGCCTGCGCCATCGACCCCGGCCCGCTGACCGGTCCGCACGCCCTGCCCCGCGTCCACATCGGCGAGGAGGACACCTCGCCGCGGCTGTACGCCAAGAGACTGCTGCACCCCCTGCGGCGCCGGGCCCTGCCCAGCGGGCCCACCGCCCCGGCCGCCGGATCCCTCACCGGGGCCGGACGGTGACGGCGGCGCGCGGAACGGGCCGCCCGCCCGGAAGGCGGGCCCGGACCCGGGACCGCGGCACGGGAGAGGAGGACCGATGAGAGTGCTGCACGTCATCACCGGCCTCGGCGCGGGCGGCGCCGAGCAGCAACTGCGGCTGCTGCTGCGCCACCTGCCGCTGTGCTGCGACGTCGTCACCCTGACCAACCCCGGCGCGGTCGCCGAGGGCATCGAGGCCGACGGCACCGCCGTCACCCATCTGGGGATGCGCGGCAACCGCGACCTGTCCGCCCTGCCGCGGCTGGTGGACACCGTCCGCGCCGGGCGCTACGACATCGTCCACACCCATCTGTACCGGGCCTGCGTCTACGGGCGGATCGCGGCGCGGCTGGCCGGGACGCGCACCGTGGTGGCCACCGAGCACTCCCTGGGCGAGCGGCGGATCGAGGGCCGCCCGCTCACCCAGGGCGCCCGCGCCCTGTACCTGGCGACCGAGCGCATGGGCACCGCGACCGTCGCGGTCTCCACCACCGTGGCCTCCCGGCTGCGCCGCTGGGGCGTGCCCGGCTCCCGCATCAAGGTCATCCCCAACGGCATCGACGCCGCCCGGTTCCGCTTCGACCCCGTGGTGCGCGCGTCGGTGCGCACCCGCCTGGGACTGCCCGCGCACGCCCTGGTGGTCGGCGGCGTCGGACGGCTGGTGCCCGGCAAGCGCTTCGACATCGCGGTGCGGGCCGTCGCACAGCTCCCCGGGGCCCATCTGGTCCTGGCCGGGGACGGGCCGGAGCACGGCAGGCTGCGCGAACTGGCCGCCGGGCTCGGCATCGCCGACCGCGTACGGCTGCTGGGGGAGTGCGGGGGAGCGGTGGGGGCCGAGCCCGGCGGGCACGAGGGCCGCCCGGACATCCCCGGGCTGCTCAGCGCCATGGACGTGTTCGTCTCGCCGTCGGCCGAGGAGGCATTCGGGCTGGCCGTGCTGGAGGCGCTGGCGGCCGGGCTGCCCGTGCTCCATGTGACCTGCCCGGCCATCGACGAGCTGCCGCGCTCCCACGCCCCCGGGGCGCACCGCGTCGAACCGGGGGTCGCGAGCCTGGTCGCGGCGCTGCGCGAGCCGTCGTCGGTGCCGCCCGGCAGGCGCCGGGCCCCGGTCTGCGAGGCCGTGCGCCGCTACGACGTGGCCCGCGGCGCGGACCGGCTCATGGCCCTGTACGAGGAGCTCCACGGCCGCGCCCCCGCGCGCCCGGCCGCGGGCACCGCCACACATGCCGCCGGACGCGCCCCCGTAACGCCCCTGCCCGCTCCGGTCGTCCCGGCCGCGTCCGCCGCACCGGCCGCACCGACCGCACCGACCGCACCGACCGCTCCGACGACGAAGAGGTAGCCCGCCTTGACCGAGCCGCGCACGACAGAACCGCCCGAACCGCCGGCACCGCCGCGCCGCACCGGCCCGCTCGCCCGCCTCTCGCCGCCGTGGCGGCCCTCATCCCTGCCCGCCTGGTGGCCGCTGGCACTGGGGATCCTGCTGGGACTGGTCGGCGCAGCGGCGTACGGCCTGCTCGCCACACCCCGCTACACCGCGACCAGTTACGTGGTCGTGGTGCCCGGCCCCGGGGCGGACTCGGCGACCGCCCTCGGCTTCGCCCAGGCGTACGGCCGCGTCGCCACCGACAGCGCCGTTCTCGCCGAGGCGAGGGCGGCGGCGAGGATGCCGGTGGAGGAACTGCGCGACGCCGTACGGTCGGCCACCTCCCCGGACGCGCCCATGGTGGAGATCACCGGGACCGCCTCCAGCCCCGGCCGGGCCGCAGCCGCCTCCAACGCGGTGGCCAACGCCCTGACCAGGACCGGGAACCAGGCCACGAGCAGTACGGGGGTGCGGCTGTCGCTGTTCGCCCCGGCGTTCGACCCCACCGAACCCACCTCGCCCTCGGTGCCGCTCGCCGTCGCGGTGGGCGGCTGCGCGGGCGGGCTCGTCGGCGGTCTCGCGCTCCTGGCCGCCCCCAGGGGCCGCCGCGCCCCGGTCCCCGTCGGCGTACCGGCCCCCGCCGGGGCCGCGAACCGGAGCGCCCGTGCCGAGCGGCCGGCGCCTGCCGCCGACGCATCCTCCCCGTCGAAACCCTCCCCGTCGAAACCCTCCGCCGCGCCCCCCGCCCAGGCCGCGCCCGCCGCGGACTCCGGGGTTCCCGCACCCGCCGTCAAGGCCGCGGCCAAGGCGGCGGCAGCGGCGGCGGCGTCCGTCTCCGCGCCCTTCGGCAAGGACGCGGCCGGGGACGGGACGCCGGAGGAGCGGCGGAAGCTGGGCCGGCGGTCCGCCCGGTGACCCGCCGCACACCCCGTACCCCGCCCCGTCCGGCGGGTGCACCGGCCGGGGCGGGGCGGAAGGTGTGCGCTCCGGCACCCGGCCGCCCGGGGGGCCGCCGTCCAGGGACTCCTCGCCTAGGGCCTTCTCGCCCAGGAGAGGGTGACGCACAGCCGCCGGTCGCCGAACCAGCCGCCCAGCCAGTCGCCCAGGTCCACGCAGATCTCCGGCCGGTTCCGTCCCGGCCGCGAGGCGCCGGGCGTCATCCTCTCCCGGAAGACCGCGGAGGACTTCGGGTTCTCCCCGCACCGCCACACGCCGTGCGGACAGTAGTCGCTGATGGTGTGGTAGAGCGGCTTCTGCTCGTCGATCCAGTCCAGCATGCGGCGCACGTACTCGGCGTTGTCGCCTCTGCGGAACAGCCCCCATTCGGGGTAGGAGATCTGCTTTCCGCGCGCGGCGGCGAAATCCACCTGATGCCGCAGACCGTAGGGCTGGTTCACCTGGTCGTCGAACGTCTCGCCGGGCGGCTGGTCGTAGGAGTCCATGCCGATGATGTCGACCACGTCGTCACCCGGGTAGCACTCGGTCCAGCCGATCGCGTCCTTTCCCCGGCTGGGCGCGAAATCGAAGCGGAACCTCTGCCCGTCCACCGACCGCATGGCGTCGACGATGCGCCTCCAGTACGCCTTCCACGCCTGCGGATCCGGAGCGCAGCGGTGGGTGTAGGTGGTGCCGTTCATCTCCCAGCCCAGCACGATCACCGTGTCGGGCACCCCCGCGGAGACCAGATGCCCGGCCAGGGTGCGGAAGTGGTGGTCGAAGCGGCCCCGGGCGCCCTGGGCGAGCAGTTCGCGCACCTCGTGGTCGGGGACGCCGGCCTCGTTGCGCGCCTGCATCGGCACGTTGAGCACGAACAGCCGGTCGGGGTCGGCGCGCCGCCACTGGGCCCAGGGGCGCAGGAAGTACGGGTCGCTCTCGATGCGCTCCCAGGTGTCGCCCGGCAGATAGGTGTGGCCCACCCGCAGGTCCGCACCGCCGAGCCACTCCCGCAGCTCCGCGATCCGCCGCACCCCGTCCGAACCCGACCCGAGGAAGGCGCCGGCGGCCACCGAGGAGCCCGCCCCGTCCGGCGGGCGGGGCCCGTCGCCGTCCCCGAACGTGCCGGTCGCCACGGCGCCGCCCGCCACCAGCGCTCCGGCGACGACGGCCCCGGCGCACGCGGTCGTCAGTCTGCGGCGCCGGGCGGGCGCCGCGGGCTTCCGGTGCCGACCGGTTCCTCCCGGTCGGGGGTGTCGATGGGGCATCGTGCCTCCTTGCTGCGTCGCCAGAACGGCCTGCTCTCTCTCCCCGGGCCTGCGCGTCTTTTCCGAGACACTAATCGGAGAATCCCTCAAATAACCCGCCGGGCCGCTTTCTGATAACCCGTTCGCTGCTTTCGTCGCCCGCCCGGCCCAGCGCCGGGAGGAATTCGGTGGCGTCGGCCACGGCACCGCGCCGGCGCCCGGTAAGACCATCGGCGGAACACCGGAGAACGCCGGATGAACACCAGAGAAAACCGCAAGGAAAAACCCCCGAGGAACGCCGAGGACTGCGCACCATGTCGCCACCGTTCGACACCGAGGTACCCGTACTGCTGCTGAGACTCGACCGGAATCCCTTCCACCACGGCACCCTGGGGGCCATCAGGTCCCTGGGGCGAGCCGGTGTCGAGGTCCACGCCGTCGTCGAGTCGCCGCACTGCCCCATCGGCCGCTCCCGCTACCTGCGGCAGGGGCACCAACTGCCGGCGGACGGGGTCCGCGGCGCCCACCGGACGGGAGAGACGGTCGATGCCGGCGGAGCGTCGGACGACCGGCTGGAGCGGATGCTCCGTCAGATCTCCGACCGCATCGGACGGCCCGCCGTCCTGATCCCCATGGACGACATGGGGGCCATCGCCGCGGCCCGGCTCGCCGGCCGGCTCGCCGGACGCTTCCTGCTGCCCGAGCAGCCGCCCGAACTGCCGCAGCGGGTGGCCGACAAGGCCCGCCTGGCCGCCATGTGCGCGGAACTGGACATCCCGCACCCGCCGACCGTGAGCCCGCGCAGCGCCGGCGAGGCCGCCGCCGCGGCCCGGGAGCTGGGCCTGCCCCTGATCGCCAAGTGGAGCCGCCCCTGGCTGCTGCCCCAGGGCGGCACACTGCGCAGCACCACCGTGGTCACCACGGAGGACCAGGCACGCGTCCTGTACCGGCGCAGCGGCGAGGCCGGCAGCCGGCTGCTGCTCCAGCGGCTCGTGCCCGGCGGCCGCGACACCGACTGGTTCTTCCACGGCTGCTTCACCGGCGGCGCGGTCCGTCTCGCCGGAGGGGCGGGGCGCAAGGAGCGCTCCTGGCCGGTGGACGCGGGCCTCACGGCGGTCGGCCGCTGGCTGCCGAACCCCGAGGTCGAGCGGGTGGCACGGCTGCTGGCCGAGCACCTGGACTACCGGGGCATCCTCGACCTGGACTTCCGGTTCGACACCGCCACCGGCACCTACCGGTTGCTGGACTTCAACCCCCGTCCCGGCGCGCAGTTCCGCCTGTTCACCGACCGCTCGGGGCTGGACGTCGTACGGGCCCTGCACCTGGACCTCACCGGCCGGACCGCCGCCCCGGCCGACCCCGTACCGGGACGCCTCTTCGTCGCGGAGAACTACGCCCTGCTGTCCTCGCTGGCGGCGCTGCCCTCCGAAGGACTGCCGCTCACCTCCGCCCGGCGCGGCCGCCGGACCGCCGCGGGCGGCATGGACGCCGCGGGCGGCGAGGAGGACGCGGGGAAGGGGAGGAGCCGGCCGCGGGAGACGGAGACCGCCTGGTTCGCGGCGGACGACCCGGCGCCCTTCCTCGCCATGACCGCGTCCTGGCTCGGACAGGGCGGGCGCAAGACCGTGGTGCGTCTGGGACGGCGCCTGCTGCGTCCGGGACGGCCGGCGGTCCGCGTGCCGGCACCGGAGGGCGCGGGCGGCAGCGGCCGGAGCGGCCGGAGCGGCCGGGCCGACGCGGCCGGAGCGCCCCTCGGCGCGCCCCGGGCCCCGGCGGACCTTCGCACCACCGAACACCCCACGGCATGACGACCCCACGACGAGAGAACGGTGACCGACCATGTACGACCTGGTAGTGGTGGGCGCGGGCCCCTACGGACTGTCGATCGCGTCCCACGCGGCGGCGGCCGGGATCGGGGTACGCGTCCTCGGCCGCCCGATGGCCTCCTGGCGGGACCACATGCCCGAGGGGATGTTCCTCAAGTCCGAGCCCTGGTCCTCGAACCTGTCCGACCCCTCCGGCGAGCACACCCTGGCCGCCTACTGCGCCTCCCGGGGACTGCGCGCCGAGCACGGCGACCCGCTGCCGATCGGCGTCTTCACCGAGTACGGGCTGTGGTTCGGGCGTTCGGCCGTGCCGTCGGTCGAGGAGGAGACGGTTCTCTCCGTGCGGCCCCGGACGGAGGGCTTCCTGGTGGAGACCGAGGCGGGCGAGGCGATCCTGACGCGGACCGTGGCCCTGGCCGTCGGCGTGATGCCGTTCGTCCACCGCCCCGAGCCGCTGCGGGCCCTGCCCCGCGAACTCGTCACGCACAGCAGCCACCACCGGGACCTGTCGCGCTTCCGCGGCCGGGACGTCACGGTGATCGGCGCGGGGCAGGCCGCCCTGGAGACCGCGGCCCTGCTGGCCGAGTGCGGCGCCCGCCCCCGGGTGGTGGCCCGCGCCGGCGGCGTCTCCTGGAACACCCCGCCCCAGCCCCTGGAGCGCTCCGCGCTGCGCTCCCTGGTCGACCCGCACTGCGGGCTGGGCACGGGCTGGCCCAGCTGGGTGTGGTCCGAGAAGCCCTGGGTGGTCCGCCGGCTGCCGGGTGCGCTGCGGACCCGGATCGCGGACCGGGCGCTGGGCCCGGCCGGGGCCTGGTGGCTGCGCGACCGGGTGGAGGGCCGGGTACCGGTGCTGCTCGGCCAGCGGTTGCGGGCGGCCGTCCCGGCGGGCGGGGGAGTGCGGCTGAGTCTGGAGACGGCCGAGGGGGCGGCCACGACCCTGGAGACCGACCATGTGGTGGCCGCCACCGGTTTCGTCCCGGACATCGGGCGGCTGGGCCTGCTGGACCCGTATGTGCGCAACCGCCTGCGGCTGGCGGGGACCGGCCGGGCGCCCGAGGTGGACGGCCGGTTCGAGTCCTCGGTTCCGGGCCTGTTCTTCGCCGGGCTGCTGACGGCGCCGTCCTTCGGCCCGTCCATGCGGTTCGTCTACGGGGCCGGTTTCACGGCGGAACGGCTGGTGCGAGGGGTCCGGCGCCGGCTGGGCGGGCGCCGCGGCGCCCCGGTGCCCGGCAGCCGGCGCTCGGCCGGCACCCGGGACACGGTGACCCTGGGCTGAGTCGCGCGTCCCCGGGCCCGCGCGCCGCCGCGGGCCCGGGGACGCGCGCCGCCGCGGGCCCGGGGACGCGCCGCCGCGGCCGGCGGTCCGCCCGGTTGCGGGAATCCGTTGGTGGCGTCCGATGTCTTGACGCTTTCTGTCATGCACCCCACGATCTATGGGAGCGCTCCCAGATGTTGTGGGGCGCAGCTCGTCATGCCGTCGCGTCGCCCCGTCCGTTTTCCCCACGCCGGAAGGACCGAACTGTGACACCTCATCCGCCCCCTCAGCCCCGGGCGACGGGCCGCCCGCGCCGCGGCAGGCGCCGCGTGCTGGGCGCCGTGGCCGCCGCCGGACTGCTGGCCGGCGCCCTGACCGCCCCCGCCCTCGCGGCCGAGGCCGCGGACGGGCCCGAACTGATCACCAACGGCGACTTCTCCAACGGCACCACCGGCTGGTGGTGGACGGAGAACAGCCCCGGCGAGGTCGTCGACGGCCGGCTGTGCGCCGAGGTGCCCGCCGGCACGGAGAACCCCTGGGACGCCATCGTCGGGCAGAACGACCTCCCGCTCGCCGCGGGCGAGGGCTACGAGCTGAGCTTCACCGCCAGCGCCACCGAGCCGATCACCGTCCGCACCAACGTCCAGATGGCCGCCGAGCCCTGGACCACCGAGCACGCCTCGGCCGACCAGGTCGGCGCGGAGGCGAAGACCTTCACCCACGTCTTCACCGCGGGCGCCGACCACGAGGCCGCCCAGCTCGCCTTCCAGATCGGCGGCAGCGAGCAGGCGTACACCTTCTGCGTGGACGACGTCTCGCTCACCGGCGGCGCCGAGCCGCCCGTCTACGAGCCCGACACCGGCTCGCCGGTACGCGTCAACCAGGTCGGCTACCTCACCGAGGGGCCCAAGAACGGCACCTTCGTCACCGACGAGACCTCGGCCCTGACCTGGACGCTCAAGGACGCCGACGGTACCGAGAAGGCATCCGGCACCACCACTCCCGCCGGAACCGACCCCACCTCGCGCCAGAACGTCCACACCTTCGACTTCGGCGACTTCACCGAGGCGGGCGAGGGCTACACCGTCACCGTCGACGGCGAGACCAGCGAGCCCTTCGACATCGGCGACGACCTGTACTCGCAGCTGCGCTCGGACGCGCTGGCGTACTTCTACCACAACCGCAGCGGCATCGAGATCGACGCCGACCTGGTGGGCGAGGAGTACGCCCGTCCCGCCGGACACGTCGGCGCCGCACCCAACCAGGGCGACACCGAGGTCCCGTGCCAGGAGGGCCTGTGCGACTACACCCTGGACGTCTCCGGCGGCTGGTACGACGCCGGTGACCACGGCAAGTACGTCGTCAACGGCGGTATCTCCGTCGCCCAGGTGATGTCCAACTACGAGCGCACCCTCACCGCCGAGGGCGCCGACGGCGCCGCGCTCGGCGACGGGAAGCTCCGCGTCCCCGAGCGCGGCAACGGCGTCCCGGACGTGCTGGACGAGGCCCGCTGGCAGATGGACTTCCTGATGCGGATGATGGTGCCCGCCGGCGAGGAGCTCGCCGGCATGGCGCACCACAAGATCCACGACCGGGAGTGGACCGGACTGCCGCTGCTGCCGCACCAGGACCCGCAGCCGCGCGAGCTGCACGCGCCGTCCACCGCCGCCACCCTCAACGTGGCCGCCACCGCAGCCCAGTGCGCCCGCCTGTTCGAGCAGTACGACGCGGACTTCGCCGCGCGGTGCCTGGACGCCGCCGAGACCGCCTGGGCCGCCGCCAAGGCGCACCCGGACATGCTCGCCGACCCGAACGACGGCACCGGCGGCGGCGCCTACAGCGACAACGACGTGTCCGACGAGTTCTACTGGGCCGCGGCCGAACTCTTCGTCACCACCGGCAACGAGACCTACCGTCAGGAGGTCATGGACTCCCCGCTGCACGGTGACACCGACGCCGTCTTCCCGCGCGGCGGCATGTCCTGGGGGGCCACCGCCGGCCTGGGCGCGCTCAGCCTGGCCACCGTGCCCAACGAGATGACCGACGCCCAGCTCCAGGGCGTACGCGCCATGGTCACCGAGGCCGCCGACGGCTACGCCGCCGACTCCCGCGGCGCCGCCTACGGCGTGCCCTACGCCCCGCAGGACAACCACTACGTGTGGGGCTCCAACAGCCAGGTCCTCAACAACATGGTGGTCCTGGCCACCGCGCACGACCTGACCGGCGAGAGCGCCTACCGCGACGCGGTGCTGCGCGGCATGGACTACCTGCTGGGCCGCAACCCGCTCAACCAGTCCTACGTCACCGGCTACGGCGAGCGCGACTCGCGCAACCAGCACCACCGGTTCTGGGCGAACCAGCTCGACCCGGACCTGCCCAACCCGGCGCCCGGCTCCGTCGCGGGCGGCCCGAACGTCGAGATCCAGGACCCGATCGCCCAGGACAAGCTCCAGGGCTGCGCCCCGGCGATGTGCTACATCGACCACATCGAGTCCTGGGCCACCAACGAGATCACCATCAACTGGAACGCCCCGCTGGCCTGGGTGGCCTCCTACCTCGACGACCTCGGCCAGGGCGGCGACGGCGGCGAGGACCCGGGCGAGGACCCGGACGAGACGCCCTCCTGTGAGGTGACCTACTCCTCCAACCGGTGGAACGGCGGCTTCAGCACCAATGTGACGGTGAAGAACACCGGCACCGACACGCT
Organism: Streptomyces mangrovi; assembly: GCF_900114215.1. Lineage (GTDB taxonomy): Bacteria > Actinomycetota > Actinomycetes > Streptomycetales > Streptomycetaceae > Streptomyces > Streptomyces barkulensis. The sequence goes on along the minus strand of NZ_FOSG01000007.1, from coordinate 46,077 downwards.
CAGCGGCTGGGAGCTGACCTGGTCCTTCGCCGACGACCAGCGGATCACCCAGGCGTGGAACGCCCAGGTCGTCCAGACCGGGCGGGACGTCGTCGCCAAGCCGGCGCAGTGGAACAGCACCATCCCGGCGAACGGCTCCGTGAGCTTCGGCTTCAACGGAACATCCGGCGGCCAGGCGGCCGACCCGGACGCCGTCTCCCTGAACGGGAAGGCGTGCACGGTCAAGTGACCTGACGCACCTTCGGCCGCACGCCACCCGACCGGAGGGCCGGGGCGCCCCGCACCGGGGCGCCCCGGCCCTCCGCCGTCGGTTCCGCCGTCAGCTCTGCCGCGCCCCGCCGTCGGCCCCACCGCCGCCTGCCGGGGAGCCGACGACGACGGTGGCGTACAGCTCCTCGCAGACGACCGTCTGAGGCACCAGACCGGCCCGGGCGACGGCCCGCGCCGTCCGCGGCGCCTGGTGCCCGCCCGTCTCCACCAGCAGCTGCCCGTCCGGCGCCAGCCACCGCGGCGCCTCCTCGATCACCCGCCGCTGGACGCCCAGCCCGTCCGGCCCGCCGTCGAGCGCCACCGGCGGCTCGTGCTCGCGGGCCTCCGCGGGCAGCAGCCCCATCTCATCGGTTGGCACATAGGGCGCGTTGGCGACCAGCACGTCGACGCGGCCGCGCAGCGCCGCGGGCAGTGGGGCGTACAGATCGCCCTCGTACACCCGGCCCCCGGCGGCGGCGAGGTTGCGGCGCGCGCAGCGCACCGCGGCCGGGTCGACGTCGGCGGCGTGGAGTTCCACCCCCTCCACGGCCGCCGCCACCGCGGCGCCCACCGCGCCCGAACCGCAGCACAGGTCGAGTACGACGGCGCCGCGCCGACGCCCGGCGAGCGCCGCGGCCCGCCGGGCGAGGAACTCGGTACGGCGGCGGGGCACGAAGACCCCGGGCTCCACGGCGATGCGCAGACCGCGGAACTCCGCCCAGCCCAGGACGTGTTCGAGCGGAAGTCCGCCCGCCCGGCGCTCCACCATGGCGGCGAGCTCATCGGGGGTACGGGCGGCGGACAGCATCAGCCGCGCCTCGTCCTCGGCGAAGACGCAGCCCGCGGCCCGCAGCCGGGCGGCGACGGCGGGCAGAGCGGAAGGAGCGGAAAGGTCCCAAGGACCTGAAGGAACGGAAGAAGCGGAGAAGGAGGAGGGATGAGACACGAGGGCCTTTCGGGATGCCGAAGGGCGCTCTCACGGTCACCCGTGCCGGGGAACCGGCGCCTTCGCGGGACCGCGGGACGAGAGAGCCCTGCCTGACCTGGCGTCGACCGGTCTCACCCCCTCGCGTCGCACTGTGTCGCGGAGCGGCAACCCTACAGCACCGGGGGCCGGCCGCAGGGAGCGGCTTCCGCCCTCGTGGCCCGCCTGCGGATCCGTCGCGGGACGTGCGGCGGGGCGGCGGGTCGGCGGGGGAGGTTCGGGGTAGCGGTGGACTGGGGCCCGCCGCCGAGGCGGGCCCCAGGACCCCTGAGCACAGGAGAGGCTGCGAAGACGTGTCACAGAAGGTGCGGGCGGTCATCGCCCGGCGGAAGAACGAGCCGGTCACCGTCGAGACGGTCGTGGTGCCCGACCCCGGCCCCGGCGAGGCGGTGGTGAAGGTGCAGGCGTGCGGGGTGTGCCACACCGACCTGCACTACCGCCAGGGCGGCATCTCCGACGACTTCCCGTTCATGCTGGGGCACGAGGCCGCGGGCGTGGTGGAGTCGGTCGGCGAGGGCGTGACCGAGGTGGAACCCGGCGACTTCGTGGTCCTGAACTGGCGGGCGGTGTGCGGGCAGTGCCGTGCCTGCCGCCGCGGACGGCCCTGGTACTGCTTCGCCACCCACAACGCCGCGCAGCGGATGACGCTGGAGGACGGCACCGAGCTGACCGCCGCCCTGGGCATCGGGGCGTTCGCGGACAAGACCCTGGTCCACGCCGGGCAGTGCACCAAGGTCGACCCGGCCGCGTCGGCGGCCGTCGCCGGTCTGCTGGGCTGCGGTGTGATGGCCGGCCTCGGCGCCGCGCTGAACACCGGGAACGTCCAGCGCGGCGACAGTGTGGCCGTCATCGGCTGCGGCGGGGTGGGCGGAGCGGCGGTGATGGGCGCGAACCTGGCCGGAGCCTCGCGGGTCATCGCCGTCGACATCGACGACCGCAAGCTGGCCACCGCCCGGAAGCTGGGCGCCACCCACACCGTCGACTCCCGCGAGAGCGACCCGGTGGAGGCGGTGCGGGAGCTGACCGGAGGATTCGGCGCGGACGTGGTCATCGACGCCGTCGGCGTCCCCGAGACCTACCGGCAGGCCTTCTACGCCCGGGATCTGGCCGGGACGGTGGTGCTGGTGGGGGTGCCCACCCCCGAGATGAGGCTGGAGCTGCCGCTGCTGGACGTCTTCGGCCGCGGCGGGGCGCTGAAGTCCTCCTGGTACGGCGACTGCCTGCCCTCCCGCGACTTCCCCATGCTCATCGACCTCTACCTCCAGGGCCGGCTGGACCTGGACGCGTTCGTCAGCGAGACCATCGAGCTGGACGGTGTGGAGGAGTCGTTCGACCGTATGCAGGCCGGCGACGTGCTGCGCTCGGTGGTGGTCCTGTGAGCACCGTACGCGTCGACCATCTGACCACCTCCGGCACCTTCTCCCTGGACGGCGGCACCTGGGAGGTGGACAACAACGTCTGGATCGTCGGCGACGAGGACGAGGCACTGGTCGTCGACGCCGCCCACGATGCCGAAGCCATCGCCCGCGCGCTGGACGGGCGGCGGCTGACCGCCGTCGTGTGCACCCACGCCCACGACGACCACATCGGCGCCGCTCCGGCCCTGGCCGAGGCCACCGGCGCGCCCGTCCTGCTCCACCCCGACGACCGGCCGCTGTGGGACCTGACCCACCCCGGCCGGGCGCCGGACGGGGAACTGGCCGACGGCCAGAGGCTCACCGTCGCCGGGACCGGGCTGACGGTGCTGCACACCCCCGGCCACGCGCCCGGCGCGGTCTGCCTGTACGCCCCGGCGCTGGGTACGGTCTTCACCGGCGACACCCTCTTCGCCGGCGGCCCCGGGGCCACCGGGCGGTCCTTCTCGCACTTCCCGACCATCATCGACTCCATCCGCGACAGGCTGCTCACCCTGCCGCCGGAGACGGTGGTGCGCACCGGACACGGCGAGTCCACCACCATCGGCGCCGAGGCTCCCCACCTCCAGGAGTGGATCGACCGGGGTCACTGAGCCCGCGGCCGGCGTGAGCCGGGCGCTGCGGGCCGGGGCGGGCCGGGGCGGTGCGGCAGGCCGGCCCGGCCCGGCGGGTCAGGCGCGGGTGATACGGGCGACCAGATCGAGCCAGCCGGCCTCCAGACGCTCCAGCGGCATGCCGCGCCGCTGGGTGAGGTGGTGCAGCAGTGCGACGTCCAGGTGGCTCGCCAGGGTGTGGGCCAGCAGTTCGGCGTCGCCGGCGCCGGCCTCGCGCAGCAGCGCGGCGAGGTGGGTGAGGACCAGGCGGCGGGGCGGGGGCTCGAAGCGTCTGCAGGCCTCCGGCTCGGCGGCCAGCAGCAGGGCCCGGTGGGCGGCCAGGTGCCTGAGCGTGGCGAGGCCGAACTCCTCCAGCCGCCGCACGGGGGGCGCCCCGGGCCCCAGCGGCGGGGGGCCGGTGAGGAAGGACTCCTGATAGAGACGCTCGGAGTGGTCCAGGAGGGCCATGAGCAGGCCGCCCCGGTCGCCGAAGCGCCGGAAGACGGTCCCCTTGCCGACGGAGGCGGCCGCCGCGACGGCCTCCATGGTCAGGTGCTCGGGGCCGCGCTCGGCCACCAGCCGGGCGGCGGCCTCCAGCAGACGCGTCCGGTTGCGGGCCGCGTCCGCGCGCATGGGGGGCGTCTGGCCGGCCAGCGGCAGCAGCGGCTGCCCGGCCGTCCGCCCGGCTGTCTGCCCGGGGTGGCCCTGTTCGTCGTCGGGCGGCGCGATCGCAGTCACGGAACTCAGCGTACTCCCCGGGGGAAGAAAATGGACCACGGTCCGGTTAGCGTGCTAGAAAGTATGCGGACCACGGTCCGTTTACCGCTCCGACCCTCCCCGATCCCCACAGGAGACGCCATGTCCGTCCGCATCCTCGCCCTCGTCGGCAGCCTCCGCTCCGGCTCGCACAACCGCCAGCTCGCCGAGGCCGCCGTGAAGCACGCCCCCGAGGGCGTCGAGATCGTCGTCCACGAGGGCCTGGGCGACCTGCCCTTCTACAACGAGGACGTCGACGCCGAGGGCTCCGTGCCCGCCGAGGCCGCGCGGCTGCGCGAGGTGGCCGGCGGAGCCGACGCCTTCCTGCTGTTCTCGCCCGAGTACAACGGCACCATCCCGGCCGTGCTGAAGAACGCGATCGACTGGCTCTCCCGTCCCTACGGCGCCGGCGCCCTGTCCGGCAAGCCGGTGGCCGTCGTCGGCACCGCCTTCGGGCAGTACGGCGGTGTGTGGGCGCAGGACGAGACCCGCAAGGCCGCGGGGATCGCGGGCGCCACCGTGCTGGAGGACGTGAAGCTCTCCATCCCCAACTCGGTCGTGCGCTTCGCCGAGGCCCACCCGGCCGACGACGCCGAGATCACCGGGCAGCTCGTCGAGGTCCTCGGCAGGGTCTCGGCCGCCGCCGCGCCGTCCGCCGCCTGACCGGACCGCGTCAGCGCCGGCGTGGGCACGGTGCGGGAGGGCCCTCCGGAACCCGGAGGGCCCTCCCGCACCGCTTCGCGGTTCAGCGGACCCGGTAGTTCCGCATCATCTCGTGGTCCTCGTGCTCGAGGATGTGGCAGTGCCAGACGTACAGGCCGAGCCTGTCGAAGAACGCCTTGATCCGGGTGACCTGGCCGGGCGGAGCCGACACGCTATCCTTCGGCCCCAGCTCGGTGGCGTCCGGCCGCTGCGGCAGCCCGATCTCGATGTTCGACAGCGCCCCGGTCTCCGGATCCCGGTCGGCGCTGAACGGCGCCCGGTCCAGCACCTGGAACCGCACCAGATGCAGATGGATGGGGTGGGTGTCGGGCGTGGCGTTGAAGACCTCCCAGATCTCCGCGGTGCGCAGCCCGGGATCCTCGGTGACCGGTTCGGACCACTCCAGCGGCCCCTGCTCCACGGTGCCCAGCAGCGGCTTCAGCCTGCCGAACTCGTCGGTGCCCTCGGACAGCAGCAGCCGGCGGGTCCGGGCCGGGGGCCTGGAGATCCGGAAGGGGGCGCGGCGCAGCGTCCGCGGCAGCCGGGGCTCGGGGGCCCGCTCGTCGCGGGGCCGGTTCACCCGGAACCGCATCACCTGGTCGGCGGGCGGGGCCACGGGGTCGCCGTAGGGGAAGGGTGTGGGCGCGTCGTTGGTCAGGGTGTGGACCTCGCCCTCCAGCCCCCGGAAGTCGACGACCAGGTCCACCCGCTCGCCGGGGGCGACCACCAGCGGCCCGTCCAGCGGCAGCGGCCGGTGGAGGAAGCCCAGCTCGGTCCCGATCAGGGTGACGGGGAACGGCCACTCTCCGCCGGCCGACAGCCGGTAGAAGCGCGAGTTCGACCCGTTGAGCAGCCGTAGCCGGTACTGGCGCGGCTCCACGTCCAGATACGGCCACGCCTTGCCGTTGACCAGGATGACCTGCCCGAAGAACTCGGGCCGCACGGAGGGCCCGCCCGGCCAGTCGGGCGAGTCGGCGGGGACGTCCGGGTAGGCCAGCCGCCCGTCCGGGTGGAACATGCGGTCCTGGACCACCAGTTCCAGCTCGTACGGCCCGCAGGGCAGCCGGTGGTCCTCGATGAGCGAGAGCTCGTGCGAGTCGCGCAGGAGGTAGAAGCCGGCCAGCCCGGCGTAGACGTTGAGCCGGGTGATGCCGAGGGTGTGGTCGTGGTACCAGAGGGTGGCGGCCTCCTGGCTGTTGTCGTAGTGGAACCGTGTGCCGTCGAAGCGCGGTCCGACGGCGCCGCCGGGGGTGTACCAGGCGTCGGGGTGGCCGTCGCTGTCCGGATCGGTGTGCCCGCCGTGCAGGTGCACCACGGCCGGCACGCCGTCGCGCTCGATGGTGTGGCCGGTGCCGGCGAAGGCCCAGTGGACGGTGGTGTCCACCGGCAGCAGGTGCCGGTGGGGCAGGTCGTTGACCCAGTGCACCCGTACGGGCCGGTCCCGGTGGGCCACGAGGGTCGGACCGGGACTGGACACCTGCGCCGGCCCCGCGGACGCGAGGCCGCCGCCGTGGCGCCCGCGCACTTCGAACCCCCACACCGGTGTGGTCAGGCCCAGCCCGCCGCCGAGGAGATCCTGGCGCGCCGGGCCCATCACGAAGGTCTGGTCGCCCCCGCCCAGCGCGTCGACCCGTGACGGGCGGGGTAGCGGATCGGTGAACCGGGGGATGGCGGCGGGGTCGGCGACCGGCTCGCGGTAGAGCGGGTCGTCGAGGGGCGGCAGCGCGACCGCCTCCCGGGCGGCGGCGGGTGGCGCCGTACCTGGCCCGGGCAGGAGCAGCGCGCCCCCGGTCAGCGAACTCGCCCGGATGAAACGTCTTCTGTCCACGGTCTGTCTTTCCCTCGGGGTCGCGGATGGCTGGGCACCCGTGATCTTCTCCGGGAAAGAAGGGATGGTATATGGACTGTTCGGGTATTAAGTTCCGTTTGTCCGCATGGTGTCGGAAGGAATGGTCTCCGGTGCGCCGACAGGGCTTGGAGGGGAGGCGGACATGGAGAACCGGCGGGCCTGGGGCCCGCCGGCGGTGCGGTCGGGACCTCAGGACATCTCTTCGACCACCTCCAGGTTCACGAAGCGGGGCTCCTTGCTGCACAGTCCCCGGATCTGCTCGGAGACGCGCTGCGTCTCGGGCATCTCGCTGTTCCTCATCGCCTGCTCGTACGAGGGGAACTCGACGATGTCCACGTAGTGGGTGGAGTTCTCGCGGTCCTGTCCGTGGAGCTCACGGGAGAGGGTCCGCTTGCCCTCCGTCATCCGCATCCACTGGTTCCAGAGATCCATCATCTCCTTGTCGTGCGTCGTCTCGTACTCGATGAGCTGTACGAACGTCATGGGGCTCCTCCTGTGACGGTCACTCGCGGGCCTTGGCGTACTCCTCCGCCATGGCGCCGGCGAAGTCGTACGCCACGACCGCCTCGTCGCCGACGGCCCAGGCGTCGTGCCCCGGCGGGCAGACGAACACGTCGCCCGGCCCGACCTCGGCCTCCTGGCCGTCGTCCATGCGCAGCCGCATCCGCCCGCGCACCACGTAGCCGTTGTGGTGGATCCGGCAGCTGTCCGTTCCGGCGATCGGGCCCACCGACTCCGACCAGCGCCAGCCGGGCTCGAACGTGGCCACGGCGAAGTCCAGCCCGGTGAGGTGGAGGGCTTCGAGGTGGCCACGGGGGAAGTCGCGCCGTTCGTCCGGCTTCTCGGTGGTCTTGACTTCCAGCATGGCTGAACCTCCGTTTCACGCCATATGTCCATGATGCGCGCGTGAGGCGCGGCAGGGAAACGGTGGGGAGCGGGGATTTGGGGAATCCGGCGGAGTGGCCGGGCCGTCACCACCGGGGCCGGCGGCCGCCCCCGTGCGCGGGCCCGTGTGCGCAGGTCCGGTCAGGGGACCAGCGGACCCTCCAGGACCCGTAGGCCGGCCGCGCGGTCGCCCTCCCGCACGAGCCGTCCGTCGTCCCCCGGGGCGCGCCCCCGCAGCATGAGCAGCAGGTCCGCGGCGGTGGCGGAGACCGTGGCGACCGGGGCGCCGGGGCCGTGCACCCATGACGCGCCGGTGTCGGTGGAGACCAGGCGTACGGCTTGCCCGGGCATGACCGCGCGCCCCCGTGTCAACCGGCGCGGAGCCATGGTGTCGAACACCTCCGCCACGCCCTCGGCGGTCGTGAGGTTGCCCGTGCCCAGGTGCTCGGCCGGATCGCGCAGCGTCCAGCCGCCTCAGTGCTCCACCGGGGCGCTCAGGTCCCCGTCGAGGCAGGCCCGGAAGGCCTGGAGTTCGCGCTGTGTCCGGGTGAGCGGGCGGGCGGAGTCCATGGCCGGGAATCCAGCCGGCCCGGACGCCCCGGGGCCGGTTTCACCACGGGAGGAAGGCGTGGATCTCCTTGCCGTCCGGCAGCGGGTGGACGCTGAGCCGGTCGGCGATCCGCTCGACGATGGACCAGCCGAAGCCGCCCCCGCCGCTGTTCAGATCGGCCTGGCGGGGTCTGGGCGGGGCCGGGTCGCCGTCGCGGACGGTGATCTGTACACGTCCCTCGGTGAACGCCAGGCACAGGGTGAGCGGACCGGGTGCGTGGCGTACGGCGTTGGTGACCAGTTCGGAGACGACCAGCAGTGCGTCGTCGTGCGAGCGGTCCCCGGCGGGCGGCTCGGTGCCCGCCAGTTTCGTCAGGAAGGCGTCGGCGGCGTCGCGGGCCCGGGCGATGGTGCCGGAGTGGCCGTCGAAGTCGGCGCGCAAATGGGGAGCCCCCAAACCTTCGCTCAGCAGTTCCATCGCCGGTCCCCCAGTCAACACAGCGGTATCCATGGTGCGTCTTCCCGCTGTTGCCCACACCATACGCCGGTGTCACCCCGACCCGCCGCACCCATTGCCGCGGGCGGGCCCGGGCGGAGCCCGAAGAGGGGGGAGCGGTCAGCGGGCGACGGTGAAGAACCCGGCCAGCCCCACCAGTTCCAGCAGCCTGCCGGGCTGTTCGCCGACGCCGGTCAGGGTCAGGGGAACCCCGCGGTCCCGGCAGCGGCGCTCCAGGGAGAGCAGGGCGTGCAGACCGGCGGAATCCATGAAAGGGACGCTCGACAGGTCGACGGCCAGGCTCCGCCACGGCTGGTCGATCTCCTCCAGGACACCCGTCAGGGCCGGCGCGCTGTCATGGTCGACATCACCCCGGGGATGCAGGACGACGGTGTCGTGTTGGCGGGTGACGGCGACGGACAGGGTGCGCATGGCCATTCGACCCCCTTCCGGGGCGGATCGGCTCGTGCCGGCCGAGGTGTCTTCCGGATCGGGCGGTTCGGCGGTGCCCGGCCGGCGCGGGCAAAAGGAGCCTCCCCGGCCAGACGGTGGGGCGGCTTCCCCCACGGTCACACACCTGGAGCCGTCGCGCCACCATCGTTGTCCCAAATCACGGCCCGTGCGCACGTCCGGGTGAGCCGGGTGGGACGTGGGGCGGCCGTGTGTCGGCCGGGGCCGGAACCGGAGCGCCGCTCACCGGTTCGGGCGCGCGGGTGACGCCGGTGGGATTCCGGGGCAGTCTGGCGGTGTGCCGCACGCGCCGCGGCCTGCCCGGCCGCGGCGCGGCGGAGTGGTGACGCCGAGCGGAGGGGTGCCGTGACCAGCCACAAGGAGCGCATGCTCGCCGGGGAGCCCTACCTCGCCGATGATCCCGAACTGGCCGCCGATCTGCGGCGCGCGGCCGAACTGTGCGAGCGGTTCAACACCTCGCCGGCCGCCGACCCCGCCGCGCGCCGGGCGGTGCTCGCCGAGCTGCTGGGCGGCCTGGGGGAGGGGGCGGAGGTCCGTCCGCCGCTGTACGTCGACTACGGCTACCGGACCACCATCGGGCCCGGCACGTTCGTCAACTTCGGAGCGGTCGTGCTCGACGTCGCCCCCGTCTCGGTCGGCGCCGACGTCCAGATCGGCCCGAACGTCCAGCTGCTCACCCCGACCCATCCGCTCGACCCCGAGCGGCGCCGCGCCAAATGGGAGGCGGCCGAGCCGGTCACCGTCGGCGACAACGTGTGGCTCGGGGGCGGTGTCATCGTCTGCCCCGGCGTGACCGTCGGCGAGAACACCGTGGTCGGAGCCGGGGCCGTCGTCACCCGGGATCTGCCCGCGAACGTCGTCGCGGTGGGCAACCCGGCCCGCGTCGTCCGCGAGTTGTGAGCCGGGCCCCGGTGGGGCTCGAAGGGGAGCGAATGCCCGGTTGCTCACGACAGGCGGCGAGATGCGCAGATCCGGGGGTGGGGAGGGAAGTCGAGGGTGCCGTCCGTCTTGTCATGTCCCTTGGGTGGTCATAGAGTCCGCCGCGCAGTGATGGGAGCGCTCCCAGGTGCTCCCTGCCCCGCTCCTGCCGAAAGGACAGCATGGCTTCCCCCCTGCGCACCCCCTTACGCACGCCCCTCCGTTCGCTGCCCCGGATACGCGCCGCACTACTGGCGCTCCTGCTGCTCGCGGGGGCCCTGACGGCCCTGACCGCCACGGCGCAGACCGCCCGCGCCGACGAGCGGATCTGCGACCGGTACGGGAGCACCACCATCCAGGGCAAGTACGTGGTGCAGAACAACCGCTGGGGCACCAGCGCCACCCAGTGCATCGACGTGACGGGCACCGGGTTCCGGCTCGCCCAGGCCGACGGCTCCGTCCCGACCGACGGGGCGCCCAAGTCCTACCCCTCGGTCTTCTACGGCTGCCACTACACCAACTGCTCCCCGGGCACCAACCTGCCGATGCAGGTCAGCTCGATCGGCAGCGCGCCCAGCAGCATCTCCTACACCTACGTCGACAACGCGGTCTACAACGCCTCGTACGACATCTGGCTCGACCCGACGCCGAAGAAGGACGGGGTCAACCGGACCGAGATCATGATCTGGCTCAACCGCGTGGGCCCGATCCAGCCCATCGGCTCCCGTGTCGGCACGGCGAACGTCGGCGGCCGCAGCTGGGAGGTGTGGACCGGCAGTAACGGCTCCAACGACGTCATCTCCTTCATCGCCCCCTCGGCGGTCCGGAGCATGAGCTTCGACGTCATGGACTTCGTCGACGAGACGGTCGCCCGCGGCATGGCCCAGCGCTCGTGGTACCTGACGAGCGTCCAGGCCGGCTTCGAGCCGTGGCAGAACGGCGCCGGTCTCGCGGTCGACTCCTTCTCCGCGGCCGTCAACACCGGCAGCGGCGGCGGTGACGACGGCGGCGGTGACGACGGCGAGCCGGGTGGTGAGCCGGGCGCCTGCGAGGTCACCTACACCACCAACTCCTGGTCGAACGGCTTCACCGCCGACGTCGGCGTCAGGAACACCGGCTCCACCGCGATCAGCGGCTGGGAGATGAGCTTCGCCCTGCCCGCCGGCCAGTCGGTCACCAGCGCCTGGAACGCCACGCTCTCCTCCAGCGGAGGCACGGTGACGGCCCGTCCGGTCGAGCACAACAGGAACATCGAACCGGGCGGCACCCAGTCGTTCGGCTTCCAGGGGACCCACTCGGGGGGCACGCCCGGCGAGCCGGCCCGGTTCACCCTCAACGGCACCGTCTGCACGGTGAGGTGAGCCGCGCACGGCGGGCACGGTAGAGCGACGCGGGGCCCGGGGCCGCACAGCCGCACAGGGGGCGGTCCGGGCCCCGCGCCGCGTTCGGTCCGGCCGCCCTCAGCCCAGCCGCGCCGCCACCTCGTCGCGCAGCCGCGGCAGCATGTCGTGGAGCACCCCGGGGCACAGCGTGCCCGTGTTGTAGTCCTTGTGGCCGTACATCCGCGCGGGCGCGATGCCGTACCGCTCGCACACGTACGCGCACAGGATCACCAGCACCTCCCACTGGGCCTGCGGCGGCACCGCGCCCGCGTGGTAGGCGCCCTCGCAGGCGATGCCGACGGCACGGTCGTTCTGCCCGGAGGTGTGCGCGCCGAGCACGAAGGAGGTGCCGCCGGTGAGGGTCCGCAGGCTGCCGTGCCGGCCCTCGGTGATCCAGCCTCCCCGGCTGACGGCGAAGTGGTAGCCGGTGTCGATCCAGCCGTTGTCGTCCATGTGCAGGTCCTGGACCCAGTGGGCGTGCGCGTGGGCCCGGTCGCGGGAGAGGTCGGAGGTGTTCGCGCTCACCGTGTGGTGGACGATGATCCGGTCCGGCCGGTACCCGAGAACGGTGACGTTCCCCCGGGGCGGCCGCGCGTTCCACTCCGAGGTGCTGTCGATGTCGGGTTCGATCGTGCCGGAGGCCCGGGCGGTGCCCGTCAGCGCGCCGGCGGCGACGAGCCCGGCGGTACCGGTGATCAGCAGACGGCGGCGCAGTGGTTTCTCACCGTTCACGGTCGCTCCTCGAAAGAGCCGCGCGGAGCGCGCGGGTCGCGGGTGACGGGCTGTGCGCGGGTGACGGGCTGTGCGGGGGCGGGGCGTGGCGGGAGGTGCCCGGCGCCGGCCCCACCGCGCGGTGGGGCCGGCCGGGTCCGGGCGGCCGCTCCGCGGGGCTACGGGGTGTTGTTGGCCAGGGCGAGGAGCCGGTCCCTGGAGCCGTTGAACTTGTTGCGGTCGACGTTCCCGGAGACGCCGCCGACCGAGCCGGTGCTGGTGTACTGCCACACCGTCCAGGTGGGGAAGCCGCCGGGGATGGTCGGGGTCTCGCTGGAGGTCCAGTGCGCCACCCACAGCGGGCTCTTGTTGTACATGCCCGTCCAGTTGCCGGTGCAGGTGTTCCACCAGCCCGCGGTCGTGTAGATCACCACGTCGCGCGAGGTGCGCGCCTTGTAGGTGTTGTAGAAGTCGTTGATCCAGGAGCGCATCTGAGTGGTGGACAGGCCGTAGCACATCGACCCGTAGGGGTTGTGCTCGATGTCCAGGACGCCCGGCAGGGTCCTGTTGTCCCGCGACCACGCGCCGCCGTTGGAGGCGAAGTAGGCCGCCTGGGTCGAGCCGCCGGAGACGTCGGGGCGCGCGAAGTGGTAGGCGCCGCGGATCACGCCGGCGTTGTACGCCGCCACGTAGTTGGTGTTGAACCGCGAGTCCTTGTAGCTGGTGCCCTCGGTCGCCTTGATCCAGGCGAACTGGATGCCAGAGTTGCGCACCGAGGTCCAGTTGATGGCGCCCTGCCAGTGCGAGACGTCGATTCCCTGCACGCCGCTGGTGTGGGACGCGGCCCCCAGCGGCGGGTCCTGCCGCGCGTCGCCGCCCTCGTGGAGCCGGTGGCCGGCGCCCATGAACGCCGTGCCCGGCTTGAGGCGCTCCTTGGCGGGCGGAGGCGCCGCCGCGGCCGTACCCGCCGTGGCCGTCAGCAGGGCGAGTACGGCGGTGAGTACGCCGACCACGGTGGTTCTCAGCCGGCGGTGGGGGGAGAGGGGTCTGTGCGGGCGCATGGCTTCCTCCTGGCGCTCGGTGAAGGCGGGAGTGGGGGGAGGGGAGGAGGTGCTGGGTGATGCCGTCGGTGCGGACGAGCGCGCCGGCCCGGCCGTGCCGGCGCGACTCTATTGACGTGCACGCGTCATAAGTGACGCATGTGGGCGGTCGCTCTGTAAAGACGCTCCAGGCACTCTCTGTGGTCTCGACCTCTGCCGCCGGGCGCGAACTGCGCCGACGGGCCGCGCCCGGCGGAAACTTTCACAGCGCGAAAGCGGGCGCCGCCTCCGGTGGGCGCCCCGGGGCGGGAAGGCCCGCGCCGCAGTGCTGTGTGTTCCGCCGTTCGGGTGACCTTTGGGCTGGGCTTCGGGGCCAGCCGGACAAGCCTTTCCGCTGTTTTCCCACCGCATCCGGCTCAGTACGGGAAAAGGCGGGAAATTCTTCGGTAGCCGCCCGGAAGTCACCGGAGTAACTTTCGATGGGTGCCGTAAAGCGCGGGAAACCTGCCGAACGGAGCCGACGGCCCGCCAGTTGACCCGCGCACCGGAAGGACCGTCCGACAACGCAGGTGATTGCTCCGCGAAATCCGCGCCCGGCAGTACCGGGCTCCCGGTGGCCGACTCCGTCCGGCGAAGGCCGCCGGGGCATCGGACACCGGCCGCGGTGGAGGTGAAGCCATGGCGACGCAGACGGAACCCCTGATCGAGACGCCCGGTGTCGAGGACGGTGCCGCCGTGTGGCGCATCGCCCGCGACTCCCGCGTGCTCGATCTCAACTCCTCCTACAGCTACCTGCTGTGGTTCCGGGACTTCGCCCGGACCTCCGCGGTGGCGCGCGGCGAGTGCGGCGCGCCCGTCGGCTTCGTCACCGGCTACCTGCGTCCGGACCGGCCCGGCACGCTGGTCGTCTGGCAGGTCGCGGTGGACGAGGAGCACCGCGGGCGCGGCCTGGCCGGCGCCATGCTGGACCACCTGGCCGCCCGGTCGGCCCCGCGCGGGATCCGGCGCCTGGAGGCCACCGTCGCGCCGGGGAACACCGCCTCCGACCGGCTGTTCGCGCTCTTCGCCCGGCGGCACGGCGCGGCGCTGGAGCGCGAGGCGCTGTTCGGCCCGGAACTCTTCCCGGACGGTCACGGCCCCGAGGTGCTGTACCGCATCGGGCCGCTGCCCCGTGCCGCCCGGCCCTGACCCGCCACCCGGCCCGCCCGCGTGCGGACGGCACGCCGCCCGGCACCACATCCACCGAGGAGCACACCATCATGACCATCACCGAAGCCGAGACCTCCGTCTTCGACACCCTGGAGTCCCAGGTGCGCAGCTACTGCCGGGGCTGGCCGAGGGTCTTCGAGTACGCGCACGGCTGCCGTCTCCAGGACGAGGACGGCCATGTGTACCTGGACTTCTTCGCCGGGGCGGGCGCCCTCAACTACGGCCACAACCCTCCGGTCCTCAAACGCGCCCTGCTGGACTACCTGGAACGCGACGGCGTCACCCACGGCCTGGACATGTCCACCACGGCCAAGCGCGCCTTCCTGGAGACCTTCCGTGACCTGGTCCTGCGGCCGCGCGGCCTGGACCACAAGGTGATGTTCCCCGGCCCGACCGGCACCAACGCCGTCGAGGCGGCCCTGAAGCTGGCCCGCAAGGTCAAGCGGCGCGAGACGGTGGTGTCCTTCACCAACGCCTTCCACGGCATGTCGCTCGGAGCGCTGGCGGTGACCGGCAACGCCTTCAAGCGCGCCGGCGCCGGCGTCCCCCTGGTCCACGGCGTGCCCATGCCGTTCGACAACTACCTGGACGGCAGGGTCGAGGACTTCCTGTGGTTCGAGCGGCTGCTGGAGGACCGCGGCTCGGGCCTGAGCCGGCCGGCCGCCGTGATCGTCGAGACGGTCCAGGGCGAGGGCGGCGTCAACGTCGCCCGGGCCGAGTGGCTGCGCGCCCTGGCCGGTCTGTGCCGCCGCTGGGACATGCTGCTGATCGTCGACGACATCCAGATGGGCTGCGGCCGCACCGGCGGCTTCTTCTCCTTCGAGGAGGCGGGCATCGTCCCCGACGTCATCACGCTGTCCAAGTCCATCAGCGGCTACGGCCTGCCGATGGCGCTGACCCTGTTCCGGCCCGGGCTGGACGTGTGGGAGCCCGGCGAGCACAACGGCACCTTCCGCGGCAACAACCCCGCCTTCGTCACCGCCACCGCGGCTCTGGACGCCTACTGGGCCGACAGCGGAACGGAGAAGCAGACGCTCGCCCGCGGCGAGCAGGTCGAGGCCGCACTGGACGAGATCGCCCGCGAGCACCGCCGGAGCGGGGCCGGATACCGGGGCCGCGGCCTGGCCTGGGGGCTGACCTTCGCCGACGCCGGGCGCGCCGCCCGGGTGTGCGCCCGCGCCTTCGAGCTGGGGCTGCTGGTGGAGACCTCCGGCCCCGGGAACGAGGTCGTCAAGCTGCTCCCGCCGCTCACCGCGGCCCCGGACGAGCTGGAGGAGGGCCTGCGCACCCTGGCCCGCGCCGTCGACGAGACCGCCTGACCGCACGCGGTACGCGGTACGCCCGGGCCCCTCGGATGGGGCGACAGCGCGCCACTGATCCGAAAGCGCCATAATCTTCTTGTATGGAACATCTCTGGCATGCCTGTCGCGGTGCGCCGCCACCGGGACGGACGGGGGCGGCGCACCGTTGCCGCACACCGTGCGGCGCCGCGGGCGGAGCGGCCGGGACCCCGCCCGGCGGCCTGGCCCCCGAGCGGGGCCGGAGGGGAGCGCACGGTGGCCGGGGCCGATGACACGACGGCCGCGCAGGACCGGCTGGAGACGGAGTTCCTGGAAGTGGTGCGCGGCACCGGCGCGTCCGCCGGCGGCCTGTACCTGCTGACCCCGGACGGCGACGTGCTGCGCCTGGCGATGATGTGCGGGGCGCCGCCCGGCTTCGTCGAACCGTGGAAGAGCGTCGGGCTGGCCGCACCGGTCCCGGCGGCCGACGCGGTGCGCGAGGACCGCCTGGTGTGGGTGGGCGGCCAGGAGGACATGGCCCGGATCTATCCGCGCGCGGCGCTGACGGCGCCCTACCACTTCGCCCTGGCCGCCGCCCCCGTCGCCGCGGACCGCTCCTGGGGAGCGCTGCTGCTGCTGTGGCCCGGCACCCACTCACCGAGGATCTCCGGGCGGCGGCGCGACAACATCGTCTTCGGCTGCCGGAGGCTGGCACGGCTGCTGGAAGAGGAGGAGGACGCGGGCCGACCGGTCCAGGCCCCGGCCCGGCCCCGGCTGCTGAGCGCCCGCACGGTGCGCACCGGCAGGTCGCAGTCGGCGCTGGCCGCCGAGGACTTCGCCGAGCGCCTGCCCGGCGGCAGCTGCGCGCTGGATCTGGAGGGCCGCATGACCTTCGTCAGCTCCGGCGGCGCCGAACTGCTGGGCCGCAGCGCCGCCGAGCTGCTGGGCACCCGCCCGTGGCACACGCTGCCCTGGCTGGACGACCCGGTCTACGAGGACCGCTACCGTGCCGCTGTCGTCAGCCGCGAACCCGTCTCCTTCGCCGCCCGCCGCCCGCCCGGCCGGTGGCTCGACTTCCGGCTCTACCCGGACGCCAGCGGCATCAGCGTACGCATCGAACCCGCGGGCACCGGCTCCCACCCCGCACCGGTCCACGGCGAGCGGGCCGGGAGGGCCGCTCCGGCGAGAGCCGGACAGCTCTACCAGCTGATGCACCTGGCCGCGGCCCTGACCGAGACCGTGGGGGTGCGGGACGTGGTCGACCTCATCGCCGACCAGATCATGCCCGCCTTCGATGCCGAGGGGGTGGTCCTGTCCGTCCTGGAGAGCGGCCGGCTGCGCATCATCGGCCACCGCGGCTACGCCACGGCGGCCATCGAGCGGCTCGAGGGCGTGTCGCTGGACACCGCCCTCACCCCGGCCGGACGGGTACTCGCCGAGGGTGCGCCGCTGTTCTACTCCTCCCCGGAGGAGATGGAGCGCGAGTACCCCGGCCTGCCGCGGACGACGGGGAAGCAGGCGTGGGCGTATCTGCCGCTGAGCATCTCGGGGCGGCCCGTGGGCTGCTGCACCCTGTCCTACGGCCGGCCCCACGCGTTCACCGCCGAGGAACGCGCGGTGCTCACCTCCCTGGCCGGGCTCATCGCCCAGGCGCTGGACCGGGCGCGACTGTACGACACCAAGCACCAGATCGCCCACGGTCTCCAGCAGGCGCTGCTGCCCCACACCCTGCCCGCCGTCCCCGGGCTGCGGGTGGCCGCCCGCTACCTGCCGGCCACCCGGGGCATGGAGATCGGCGGCGACTTCTACGACCTCATCCGCCTCAGCGACAGCACCGCGGCCGCCGTCATCGGCGATGTCCAGGGACACAACGTCGCAGCCGCCGCCCTGATGGGCCAGGTCCGTACCGCCATCCACGCCCACGCCACCGCCGGAGTCCCCCCGGACCAGGTGCTCGCGCGCACCAACCGGCTCCTGACCGATCTCGACCCCGGGCTGTTCACCAGCTGCCTCTACGTCCACCTCGATCTGGCGCGGCGGTGCGCGAGCATGGCCAGCGCCGGTCACCCCTCCCCGCTCCTGCGCCTGCCCGACGGCCGCACCCGTCCCCTGGACGTCCCGCCCGGCCTGCTGCTGGGCGTCGAACCGGACACCGACTACCAGGTCTTCGACACATCCCTGCCGGCCGGCGCGGTCCTCGCCCTCTACACCGACGGTCTCGTCGAGACCCCGGGCGGCGACCCCGACGAGGCCACCGCCGGTCTCGCCCGCCATCTGGCCGACGCCCCCGACGGGGATCTGGAGCGCCTCGTCGACGCCGTCATCCAGGGGGTCCGCCCCACCCGGCAGCGCACCGACGACATCGCCCTGCTCCTGCTGCGGACGGTGTTCGGCGAGGACTGAGCGGGGGAGCGGGCCCCGGGCGGCCGGGCGGCCGGGCGGCCGGGCCGCGACGGGAGCGGAGACGGCGGTCCCGCCCCCTCCCCCGGGGTCAGCGGCCCACGGGGTCGCCCTCGGCACCGTCGCCCCGCGCGCGCAGCACCATGTGACCGCCGTGGTGCAGCGGTGTGTCCAGCCGCGGGCGGGCCGCCTCACGGCCCGTCTCCGCGTCGACGATGTGCACCTCGCCGTGGCCGCCGCGGCTGACGGCGACCCAGTCGGAGCCCGGCGAGGCGGCCACCGCCCTGCGCTGGACCCCCTCCCAGGGGGTGCCGCCGCGGCGCGGGGCGCCGTCCATGGCGGCCAGGGGGAGGCGGCGGACGGTGCCGTCCGGGCCGTCCGCGTCCAGCAGGACCAGCTCGTCGCCGTCGGGGTGGACGCGGGCGAAGGCCGCGTGGTGCCGGGAGAGGGCCAGGCGGAAGACCAGGCCGGGGCCGAGATCGGTGAGACGGGTGCGGCCCGTCTCCAGATCGTGGCGCCACGCCTGGTTGGTCCACTCCGGCCACCCCGACGGGTCCGGTGCGCCGCCGCGCAGCGTGCTCCACAGCGCCTGTCGGCGGGTGTCGAGGCGCAGGTACCAGCCCCGGGCGGGCGCCCCCCACGGAATCACCGGCTCGGCCGTGAGTCCGCCACCCGTCCTCCGGGCCCGGTGCACCCCCTCGCCCGTGGCCGCGAACACCCGTCCCGGGCCGGGCGCGTACGCGTCCCCGTGTCCGTCGTCCGGCAGCGGCAGGAGCGTGCGGGGCGTGGCCGGCGGGCAGCCGGGCGGCGCCGCGAGAAGGTCGGCGAACCGGTGGACGGCGAGCGCACCCGGCTCCCGGTGCCGCAGTACGACCAGCGGATCGCCGTCGTCCGGCACCGTCACCCCCGGTTCACCGGCCCGGGTGCGCACCCGGGAGGCCTCTCCGGTGGCCAGGTCGACGACCGTCAGCAGGTCCGACCACGGCTCGGTGTTCCTCCCCAGGCCGGTGGTGACGGCCAGTCGGCGGCCGGACGGGTCGCAGGCGAGGTGCTCGGCCGGCACGGCGACCGGGACCGTGAGTTCCACGAGATCGCCGCCGAAGGGGTCGAGCACCAGCAACTCCCCCCGGCGGTCGTCGACGCAGGCCACCCGGCCTCCCGGCAGTGCCAGGAAGCCTGCGTGCTCCGAGATGTGCCGGCCGGTCAGGCGGTGCGTGACGGTGCCGTCCGGCACGGTCAGCGCGTACAGGGAGCCGTCCACGTGGTCGGAGACGAGCAGTGTGGGGTCGGTGGCGGGCATGGGGTCCTCCAGTGAGCCGGTGTAGTGAAAACGATTATCATGTATCTTCGGCGTGTTCCGGCTCTCCCCGAGAAGAAACGAGGGCGTCAATGCTGCGTTCACCGTCGAGATCCGTCCGTGGCCGGCTCGCCGCAGCGGTACTGGGCTTTGTTCTGGCCGGCTGCGGCTCACCGTCCGGCGAGCCCGCGGACGGCGAGGCCGAATCCGGGGCGAGGACGGAGGTCACCGTCGAACCCATCAAGGCCGCAAGCAAGTTGACCGACACCAACGGCACCCGGATCTCCCTGGACGGTGAACCGGAGCGGATCGTCTGCCTGTTCGCCCTCTGCGACGACATCCTGACCGAACTGGGCATCGTCCCGGCGGCCACCAACAGCGCGCTGCTGGCCCACCCCGGCTTCCTGGGGGAGGAGAAGGCGAAGGAGGTCGACGTCATCCCCGGAGGGTTCATAGCCCCGGAGGTCGAGGCGATCCTCTCCCACAAGCCCGACCTCGTGATCGGGCTGGGGGACACCCACGGCAAACTCGCCCCCGCCCTGAAGGGCGCCACCACGTTCTGGGCCATGCAGCCCGAGACCTGGGAGGACAGCGTCGGCTATCTGCGCGACGTCGCCGCCCTCACCGGCCGCACCGGCGAGGGGGAGGAAGCGGAGAAGGCCTTCCGGACCAAGCTCGCCGAGGCCGAGAAGAACCCGAGCGGCAGGACCGCGCTCGTCATCTACGGGAGCGACGAGAACTTCGGCGTGGCCGCCCCGGAGACCGACGTGGCCGCCAGCCTCTTCCCCAAGATCGCCGACTACCCCTGGAAGTCCCGTGGCGTGGAGGGAAGTTACAGCCTCGAGGAGATCCTCGCCGAGGGTGTCGACGTGCTCTTCGTCGAGACGATGAGCTTCGGCGACGCGGACGGCAAGCTCTCGGAGAAGCTGGCGGACAACCCTCTGTGGGGCAAGATCCCGGCGGTGCGCGACGGTGACGTCCACGAGGTGGACTCGGAGGTGTGGGCCAAGGGCCGGGGCACCCGCTCGCTGGGCATCGTCCTCGACGAGGCCACGGCCGCGCTGCGGTGAGGGCGCCCGTCCCCGCGCCCACCGGGGCGAAGGAGAACGCGGCAGCGGGAACCGGGGCGCAGGGCACCGGCGCGGAGGACGCGGCGGCGCGTGCCCGGCGCTCCCCGCGCCGGGCACGGTGGCGGCAGCCGCTCCTGGTGGCCGTGCTGCTGGCCGTCTCCTCGGTCTGCGCGCTGAGCCTCGGCACCCCCCACGTCCCGCCGCACCGGCTCGCCGGCACGGTACTGGAGGGAGACGCCACACTCGCCGGGATCGTCGTCACCGAACTGCGTGTGCCCCGCCTGGTACTGGCGCTCGTCGCCGGCGCCTGCCTGGGGGCGGCGGGGCTCGTGCTCCAGGAGGCGCTGCGCAACCCCCTGGCGGTACCGGAGATGCTGGGCGTCTCCTCCGGGGCCGCGCTGGGGGTGGCCGCGCCCCTGGTGCTGGCGGTGTCCCTGCCGGCGGCCGTCCAGCCCCTGCTGGCCATCGGCGGCGCCGCGCTCGGCGGCGGGCTCACGCTGTTCGCCGCCGGGCTGGGCCGCAGCCCGTCCGCCGTGCTGCTGACCGGTGCGGCGGTCGCCGCCGCGCTGCAGGCCGCGCTGCTGGTCCTGATGGTCATGGCCGACCAGCTCGACCTCCAGCTCATCTACCGCTATCTGCTCGGCTCCCTGTCCGCCCGCACCTGGGACGACGTCGCGGGCCTGTGGCCCTGGCTGCTCGTCGTCGCGCCCGCTCTCGTGCTGTGCGCGCCGGTGCTCTCGGTGATGCGGCTGGGCGACGAGGACGCCGAGGCGCTGGGCGTGCGCGCCCAGCGGGCACGGCTGGCCGCGCTGGCCGTCGCGGTGGTGCTGATCGCCCCCGTGACGGCCGTGTGCGGGCCCGTGGCATGGGTGGGTTTCCTCGCCCCGCACCTGGCCCGGCGGTTCGCCCCCGCGGCCGGGGCGGTGCGCTGGCTGCCCTGGTCCGCCGCGTGGGGCGCCGTCGTCGTCACCGTCGCCGACGTCCCGGCCCGGCTGGCGCTGGCGCCCGTGGAGACGCCGGTCGGCGCCTGGACGGCGCTGCTGGGCGTGCCGGCCGGGGTCCTCCTGACGCGGTCGGCCGGCCGCGGCCGAGGCGGCCGTTCCCGGCGTGGCGGGACCGGAACGGAGGGGGTGCGGTGAGCCGGCGTTTCGCGGTGCTGGCGGCACTGGCCGCGGTGTGCGCCGCGGTGGAACTGGTGGCGGGGCGGGGCATGTCCCCGGGCACGGTCTGGGAAGTCCTGGCCGGCGGTGGTGACGCGACCGAACGCCACATCCTGATGCGACTGCGCCTGCCCAGAACGCTGGTGGCCCTCGGCGCGGGCGCCGGCCTCGCCGTGGCGGGGCTGGTGCTGCAGTCCGCGCTGCGCAACCCCCTGGCCGGGCCCGAGGTGACGGGCGTGACGCCCGGAGCCGTGCTCGGGGCCGTCACCGCGACGGCCCTGGGGCTGGCCGGGTGGGACTCCCCACTGGCGGTCGTCCTCGCCGCGTGCGCGGGCGGGTGCGGCGGAGCGGCGCTGCTGTGGCTGCTGGCCGGCCGCGGCCGCGGCGACCCCGCGCAGACCGCCGTCCACGGGGTGCTGGTGTCGGCGGTGCTCGGCGGGCTCACCGCCATGGTGCTCCTCGTGGAGCCGGGCGAGCTCGGCAGCGTCGTGCAGTGGCTGGTGGGCACCACGGAGGGCCGGGTGTGGCAGCACTGGCACCTGCTGTGGCCGTGGGCGCTGCTGTGGGGGAGCGCGGCCTGGCTGCTGGCCGGCCCGCTGACCCTGCTGCGCTGCGGGGACGACATCGCCCTGGCCGCGGGCCTGTCCGCCCGGCGGGCCCGGACCCTGGCCCTGCTGTGCGCGGTGGCGCTGACCGCGGGCGCGGTGGCCGCCGTCGGGGCGCTGGGCTTCGTGGGGCTGCTCGTCCCGCACCTGGCCGTGGCCCTCTTCGGCGCGGACCTGCGGGTGAGCCTTCCCGGCGCCGCCGCGGTGGGCGCGGTCGTGGTGTGCGGGGCGGACGCGGCGGCGCAGCTCTCCTCGCGACTGCTGGCGGCGGTGCTGGAGTCCGGACGGCTCACGCTGCCGGTCGGGGCGCTCACCGCCTGCCTGGGCGCCGTGCTGCTGCTGGCCGTCGTGCGCCGCACGCCGGACCGTACGTTCTAGAACCGAAGGAGAAAGCCCGTTGACCGGCACCAAATCCGTCTCCGACACCGACACCGATACCGGCGCCGACACCGAATCCGGATCCGTGGGGATCCGTATCGAGGGGGTCCGCTTCGGATATCCGGAGCGGCCCGTGCTGCGGGGCGTCGACATGACCGTCCGGCCGGGCGAGCTGACCGCCCTCATCGGCCTCAACGGCTGCGGCAAGTCGACCCTGCTGCGGCTGGCCGCCGGGCTGCTGCGGCCGGACGAGGGGCGCGTACTGCTCGGCGGGGACGACCTGGCCCGGCTGTCCCGGCGCGCCACGGCCCGGAGGGTGGCGCTGCTGCACCAGTCCGCGCCCGCCGTGCCGGGGATGACGGTGGGCCACCTGGTGCGGCAGGGGCGGTACGCGGCCCGCGGCCCGCTGGGCATGCTGCGCGGGGGCGACGACCCCGTCGTACGCCGGGCGCTGCGGGACGTCGGCGTGGAGGGGTGGGCCGACCGCGACGTCGACGCGCTGTCGGGGGGCGAGCGGCAGCGGGTGCGGCTGGCGATGGCACTGGCCCAGGACACCCGCGTCCTGCTGCTCGACGAGCCGACCACCTACCTGGACCTGCACCACCAGCTCGACGTGCTGCGGACGGTGGTCCGGCTGCGCGAGGAGCGCGGGCTCACCGTGGTGATGGTGCTGCACGACCTGGCCCACGCGGCCCGGTTCGCCGAGCGGATCGTCGCGCTGCGGGACGGCCGTGTGGTGGCCGACGGGCCGCCGCGGGAGGTGGTCACGCCGGAGCTGCTGGCGGATGTGCTGAAGGTGGCCGGGCGGGTCGGCCGGGATCCCGAGGGGGGATGGCCGGTGTGTTACCCAGATCACCCTCTCCCAGGTATAGAATATGAAAATCATATTCACTAGAGTGTGAGCGCGGCGCTCGTCCGAACGCCGTACCTCCCTTACGAACAAGGAGAGTTCATGGACAACGAGCAGGTCTTCGCGCCGATCGCCGACCCGGGCCAGCTGGCCCACGACTCGGCCTCCCACTCCAACGCCCTCGTCGAGAACCCCTTCGAGGACACCGAGGAGTAAGCGAGAAGCAAGCGGGGGCCCAGCCCCCGATCGTGGGTCCGCCCGGCGCCATCCGGGCGGACCCACGCCCGTCCCGCCGCCCTACCGCCGGCTCCCCGTCAACCCGCTTCCAGGAGGACCGCCGTGTCCCGCAGTCAGCTCGCACCCGGTGTCGAGGTCGTCGCCGTACCCGGGCGGGGCCTCGCCGTCCGCACCCCCGAGGGGGAGTTCCTCGGCGTCAGGACACGGGGCGCGGACGAGGACGCCCTGTTCACCCTTCTCTCCGGCGCCGCGGGAGCGCCGGCGGACGGGGAACAGAGCCGGGTCGTCAAGGCGTTCGAGGAGGCCGGCTATCTGACGGACGGTTCGCCGAGCCCGGAGTGGCCCGCCGCCCGCCAGAACGTCCGCCTGCTGGGCGACCCGGTGCTGACCGAACCGCTCGCCGCCCAGCTGACCGCACTGGGCGCCCGGCCGCGCACCGCTCCGGCGGCCGTCCCCGGCGCGTCGCCGGACGGCCCGGACGGCCCGGACGGCCCGGACGATCTGCTCCACGACGACCCCGCCGCCGTCGTGTGGTGCCTGGACGGACCCGTGCCCGACGGACTGTGGGACGCCGCGGACCGGTTGCCCGCACACGGCGTCGCCTGGCTGCGCTGCCACCGCGAGGGCCGGCAGGCGTACGTCGAGCCGCTCGCCGCCGCTCCCGAGGACGTCACCTCGGCCCATGTCAGGGCCCGCCGGCTCGCCGCCACCCCCGCCCACCGGGAACTGGCCGCCTACTGGAGCGGACCCCGTGCCACCGGCGCGCCGGCCGGACTCACCCCTTCCGCCGCGGGCCTGCTCGCGGCACTGCTCGCCGACGACCTGCTGCGGTGGGCCACCGGCACCCCCGAGGAGACCGCCCTCCCGGCACGGCGCCGGCTCAGACGCGTGGACCTGCGTACCCTGACGGTCACCGAGCACCCCGTCCTCCCCGTGCCCGCGGTCGCCCCGATGCCCGAGGTCACCCCGGCACCGGGGAAGAACGGATGACGCCGTCCGGCGCCACCGTCGGGGGACTGGCCACCGACCTCCGCCTCCCCGCGGGCCGCGGCCCCTTCCCCGCGGTCCTCCTGCGCACCCCGTACGACCGCCTGCGGCACCGGGCCGAGGCGAGCGGCTGGGCCCGCCACGGGTTCGCCGCCGTCGTCCAGGACGTACGCGGCCGGTTCGCCTCGCCGGGGCGCTGGCAGCCGTACGAGCACGAGACCGCCGACGGGGCGGAGGCCGCCCGCTGGATCCGGCGGCAGCCGTGGAGCGACGGCCGGCTGGTGGCCGCCGGCGCCTCCTACGCCGCCCACTGCGCCCTCGTCCTCGCCCTCGACGCGCCCGGGGACGCCCGCCCCGACGCCGTCCTCGCCGCCGTACCCGCCCTCGGCGCCGCCGAGACCGCGCGCGAACCCTCCGGTGTGGAGCGGTTGCTGGCCCGTGCCGGATGGTGGGCCGCCCACGGCGACCGGAGCGACTCCGACGAGAACGCCCTGGAGAAGGCCCTCGCCGCCGACCCCGGCCTGCTCGACCACCTGCCGCTGACCGGCCTGCCCGAGCGGCTGGGCCGGGACCTGCCCTCCTGGGCGGGCCTGTGGCACCGCCGCGACCGGGGCCGCCCGGTGTCGCGGGCGGCACACGCGACGGTCCCCCTGCTCGCGGTGGGCGGCCTCCACGACCCCTTCGCCGAGGACACCGAAGCCCTGTGGCGCGCCTGGGGAGGCCCCTCGGCGCGGCTGCTGGCGGGCCCCTGGGGACACGGCCTGACCACCGCGCCCGGTCCCGGCGCCGGACCAGCCCACCGGGTGAACCTCGGTGAGCTGTACGCCGGCTGGGCCCACCGAGCCCTCGCCGGTGAACTCGCCCCCGGACACCGCGGCGCGCTGGCGCTGGGCGGCGCCGACCGGTGGCTGCCCGCCGGCACCGAGGGCGAGCCGCGCACCCAGCGGCCGCGGCTCCTGCACGGCCGCGCCTTCACCGCCGATCCCGAACGCCCCGTCCGCTCCGACGCTCTCACCGTCCCCACCACCGGAACGCCCGACCGGTGTCTGCTGGTCACCCCACCGCTGCCCCGCCCGCTCGACGCGGTCGGCCCCGCGCGGATACGGCTGCGGGCCGCGGCCGGCACCCCGTCCGCCGACTGGGCCGCCCGGCTCGTCGCCCTCACCCCGGACGGCAGGGCCGAGCGACTGGCCACCGGCATCGTCCGGCGCGAGGAACCACCCGGCCGGGAAGCGGAGTTCACCATCGGCCTGGGCCGGATCGCGCGCCGACTGCGGGCGGGCACCCGGCTGCGCCTGGAGATCTCCGGACACCACTTCCCGGCCCACGCCCGCAACCCGCACACCGGGGAGGACCCGATGACCGCCGAGCGGCTGCTCGCCTCCCGGCGGGAGGTCGACCCCGGCAGCGTGGCCCTGCTGCTGCACGTACTTCCGTCCCGCCCCGCCCCCACCGAACCCGCCGAGGAGATCCTGCGATGACCGCGCTGCCGCTCCAGGCCCTGGTCGACCCCGTCTGCGGCGTCGTCCGCAAGGTCAAGCCCGTCGAGCACCCCGCGGGCGCGCCGCCCCGCTACACCGCGTTCACGGCCGAGATATCCGACGCGCGCAGACTCGGCCTGTGGCCCGCCGACCGGGTCTCCCTGGGCACTACCTTCGGCGACCCCGAACAGGCTCACCTCGCCGCGGTCGCCGAGGGGGTGGAACGTTACTGCGGCAACCGCGTACCGCCGCCCGGCCACCCGGACGCCCCGCTGCACGCCACGGCCGCCGAACTGGCCGACAAGGGGCTGCGGCTGTACGGACCGGGGGAGCTGCCGGCCTACGCGCCGTGGCAGTACGCCCGGGAGAGGTTCCCCTACCGCCCCCTCACCGACGACACCCCGGCCCTGTGGACACGCGGCACCGAGCACCTGCCCGACGGAACGACCGCCGAGGTCTGGGCACCGGTCGCGCTCACCCACCTCAACTGGCGCCAGGGAGAGTTGCGCTCCCTGCCCCGCACCCACCACCTCAACTACGCCGGCATCGCCACCGGCCAGGGCTTCGACGACGCGGTCGAACGCGGCCTGCTGGAGATCGTCGAACGCGACGCCCTGGAGCTGTGGTGGCACCTGGACGGACCGGCGCGCGGCATCGACCCGGCCGGCGTGCCCGGCCTCACCGACGACCTCGCCGGGGCCGCGCTCGACCTCCATCTCGTCGAGATGCCCTCGGAGTTCGCCCCCTGCATGGCCGCGCTCGTCCACGACCCCCGCCTGGGCCTGTACGCCGCCGGATTCGCCTGCAAGTACGACCCGGCCGAGGCCGCCCGCAAGGCCGTGCTGGAGGCCGTCCACACCTGGGTCTTCACCCAGGGCCTGACCGACCCCGACGGCTGGGTGTTCCAGGCCGTCGAGGCCGGCCTGCTCGCCCGCGGGCTCTACCTGGACCACCGCGCCGACCGCCGCTACCTCGACGCCTGCGGCGAGGAGTTCGAGCACGTGCGGGACCTGGGAGCGCACGTACAGGTGTGGCTGGACGAGCGGATGGCTCCCCAGGCCCGGCGCTTCACCGAGCCCGCGCTCGGGACGGTGCCCATCGGCGCGGTCGAGCCCGGCAGCCGGGAGGGGCTGGAGCGCGCGCTGCGCGAACGCGGTCACCGCGTCATGGCGTTCGACCTCACCACCGAGGACGTGGCCGAGACCCCGCTGCGCGTCGCCCGCGTCCTGGTCTCCGGGCTCCTGCCGAACGCCCCGGCCGCCTTCGGGTACTTCGGCTGCCCGCGCCTGGCCGACGCCGCCGTCGGGCGGGGCTGGCGTACGACCGCCCCCACCGGGCCGGAGGACTTCACCCTGGCACCCCCGCCCCACATGTGAGGGCCGCGCCATGGAACACACCTGTGCGGAACACACCTCCGGCGACCACCCGGCGGATCTCGTCGCCGCCCTCGCCCTCGCCCGGTCCCCCGAGCCCCCCGGCCCGGACACGCCCGCCGGCCCCGCCGCCCGGGCCTGGCCCGGGCCACCGCTGCCCATCCCGGGCGCGGCCGTGGGAGAGATCGATCTGGACGCCGTACTGCGCCTGTCCCTGGCCGCCCCGGACGGCTCCGGGCGCCTGCGGCCCGCACCCTCCGCCGGCGCGCTGCACCCGGTGGACGCCGAACTGGCCGTGGGAACCGACTGCTCCCTGCCGCCCGGCCGCTACGGCTACGACCCGCTGCGCCACCGCGTGCACCGCCTCGGCCGGCCACCCGGCGGCACACCGGCGGGCATGACCACCCGCCTGTCCGTCACCGCCCGGCGCACGGTCTCCCACTACGGCCACCGGGCCTGGCCGCTGCTGCTGCTGGACACCGGGCACGCCGCCGCGGCGCTCCTCCTCGCCGCCCGCGCGCTGGGCTGTGGCGAGCCCGAGGTCCGCCTGGACGGACTCGCCGAGAACCCACTGGCCACCGTGCGCATCCCTCCGCCCGGCGGCACACCACCGCCGCGGGACACACCCACCCCCGCCGAACTGCGGGCCCGCCGCAGCGACCCGCCACCGCTGACGGGCGCCCCGCCCCCGGGCGCGCTGCGGGCCGTCCTGGCCGCCGCCGCCCGGGCGGGAGGCGGCGAACTGCGCTGGTGCGCCGCCGTCGGACCACCGGACCCCGGCCTGGTCGAGCCGGCCGCCGACGGCACGGAGGTGCGCCGGTACGCCGCCGGAGAGGCCCGCCCGACACTGGCGGCCTGGGCCGCGGGCCAGGCCTGGATCGCCGGCGCCGGCGCCGTCCTGCTCGCCCACGGCTGCCCCGCGGACGCCGACGCGCCGCACATCCGCCGCACCCATCTGCGGGCCGGATTCGCCGTCCACCTGGCCCAACTGGCCGCCCTGCGCCACGGACTGGCCGCCCGGCCCGTCGGCTCCTGGCAACAGGCGGACCTCGGCGCCGCCCTCGGCGGCGCGCCGGGCCGGGACTGGATCGTCCACGCACTGGCCCTCGGCACCCGCCACGCCGACGAGGAGAACACCACGTGATCGTCCACCCCGAACTGCGCCGTGCCGCGCTGCGCGCACGGCGCCCCCTGCTGGCGGCCACCCTCCTGCAGGGCGCCGTCACCCTCACCCACCTGGCACAGGCCGCGCTGCTGGCCGTCGCGCTCGCCGACCTGGCCCGCGGGCAGACCGGCAGGCTCCCGTGGCTGCCGGCCGCCGTACTCGCCGCCGTCGCCGCCCGTGCCGGGCTCGCCGTCCGGCAGCGGCGCACCGCCACCCGCGCCGGGGCCCGGGTGCGGGTGGCCCTGCGGGACGAACTCCTGTGCCGCCTCGGCCGACTGGGACCCGCGCACCTGGCCTCGTCCGCCCCCCGGTCCGGGGGAGCCCCGGCGCGCGCCGGGGCGGTGCGCACCACCCTCGTCGACGGGGTGGAGGGCGTCGACGCCTATGTCTCCCGCTACCTGCCCCAGCTTCTGGTGACCCTGACCGTGCCTCCCCTGGTGCTCGCCGTCCTGGCCGCCGTGGAACCGGTGGCGCTCCTCGGCCTCGTCCCCGCCCTGCTGCTCGCCCTGTGCGGGCCGCGCGCCTGGGACCGGCTGCTGGCCCGGCGCGGCAGGGAGCACTGGGACACCTACGAAGGGCTGGGCGCCGACTACCTGGAGGCCCTCCAGGGCATGCCCGCCCTGCGCGCCGCCGGCGCGGTCGGCCGCACCCGCGAGCGCCTGGAGGAGCGCTCGGCGGCGCTGCACCGGGCGACGGTCGCCAAGCTGCGGGTCTCCCTGGCCGACACCGGCATCACCGACCTCGCCGTCCAGGGCGGCACCGCGGCCGCCGCGCTCCTGGCGTGCTGGTCGGCCGTCACCGGATCCACCGCGGCGACCGGCACCTATCTGGCGCTGCTGCTGGCCTCCGAGTGCTTCCGGCCGGTGCGGGACCTGGCCCGCGAGTGGCACGCCGGATACCTGGGGGCCTCGGCCGCGGACGGAATCGCGGCGCTGCGCACCGCCGAGCCGGCCGTCCGCGACGCCGGGACGGTGCCCGCGCACTGGCCGGGGCCGCCCGAACTGCGCTTCGAGAACGTCGAATTCACCTACGGCGGTGCGAAGGACCCCGTCCTGCGCGGTGTCTCCTTCACCGCGCCGGCCGGACGGACCACCGCGATCGTCGGCCCCTCCGGCGCCGGCAAGTCCACCCTCCTGGCCCTGCTCCTGCGCCACCACGACCCGCAGGCGGGCCGGATCGCCCTCGACGGGCTCCCCACGACCGCATACGCGTTGGACTCGCTGCGGCAGGGCATCGCCGTGGTCTCCCAGGAGACCTACCTCTTCCACGACACCATCGCCGCCAACCTGCGCCTGGCCCGGCCGGACGCCACGGACGGCGAACTGGCCGACGCGGCGCGCGCCGCCGGCGTCCACGACGAGATCGCCGCCCTCCCCGACGGCTACGCCACCGTCCTCGGCGAGCGCGGCGCCACCCTGTCCGGCGGCCAGCGCCAGCGGCTGGCGCTGGCCCGGGCCCTGCTGGCCGACGCACCGGTACTCGTCCTCGACGAGGCCACCAGCTCGGTCGACGAACGCCGGGAGGCGCAGATCGTCCGCGAACTGGTGAACGCCGCGAGCGGCCGGACCGTCCTGGTGGTCGCCCACCGGCTCTCGGCCGTCCGGCACGCCGACCGCATCGTCGTCCTCGACCGGGGGCGGGTGGACGCCGTCGGCGAGCACGCCGGCCTGGCCGAGGCCGGGGGCGTCTACACGCGGCTGGTCGAGGCCGGCCGCGCCCACCGGGGAGGAGTCGCCGCATGAGCACCGCGACCGACACCACCGGCGGCACGGAAACGCCCGCACGCGGTTCGCTGCGCGCCCTGCTCCCCGCCCTCGCCGGGCACCGCGTCATGGCGGCGCGCACCTGCGCCGCCGCGCTCGTCGAACAGGGCTCGCTGGTCGCACTGCTGACCCTGGCCGCGCACACCGTGGGAGCGGCCGTCATCGAGGGACGCGCCCCCTCGGCCGCCACCGTCACCGCGCTCGCCGCCCTCGTCCTGGTGCGCGCCCTGGCGACCTGGCGCGAGATGGACCTCTCCCACGACCTGGCCTACCGGGTCCTGGCCGCACTGCGCATACGGGTCTTCGACGGGCTCGCCCGCAGCGCCCCCGCCCGCATCGCGGGCCGGCGCAGCGGCGACCTCGCCGCGACCGCCATGGCGGACGTGGAGGCGCTGGAGTTCTTCTACGCCCACACCACCGCCCAACTCCTGGCGGCGGGAACGGTCTTCACCGGCGGCACTGCGGTCCTCGCCACGGTGGACCCGTGGCTGCCGGCGGCCGTGCTGCCGGTCGCGGCACTGCTGGCCGCCGCGCCCTTCGCCGACGCGCGCGAACGCGCGGCACGCGGCGGCCGCACCCGGGCGGCCACCGCGCGACTGTCGGCCGACACCGTGGAGACCGTCGACGGGCTGCGCGAACTGCTCGCCTTCGGCGCCCTGGCCGGACGTCGCCGCCTGCTGGCCGACAGGGGACGGCAGGTGGGCGGGGCCCAGCGCGCCGAGGCCACCCGGGAGGCCGCCGCCGCGGCGGTCCGCGACCTCCTCATCGTGGTGGCGGTCCTCGGCGTGGTCGCCGCGGCCGCGCAGTCGGTGACCTCGGGCCGGCTGCACGGCGCGTGGGCCCCGGCGGCGATGGCACTGGCCCTGTCGATCCTGGGCCCCGTCGCGGAGTCGGCCAGGACGCTCAGCCAGGCCGTGGCGCTGCGCGCCGCCGCCGCCCGGGTCGGCGCGGCGGCGGGCGCCCCCGCCCTCGCCCCGCCGCCCGCCGCGCCCCGCCCCCTGCCCCCCGGCCCGCTGGGCGTCCGGCTGCACCGGGTGAGCTTCGACTACGGCGGCGGGCCGGTGCTGGACGGCGTCGAGTTGACCGTTCCCCCCGGGCAGACCCTCGCACTGGTCGGCGCCTCGGGTGCCGGCAAGTCGACCTGCGCCCATCTGCTGGCCCGGTTCTGGGACCCGTCCGCAGGAGAGGTGCAGCTGATACCCGCCGACGGCGATCCCGTGGACATACGCGAGGTGGACGACGCCGAACTCCGTCGCGCCGTCGCGCTGGTGGGCCAGGAGACACCCCTCTTCCACGGCACCCTCGCCGAGAACCTGCGGCTGGCCGCCCCCGAGGCGGACGACGGCCTGCTCGCCGAGACGGCCCGGCTGTGCGGGGTGGACCGGATCGCACCGATGGACACGCCGGTCGGCGAACGGGGCGCCACCCTGTCGGGCGGCCAGCGCGCCCGTATCGCCCTGGCCCGTGCGCTCCTGACCCGGCCCAGGGTCCTGGTGCTCGACGAGTCCACCGCCCATCTGGACAACGACGGAGAGGCCCGGCTCGCCGCCGCGCTCAGGGAGGAGGGCCGCACCACGATCGTCATCGCGCACCGCCGCGCCACCATCCGCCGCGCGGACCGCATCGCCGTCCTCGACGGCGGACGCATCGCGGAGGAGGGCACCTGGGAGGAGCTCACCGCCCACCCCGGCAGCGCGCTCAACCGCAGCCTCGCCTCCACCGCGCCCTGAGAGCTCCGTGGGCTCCGTACCGCGCCGCCCCGCCGGGAACCCGGCGGGGCGGCGCGCCGTTTCCCGGCGCCCGGGCACCGGGCCGCCTCTGCCCGGTACGGCTGTCCGGCGGGGCTGTCCGGCAGGGCTGTCCTTTGAGACGGCGCCGGGCCGGCACCCGGGGGAGCGGGTGCCGGCCCGGCGCCGGTGGAGGGCGGGTGTCCTCCGCGCGGGAGGGGGCGGTCAGCGGCTGCCGTAGGGCAGCAGGGCCATCTCCCGGGCGTTCCTGATCGCGCGGGCGAGTTGGCGCTGTTGCTGGGCGGTGACGCGGGTGACGCGGCGGCTGCGGATCTTGCCGCGGTCGGAGACGAACTTCCGCAGCAGGTCGGTGTCCTTGTAGTCGATGTAGGTGATCCCGGCGGTGTCCAGGGGGTTGGGGCGGGGCTTGGTGTTCCCGCGGGGGTCGGTGCGTCGTGGCACGGAAGGTCCTCGGTTCTGGTCGGGGTGTCTCGTGGGTCGGGGGCCGGACCGGCTCAGGCGGCGTCCAGCAGGGGGCCGAAGGCGGCCGGGAGGCGTCTCCACGCCTCCCGGCCGGCGGCGTACTCGGCGTCGGTGAGCAGACAGGAGTCGAGCAGGCTCACCAGGCCCTCGCGGTCCAGGTCGGGGGAGGTGAAGACGAGGTGCTGGCAGCGGTCGCCGTGCTCGGGGTGCCAGTCCAGCGCGGCGGCCGTCCGGCGGACGGGGTCCATCATCTCCCAGGCGGCGTCGGGCAGGGAGGCCAGCCAGGGACCGGCGCTCTCGACGCAGAGCGCGCCGCCGGCACAGTCCCAGGCCAGCAGGGTGTCGGGCCGGTCGGCCAGCCAGAAGCGGCCGCGGCTGCGGGCGGCGGCGCAGGCGAGGTCCTCCAGCGCCTCGTAGAGCCTTCCGGGGTGGAAGGGGCGGTGGCGGCGCCAGACCAGGGTGGCCACCCCGGCCTCGTCCGCCTCCTGCGGCAGCCGGGAGCAGGCCGGATGCTGGGCGGTGGCGGCCATCGCCGTGTCGAAGCCGGCGAGGGCCGCTTCGGCCAGCTCCCCGGAGGCGGCCCGCACCCGGCGTGCGGCCGGGTGGAGCTGGGTGAGGAGCGCGTGGTCGGCCTCGTCGGCCTCGGGGCTGTCGACGAGGGCGAGCACGGGGGCGTACTCCAGTTGCCGCGCCCAGGTGTCGGCGACCGTGCGCTGGTCGGTGGCGGCCGCGGCGAGGCCGGCCTCGGCCAGGTCGTCGCCGCCTGCCAGGCAGGGCAGGACGAGGGCGGGGTCGACGGCGGTGACGACGCCGGTCAGTTCCAGTGTGTCGCGGCCGTGGGCGGCGACGACCTCGGCCATGCCCTTCGGCTCGACGGAGTCCCACAGTTCGACGACCGCCAGCCGGGCCGCGCCGTCGGCGGCCAGGCGTTCCAGCTCCGGGATCAGGTCCTCGCGCAGCGCGCAGCAGGCGCAGTCGTTCACCAGGGGCGCCTCGCCGCGGGACAGCTCGCCCGAGGCGTCCCGCACGGTGCGCACCACCGCGCCGTGCGCGGCGCCGGACAGGTCGTGGTGGAGGGCCACACCGCCCGGCACGGCGCGCAGCAGCCGCTGAACCACCTCGCGGCGGGCGTCGGCGTGCAGCCCGGCGACGATCACGACGGGCAGCCGGGCCTCCACGGTCATCGGCGGGCCCCGCGCGAACCGTAGCGGCGCTCGAAGCGCTCCACGCGCCCGGCGGTGTCCAGGACCCGCTGGGTGCCGGTGTAGAAGGGGTGGCTCGCCGAGGAGATCTCGACGTCGACCATCGGGTAGGTGTTGCCGTCCTCCCACTCGATCGCCTTGTCGCTGGTCATGGTGGAGCGGGTGAGGAAGGCGAAGCCGGCGCTCCTGTCGCGGAAGACGACGGGGCGGTAGGCGGGGTGGATTCCGGGTTTCACGGTGGTGTCCTCTGGTCGTGCGGCCGGGGCCGGGGCCGGGGCGGGTGTCGGGTTCTGGGCCGGTGTCCGGGCCGGGGTCAGCGTTCCTCGCGGAAGTCGACGTGGCGGCGGGCCAGGGGGTCGTACTTGCGCAGGACCATGCGGTCGGGGTCGTTGCGGCGGTTCTTACGGGTGACGTAGGTGTAGCCGGTCCCCGCGGTGGAGCGGAGCTTGATGACCGGGCGGAGTTCACTGCGTGCCATGGCGCTAGTATATGACAATGGTTTCCATTATCGAAAAGGGAGCCGTCCGCACCGACGGGAAGGAACCCCCTTGTCCGCCCACTGCCAGCTGACCGGCGCCGAGCCGGGCTTCGGCAACAACATCTCCCACTCCCACCGGCGCACCCCGCGCCGCTTCGACCCCAACATCCAGCGCAAGCGCTACTGGCTGCCCGGCGAGGGGCGCCATGTCCGGCTCACCCTCAGCGCGAAGGGCATCAAGACGATCGACGCCATCGGGATCGAGGCCGCCGTGGCCCGCATCCGGGCCAGGGGAGGAAAGGTCTGATGGCGAAGAAGAGCAAGATCGCCAAGAACGACGAGCGGCGGGCGACCGTCGAGCGGTACGCGGCCCGGCGCGCGGAGCTGAGGGAGATCATCCGCCGCACCTCCTCCACCGAGGAAGAACGCGCCGCCGCGCAGGCCGAGTTGCGGCGCCAGCCGCGTGACGCCAGTGCCACCAGGGTGCGCAACCGCGATGCCGTGGACGGCCGCCCGCGCGGTCACCTGCGGAAGTTCGGGCTCTCCCGGGTGCGGATGCGGCAGCAGGCCCACGCCGGATTCCTGCCCGGGGTCACCAAGTCCTCCTGGTGAGAAACCTCTTCGGGGCGGAGGCGGCGGGCCGCCTCCGCCCCGAAGAGGCGGTGGGTGGGGGATGTGCGGACACGGAGCGGGAGGTGGCCTCACTCCTCCATGCGCCCGCGGACCCGGCGGGAGGGTGTGAAGGTGTAGAGGTCGAGGATGCCGGGAGGTTCGGCGAGGCCGGGGCCGCCCCGCTCGACCCAGGCGGTGACGTCGGCGGTGGCGTCGAGGTCGTTGACCAGGCCCAGCCAGACCGGCCGCCCGCCCGCCGCACGTCCGGCGGGGGAGGGCTGGACGACGATGACGTTCGCGTGCTCGCAGGCGTCCAGGCAGTCGGTGGCGCGGACGGCCGCGACACCGTCCAGGGCCCGGCGCAGACCGCGCAGTTGGGCGGCGTGGTCGAGGCCGGGGACCTTGGCGCTGCCGCAGCAGCAGCCGCGGCAGACGGTGACCGTGCACCGTGCCGCGCCCGGCGGCGGGGTGGAGCCGGCGGACCGGGAACGCCTGCTCACCGGGCGCCTCCCGCGGGGGTGCTCCGCCACGCGGTCTCGCGCAGCAGGCGCAGGCCGTTGAGGGCGACGATGACGGTGGAGCCCTCGTGCCCGGCGACGCCGAGGGGCAGCGGTAGGTTCCCGATCAGGTCCCAGGCCACCAGGACGGCGATGAACACACCGGCGATGGCCAGGTTCTGCACCACCAGCCGGCGGGCTCTCCGCGACAGCCTCACCACTGCCGGGACGGTGGCGAGTTCGTCGCGGACCACGACGGCGTCGGCGGTCTCCAGGGCGAGGTCGGAACCGGCTTCGCCCATCGCGACACCGCAGTGCGCGGCCGCCAGCGCGGGGGCGTCGTTGACGCCGTCGCCGACGACCAGCACTTTCCGGCCCTGCCGCTCCCACGCCCGGACGGCCGCGGCCTTGTCCTGGGGCAGGAGCCCGGCGCGGACGTCGGTGACGCCGATCTCGGCGGCCAGGCGCCGGGCGGCGCGCTCGTTGTCGCCGGTCAGCAGTACCGGTGACCGCCCGGTCAGTTCGGTCAGGGCGGCGACGGTGGCGGCGGCGTCCGGCCGCAGCCGGTCGGTGACGCCCAGCACGCCGACCGGGGCCCCGTCGCGGAGCACCACGACGGCGGTGCGTCCGGCGTCCTCCAACTCCCCGGCCACGGCGCGGGCCTGCTCGTCGCCGTCGGGCAGGAGCCGGCCGGGGGAGCCGA
This sequence comes from Streptomyces mangrovi, assembly GCF_900114215.1. Lineage (GTDB taxonomy): Bacteria > Actinomycetota > Actinomycetes > Streptomycetales > Streptomycetaceae > Streptomyces > Streptomyces barkulensis. The sequence continues at coordinate 10,119 of NZ_FOSG01000007.1, read as the reverse complement.
CCTGGACGGCACGGCCGCCGACGGTGGCGCTCACGCCCCGGCCGGGGGCGGAGGCGAAGCCGGAGGCGGTGGCCAGGGGGAGGCCGCGCTCGCGGGCGGCGTCGACGACGGCGCGGGCCAGCGGGTGTTCGCTGGGGTGCTCGGCCGAAGCCGCCAGGGCCAGCAGCCCGTCGCCGGTCAGCCCGCTGCCCGGCAGCGGGCGCAGTTCGGTGAGGTGGGGGGTGCCCTCGGTGAGGGTGCCGGTCTTGTCCAGGGCGACGGTGTCGATCTGCCCGAGGCGTTCCATGACGACGGCGGACTTGGCGAGCACGCCGTGGCGGCCGGCGTTGGCGATGGCCGACAGCAGCGGCGGCATCGTGGAGAGCACCACCGCGCACGGCGAGGCCACGATCATGAACGTCATCGCGCGCAGCAGCGCCGACCGCAGGTCGTCGCCGAGGGCGAGCGGGACGGCGAAGACCGCCAGCGTCGCGATCACCATGCCGACGGAGTACCGCTGTTCGACCTTCTCGATGAACAGCTGGGTGGGGGCCTTGGTCTTCGAGGCCTCCTCGACCATCGCCACGATCTTCGCGATCACCGTCTGCGACGGATCCCGCTCCACCCGCACCGTGAGGGAGCCCGTGCCGTTCACCGTGCCGGCGAACACCTCGTCCCCGGGCTGCTTGGCGGCCGGCAGCGGTTCGCCGGTGATGGTGGCCTGGTCCACCTCGCTCTCACCGGCGAGGACCGTGCCGTCGGCGCCGACCCGCTCGCCGGGGCGGACCAGGACGGTGTCGGCGACCGCCAACTCCGCGGCCGGGACGGTCTCCTCGCTCCCGTCGGGCAGCAGCCGGGTCGCGGTGGCCGGGGCGAGGCCGAGCAGGCCGCGCACCGAGTCCGCGGTGCGGGCGGTCGCTACCGCCTCCAGGGCGCCGGAGGTGGCGAAGATGACGATCAGCAGCGCCCCGTCGAGGACCTGGCCGACGGCGGCGGCGCCGAGGGCGGCCACCACCATCAGCAGATCCACGTCCAGGGTCCTGTCCCGCAGGGCTTTCAGGCCCTCCCGGCCCGGTTCCCAGCCGCCGGTGACGTAGACGGCGGCGAACAGCGGGCCCCACAGCCAGGCGGGGGCTTCCAGCAGGTACGGGGGGAGGGCGGCCAGGAAGAGGGTCAGGGCGGCGAGGGCCCAGCGGGCCTCGGGCAGTGCCAGGAGCCGGGTGCGCCCGCGCGGCGCGGCGGCGGTGGTGCGTTCCCCCGGCGGGGCCGGGGTGGTCAGTGTGGAGGTCATGGGCTACGGCCTTCGGGAGACGTGGAGTCCGGGCTCCACACCATACAGGAACGATTGAACATTCTTTCATGTATTGGCTTCCGTAGGATGAGGGCATGGGTCATGGAGCGAAACCCCCCGAGAGCGGCAGTGCGGTTCCGCGTGCCCGGCTGACCGCGCAGAACGCGCCCAGGGTCGCCGAGACCCTCCAGGCCCTGGCCACCCCCTCCCGGCTGCTGATCCTGGCCCGGCTGCGCGAAGGCCCCTGCGCGGCCACCGAGCTGGCCGCCGCCGTCGGTATGGAGCAGTCCGCCTGCTCCCACCAGTTGCGCGTCCTGCGCACCCTCGGCCTGGTCACCGGCACCCGCCGGGGCCGCAGCGTCGTCTACGCCCTGCATGACGACCATGTCGCCGAACTCCTCGACCAGGCCCTCCATCACGTGGAGCATCTGCGCCTGGGGCTGGCCGACGCCCGCATCGAGGAGACCGAGTCCGCCGCCTCCTCCTGAGCGGCTGAGCCCTTCCGGGGTCCGCGCCGGCTGCCGTCCGCCCTCCGGCCGGGGCCGCCCCGCAGGCCGCGATCGACTCCAACCCGGCCTGGGCCGCCAACGCCACCGCCGCCGACATCCCCCACGCCACCCCCGAGGACATGGAGTGGGCCGACGCGGTGATCTTCGGATCCCCCACCCGCTACGGCAACCCCTACGGCACCTCCCACGTGGACGCCCAGGGCGACAACCCCGTCGACGACACCACCCGCACCGCCGCCCGCATACAGGCCGAGCGCGTCGTGAGGATCGCCATCGCCCTCAAGTAGGGCCTGGCCGACTGGCCACCGGGCGCGGCGGCACGCACCGGACCCGGCCCGGCGGAGCCGGAGGCGGGTCCGTGACCGTGCCGGTGGCGCGGACCTGGCCGACGACAGGACGGGCTGCGGACCGTGAGCGGGGACCGTGCGGGCCTTCCGGGGCGGGCCGGGCCGGCGGGAGGCGCCGCGGGCGTGGCGGCGGTGGCCGCACCGGTCCTGTGCCGAGTGCGGCGCACGGCCCCCGGGGAGGAGACGGCGGTCCCGGTCCCGCTGTCCGACCCCGGGGGAGGCCGTGGGGCGGGAGGGGCACGAGGAGCTGTGCCGGCGGTCCGCGACGTGAGTGGGACCCCCGCCGCCGTCCGCCCTCTGCCTCCGGTGCCGGGGGAAGCGGTTCTTCACATACCCCCCCGGGGTGAGCTAGCGTGCCCGCATACCCCGTAGGGGTATGCGGGCACGGGTGTGTTCCGCCGAGGTCCGGGACGGCTGCGCGGCGCCGGCCATGACGCGGAAGGCGCGACCGGCCGCGCAGGCCGTCCGCACCACGCGGTGGGATGCGATCCGCCGCGCCGAAGAACGCCTTTCCCGCTTTGGGGCCGCCTCCGGCCGGACCGGACTCCGGCGTTCCCGTCTCCCGCGTGTTCACCACGGCTCTCCCATCCCGCGACGGAAGGAACGAGTGACATGAGGGAACAGAAGCAGCACAGAGGGCGGCGGACCGGCGAACCGCGTCTGCGGACGCGGGCGGTGCACGCCGCGGCCGCCGCGGCCGCCGGGGCGCAGGAGGGCGGAAGGCCGCTGAGCGTGCCGGTCGTCCGCTCCTCGGCGTTCGCGTTCGACTCCGTGGACAGGCTCGCCGCCGCCATGGCGGAACCGGGTGGGGACTTCGTCTACGGCAGGCGCGGCAACCCCACCGTCCAGGTGCTGGAACAGGTGCTCGCCGACCTCGAGGGCGGCGCGGCCGCGATCGCCACCGCTTCGGGCATGGGCGCGATCAGTGGCGCGCTGCTCGCGCTGCTGCGCCCCGGGGACCATGTGCTGGCGCAGGGCTGCCTGTACGGGGGCACGCACGCGGTGCTCTCCGATCTCGCCCGGAGGTTCGGCATCGTCGTCGAGCGGATCCGGACCGAGGACGCGGCGGACTTCGAGGCGCGTGTCCGTCCCGCCACTCGTCTCCTGTTCCTGGAGACCATCGCCAATCCGACAGGCCAGATCCCCGACCTGCCCGGCCTCCTGGCCGCGGCCGGGGAGCGGGGGGTCGTCACGGTGGTCGACAACTCGCTGGCCTCCCCCGTGCTGTGCAGGCCCATCGAGCACGGCGCGGACATCGTGGTCCACTCCGCGACCAAGTACCTCGGCGGCCATTCCGACGTGATCGGCGGCGCCGCCGTCTTCGCCGACTCCGCGCTCCACCGGACCGTCTGGACCAGGGCGGTCGAACTCGGTTCCACAGCCGATCCGTTCGCGGCCTGGCTGACGCTGAGGGGGATACAGACCCTGCCGCTGCGGATGAGCCGGCACTGCGCCAACGCCTCGGTGCTGGCGGAGCGGCTGGAGGCGCATCCCGCCGTGGCGCGGGTCCAGTGGCCCGGCCTGCCCGGGCACCCCTCCCACGAGCGGGCCCGCGCGCTTCTGTCCGACTTCGGGGGGATGGTCTCCTTCGAGCTGGAAGGAGGGCGGAAGGCCGGCCGCCGCTTCGTCGAAGGGCTGCGGATCCCGCGGCTGGCCCTGTCGCTGGGGGGCGTGGAGACGCTGGTGACCCACCCGGCCAGCACTTCGCACCGGGAACTGGACGACCGGGCGCTCCGGGAGGCGGGAATCGCGCCGGGCGCGGTGCGGATGTCCGTGGGCATCGAGGACGCGGAGGACCTCTGGGACGACATCGAGCGGTCGCTGAAGGCCACCTGAGGTTCGTTCTTTTGGGTTGACAAAATAAACGACTCATCCATAGTTTGGTCCTGCCCAAGGAGTGATGAACCGAGGACGAGGGGACGGCATGCGCTACTTCGAGGACTTCCGTGCCGGCGACGTGCACGAGTTGGGCCAGGTCACCGTGACCGAGGAGGAGGTGCTGGAGTTCGGGGCCCGCTTCGACCCGCAGCCGTTCCACACCGACCCGCGGCGTGCCGCGCAGTCGCCGTTCAAAGGACTGGTCGCCAGCGGCTTCCACACCGCGGCGCTGTTCATGAGGCGCTACGTGGACGGGCTGCTGGCCTACAGCGAGTGCGTGGGGTCGCCGGGCATCGACGAGATGCGCTTCCACCGGCCCGTGCGCCCCGGCGACCGGCTCACCGCACAGGTCGAGATCCTCGGCTCCCGCCCCTCACTGGGCAATCCCGCCACCGGCATCGTCCAGCCCAGGTGCCGGCTGGTGGCCGAGGACGGGACGGTCGTGTTCAGCATGATCCTGCACAGCATCTTCAAGCGCCGCTCCGCCGCCCACCCCGTGTCGATGCCCGAGGCGATGGACCCGGCACCCTGCCTGCGCGGCTGACGCCGGACACGACCGTCCACACCACCAGACGAAGGGAGACCTCCCATGGAGGCCGTATCCCGCACAGCCCAGTGGACCGCCGCAGCCCGGGCCCTGGAGTCCGAACGCGAGGACCGGCTGTTCGACGACCCCTATGCCCGCACCGTGGCCGCGGACACCGGATTCGACCTGCTCGAGCGGTACGCGGGCGCCGGCACCGTGCCGTTCCTGGCCATCCGCACCACGTACATGGACGAGGCGATCGTCCGCACCGTCGCCGAACGCGGCATACGCCAGGTGGTGTTCCTCGCCGCCGGCATGGACACCCGCTTCTACCGCCTGCCCTGGCCGGACGGCGTCACCGTCTACGAACTCGACCGCCCCGCCCTGCTGGAGGCCAAGGCGCGGATGCTCGCCGGCGAACCGGATCCGGCCGGACGCGTCCGCCGCGCCGTCGCGGTCGACCTCACCGACCAGTGGACCGGGGCGCTGAAGGAGGCCGGATGGCGCTCGGAGGAACCGGTCCTGTGGGTCGTCGAGGGCCTGCTGTTCTTCCTTGCGGAAGAGTCCGTGAGGACCCTGCTGGCCACCCTGTCCGACTCCAGCGCCGCCGGCTCCGTCCTGGTCGGCGACCTGATCAGCCGGGCCGCGCTGGACAACCCCCTGTCCCGCCCCTTCCTGTCCGCCCTTGCCGAGGACGGCAACCCCTGGCTGTTCGGCACCGACGAACCCGAGCGGCTGCTGGAGGACGGCGGATGGTCGCCGCGCGAGGTGAAGCAGCCGGGCGAGGAGGGCGCCGACTTCGGGCGCTGGCCCTACTCCGTGCCGCCGCGCCAGGTCCCCGGCGTCCCCCGCTCCTTCCTGTTCACCTGCGACCTGCGAACCACCGAGGAGGCCACCTCATGAACGCCACGCCCACCGGCGCCGCGCCCACCGGCGCCGCGCCCACCGGCGCCGCGCCCACCGGCGCCGCGACCGACGAGTTCCACCGCAGGGTGATCACGGACGCGGCCGCCGCCGTCCGCGGACTGACCGTGGCCCTGGGAGAGCGCCTGGGCCTGTACCGGGCGCTCGCCGAGCACGGCCCGCTCACCCCCGAGGAACTCGCCAAGCACACCGGCATCGCCCCCCGCTACGCGGAGGAGTGGCTCCACGCGCAGCTCAGCGCCGACTACGTCGAGAGGCACCCGAGTTCCAACCAGTACACCCTGCCGGCGGCACACGCCCCCGTCCTCGCCGACGGCTCCGCGGTCACCTTCACGGCCGGCTTCTTCACCGCCCTCAAGGCCCTGTACGCCACCGAGGACCAGCTCGTCGACGCCTACCGCACCGGTGAGGGCGTGGGCTGGGCCGAACACGACCCCGCCCTGGACACCGGCATGGGCAGCCTCTTCCAGCCCTCCTACCAGCACCGGCTCGTCCCCGAGTGGCTACCGGCCCTGGACGGTGTGACGGAGAGACTGGCGAACGGCGGCCGCGTCGCGGACGTGGGCTGCGGCATCGGCCACACCACGCGACTGATCGCCCAGGCATTCCCCAACGCCACCGTGTACGGCTTCGACTACTCCGAAGAGGCGATCTCCATCGCCCGCCAGCTCGCCGACGACGCCGGACTGGGCGACCGGGTGGTCTTCGAGACGGCCTCCGCCGACGACTACCCCGGCCGCGACTACGACCTGGTGACGTTCTTCAACTGCCTGCACGACATGGGCGACCCGGAGGCGGCCGCCGCCCATGTGCGCGGCACCCTCACGGCGGACGGCACCTGGATGCTCGTGGAGACCAACGCCTCCGCCGACGACGTCACCGGCGACACCCCGGCCGCCCGCATGTTCATGAGCCTGTCCGCCGTGATGTGCCTGCCGGTCGCCGTCGCCCAGCGCGGCCCGTACGCCCTGGGCAACCACGCCGGGGAGAAGGCGTTCCGCAGGATCGCGGAGGCCGGCGGGTTCACCCGGTGGCGCCGCGCCACCGAGACGCCGGTCAACGCCGTCTACGAGGCCAGGCCCTGAAGCCCCCGTGCCCGCCCCGCCTTCCCGTCCCGCCCGCGACCGACGACCCACCGGAAGACAACTGGAGGGACCATGCCCACCGCGGCCCTGCCGATCACGGACCGCTTCCAGGAAGTCCTGGACAGACTGAGCACGAAGTCCATCGAGGACTACTACAACCCCTATCAGGAGTTCACCTGGCCCGACCGGCTGGACGAGAACCGGATGTGGATGAGCCCCGAACTCCTCACCCCCTACGGCACCCCGCTGTTCGACGAACTCGGCGAGGAGACCCTGCGCCGGCTCTCGAAGTGGGAGAGCATCAACTTCTACAGCCTCAACGTGCACGGCATCCGCGAACTGCTGATCGAGGTCGTGCACCGCATCCACATGCCCGGGTTCGAGGTCCCCTCGGACTTCTTCCACCACTTCATCGGTGAGGAGAACGAGCACATGTGGTTCTTCGCCGAGTTCTGCCGCCGCTACGGGAACAAGATCTACCCCTCCACCGCGATGCGCGCCGACTCCGACTGGGAGCCGGAGGTGGAGAACTTCCTGGTCTTCGCACGGATCCTGTTCTTCGAGGAGCTCGTCGACCACTACAACACCCGCATGGCCCAGGACGAGACGCTCTGCGACACGATCCGGCAGGTCAACCGCATCCACCACCAGGACGAGTCGCGGCACATCGCCTTCGGAAGGGAACTCGTCTCCCTGCTGTACACCCGGATGCGCGAGACCGTCGGCCCGGAGCGGCTCGCCGAGGTCGAGGCCTACCTCAAGCGCTATGTCGTGTTCAGCGTCAACTCGCTCTACAACCCGCACGTCTACCGCGACGCCGGCATCCCCGACCCGCTGGCCCTGCGCAACGCGCTCCTCGGAGACGAGCGGCGGCGCGAGATCGAGCGCAGGTCGATCCGCAAGCCGCTGGCCTTCTTCCTCAAGACCGGGATCTTCAGCGACGACGTCCTCCCGGCCGTCTGAGCCCCCGGCCCCTTCCGAGTCCCGTTCGCGTTCCGACCTCTCTGAGAGGCCCGCATGTCCATCCCCACAGAGACCCGGACACCACCGGGTCCGATCGACGACCGTGCCGGCCTTCCGGCCCTCGGTCCGAAAGGCACCGCCCTGCTGCGTCTGCTCGACGAGACCTTCGAGAGCTGGGGCGTCGGTGCCGGAGCACGTGTGATGACCCTGCCGCCCCTGCTGCCCACCGCGGATCTGGCCCGGCTGGACTACTACGACAACTTCCCCCACCAAGCGGTCGTCGTCGCCCCGCTGGACCTGGAACGCCGGGAGTCCGCGCCCTTCTGCTGCGAGACCGGCTGCTTTCCCTGCGACGCACTCCAGCCGGCCGCGCTGGGACTGCCCTCGGCCTCCTGCTACGGCGTCTACCTCCACCACCAGGGACAGACGGTGCCCTCCGACACCCTGGTGACGGTGGTCGGCTGGTGCTTCCGCAAAGAGGAGCGGTACGAGCACCTGCGCCGCCAGCTCGGCTTCCGGATGCGTGAGATCGTGGCCATGGGCAGCAGGGAACACGCCCAGCGGCATCTGGAGACGTTCACCGGGAAGATCACCGCGTTCGCCGAGGCACTCGATCTGCCCCTGCGCAAGGAAGCGGCCTGCGACCCCTTCTACGACAAGGGCGGTTCCAAGGCGCTCATGCAGCGCCTGACGCCCGTCAAGCACGAGTTCCTCTTCGAAGGCCTCGCCATCTCCTCGGTCAACACCCATCGCAACTTCTTCGGGGACCGCTGCTCCATCACCCTCGCCGACACCGGCGGCCCCGTCTTCACCAGCTGCGTGGCCTTCGGTCTGGAGCGGTGGCTGTCGGCCCTCACCCAGCGCCACGGAGGCTGGGAGGCCGCCACCGAGGCGGTCACGCGGGCCAGGTCGGTGCTCTGACGTGCCGGCCCACCCCGCCCCCAGTGGCCCGGGCTGGGCGAACCTCGGCATGGACATCGTGTCCGTCAAGCGTGTCCGACGCCTCCTCGACGAATACGGCGAGGGATTCTTCGAGCGAATGCTCACCCCCGGCGAAATAGCGGACTGCCGCAACTCCACCGGGCTGGACGTGCTCAGCCTCTGCGGACGTATCGCGGCCAAGGAAGCGGCCTTCAAGACCCTGCGGGTGCGCGACCGCTTCCTGCCCTGGCTGGACATCGTGGTGCGGCGCTCCGACGGCGGCTGGCCCCTGGTGCACCTGCGCGGCGGAGCCCGCCGCATGGCCGCCGCCTCCGGGATCACGGAGGTCACGGTGAGCATCAGCCACGACGTCGACTACGCGGTCGCTGTGGCCGCGCCCATCATCACCGAACCCAAAGGAGAGACCCCATGACCGACGGACTCGACCAGGTGAAGGCGTGGATCGTCAAGCGCCACCCGGACCGTGACGACATCGCCCCCGACCTGGACCTCATCGAGAACCGGCTCATCGACTCCCTGTCCTTCGTCGAGTTCGTCTTCCTGCTGGAGCAGGTGAGCGGGCGGTCCATCGACATGGACACCCTGGAGGTCGACTCGATCCGCACCCTCGAGGCCATCGACCGGACCTTCTTCAAGGCACGGGTGAGCTGAGATGGCCTCCCGACTGTTCACCTCGGAATCCGTGACCGAGGGCCACCCCGACAAGATCGCCGACCGGATCAGCGACACCGTCCTCGACGCCATCCTCGCCCAGGACCCCGGGGCGAGGGTGGCGGTGGAGACGCTGATCACCACCGGCCAGGTGCACGTGGCCGGGGAGGTCACCACCGCCGCGTACGCCGACATCCCCACCCTGGTGCGCAACGCCGTCCTGGAGATCGGCTACGACTCGTCCAAGAAGGGCTTCGACGGCGCCTCGTGCGGGGTGTCGGTCTCCATCGGGGCACAGTCCCCCGACATCGCCCAAGGGGTGGACACCGCCTACGAGACCCGCGTCGAGGGGGCTCCCGGGGCCGGCGGGCGGGACGAGCTGGACCGGCAGGGCGCCGGCGACCAGGGCCTGATGTTCGGCTACGCCTGCGACGAGACGCCCGAACTGATGCCGCTGCCCATCACCCTCGCCCACCGGCTGTCCTCGCGGCTCGCCCAGGTCCGCAAGGACGGGGCCATGCCCTACCTGCGCCCGGACGGCAAGACGCAGGTGACCGTCGAGTACGACGGGGACAAGGCGGTGCGGCTGGACACCGTGGTGGTCTCCTCCCAGCACGCCTCCGACATCGACGTCGGCGCGCTGCTGGCCCCCGACATCCGCGAGTTCGTCGTCGAGCCGGTGCTGGCTGCTCTGGTGGGGGGCGGCGTCAAGCTGGACACCGGCGGGTACCGGCTGCTGGTCAACCCCACGGGCCGGTTCGAGATCGGCGGCCCGATGGGGGACGCGGGCCTGACCGGCCGCAAGATCATCATCGACACCTACGGCGGCATGGCCCGCCACGGCGGCGGCGCCTTCTCCGGCAAGGACCCCTCCAAGGTGGACCGCTCGGCCGCCTACGCCATGCGGTGGGTCGCCAAGAACGTGGTGGCCGCGGGGCTGGCCGCCCGCTGCGAGGTGCAGGTGGCCTACGCGATCGGCAAGGCCGAGCCGGTGGGCCTGTTCGTGGAGACCTTCGGCACGGCC
>NZ_FOSG01000013.1 GCF_900114215.1 Streptomyces mangrovi | reverse complement strand
TGCTGGAGGCCGCGGTGGTCTACGGCTACTTCCCCTGCCACGCCGAGGGTGAGGACCTGGTGGTGCTGGCCGAGGACGGGGCCGAGCGGTGCCGGTTCACCTTTCCCCGCCAGCGCCGCGGCCGGCGGCTGTGCCTGGCGGACTTCTTCCGCCCGAAGGAGTCCGGTCAGACGGACGTGGTGGGTTTCCAGGTGGTCACCGTCGGCTCCCGTATCGGCCAGGCCACCGCGGAGCTGTTCGCCGCGGATGCCTACCGCGACTATCTGGAGCTGCACGGCCTGTCGGTGCAGCTGGCCGAGGCGCTGGCCGAGTACTGGCACGCCCGGGTCCGTGCCGAGCTCGGCTTCGCCGGCGACGATCCGGACGCGATCGAGGACATGTTCGCCCTCAAATACCGCGGCGCCCGCTTCTCGCTGGGCTACGGGGCGTGTCCGGACCTGGAGGACCGCGCCAAGATCGCCGAGCTGCTCCGGCCGGAGCGGATCGGGGTGAAGCTGTCCGAGGAGTTCCAGCTCCATCCCGAGCAGTCCACCGACGCCATCGTCGTCCACCACCCCGAGGCCAAATACTTCAACGCGCGATAGTTCGCGGGCCGACGTAGACTGATCTGTCCGGTACAGGCCGGTCGTCCGTATCCGTCAGGTGCGGGCGACCGGCCTTCGCGTCCCCGTAGGAGGCACACGGATGACTCGTCCCCTTTCCCGCGCCGAGGTCCCGCCCGCCTTCGGCGGCAGCGCTCCGGCTTCCGTCTCCGCGCCCGTGCGGGTCCCCGGCGGAGGGGGGAGACCGGCGGCGGCCGGGTCCGCCGCGGCCGGCCTTCAGGCCGTCCTGCTGGACATGGACGGCACGCTGGTGGACACCGAGGGGTTCTGGTGGGAGACCGAGGTCGAGGTGTTCGCCGAGCTGGGGTACGAGCTGGCCGACGAGCACCGTGAGGTGGTGGTCGGCGGGCCGATGTCCCGGAGCGCGACCTATCTGATTCAGGCCACCGGGGCGGATGTCTCCCTGGGGGACCTGACGGTGCTGCTCAACTCCAGGTTCATCGAGCGGGTCGAGCGCGGGGTGTCCCTGATGCCCGGTGCCCGGCGGCTGCTGACGGAGCTGGCCGCGCACGACGTGCCCGCCGCCCTGGTGTCGGCCTCGCACAGGCGGGTGATCGACCGGATGCTGGTCTCGCTGGGGCCGGACCACTTCGCGCTGACCCTGGCGGGCGACGAGGTGGAGCGGACCAAGCCGCACCCGGACCCGTATCTGACGGCCGCCTCGCGGCTGGGGGCGCATCCGGGGCGCTGTGTGGTGGTGGAGGACACCGCGACCGGTGTGGCCTCGGCGGAGGCCGCGGGCTGCCATGTGGTGGCGGTGCCGTCGGTGACGCGGATCGAGCCCGCGCACCGGCGCACGGTCGTGCCGTCCCTGGAGGAAGTGGATCTGCCTTTTCTGCACTCCCTGATCGCTTCCGCGTACTGAGCGTACGCCGTTCGCTGCACGATGAATGCATCGAAAACCGTGAGCAGCGGACCGTTCATTATCAGTGACGAATGCGGTGGCCGAATTCCCGCTTTTCACCTGGTGGTTGAATGCGTGACGTTCATCACGTGGCTCCGGGCCGCGAGGCGGGGGCCGGAGCGGTGGCGAGGGTGGTTGGCCCCTTTTCCGCGCATCGATTTGTCTCGTTTGGTGCCAGCTCGCGCCGATCGCTCCGGCGTCCGGTTATCGGATCGTGCGACGGAGTTATCGGAGCGTGATAATTCCGCGTCGGTGGCCGGGGGAAGTGACGGACTCCACGGCTACTAATGTCTGTCTCCCGGCCGGAGAATTCGGCGACAACCCGGCTGGACGAGGAGACCGTCACCGATGAACCGCAAGACGCTGCTGCTGCCCGCCCTCGCGGGCCTGCTGGCACCACTGGTCGTTGCATGCGGCAACGACAGCGCCGGCGGCGGAAACGGTGGAACGATCGTTGTCGGTACCACCGACCGGATCGAGGCCACCGCGAAGGCGCCCGCTCCGCTCGACCCCGCGGCGGTCTACGACGTCGGTACGTGGAACATCTTCCGCAACACCTTCCAGACCCTGCTGCGCCTGCCGCGCGCGGGCACCCAGCCGGAGCCGGAGGCCGCGCAGGAGTGCGGGTTCGCCGACCAGCGCAGCACGCAGTACCGCTGTACCCTCCGCGAGGGGCTCACGTTCTCCAACGGCAACGAGCTGACCGCCGAGGACGTGGTGTTCTCCGTCAACCGCATGCTCGGCATCGACGACTCCGGCGGCCCCGCGTCGCTGCTGAGCAACCTCGACCGGATCGAGGCGCCCTCCGGGGACGAGGTGGTCTTCCACCTCAAGAAGCCCGACGCCACCTTCCCCCACAAGCTCGCCACCCCCGCGGCGGCGATCCTGGACAGCGAGGTCTACCCGGCCGACAAGCTCCACGAGGAGTACTCGCTCACCGGCTCCGGCCCCTACGTCCTGGAGTCCTTCGACGTCGAGGGCGACCGGGCGGTCCTCGCCCGCAACAAGGCGTACAAGGGCGACCTGGAACTGCGGAACGGCCGTGTCGAGCTGCGCTTCTTCGACGACTCCAAGGCCATGGAGAAGGCCCTGCGCGACGGCGACATCGACGTGATGAACCGGAGCCTGTCGCCCGAGCAGATCGACCGGCTGGGGAGCGACAAGGGCGACGGCATCGACGTCGTCGAGATGTCGGGCCAGGAGATCCGCTACCTCGTCTTCGCCACCGACGACCCGGTCGCCGGCCGCAAGGCCGTGCGCCAGGCCATCGCCCAGACCGTCGACCGCGGCGAGCTGGTGCGCGATGTGTACGCACGGACCGCCGAGCCCCTGTACTCCATCGTCCCCAGCGGGCTGACCGGCCACCACAACTCCTTCTTCAACGTCTACGGCGAGCCCGACGTCGAGGAGGCCCGCGCCGTCCTCGAACGCGCCGGCGTCGACACCCCGGTCGAGGTGGAGCTCACCTACACCACCGACCACTACGGTCCCGCCACCGCCGAGGAGTTCGAGGTGCTGGCCGAGCAGCTCAACGACTCCGGACTGTTCCGGGCGGAGGTCAAGGGCGTGCCGTGGAAGACCTACCGGCCCGCCTCCGCGGAGCAGGAGTACGCGGTCTACGGCATGGGCTGGTTCCCGGACTTCCCGGACCCGGACAACTTCGTCGCGCCCTTCTTCGCCGAGGACAACTTCCTGGGCTCCCCGTACGAGAACAACGAGATCCGCGAACAGCTCATCCCGCGCACGCGGGTCAAGGAGCAGCGCGACGAGGCGGTCGACGACTTCGTCCGGGTCCAGGACATCGTCGCCAAGGAGGTGCCCGTGCTGCCGCTGTGGCAGGGCAAGCAGTACGTCGCCGCCCGCGACGGCGTCACCGGGGTGGAGTGGGCGCTCAACTCCTCCTCCGTGCTCCAGCTGTGGGAGCTGGGCAGAGGCGTCCAGGACTGAGCTTTCCCCGCGCCGCCCCCGGTCCCGGGGGCGGCGCGGGGCTGTGCGAACGGGGGTTCGGAGAACGGCACACCACTGATTGAGGATGCGAACGTGAGGAAAAGGGCCCGTTTCCGGGCGCTTGCGGTAGGTACGACCCTGGTCGCCGCGCTGCTCGCCGGCTGCGGTGAGGAGCGGGGGACGAGCGCCGGGGAGGGGGAGCGGATCGTGATGGGCATGACCGACGAGGTCATGGCCGTCGACCCGGCGTCCGGATACGACCCGGGGTCCTGGCTGGTCTTCAACAACGTCTTCCAGTCGCTGCTCAGCTTCCCCCGGAACGGGACGGAGCCCCAGCCGGAGGCCGCGCAAAGCTGCGAGTTCACCGACGAGGGCAGCCAGGTCTTCCGGTGCGTCCTGAAGGACGGGCTGAAGTTCACCAACGGCAACGCGCTCACCTCGAAGGACGTGAAGTTCTCCTTCGAGCGGACCCTGCGCATCGACGACCCCGACGGCCCTGCCGTGATGCTGTCGGGCATCGAGGAGATCGAGACCCCGGACGCCAAGACGGTCGTCTTCCGCCTCGTCTCGCCCGACGCCACCTTCCCGCAGAAGATCGCCTCCGGCGCCGGCTCGATCGTCGACCACCGCGCCTACCCGGCCGACGAACTGCGCACCGACGGCAAGGCCGTCGGCTCGGGCGTGTACCGGCTGGACTCCTACGGCGACAAGGAGGCCGTCTTCTCCGTCAACCCGGACTACGTCGGGCCCGCCGAGGTGCGGAACTCCGGGATGACCATGAAACTCTTCCACGGCGACCAGGCGGCGCTGAAGAAGGCTCTGAGCAGCGATGAGGTGGATCTGGCCTACCGCGGCCTGGCCATGGACGACATCGCCGACCTGGACGCGGCGGCGAGCGCCGAGAACGGGGTGGAGGTCGTCGAGGGCAGCAGCGCCGAGGTGCACCACCTGGTCTTCAACATGGAGCACCCGGTCACCGGCAAGCCGGGGGTGCGCAAGGCCGTCGCGTACCTGCTGGACCGCTCCACGCTGATCCGCGACGTCTACCGGCGCACCGCCGAGCCGCTGTACTCGATCGTGCCCGCCGGGATCACCGGCCACAACACGGCCTTCTTCGACACCTACGGCAGCCGCCCGCAGCCGGCCAAGGCCAAGGCGGCCCTGCGCGACGAGGGCATCACGGAGAAGGTGGAGCTGACCTTGTGGGCCACTCCCGTGCGTTACGGCCCCGCCACCGTCCGGGAGTTCGAGGAGATCGCCCAGCAGCTCAACGCCAGCGGCCTGTTCGACGCCAAGGTCGAGAGCGTGGAGCTGGAGGAGTACGAGAAGGGCATCGAGGCCGGCGAGTACGGGGTGTACGTCAAGGGCTGGGTGCCCGACTACCCCGACGCCGACAACTTCACCGCGCCCTTCTTCGGTGAGGACAACGTGCTGGGCAACGGCTACGACGCCGGACGGATCACCTCCGAGCTGCTGCCGCGCACGGCCGCGGCGAGCGACCGCGCCGCCACCGTCGGGGACTTCGGCGAGATCCAGGACACCGTCGCCCGGGACCTGCCGATCCTGCCCGTCTGGCAGGGCAAGCAGTACGCCGTGGCGCACGAGGACATCTCCGGGCTGGAGTGGACGCTGGACGCCTCCACCGTCTTCCGCTTCTGGGAGATCGGCAAGGGCGCCGCGGGCTGATCCCGTTCCCTCCCCGAAACCGGCGCCGCGAAACCGGCGCCGGTTTCGCGGCGCCCCGGCGTCACCGGCCCCGGCGGGCGCCCTACCGGTCGCCGGGGCGGACCAGCCCGCTCTCGTAGGCGTACACCGCCGCCTGCACCCGGTCGCGCAGGCTCAGCTTGGTCAGCACATGGCCGACATGGGTCTTCACCGTCGTCTCGCTGACGAAGAGGTCCGCGGCGATCTCGGCGTTCGACAGGCCGCGCGCCACCAGTTTGAGCACCTCGACCTCTCGGTCGGTGAGCGTGCCCAGTGCGTCGGGCACCTCCTCCTCGCCCGAGGGCAACTTCCCGGCGTACTTGTCCAGCAGGCGCCGGGTGATGCTGGGGGCGAGCATCGCCTCGCCGGCCGCCACCACCCGGATCGCCTGCACCAGCTCGGCGGCCGGCGCGTCCTTGAGCAGGAAGCCGGACGCGCCCGCGCGCAGCGCCTCCACCACGTACTCGTCCAGGTCGAACGTGGTGAGCACCAGCACCTTGGCGGGGCCGTTCCGCTCCGGGCCGGTGATCTGCCGGGTCGCCTCCACGCCGTCCATCCGCGGCATCCGGATGTCCATCAAGGCCACGTCCGGCTGGAGTGCCCGCACCTGCTCCAGCGCCTGCAGGCCGTCCCCGGCCTCGCCCACCACGGCGATGTCCCCCTCGGCCTCCAGGATCATCCGGAAGCCGGTGCGCAGCAGCGGCTGGTCGTCGACCAGCAGGACGCGGATTGCCACGGGAACTCCTAACGGGGCGGGGGCTCGACAGGCCCATTCTCGCCCAGCCGGTCGCGCCCTCGGCCGCCGGGAGGGTGCTCCGGGAGCCGCCGCCGTCAGGAGTGCCCGCCGCCCTCCCCGCCGGTGCCCGTGCCACTGCCCGTGCCGTCGCCCCTGCCGCCGTCCGGCTCCAGCGGCAGCCGAGGCTGGATCATCAGCGGATACGGCGGGGGAGTGCCCCCGAACTCCGGGCACAGCGCCTGGTGGGCACACCAGCCGCACAGCGGGCCCGGCCTGGGCCGCCAGTCGCCGGTCTCGGTCGCCTGCCGGATCGCCTCCCACAGGGCCAGCAGCTTGCGCTCCACGCCGCGCAGGTCGTTCTCGTCCGGGTCGTAGGTGAGCACGTCCGCGCTGCCCAGGTAGACCAGCTGCAGCCGGCGCGGGATCGTGCCGCGCAGCCGCCACAGCACCAGGGCGTAGAACTTCATCTGGAACAGCGCCTCGGCCGCGTACTGCGGCCGGGGCGCCTTGCCGGTCTTGTAGTCGACGATGCGGACCTCGCCGGTGGGCGCCACGTCCACCCGGTCGATGATGCCGCGCAGCCGCAGCCCGGACTCCAGGCGGGCCTCCACGAACAGCTCGCGCTCGGCCGGCTCCAGCCTGGTGGGGTCCTCCAGGGAGAACCACCGCTCGACCAGCTCCTCCGCCCGGGCCAGCCACTGCGCCAGCTCGGTGCCGTCGGCCGCGCCCTCGCCCGGGGCCGCCCGGCCGTCCTGTGTGAACAGCTCCGCCAGCTCCGGCCGCTTCGCCAGCAGCCGCTCCCACTCCCGCACCACCAGCGAGCGCGCCCGGCGCACACTGCGCTCGGCGGCCGGAGCGTCGAACAGCCGCTCCAGCACCGCGTGCACCACCGTGCCCCGGGTGGCCGCGGGCGTCGGTTTCTCGGGCAGCCTGTCGATCACCCGGAAGCGGTACAGCAGCGGGCACTGCATGAAGTCGGCGGCCCGCGACGGTGACAGGGAGTTGGGCGGCGAGGCGGGTGAGGGCGCCTTGCCGGACGCCGGATGGGAGACCATGGACCCGACCCTACGGCCCGCCACCGACACACCGCCGCTTACCATCGATGGCGTACCCCTTCGCACCCTCCCCCGCACCACACGGACGCGGGGACCGACCACCGGGTGCGAGGGCATCTTCTACGAGGGGAACCCGTGGCGGACACGGACAACGGCGGGCGGCCGGAGCCCGGCCCCGGCGAATCGGCGGACGGCAGGCCGAAGCGCCCGCGGGAGAGCGGCGGCGGCCTTCTCATGGGCCGCCCCTTCGGCGTGCCCGTGTACGTGGCGCCGAGCTGGTTCGTCGTCGCCGCGCTGATCACCTGGGTCTTCGGCGGCCAGCTGGAGCGCGTGCTCCCGGAACTGGGCGGCGCCCGCTATCTGGTGTCCCTGTTCTTCGCGGTCGCCTTCTACGCCTCGGTGCTGGTCCACGAGCTGGCCCACACCGTCGCCGCACTGCGCTTCAAACTCCCGGTGCGCCGCATCCAGCTCCAGTTCTTCGGCGGGGTGTCGGAGATCGAGAAGGAGAGCGAGACCCCGGGCCGGGAGTTCGTCCTGGCCTTCGTCGGCCCGCTGCTCTCCCTGGTGCTGTCGGGCGTGTTCTACCTGGGGCTGTTCGCCGTCGAGTCCGGCACCGTGCCCGCGGTGCTGCTGGCCGGGCTGATGGTCTCCAACCTCATCGTCGCGATCTTCAACCTGTTGCCGGGCCTGCCCCTGGACGGCGGCCGGATGCTGCGCGCGGTGGTGTGGAAGATCAGCGGCAAGCCGATGACCGGCACCGTCGCCGCCGCCTGGACCGGCCGTGCGCTCGCCGTCGCCGTCCTGGTCGGGATGCCGCTGCTCAGCTACGCGGGGGGCTACGGAGCAGAGGAGGGCTTCGGCGGGGTGGACTCCATCACCGACGCCCTGCTCGCCGCGATCCTCGCCGCGATCATCTGGACCGGCGCGGGCAACAGCCTTCGCATGGCCAGGCTGCGCGAGCGCCTGCCCGAGCTGAGCGCCCGGGCCCTGACCCGCCGAGCCGTCCCCGTCTCCGCCGACACCCCCCTGTCGGAGGGGCTGCGCCGCGCCAACGAGGCCGGGGCCAGGGCCCTGGTGGTCGTGGACGGCCAGGGGGAGGCGGTCGCCGTCGTCCGCGAGGCGGCCATCGCCGGGGTGCCCGAGCACCGGCGCCCCTGGGTGGCGGTGAGCACCCTGGCCCAGGACCTCACCGAGGGCATGCGGGTGTGGGCCGAGCTGGCCGGGGAGGAGCTGCTGGAGCACCTGCGCGCCACCCCCGCCAGCGAGTACCTGGTGGTGGAGGGAAGCGGCGAGATCTACGGGGTGCTGTCGGCCGGGGACGTCGAGCGGGCGTTCGTGGCGGCCATGGCCAAGCCCGCCTCCTGACCCACGAGACCTCGCGAACCCGTTCCCGGCCACCCCCGCCGGGGCCGCCCGGGGACGGGGGCATGCGGGAGGGGCGGGCCTCGATTACGGCCGGAGGGCGTGCCTGGACTACCCTTGCCCCCATGTCCGAACCGACCGGTGCCGCCCGCCGTCGCGGGCCCTTCCAGGTCGGGGACCAGGTCCAGCTCACCGACCCCAAGGGACGCCACTACACCTTCACGCTCGAGGCGGGGAAGAGCTTCCACACCCACAAGGGAGCCTTCCCCCACGACGAGCTGATCGGTGCTCCCGAGGGCACGGTCGTCCGTACCACGGGAAACGTCGCCTATCTCGCGCTGCGTCCCCTGCTCCCCGACTACGTCCTGTCCATGCCGCGCGGCGCTGCCGTCGTCTACCCCAAGGACGCGGGGCAGATCCTCGCGATGGCCGACATCTTCCCCGGCGCGCGCGTCGTCGAGGCGGGCGTCGGCTCCGGCTCGCTGAGCACCTTCCTGCTGCGGGCCGTGGGCGACCAGGGCATGCTGCACTCCTACGAGCGCCGCGCCGACTTCGCCGAGATCGCGCAGGGGAACGTCGAGCGGTACTTCGGCGGCCCGCACCCGGCCTGGCGGCTGACCGTCGGAGACCTCCAGGACAACCTGTCCGACACCGAGGTCGACCGGGTCATCCTGGACATGCTCGCCCCCTGGGAGTGCCTGGAGGCCGTCTCCAAGGCCCTCGTCCCCGGCGGCATCCTGTGCGCCTACGTCGCCACCACCACCCAGCTCGCCCGCACGGTGGAGTCCATCCGCGAGCACGGCACCTTCAACGAGCCGGCCGCCTGGGAGACCATGGTGCGCACCTGGCACGTCGAGGGCCTGGCCGTCCGTCCCGACCACCGCATGATCGGGCACACCGGCTTCCTGCTCACCGCGCGCCGGCTCGCCGACGGGGTGGAGCCCCCGATGCGCCGCCGCCGCCCGGCCAAGGGCGCGTACGGGGAGGACTACAGCGGCCCGGGCAGCGGCTCGGGCCGCGGCTGAGACGGCTCTTTTCCGCCACCCGCCCGGCCCTGTGCGGGCCGGGCGGGGGACGGAGCGGCGGCGAAGCGCACCCGGCCGTTCCGCCGCGGTGTGACGTATGGCACGATGCTGGGCACCCCCGGCCGCCCGCACCTCACAGGAGCCGTCCCGCGTGCAGCTTCCGGCAGACTCCGCGCCCGCGCCCTCCGCCTCGCCCCGTCCAGCCGCCACCCCCGCCGTCCCGCCCCAGCCCGGTCCGGCCGGGACCCCCGGGGCGGACCGGGCACCGTCCTCCCCCGACGCCCTCGCCGCCCACACCCGAGCCCGCGCACCGCACTGGTTCGCCACCGCCGCGGCGCTGGGCGCGCTGCTGGGGGCCGCCGCGCTGCTGGAACCCGCCGGCGCCGACGCCACCCAGCCGCGGGAGACCGCCGCGGTGGCTCCCGGGCCGGACGCGGACGCGGCCCGCTACCCGCTGGAATGCGGCCCCGTGGAGGCCGAGGTGATCGACAGGGCAGCCGTGGACTTCGACGGCGACGGCCGCGCCGAGACCGTCGCGGTGGTCCGCTGCGCCGCGGGTATCGGCACCCCGCCCAGCGGGGTGTACGTCCTGGCGCACCCCGCGAGTGAGGGAGGCGGGCCCCGGATCGCCGAGACCCTGGTGGACCCGGGGGAGGGGATGGCGGTGCAGGACCTGACCGTCCGCGACCGCACGGTGTCCGCCAGGCTGCTGGGCTACTCGTCGCCGGACGTGCCCCGCTGCTGTCCCGACCGGGCGCGGGACGTCGAATGGGAGTGGCGGGGCGGGAAGTTCGTGCTGGAGGCCGCGCCGACCGCCCGGAGTGTCTGAGCGGTCACGCAACGCCCGGCGCCGCCGGAGACCGGAGCGCCGCCGTAACTACTGCCCGGCGTCGGGACCGTACACCTCGACGCCGTCGGCCGCCCGGCGCACGTGGATGCACTCGCCCGGACACTCCTTGGCCGAGTCCACCACGTCGCTCAGCAGCGGGAGGGGGACGGGGGCGGTGGCGCCCGGCTCGGTGCGCAGCTCCGCCTCCTCGCCCGCGGGTGCGGGGCCCTTCACGTAGGCGAGCCCGTCGATGTCCAGCTCGAAGACCTCGGGCGCGTACTGCGCACAGATCCCGTCGCCGGTGCAGAGTTCCTGGTCGATCCAGACTTCCAGTTCTGCGGTCTGCTCGTTGTGCGAGCCCATGTTGCTGCCTGCCGTTCCTGCGCTCGTGACCGGACCGTGTGACGGATTGTCGGTGTGATCTTGGCGGAATAGAGCCACCCGTGACGGGGGTTGACGCTTCAGACGATACAACCGGCCGCTTTCCGGAGAGGTTGGGTGGGTATTCACCCGGGGTAAGGGAGTGCGCAAGGGTGAAGATCAGACACACCCCGACCGTGTTTGTGATCTAGGGGTTTCAACCCCCACGGGTCCAGGTAGGGTCAGGAAGCGTCCAGCTCCCCTTGGAGGAGGTGAGGACCGTGGCAGCCCACGACGACGACATCAACCGCGGCATCCGGCCCGAACGGGGTTCCGACGACCCGGCAGGCCAGGTTGCCCATCTCGAGCAGGAGATCGCCGTCCTGCGCCGCAAGCTCGCCGACTCTCCGCGCCACACTCGGATTCTCGAGGAGCGGATCGTCGAGCTGCAGACGAACCTGGCCGGTGTGTCCGCACAGAACGAGCGGCTCGCAGGCACCCTCCGTGAGGCCCGTGACCAGATCGTGGCCCTCAAGGAGGAGGTCGACCGGCTGGCCCAGCCACCGGCCGGCTTCGGGGTTTTTCTGCAGGCGAACGAGGACGGCACGGCCGACATCTTCACCGGCGGGCGCAAGCTCCGGGTGAACGTCAGCCCCAGTCTCGATCTCGGTGAGCTCAGGCGTGGCCAGGAGGTCATGCTGAACGAGGCGCTCAACGTGGTCGAGGCCATGGAGTTCGAACGCGCCGGGGACATCGTCACCCTCAAGGAGGTCCTGGAGGACGGCGAGCGCGCCCTGGTGATCGGGCACACCGACGAGGAGCGCGTGGTCAGGCTCGCCGAGCCCCTTATGAAAGCCACGCTCCGGGCCGGTGACGCGCTGCTGCTGGAGCCGCGCTCGGGGTACGTCTACGAGGTCGTGCCCAAGAGCGAGGTGGAGGAGCTCGTCCTCGAAGAGGTCCCGGACATCGACTACAACAAGATCGGTGGCCTGGGCGGGCAGATCGAGCTGATCCGCGACGCGGTGGAGCTCCCCTACCTCTATCCGGACCTGTTCAAGGAGCACGAACTCCGCCCGCCCAAGGGCGTGCTGCTCTACGGCCCGCCCGGCTGCGGCAAGACCCTGATCGCCAAGGCCGTGGCCAACTCCCTTGCCAAGAAGGTCGCAGAGGTGACCGGGCAGCCCCAGGGGAAGAGCTACTTCCTCAACATCAAGGGCCCCGAGCTGCTGAACAAGTACGTCGGCGAGACCGAGCGGCACATCCGCCTGGTCTTCCAGCGGGCCCGGGAGAAGGCGAGCGAGGGCACGCCCGTCATCGTCTTCTTCGACGAGATGGACTCCCTGTTCCGCACCCGCGGCTCCGGCGTCAGCTCGGACGTGGAGAACACCATCGTCCCGCAGCTGCTGTCGGAGATCGACGGTGTGGAGGGGCTGGAGAACGTCATCGTCATCGGCGCCTCCAACCGTGAGGACATGATCGACCCGGCGATCCTGCGCCCGGGACGCCTCGATGTGAAGATCAAGATCGAGCGTCCGGACGCCGAGGCCGCCAAGGACATCTTCTCGAAGTACCTGACCCCGAACCTCCCGCTGCACGCGGACGACCTCGCGGAGCACAACAAGGACCCCGAGGCCACCGTCGCCGGGATGATCCAGTCGGTCGTCGAGCAGATGTACGCCGAGTCCGAGGAGAACCGCTTCCTGGAGGTCACCTACGCCAACGGTGACAAGGAGGTTCTGTACTTCAAGGACTTCAACTCCGGCGCGATGATCCAGAACATCGTCGACCGGGCCAAGAAGATGGCGATCAAGGCCTTCCTCGACCACAACCAGAAGGGCCTGCGGGTCTCCCACCTGCTCGCCGCGTGCGTGGACGAGTTCAAGGAGAACGAGGACCTGCCCAACACCACCAACCCCGACGACTGGGCCCGCATCTCCGGCAAGAAGGGCGAGCGGATCGTCTTCATCCGCACCCTCGTCACCGGAAAGCAGGGCGCGGACACCGGACGCTCCATCGACACGGTGGCCAACACCGGTCAGTACCTGTAGAAGACACCGTCCGGCTGCGGACGCCCGTGTCCCCGTCGAGAGGCGGGGACGGGCGTCCGCAGCCGGATCTTTTCGGACCGATCTCCACCGAGGAAACACGGGAAGTCCGCAGCGATCTCCCAACCGGGGCCCGACCGCCCTAGGCTCGTCCGTACCGCCGCCATGCGGAGCGCGGGGCCAGGGGCCGCGAGCGGGCCGGATGCGCAGCGGGACTTGAGCGGTGGCCCAAAGGCGGGCCGCCGCCGGGCAAGGAGGGCCGCATGACCGTACGGCGAGTGATGGGCATCGAGACGGAGTACGGGATCTCCGTCCCCGGTCACCCGAACGCCAATGCCATGCTCACCTCGTCCCAGGTCGTCAACGCCTACGCGGCGGCGATGCACCGGGCGCGCCGCGCCCGCTGGGACTTCGAGGAGGAGAACCCGCTGCGGGACGCCCGGGGCTTCGACCTCGCGCGCGAGGCAGCCGACTCCAGCCAGCTCACGGACGAGGACATCGGCCTGGCCAACGTGATCCTCACCAACGGCGCGCGGCTGTACGTGGACCACGCGCACCCCGAGTACAGCGCCCCGGAGGTCACCAACCCGAGGGACGCCGTGCTGTGGGACAAGGCCGGTGAGCGGATCATGGCAGAGGCCGCCCGGCGCGCCGCCGAGGTGCCCGGCACCCAGCCGATCCACCTGTACAAGAACAACACCGACAACAAGGGCGCCTCCTACGGCTGCCACGAGAACTACCTGATGAAGCGGGAGACCCCCTTCTCGGACATCGTGCGCCATCTGACGCCCTTCTTCGTCTCCCGCCAGGTCGTCACCGGGGCCGGACGCGTCGGGATCGGACAGGACGGCTCCGAACACGGCTTCCAGATCAGCCAGCGGGCCGACTACTTCGAGGTGGAGGTCGGCCTGGAGACCACCCTCAAACGGCCGATCATCAACACCCGCGACGAGCCGCACGCCGACGCCGAGAAGTACCGCCGGCTGCACGTGATCGTCGGAGACGCCAACCTGTCGGAGATCTCCACCTACCTCAAACTCGGCACCACCTCCCTGGTGCTGTCCATGATCGAGGACGGCTTCATCGCCGTCGACCTGGCCGTCGACCAGCCCGTGCGCACCCTCCACCAGGTCAGCCACGACCCGTCGCTGCGCCGGCCGGTCACGCTGCGCAGCGGACGGACGCTCACCGCCGTACAGCTCCAGATGGAGTACTACGAGCTGGCCCGTAAGTACGTGGAGGAGCGCTGGGGACAGGACGCGGACGAGCAGACCAGGGACGTGCTGGCCCGCTGGGAGGACGTCCTGGTGCGTCTGGAGAGCGATCCGATGAGTCTGGCGGGCGAGCTGGACTGGGTCGCCAAGCGGGAGCTGATGGAGGGCTACCGGCGCCGCGACGGCCTGGACTGGGACGCGGCCCGGCTGCACCTGGTGGACCTGCAGTACGCCGACGTGCGCCCCGACAAGGGGCTGTACAACCGCCTGGCGGCCCGCGGCCGGATGAAGCGGCTGCTGGACGAGGCGGAGGTGGAGCGTGCCCGCTCCCAGCCCCCGGAGGACACCCGCGCCTACTTCCGCGGCCAGTGCCTGGAGCGGTACGCCGACGCGGTGGCCGCGGCCTCCTGGGACTCGGTGATCTTCGATCTGCCGGGTCGGGACTCCCTCCAGCGGGTACCCACCCTGGAGCCGCTGCGCGGTACGCGTGCCCACGTCAGCGAGCTGCTCGACCGCTGCGGTACGGCGGAGGAGCTGGTCAGGGCGCTGTCCGGGAAGTGAACCGGGAGGAGAGGGGACGGCTGAACGTCTCCGGAGGCGGGAATCATGGAGATGGCTTCCGGACGTCCGCGACGGCGGAGTGACAGCGATATGGCGGGAAGCGGGAAAGAGCCACTTGCAGGAGAAGGGCCGATGTCAGGCCCGGCTTGTAGGGTCTGATCTTGTACCGTCCAACCGAGCGGGGTGAGGTATATGGCGACCAAGGACACCGGCGGCGGTCAGCAGAAGGCGGCACGCTCCACCGAGGAGACCGACGAGCAGGCGCAGGACGCGCAGGTTTCGGAGGACCTCAAGGAGCGCCAGGAGGCGCTGTCGGACGAGGTGGACTCCGTGCTGGACGAGATCGACGACGTGCTCGAGGAGAACGCCGAGGACTTCGTGCGCTCCTTCGTGCAGAAGGGCGGGGAGTAAGGCGTGCGCATCCGTCCCGCACCCCCGCGACGGCGGGGGTGCGGGACGGATGACATCCGCCGCCACGGGTAAGGTCCGTGCAGAATTCTCAAGATCCGGTCTCACGATCTGGTGGAAGGAAACGTGTGGAAGCCAACACCCGTAGCACAGGGCGTCTGCCTGCTGCCTTCCTGACGCCGGGCTCGTCCTCGTTCATGGACTTCCTGTCCGAGCACGCGCCCGAGCAGCTCCCCGGCAACCGTCCGCTCCCGCCCGTGAAGGGCGCCGTCGAGGCGCCGCACGGCACGACGATCGTCGCGGTCACCTTCCCCGGCGGCGTGGTGCTGGCCGGCGACCGGCGCGCGACGATGGGCAACATGATCGCCCAGCGCGACATCGAGAAGGTCTTCCCGGCCGACGAGTACAGCGCCGTCGGCATCGCCGGGACCGCCGGGCTCGCAGTGGAGATGGTCAGGCTCTTCCAGCTGGAGCTGGAGCACTTCGAGAAGGTCGAGGGCACCCAGCTGTCCTTGGAGGGCAAGGCCAACCGCCTGTCCACGATGATCCGCGGCAACCTCGGCATGGCCATGCAGGGCCTGGCGGTGATCCCGCTGTTCGCCGGGTACGACGTGGGCCTGGGCAGGGGCCGCATCTTCTCCTACGACGTCACCGGCGGGCGGTCCGAGGAGCAGGGCTTCGCGGCGGTCGGCTCCGGCTCGGTCTTCGCCCGCGGTTCGCTCAAGAAGCTGCACCGCGACGACCTCGGCGAGCGGCAGGCGGCCACGGTCGTCGTCCAGGCCCTCTACGACGCCGCCGACGACGACTCCGCCACCGGCGGCCCCGACCTGGTGCGCCGGATCTACCCCGTCGTCACGGTGATCACCGAGGACGGCTTCCGCAGGCTCACCGAGGAGGAGGTCGCCGAGATCGCCCGCTCGGTGCACGACGGCCGGCTCCAGTCGCCCAACGGGCCCCAGGCCCCTGTGCTCTAGATCAGGAAGGGACCGATAGCCGGTGTCGACGCCGTTCTATGTCTCACCCCAGCAGGCCATGGCGGACCGCGCCGAGTACGCCCGCAAGGGCATCGCGCGCGGCCGCAGCGTGGTCGTGTTGCAGTACGCCGACGGCATCGTGTTCGTCGCCGAGAACCCCTCTCGGGCACTGCACAAGGTCAGCGAGATCTACGACCGGATCGCCTTCGCGGCGGTGGGCAAGTACAACGAGTTCGAGAACCTGCGCATCGGCGGCGTCCGCTACGCCGACCTGCGCGGCTACACCTACGCCCGCACGGACGTCACCGCGCGGGGCCTGGCCAACGTCTACGCCCAGACCCTGGGCACCATCTTCTCCAGCGCGGCGGAGAAGCCGTACGAGGTGGAGCTGATCGTCGCCGAGGTCGGGGAGGGCCCCGAGGACGACCAGATCTACCGGCTGCCGCACGACGGCTCGATCGTCGACGAGCACGGCTCGGTGGCGGTCGGCGGCAACTCCGACCAGATCGGAAGCTACCTCGAACAGCGCCACCGGGACGGGATGACCCTGGCCGAGGTCCTCAAGCTGGCGGTGGAGTCCCTGAGCCGGGACAGCAACGGCGGCGAGCGCACCCTCACGGCCGACCAGCTGGAGGTCGCCGTCCTGGACCGCACCCGGCCCCAGCAGCGCAAGTTCAAGCGCGTGCTCGGCGGGCAGCTCTCCCGGCTGCTGGAGGAGGGCGGTACGTCCGCCTCCTCCGGCGAGTCGTCGGGCGAGTCGTCCGAAGAGTCGTCGGGCGGGGCCTCCTCGGGGGAGTCCTCCGCCTCCGAGGAGTAGCCTGCGCCCCCCTCCCGCTCTGTGTCGGGCGTCCCGTGGGCCCCGGCGGCGCTCAGCGCCCGCCGGGGCCCACGGGCGTACCCGGGGGAGGGGCGGTGGAGCCCCGTACGGTCAGCCGCACCGGCAGGCTGGTCACCCAAGCGGGGGAACCGGAGCCGCCGGCCTCCCGCGTCCGGCCGTCCGGCACGGCACCTTCCCTCCGGCCGTCCGGCACGGCACCTTCCCTCCGGCCGTCCGGCACGGCACCTTCCCTCCGGCCGTCCAGCACGGCCAGCAGAGCCCGCATCCCGGCCGCCCCCGCCTCCTCGGCGGGCAGCCGCACCGTCGTCAGTTCCGGCTCGACCGCCCGGGCGAGCGTCAGATCGTCGAAGCCGGTCACCGAGACGTCCTCCGGTACCCGCAGCCCCAGCCGCCGTACCGCCTTGCACGCGCCCGCGGCGAGCACGTCGTCATCGCACACCAGCGCGGTCGGCCGGGGGACCGCCGCCAGCGCCCGTGCGGCGGCACGCGTGCCGTCGGCCACGTCCAGGCCGGCCGTCCAGACCGGCGGCGGCGGGCAGCCGGCCGCCTCCAGAGCCTCGGTCAGTGCCGCGGACCGCACCTCGAAGGTCCAGGAGTCCACCGCCGCGGCGATGTGGGCCACCCGGCGGTGGCCCAGCTCCAGCAGGTGCCCCACCGCCTGGCGCATGCCGTCGGCGATGTCGAGGTTGACGGTGGCCGCCGCCTGGGTGTTCTCCGGTTCGCTGTCGAGCATCACCAGCGGCAGCTCACCGCCGGAGCGCAGGGCGGCCAGCGCCTCGGAGGCCATCGAGGAGGCGATCACGCCGTCCAGGGCGGCGCCGGCGGAGTCGAAGGGATCCCGGGCGGGCCCGACACCCTCCGGAGACGGGTAGAGCACCACCCCGAAGCCGTGCTCGGCGGCCACCCGCGCGGCGCCCGCGTGGAGCCGGGCGAAGAACTCGTTGGTGAGCGCCGGGACCACCAGCAGCGCGGTGCGGGTGCGCCCCAGCCGCAGACTGCGCGCGGCCAGGTTCGGCCGGTAGCCCAGCTCCCGTGCCGCCTCCCGCACCGCCGCCGCCTTGCCCGGCGAGACCCGGCCGCGCCACTTGCCGCCCAGCACCAGGGAGACGGCCGCCTGCGAGACCCCGGCGGCACGCGCCACGTCCCGGCTCGTGGGCCGGGGTCGGTCGGTGGTCACTGGCCGGCTCCCGGAGTGGACGGACGGTACGGGCGGCGCCCGGTCCGGCATGGACCCGGGGGCTGGTTCATGGTACGTATGACGGAGCAGGTTATACGTAACACTTCCGCAGACCGCCGGAGGACTCCGGGGAAGAGGGGCCGACCCATGGCGACGGGCTACGCCGAACTGCTGCGCGTCAGACACGCCGCGCGGCTGCTCACCGGCACCCTGCTCGGCCGGCTGCCGAACGCCACCGCCGCCCTGGCGATCGTGCTGTTCGTCCGCGCGGAAGGCGGCAGCTACACCCTGGCGGGCGTGCTGTCGGCCGTCTACGGACTGTCCAACGCCGTCGGCCAGCCGCTGCTGGGCCGCGCGGTGGACCTGTGGGGCCAACCGAGGGTGATGCTGCCTGCCGCGCTGCTCTCCGGCCTCGGTATGGCCGCCCTCGCCCTCGCCGGCGTCGAACCCCTGCCCGTCGCCTACGCCGCGACGGCCGTCGCAGGCCTGTTCACCCCGCCCCTGGAAGGCGGCCTGCGCGCCCTGTGGCCGTCCGTCCTGAAGCACCCCGACCGGGTGCACGCCGCCTACGCGCTGGACGCGGTGGCCCAGGAGGTGATGTTCACCCTGGGGCCGCTGGCCGTCACGGTGCTGGTGGCCCTCTGGAGCGAGGCCGCGGCCCTGCTGGTGATCAACGCCCTGGGAGTGCTCGGCGCCCTGTCGGTGGTGGTCTCGCCGCCCTCCCGCCGCTGGCGCTCCGAACCGCGCGAGGCGCACTGGCTGGGGGCTCTGCGCTCCGGCGGCCTGCTCGCCCTGCTCGGCTCGTTCTTCTTCGTCGGCCTCGCCCTGGGGACGATCGCGGTGGCCGCGGTCGCCTACGCCGACGGCCACGGCGACGAGCTGATCTCCAGCTATCTGCTCTCGGCGCTGGGCGCCGGCGCCCTGGTCGGCGGCCTGGCCTACGGAGCCCGCACCTGGGCGGGGGAGCCCGAGACCCGGCTGCGTGTCCTGATCGCCGCCCTGGCGGCCGGCTATCTGCCGCTGGCGCTGGCGCCGGGCCCCGTGGCGATGACCCTCCTGGCCGGGGTCGCGGGCCTCTTCCTGGCCCCCGCGCTGGCCTGCGCCTTCGTGGTGGTGGACCGGCACGCACCGGTCGGCACGGTCACGGAGGCGTTCTCCTGGCTGGTGACGTCCTTCGGCGTCGGAGCCGCGGCGGGGACGGCCGTGGTGGGCCCGGTCATCGAACGGGGCGGGGCGCCGGCGGGCTTCCTCGTCGCCGGCGCGGGCGGCCTGGCCGCGCTGCTGGTCCTGCTGGCCACCCGGCGTGTCCTGGCGGCTCCCGCCCTGGTCGCGCCCCCGGCCCCCACCCCGCCCTCTGCCCCGTCCTCCGGCGCCGTCGCCCGGATGGAAAGTGATCGGAACGGGGGCGCCGGAGCCGGTTTCAAAACCGGGCATCAGGCGTAAAGTTCATTCATGGACCGCCGAATCTTCGGGCTGGAGAACGAGTACGGCGTCACGTGTACGTTTCGGGGACAGCGGCGCCTGTCTCCTGACGAAGTGGCGCGGTACCTCTTCCGCCGTGTCGTGTCATGGGGCCGCAGCAGCAACGTCTTCCTCCGCAACGGCGCCCGCCTCTACCTGGACGTGGGATCGCATCCGGAGTACGCCACTCCGGAGTGTGACAACGTGACCGAGCTGGTCACCCACGACAAGGCGGGCGAGCGCATCCTCGAAGGACTCCTCGTCGACGCCGAGCGACGCCTCCACGAGGAGGGCATCGCGGGCGACGTCTACCTGTTCAAGAACAACACCGACTCGGCCGGCAACTCCTACGGCTGCCACGAGAACTACCTGGTGGCCCGGCACGGGGAGTTCTCACGCCTGGCCGACGTCCTCATCCCGTTCCTGGTGACCAGGCAGCTCGTCTGCGGCGCCGGCAAGGTGCTCCAGACCCCGCGCGGCGCGGTCTACTGCGTCAGCCAGCGCGCCGAGCACATCTGGGAGGGCGTCAGCTCCGCCACCACCCGGTCCCGCCCGATCATCAACACCCGCGACGAGCCGCACGCCGACGCCGAGCGCTACCGCCGCCTCCACGTCATCGTCGGCGACTCCAACATGTCCGAGACGACCATGCTGCTCAAGGTCGGCGCCACCGATCTGGTGCTGCGCATGATCGAGGCCGGCACGGTCATGCGCGACCTCACCCTGGAGAACCCGATCCGGGCGATCCGCGAGGTCAGCCACGACATCACCGGCCGGCGCAAGGTCCGGCTGGCCAACGGGCGGGAGGCGTCCGCGCTGGAGGTGCAGCAGGAGTACTACGAGAAGGCCGCCGACTTCTGCGAGCGCCGGGGCATCCGCACGGGCGTGGTGGACCAGGTGCTGGAGCTGTGGGGCCGCACCCTGGAGGCGGTGCGCACCCAGGAGCTCGACAAGGTCAACACCGAGATCGACTGGGTGATGAAGTACCAGCTCATCGAGCGGTACCGGGCCAAGAACAACATCACCATGTCCCACCCCCGGATCGCCCAGATAGACCTCGCGTACCACGACATCCACCGCCGCCGGGGGCTGTACTACCTGTTGGAGCGGAAGGGACAGGCCGCCCGGATCTGCAACGACGTGAAGATCTTCGAGGGCAAGTCCGTGCCGCCGCAGACCACCCGTGCCCGGCTGCGCGGCGACTTCATCCGCCGGGCCCAGGAGCAGCGCCGCGACTTCACGGTGGACTGGGTGCACCTGAAGCTGAACGACCAGGCCCAGCGCACGGTGCTGTGCAAGGACCCGTTCCGCTCGGTGGACGAGCGCGTGGAGAAGCTCATCTCCGGCATGTGAGCCCGGAGGGCAGCGCGCCCGGGGCCGTGGCACACCGCCACGGCCCCGGGGCGCGGACTCGGGCTCGATCCGCACCCGGCCCGGGAACGAAATCGGCCCTTCCGCGAGTTGTGGGAGGTGGGCCGGGCGGCCCGTAGAGTGGCCGGCACGCCCGGAACGCCCGGACACCTCCTACACCACGAGTTGGACAGATGCTGCAATCTCGAGGGGGACGCCCCCCACACCCCCGCCCCCTGGCGAAGGTCGGCCGCCGCGTCGCCGCGGCCCTGGTCGTGCCCGCCATGCTGTTCACCGCGGCGTGCGGCTCCGACGGGTCCGACGGCTCCTCCGAAGCCGCCACGAAGGTCTCCGGCAAGGTCGGCGAGGAGCCCGAGCTCACCGTCGCCGAGGACGCCGAGGCCCCCGACGAGGCCGCCGTGCGGACGGTCGCCGAGGGCAAGGGCGACAAGCTCGCCGAGGGCGACTTCGTCCGCATCGACATCCTGATGACCAGCAACGGCCAGGAACTGATCAACACCTGGAAGCAGCAGCCGGAGGGCGCCTCCGAGGGGGACGCCCGCCGCCAGGAGGTCCTCCGTCTCGGTGAGGCACAGGGGCTTCCCGAGCCGGTCGCCCAGTCCCTGATCGGCGAGCGGGCCGGCAGCCGCGTCCTGATCGAGGGCACCGCCGAGGCGATCATGGGCGACTCGATCAACCCGCAGCTGGGGATCGACGGAGCCGACAGCATGGTCTGGGTGGTCGACGCCGTCGCCTCCGCCAAGACCGACGCCAAGGCCGAGGCAGAGGGTGAGCAGGCGGCCACCGGCGAGGGCATGCCCGAGGTGAAGGCCAACGAGCAGAAGGCCGCCACCATCACCGTCCCCAAGGGCGAGAAGGCCCCCGAGAAGCTGAAGGAGCAGGTGCTGATCGAGGGCGACGGGCCCGAGGTGGAGGCCGGTGACGGCCTGATCGCCCAGTACACCGGGGTCAAGTGGGAGGACGGGAAGAAGTTCGACTCCTCCTGGGACCACGGCGGCGCCACCGCCTTCCAGATCGGCACCGGCAAGGTCGTCAAGGGCTGGGACGACGCCCTGGTCGGCAAGAAGGTCGGGGACCGGGTCCTCCTGGTCATCCCGCCGGACCTCGCCTACGGCGGGAACCCGCAGTCGGAGCTGGCCGAGAACACGCTGGTGTTCGTCGTGGACATCGTCGGCAAGGTCTGACGATCTTCTTCGGCGGCGGCCCGCCGGGTCTGCGAGACTGTTCCGGTTGACCGATGGAAACGTTCGTAGGAGCAATTTCGTGAGCATCGACAAGCCCGAGATCGACTTCCCGGGCGGCGAGCCCCCGGCCGACCTGGAGATCAAGGACATCTGGGAGGGCGACGGACCGGTCGCCAAGGCCGGCGACACCGTCTCCGTGCACTACGTGGGCGTCGCCTTCTCCACCGGCGAGGAGTTCGACGCCAGCTGGAACCGCGGCACCCCGCTGAGCTTCCAGCTCGGTGTCGGCCAGGTCATCTCCGGCTGGGACCAGGGCGTACAGGGCATGAAGGTCGGCGGGCGCCGCCAGCTGGTCATCCCGCCGCACATGGCGTACGGCGACCGCGGCGCCGGCGGCCGGATCAAGCCGGGCGAGACGCTCGTCTTCGTCTGCGACCTGGTCTCCGTCTGAGACCGGTGGAGCACCCGCCCGGGCCCCCGCCGTACGGCGGGGGCCCGGGCTTTGTACCGGGCACGTCCGGAGCGGTACGGTCGACGATCGGGACAAGTACGAGAGAGGGCGTCGATGGCCATTGCCAAGGCCGAGCGGCTGATGAATCTGGCGCTGTGCCTGCTGGGGACACGGCGTCCGCTGACCAAGCGCGAACTGCGGGCCTCGATCGAGGCGTACCTGGAGGTCGGCGGGGGTTCGGGCAGGGGCGGCGAGGACGCCTTCAACCGGATGTTCGAGCGTGACAAGGACGATCTGCGCGAGCTCGGCCTGGTGATCGAGACGGTGGAGAACCTGGAGGGCGAGATCGCCTACCAGGCCCGCCGCGACAGCAACCGCCTCCCGCCCGTCGCCCTGGACGCCGAGGAGGCCGCCGCCCTCACCCTGGCCGCCAAGGTCTGGCAGCAGGCCCGTCTGGCCGGGGCCGCCAGCGGCGCCCTGCAGAAGCTGCGCGCCGCCGGGATGCCGCTGGCCGACAGCGGCGCGGAGGACCCGTACGGCGGCCACAGCGCCCTGGAGCCGCGCATCCCCGTGCGCGAGGCCGCCTTCGAACCGCTGATGCTCGCCTGCCGCGACCGGCGCCCGGTCACCTTCGCCTACCGCAAGTCCAACGCCGCCCGCCCCGGGACCCGGCACGTGGAGCCGTGGACGCTGGAGTGCTGGCGCGGCCACTGGTACCTGGCCGGCCACGACCGCGACCGGGGCGCCGAGCGGGTCTTCCGGCTCTCCCGCATCACCGGCCCGGTCCGCTCCCGTGCCGGGGCCTACACCGCCGAGGTGCCCGACCACGTCACCGTCCGCGAGACCGTCGAGCGGTGGGCCGGGGAGATCGCCACCGCCACCGCCCGCATCCGGCTGCGGCAGGGCGCCGGCTATCCGCTGCGGGCCAGGGCCCTCCGGACGCGCGAGGCCGGGGACGGCTGGGACGAGCTGGAGATCCCCTACGGCCACGGGCTGGACGCCTGGCTGGTGGAGTTCGGACCGGACGTGGTCGTGCTGGAGCCCGCCGATCTGCGGGCCGACGTGGTGGACCGGCTGCGCGCCGTGGCCAAGGGATGACCGGCCCCGGTAGGGGGCCGCACAGGATTGACCGGCCCGGCACGGGGCCGTCAAGGGCTTGAGGGAACTCAGGGGAAGAGGCACCACCGACATGGCCACCAACGCCATCGACCAGACCCGCCGGATGCTGTCCCTGGTGACGTATCTGCGCGAGCGGCCCGGCGCCCGCGTCGAGGACGTCGCCCGCGCCTTCGGCATCACCACCGACGAGCTGATCTCCGACCTCCACGTCCTGCCGATGTGCGGCACCAGTTTCCGGGGCGGGGACCTGCTGGACATCGACACCGACGGCGAGCGCATCTGGTGGCACAACGCCGACGCGGTGGGCTCCAGCACCGGTGAGCCGCTGCGGCTGGCCGCCGACGAGGCCACCGCGCTGCTGGTGGCCGCGCGGGCCGTCGCCACCCTGCCGGGGCTGCGCGAGAGCGATCGCGAGGCCCTCCAGCGCGCCACCGCCAAGATCGAGGCGGCGGCGGGCGAGAGCGCCGGGGCCAGTTCCCGGCTGTCGGTCAGTTTCGAGTCCGAGGGCGGGGTCTTCGCGGACGTCGACCGGGCCATCGCCGAGCGCCGCAGGCTGTGGATCCGCTACTACTCGCCGACACGCGACACGCTGACCGAGCGGGAGATCGACCCGATCCGGCTGTTCGCCGTCGGCCACACCTACGTCGAGGCCTGGTGCCGCCTGTCCGAGGCGCACCGCACCTTCCGGCTGGACCGGGTGGCCGAGATCAGGCTGCTGGACGAGCCCTCCGACCCGCCGCCGGTGGAGCTGCGCGACCTGTCCGAGGGGCTGGTCCAGCCCTCCGCCGAGGACCCGCAGGTGGTGATCGAGGTGGGGCCGGGCGGGCGCTGGGTGGCCGAGTACTACCCGCACGACAGCGCCGAGGAGCTGCCCGAGGGCGGTCTGCGCATCACCCTGCGCGCCCCCGACCCGGCCTCCCTGCGCCGCCTGGCCCTGCGGCTGGGCCGCGACGGCCGGATCGTCTCCCCGAGCGAGCTGGCCGACAGCGCCCGGGAGGCGGCGCGGGCCGCGCTGGCGGCGTACGGCGACTGAGAGCCGGCCGGGCCCGGCGGGTCCCGGACGGGGCGTTCCCGCTCCGGCCGGGGCCGTCCACTACGCTCCCCCCATGCTCTGGCCCATGTTCTTCCTCACGCTCGCCTTCTGCGGAATCGCCGTGCTCGGCGTCCTCGCCGTCCGGGTGGGGCTGGAGGTACGGCGCTTCGCCCGCGCGGTCGGCGACGGCTGCGAGCATCTCGCCCGGGCCGCCGAGGACCTGGAGCGGGCCGCGACCCCCCTGGCCGCACGGGCGCGGATCGAACGCTGAACGGGGCGCCGGCGGTGTGCCGACCGCATGCCGACTGCCCGGCGGTGTGCCCCCGGGGTACCGCCGGGCGTCGCCCCCTCCATGTCCGGACGCCGGGGCGGTACCCTTCAAGACGGTGTGGGCGTGGTGTCCGTGACCGGCACCGGGATGACGCGGAGGCATTGCCCCGCGTTCACCCCCCGGGGTTACGATCGCTGCCAGCGCACCAGTACGAGGAAGCCCGTCCGAATCAGTAGGGCAGGCACAAACACCGCCGCCCCGGCGAGAAGGTAGTGGCACATGATCGGCAACCTCAGGCCCATGGAGATCGTACTGATCCTCCTCGTCGTCCTGCTGCTGTTCGGCGCCAAGAAGCTCCCCGACATGGCCCGGTCCCTCGGCAAGTCGGCCCGCATCCTCAAGAGCGAGGCCAAGGCCATGAAGAAGGAGAACGAGGCCGCCCAGCAGGACACCTCCGCCCAGCAGGACGCCTCCGCCCAGCAGGCCGCGCCCAGGACCATCCAGGCCGCGCCCGGCGACGTCACCAGCTCCCGCCCGGTGAACGAGCCCGGCCAGCAGACCACCAAGAACTGACCCGGCCCCAGGCCCGGTGACGGGCCCGGTGCCGTCCGAGCCAAGACACCCGGCACACCGCCACTGACACCGAGGACGTGGGTTGCTCAAGTCCGCCCGCAGACAGGGGAAGCCGCAGAGGGATCCCGAGGGGCGCATGCCGCTCGCGGAGCACCTGCGGGAGCTGCGCAACCGCCTGATGAAGTCGGTGCTGGCCATCCTGGCCGTCACCGTCGTCGGGCTGGTGTACTACAAGCAGATCGCCGACTTCCTCACCGAGCCGCTCCGCGACGCCGTCGGCTGCACCGAGGGCTTCGGCCGGGCCGCGGACGAGGGCGAGGCCTGCGCCGAGATCACCCTCAACGGCCTGATCGCCCCCTTCACCGTCATGCTGAAGGTGGGACTCACCACCGGCATCGTGCTGGCCTGCCCGGTCTGGCTCCACCAGCTGTGGGCCTTCCTCGCCCCCGGTCTGCACAGTCACGAGAAGAAGTACGCGCGCTCCTTCGTCGCGGCCGGTGTGCCGCTCTTCCTCGGCGGCGCCTACCTCGCCTACATCGTCCTGCCGGCGATGGCCGCCACCTTGATCGAGTTCACCCCCGACGGCACCGGCAACCTCGTTCCCCTGGACGACCTCCTCGACATCATCACGCGGATGGTGGTCGTCTTCGGCCTCGCCTTCGAGCTGCCGCTGGTGCTGGTGATGCTCAATCTCAGCGGCATCATCACCGGCCGCAGGATGCTGGGCTGGTGGCGGGTCATGGTCATCTCCATCACCCTCTTCGCCGCCGTCGCCACCCCCAGTGGCGACCCGCTGACCATGGGCGCCCTGGCGGCGCCGATCGTGCTGCTGTACTTCATCGCCGTCGGGATCTCCCTGTTCAACGACCGCCGCCGCAGCCGCAAGGACCCCTACGCCGGACTGAGCGACGACGAGGCGTCCCCGCTCGACCACACCCCGGAGAAGGTCGGTGCGATCGAGTCCGTCGACGGCCCCTCCGCCCTGCCCGAGGGCTCGCCCGAAGACGGTCCGACCAGGCGCAACGGTTACGACGACGCCACCTGAGCCGGTATGGTCCGCGCGTGACCGGTGAGATCACCCTGTTCGTCAACCCCACCGCGGGCGGTGGCCGCGGTGCGGGAGCCGCCCAGCCCGCCGCACGCGCCCTGCGCGCGGCGGGCCTCTCGGTGCGCACGGTCGTCGGCACGGACGCCGACGACGCGCTCACCCGGGCACGCCGGGCCGTGAGCGGCGGCACCGGCGCGCTGATCGCCGTCGGCGGGGACGGGATGACTTCCCTCGCCCTCCAGGCGGTGGCCGGCACCGACACCCCGCTGGGCGTGGTCGCGGTCGGCACCGGCAACGACATCGCCCGCGCCCTGGGCCTGCCCGTGCGCGACCCGGCCGGGGCGGGGCGGGTGATCGCGCGGGCGCTCAAGGAGGGGCGGAGCCGGAGCATCGACCTCGGCCGGGCCGGCGGACGCTGGTACGGCAGCGTGCTGGCCTCCGGCTTCGACTCCCGCGTCAACGACCGGGCCAACCG
This sequence comes from Streptomyces mangrovi, assembly GCF_900114215.1. Lineage (GTDB taxonomy): Bacteria > Actinomycetota > Actinomycetes > Streptomycetales > Streptomycetaceae > Streptomyces > Streptomyces barkulensis. The sequence continues at coordinate 137,455 of NZ_FOSG01000013.1, read as the reverse complement.
TATGCGGTGGCCTGCCGGACGCCTGCGCTACGACGCGGCGATACTCGCCGAACTGGCCGGGCTGCGGACGGTCCCGTACCGCATCGCACTCGACGACGGCCCGCCGCTGGAGACCGACGCGACACTGGTCGCGGTCGGCAACGGGCCCTCCTACGGCGGAGGCATGCGGATCTGCGCGGACGCCCGCCTCGACGACGGCCTGCTGGACGTCACGGTGGTGGGGGAGTGCGGCCGCGCCACCCTGCTGAGGGTCTTCCCGCGCGTCTACCGGGGCACCCACCTCGCCCACCCCGCGGTCACCGTGCACCGGGCGGCGAAGGTGACCCTGGAGGCCGCCACGCCCGGGGAGACGGTGACCGGCTACGCCGACGGCGAGCCGCTGGGACCTCTGCCCCTCACGGTCGAGGCGGTCCCCGCGGCGGTGCGGGTACTCGTCCCGGAGCCCGCGGGGCCCGCCGGGCCGTAAAGACCGGGTGCCGTGTCGGTGGCGGCCGGTAGGCTCGTAAGTACGATGACCGAGGACATGTCCCCAGCAGAGCGCTACGCCGCCGCCCGGGTCCGCGCCGCCGAGCAGGCCACCGCTCTGGCTCCCTTCCGCGAGATGTACGACTTCGAGCTGGACCCGTTCCAGATCGAGGCGTGCAGGGCACTGGAGGCCGGCAAGGGCGTGCTGGTCGCCGCGCCCACCGGATCCGGCAAGACGATCGTGGGCGAGTTCGCCGTCCACCTGGCCCTCACCCGGGGCCGCAAGTGCTTCTACACCACGCCCATCAAGGCGCTGTCCAACCAGAAGTACAACGACCTGGTCAAACGCCACGGCGCGCGGAACGTCGGCCTGCTGACGGGCGACAACAGCATCAACTCCGGCGCGCCGGTGATCGTGATGACCACCGAGGTCCTGCGGAACATGCTCTACGCGGGCTCGCAGGCGCTGGCGGGCCTGGGCTACGTGGTGATGGACGAGGTGCACTACCTCTCCGACCGGTTCCGCGGCGCGGTCTGGGAGGAGGTCATCATCCACCTCCCCGACTCGGTGACGCTGGTGTCGCTGTCGGCCACCGTCTCCAACGCCGAGGAGTTCGGCGACTGGCTGGACACCGTCCGCGGCGACACCGAGGTGATCGTCTCCGAGCACCGGCCCGTGCCGCTGTGGCAGCACGTGCTGGCCGGGCGGCGGATGTACGACCTGTTCGAGGAGAAGAACGGCCGCCGCGAGGTCAACCCGGACCTGCTCCGCATGGCCCAGCTGGAGAACAGCCGCCTGCCCTCCGCCCGCGACAGGCGCCGGGGCAAACCGGTGCGCGAGGCCGACCGGGAGCGCGAGCGGCGCCAGCGCAGCCGGATCTGGACGCCCGGCCGCGCCGAGGTGATCGACCGGCTCGACTCCCAGGGGCTGCTCCCGGCGATCACCTTCATCTTCAGCCGCGCCGGCTGCGAGGCGGCCGTACAGCAGTGCCTGTACGGCGGGCTGCGGCTGAACGACGCCGGGGAACGGGCGCGGGTGCGCGAGCTGGTGGAGGAGCGCACCGCCTCCATCCCCGACGAGGACCTGCACGTGCTGGGCTACTTCGAGTGGCTGGAGGGCCTGGAGCGGGGCATCGCCGCGCACCACGCCGGCATGCTGCCGACCTTCAAGGAGGTCGTGGAGGAGCTGTTCGTCCGCGGCCTGGTCAAGGCCGTCTTCGCCACCGAGACCCTCGCCCTGGGCATCAACATGCCCGCCCGTTCGGTGGTGCTGGAGAAGCTGGTCAAGTGGAACGGCGAGCAGCACGTCGACATCACCCCCGGCGAGTACACCCAGCTCACCGGACGCGCCGGGCGGCGCGGCATCGACATCGAGGGCCACGCGGTGGTGCTGTGGCAGCGCGGCATGGACCCGGGCGCGCTGGCCGGGCTCGCCGGCACCCGCACCTACCCGCTGCGCTCCTCCTTCCGCCCGTCGTACAACATGGCGGTCAACCTGGTCTCGCAGTTCGGGCGGCACCGCTCGCGCGAACTGCTGGAGACCTCCTTCGCGCAGTTCCAGGCCGACCGCGCGGTCGTCGGCATCTCCCGGAAGGTGCAGCGCAACGAGGAGGGCCTGGAGGGCTACCGCGAGGCGATGACCTGCCACCTGGGGGACTTCGAGGAGTACGCGCGGCTGCGGCGCGAGCTGAAGGACCGTGAGACCGAACTGGCCCGGCAGGGCACCCTCCAGCGGCGCGCGGCGGCGGCCGACTCGCTGGAGAAGCTGCGGCCGGGCGATGTGATCCACGTGCCCACCGGCAAGTTCGCCGGCCTGGCGCTCGTACTGGACCCGGGCGTTCCGGCCGGGCGCAGCCACGGCCACCGCGGCTGGGACCACCACGACGGTCCTCGCCCGCTGGTGCTGACCGCCGCCCGGCAGGTCAAGCGGCTGGCCTCGATGGACTTCCCCGTGCCCGTCGAGCCGCTGGAGCGGATGCGGATCCCCAAGTCGTTCAACCCGCGCAGCCCGCAGTCCCGCAGAGACCTGGCCTCCGCGCTGCGCACCAGGGCCGGCCACCACGAGCCGGGGCGCACCCGCCGCAGGCAGCGCTCGGAGGCCGCCGACGACGCCGAGATCGCACGGCTGCGCAAGGCCCTCCGCGCCCATCCCTGCCACGGCTGCGACGAGCGCGAGGCGCACGCCCGCTGGGCCGAGCGCTACCACCGCCTCAAGCGCGACACCCGGCAGCTGGAGCGCCGCATCGAGGGCCGCACCAACACCATCGCCCGCACCTTCGACCGCGTCTACGCGCTCCTGTCCGACCTGGGCTATCTGCGCGGCGACGAGGTGACCGAGGACGGCAGGCGGCTGGCCCGGCTCTACGGAGAGCTGGACCTGCTGGCGAGCGAGTGCCTGCGCGAGGGCGTCTGGGAGGGCCTGTCCCCGACCGAACTGGCCGCCTGCGCCTCGGCCCTGGTGTACGAGGCGCGCTCGGCCGACGACGCCCTCCAGCCGGTGCTGCCCGGGGGGAAGGCCAAGGACGCGCTGGGCGAGATGGTCCGCATCTGGGGCCGGCTGGACGCCCTGGAGGAGGAGCACCGGATCAACCAGTCCGAGGGCGTGGGCCAGCGAGAGCCCGACCTCGGCTTCGCCTGGGCCGCCTACCGCTGGGCCGAGGGAGACAGCCTGGACTCGGTGCTGCGGGAGGCCGAGATGCCCGCCGGCGACTTCGTGCGCTGGTGCAAGCAACTGGTCGACGTACTCGGCCAGATCGCCGCGGCGGCACCCGAGGGCGGCACGGTGGCGCGCAACGCCCGCAGGGCGTCCGAGAAGGTGGTGCGCGGCGTGGTGGCGTACACCTCCGTCGGCTGACGGAGGTGTACGCGCCGGGGCCGGGGCACGGCCCCCCGTGCGGTCAGCGCGTGCGCGCGCCGTCCTCCGCTCCGGCCTCCGCCCCGACCGGGGCGACGGAAGCGGAGGCGCCGGGCGCTTCCTCCTGCTCCGCCTCCACCCGCGCGTTCCACTCCCGCTTCGACGCCTGCCAGCCGTCCTCGTCATGGCCCAGGCGCCAGTAGCCGGAGACCGACAGCCGCTCGCGCGGCACACCCCGCTCGGTGCGCAGATGGCGGCGCAACTCCCGTACCCAGCCCGCCTCGCCGTGGACGAACGCCTGTACGTCGCCGGGCGGGAAGTCCAGTGCGCGCACCGCCTCGACCAGACGGGCGCCGACCCGCCCGGAGCCGCGGTGCAGCCAGCGCAGTCCGGCGTTCGGCGGCAGGGCGAGATCCTGCTCCTCCTCCGGGCCCGCGACCTCGACGAAGGCGTGTACCGGGGCCCCGCCGGGGACCGCCTCCAGCGAGGCGGCGACGGCGGGCAGCGCGCTCTCGTCGGCCACCAGCAGGTGCCAGTCGGCCTCGGGGGAGGGGCGGTAGCCGCCGCCGGGGCCGAGGAAGAGGACCTCCTCGCCCGGCTCGGCGCGCGCCGCCCAGGGCCCGGCCAGCCCCTCGTCGCCGTGGACGACGAAGTCCACGGTCAGCTCGCACGCCTGTGCGTCCCAGGCGCGCACGGTGTAGGTGCGGGTGACGGGCCACTGGTCGCGCGGCAGCCGGGCGCGGATGTCGGCCAGGTCGAAGGGCTCGGGGTAGCGCACGCCCTCCGCCGGGAACAGCAGCTTGACGTAGTGGTCGGTGTACGCGCCGGCCGGGAAACCGGCCAGGGACTGACCGCCGAGCACCACGCGGACCATGCCGGGCGACAGGCGCCGGGTGCGCACCACCCGGGCCCGGTTCAGGCGGGGCGTGCGGCGGGTCGGGCGGTCTGCCACGGAACTCTCCTCGCGAGGTTAGGTATACCTAACTCTACGGGACGTCCGCCGGACCGTCACGGTCGCCCGGGTCGTGAGGGCGGACCCGCTGGGCACTCAGCCCGCCAGGGCGTCCAGCAGCCGCCGCAGCGAGCCGCCCAGCCCCCAACGCCCGGCCAGCTCCTCCAGCTCCCGGGCGTGCAGCGGCTCGGACGGAAGCGCCGGGTCGAACTCCGGAAGCGCCACGTCCCCGGCCACCCGCACCACCTTCGGCGCCACGGCCAGATACTCCCGTGCCGCCTCCAGCTTCCGCCGCTGCGCCGGCGTCAGCCCGGAGGCGGGATCGCCGACGGCGGCCAGGATGCCGGCCAGATCGCCGTACGACTGAAGCAGCCGGGCCGCGGTCTTCTCGCCGACGCCGGCCACGCCCGGCAGCCCGTCGCTCGGGTCGCCGCGCAGCAGGGCCAGATCCGCGTACGCCGACCCGCTCTCCACGCCGTACTTCTCCCGCAGGGCCGCCTCGTCGACGACCATGGGGTCGCCCATGCCCTTGACGGGGTAGAGCACCCGCACCCCGCGCGCGTCGTCGACGAGCTGGAACAGGTCGCGGTCGCCGGTGACGACGTCCACCGGGCCGCCGGCCCGGCGGGCGAGGGTGCCGATGACGTCGTCGGCCTCGTAGCCGTCCGCGCCGACCCGGGCGATGCCGACCGCGTCCAGCACCTCCTCGATCACCGGGATCTGGGGGGAGAGGGCGTCGGGCGTCTCTTCCCCCGGCTTCGCCGGGGAGGCCCCTACCACGTCCGGACCCCGGTCGGACTCCTCCGCCACCCGGTGCGCCTTGTAGGACGGGATCAGCTCGACCCGCCAGTGCGGCCGCCAGTCGTTGTCCATACAGGCGACCAGATCGTCGGGGCGGTGGTCGCGCACCAGGCGGGCGATGAAGTCCAGCAGCCCGCGCACCGCGTTGACCGGGGTGCCGTCGGGCGCCCTGACCGACTCGGGAACCCCGAAGTAGGCGCGGTAGTACAGGGATGCGGCATCGAGGAGCATCAGGCGTCGCGTGGTCACGCACCGATCATGCCGCACCGGTCCGACAGCCGGGCCCTCCCCGCGGCGGGACAGGGCCTAGGCTGACCGCATGGCGACCGCACGACGGCACCGGACTCCCTCCCTCCGGACCCGGCCCCAAAGCCGCGGCACCGTCCGCCGCGTCGTCTCGCTGGTGCCGTCGCTGACCGAGGCGGTGGCCGCCACCGGCCCGGAACTGCTGGTCGGGGCCACCGACTGGTGCAGCCATCCGCCCGGCCTGGACGTGGCGCGGGTGCGGGGCACCAAGAACCCCGACCTGGAGCGGATCGCGGCCCTCCGTCCCGATCTGGTCGTCGCCAACGAGGAGGAGAACCGCCCCGCCGACCTCGCCGCCCTGCGCGGCGCGGGCATCGAGGTACTGGTCACCGAGATCCGCACGCTTCCGCAGGCGTTCGCCGAACTGGACCGGGTGCTCACCGCCGGGTGCGGACTGCCCCGGCCCGCCTGGCTGGACGAGGCCGAGGACGCCTGGAGCGCGCTGCGGCCCGCGGTCGAGGCCACCGCCGTGGTGCCGGTCTGGCGGCGGCCGTGGATGGTGCTGGGCCGGGACACCTTCGCGGGCGACATCCTGGCCCGCCTCGGTGTGCGCAACGCCTACGCCGGCCACGCCGAGCGCTATCCGCGCGCCGGGATCGGGGAGCTGAACGAGCCGGGCCGGGCCGATCTCGTGGTGCTGCCCGACGAGCCGTACCGCTTCACCGCCGACGACGGCCCCGAGGCGTTCCCCGGTCTGCCCGCGGCCCTCGTCAGCGGGCGGCATCTGACCTGGTACGGGCCCTCGCTGACCGAGGCGCCGGCCGTGCTCGGCGCGGCGCTGGCCGCCGCACCCTCCGGCCCGCCGACCGACCGCCCGGCCGCTCCGCCGTCCTGACCGGCGCGCGTCGCCGCGGCTCCCGGCCCGCCGACGCCGGACTCCCGGCGGACCGCGGCATGCCGGGGCGTACCCCGCGCCGTCGCGGCCGATGGGGGCGCACCGGTCCTCCCGGGCGCCGGTTGGCGCTACTGTGCACGCCGTGAGCATGATGACACCGCCCGGCTGGTACGCGGACCCCGGGCACACGGGCCCCGGCCCGGCACCGGAGCGCTGGTGGGACGGTTCGGCCTGGACCGGACACACCCGGACCGCCGGCTCCGGCGCACACGAGGTCCACGACATGTACGGCACCCGGGACACGCACCCCCCGTACGGGCAGCCGGCCGTCCTCCCACGGGAACCGGAGGCGAGGCCGTCGCGCGGGCCGCTGGTGGCCGCCGTCATAGCCGCCGCGGTCGTGGTGAGCGCGCTTTTGGCGGGAGGACTGCTCCTGCTCGGCGGCTCCGGCGGCTCCGACGGCTTTGACGACCGGCGGGCGCGGCCCGGCGCCACCGCCGGCGAGGACGGGAAGCCCGGCGGAGCGCCGTCCGGCGGGCCGGAGGAGGACGAGCCGGACAGAGGCCCGGGGGGCGAGGAGGGCGACGACGGCACCCCCGGCACCGCGGTCGACCGCGTCAACGGCGTCAGCGTCCCCGTCCCCGAGGGCTGGAACGAGTCGGAGACCGACAGCGGGATCTGGCTGTCCTCCGGCTCCTACCCCTGTCCCGGGGACGCCTCCCTCACCTGCGTCCGCGCCGGTGTCTCCCTGCGGGCCGCCGACGACCCCACGGGTGCGGGCCCGCGGGCGATGGCCGAGGCGGACATCGCCCGTCACGCCGAGGAGTCCTACGACACCAGGGGCTACGGCGGGATCGAGGAGCACGAGGTGGTCTCCTTTGGCGAGGTCACCGTCGCGGGGCAGAAGGGCCACCGGGTGCGCTGGCGGATCGCCAACGAGCTGGAGCCCGACGCGTACGTGGAAACCGTGGTCTTCCCCGCGCCCGACGGCAGCGGCCGGATGCTGGTGATGCGTCTGGGCTTCGACATCCACGCCGACGCCCCGGACCCCGGCGAGATGGACCGGATCGTGGCCGGCGTCCGCGCCGCCGGCGGCCCCGGCATGGAGGTCTGAGACCCGCCCCGGCCCCCGGCCCGCCCCGGCCCGCCCCGGCACGACACGGGCAGGCCGGGCCGGGAAGCCCGGTGGCCGGGGAAGCTCAGAGGAAGGTGCGGCCCTCGCCGCGGTAGGTCGGCACCGTCGCCGCCACCCGGTCGCCCTCGATCAGGTGCAGTGCCGCGAAACGCTCGCAGAGCTCCCCTGCCTTGGCGTGCCGGAACCACACCTTGTCGCCGATCAGCAGGTCGTCGGCGGGCGGTCCGAGCAGCGGCGTCTGCACCTCGCCCGGCCCCTCCGCCGGGTCGTAGCGCAGCCCGGCCGGCAGATACGGCACCGGCAGCCGGTCCCGGCCCGCCGCGCCGGAGGCCGGATAGCCGCCGCCGAGCACCGTCACCACGCCCACTCCGGGCCGCCGCACCACCGGCTGCGCGAACAGCGCCGCGGGACGGCCGGAGAACGAGGTGTAGTGGTCGAACAGGCGGGGCATCAGCAGCCCCGAACCCGCGGCGATCTCGGTGACCGCCTCCTCGGCGGCGGTGTGCTGCACGCTCCCGGTCCCGCCGCCGTTGACGAACTCCAGGTCCGGCGCCACCGCCCGCACCGCGCGTACCGCCGCCGCGCGCCGCTGGACCAGCTCGCGCCGCGCGGCCGACTGCATCAGCCGCACCGCCCGCGCGCGCAGCGGGCGCCCGGGGGGAGCGTCGCCCACACCCGCGATGTGCCCCTCGTACGCCATCAGGCCCACCAGCCGGAAGCCGGGCCGGCGCGCCACCGACCGGGCCAGCTCGGCCAGTTGGGCGGGGGAGTGCAGCGGCGAGCGCCGTGCGCCGATCCGCACCCGGCCCCCCAGCAGCCACAGCGAGGCGTCCAGCTCCAGGCAGACCCGTATCTCCTCGCGTCCGCCGCCGCGGGCCGCGTCGATCAGGGCGAGCTGTGCGGGGTCGTCGACCATCACCGTCACGGCTGCGGCCAGCTTCGGATCGGAGGCCAGCTCGGCGTAACCGGCCCGGTCCGCCGACGGGTAGGCGAGCAGGACGTCGTCGAACCCGCAGCGGGCCAGCCACAGCGACTCGGCGAGCGTGAAACTCATGACCCCGGCGAACCCGTCCCGCGCCAGCGCGCGCTCCAGCAGGGCGCGGCAGCGCACGGACTTGCTGGCCACGCGGACGGGCTTGCCGTCGGCGCGGCGCACCAGATCGGCGGCGTTGGCGTCGAACGCCGCCAGGTCGACGACGGCGAGCGGCGCGTCGAGATGGGCGGTGGCCCGGTCGTAGCGGGCCCGGTCGGCTGCGGGATCAGCGGTCGCGTCGAACACCCCGGCAGCTTGCCAGAGTCCACCGTGCCCGCGACAGACCCGGTGGCGGCGGCTCGGTCCCGCACACGGGACCGGAGCCCCGCGCGGAGGCCGGGACGCGGGTTGCCGCCACCGTGCCGGATCCCCGTAGAGTGACGCGCACATCACCGTCGGCCGCTGGTCAGCGGTGTGATGTCCCGATACCGACCGGCCTGCCCCGAAAGGGACTCGACGGGGCGGCACAGAACACGAGGGGGTGCCGGTGAGCACTGAGGCCGACCCGGTCCGGGCTCCGCTCCCACCCGTCCTGCCACCGCGGCCCGCCGTGCCGCCGAGAGCTCCCCGGGTCGCGGCCGCCGCGCCCCCGATAGCGACGGGGCCGCCGCCACCGCGGTTCACCGGCCCCCTGGTGTACCCGGACGCACCGGTCGCCGCCCCGGGGCCGGGGCGGCGCGTGCGCGGGCCGGCCCGCACCGCCGCAGCGGCCGTCTGCCTCGTCCTGGGCTTCGGGCTGCTGGGCGGGGCCGCCGCCGGGGTCTGGCTCGCCGGCGACTCCGGCGAGCGTCCCGCGGCCGACTACGCCGAGACGCGCTCGCTGTGGCGCGAGATACCCGTCGACACGCTCTTCCCCCGCACCCTGCGCGGCAGGGGCGCCGGACCGGGACGCGCCGACCGGCGCTGGACCCGGGTGGCGGTCGCCCCCGACGCCGGCTGCCGCGACGCCTTCGACCCTCCGCTGGCCGGGATCCTCGCGCCGGCCGGCTGCGAGCGGCTGCTGCGCGCCACGTACACGGACGAGACCGGCAGCGGCGTCACCACGGTCGGGCTGCTGTTCACCGAGTCCGACGAGAAGGACATGCGCGCCCTGCGCGAGCGGTTCGACGAGGAGAACCTGGAACTGCGCGCCGATCTGATGCCCCGTCCGTACGCGGCGCGCGGCACCGCCGCGGCCCGCTTCGGCGACGCCCAGCGCGCGAGCTGGACGGTACGGCCGCTCGTCGACGCCCCCGTGGTGGTCTACACCGTCTCCGGCTTCGCCGACGGCCGTACCGTCGGCGACCCGCAGCCGGCCTCCGAGGCGGTCCTGGAGGACCAGACCACCGCACCCGCCCAGGCGGGCCTCGGCCACGACGCCCGCGGCATCGCCGACCGCATCGAGCGCGGCCTGCGCCGCATCGTCGCCCAGGAAACCGGACAGGACCGATGAACACGACGGGCCTCCCCGCCACCGCGAACCCCCCGCACACCCGCCGTTCCCGCCGCGCCGCCGGGCTGCTCTCCGCGCTGTCGGCGTTCGCGGTGCTCTGCGCCTGCCTCCTGCTGACCGCGCCCGCCGCGCACGCCGACGAGGTACGCGACCGGCAGTGGGGCCTGGACGCGGTGGGCGCGCGCGACGCCTGGAACACCACCAGGGGGCAGGGCGTCACCGTCGCCGTGCTCGACACGGGGGTCGACGCCGGCCACCCCGACCTGCGCGGCCGGGTGCTGAAGGGCAGGGACCTCATCGGCTTCGGGGCCCGCCGGGGCGACGAGCACTGGGCCCGCCACGGCACCGCGATGGCCGGGATCATCGCCGGACGCGGCCATGGCCCCGGCGACTCGCAGGGAGTCCTCGGAGTCGCGCCCGAGGCGCGGATCCTGCCCGTGCGCGTCCTGCTGGAGGACGGCGACCCGCAGCGGAAGAGAGCTCGCGAGGAGCGTGGCGAGGCGCTGGCCGAGGGCATCCGCTGGGCCGCCGACCAGGGCGCCGACGTCATCAACCTCTCCCTGGGCGACGACAGCGCCTCCGCCCACCCCGACCCGTCCGAGGACGCCGCCGTCCGCTACGCGCTGGGCAAGGGCTCGGTGGTGGTCGCCTCCGCCGGCAACGGAGGGGAGAGGGGCGACCGGGCCTCCTATCCGGCCGCCTACCCCGGCGTGATCGCCGTGACCGCGGTGGACCGCACCGGCCGGCGCGCCCCCTTCTCCACGCGCCGCTGGTACGCGACCGTCAGCGCCCCCGGCGACGATGTGATCATCACCTACCCCGACCGCGAGTACTACGAGGGCTGGGGCACCAGTGCCGCGGCCGCCTTCGTCTCCGGCTGCGTGGCACTGGTACGGGCCGCCCACCCCGATCTCAGTCCGGCGCAGATCAAGGAGCTGATCGCGCAGACCGCCCGGAACACCCCGCCCGGCGGGCGCAGCGACGACCTGGGCAGCGGGATCGTCGACCCGGCCGCCGCCATCGAGCTGGGCGCGAAGATCGAGCCGCGGCGGCAGCAGCCGGTGGCCGAGGCCTATCCGAAGGAGTACTTCGGCGCCGGTCCGGCCACCGAGCGCGGGTACGGCGGCCGGCTGGCGCCCGCCGCCGCGGTCGCCGGCCTGCTGCTGGTGCTCTGCGCCGTACTGCTGTACCGGGGCGACCGGCCGGCGAAGCGACAAGGGGTGCGCAGCGGGGAGCGGGCCGGGGGGCAGACCGTCTGAACCGGGCGGATACCCTCGAGGCGTGGCGCTCAAGAACATCCCCGATCCCGGCTTCTCCGGCGACGACGGCTCGGCCGACCCCGCACTCGCCCGGGCGCTGGCCGCCTGGGCACAGGACCGCACCGCCGAGCCGGAGGTGCTGGCCGCCCTGGCCAGGGCCCGGCTGCTGGTGCCCGTGGTCGCCGTCCTCGGCGAGGTGGAGACCGGCGAGGACGGTCTGCGCCGGGAGAAGACCAGCGACATGGCGGTGCCCACGCTCAGCGCGCCGGGCGGGCGGAAGGCCCTGCCGGCCTTCACCTCCACCGACAGCCTGGCCCGCTGGCGCCCTCAGGCCCGTCCGGTCGCCGTCCCCCTGCGCCAGGCGCTCCAGGCTCTCGCCCAGGAGGGCGCCGACACCCTCGTGCTGGATCTCGCCGGGCCGGTGACCTACCAGCTCACCGGCCCCGCGCTGCTGGCCCTCGCCGAGGGCCGCGCGGAGGCCGCCGATCCGCTGGAGGACCCGGCCGTCACCGAGGCGCTGCGCACGGTGCTGGCCGCCGAGCCCGCGGTGAGCGCCGCCCGGCTGGGGCCCGGCCGCGGCACCGACGGAGTGCTGGCCCTGCGCCTGGACCCGGCCGCGCCGCCGCGCGAGACCGCCGGGCGGGTGGCCGCCGCGCTCGCGGCGGACGAGACACTCCGCGCGCGCCTGGTGCGCGGTCTGGATCTGGCCCTGCTGCCGCCGGAGGGAGCCCTGCCGGGGCGCCCGCTGTACGACCGCGACTGAGCGGCCGCGGCCGGACGGCCGTGCCGGACGGGACCGTCTGTGGCGAACGGGACGGACGGGACGGCCGTGCCGGACGCCGGGAGCCCGGGCCGGCGGCCCTCAGCCGATGACCGGGCCGGTGAACTTCTCGCCCGGCCCCTGACCCGGCTCGTCCGGCACCGCCGACGCCTCGCGGAAGGCGAGCTGGAGCGACTTCAGCCCGTCGCGCAGCGGAGCGGCGTGGTAGGAGCCGATCTCGGTGGCGGCGGCGGTCACCAGCCCGGCCAGCGCCTGGATCAGCTTGCGGGCCTCGTCCAGGTCCTTGTGGTCCTCGCCGCCCTCGGCCAGGCCCAGGTTGACCGCGGCCGAACTCATCAGATGGACCGCGACCGTGGTGATCACCTCGACCGCGGGCACGTCCGCGATGTCGCGGGTCATCGTCTCGAAGTCGGCTGCCCCTCCGGCCCCTCCGGCCCCTCCGGCGGCGCCGGGGGAGGGGGTGGGGGTGCCGCTGTCGTCGCTCATCGTTCTCCGCTTCCTGCTGGTCGGGTGCGCTCCAGCCTAGGCTCCGCCCGTCGCGCGCGCGTACGACGCCCGGGGAGGAAGTTCCCCGCGACCCTGCTATGCTGGGAAATCGACCGGCCGGACCATACTCCCGCTGTGACCACCCGGGTGGATCATCCAGATGATGCACCCGAGCGATCCGCGCAGAGCGCGTTCCGGCCCGCAAGTGGAGGCTCCGAAGCTCCCACCCGATCGACCTCCGGGTCGGCGGGTCACAGGTCAGGCTGCGCCCCGCGGTGTATCGCGGCGGTGCTCCCGGTCAATGAGGAGCCCCGCCTGCGTCCCGTCCGGGGCGTTTTCGCGTTCCGGTTCGGTGGTCGTACCGAACGCAACCGTGCGCGGCTGTCCGCCAGGCATCCGCGTGGCGCAACCGAGGAGGCCCCATCAGCGCCGAGCCCCGCATCAACGACCGGATTCGCGTCCCCGAGGTGCGACTCGTCGGTCCCAGTGGCGAGCAGGTCGGCATCGTGCCGCTTGCCAAGGCCCTGGAGCTTGCCCAGGAGTACGACCTCGACCTGGTCGAGGTCGCGGCGAACGCCCGTCCGCCGGTGTGCAAGCTCATGGACTACGGAAAGTTCAAGTACGAGTCGGCCATGAAGGCCCGTGAGGCGCGCAAGAACCAGGCGCACACGGTCATCAAGGAGATGAAGCTCCGGCCGAAGATCGATCCGCACGACTACGACACCAAGAAGGGTCACGTCGTCCGGTTCCTCAAGCAGGGGGACAAGGTCAAGATCACGATCATGTTCCGCGGTCGTGAGCAGTCCCGTCCCGAGCTGGGCTACCGGCTGCTCCAGCGCCTCGCGGACGACGTCCAGGACCTGGGCTTCGTCGAGTCGAACCCCAAGCAGGACGGCCGGAACATGATCATGGTCCTCGGTCCGCACAAGAAGAAGACCGAGGCGATGGCCGAAGCCCGTGAGGCGCAGGCCGCCCGCAAGGCGGAGCGCCAGCAGCAGGGGAACGAAGCCCCTGCCGAGGAGCGCGCCGAGGCATGATCCGGCGGCCGCGGAGCCGGCCGCCGGGTCGCACGGGCCCCTTCCCGGGCCCGGACAGCAACCGAAACAGCTGACGCTGCCGCACGCCGGCCCACGGCCGGCTCCGGCGGCGCCACCGACGAGGAGAGAACGGCGACATGCCGAAGAACAAGACGCACAGCGGTGCGAGCAAGCGCTTCAAGATCACCGGCTCCGGCAAGGTGATGCGCCAGCGCGCCGGCCGCCGCCACCTTCTCGAGCACAAGCCGTCCACGCTGACGCGCCGCCTTGCCGGCAAGACCGAGATGGCTCCGGCCGACGCCAAGAAGATCAAGAAGCTTCTCGGCAAGTGAGCCCGCCGCCCGCCGGTCCCCGTGACCGGCCGGGCGCAGGACACCGGACACCGGGACCCCATCGAACCTTCGGGCCGACGGCGCCGTAGCACGGCAGCCGGACCACCACACCGGCCCCGCGACAAGGAGTAATTCACGTGGCACGCGTCAAGCGGGCGGTCAACGCCCACAAGAAGCGCCGGGCGATCCTCGAGCAGGCCAGCGGTTACCGCGGCCAGCGCTCCCGCCTCTACCGCAAGGCGAAGGAGCAGGTCACCCACTCCCTGGTCTACAACTACAACGACCGCAAGCGCCGCAAGGGCGACTTCCGGCAGCTGTGGATCCAGCGGATCAACGCCGGCGCCCGCGCCAACGGCATGACCTACAACCGCTTCATCCAGGGGCTGAAGGCCGCCGAGATCGAGGTGGACCGCAAGATCCTGGCCGACCTCGCGGTCAACGACCCGAACGCGTTCGCCGCGCTGGTCGAGGTGGCCAAGAAGGCGCTGCCGAGCGACGTCAACGCCCCCAAGGCCGCTTGACGACGGCACGGGACGCCACCGGACCCGCGGGCCATCGAGCCCGCGGGTCCGGTCGTTTGCCCCCGGCCTGCCCGGCCGTCCAGTCCTTCAGCCCGCCGAGAAGCCCCGAGAAACCCGAGAAGCGAGAACGCCGCGCCATGGCCGCCGCCCCGGAACTGACCTCCCCGCGCTCCCCGCGCGTCACCGCCGCCCGACGGCTGGCCCGCCGCAACACCCGCGGCAAGGAGCGCCGCTTCCTCGCCGAGGGACCCCAGGCCGTGCGCGAGGCGGTCGGCCACCGCAGCGGCGGCGAGCCCACGCTCACCGAGCTGTTCACCACCCCCGAGGCCGCCGAGCGGCACGCCGACATCGTTGCCGCCGCCCGCGCCGCCGGGGCCCGCATCCGCACCGCCACCGACGAGGTGATCGCGGAGCTGTCGCAGACCGTCACCCCGCAGGGACTGGTCGGAGTCTGCCGCTTCCTCGACCTGCCCTTCGACCGGGTGCTGGCCGCCCGCCCGAAGCTGGTGGCCGTCCTCGCCAACGTGCGCGACCCCGGGAACGCCGGGACGGTGCTGCGCTGCGCGGACGCGGCCGGCGCCGACGCGGTGGTGCTCACCGACGCCTCGGTGGATCTGTACAACCCCAAGTCGGTACGGGCCTCGGTCGGCAGCCTCTTCCACCTCCCCGTCGCCGTCGGGGTCCCCGTCGAGCGGGCCGTGGCCGGGCTGCGCGAGGCGGGTGTGCGGGTGCTGGCCGCCGACGGCGCGGGCGAGCACGACCTGGACACCGAACTGGACGAGGGCCGCATGGGCGGCCCCACCGCCTGGGTCTTCGGCAACGAGGCCTGGGGGCTGCCCGAGGAGACCCGCGCGCTGGCCGACGAGGTGGTGCGCGTCCCCATCCACGGACGCGCGGAGAGTCTGAACCTCGCGACCGCCGCCGCGGTCTGCCTCTACGCCTCGGCCCGTGCGCAGCGCGCACCCGGAGGGTGCCGCAGCGTGACTCCGGGCTAGTAGGGTGGCGGCCCCGGGGACCGAAGGGGGTGAACGGGAGTGGACGTGAGGACGTCCGGCGGGCAGGACGGCGTGCCGCCCGAGGCGCCCGGCGCGCCCCGTACACCCCGCGGCCTCCCCGCGCGGCGGGAGCCGCCGCGGCCCGACGGCGCTGGGGTGCTCCCCGACGACCTGCCCGACGGACTGGTCGTCGCCGACGCCCGTGGCCGGGTCGTCTGCTTCAACGCCGCCGCCGCCCGTATCACCGCACTGCCGCGCGAGGAGGCGCTGGGCCGCCCCGTCGAGCAGGTCCTGCCCCTGGAGGACCTGAGGGGGCGGCGCTGGTGGAAGGTCACCGACCCCTATGGGGGCCTGGTCATCCGCACCGGCCAGCCCGAACGCAACCTCTTACTCCCCGGAGGCCGGGAGGTCCTGGTCTCCGCCCGGTACGTCCGCGCCCGCCCCGCCGGCCCCGTGCAACGCCTGGTGGTCACCCTGCGCGGCACCGAGGCCCGGCGGCGCACCGAGCGCAGCAACGCCGAGCTGATCGCCACCGTCGCCCACGAACTGCGCTCGCCCCTGACCTCGGTGAAGGGCTTCACCGCGACGCTGCTGGCCAAGTGGGAGAGGTTCACCGACGACCAGAAGCGGCTGATGCTGGAGACGGTGGACGCCGACGCCGACCGCGTCACCCGGCTCATCACCGAACTGCTGGACATCTCGCGCATCGACTCCGGGCGGCTGGAGATCCACCGCCAGCCCGTCGACATGGCCGCCGCCGTGGAGCGGCACGTCCGCGCCCACATCGCGGCGGGCCGCCCCGAGGAGCGCTTCGCCCGCAGGATCGTCACTCCGCTCCCGCCGCTGTGGGCGGACCCCGACAAGATCGACCAGGTGCTCGGCAACCTGCTGGAAAACGCCGTGCGCCACGGCGAGGGAACGGTCACCATAGAGGTGGCACCGGCACGGACGAAGACGGGCGACGAAGGAACGGCGGTCACGGTGAGCGACGAGGGCCCCGGCATCCCCGAGGAGTCGATGAGCCGCGTCTTCACCCGTTTCTGGCGCGGCAGCAAGCGCGGCGGCACCGGCCTGGGCCTGTACATCGTCAAGGGCATCGTCGAGGCCCACGGCGGGGTGATCACGGTCGGCCGCTCGTCCGCGGGCGGCGCCGAGTTCCGATTTACCCTGCCCGCGGGCGTCCCGGCCTTCATGGCCTGAGCGGGCGCCCGCGGGCTCCTCCGGGTCAGTAGCGATCTTCCTCGCCCCGTAGACTCGGCAACCGGTACCTTCGAGCGGCCCGGGAACCGGCTCCGCCGAGAAACCAGCCGAGAGACCAAGGGTGCCGAAGCGCCGGAGCGGGGCGCAGCAGCCAACCGAAACCACGGGCCAACCGAAAAGCACGGGAAGAGATGTCCGCACCCAACAAGTCGTACGACCCCGTAGAGGTCGAGGCACTGAAACCGGAAGAGATCGACCGGGCACGGGACGCGGCCCTCGCCGCGATCGCCGCCGCCGGTGATCTGGAGGCGCTGCGCGAGGTGAAGGCCGCCCACGCGGGCGACCGCTCGCCGCTGGCGCTGGCCAACCGCGAGATCGGCGCCCTGCCGCCGCACGCCAAGGCCGAGGCCGGCCGGCGCGTCGGCCAGGCGCGCGGCGCGGTGGGCCAGGCCCTCAAGCGGCGCCAGGAGGAGCTGGAGGCCGAGCGCGACGAGCGCGTGCTGGTCGAGGAGGCGGTGGACGTCACCCTGCCCTTCGACCGCGTCCCCGCGGGCGCCCGCCATCCGCTGACCACGCTGTCCGAGCGGATCGAGGACGTCTTCGTGGCGATGGGCTACGAGGTCGCCGAGGGACCCGAGGCCGAGGCCGAGTGGTTCAACTTCGACGCCCTCAACATCGCCCCGGACCACCCGGCCCGCACCATGCAGGACACCTTCTTCGTCCAGGGCCCCGGCGAATCCGGCGGCTCCGGCGGCTCCGGCGAGGGGGAGTCGGGCGTCGTGCTGCGCACCCACACCTCGCCGGTGCAGATCCGCTCCCTGCTGGAGCGGAAGCCGCCGGTGTACGTGATCTGCCCCGGTCGGGTCTACCGCACCGACGAGCTGGACGCGACCCACACACCGGTCTTCCACCAGGTCGAGCTGCTCGCCGTGGACGAGGGCCTGACCATGGCCGACCTCAAGGGCACCCTGGACCACATGGTCAGGTCCCTGTTCGGCGAGGACCTGCGCACCAGGCTGCGCCCGTCGTACTTCCCCTTCACCGAGCCGTCCGCCGAGATGGACATGGTGTGCTTCGCCTGCCGCGGGGAGTCCGTCGGCAACCCCGACCGTCCCTGCCGCACCTGCTCCTCCGAAGGCTGGATCGAGCTGGGCGGCTGCGGCATGGTCAACCCGCGGGTGCTGACCGCCTGCGGCGTGGACCCGGAGCGCTACAGCGGCTTCGCCTTCGGGTTCGGCATCGAGCGGATGCTGATGTTCCGCCACAACGTCGAGGACATGCGAGACATGGTCGAGGGTGACGTCCGGTTCACCCGGCCGTTCGGGATGGAGATCTGATGCGGGTCCCGCTTTCGTGGCTGCGGGAGTACGTCGACCTGCCGGCCGGTGAGACCGGCCGCGACGTCGCGGCGAAGCTGATCGCGGCCGGGCTGGAGGTCGAGACCGTCGAGCGGCTCGGCGCCGACATCACCGGGCCGCTGGTCGTCGGCCAGGTCCTGGCGATCGAGGAGCTGACCGGCTTCAAGAAGCCGATCCGCTACTGCCAGGTCGACGTCGGCGAGGCCGGGGGCGCCTCCCGGGCCGGAGGCTCCGGGGGAGGCACGGGTGAGCCGCAGAACATCGTCTGCGGCGCCACCAACTTCGCCGTCGGCGACAAGGTCGTGGTGATCCTGCCCGGCGGCGTGCTGCCCGGCGACTTCCGGATCGGCTCCCGCAAGACCTACGGCAAGCTGTCGGAGGGCATGATCTGCTCGGCCGGTGAGCTGGGCATGGGCGACGACCACGAGGGCATCATCGTGCTCCCGCCCGAGCACGAGGTGGGCACCGACGCGATCGAGCTGCTGGAGCTGGTCGACGAGGTCCTCGACATCGCCGTCACGCCCGACCGCGGCTACTGCCTGTCCATGCGCGGCGTCGCCCGCGAGGCGGCCACCGCCTACGGCCTGCCGCTGCGCGACCCGGCGCTGCTGGACGTCCCCGTGCCCAACGAGCACGGCCACCCGGTGAAGGTGGAGGACCGGCGCGGCTGCGACCGCTTCACCGCCCGCACGGTCACCGGTGTGCGGCCCGACGCCCGCTCCCCGATCTGGCTCCGGCGAAGGCTGCAGAAGGCCGGCATGCGCCCGATCTCGCTGGCCGTGGACATCACCAACTACGTGATGCTCGAACTCGGTCAGCCCCTGCACGCCTACGACCGCTCCCGCGTCAGCGGGGCGATCGGCGTGCGCCGGGCCCGGCCGGGGGAGAAGCTCACCACCCTCGACGGCACCAAGCGCGAGCTGCACCCCGAGGACCTGGTCATCACCGACGACAGCGGGCCCATCGGCCTGGCCGGGGTGATGGGCGGAGCCGACACCGAGATCGCCGACGCACAGGAGGCGGCGGGCACCACCGAGATCGTGATCGAGGCCGCGCACTTCGACGCGGTCTCCATCGCCCGCACCGCCCGCCGCCACAAGCTGTCCTCCGAGGCGTCCAGGCGCTTCGAGCGCGGCGTCGACCCGCAGGCCGCCTCCGCCGCCGCCCAGCGCACCGTGGACCTGCTGGTCCTGCTGGCGGGCGGCACCGCCGAGGCGGGCGTGACCGAGATCGTCTCGCCCAGCGGCCCGCACACCGTCAGGATGCGCGCCGACCACCCGGACCGGGTCGCGGGCGTGGCCTACGGCCGCGAGACCGTGGCGCGTCGGCTGCAGGACGTGGGCTGCGACGTCTACGGCACCGACGAGCTGACCGTGACCGTGCCGTCGTGGCGGCCGGACCTGACCGACCCCAACGACCTGGCCGAGGAGGTCATGCGGCTGGAGGGCTACGAGGCACTGCCCTCCACCCTGCCGCGCCTGCCCTCGGGCCGCGGTCTGACCGAACGGCAGCGGCTGCGCCGCCGGGTCGGGCGGGCGCTGGCCGGAGCGGGGTACGTCGAGGCGCCGAACTACCCGTTCGTCGGGGACGCCGCCTTCGACCGGCTCGGCCTGGAGGCGGACGACCCCCGCCGCCGCACTGTACGGCTGGTCAACCCGCTCTCCGACGAGGAGCCGGCGCTGCGCACCACGCTGCTGCCCGGGCTGCTCGCCGCACTGCGCCGCAACGACGGCCGGGGCTCCCACGATCTGGCGCTCTTCGAGACCGGCCTGGTCTTCCGCCCCACCGGGCAGGAGACCGCCGCCGTCCGGCTGCCGGTCGACCGCCGTCCCACCGACGAGGAACTCGCCTCCCTCACCGCCGCGCTGCCCGAGCAGCCGCGCCGGGCCGCGGTCGTACTGGCCGGGGCGCGCGAGCAGGCCGGCTGGTGGGGCAAGGGCCGCCCGGCGACCTGGGCCGACGCGGTCGAGGCGGCCCGCGGCGTCGCCCGTGAGGCCGGTGTGGAGCTGGAGGTGGAGGCCGACCGGCACGCTCCCTGGCACCCGGGACGTTGCGCCGCGCTGTACGCGGGCGCCGACGGTGGGCGCACCCTGGTCGGGCACGCCGGCGAGCTGCACCCGCGCGTGATCAAGGCGATGCAGCTGCCCGCCCGCACCTGTGCCATGGAGATCGACCTCGATCTGCTGGAGCGGGCCTCCTCGGGCGCTCCGCAGGCCCCGCACGTGTCCACCTTCCCGGTGGCCACGCAGGACGTCGCCCTGGTGGTGGACGCCTCCGTCCCGGCGGCCGAGGTCGAGTCGGCGCTGCGCGACGGCGCGGGCGAGCTGCTGGAGTCGCTGCGGCTGTTCGACGTCTTCACCGGCGAGCAGCTCGGCGAGGGGAAGAAGTCCCTGGCCTACGCCCTGCGCTTCCGCGCGCCCGACCGCACGCTGACCGCCGAGGAGGCCACGGCCGCCCGCGAGACCGCGGTGGCCGCGGCGGTCACGCGTACCGGCGCGGTGCTGCGCGGCGCGTAGCCGCCTCCCGTCCGCCGCGGCCGGCCCGCCCGGTGCCGGCGGACGGGGAACGCAGAACGCCGACGGCGGGGCACCCCCTTCGACAAGGGGTGCCCCGCCGTCGGCGTTCCCGCCTCCGCGCGGCCCGGCCGGCGCCGTGCGGCTCGGCGGATCTCAGTACGTGTAGAAGCCCGCGCCGGTCTTGCGGCCCAGGCGGCCGGCGTCGACCATCCGCTGGAGCAGCGGCGGGGCGGCGTACAGCGGCTCCTTGTACTCCTCGTACATCGAGTACGCGACCGAGGCGACGGTGTCCAGGCCGATGAGGTCGGCGAGCTTGAGCGGCCCCATGGGGTGTGCGCAGCCCATCTCCATGCCGTTGTCGATGTCCTCGCGGCTGGCGATGCCCGTCTCGAACATCCGGATCGCCGAGAGCAGGTACGGGATCAGCAGCGCGTTGACCACGAAGCCCGAGCGGTCCTGGGCGCGGATGGCGTGCTTGCCCAGCAGCTTGACGACCGCGGTCTCGGCCCGCGCGATGGTGTCGTCGGAGGTGGTCAGCGCGGGGATCAGCTCCACCAGCCGCTGCACCGGCGCGGGGTTGAAGAAGTGGATGCCGATCACCCGGTCCGGGCGGGCGGTCGCCACGGCCAGCTTCACCAGCGGGATGGAGGAGGTGTTGGAGGCCAGGATCGCGTCCGGGCTGGTCACCACCTGATCGAGGATCTGGAAGATCTCGGTCTTGACCTGCTCGTTCTCCACGACCGCCTCGACCACCAGATCGCGGTCGGCGAACTCGCCGAGGTCGGTGGTGAAGGAGAGGCGCTCCAGGGTGGCGTCGCGCTCCGCCTCGCTGATCTTGCCTCGTGCGGCGGCCTTGTCCAGGGAGGTCACCAGCCGGGTACGGCCTATCTCCAGGGCTTCGCCGGTGGTCTCGGCGACCATGACGTCCAGGCCGGCCCGTGCGCAGACCTCGGCGATACCCGAGCCCATCTGGCCGCAGCCAACCACTCCGACGCGTTCGATGTCGGTCACATCGTGCCTTTCGCTGATCCACTGGTCCGTGACGCCGCCCCCGTACGGTTCCGGCCGCAGCGCCTCGCCGACCGACGTTACCGCGTCGCGCCGGAGAAACGGTCGGCCGGGGCTTCGCGGCCCCGGCCGACCGGCCGTCCGCACGGCGGTCCGTGCGGACGCCCGCACGGTCAGCTTGTCGTGCAGGCCGCCCCGTTGAGCTCGAAGGAGTCGGGGACGCCGTTGGCGCCCGACCAGGAGCCGGTGAAGCCGAAGGACGCCGAGGCGCCCGGTTCCAGTCGCGCGTTCCAGCCCACCGAGGAGGCCGTCACCGTGGCGCCGCTCTGGGTGAAGGAGGCGTTCCACATCTGGTCGACCCGCTGGCCGTCCGTGAAGGACCAGGCCGCCTCCCAGCCGTCGACGGCCGTGTCGCCGGTGTTCCGCACGGTGACGTCGGCCTGGAAGCCGCCCTGCCACTGGTTGGTGACCTCGTAGGCGACGGCGCACCGCGCGGTGCCCGGCTCACCGGGATCCCCCGGGTCCCCCGGCTCCTCGGGGTCCTCGGGGTCGTCCGGGTCGCCGGGCTCCTCCGGATCGGTCGGGTCCGTCGGGTCCGTCGGGTCGGT
This sequence comes from Streptomyces mangrovi, assembly GCF_900114215.1. Lineage (GTDB taxonomy): Bacteria > Actinomycetota > Actinomycetes > Streptomycetales > Streptomycetaceae > Streptomyces > Streptomyces barkulensis. The sequence continues at coordinate 115,541 of NZ_FOSG01000013.1, read as the reverse complement.
CGTCCCGGGGCTGTCGCCGTAGAGGATTCCGCGGCCGTTGGTGGCCACGTAGACCCGTCCGTACACCCGCGGGTCGCCGGTGATGTCCGCGCCGGTCCAGCCCCACTGGTGGGCGTCGTCGTTGATCCGCACCCAGCTCGCCCCGGCGTCGTCGGAGCGGTAGATCCCCCGCACCCCGCCGATCTTCGCGCTGCTGTACAGGGCGGGGTACGAGGCGTTCGGCGCGGCCCTGCCGAAGCCGATGGTGTCCGCCTCCTCGACGCCTGCGACCCGGGCGAAGCTCTCCCCGCCGTCGGTGGAGCGCCACAGCCCGTAGGCGTCGCCGCTGCCGCCCGCGAGCCAGATGTGGCCCTCCTCGCCGGGCACGGCCTTGAAGCGGACGTCGCCGTCGGCGGGCAGCCCGGTGGCGCCGGAGGCGGTGAAGGTGGCGCCGCCGTCGCCGCTGACGTAGAAGGTCCCGCCCGAGAAGCCGTAGAAGGTGTCGGCGTCCACCCGGTCCGCCTCGACGCGAGCACCCGCCGGGATGCCCCGCGAGGCCGACCAGGAGCTGCCGTAGCCGGTGGTGCGGTGCACGCCGGCGCCTTCCGGGCTCCACACGAAGCCGCTCGCGTCGGCCGCCGCGGCCACCGTGCCGCCGCCGGTCACCCCGGACGGCTGGCCGCTGCCGGCGAACCAGTTGGCGCCGTTGTCGGTGGAGAAGGCGATGTGCTGCCCGCTCTCGCCGCTGCCGGCCCGGACCACCGTGTTCGGGTCCTTCTCGGCGTAGTCCAGGCTGGAGACGGCCTCCATGAACGGCGACCGGTACATCAGCTCCGGCACCCGGTCCAGGTCGGTGTGCCGGAAGCCGCCGATGTCGAGCATGCCGCTGAGCAGCGGGGCTCCGGAGGGCGGGCTGATCAGGTCGTTGACCGCGGTCTCCTCCAGGCCCTCGACCATCGGCTTGACGGTGAAGGTCTCGTCGCGGTCCCAGGAGGTCAGCTCCTCGGTGCCGTAGACCGTGGCCCCGGTGCCGTACATCATCCGGTCGGAGTCGAACGGGTCGATCTCCAGCGACTCGGTCATCCAGCCCAGCTTCGGCGCCGTCTCCGGCGGGGAGGGGTTGCCGCCGAAGGTCAGCCAGGGCACGGAGGAGACGTCCATGGTGAAGCGGTCGGAGCGGTTGGGGTAGCCCTCGTACTCCCAGGCGCCGGTCCAGGTCTCGCCGCTGTCGGTGCTGCGGAAGATCTGGGTGTCCGGCCACCAGGAGCTGTAGCCGGTGACCATGACCGTGCCCGGGTTCTGGCGGTCGACCGTCAGCCCGCTGTAGCCGAAGTAGGTGTCGGCCTCGGGCACCGGGCTGACGTCCGTCCACTCACCGCTGCCGGTGTCGTACCGCCACACCTGGCCCTTGGCGCCGTCGTACGGGCCGCCGGTGTCGGAGGTGGCGATGTAGAGGTGGCCGCTGTCGGTGTCCAGCACGCCCTTGTGGGGGAGGTAGCCGGTGGGCTGGCCGGGGACGGCCTCCCAGGTGGCACCGCCGTCGGTGGAGCGGTAGACCGACTCCTCCTTGTCGGCGACGCCGGCGTAGATCGTCCCGGTCCGGCTTCCGGCGCTGCCGGTGCGCTCGTCGAAGGTGACCCAGACGACGCCGACCTCGTCCGTCAGATAGCTGTTGTCACTGTCCGGGTCGGGGACGTAGGTGCCGGGGTTGGGGAAGCTCTCCACCTCGGACCAGGTGGCGCCGGAGTCGGTGCTGCGCCACAGGCCGTGGCCGCTGGGGGCGCCCAGGTAGAGGACGCGGTTGTCGTTGGGGTCGACGGCCAGCCGCTCGCCCATGCCCCGGCCCGGCATGTTCCCGCCGAGCTTGAAGGGCAGCTCGGTCTTCTTCCAGGTGGCCCCGCGGTCCGACGATCGCATGACCGCGCCGTTGTTCGGGTCCCAGTCGTTGGTGTAGTTGCCGACGGCGACGTACACGTTGTCGGGGTCGACGGGGTCGGTGGCCAGGGACGCCACCCCCGTGTGACCCCAGTCGTCCCAGCCCACGGAGTCCAGCAGCGGTGTCCACCGCTTCCCGGCCTCGTCCCAGCGGTAGGCGCCGCCGATGTCGGTCCGGGCGTAGACCAGGTCCTTCTCCGAGGGGTTGAAGACGATGCCGGGCACGAAGCCGCCACCGTCGATCCGGACGTTCTTCCAGGTGTAGCTGTCGGCCGAGACCTCGACGCCCCCCGGCGGGGCCTCGGGGCCGGCCGAGGCCGGGCTCATGGAGGCGGTCAGTAATCCTCCGGCCAGTGCCAGCGCCGCCAGGGCGGCGCCGGCCGATCGTCTTCCGGGCACGATACGTCCTCTCCGGGCAGATCCGCCCAGGTGGGCGGTGAGGGGATCAACCAATCTTTGGGAGCGCTCCCAGGTGTGCGGATGCTAGTTGTCGAACAGTGTTCGCATAAGGGGGTGCGTCAGGAGGACGGCGCGGCATCGGCCGGCGCGCACTCGACCGTTACGCGCAGTTGCCATGCCGCTACCCGGCCGGGATGATCGGGTGAGTCGTCGTCGAAGGAGGCAGCATGGGGCTTTTCTCCAGGAGAACCTTCGGTGCGGCGGCGGTCGGGGTGCTCTCCGGCTCGCTGCTGACGGGTCCGGGGGCGGGTGCGGCGTCGGCCGCGCAGGAGGGCGGCGGGGGCGGCCGGTACCGGCAGCGCCCGCAACTGCGCGGGATGTGGGTGGCCACCGTCGCCAACATCGACTGGCCGACCAGGCCCGGGCTCGCCCCGGCCGAGCAGCGAAGACAGCTGCTGGCGCATCTGGACACGGCGGTCGAGCGCCGCCTCAACACGGTGTTCCTCCAGGTGCGGCCCACCGCGGACGCCCTGTGGCCCTCGCCCCACGAGCCCTGGGCGCAGTACCTCACCGGCACCCAGGGCGAGGATCCCGGCTGGGATCCGCTGGGCTTCGCCGTGTGCGAGGCGCACCGTCGCGGGCTGGAGCTGCACGCCTGGTTCAACCCCTACCGGGTGGCCAACCACGACGATCCCGGGCGGCTGGCCGACTCCCACCCCGCACGCCGCCGCCCGGAGTGGGTGGTGGCTTACGGCGGCAAGCTCTACTACAACCCCGGGCTGCCCGAGGTGCGCGCCTTCGTCCAGGACGCGATGTTCGACGCGGTGGAGCGCTACGACATCGACGGCGTGCACTGGGACGACTACTTCTACCCGTACCCGGTGGCGGGGGAGGTCTTCGACGACGACGAGGCCTACGAGCGGTACGGCGGTGCCTTCGCCGACCGGGCCGACTGGCGGCGCGACAACATCGACAAGCTGGTGCGGGAGACCTCGCTGCGCCTGAGGCGGACCAAGCCGCGCGTGCGCTTCGGGATCAGCCCCTTCGCCGTGTGGCGCAACGCGGGCACCGACCCGGAGGGCTCCGACACCCGCGCGGGCGTGGAGACCTACGACGACCTGTACGCCGACACCCGCAAGTGGGTGCGCGAGCGCTGGGTCGACCACATCGTGCCGCAGGTGTACTGGAACATCGGCTTCGCCGCCGCCGACTACGCGAAGCTGGTGCCCTGGTGGGCCGATGTGGTGCGGGACACCGGCGTCGAACTCCACATCGGCGAGGCGCTGTACAAGGCGGGCGATCCGGCCCAGGGGCCGGCCTGGCACGACCCGGCCGAGCTCTCCCGCCATCTGACGCTCTGCGGCCGTCACCCCGAGGTCCGCGGCAACGTCTACTTCTCGGCGAAGCACGTCGCCGCGGACCCGATCGGGGCCATGAGCCGGGTGGTGGAGGACCACTACGACCGACCGGTGCGGGCGCCCCGCTAGCCGGTCTCCCGCGGCGGCCCCCGTCTCCTTCCGTGTTCCTTCGTCCGGTGCGCGGCCCCGGCGTCAGCGGCGCCGGGGCTCGCCGTGCTCCAGCAGGGGCTCGCCGTGGCGCCGCACCACGGAGTCGGGCCCCGGTGACATGACGGTCTCGTGCCCGTCCTCGAAGCGGACCCGGTACGGCGGCTCGCCGTTCGTCCCCAGTACCTCGATGATCTCCGCGACCCTCTCGTGCTGCCCCACGAACCTGCCGTGGACCAGCAGCAGGTCGCCCGCGTTCGCCTGCATCGGCGGTCTCCTGTCCGTATCGAGAAGAAAATCCTGTTCATCACGATTCTAGAGGCGGAGGGCGGCCGGGCGCCCGCGAACACGGATGCGGAGGGGAACAGGGGGCAGGGGGAAGCGGAGGGAAGCTGAGGAGGGGGCAAAACCGGTCGACGGACCGCGCACCGGCTGCCAGGCTCTCCCGCCATGAGCACCCCGTACGAGATCTCCACCGATCCCGCCCGCCTCGACGCAGCCCGCGTCCACCACTGGCTTTCCACCGATGCCTACTGGGCGCTCGGCCGCAGCCGCGGCAAACAGGACAGGGCCATCGCGGGCTCGCTCAATCTCGGGGCGTACGACAGGGCCACCGGCGAGCAACTCGGCTACGCGCGGGTGGTCACCGACCGGGCCACCTTCGCCTGGCTGTGCGACGTCTACGTCGCCCCCGCCGCCCGCGGCCGGGGTCTGGGGAAGGCGCTGGTGAAAGCCGCGCTCGCGGAGCTCGAGCCGTACGGGCTCGGGCGGGTGCTGCTGGCCACCGAGGACGCGCACGGCCTCTACGAGGGGGTCGGCTTCCGTCCGCCGGAGGATCCCGGGCGGCTGATGACGCTGATCCCCGAGTGATCCGGGCATACGTCCGAAAACAGTCCGTGCCCGACCGTCGAACAATCCGGTTCACGGTTCTACCATCCGGTAATGCACCTGCGGATCACGCTGCTCGCCGCCGCCCGCAGCTCATCCCTGCTGGACGTGCGCTTCGAGGACGACCGCCCCCTGGACGCCGCCGGGTGGCGGGAGGCCGAGCGGGCCCTCCCGGCGTACGGGCACTTGGCGGGCGCCGAACTGCGCTACTGCTCGCCGACCATGCGCTGCCGCGAGACCGGGGACGTCCTGGGGATGCGGCCGCTGGCCCAGCCCGCGCTGCGCGAGTGCGACATGGGCCGGTGGCGCGGGCACACCCTCAGGGAGGTCGCCGCGGTCGAGCCGCGGGCCGTGGACGCCTGGCTCGCCGACCCCCACGCCACCCCGCACGGCGGTGAGTCGCTGCTCTCCTTCATCCTGCGGGTGGGCGACTGGCTGGACACCCGGCCGGGTGGCGAGGGCGACACCCTGATCGCCGCGGTCGTCGAACCGACGGTGCTGCGCGCGGCCGCGGTGTACGCGCTGAAGGCGCCGCCGCACACCTACTGGCGTGTGGACGTCCGGCCGCTGTCGTCGGTCACCCTGGCCGGGTGGGCGGGGGACTGGACACTGGCCATGGACCACTGACGCGCGGCGGGGGGCGCGGCGTTCCCGGCCGCACCCCCCGCCGCACTTCCGCGGCGCCTCGCCGCGCCTGCTCCGAGGAGCCCTACAGTTCGCGCTCGGCATAGGCGGCCATGGCGTCCCGGACGAAGGCCGCCGTGCCCTCGCCGTACTGGTCGTAGGTGGCGGTGAAGCGGGGGTCGTCGACGTACATCTGCCCGAGCCCGGCGAACTGCTCCGCACCGGGGTGCCTGCCCTGCCAGCCGGCGGACACCCACTCGTAGTGCCGCCGGGTGATCGCGAGCACCTCCTCACTGTCCGGTGCGAGACCGGCCCGGTGGGCGCGGGCGTAGTCGGTGGTGATGTCGATCCGGCGCTGCTGGAGGGACTTCTTGTCGTCCTCCGTCAGCGAGCGCCACCAGCGGTCGCCACGCTCGAAGGCGTCGCGGCCCCAGCGTTCGATCACCTCGTCCTTGTACCTGGTGTGGTCGAAACCGTCGAGAGCCTCCTGTGGCATCAGGGGCTCGCCTCCTTCCATCCTGGTCAGCGTCTTCCGTACCGACTCGATCTGCCGGCCCAGGCGCTCCCGCTCCCGTTCGAGCAGCTCCAGATGGGTGCGCAGCGCGGCGGCCGCGTCCCGCTGCCCGTCGAGGGCCTCGGAGATGGCGGCCAGCCCCAGGCCGAGTTCGCGCAGCAGCAGGATCCGCTGGAGCCGCACCAGCGCGTGCTCGTCGTAGTAGCGGATTCCGCCGTGCCCGACCCGGCTGGGACGCAGCAGCCCCACGGCGTCGTAGTGGCGCAGGGTGCGGCTGGTGGTCCCGGCCGAGCGGGCGATCTCCTGAATGGACCAATCCATCGCCTGCGGCCTCCGAGTCCCGGTCGTTCGGTCGGTGCTGACGAGGCTAGGGGTTTACGCGGCGTCAACCACAAGCCCGGTGCCGGGGCCCGCCCCCCGGAGCCGCAGAAGCGCGGTGAGGGGCGCGGCGGAGACGCTACGACCTGCGGCGGGGCCTGCCGCGCCGGCCGCCTCCGGAGCCCTTGGCGCTGCCGGAGCCGCGCCGTCCGGCCCGGCCGGTCTGCCCGCCTGCCGCGGATTTCCGCCGCGCTCCGCCCCCGTCCGAGCGCTGCGGTTTCGCCCTGCCCTGCTTCTCCTGCCTGTTCGGCCTCTCCCGTCCGCCCGGCCCGGCCTCCTCGGCGGCGGGGCGCCGGCCCCGGGTGCTGTTGACGGTCCGCCCCCGGACGATCCCGATGAAGTCCTCCACGAGATCGGTGGTCCGGTCCTCCCGCCACGACAGCGCGACGCGGGACTGGGGGGTGTCCGTGACGGGCCGGTAGGTGAGGTCCCTGCGGTGGTGCAGCCGGGCGAGCGACTGCGGTACGACGAGCAGCCCCACCCCCGCCGCCACCAGTTCGATCGCGTCCGCCGTGGTGGCGGGGCGCTCGAGGGCGGGCCGCCCCGGCGGGCGCTCCCAGTCCAGGGTGTCGTCGAGGGGGTGCAGCACGATCTCGTCGGCCAGTTCCCCGGCGGACACCTCCTCGGCCGCCGTCACGAGGTGGTCCCTGGGGACCACGACCACCGTGGTCTCGGTGTAGAGGGGGATGGCGCTGAGGTCCGTCCGGTCGGTGGGCAGGCGCAGGAAACCCGCGTCGGCGCCGCCGTCGCGCAGTACACCGGACGCCTCGGCGGCGGGCACCTGGACGAGGTCGAGCGGGATGCCGGGCAGACGCTCGTTCCAGATCCGCACCCACTTGGTGGGTGTCACTCCCGGGACGTACGCGAGCCGGAACGAGGGGGGTGCTTCCGAGCCGTTCACCGAGCCAGGCTACCGGGCGGCCGGGGAACCGGGTGGCGGGAGGAGCCGTGGGCGCTCGATACCCTGGACCCCATGAAGTCGCAGCAGACCGCCCAGACGATGAAGCCCGCCACCGCGGCGAAGAAGCTGGGTGTGTACCTCGAGGCCACCCCCGCCGAGTTCCGGGAGGGCGTCGTCTCGCGCGCGGAACTGAACGCGCTGCAGACCGACCCGCCCGAGTGGCTGCGGGAGCTGCGGCGCGACGGACCGCATCCCCGTCCGGTGGTGGCGGCGAAGCTGGGCGTCTCCAACTCGGGACTCGCGCGCGGCGGGATCACCGAGCCCCTGACCACCGAGCAGATCGAGGCGCTCAAGGCGGAGAACCCCGAGTGGCTGCGGAAGGAGCGCGCCACTCAGGCGGAGGTCCGCAAGGAGGCGGCACGCCTGAAGGAGCGGAAGGCGGAGCAGGGCGACCGGCCCAGCCCCTGACCCCCGCTCCCCCTGCCGCTACCGTGCGGCGTCCGTGTGACGCCGCACTCACCGCCGAGCCGCAGCCGCAGCCGCAGTCCTGTCCGGCCCGCCGACCGGTCCCCCGACCGGTCGGCGGGCCGGTCGTCTTCCGGGGCGCGTTCCTTGCGCCCCCGCGGTGTCGCCATGAATTCATTGCATAAAACTGCTGAGGTGCGTATAGTCATGCTGTCGATGAGGAGGATTCCATGGCAGTGCGAGCGGCAGTGGCGGGAGCGAGCGGCTACGCGGGAGGCGAGATCCTGCGCCTGCTGACCGGGCACCCCGAGGTCGAGATCGGGGCGCTGACGGGCAACTCCAACGCCGGGCAGCGCCTGGGCGCGCTCCAGCCGCACCTGCCGCCGCTTGCCGACCGTGTCCTGGAGGTCACCACGGTGGAGGCGCTGACCGGCCACGACGTGGTGTTCCTCGCCCTGCCGCACGGCCAGTCCGCGGCCGTCGCCGAGCAGCTCGGGGACGAGGCGCTGGTCATCGACTGCGGGGCCGACTTCCGGCTGAGGGATCCGGGGGACTGGGAGCGCTTCTACGGCACGCCGCACGCCGGCACCTGGCCGTACGGCCTCCCCGAGCTGCCGGGGGCACGCGACGCGCTGACGGGGTCCCGGCGCGTCGCGGTCCCCGGTTGCTATCCGACGGCCGTGACGCTCGCCCTCTTCCCGGCCTTCGGGGCCGGCCTGGTCGAGTCCGACGTGGTGGTGGTCGCGGCCACCGGCACCTCGGGTGCGGGCAAGACGCCCAAGCCCCACCTGCTGGGCAGCGAGGTGATGGGCTCGATGAGCCCCTACGGCGTCGGCGGCGTCCACCGGCACACCCCCGAGATGGCGCAGAACCTCTCGGCCGTCGCGGACGAGCCGGTCACCGTCTCCTTCACTCCGACCCTCGCCCCGATGTCCCGGGGCATCCTGGCCACCTGCACCGCCAGGGCCCGGTCCGGCCTGACCGCCGACCGGCTGCGTGAGGTGTACGACAAGGCGCTGGCCGCCGAGCCGTTCGTCCATCTGCTGCCCGAGGGGCAGTGGCCGTCCACCGCCGCCGTGTACGGCTCCAACAGCGCGCTGGTCCAGGTCGCGTACGACGAGGCGGCCGACCGCGTGGTCGTCGTCAGCGCCATCGACAACCTCACCAAGGGCACCGCGGGCGGCGCGGTGCAGAGCATGAACATCGCCCTCGGCCTTCCCGAGGAGACCGGCCTCCCCGTGACCGGGGTCGCTCCGTGAACCGGAGGCGCCTGCCGGGGACGCACGCGCGGCTGCCGGCCGGCTGTTGACGACGATGCCCGCGCTGTGCCGCGCGGGCGGAGAAGGGAGCGGAAGAACACCATGAGTGTGACCGCTGCGAAGGGATTCACCGCGGCGGGGATCGCCGCCGGGATCAAGGACAACGGCAACCCCGACCTGGCTCTGGTCGTCAACACCGGGCCGCGCCTGGCCGCGGCCGGTGTGTTCACCTCCAACCGCGTCAAGGCCGCGCCCGTGCTCTGGTCCGAGCAGGTCCTCAGGGGCGGGCAGGTCTCGGCCGTCGTCCTCAACTCCGGCGGCGCCAACGCCTGCACCGGCCCGCTCGGCTTCCAGGACACCCACGCCACCGCCGAGAAGACCGCCGAGGTACTCGGTCACAGCGCCGGCGAGGTCGCCGTCTGCTCCACCGGCCTGATCGGCGTCCGGCTGCCGATGGACCGGCTGCTGCCGGGGATCGGGAAGGCCGCCGAGGCGCTCTCCCCGCACGGCGGCGACAGGGCCGCCATCGCCATCAAGACCACCGACACCGTGCACAAGACCGCCGTCGCCGAGGGCTCCTCCGGCTGGGTCGTGGGCGGCATGGCCAAGGGCGCGGGCATGCTCGCCCCCGGGCTGGCGACGATGCTGGTGGTCCTCACCACCGACGCCGACGTGGACACCCCCGGACTGGACGCCGCGCTGCGCGAGGCCACCCGCACCACCTTCGACCGCATCGACTCCGACGGCTGCATGTCCACCAACGACACCGTGCTGCTGCTGGCCTCCGGAGCCTCGGGGGTCGCCCCGGAGGCGAAGGAGTTCGCCGAGGCCGTGCGGGCCGTCTGCGACGACCTGGCGCAGCAGCTGATCCGGGACGCCGAGGGAGCCTCCAAGGACATCCGGATCGAGGTGGTGAACGCCGCCGGCGAGGACGACGCCGTCGAGGTGGGCCGCTCCATCGCCCGCAACAACCTCCTCAAGTGCGCCGTCCACGGCGAGGACCCCAACTGGGGCCGGGTCCTGTCCGCCATCGGCACCACCTCCGCCGCCTTCGAGCCCGACCGGCTGAACGTCGCCATCAACGGCGTGTGGGTCTGCCGCGACGGATCGGTGGGCGAGGACCGCGAACTGGTGGACATGCGCTACCGCGAGGTCCGCATCACCGCCGACCTGGCGGCGGGCGAGAAGTCCGCCGTCATCTGGACCAACGACCTCACCGCCGACTACGTCCACGAGAACAGCGCTTATTCGTCATGAGCACACGTAGGCACACCGCCCTGCCCAAGGCCCAGATCCTCATCGAGGCGCTGCCCTGGCTGACCCGCCATCACGGGAAGACCGTGGTCGTCAAGTTCGGCGGCAACGCCATGGTGGACGAGGAGCTGAAGGCCGCGTTCGCCCAGGACGTGGTCTTCCTGCGGCACGCGGGCCTCAAGCCCGTCGTCGTCCACGGCGGCGGTCCGCAGATCAGCGCCCACCTGGACCGGCTCGGCCTGGTCAGCGAGTTCAAGGCCGGGCTGCGGGTCACCACCGACGAGGCGATGGACGTCGTGCGGATGGTGCTGGCCGGCCAGGTACAGCGCGAACTGGTCGGCCTGCTCAACCGGCACGGCCCGCTCGCCGTCGGCATGACCGGCGAGGACGCGCACACCCTGACCGCCACCAAGCGCTACGCGCACATCGACGGGGAGAAGGTGGACATCGGCCGCGTCGGCGAGATCACCGAGGTGGACGCGGGAGCCGTCCAGGCCCTGCTGGACGACGGCCGCATCCCGGTGATCTCCTCCATCGCCCGCAGCGCCGACGACGGGCACGTCTACAACATCAACGCCGACACCGCCGCCGCGGCCCTCGCGGCGGCGCTCGGCGCCGAGACGCTGATGGTGCTCACCGACGTCGAGGGACTCTACGAGGACTGGCCCAACAGCGACGACGTGATCAGCCGGCTGACCGCGAGCGAGCTGGAGAGGCTGCTGCCGGACCTGGCCAGCGGGATGGTGCCCAAGATGGAGGGCTGCCTGTACGCCGTGCGCAACGGCGTCAACACCGCCCGGGTCATCGACGGGCGTGTCCAGCACTCCATCCTGCTGGAGATCTTCACCGACGAGGGGATCGGAACCATGGTCGTACCGGACGGCGCCGCGCCGGAGAAGGAGAAGCGGGCATGAACGACACCACCGCCACCACCGCCACCACGGGCGCCACCCCCGCCCCCGTACCCGCCGCCCCCGCGCCCGGCAACGCCGGTCTCACCCGGCGCTGGCAGGGCTCGCTGATGGACAACTACGGCACCCCCCGCGTTCCGATCACCCACGGCGAGGGCGCCCGGCTGTGGGACGCCGACGGCAGGGAGTACCTGGACTTCGTCGGCGGCATCGCCGTCAACTCGCTCGGCACCGCCCACCCGGCGGTCGTCCGCGCGGTCTCCGGGCAGATCGCCACCCTCGGCCACGTCTCCAACCTCTTCGTCGCCGAACCCCCGGTCGCCCTGGCCGAACGGCTGCTCCGGATCTTCGGCCGCACGGGGCGCGTCTACTTCTCCAACTCCGGTGCGGAGGCCGTCGAGGCGGCGTTCAAGATCGGCCGCCGGACCGGCCGGACGCACATGGTCGCCACCGAGGGCGGCTTCCACGGCCGCACCATGGGCGCCCTCGCGCTGACCGGCCAGCCCGCCAAACGCGACCCCTTCCTCCCGCTGCCCGGCGAGGTCACCCATGTCCCCTACGGCGACGCCGGTGCGCTGCGGGCGGCCGTCACCGAGGAGACCGCCCTGGTGATCGTCGAACCGATCCAGGGCGAGAACGGCGTCGTCGTCGCGCCCGAGGGCTATCTGGCCGCGGCCCGCGAGATCACCGCCGCCACCGGCACCCTGCTGGTGATCGACGAGGTCCAGACGGGCATCGGCCGCACCGGGCACTGGCTCGCCTGCCAGGCGCAGGGGGTGCGGCCCGACGTCGTCACCCTCGCCAAGGGGCTGGGAGCCGGACTGCCCATCGGCGCCACGGTCGCCTTCGGCGAGGCCGCCGAGCTGCTGGGCCCCGGACACCACGGCTCCACCTTCGGCGGCAACCCGGTCTCCTGCGCGGCGGCGCTCGCCGTCCTGGACACCATCGCCTCCGAGGGCCTCCTCGGCCACGTCGAGCGGATCGGCGGCCGGCTGCGCGACGGTGTCCGGGCGCTGGGGCACCCGCTGGTCGACCACGTCCGCGGCGCCGGGCTGCTGCTCGGTATCGTACTGACCGAACCCGTCGCACCCCAGGTGCAGCAGGCTGCCCAGGACGCGGGCTTCCTGGTGAACGCGTGCGCTCCGGACGTCATCCGGCTGGCCCCGCCGCTGATCATCGGCGAAGCCGAGGCGGACGCGCTGGTCCGGTCCCTTCCCGCCGTCCTCGACGCCGCCGGCGGGCCCCGACGAGCCGGAGACTGACGAGAAGATGACCGAGGCGCAGGCGCAGGGCGGCAACCACGGCGGCCCGGCCGTACCCCACACGCGTACGGCCCGGCACCGCCGGATCGTGGAGATCCTGAACCGCGAGCCGGTCCGGTCCCAGAGCCAGCTCGCCAAGCTGCTCGCCGACGACGGGCTGAGCGTCACCCAGGCGACGCTCAGCCGGGATCTGGACGAGCTGGGCGCGGTGAAGATCCGCAACACCGGGGGCGAACTGATCTACGCCGTCCCCGGCGAGGGCGGCGACCGCACGCCCCGGGCCCCGCTGGGGGAGTCCGCGAGCGAGGCGAGGATGGCACGCCTGGCGGGCGAGCTGCTGATCTCCGCCGAGGCGTCGGCCAATCTGGTGGTGCTGCGCACCCCGCCCGGCGCCGCCCAGTTCCTCGCCTCGGCCATCGACCAGGCGGAGGTGCACGACATCATCGGCACCATCGCCGGCGACGACACCCTGCTGCTGATCAGCCGTCACCCCACCGGCGGGCAGGCCCTGGCCGATCATCTGCTGCGGCTGGCGCAGAAGAACTCCCACCAGGGCAACGGCGCCTGAGGCCCGGGGCCCGGCCGGGATCCGGGCCGCGCGGTTCGCCCCCGTCAGCCGTGTGCGCCGTTCCCGTCGGCGGCCTGCCACTCGTGGGCCAGCACAGCCCAGACCTGGAGGTCGTGGCGGCGGCCGCCCATGGGGAACACGCTGCGCAGGGTGCCCTCGTGCGTCATGCCCAGCCGCTCGGCCACCGCGATGCTGGGGCCGTTGTCGGGGGAGACCAGCCACTCCGCCCGGGCCAGACCGCGCACCCCGACCGCCCAGTCGATCATGCGGCGGGCCGCGGTGGTGACCAGCCCGCGCCCCTGCGCCTCGGGGGCCAGCCAGGCGCCCAGCTCGCAGGAGCCCTCGGAGACGCTGAACAGCCGGAAGAGCATGCCGCCCACCAACTCGCCGTCCAGCCGGATGCCGTGGATCCGGCCCTCGTCGGCGGCCTGCTTGTCGGCGTAGCGCTGGAGGAAGGCACGGGCCGAGGCGGTGTCGGTGACGGTGTGCGCCCACGGCAGCCAGGGCGCCAGATGGTCACGCACCCGGTCGGTGTAGGCGGCCAGCTCCGGCGCCTGCCACGGCTCCAGGGGGCACAGCTGTGCGCCGTCGCCGAGAGGGGTGCTGAACATGGGGACTCCTCGAAGGGTCGTTTGCCGGTGTCGGTGGGGGTGTGTGGTCGCGGCGGTCTTGCCGCTCCCGGTGGCCGCCATGACCGAGTCCGCCGTCACACCGGCGGCGCCCGCCCTCCGCCTGCTCAGAGCGGCTTCTTGTGGAAGAAGGTCGTGGGCCAAAGCACGCCCTCGGCGTCGGCGGCGTAGTCGGGGATCGTGCCGGCCTCGGTCCAGCCGGCCGAACGGTAGAGGTGCTCGGCCGGGCTGCCGGTCCGGGTGTCCAGCACCAGCAGGCGGATCCCCGCGCCGGCGGCCTCCCGTTCGGCCGTCGCCAGCAGTCGCCGGCCCAGCCCCCGGCCCCGGGCGTCCCGGTGCACGATCAGCTTGGCCATCTCCGCACGGTGGCGGCCGTTGGGCATGCCGCAGAACTTCAGCTGCACCGTCCCCAGGATCCGGCCGCCGCCCCGGGCGACCCACACCGCCGTCCTGCCGTCGGCGACCTCGGGCGCCAGACCTTCCCACCAGGCCGCCGCCTCGGCGAGGTCGAGCGGGGCGAGGAAGCCGATCGAGGAGCCGCCCTCGACGGCGTCGCGGAGCAGGGCGGCCAGGTCCCGGGCCGCGGCGGGGATCTCGGTGGCCGGCAGACGGTTGATCACCGGCGCGGCACTGCTGATGTGTTCGGTTCGCACCGCCCGATCGAACTCCTTCCGTGGCTCCGGCCGCAAGGGCGTTCCGCCAGGCGGGCATGTGTCCAGGCAGGCGGGTGCCCAGGCGGGCAGGTGGTCAGGCGGGTGTGGGCGGCAGGGGAAGCGGAAGCCCCGGGAGACCGTCGATGCTGGTGGCGACATGCTCCTTCTTGTGGAAGTACGCGTCCAGCGACTCGTCCGTCTCGCGCTCGAAGCGCGAACCGTGCAGCGGACGGTCGCTCTCGTAGGTCATCAGCGGTACGGCGTAACCGCAGGTGTCGCGGATCAGCTCGGCGGTGACCACGATGATCGCGCGCAGGCCGTGCCGGGAGTGGTCGATGCCGGGGAATCGGGCGATCAGCTCTCCCCAGCGCGGGTCGTCGCGGAAGACGGGCTCCCCGCGGCCGTGGACGCGCACGATGTTCGGCGGGCCGGTGAAGGCGCACCACATCAGGGTGATCCGGCCGTTCTCCCGCAGATGGGCGACGGTCTCGGCGTTGGAGCCGGCGAAGTCGAGATAGGCGACGGTGCGCTCGTCGAGGACGGCGAAGGAACCCCTCAGCCCCTTGGGGGAGAGATTGACGGTGCCGTCGCCGGACAGCGGCGCGGTGGCGGTGAAGAAGACGGGCTGGGCCTCGATGAAGTCCCGCAGCCGTCCGTCGATGCGTTCGTATGTCTTTCCCACATGGGCATCATGCCGCCGTGTGCGCGTGCGCGCCCGGTATTTCCGGCGCAGGCTGGACACATGGCCGAAGGCAGGGGAGCAGGCGGGGACAGGAGCCGGGACGGGAGCGGGGGCCCCGAGGTGCGGGTGCGCCGTGTGTACGAGGAGGCCGGCCCCGGGGACGGCCGGCGGGTGCTGGTGGACCGGATCTGGCCGCGCGGCCTGAGCCGGGACGCGGCGGAACTGGACGAGTGGTGCAAGGACGCCGCCCCGTCGGACGGGCTGCGCCGCTGGTACGGCCACGCCCCGGAGCGGTACGCGGAGTTCGCCGGACGCTACCGCGCGGAACTGGAGGAGGCGGGGCGGCACGAGGCGGTGGAGCGGCTGCGGGAGTCGGCCGGGGAGGGGACGCTGACGCTGCTGACGGCCACCAGGGACGTGGAACGCAGCCACGCGGTCGTACTGGCCGAGGTGCTGCGGGAGACCGCCCGGGGCGCCCCCGACTGACGCGTTCGGTGCGCTGCGGATCACCGGAAGGCATCTGACCTGCGATTTTCCTGATGGATGACCGCTCTTTGACGAACCATACGGAGGGATGCATACTTATACCAGTCACCGTATGCATCGTAAGGAGCCCCCTGTGACCGAGCGCGTCGTACTCGCCTACTCCGGTGGCCTGGACACCTCCGTCTGCATCGGCTGGATCGCCGAGGAGACGGGCGCCGAGGTCATCGCCGTCGCCGTGGACGTCGGCCAGGGCGGAGAGGACCTGGACGTCATCCGCAAGCGCGCGCTCGCCTGCGGCGCCGTCGAGGCCGAGGTCGCCGACGCGAGGGACGAGTTCGCCGAGGAGTACTGCCTCCCCGCGATCAAGGCGAACGCGCTCTACATGGACCGCTACCCGCTGGTCTCCGCCCTCTCCCGGCCGGCCATCGTCAAGCACCTGGTGGCCGCCGCCAGGAAGCACGGGGCCACCACCGTCGCCCACGGCTGCACCGGCAAGGGCAACGACCAGGTGCGGTTCGAGGCCGGCATCTCCTCCCTCGCCCCCGAGCTGAGGTGCATCGCACCGGTGCGGGACTACGCCATGACGCGTGATGCGGCGATCGCCTTCGCGGAGGACAAGGGACTGCCGATCGCCACCACCAAGAAGTCGCCCTACTCCATCGACCAGAACGTCTTCGGGCGGGCCGTGGAGACCGGCTTCCTGGAGGACATCTGGAACGCGCCGATCGAGGACGTCTACGACTACACCCGGAACCCGGCCGCCGCGCGCGAGGCCGACGAGGTGGTCATCACCTTCGACAAGGGCGTCCCCGTGGCCCTCGACGGCAGGCCCGTCACCGTCCTGCAGGCCATCCAGCAGCTCAACGAGCGGGCCGGGGCCCAGGGCGTGGGCCGGATCGACATGGTCGAGGACCGTCTGGTGGGCATCAAGTCCCGCGAGGTCTACGAGGCGCCGGGCGCTATCGCGCTGATCACCGCCCACCAGGAGCTGGAGAACGTCACCGTCGAACGCGAACTGGCCCGCTACAAGCGGCAGGTCGAGCAGCGCTGGAGCGAACTGGTCTACGACGGCCTGTGGTTCTCCCCGCTCAAGCGCGCCCTGGACGGCTTCGTCGAGGAGGCCAACGAGCACGTGTCCGGCGACATCCGGATGACCCTGCACGGCGGCCGGGCCACCGTCACCGGCCGGCGCTCCCACACGTCGCTGTACGACTTCAACCTGGCCACCTACGACACCGGCGACACCTTCGACCAGTCGATGTCCAGGGGCTTCATCGAGATCTTCGGTATGAGCAGCAAGATCGCCGCCAAGCGGGACCTCGCGCAGTAACCTGCCCCCCGCGGCAGCCGCACACCGCACACCGCCCGCCTCCTCCGCCCTGTGGTGGAGGAGGTGGGCGCCTTCCCGTCCCAGCCGGGCCCGGCGGTCCGATACCGCCCGAAACCGCCCGGCACGCCCAGCACGACCGGTAAGCGCACGAGGAGCACCGATGACCAACGCCCCCCAGACTCCGCCCCCCGCCGCAGGCGGCGACGTACGGCTGTGGGGCGGCCGGTTCGCCGACGGACCGGCCGAGGCGCTGGCCGCCCTCTCGGCCTCCGTCCACTTCGACTGGCGGCTGGCCCCCTACGACATCGCCGGGTCGCGCGCCCACGCCCGGGTGCTCCACCGGGCCGGCCTGCTGACCGCCGACGAGTTGGAGAAGATGCTCGCCGGCCTCGACCGGCTGGCCGCCGACGTCGCCGACGGCACCTTCACCGGCACCGTCGCCGACGAGGACGTGCACACCGCCCTGGAGCGCGGACTGCTGGAGCGCCTCGGCCCCGAGCTCGGCGGCAAGCTGCGCGCCGGGCGCTCCCGCAACGACCAGGTCGCCACACTGTTCCGGATGTACCTGCGTGACCACGCCCGGATCATCGGCGGTCTGCTCGCCGACCTGAACGAGGCACTGGTCTCCCTGGCCGAGGCGCACCCGGACGTGGCGATGCCCGGCCGCACCCACCTCCAGCACGCCCAGCCGGTCCTCTTCGCCCACCATGTCCTCGCCCACGTCCAGGCGCTGTCGCGGGACGCCGAGCGGCTGCGGCAGTGGGACGCGCGCACCGCCGTCTCGCCCTACGGGTCGGGGGCGCTGGCGGGTTCCTCGCTCGGCCTGGACCCCCGCGCGGTCGCCGCCGACCTCGGCTTCGAGCACGGCTCGGCCGCCAACTCCATCGACGGCACCGCCTCGCGCGACTTCGTCGCCGAGTTCGCCTTCATCACCGCGATGATCGGCGTGGACCTCTCCCGGATCGCGGAGGAGGTGATCATCTGGAACACCAAGGAGTTCTCCTTCGTCACCCTCCACGACGCCTTCTCCACCGGCTCGTCGATCATGCCGCAGAAGAAGAACCCGGACATCGCCGAGCTGGCGCGCGGCAAGTCCGGCCGGCTCATCGGCAACCTCACCGGACTGCTGGCCACTCTCAAGGCGCTGCCGCTGGCGTACAACCGTGACCTGCAGGAGGACAAGGAGCCGGTCTTCGACTCCTGCGACCAGCTGGAGATCCTGCTGCCGGCGTTCACCGGGATGATGGCCACCCTCACCGTCAACCGCGAGCGGATGGCCGAGCTGGCCCCGGCCGGCTTCTCCCTGGCCACCGACGTCGCCGAGTGGCTGGTGAAGCGGGGCGTGCCGTTCCGGGACGCGCACGAGATCGCCGGTGAGTGCGTCAAGGTCTGCGAGGCCGCCGGGATCGGGCTGGACGAACTGACCGACGGGCAGTTCGCGGAGATCTCGCCGCATCTCACCCCCGAGGTCCGCACCGTGCTGAGCGTCTCCGGAGCCCTGGCCTCCCGCGACGGGCGGGGCGGCACCGCGCCGTCCGCCGTCGCCGTCCAGCTCGCCGAGGTCAAGGAGGACCTGGCCCGGCAGCGGGATTGGGCCGGGCAGGCCCGTCCGGGCACCGTGGGCTGACCCTCCGCCGGGCCGCCGCCGAGCGGGCGGCGGCCCGGCGCCCGCCGTACGCGACTCCAGCGCCGCGGCCCCGTCCCGCAGCGCTCGTGCCCCAGCACGGCCACCAGCGGCACGCCCGGCTCCACCGGCCCGTACCCGACACTGCCCTCGACCACCGCGTCCAGGGTGTGCGCGGCGGTACGGATCACCAGCAGCGCGCCGGGCTCCCGGCCGAACAGCGTCTCCGGCATCACCGGGCAGTCCACACACAGGCCGCCGGAACAGCGGCGACGGGGCGCGGGGCGGCGGAGCACCCGCCGCCTCCTCTCCTCGCGCCCCTCGCGCCTCTCCTGGGCCGGCGCCCGCGCCCTCCGCGCGGCCCAGCCGGACGTCCCGCGCAGCGCTGTCCGGCGGCGGTTCGTCGAAGAGCGCGGAACCTGTTCCTCCGGGCCCGTCGCCGTCCTGGGAAGCATGGACGGCCCCGGGCCCGGGCATGCCGCCGGAAGGAGGGAACCCGGGTGTGCCGAAGGGGACGCGGTCGCCCGGGGGAGTGGCTGTCCGCCCGGACACCCGTCCGGGACGCCGTGGACCGCGCCGCCCATCCGCGGCGGTGGCGACGAGAAGGAGCGGAGAGGGTGCGGGAGCCCGGGAGGACCGGCAGGCCGGACTGGCTCTTCGGCACGGGCGCGACCCCCGCGCAGAAGGTCCTGGCCCACGCCGTGGCGGCGGCCGGGTGCGCGGTCCTCGCGGTGTACGGCCGGGACGAGGGCTGGACCTGGTGGCAGTGGGTGCTGGGCCTGCTGCTCGTGTGGGACCTGGCGGGGGGTGTGGTGGCCAACGGGCTGGACACGGCCAAGCGCTTCTACCACTCGCCGCCGCCTTTGGGAACGGGGACGGTGGGGCGCTTCCTGCACCATCCGGTGGGCTTCACCGCCGCGCACGTCCAGCCGGTCGCGGCCGGCCTCGCCTTCGACGGCGGGCCCTGGTGGTGGGGCCCCCTGTGGTACCTCTGGGCGCTGGCCGGCGCCGTACTGGTGGCCCGGGTCCGCGAATCCCTCCGGCGCCCGGTGGCGCTGGGGGCCGTCGGCCTGGGAGCCATGGTCGCGCCGCTGGTCACCGCACCCGGGGGAATGGCCTGGCTGCCCGTGGTGCTGCTGCTCAAGCTGGTCCTCGCGCACGGTGTTCCCGAAGGAGCCGCCGGGCCGGCCGGGCCGGCGGCCGGGTGCCCGCCCCGGTGAGCCGTCCACCCGGTGGGCCGCCCGCCGGCGGGAAGACGCCGGCCCCCGGAGCCCGGTACCGTCCGCGGGCGGTACCGGGCTCCGGGAGCCGGACGAAGCTTCAGGCCGCCTTGGCCTTGGTGGCGTACACGTCCACGTACTCCTGGCCCGACAGGCGCATCACATGGCTCATCACCTCGTCGGTCACGGCCCGCAGCACATAGCGGTCGCGGTCCATGCCGTCGTAGCGCGAGAAGTCCAGCGGCTCGCCGAAGCGGACGGTGACCCGGCGTCCCGGCCCGATCCGGGGCAGCCCGCTGCCGCCCGGCTGCACACGGTCGGTACCGATCATCGCGAACGGGACGACCGGCGCGCCGGTCATCAGCGTCAGCCTGGCGATGCCGGTGCGGCCCCGGTACAGGCGGCCGTCGGGGGAGCGGGTGCCCTCCGGGTAGATGCCGAAGACGTTGCCCTCCTCCAGCACCCGGCGGCCGGTCATCAGCGCCGCGACACCGCCGCGCCCGCCGTCGCGGTCCACCGGGATCATGCCGACGCCGGTGAAGAACCACGCCATCAGACGGCCCTTGAGGCTCTTCCCGGTGACGTACTCGTCCTTGCCGATGAAGAAGACCTGCCGGTCGACGACGAGGGGGAGGATCATCGAGTCGATGAAGGTCAGGTGATTGCCGGCCAGGATCACCGGGCCGCTGCCGGGGATCCGCTCCGCTCCCTCGACCTGCGGACGGAACAGCACGCGCAGGAGCGGGCCGAGCAGCGCCTTGATGAGCAGGAAACGGGACAACGTGCCCTCCGGTCGTGATGGTCAGCGCGCGCACCCGCGCGGATCAGTACGGTACTCGCCGGTCACCGGCGGGTGCGCGCCGGGTTCGTCCCACGGATACCCCGTGATGGCGCGATTTGTCAGCCGTTCACGCCTCGTTTCGTGCGCGGCCTCCCGCAGTGAAGTGACGCGCACCTACCATGCGCGGGTTCCGTTGCCTGGCGGGCGCGGGACAGTCACAGGCGTGTGAAGAGGAGAGGAGTGCCCATGGGACAGGCGCAGAGGCCGGACCGCAGGACCGTGCTGGGCGCGGCGGTGCTGGGCGCGGGCGCGGCGGCGCTGGGACCGGCCGCCGCGGCGGCCACGGCCGACGGCGGCCGGGGGAGAGGCGCGGGCCGGGGACGCACGGCCCTGCCGGTGCCCGCCGTCATCGCCCATCGCGGCGCCAGCGGCTACCGGCCCGAGCACACTCTGGGGGCCTACCAACTCGCCCTCGACATGGGCGCCGACGTCATCGAGCAGGATCTCGTGCCCACCCGGGACGGCCATCTCGTCTGCCGCCACGAGAACGACATCACCGGCACCACGGACGTGGCCGACCACCCGGAGTTCGCCGACCGCAAGGCCACCAAGACGGTGGACGGCACCGAGATCACCGGCTGGTTCACCGAGGACTTCACCCTCGCCGAGCTCAAGACGCTGCGCGCCACCGAGCGCATCCCCGGCACCCGCCCCGACAACACCCTCTACGACGGTCGCTGGACGGTCCCGTCCTTCGAGGAGGTGCTGCGCTGGGCCGAGCGCGAGGGCCGCCGGCGCGGACGCCCGGTCTGGCTGCACGTCGAGACCAAGCACCCCAGCCACTTCCGCGCACTGGGTCTGGGCCTGGAGGAGCGGCTGGCGAAGCTGCTGCGCCGGTACGGGCGGGACCGCGCCAACTCCCCCACGTTCCTGCAGTCCTTCGAGCCGACCAGCATGGAGCGGATGAGCCGGCTGGTGAGGACTCCGCGCGTGGTGCTGCTGTGGACCGCCGACTCCCGCCCCTGGGACTTCGAACAGGCCGGCGACCCGCGCACCGTGGCGGACCTCGTCACCCCCGAAGGGCTGGAGTGGATCTCCGGCTTCGCCCAGGGCGTCGGCCCGGTGCTCGACCTCGTCGTCCCCCGGCGGGCGGACGGGCGGCTGGGCGAGCCCACCACCCTGGTGCGCGATGCCCATGCCCGCGGGCTGCTGCTCCACCCGTACACCATGCGCAACGAGAACCGCTTCCTGCCCGCGGACTTCCGCCGCGGCACCGACCCGGACGCCTACGGGGACGCCTTCGGCGCCCTGCGGGCGTACTTCGAGACGGGCATCGACGGCATCTTCGCCGACCAGCCGGACACCGCTCTGCTGGCCGCCGAGGACTTCCGCCGGAACTGACGGCCCGGCCGGCCGGGCCGTCAGTTCCGGTCGGCCCGGCCCGAAGGCCGGCGCGGGCCGCGGCGGTCACCCGCGAGGGTGGTGCGGGCCGCGGCCCGCGCGACCGTTTCGCACCGCGGCCCGCACGGCAGCCGCGACGCGGGACGGCCCTCCCGCCGGATCCCCGCCGCGGGGAAGAGGCCCGCGAGTTGGGAATCTCACAGGGCGGTCCCGGACCGATTCGTTCCCCTTGCATCGATTGCCCGCGCAGAATGCTCACGACGGAGGTTGCGCCCCCCGAACCAGGGGAAAGGTGCGGTGAACCACCGGCGTCATCAGGGCAGACAGTTCGGGCGCGCGACCCTCGTTCGACACGCGCGCCCGGACATGACGAGACATGGGGAGACGTGCGCACATGGGAACGAGCGTGACCATCTCGGCGGCGACGGACGAAGACGCCGAGCAGATCCTCAAACTGCAGTACCTGTGCTACCAGTCCGAGGCCGCGCTGTACGGCGACTACGGCATCGAGCCGCTCACCCAGACCCTCGACGGCCTCCGCGCCGAACTGGCCCGCGGCTGCGTGCTCGTGGCCCGGCTCGGCGCGGAGGTCGTCGGCTCGGTACGGGGCCGTGTCGAGGACGACGGCACGGCCGTGATCGGCAAGCTGATCGTCCACCCCCGCATGCAGCGGCACGGGCTCGGCGGGAGGCTGCTGTCCGCGGTCGAGGAACGGCTGGCGCGGGAGCGGTCCGCCAGGCGCTACCGGCTGTCCACCAAACACCGCAGCGAGAGCGGCATCCGCCTCTACCGCAGGCTCGGCTACACCCCGGTGGCCACGGAGCGGGTCTCCTCCAGGCTGGACATGGTGACCCTGGAGAAGGCGCCGGAGCCCTCGCCGGCGGGCGGGGACGTCTCCCGGACGTACGCCGCCAGCGCCTGACCGCGCCCCGTACGCATCACGCGTCCCGTACGAGCACGGCCGCCCCGGTGGAATCCCCACCGGGGCGGTCGTACGTATGCCGGGGCCGGTCAGGCCGCGCCGGCCCCGGCGGGCGAACGGCGCAGCCACAGCAGGCCGATCACCGGCAGGACCAGCGGGAGCAGCAGATATCCCAGGCCGTAGTCCGACCAGACGGTCGCGTCGGGGAAGGCCGATGGATCCAGCACCGTCCAGGTGCCGACCGTCAGCACCCCGGCCAGCTCGGCCGCGCAGCACACCAGCGCCACCCGGCGGGCGCCCCTGCCGCCGCGGACCAGGGCGACGGTGATCACCACGTAGACGGCCGCGGCCACCGCCGACAGGACGTACGCCAGCGGCGCCTCGTCGAAGCGGGTGGAGAGCTGGTAGACCGAGCGGGAGGTCGCACCGATCGCGAAGACCGCGTACAGCGTGACCAGCAGCCGGCCCGGCCCGCGGTTCAGACCCGGCCGCTCCGGGGGGCCCGGGGGATCAGCCATGCCCGCCTCCCCACACGTCGTACAGCCGCACCTGGAGCACGGCCATCACCACCGCGCCCGCGGCGACCGTCGCCGAGCCCCAGCGGGTGCGCTCGGCCAGCGACATGAAGCCGACCGCCGGCACGCAGGCCGCCACGCCCAGCAGGTAGGAGACGAAGACCACCGTGCCGCCGTCCGGCTTCTCGCCGCGCGCCAGCTGTACGACGCCGACGACCAGCTGCACCAGGGCGAGCGCGGTCACCACGGCCATGCCGGCGAAGTGCCAGTCCTTGGTCGGCTGGTCCCGGTAGGCCGCGAAGCCGCACCATGCGGCCAGGGCGAGCGCGGCCACGGCGACCGCGACCGTCAGCGGGGTGAGCATGTCGGCACTGTATTCGAGCCCGTCATCGCGGACGGAACGACCCCTCCGGAAGCCCCCGCCCATCGTGGTCTTGACCACAGACCGGGCCGCTCCCCGTACGGCTCACGAATAGCGTCCACGCAGGTGGAAGCGGGTACGGCGACTTTTCGGCGAGGGCGGGCGGGCCGGTCGTCGCACACTCGAATGTCCAGTATCCGGACACGGGTGTCCGTTTTTTACGTGTAGAGGGCAGGGGTCTGCTTTACTCGTCCGCATGACCGCGACGAGCTGCCGCATCCATGCGACCGAGGCGACCACGACGCCCGGTGCTCGCCGTATGTGTCGAATGTGTGACCGCTGAGGGCCCCCGCCCGAGCCGCCTCGCGCCCCGAAGCGAGACCTGAGCCTCCCGCCTCCCGGCAGTCCGCCGGGAGAGCGCCGGATGTGCCCGGCCCCGTGCTCGCCCGCCGTCCGCCCGCGCCAGGCGTGGCCCGGACCGCGGGTCCCCACCCCCTTCGTCAGGAACATCCCGTGCCCGGCGCCGCACCCCGCGCCGCGCACTCGACAGTCATGGACACCCAGTGATCACCACCACGGGACTCACCAAGGTCTACCGTTCCCGAGGCCGCGACGTGACAGCGCTCGACGGCGTCGACCTCCATGTCCGCGAGGGCGAGGTCTTCGGCGTCGTCGGCCGCAGCGGCGCGGGGAAGTCCTCCCTCATCCGCTGCGTCAACCTGCTGGAGCGCCCCACCTCCGGCACGGTCGTCGTCGACGGCCGGGACCTCACCGCCCTGGCCGGGCGCGGACCGCGGGCCGGCGCCGAACTGCGCCGGGCCCGCAGCCGCATCGGCATGGTCTTCCAGCACTTCAACCTGCTGTCCTCCCGGACCGTCCAGGGCAACGTCGAACTGCCGCTGGAGATCCTCGGCCTCCCCGGCCGCGAGCGCGCCCGGAAGGCCCGGGAACTGCTCGGCCTGGTCGGCCTCGCCGACCACGCCCGCTCCTGGCCCGCACAGCTCTCCGGCGGCCAGAAGCAGCGCGTCGGCATCGCCCGGGCGCTGGCGGGCGACCCCGGGGTGCTGCTGTCGGACGAGGCGACCTCCGCCCTCGACCCGGAGACCACCCGCTCCGTCCTGGCCCTGCTGCGCGACCTCAACCGGCAGCTCGGCCTGACCGTTCTGCTCATCACGCACGAGATGGACGTCGTCAAGACCGTCTGCGACTCGGCCGCACTGATGCGGGACGGGAAGGTCGCCGAGTCCGGCACCGTCTCCGGGCTGCTGGCCACCCCGGGCTCGGAGCTGGCCCGCGAGCTGTTCCCCCTCGGGGGAGCGACCCCGGCCGGGGAGGCGGAGACCGGGAAGGAAACGGTCCGGGAGCGCACCGTCGTGGACGTCACCTTCCACGGCGAGAGCACCGGACGGCCGCTGATCTCCCAGCTCTCACGCGCCCAGGGCGTCGACGTGTCGATCCTCGGCGCCGCCATGGACACCATCGGCGGCCGCCAGGTGGGCCGGATGCGGATCGAACTGCCCGGCCGGCGCGAGGACAACGCCGTGCCGATCGGCTTCCTGCGAGAGCGGGGACTGACCGTCGAATTCCCCGAGGCGGCCGGAGCCGCCCGGGCCCCTGAGACCCCCGAGACCCCCGAGACCGTGGAGAAGACCCGATGACCTGGCCGGAGATGCAGCCCATCCTGCTCCAGGGCACCGTCGACACCCTCTACATGGTCGGCTGGTCCACCCTCGTCACCGTCCTGGGCGGCCTCCCGCTGGGCGTGCTGCTGGTGCTCACCGACCGCGGCGGGCTGCTGGCGAACAGGGCGGTCAACAAGGCCGTCGGCACCGTGGTCAACGTCGGGCGCTCCCTGCCCTTCATCATCCTCGTCGTCGCCCTGATCCCCTTCACCCGCGTGGTCGTCGGCACCTCCATCGGCCCGACGGCCGCCGTGGTGCCGCTGTCCATCGGTGCCATCCCCTTCTTCGCCCGCCTGGTGGAGACGGCCGTGCGCGAGGTGGACCACGGACTGGTCGAGGCCGTCCTGTCCATGGGCGGCGGCACCGGCACGGTCGTCCTCAAGGCGCTGCTGCCACAGGCCCTGCCCTCCCTCGTGGCCGGTCTGACCACCACCGTCATCACCCTCGTCGGCTACTCCGCGATGGCCGGCGCGGTGGGCGCCGAAGGCCTGGGGAGCAAGGCCATCACCTACGGCTACCAGCGCTTCGAGACCGGCTTCATGCTCGCCACCGTCGTCGTGCTGCTCGCCCTCGTCACCGCCGTACAGCTCCTGGGCGACGGCGCGGTGCGCCTGCTCTCCCGCCGCGAGCGCGCCACCTGAACCACCCCCGAACCACTCCCCACACCCATGGAAGCCGGACCCCTTGTCCGGCACGACCGGAGCCCCGGCACACCCCGGAGCCCGGAGAACGCAGAACGGAAAGAGGCACTCTTCGTGCGCACCATCACCAAGTCCGCCATCACCAGGTCCGCCATCACCAGGTCCGGCGCCGCCCTGGCCGCCACCGCGCTGGCCCTGTCGCTGGCCGCCTGCGGCACCGACTCCGACCCCGCCGCCTCCGGCGGTTCCGAAGGCGCCGACGCGCCGCTGACCGTCGCCGCCTCCCCGACCCCGCACGCCGACATCCTCGGCTTCGTCAGGGACAATCTGGCCGAGGAGGCCGGACTGAACCTGGAGATCCGGGAGTTCACCGACTACGTCCTCCCCAACACCGCCACCGAGAACGGCGAGGTCGACGCCAACTACTTCCAGCACAAGCCCTACCTGGACGACGTCAACGCCAAGCAGGGCACCCACCTGGTGCCCGTGACGGGCGTCCACCTGGAACCGCTGGGCCTGTACTCCTCCACCCTGAAGAAGGCCTCCGAACTCGGCGCCGGCGACACCGTCGCGGTGCCCAACGACACCACCAACGAGGGCCGCGCCCTCAGGCTCCTGGACGACCACGGCCTGATCGAGCTGAAGGACGGCGCCGGGCAGGACGCCACCCTGGCCGACATCGCCGACGCCAAGGGCCTGGAGTTCAAGGAGTTGGAGGCGGCCGCGCTGCCCCGCTCCCTCGAAGACGTGGACGCCGCCGTCGTCAACGGCAACTACGCCATCGAGGCCGGTCTGGAGCCCGCCGAGGACGCCCTGGCCCTGGAGGAGGCCGAGGGCAACCCCTACGTCAACCTCCTGGTCGTCAAGGAGGGCAACGAGGACGACCCGCGGGTGAGGAAGCTGGCCGGCCTGCTGGCCTCCGAGGAGGTCGCCGGCTTCATCGAGGAGGAGTACCGGGGCTCGGTGGTGGCCGCCTCCGACGCCTCCTGACACCGGTACGGCGGTGGGCCGGGCCCCGGCGGTGGGCCGGCCCGCCGCCGGGGCCCGCGCTGCACGCCGCCGGGGTGATGCTGCATGCTGTGCACTCGACCCCGTCAGGCTGGAGCGGCGCATGACATCCATCTTCCCGGAGATCTCGATCAGCACGGAACGGCTCGTGCTGCGTCCCCTCGAGACCGAGGACGCCCCGGCGTTCACCGAGATGATGAACGACGAACTGGTCACCGCCTGGACCTCCGTACCCGCCCCCTACACCGAGGAGCACGCCCGGGAGTGGATCACGCGGGGGGCGCCCGCGGAGCGGACCGGGGGACGCGGCATCGTCTTCGCCGTCACCGAGTTCCTCACCCAGCGCCTGGTCGGCACCGTCCACCTGCGCAAGGCCGACTGGCGGGTGCTGTCCGCCGAGGCCGCGTATGTGATCGCGCCCTGGGCACGGGGCGAGGGGTACGCCGCCGAGTCGCTGCTCGCCGCCGTCCAGTGGCTCTTCCAGGACCGGAAGTTCGAGCGGCTGGAGATCCGCACCCCGGCCGGCAACACCGCCTCCCAGCAGGTCGCGCAGAAGGTCGGCTGCGTCAGCGAGGGCGTGCTGCGCAACGCCTGGATAGCCCGGACCCGCACCGAGGACGGGAACTGGACCGACATCCGCACCGACCTGATCGTGTGGAGCCTGCTGCCGGAGGACCTGGAGGACGGGCCGGGCGAGGCGGCCGACGCCGGCGGCTACTCCGCCTACCCCGAGGCCGGGAGCTACTCCGCCTACCCCGACTGGCGCTGACGGCCCGGAAGCCCGCAACCGTGAAGCCCGAGCCGTGAAGCCCCGGTCGGCCCCCCGCGCCGGGCGCGGTAACCTCACTGCGGCGATCCCGCCGCCCCACCGGCACCGCACCCCGCACCCGCGCACATCCCCGCACCGCCTTCCGTCCCCGCCCCGCGACGCGCCAGGAGAGAGCCGACGATGGCCGACCGTGTCACCGTGATCGGGTGGGACGGCTCGCCGCTGACCGAGGCCGCCCGCGCCGCTCTCGGAGCCGCCACCCTCGTCGCCGGCGCCGCCCACCATCTCGCCCTCCCCGAGGTCCCGCCCGGGGCCGAGCGCATCCGGCTGGGCGGTGTGGCGCCGGCCGCCCGCCGTATCGCCGGGCACCGCGGCACCGCGGTGGTCCTCGCCGACGGCGACCCGGGCTTCTTCGGCGTCGTCCGCACCCTGCGCGCACCCGAGTACGGCCTGGAGGTCGAGGTCGTACCCGCCGTCTCGTCCGTCGCCGCGGCCTTCGCCCGCGCGGGGATGCCCTGGGACGACGCCCGGATCGTCGTCGCCCACGGCCGCACCCTGCGCCGCGCCGTCAACGTCTGCCGCGCCCACACCAAGGTCGCCGTCCTCACCTCGCCCGGCGCCGGGCCCGCCGAACTGGCCCTGCTGCTGGAGGGGGTGCACCGCACCTTCTTCATCTGCGAGGCCCTGGGCACCGACCGCGAGCGGGTCACCGTACTGACCTCCGACAAGGTCGCCGACCATGTCTGGCGCGACCCCAACGTCGTGATCGTGGTGGGCGGTTCGGCGGCCGCGGCCGGGCCCGGTGCGGCCGGCCGGGGCGGATGGCTGGCCGGCCGTGATCCGAACTACCCGCCCGCCGTGCGGGGCTGGGCCCGGCCGGCCGCCGAGTACACCGGACAGGACGCCCGGGCGGCCGCGGCGGGGACCGCGGACTCCGCGCAACTGCGCGCCGCCCAGCTCGCCCGGCTCGGCCCCAGGCCCGGCGACCTGCTGTGGGACATCGGCGCGGGCAGCGGAGCCGTCGCCGTGGAGGCCGCCCGCTTCGGCGCCGCGGTCCTCGCGGTCGAGCGCGACGCGGCCGCCTGCGCGCGGATGTCCGCCGCCGCACGGCACTTCGGCGTCCAGCTCCAGGTCGTGCACGGCATCGCACCCCTGGCGCTGGAGGCGCTGCCCGAGCCCGACGTGGTGCGCGTCGGCGGGGGAGGGGTGCGCACGGTCGCCGCCTGCGCCGACCGCAGACCCGAGAGGATCGTCACACACGCCTCCACCCGCGACGAGGCCGAGGCCGTCGGACGGGTGCTGGCGGACGGCGGATACGCCGTGGAGTGCACCCTGCTCCAGTCCCTGGAACTGGACACCCGGGAGTGGACGGAACGCGAACGCGCGGTCGTCTTCCTGCTGTCCGGCAGCCGGATGTGATCTCGTCCGAGACGAACCGGACCAACCGGGGTCAGTCGTCCACCCCCGCCCCCCGAGGGGTGCGGCGGCGGGTAGGCTGATGGACCGTTGTGCCGCCAGCCGGTATTGACACTTTGTCTGTCGATGTCCGGATGGTTCAGGCGGGGGCACGGCGGGCGCCCGCTGGGGCTGGAAGGAGCACTACCGATGGGCGAGGGGTACGCATGACTGACACCGGCCGGGTCCCGGGCGAGGGGCAGCCGGAGAACGCAGGCGGACAGCCGGAGCAGCCGGGTACACCGGCACCCGGCACGTACACCTTCGCGGGCCCGGTCGAAGGTGTGGCGTCGGGCTACGAGGACGATCTGCTGCTGCCCGGCTCCCACGGATGGGGCGAGGCGGCGGCGTCCGCGCAGCCTCAGGCGTCCGCGCCCGCCTCCGTGCCCGGCCCGCGCGAGTCGGACGGCTACGGGCAGCGCCCCGTGCCGCCCGCGCAGACGGCCCACGGGCAGGTGCCCCACACCGCCGCGACGCCTCCCCGGCCGCCGCACCTGGGGCCGCCCGTGCCCGAGCAGTCCGGCGTGGTGCGCACGCTCGCCGACCGCAGCAGCACCCCGGCGGCTCCGGCGCCCACGCCCCCGCAGGGCGTGCCCGTACGGCAGCCGGGACCGCCGACCACGGGGCCCGAGTACTTCGACGTCGCCCACGAGGAGCCCGCGGCGCAGGCCGCTCCCTCTCCGGAGGCACCCGAGACCGTCGCACCTGAGGCGGCCGCGCCCGCTCCCGCCGCGCAGCCCGGCACGCTTCCGTCCGACCCGGTGCAGCCCGGCGCCTGGGCGCCGCAGCCTCCGGCGCCGGCCCCGGCGGCGGAACCCGGGCCCGCTCCCGTGCAGCCGGCGGCCGGATGGCCGGCCGAGCCGCTGCCCGGCCCGGACCTCGCCGCGATGCCTCCCGTCCCGGAGACCGGTGAGGCGCCGACCGCAAAGGGCCAGGCCCCCGCTTCCGCCCCGGAGCAGGAGTCCTCGCCCGAGGCGGAGCCCGCGCCCGAGGCGGAGGAGGCCGAGCCGCAGCCTTTCCAGGAGCCCGTTCCGGCGCCGGCGGACGAAGTTTCCGCTCCTGTCCCTGGTTCTGCCCCGGAGTCGGAGTCCGTGCCCGAGGCGGTCGAGCCGTCCGTGGCTGCGGCCCCTGTCGCCGAGTCCGCCGAACCCGCAGCGCCCGAACCCGCCGTGGCCGAACCCGGTCCGCGGACCGTCCACGAGGCACAGGGCGCGGAACCGGAGCAGCCCCGGCCCGCCGCCGAGCCGGAGGCCGTGTCCGAGGCGCCGAAGACCCCGGAAGGCCCGGGGGACGCCGGGGAGCCCGTCGCGGCGGAGACCCCGGTGAGCGTTTCGGCCGAGGCGACTCCCGCCGAACCCGTCCCTGCCGGACCCACCTCCGCGGAGGCCGCTTCCGCGGAGGCTGCCGAGGCGCCCGCCCCCGAACCCGCCACTGTCGAACCCACGGCGGCCGAACCCGCGTCTGTCCAGGCACCCTCCGAGCCCGTCCCCTCCGAGCCCGTCCCCTCCGAGCCCGTGCCCTCCGAGCCCGTCCCCTCCGAGCCCGTCTCCTCCGAGGCCGAGCCGCAGCCCTCTCAGGAGCCCGCTCCGGCGCCGGCGGACGAGGCCCCCGCGCCGGCCCCCGAGCAGCAACTCGCCGTGGCCGCGGTGCCCGGCGCCGGACCGCAGGTGATGGAGGCCGTGGCGGTCACCGCCGAGACCCTCCGGCAGGACGACGCACAGCCGCCCGCCGACGGTGGGCCGGCCGTACCCGTCGCCGAGCAGGAGCCCGGGACCGGGACGCCGGACGCGGCCGGCACCGCCGGAGCGGTTGCCACCGATGAGGCCACCGAGGCCACCGGTGCCGCCCCCGCCCCCGCCCCCGCCGCCCCGGGCTACGACGAGGTCGAACGCGAGACGCTGCACCGCCTCATGCGCGAGAGGCGGGACATCCGCAACGGTTTCCGCTCCGACCCGATCCCCGACGACGTGCTGCTGCGCGTCCTGGAGGCGGCCCACACCGCTCCCAGCGTCGGCCACTCCCAGCCGTGGGACTTCGTCCTCATCCGCTCCGAGGAGACCCGCAGGACGATGCACGAGCTGGCCATGCGCCAGCGCGACGCGTACGCCCGGTCGCTGCCCCGGGCCCGTGCCAAGCAGTTCAAGGAGCTGAAGGTCGAGGCGATCCTCGACACCCCGGTCAACATCGTCGTCACCGCCGACCCCACCCGTGGCGGCCGCCACACCCTCGGCCGCCACACCCAGCCGAAGATGGCGCCCTACTCCTCGGCCCTGGCGGTGGAGAACCTCTGGCTCGCGGCCCGCGCGGAGGGCCTGGGCGTGGGCTGGGTCAGCTTCTTCGACGAGCGCGAGATGGTCCGGGTCCTCGGCCTGCCCGAGCACCTGGAGGTCGTCGCCTACCTGTGCATCGGGTACGTGGACGCCTTCCCGGACGAGCCCGAGCTGGTGCAGGCGGGCTGGTCCAGGCGCCGCCCGCTGTCCTGGGTCGTCCACGAGGAGTCCTACGGCCGCCGGGTCCTGCCCGGTGCGGAGGAGCCGCACGACCTGCTCACCGAGACCCTGGCGGGTATCCGCCCGCTGGACGCCAAGGCGCTCGGCGAGGCGTGGGAGCGCCAGAAGCGGATGACCAAGCCGTCCGGCGCGCTCGGCATGCTGGAGATCATCTCCGCGCAGCTCAGCGGTCTGGCCCGGCAGTGCCCCCCGCCGGTCCCCGAGCCCGCGGCCGTCGCCGTCTTCGCCGGGGACCACGGGGTGCACGCCCAGGGCGTCACCGCCTGGCCGCAGGAGGTCACGGCGCAGATGGTCGCCAACTTCCTGGCCGGCGGCGCGGTCTGCAACGCCTTCGCGAACCAGGTGGGCGCCGAGGTCTGTGTGGTGGATGTGGGCGTGGCGGCCGACCTGCCGTCCGCGCCCGGTCTGCTGCCGCGCAAGGTGCGGCCCGGCACGGCGGACTTCACCGCCGGGCCCGCGCTCACCCGCGAGGAGGTGCTGCGCGCGGTCGAGGTGGGCATCGAGACCGCCCGCGATCTGGTGGCGGCGGGCAACAAGGCGCTGCTGACCGGTGAGATGGGCATCGCCAACACCACCGCCTCCGCAGCGCTGATCGCGGTCTTCACCGGCGCCGACCCGGCCGAGGTCACCGGTCGCGGCACCGGTGTCAGCGACGAGATGCACGCCCGCAAGGTCGAGGTGGTGCGCCGCGCCCTGGAGTTGCACCGGCCCGACGCGGCCGACCCCCTCGGCGTCCTGGCGGCGGTCGGCGGACTGGAGCACGCCGCGCTGACCGGGCTGATCCTCGGCGGCGCCTCGCTGCGCACCCCCGTCGTCCTCGACGGGGTGAGCGCGGGGGCGGCGGCCCTGGTCGCGCGGGCCATCGCGCCCGAGGCGCTGGCGGCCTGCATCGCGGGTCACCGCAGCGCGGAGCCCGGCCATGTCGCGGCACTGACCAAGCTGGGCCTGCGTCCCCTGATCGACCTCGACCTGAGGCTCGGAGAGGGGACGGGCGCCCTGCTGGCCCTGCCGGTGGTGCAGAGCGCGGCCCGGGCCATGCACGAGGTCGCCACCTTCGACTCGGCGGGCGTCACCGAGAAGAACTGACGCGCCCCGCCGCCGTACCGCCCGCAGGTCATCGGAAGGTCCCGGATCCCCTCCGGTGACCTGCGGCACAGCGGGGCCGGGCCGCCGCGTCGTACGCTGCCCGCACCCGCTGCCCTTTGCAGCCAGTCCCGTCTTCGCCGCTCCACCGTCGCAGCGGCCCGCGATCCTTTGAGGAGCCGCACCGCCATGTCCGAGCACTCCGCGCACCCCGCCTACCCCGTGGGCCTGCGTCTGACCGGGCGCCGTGTGGTCGTCCTCGGCGGCGGGACCGTCGCCCAGCGGCGGCTGCCCGCACTGCTGGCCGCGGGCGCCGACGTCCTGGTGATCGCCCCCTCGGCCACCCCCTCGGTGGAGGCCATGGCCGAGGCGGGCGAGCTGCGCTGGGAGCGCCGCGCCTACCGCCCGGGCGATCTGGACGGCGCCTGGTACGCGGTCGTCGCCACCGACGACGCCGGGGCCAACGCGACCGCCTCCGCCGAGGCCGAGGAGCGCCGGGTGTGGTGCGTCCGCAGCGACGACGCCGGCGCCGCCACCGCCTGGACCCCGGCCACCGGACGCAGCGAGGGCGTCACCGTCGCGGTCCTCACCGGACGCGATCCGCGCCGCTCGGCCGCCGTGCGCGACGCTGTGGTCGAGGGCCTGCGAGACGGCACCCTGACCGCCCCCCGGCACCGGGCCCGCAGGGCCGGTGTCGCCCTGGTCGGTGGAGGCCCGGGCGACCCGGACCTGATCACGGTGCGCGGCCGCCGGCTGCTGGCCGAGGCGGACGTGGTGATCGCCGACCGGCTCGGCCCGCGCGACCTGCTGGACGAACTGCCGCCGCACGTCGAGGTGATCGATGCGGCCAAGATCCCCTACGGCCGGGCGATGGCCCAGGAGGCCATCAACGCGGCCCTCGTGGAGCACGCCAGGGCCGGGAGGTTCGTCGTGCGCCTCAAGGGCGGCGACCCCTATGTCTTCGGCCGCGGCATGGAGGAGGCGCAGGCGCTGGCCGGGGCCGGGATCCCGGTCACCGTGGTGCCCGGCATCTCCAGCTCCGTCAGCGTGCCCGGCGCCGCGGGCATCCCGGTCACACACCGCGGGGTGGCCCATGAGTTCACCGTCGTCAGCGGCCATGTCGCACCCGGCGACCCGCGTTCGCTGGTGGACTGGGCGGCCCTGGCGAAACTGCGCGGCACCCTGGTGATGCTGATGGCGGTGGAGCGCATCGGCGCCATCGCCGAGGCGCTCATCGAGCACGGGCGGGCCCCGGACACGCCCGTCGCCGTGGTCCAGGAGGGCACCATGGCCGGCCAGCGCCGGGTGGACGCCACCCTGGCGACCGCGGCGCGCACGGTCGAGGAGGAGGGCGTACGTCCGCCCGCGGTGATCGTCGTCGGCGAGGTGGTCGGTGTGAACCGGGCCGGGACCGGCCGGTGACGGAGCGGGGGGCCGAAGGCGCCGGGAGGCCCGGGGCGGCGGACGGTGACGCCGCCGTGGCGGAAGGCGGGAGCGGGGACGTCCGGGGCCCGGTCACCGTCGAGGACCCCGGCGATCCGCGCCTGGGCGACTACACCGGCCTGACCGACGTCCGGCTGCGGCGCGTACGCGAACCGGCGGAGGGCCTGTTCATCGCCGAGGGCGAGAAGGTCATCCGGCGGGCCCTCGCGGCCGGTTACGAGATGCGGTCGATGCTGCTGACGCCCAAGTGGGCCGAGGCGATGTGCGATGTGGTCGCCGCGGCCCGGGCGCCCGTCTACAGCGTCGGCCCGGAGGTGGCCGAGCGGGTGACGGGCTACCACGTGCACCGCGGGGCCCTGGCCTCGATGTGCCGAAAGCCCCTTCCGAGCCCGGCGGACCTGCTGGCCGACGCGCGCCGGGTGGCGGTGCTGGAGGCCGTGAACGACCACACCAACGTCGGTGCCCTGTTTCGCAGCGCGGCGGCGCTGGGCATGGACGCGGTCCTGCTCTCACCGGACTGCGCCGACCCCCTCTACCGGCGTTCGGTCAAGGTCTCCATGGGCGCGGTCCTCCAGGTGCCGTGGACCAGGCTGGAGTCCTGGCCCGGGGACGTCGGGGTGCTGCGGGAGGCGGGGTACGTCACGGCGGCGCTCGCCCTGGACGAGAACGCGGTCGGCCTCGGCGAGTTCGCGGCCCGCCGGCACCCCAGGACCGCCCTGATCCTCGGCTCCGAGGGGGACGGCCTGCGCCCGTCCACGGTCGCGGCCGCCGACGTGACCGTGCGGATCCCCATGAGCGCGGGCGTCGACTCCCTCAACGTCGCCGCGGCCGCGGCCGTGGCCTTCTACGCGACCGGCCCCGCCGCGGGGTGAGTCCGTCAGTGTGTCCCCCGTCCGCCAAAGCGGGCATTTGGTGACACTGGGTGATAAAGTGAGCGCGCCAGTACTCGGTCGGCGCGGCCGACGGCGGGCCAACCGCCGCCCGGCCCGCTCACGTCGATGAAACGCGGATCTGTACTGGGGGTGCAGATCTCGACTTTGCCCCATCCAGAGGGCGGTCGGGTCGGGGCTGTCCGTGCTCGCCCCGGCCGTCCTCCCGAAGGGAAGGAAGACGACCGATGAGCACCCAGCCCGTCTCCCACCCCCCGGTGGTCAGAGCCCTGTGGGTCCTGGTCGCCGTCCTGTTCTCCGCCCTCGTCGCCCTGGTCGCGGGCATCCTCTCCGGCGCCGCGGGCAGTACCCTCCCCGAAGCCGTGCTGCACGCGGGCGGCGCCTTCGCCGCGACCCTCCCGCTGTGCCTGACCGTCCTGTCCGCGCTCGGCGCGCTGTAGGGCGCCGCGGTGAGGGGGCGTCAGCGAGCCGGGCGCCCCACCGGAGCGGCGGAGCCCGTCCCCCCGGCCCCCGTCGCGCCGGCAGCCGTGTCCGCGGTTCCGGCGCCGACGGCCGGACCCGCGGGACCTCCCAGCCCCCGCGCCGGCCCCTGACAGCCCTGCGCCGCCGCGATGCCGAGTGCGACCAGCAGCGTCACCGTCACGAACACGACCAGGCGCTGGCGCAGCAGACGGGGGTTCGCCGGCCGCCGCGGTCCCGGCCGGGTGCCGCCCGCGGTGCGCACCGGACGCCGGGCCGACGCCCCTCCCGCGGTGCCGCCCGTCCGCCCGCCGGCGGA
Organism: Streptomyces mangrovi; assembly: GCF_900114215.1. GTDB lineage: Bacteria > Actinomycetota > Actinomycetes > Streptomycetales > Streptomycetaceae > Streptomyces > Streptomyces barkulensis. The sequence goes on along the minus strand of NZ_FOSG01000013.1, from coordinate 79,836 downwards.
CGGCCGGACGGTGTTCCGGGCCGGTGTGCGGGGTACCGGGCCCCGGGACGTACCCGCCCCGTCCCGGTCGGCGAGGCCCGCACGGCCGGAGGCCCCCCGGGAGCCGCGGCCGCCCGAGGGGCGATCGCCGTCGCGCGAGGTTCGCTGCCGCAGATACTGCTCGGCCCGCTTCCCGGCCGGCCGCGCCGGGCGTACGGCCGCCCCCGTGGCCGCGCCCTCCGGCAGCCCGCGCGCCTCCCGGGCGGCGATCTCCCGCAACCGCAGCGACAGCTGCAGCGTGCTGGGCCGGTCCTCCGGATCCTTCGCCAGGCACGCCCGCACCAGCGGCGCCAACGCCGCGTGCACACCGTGCAGCTGGGGTTCCTCGTGCACCACCCGGTACAGCATCACCTCCGAACTGCCCTGCCCGAAGGGCGAGTCCGCGGTCGCCGTGTACGCCAGCGTCGCGCCCAGCGAGAACACGTCCGTCGCCGGGGTCACCGCCGCGCCCCGCACCTGCTCGGGCGCCAGGAAGCCGGGGGAGCCCACCGCCGTGCCGACGTGCGTGAGGGTGCTGGCGCCGGTCGCCCAGGCGATGCCGAAGTCGATGATGCGCGGACCCTTGGGCGACAGCAGGATGTTCGACGGCTTCAGGTCCCGGTGCACCACACCGGCCTCGTGCACCGCCACCAGCCCCTCGGCCAGCGCCGCGCCGATCGAGGCGACCTGCGCTGCGGGCAGCGGGCCCTCCTCGTTCACCTTGTCGTGCAGCGACGGACCCGGCACGTACTGGGTGGCGAACCACGGGCGTTCCGCCTCCAGATCCGCCGCCACCAGCCGGGCCGTGCACCCGCCGCGGATCCGGCGGGCGGCCGACACCTCGCGCGCGAAGCGCGAGCGGAACTCGGGGTCCTCCGCGAGATCCGGCCGGATCACCTTCAGCGCCACCCGCTGCCCGCGCCGGTCGGAGCCGAGGTACACCACGCCCATCCCGCCCGCGCCCAGCCGCCGGTGGAGCCTGAACGAGCCGACGACTCGCGGGTCCTCGCGCCGGAGCCGCATCATCGCCATGTCCTTCCCCTACCTCCGGCCGGGAGCCCGTCCCGCCCCGGTGGGGCGGCCCCGCACTGCCCGGTCCCTCTGACGTGCCACAGCTTACGGACTGCGGCCCCCTCGCGCCGACAGGCCGCGCATGCGGAACACCCCGGTTGTCAGTGCCCGGTGGGAGACTTCAGGAGTGGGCGCGCGGCAGTCAGGGGCGGGAGAAGCCCTGCTCAGGAGGCGTCCGACAGGCCTTCCCGGAAGGGGGATCGCACGATGAAGGGCGACTGGGTGGAGATCGTGGTGGACGCCGGAGACACCACCCGTACCTACGAGATGGCGGCCACGCGTGCGGGCCGGCGGGTGGAGACGCAGGTGCGCAGGGGAGTGGTGGAGGTGAGCGAGATCACCCGCAGCGGCACGGTGGTGCGCACCGCGCGCTTCATGGCCAACCGGGTGCTGGCCCTGGTCGAGCACCCGGTGCCGCGGGAGGACGCGGCGCAGGAGCCGGCGCGCTGACCGGCGGCGCGGGTCCAAGCCCTCCCCCTCCGGCAAGCCCTCCCCCTCCGGGAAGTCCCGGGCCCCGGAGAGCTCCTCTCCACCCTGGGGAGTACCCGGGGCGGAGAGGAGTCATCCTGCGGGAGGCCCTTGTTCGGTACGCGGGCATGACGCCGAGGGGCACCCCTCACTTCTAGTGTTGTTCTCAAGCGGCGGGTGCAGCACTCGTCCCCCGAGCCAGACGCCCGCCGCCCCGTACCACGACAGGAGCGGAACCATGGCGCACACAGCACAGCGCCCGGCGTCCCGGACGCAGGGGCGCCTGGCGGACCTCGCCGCCCTCGGCACCCGGCCGGGCGACCGCCGCCACCCGCTGGTGGCCGCCGTCATGGTCCTTCCGCTGGCCGTCCTGCTGGCCGTCGTCTTCGGCGGGGCGGAAGCGGTGATCACACAGGCGTCGTCCGTGGCCGGACTGCTGGGGCTCTGATACAGGGCCCGGGCTCGGGAGAGCGGCCCGAGCCGGGAGATCCGGTCACCCAACCCCGTGGGGACGGGGGTACGGCGGACGGCGTGAGGCCCGGGCAGTTGGGGAACTGCCCGGGCATCGCGCCGCCTTGGGCCGTACGATCCGCCGCACGGCCCGTGCCCGCGGGCCCGGGAGGGGCCAAGGACACCGTGGCGCACGCACCGCTCATCGCACATCTCGCCCACCGGGCGGCCTCTGCCGACGCCGCGGCCTCTGCCGACGCCGCGGCCTCTGCCGACGCCGCGGCCTCTGCCGACGCCGCGGCCTTTGCCCGCCTCGCGGCCGTCGACGGCGCCGGCCGGCCCGTGGTGCTGGCCGAGCGGGCCGACGCCACCGTCGTACGCAGCGGGAGCGTCGTGGCCAAGGCGCATGCCCCCGGTGGCGACCCCCAACGGCTCGCGCTCCGGCTGGACGTCGCCGCCCACCCGCTGCTGGGCCGCGTCCTGCTCGCGCCGCTGCCCGCCGCCGAAGGCCCGCGGTCCCCGGCCCCGCAAACGGGGGCGGGGCCGGGGCGGCGGCTTCTGGACACCCTGCCCGACGGCCGCCCGGTGAGTCTGTGGCCCTACGGCACCCCTGTGGACCCCGGCGCACCCGAGGCCGCCCCCTGGGAGGCGGTCGGAGCGCTGCTCGCCCGCCTGCACGCCGTACCGCCCGCCGCGCTGCCCGGACCGCTCCCGCCGATGCGCGGCCCCGCCAAGGCCGCCCGTGCCCTGGAATCCCTGCGCCGCACGGTCCGCCGCACCGCCGCGGCACGGGCCGTCGAGGCGGCCTGGGCCGGCCTGCCCGCGTGGACGCGCGACGAGGCACCGCCGCCGCGCGCGGACTCCCTCTGCCACGGCGACCTCCACCTGGGCCAACTCGTCCGGCACCCGGCGCCCGACGGCCCCTGGCGCCTCATCGACGTGGACGACCTGGGCCTGGGCGACCCGGCCTGGGACCTGGCCCGGCCCGCCGCCTGGTTCGCCACCGGACTGCTGGCCCCCGCGGACTTCGGCCGCTTCCTGGGCGCCTACCGGGCCGCGGGCGGCACCGCGCTCCCCGGCGGCGCGGACGGCCGTCCCTTCGACCCCTGGCCTCGGCTGGACGCGCCCGCGCGGGCACTGACCGTCCAACTGGCGGCCCGCGCACTGGTCAGGGCCGAGGCCGAGGGCCGCGCACCGGACGAGACCGACCGCGCCCTGGTCGACGCCTGTTCCCGCATCGCGGGGTCCTGAAGGAGCCCACGGGCCCTACGCTGGGCGCGCCCGGACGGCCCGCCCCACCGATCCGACCGGTACGCGGACGCATCCGGAACACCCCGCGGCGCGTCTGTACAACCACACAGCCCCTACCGCCACGGAGGCGAGACACGATGCAGTGCCCCAAGTGCCGAGCGCACATGCAGACGTACAACCGCAGTGGAGTCCAGATCGAGCAGTGCGGCGGCTGCCGGGGGGTCTTCCTCGACTACGGGGAGCTGGAGGCGCTCACCCGCCTCGAGTCGCAGTGGTCGCAGCCGGCACCGCCCCCGCCGGGCCCGGCCGCCCAGTCCTACCCGACCCCGCCCGCTCAGCCTTACCCGACCCCGCCCGCCCAGTCCTACCCGGCTCCTCCTCCCGCCTGGGGAGCCCCGCACCACGGCCACCACGGTCATCACGGCCGCCACAAGAGCTTCAGCCGGATGCTGTTCTCCTCCTGACCGCACTCCGGCCGTGACCGCGGGACGACCCGGAACACGACGAAGGGCCGGAGCAACAGGCTCCGGCCCTTCGGGATGTGGACGATACTGGGATTGAACCAGTGACCTCTTCCGTGTCAGGGAAGCGCTCTCCCGCTGAGCTAATCGTCCGCAGTGCGGTGTGCCGCGTGCGCGATACTGGGATTGAACCAGTGACCTCTTCCGTGTCAGGGAAGCGCTCTCCCGCTGAGCTAATCGCGCGGAACAAGGACCCCGAGGGGTCCTCGGTGGACGATACTGGGATTGAACCAGTGACCTCTTCCGTGTCAGGGAAGCGCTCTCCCGCTGAGCTAATCGTCCGAGGTGGAGACGGGATTTGAACCCGTGTAGACGGCTTTGCAGGCCGTTGCCTCGCCTCTCGGCCACTCCACCAGCGCGGGGGCCGCAAGGCCCCCATCGAGCGGACGACGAGACTCGAACTCGCGACATCCACCTTGGCAAGGTGGTGCTCTACCAACTGAGCTACGTCCGCAGTGCCTCCCCCGGGCGCTGCCCGGGAGCTGCCGCCACCTCCCGCTGCCGCGCTCGGTGACGACATGAACTCTAGCGGATTCCCGGGCCAGCTCAAATTCCGTTTCCCCAGCGTGCCCGCCATAGACTCGCCGTGTGCACGATCCGGCCCCTGTAGCCCGCTTCGGTGGCCTTGTCGCCACCGACCTGCGCGACGTCACCAGCGACCCCACCGCCCTGGACTCCACGGGCTGGTGGGCGGTGGTCGCCTCCTTCGAGGGGCACCTGGTCTGCGCCCGTTTCGGCGACGTGCGGCCCGCCCCCGTGCCCCGCCCCCGGCCGGGACGCTGGCACGGGCCGGGCGCCGGCGCCTGGACGTCGTCCCTGGACCGCGCCGCCTACACCGCGGGCGTGCGGCGCATACGCGAGCACATAGCGGCCGGCGAGGTCTACCAGGCCAACCTCTGCCGCGTGCTCACCGCACCGCTGCCGGACCCGGCCGCCGCCGACCCCGACGAACTGACCGCGCTCCTGGCGCGCGGCAACCCCGCTCCCCACGCCGGCACCGTCCGCCTCCCCGCCCACGGGGTCGAGATCGCCACGGCCTCGCCCGAGCTGTACCTCGCCCGCCGCGGACGCACCGTGGAGTCCCGCCCCATCAAGGGCACCGGACGCACGGCCGCCGACCTGCTGGACAAGGACCACGCCGAGAACGTGATGATCGTGGACCTGGTCCGCAACGACCTCGGCCGCGTCAGCGCCACCGGATCGGTCACCGTCCCCGCCCTGTGCGCCGTCGAGCCGCACCCCGGGCTCGTCCACCTGGTCTCCACCGTCCGCGGCGAACTGGCGCCCGGGGCCGGCTGGGCCGAGCTGCTGGAGCACACCTTCCCGCCCGGATCGGTCACCGGCGCCCCCAAGTCCAGCGCCCTGCGCGTCATCCGCTCCCTGGAGACCGCCCCGCGGGGCCCGTACTGCGGCGGCATCGGCTGGGTGGACGCCGACCGCGGCACCGGGGAACTGGCGGTGGGCATCCGCACCTTCTGGATCGACCGCGCCGCGCCCGGCGGCCCGGCGCTGTGCTTCGGCACCGGCGCCGGGATCACCTGGGGATCGGACCCGGAGCGGGAGTGGGAGGAGACCGAGCTCAAGGCGGAGCGGCTGCTCACGGTAGCGTCGGGGGAGTACGCGAAGACGTCTGCCGCGAGCGGCGCGATCCGGACCACCGGCGCGGCGGGTGCGACAGGCGGGACCGGAGGAGCTGGGGCATGACGCTGATCTGGGTGGACGGAGAACTGCGGGACGCCGACGCCGCGCGGGTGTCCGTGCTCGACCACGGACTGACCGTCGGCGACGGGGTCTTCGAGACGGTCAAGACCGTCGGCGGGCGCACCTTCGCCCTCACCCGCCACCTGGAGCGACTGGCCGTCTCCGCCCGCGGTCTGGGCCTGCCCGAGCCGGACCGGGACGAGGTGAGCCGCGCCTGCGCCACCGTGGTGGAGGCCAACCCCGTGCCGCTGGGCCGGCTGCGGATCACCTACACCGGAGGGCTCTCCCCCCTCGGCTCCGACCGCGGCGACGCCGGGCCCACCCTGGTCGTCGCCCTCGGCGAGGCCAAGCCCCGTCCCGACACCACTGCCGTCGTCACCGTCCCCTGGGTCCGCAACGAGCGCGGCGCGCTGGCCGGCCTGAAGACCACCTCGTACGCCGAGAACGTCGTCGCGCTGGCCCACGCCCACCGGCAGGGCGCCTCGGAGGCCCTGTTCGGCAACACCGTCGGGCAGCTGTGCGAGGGCACCGGCTCCAACGTCTTCGTCGTCCTCGGCGGAGAGCTGCACACCCCGCCGCTCGCCTCCGGCTGCCTCGCCGGGATCACCCGAGCACTGGTGGCCGAGTGGACGGGGGCACAGGAGACCAACCTGCCGGTGGACGTCCTGGAGCGGGCCGAGGAGGTCTTCCTCACCTCCACCCTGCGCGATGTCCAGGCCGTCCACCGGATCGACGGACGCGAACTGCCCTCCGCGCCGGGCCCGGTCACGGCCAAGGCGATGCGGATCTTCGCCGAGCGCTCGGCGGCCGACATCGACCCGTGAGGCGGCGGCCGCACCCCCGGTTCCCCCGGATTCCCCGGTCTTCCCCGAGCCCCGGTGACAGCTGGGCGCCGCGGTGGGTAGAACCCGGGCGATGACCACCACCCTGCGCCCCATCGGACCTGAGCGGCGCGCCGCGGACGGCGCCCGCTCCCGCTCGTACGACATCTGCGTCAACGGCCGCCCCGCGGGCCGTGTGCGCCTGGCCACGGACGAACGCTTCGGCCCGTCGGCCGGCCGAGTCGAGGAGCTCTCCGTCCACGAATCCGACCGCCGCCGGGGCCGGGCCACCGTCGCCGCGCTCGCGGCCGAGGAGGTGCTGCGCGGCTGGGGCTGCCGCCGGATCGAGGCGAGCGTCCCGGCGGACGCCGGCCACGCCCTGCGGCTGACCGCGGCCCTGGGTTACACCGAGCGCAGCCGGAGCATGGCCAAGGAACTGTCCGAGGCGCCCGTGCTGCCCGGCGGCAGCACGGTGCGCCCCCTGGAGGCGGGCGAGTACCCGGCGTGGCTGGAGAGCCGCCGGGAGGCCTACGTCCGCCTCTGGACCGGGTGGGGCATGGACCCCGGGCGGGCCCGCCTCAGGGCCGAGGCGGACCACGCCGAGCTGCTGCCCGACGGACCGGACACCACCGGCACCGCCCTGCGGGTCCTCGTCCACGGGGGAGCGGACGTCGGCACGCTCTGGCTGGCGACGGCCCGTGCGCGCGGATCCGGCGCCTGGGTCTTCGACGTGGAGGTGGCCCCGGCGCACCGCGGCCGGGGCCACGGCCGGACACTGCTGCTCGCCGCCGAGCGCGAGTGCCTGGCGGCCGGGGCGCGCACGCTGGGGCTGAACGTCTTCACGGACAACACCGCGGCCCTGCGGCTGTACGAGTCGCTCGGTCACCGGCCGACCGCCCACCATCTGCACAAGCCGCTGCTCTAGTGCCGCCCGGTCCCCTCCCCGGCTCAGGCCAGCAGCCGGTCGGCGATCTCCTCGATCCGCTCGCGCAGGCCCTCCTGGCTCTTCCCGCCGTCCAGCCGCTCACCGCCGATCACATAGGTCGGGGTGCCGGTGACCCCGATCGCCCGGCCCTCGGCCTGGTCGGCGTCGACGATCAGCAGATGCCGCCCGTCGATCAGGGCGGTGTCCATCTCCTCGGCGTCCAGGCCCAGCTCCCGGGCCACCTCCAGCAGCAGTTCCTCGCCACGCTTCCCCAGCTCCCCGGCACGGGCCAGGACCGCCCCGGCGTACTCGTCGCCGCGGCCCTGCGCGTACGCCTCCTCGGCGGCCTGGGCGGCGGCGTAGGAGTGGCGGTGCTTGTCCAGAGGGAAGTGGCGCAGCCGGATCTCCAGTGCGTCGCCGTACCGCTCGCGCAGCGCGCGCAGGTCGGCCATGGCCCGGTCGCAGTCCGGGCACTGCAGCTCGCACCAGACGTCCAGGACGGGGCGGGTGGGGCGGGTGTCGTTCATGCGGACAAGTCTCCCAGCCCGGCTCCGGGAGGAGAGCGGGAGGTGCGCGAGGTGGCCCTGAGGAGGAGAGGGCCCGGAAATCCCCCCGAGATCGCGGGGCGGAACGTGGCACATCCGGGGTGAGGAGCGGCACGATGGATACATGCTGACCACGACCGTCTGCGCGGCGCTCTCCGCGGCGGGACTGGCCGTCGCCTTCCTGACGGCCTACCGCCGCCGCTTCGCCGCGGCCACCCGCATAGCGGCCCTGTCCCTGGTGCCCGTCGGGCTGGCGATGTCCGGCCTGCTGGGAATGTTCGGCGAGATCGGAGGGGCGGTGGCGGCCTGGGCCTCGGACCTGGTGTTCAAGCCCACGGTCTGGACCGGCTTCGGGGTGCTCGCCGCGGCCTTCGTCCTCTATGTGGTGGGCCGCGCCGCCGGGAGGCGTACGCGTGCCCGCGAGGGCGGTACCGGAACCGGGCGCGGCGCGCGCCGCGCGGCGGAGTCCGGTGCCTCCCGGCCGGCCCTCGGCGGCGAGGGCACCAGGGGAGGCGGGGGCCGTGAGGAGCGGCCCGCGGCGGGGGCGACCGACGCGGACGACTTCTCGGACATCGAAGCGATTCTGAGGAAACACGGCATCTGAATCCGGTGAACCGTGCCCGCACGATGGTGTGTTGAACCGCGCGGCGCTCCGGCCTGCGCCATCATCGCGGCGAGATGCGCGACACCACCGAAACACCCGAGGACCGTGCTCCCGGCCCCCCGCGCGAGGAGGGCTCCGGCGTCCTCCCGGGCGGCCTCCCCGCCGAACTGCCCGAGCCCCGCGGCTGCCTGTTCGCCCTGTCCCAGCCGCCGCTGATGCTCTTCCTGGCCGTCATCGGCGCGCTGGTCCTCCTGGCGGCGGTGCACGACCTTTTCCTGCTCTGACCGCCGCCTGTCGGGCCGGTCAGTTCCCGGAGGCCTCACGCTGCCGCGCCCGGTAGGCGGCCACGTGCAGACGGTTGCCGCAGGTGCGGCTGTCGCAGTACCGGCGCGAGCGGTTGCGGGACAGGTCGACGAAGGCGCGGCGGCAGTCGGGGGCGGCGCAGCGGCGCAGCCGTTCGCGTTCCCCGGCGACGACCAGGAAGGCCAGCGCCATGCCGCCGTCCGCGGCGAGGTGGTCGGCGAGGGAGGCGCCCGGGGCGAAGTAGTGGATGTGCCAGTCGTAGCCGTCGTGGTCGGTGAGCCGGGGCGTGGTGCCGGCGGCGGCCACCAGCGTGTTCACCAGCTCGGCCGCGCGGTGTGCGTCAAAGGCCTCGAAGACCCGCCCGAACTGATCGCGCACGTCCCGTACGGCGGCCAGGTCCGTGTCGTCCAGGGCGCCCACGTCGCTGACGGCGTTGCGTTCCACGAAGGCGCGCAGCGCGCCGGTGTCGGTGAGCGTGTCGGGGGTGTGTTCGTCGGGCGCGGTGTTCAGGAGGTCGACAACGGCGTCGAGAGCGCACCGGGTGTCGTGGTTGATCAGCACGGTCGTCGCTCCCTGGCCGGTTTCTCGTCGGCAGCCCTGCGGGCCTTGCTGCGGTGAGACTCTAGCCCCTCCCGGAAACGGCGACGCCGCCGCCACGGTGGTACGTGGCGGCGGCGTCGCCGTCGCTGGGTGGTGAGGGCCGGGCCCCGAGCCGTCGCCCCGAGTCGGACGGCAGCGGGGTGCCGGCGTCTGTCAGCTCTCCGCGAGGATGTGGGAGAGCTCGGTGTCGAGGTCGAAGTGCCGGTGCTCGGTGCCGGGGGGGACGGCGGCGTCCGTTCGCTTGAGGAAGGATTCCAGGGCCCGCGCGGGGGCCTCCAGCAGCGCCTCGCCCTCCGGCGAGCTGAGAGCGATGCAGACGACGCCCTGACCGTGGCTGCGGGACGGCCAGACACGGACGTCGCCGGTGCCTGTGGGACGGTGCAGGCCTTCGGCGAGGAGGTCGCGGGCGAAGACCCACTCGACGGTCTCCTCGGCGCCGGTGTGGAAGGTGGCGTGCACGGCGTAGGGGTCGGCCGTGTCATACCGCAGGCCCGCGGGTACAGGCAGGGAGGACTCGCTCGATACAACGAGGCGCAGGTGCAGCTCGCAGCTGACCGTGGTGTTCATAAGCGCCAGGGCCTTTCGCTCAGTGTGCGCTCGGGGATTCGCACGTCGGCGAAATCGACATGCCACCTACAGGAGGGGTGTAAACCCCTCTGCCCCTTTTGTTTCCCTTCACATCATTCAGATGGAGGAATGGGGATTTGGCCGGTGGTCTGTTCGGGCGAACGGGGTGGAGGCCTCGGGTAATCTGGGGCGGGTGGAAACCGAGAGTAAGGAACGGGCCCTCGGTTCACGGGCGCCGCGCTTCATCAAGGCGTCCCGGGCGCTCCATCTGAGCTGGCAGGTGGGGGTCTTCCTGGTCGGGCTCGCCATCGTGTTCGCCGGAGTGCTGATGCTGGCGCTGCCGGGGCCGGGCTGGCTGGTGATCTTCACGGGGCTGGCGGTCTGGGCGACGGAGTTCGTCTGGGCCCAGATCGTCCTGCGGTGGACACGGCGGAAGGTGTCCGAGGCGGCCAGGCGCGCGCTCGACCCGAAGGTGCGGCGCCGCAACATGACACTCACGGCGCTCGGTGCGACCGTCGCCGCGGTCCTGGTGGGTCTGTATCTGGCCCGGTATGGGCTGGCGATGCCGTGGGACGTCGCGGGCTGAGCCGGCGAGGTCCCTCCCGGGTGCGCGAGGGGGTCACGAGCAGTCGCTGACATGCGGTAATGTTGTCGCCGCACCCGGGCGATTAGCTCAGCGGGAGAGCGCTTCGTTCACACCGAAGAGGTCACTGGTTCGATCCCAGTATCGCCCACCGAAGGCCGGGGTCCCGGCAGGCTCGGAGCCTGCCGGGACCCCGGCCTCTTCGTGTCCGCCCGCACACGCTCCGGATGCCCGGCGGTGAATTCCGTCCGAACCGTTGACGCCTCTGCCGCACGTCCCTAAGTTGGCCCGGCAAGCGCTTGCCTAAAACGTTTCAAGTAACCGGGGTGGCGGGACGAACCCGCCCGGGAGGGGCGTTTCGATGAGTTCTCGACGGAGCAGGGTCACGGGTCTGCGGGCCATGGGGGCCGGCCTGGCCGCGCTGGGGCTGCTCGCCTCCGGATGCGGCGGCGGCGACACGGGTGCGGACGGCAAGGTGACCATCCGCTACTCCTGGTGGGGTGCGCAGGACCGGGCCGACCTGATCAACAGGACCATAGACCTGTTCGAGAAGGAGAATCCCGGCATCGAGGTCAAGACCGACTTCCAGGAGTACGGCGACTTCTGGACGAAGTTCAACACCCAGGCCGCGGGCGGCAATCCGCCGGACGTCTTCCAGAACTCCTATGCCTTCCTGCGCAAGTACGGCCGGAAGAACCTGCTGCTGGACCTCAACGCCCAGGTGAAGGCGGGCAATCTGAACCTGGACGACTTCCGCCAGGGGCTCGGCAGGGCCGGCGAGATCGACGGGAAGCTGCTGGGCGTGCCGGTGGGAGCAAACACCTTCACCCTCGTCTACGACGTCAAGGCGTTCGAGGAGGCCGGTGTCACCCCCGAGCACGGCTGGACGTGGAAGGACTTCGACGCGGCCGTCAAGAAGATCAGCGAGCCCGGAGAGGAGTTCTGGGGCGCCAGCAGCAACGGCGGCGTGATGTACCTGTACGACCTCTACCTGCGCCAGCAGGACAAGGCGTTCTTCACCGAGGACGGGCTCGGCTTCACCGAGGCCGACCTGAGGAAGTGGTGGGGCGACCACCGCGCCAAGCTCGACGACGGGCTGCTCGTCCCGGCCAAGCAGGCCGCACAGGTCCTGCCCAAGTCCGAGGTCAGCGCCGGTCTGTCGGCCGCCGAGTTCACCTGGGACAACTTCCTGGCGCGCTACGCCTCCGAGACGGACAGGGAACTCGCCCTGGCGCCGATTCCGACCATGGACGGCGAGCGCACCGCGCAGTACCTCTCCTCGCTGATGCTCAGCGCCTCCGCCCGGACCGAGCACCCGGAGGAGGTCGCCAAGTTCATCGACTTCATGGTCAACGACCCCGAGGTCGGGAAGATCATGGGCTACAACCGCGGGGTGCTGCCGACCAACGCGCAGTTCGAGGCCTACGAGCCCGAGGGGCCCGACGCCAAGATCGCCGAGTACGAGCAGAGCGTCACCGACTACCTGGAGCCGATCACGCCCCACCCGGCCGGGACCGACACCGTCGAGGCCGCCTTCCTGAGCATCTACCGCTCGATGGCGCAGGGCTCCGTGTCCGTCGACGAAGCGGTGTCCCAGTTCTTCGACGAGGCCAAGACCGCCCTCGGCTCCTGATCCGAGGAGAACGTCCCGTGATGCGTACCGAAACCCCCGCACCGGCCGGGACGGAGGAGGAGCGGGCGGCGGGGAACCCCCGCCGCCCCGATCCCTCCGCCCCCGCCTCCCGGCCCGCCGCCACCGCGCGGCGGCGGGCCCGCCGGGAGACCCTGGCCGGCTACCTGTTCCTCTCCCCGTGGTGCGTCGGCATCCTGCTGCTGACGCTGGGGCCGATGCTCGTCTCCCTCTATCTGGCCTTCACCGACTACAACCTCTTCGACTCGCCCCGCTGGGTGGGCCTGGAGAACTTCTCCGAGATGTTCTCCGACGGCCGCTGGTGGACGTCGGTGCGGGTCACGGCCGTGTTCGTGCTGGTCGCCACCCCGCTCAAGCTCGCGGTCGCGCTCGGCGTGGCGATGCTGCTGGTCCGGCCCCGCAAGGGGCAGGGCTTCTACCGCTCGGCGTTCTACGCCCCCTCGCTGATCGGGGCGAGCGTGAGCATCGGCATCGTCTGGCGAGCACTGTTCCAGGACGACGCGGTCGTCGACCGCTCCCTGAGCCTGTTCGGCTGGGACGGCGGCGGCTGGGTCGGCGACCCGGACTGGTCGATACCCACCCTGATCGCCCTGTCGGCCTGGCAGTTCGGCGCGCCGATGGTGATCTTCCTGGCCGGTCTCAAGCAGGTGCCGCGCGAGCTGTACGAGGCGGCGGAGGTGGACGGCGCCGGCGCCTGGCGGCGGTTTCGCTCCATCACCCTGCCGATGATCTCCCCGGTGCTCTTCTTCAACCTGCTGCTGGAGATCATCCACTCCTTCCAGATCTTCACCTCCGCGCTCGTGATCGCCGGACCCGGCGGGCGCGCGGGCGGCCCCGGCGACTCGCTGCTCGTCTACACCTGGTACCTGTACGAGCAGGGCTTCTCCAACCTGCGCATGGGCTACGCCTCCGCGATGGCCTGGATGCTGCTCGCCGGGATCGCCGTGGTGACCGCCGTGCTGTTCTGGTCCCAGCGCCGCTGGGTGCACTACGAGGAGGGGGGCCGATGAGCGCGCCCACCGGTACCGTCCGTCCCGCCCGCCCCTCGCGCGGCGGGGCCAACGCCTCGGCGCGCCGCAGGGCGCGGTCGGTCCTGTGGCACCTGGGGGCACTGGCCCTCCTGGCCGTGGTGCTCTACCCGGTCGTCTGGGTGCTGGGAGGCTCCCTCAAACCGGGCGACGAGATCGTGGGCAGCCTGGAACTGCTGCCCACCGACCCGATCACCGACAACTACGAGCGGCTCGCCGACGGGATCGCGGGCATCGGCATCGAGACGTTCTTCGTGAACTCGCTGCTGGTCGCGCTGGGGTCGGTGGCCGGTGTACTGATCTCCTGCTCCCTGGCCGCGTACGCCTTCGCCCGGATCCGCTTCGCGGGCCGCAACGTGCTGTTCGCGCTGATGATCGGCACTCTGCTGCTGCCGGTCCACGTGCTGCTGGTGCCGCAGTACGTGCTGTTCCAGAAGATGGAACTGGTCAACACCTATGTGCCGCTGCTGCTGGGCAAGTTCCTCGCGGTGGACGCCTTCTTCGTCTTCCTGATGGTGCAGTTCATGCGCAACCTCCCCAGGGAACTGGACGAGGCGGCCCGCATCGACGGCTGCGGCCACTGGCGGATCTACTGGACGATCGTGCTGCCGCTGTGCCGCCCGGCGCTGATCACCAGTGCCATCTTCAGCTTCATCTGGGCCTGGAACGACTTCCTCGGGCCGCTGATCTACCTCAACGAGCCCGACAAGTACACCGTCTCGCTCGGCCTGAAGATGTTCATGGACCAGGACAGCCTCGCCGACTACGGAGGCATGATCGCCATGTCGGTCGCGGCCCTGCTGCCGGTGCTGCTGTTCTTCCTCGCCTTCCAGCGCTACCTCGTCGAGGGCGCGGCCACCTCGGGGCTCAAGGGATGAGCGGGACGAACGCCGCGGCGCGGGCTTTTGCGAACGTCCCCCCGGACGCCCCTCCGGACATCTCTCCGGACACCGCCAGGGGCGCCTCTCCGGACACCGCCACGGACACCGCCGCCGGCACGGACCGGAGGCCCCTCGCCGCCCGGTTCGCGCTCTTCGCCGAGTGCCTGCTGGCCGGGGTGTGGCTGCTGCTCGCCGCGCTCGCGCTGGTGACGGCGCTGCCCGCGTTCGCCGCCGCCTGCGGGCATCTGCGGCGCCACCTGGACGCCGAGCAGGCCGGATGGCGGGAGTTCGCCGCCGAGTGGGCGGCCGCCGTACGGGCTGGCTGGCGGTTCTCGCTGCTGTGGTGGGCCGCCCTGGCGCTGCTCGCCTTCGATCTGCGGGTGGTCTCCTCCGGGCTGCTGCCCGGTGGCCCCGCGGTGGCCGCGGTCGGCGCCACCGCGGCGGTGGCCGCGGTGGCCGTGGTGGTGGCCGGGCTGCGCACCGCCGCCGCCTGGCGGCCCGGCGACGACTGGGCCCGTACCGGCCGGGCGGCGGCCCGGCGCACCCTGCGCACCGAACCGGGCGGCTCGCTGCTGCTGGCCGGGGGACTGGCCGTGGTCGTCGTCGCCGCCTGGATGCTGCCGCCCCTGGCCGCCCCGGCGCTCGGCTGCCTGGCCGCCTGCGCGGTCGCCGCCGAGCGCCGGTACGGCCGCACCTGACCGCGCCTTTCCGGTCCGGCCGCCGCGGTACCACCGCCGGCGGTCGCGACCCCTGTCTGTCATGCCCCTGACATAGGGGCGAGCGGGACAGGTACGGCACCCGCGCCTGGCGCGAGTTCTTCACCAAGGACGCCTGGGGGTACAGCGAGTCCTCCCCGTGGAGGACGGAGAGGAGCAGCGGGCCCATGGCCCTGGTCGAGGGCAGCGGGGCCGCCTGGGTGGACACCAACACCACCGCCCTGTACGGCCTGGCCGCCATCCAGAACCTCGCCCTGATCGGGGATCTCCTCCCCGAGTGAGGCCGTACCGGACCGGGGCGGACGGTCCAGGCTCCCGTCCGCCCCTCCCGGCCTTCCCGTCCCGGTACGGCGCGCCGGTCAGCGCATCCGGCCCACCGCGCGGCGCAGCCGCCGGGCCTCCCGCAGCCGCCGCTCGTAGGTCGCGCCGACGAGCAGGAGCAGCACGCCCGCGGCGGCCGGCGGCACCCAGCGGGGCAGGAGCCCGGCCACCTGGACGACATGGGGGGCCAGTTCGTGCACGGCGACCAGCGCGGCGGTGCCCCCGCCCATCAGCAGCGGAGCCTTCAGCCGCGACCGTGCGCCCAGCACGGTCAGGGCCAGCGCGGCGGCGCCCAGCAGCAGCGGGCGCGGCCAGTGCGCGTCCACCCAGACCGCCGCCAGGCTCGGCACCAGGGTCGTCGCCAGCCCGGGGCCGTACGCCGCCCAGGAGGAGACCTCCGGACGGATCCGGTGCAGATGGCCGATGGCCAGCACGGGGACGGTGACCGGCAGGGTGTACGCCTCCGGCGAGGTCACCTCCCAGCTCCCCAGCCGCACCCACCAGGCCAGCACCAGCAGCGCGCCCCCCGCGTACGCCGCGACCGGCCGGCGCTCCGCGCGCAGCGCCACGCCCCCCGCGGCCACCCCGCACAGGGCCAGGGCCAGGGAGAGCGCGACGGGCTCCGCGACCGTCAGCACGACGGCCGCGGCGGCGACGGCGTACCCGGCGCACTCCACCGGCACCCCGGCCGGACACGCCCGCAGCCGGGCCGCCAGGGGCACCGTGGCGACCGCGACGCCCAGCACCGCGAACGCCGTCCGGTGCGGCGGTACGTCCAGGGCCAGGGGCAGGGCGGCCGCGAACGCGCCCGACCACACCACCGCCGCCACGGCCGCCACCGGACCCACCGCCGCGTCGGCACGCGCGACCACCGCGGCACCGGCGAAGGCGGCGGCCAGCGCGCCCAGGACGGCCACCGTCATCGCCGGTTCGGCCAGGGACCAGCCACTCACCGCCACGGCCGCCGCCACCGCCGCCACCAGCGCGGTCACAGGAGCCGCCCCGGCCGTACCCGCCAGGGGCGGGCTCACCGGGACCGCCAGCAGCAGCACCACCAGTGCCACCAGCAGCACCACGGCCACCCGGTAGGGCAGGTCCAGCACCACCGGCAGCACGGCCGCCGCCGCGCCCGCCACCGCCAGCGCGCCCCCACAAGCCCGTACGCGCCACTCCCGCGGCATCCGCGCCCCCGCCCCCAGGCCCCGGCCCACCGCGGCCGCCGCCACCGCCAGCGTGCCCAGCACCACCGGCAGCGCCATCCCGTACGGCCAGCCCAGCCCCGGAGCGACCGCGGCCCGGGCGCCCCGCGGCGCACCGTCCCACACCCTGAACACCCAGCCCAACGGCCCCAGCACCAGCCGTGCCACGGCGGGCAGCGCCCACAGCGCCGCGCCGGCGCACACCGCTGCGGCCGCCAGCCGCAGCCCCGCCGCCACGGACCGTTCCCCCACCGGGGCCGCCCCCAGCGCCAGCGCGCACAGCAGGAAGCCCAGCACCGGCCACCCCGGCTCCGGTAGCGCCCCCACCCTCCACAGTGCGCCGCCGCCCGCCACCAGCACGGCCAGCCCCGCCACCGCCGCCGGCACCACGGCGGCCGGTGCCACCGCCGCGGGGGCCGCCGCGTCCGCGCGGGCGGCGCCGCGGGCGAGACGGCGGGCCGCGTACAGCAGCACCGCCGCGGCCGCCGCGAGCAGCGCCGCGGCGTGCGCCGACTCGGCCCAACCCGCGGCCCTCAGGGCCAGTACGGCGGAGGTCAGCAGCCCCGGAGCCCCCAGCGCACAGCCCGCGACGAGTGCCGTCACCGCCGGCGCCCGCCGTCCGCGCCCGGCGCGCCGCCCGGCACACCACAGCGCCACCGCCGTGTCACCGGCCGCCGTGGCCAGCAGCGCCCAGGAGAGCGCGTACGGGCCGCCGTCCGCGCTCAAAACCCACAGTGGCAGCGGGAGTTGGGCCAGGCACAGGGCGACGGGCAGCGGGCCGCGCAGCCGCGGCAGCGCCGCCCCGTAGCCCGCCCAGAGCGCGGCGGTCACCGCCGCCGCCACCGCCGCGTAGCCGGCGCCGCCGGCCTCCGGCAGCGCCACCCGGTGCAGTGCGTAGGCGTCGAGCAGCAGTAGGACCAGCCCCAGCGACGCCACCGCCTCGGCCGTCGCGGTCAGTTTGCGGCGGAGCAGTGGTGCGGGCACGCCGAGCGCCAGCAGCGTCAGCGCGCCCAGTACCGCGGAGCGCCCCCCGATACCCAGCGTGCCCCAGCTCACCAGCGTGAAGGCGGTCACCGCGACCGCCAGCAGCGCCCCGCCGAGGGCCAGCAGCACGTTCCGCGCGGCCGGCGGTGCGGCCGGCGGTGCGGCCGGGGCGATCGGGGTGGACGAGCCGACCGAAGCGGCATCCGCCCGGCCACCGCTCCCGGAACCGGAAGCGCGCAGCCCGGCCAGCAACTCCTGGCGCGTGGCGAGCAGTCCGGTGCGCCGGGCCTCCAGCCGCCACAGCTCCGCGTCGATCTCCAGCACCCGCTGCGGCACCGGACCGGTGAGCGGCAGCGCGCACCGTGGGCAGACGGCCCCCGGAGCACCGGGAGCGAGCGGCAGGGAACAGCCGGGGCAGTAGGCGGGCGGCGGGAGGTTCGGCATGAGCGGAGTGTGGCGTGTACGAGGGCGGGCGGGCATGCGCGGTGGTACTCAGGGCCGCATGAGTACCACCGGGCCCGGTGTGGAGGGAGGGGGACGCGGTGGGCCGGGTGGCACCCCCGGCGGTGGCCGCGGGTGGGTGAGACCGTCCGGTGGGAGGGAGCGGGAAGGAGTTTGGATGAACACCCGCGATCCCTGTATGGTTCTCGTCGTGCCGCAGGGCACACAGGGGCGATTAGCTCAGTGGGAGAGCGCTTCGTTCACACCGAAGAGGTCACTGGTTCGAACCCAGTATCGCCCACCGCCCGGGAGGCCGGTTCCGTCCGACGGAACCGGCCTCCCGCGTTTCGCGCCCGTGTTCCCGGCCCGCCCCCGACAGCCCCCGGCCGTTCTCAGACGGCGGCCGGGACCTCCGTCCGTAGCGGCCACGCCGGATCGACCGTCTCGTCGGAACCGTTGCGGGCGAACCACGCCTGCAGCCCGCGCGCCTGGGCCGCGTGCCAGACCGACTGCAGGGTGTGCAGCTCGGCCGGGGACAGCGAGGACAGCCGCCGCGCGTGGCGGCGCCCCACCTCCCGCACGACCTCGAGCGCCGCGGCGGCGTCGGCGGCCGCGTCATGGGCCTCGGCCAGTTCCACGCCGTAGTGCTCGCACAGCGCGGCCAGGGTGCGGCGGCCCTTGCGGTAGCGGTCCAGATGCTTGTCCAGCACCCGCGGGTCCAGCACGCACAGCGCGGGCGAGGCGACGGCATCGGTCAGCGAGGCGCCGCCGTGCCGCCGCAGCTCCCGGTCCAGCAGCGTCAGATCGAACGGCGCGTTCATCACCACCAGCGGCATCCCCTCGGAAGCGCGCTCCGCCAGGGCCGCCGCGATCTCCCCGACCACGTCCGCCGGGCGGCGGCCGTGCTCGCGCAGATGCTCCCCGGTCAGACCGTGCACCGCCGCCGCCCCCTCGGGCACCGGCACCCCCGGATCCACCAGCCAGCGCACGGCGCGCACCTCGGCCCCCGGCGCGTCCTGTACCACCAGCGCGGCCGAGACGATCCGGTCCCGCTCCGGGTCCACCCCCGTGGTCTCGGTGTCGAATGCGGCGAGCGGTCCCTCGTACCACACCGTCATGCTCTGCTTCCCCTCCGTGTCGAGACCGGGACCGTCCCGGTGGGCGGGCGCACACGGCGGCGCGTACGCCCGTCGCCCGTCTTGATACCTCACCCCGCTCGCGGCCAACCCCGGCGCCCCTGGACCGTGCCGCAACCGTTTCGCGGCGGGGGCGTCCGGCTCGGTACGATTCACGGTGCGCGGCGATCGTCCGCGCCTCGGGCGGATCCCGAGACGGGGAGACCCGAGACGACAGCAGTCAGGAGAGACCGGTGACGGACGTCCGTGTGATCATCCAACGCGATTCCGAGCGGGAAGAGCGCGTGGTGACCACGGGCACCACGGCCGCCGATCTCTTCGCCGGCGACCGCTCGATCGTCGCCGCCCGCATCGGCGGGCAGCTGAGGGACCTGGCGTACGCCGTCGCCGACGGCGACGAGGTCGAGCCCGTGGAGATCTCCTCCGAGGACGGGCTGAACATCCTGCGGCACTCCACCGCACACGTCATGGCCCAGGCCGTGCAGGACCTCTTCCCCGAGGCCAAGCTCGGCATCGGCCCGCCGATCAAGGACGGCTTCTACTACGACTTCGACGTCGCCGAGCCGTTCACCCCGGACGATCTGAAGCGCATCGAGAAGCGGATGCAGGAGATCGTCAAGCGCGGCCAGCGCTTCTCCCGTCGTGTGACCGACGACGAGGCGGCCCGCGAGGAGCTGGCCGGCGAGCCGTACAAGCTGGAGCTGATCGGGCTCAAGGGCAACGCGGCCGAGGCCGCCGAGGGCGCGTCGGCCGAGGTCGGCGCGGGCGAGCTGACCATCTACGACAACCTCGACGCCAAGACCGGCGAGCTGTGCTGGAAGGACCTGTGCCGCGGTCCGCACCTGCCCACCACCCGCACCATCCCGGCGTTCAGGCTGATGCGGTCGGCCGCCGCGTACTGGCGGGGCAGTGAGAAGAACCCGCAGCTCCAGCGGATCTACGGCACCGCCTGGCCGTCCAAGGACGAGCTGAAGGCGTACCTGGAGTTCCTGGCCGAGGCAGAGAAGCGCGACCACCGCAGGCTCGGCGCGGAACTGGACCTGTTCTCCATCCCCGAGGAGATCGGCTCCGGCCTGGCCGTCTTCCACCCCAGGGGCGGCATTATCCGCCGCACCATGGAGGACTACTCGCGCAGGCGGCACGAGGAGGCGGGCTACGAGTTCGTCTACACCCCGCACGCCACCAAGGGGAAGCTGTTCGAGAAGTCGGGCCACCTGGACTGGTACGCCGACGGCATGTACCCGCCCATGCAGCTCGACGAGGGCGTGGACTACTACCTCAAGCCCATGAACTGCCCCATGCACAACCTGATCTTCGACGCGCGGGGGCGCTCCTACCGCGAACTGCCGCTACGGCTGTTCGAGTTCGGCACCGTGTACCGCTACGAGAAGTCGGGCGTCGTCCACGGCCTGACCCGGGCGCGGGGCTTCACCCAGGACGACGCGCACATCTACTGCACCAGGGAGCAGATGGCGGACGAGCTCGACTCGCTGCTGACCTTCGTGCTGAACCTGCTGCGCGACTACGGTCTGGAGGACTTCTACCTGGAGCTGTCCACCAAGGACCCGGAGAAGTTCGTCGGGACGGACGAGAACTGGGAGGAGGCCACCGAGATTCTGCGCCGGGCCGCCGGGAAGCAGGGCCTGGATCTGGTCATGGACCCGGGCGGCGCCGCCTTCTACGGGCCGAAGATCTCGGTGCAGGCACGTGACGCCATCGGCCGGACCTGGCAGATGTCGACCATCCAGGTCGACTTCAACCTCCCCGAGCTCTTCGACCTGGAGTACACCGCCCCCGACGGCTCCCGGCAGCGGCCGGTGATGATCCACCGCGCGCTGTTCGGCTCCATCGAGCGCTTCTTCGCCGTGCTGCTGGAGCACTACGCGGGCGCCTTCCCGGCCTGGCTGGCCCCGGTCCAGGCGGTCGGCATCCCGATCGGCGACACCCATGTGCCCTACCTGGAGGAGTTCGCGGCCCGGGCGAAGGCGAAGGGGCTGCGGGTGGAGGTGGACTCCTCCTCGGACCGGATGCAGAAGAAGATCAGGAACGCGCAGAAGAGCAAGGTGCCGTTCATGGTCATCGCCGGCGACGACGACATGGCGGCGGGCGCGGTCAGCTTCCGCTACCGCGACGGCTCGCAGAAGAACGGTGTGCCGCTCGACGAGGCGATCGCGGAGATCGTCAGGGCCGTCGAGGACCGCGTCCAGGTCTGAGCACCGCACGCAGGGCGTGCTTCCGGGGCGACGCCGCCCCGGAAGCACGCCCTGCGCCGTCGCCCGGCCCCACCGGCCCGCCGCGGACCGGTGAAGTCCTATGCTGGCCCGCATGAGCAGCGAGCCGGAGCAGCAGATCGGAGTGGGGTCGCCGGACGCCTTCCAGCGCCTGTGGACGCCCCACCGGATGGCCTACATCCAGGGGGAGAACAAGCCGAGCGGCCCGGGCGCCGGTGACGGCTGCCCGTTCTGCACGATCCCGGCCAAGTCCGACGAGGACGGGCTGGTGATCGCCCGCGGCGAGCTGGTGTACGCGGTGCTCAACCTCTACCCGTACAACGGCGGCCACTTGATGGTGGTGCCCTTCCGGCACGTCGCCGACTACACCGACCTCACCGATCAGGAGACGGTGGAACTGGGCGACTACACCAAGCGGGCCATGAAGGCGCTGCGCGCGGCCTCCGGGGCGCAGGGGTTCAACATCGGCATGAACCAGGGCGAGGTCGCGGGCGCCGGGATCGCCGCCCACCTCCACCAGCACATCGTGCCGCGCTGGGGAGGCGACACCAACTTCATGCCGGTGGTGGGCCACACCAAGGTGCTGCCGCAGCTGCTGGCCGACACCCGGCGCATGCTGGCCGAGAAGTGGCCCGCCGGGGCCTGAGCCCGGGCGCCGCCCGCGCCCCTCGGGGGCGCGGGCGGATCAGACGTTGTACACGTCGGCGTTGCCCGGCTCGGCCGACTGCACCTGGCCGCTGAGGTTCAGGGAACGGGCGCCGAACTTCTCGATGTCCACGTTGTTCTCCTTCAGCACCTTCAGGGCCGCCGCGTGCACCACCCGCAGCACCGGGGTGGCCGCGCGCAGGGCGTCGTCGGCCATGAAGCGGTGGCGCCAGGGCTTGTCGGCCCACACGTGCCGCAGCCCGAAGGGCTCGGGAAGGCTCAGCTTGCCGCCCAGGAAGTCCAGCACCGGCGGGAACCACGTCAGCGGGGCGCGCACCGCCAGCCGCACCACCTCGCTGGGCTGGATCAGCGGCAGCTCGATGTCCTTGGTCTCCCAGAACCGGACGGTCTTGGAGACCGTCTTCTTCCTCGGTGACGGCTTGGAGAAGAACACCGAGTTGACCGGGCCGAGCGCGTGGCCGGTGACCTCGATGCGCAGGGTGTGGTGCAGCACGGTGACGCTGATCAGCAGGTTGAGCACGAGCTGGCCGTCCCACAGCACGAACTGGACGCCGAGGTAGTGGCGGTTTCCGCTGCCGAACTGCTGCTCGTTGCAGATCCGCTGGACCTCGAACTCCTTGACGCTGTACGCCTCGACGTTCTGGCCGTCGGGCCGGGAGACACCCGAGGCGCCCTCCCCGACCGGGACGACCACCCAGTGCCGTACGGAGGGCTTGGGGAAACCGCCGGTGTGCAGCGGGGTGCGCTCCAGCATCCGCAGCTGGTCGTGGATCGCGCGCGCCACGTCCCAGCTGCGGAAGGGGTTGATCTCGGTTCCGGGGGAGGCCGGCACCAGCTCCTCGGCCAGCTGCCAGCTGCCCCAGCGGGGGCCCATGCCGAGTATCCCCTTGGGACCGGCGTAGAAGACCACGTTGCTGCGCTGCTCGGCCGCCAGCTTGGCCAGATTCAGCCTTATGCTCTCCGCGCCCGCGTCGCCGGGGGCGTGCGGCACCGCCTCGGGGATCTTGGCGCCGATGCCGCCGCCCGACAGCAGGCCCTCCCAGCGGGAGCGCAGGTCCTTGGCGTAGCGCTCGCAGATCTGCTTGGCCAGCAGCCAGCCCACGACCGGGGCGACCAGCATCACGCGCAGGTAGATCGCCCAGAAACCGGTGAACGGCAGCCTCAGCACGAAGACCCCCACCAGCACGCCGAGCGCGACGAGTACGCCCATGCCCAGCGCACCGGCCCGGCGGTCCTGCGCGCCCGCCAGCGTCCGGCGCAGCTGGAAGCCCCCGAGCCAGAGCAGGACACCGGGCAGGAAGAGCACCCCGAAGAGCACCATCACCGCCGTCAGCCGGGCGTCGCGCTCCCGGCGGATGCGGTTGGCCGCCAGGCAGTGCTCGACCACGACCTGCGGCTCGCAGCCGAAGGACTGGATCATCGCCTTGCGCGCACCGCCGAGCATCCGCGACTGGACCGCGCGGGAGAAGGCCTCGCCCAGGTTCGGCTCGAACAGCGAGAAGCGGGGCGCGGAGACCTTGGCGGCGTCGTTCGCCGCGAGCAGGTCCGTCACCGGGCCGTCGCGGTAGGCGGCCGAGGCCAGCGCCTGGGTGGGGGCGGTCTGCCCGCCGCCCGCGCCGGTCAAGGGGACCTGCGCGCCGGGACTGAAGTCGTACGCGCCGCCCTCGACGTCATCGAAGCCCGCCAATGGTGCCCCCACTCCGCTCGCGCCGTCCGACGTCAGGCTCGTACCGACCGTTCCCAACCACGGCCCGCCGCACACCTGTTGGTGCCCGTCCGTGCCGCGCCCGACGCCGCGGCGTTCAGCGTACCGTCACCGGGGGGTCACGCCACGCGGCTTTCGGCCTCCCCGCGGATCCGCTCTGCCACCTGGCGCGGCACCGGTTCGTGCCGGAGGAAGGAGCGGGAGAAGCGGCCCGTGCCGTGCGAGAGGGAGCGCAGGTCCACCGCGTAGCGGCCGATCTCCGACTGGGGGACCTCCGCGCGCACCAGGGTGCTGCCGCCGGGGACCTGTTCGGTGCCCACCACCCGGCCGCGCCGCCCCGACAGATCGCTCATCACCGCGCCCACGTACTCGTCGGCGACCGTCACCCGCACCTCGTCGACCGGCTCCAGCAGATGGATCCGCGCGCCGGCGGCGGCCTCGCGCAGGGCCAGGGCGCCCGCCGTCTGGAAGGCGGCGTCGGAGGAGTCCACCGAGTGCGCCTTGCCGTCGACGAGGGTGACGCGTACGTCCACCAGCGGGTGACCGGTGGCCACCCCGCGCGCGGCCTGGGCCCGCACGCCCTTCTCCACCGAAGGGATGAACTGGCGCGGCACCGCGCCTCCCACCACCTCGTCGGCGAACTCGACGCCCGAGCCGGCCGGCAGCGGCTCCACGGTGATCTCGCAGACGGCGTACTGGCCGTGGCCGCCGGACTGCTTGACGTGCCGGCCGCGCGCGGCGGCCCGCTCGGCGAAGGTCTCGCGCAGGGCGACCCGGTGGGCCACGGCGTCGACCCGGACGCCGTAGCGGGTGCGCAGCCGCTCCAGCGCCACGTCCCGGTGGGCCTCGCCCATGCACCACAGCACCAGCTGACGGGTGTCGGGGTTCTGCTCCAGGCGCAGGGTGGGATCCTCGGCGGTCAGCCGGGCCAGCCCCTGGGAGAGCCTGTCCTCGTCGCTCCTGGCGTGCGCCTCGACGGCCACCGGCAGTAGCGGGTCGGGCATCACCCACGGCTCCATCACCAGCGGGTCGCCCCTGTCCGACAGGGTGTCGCCGGTCTCGGCGCGGGAGAGTTTGGCGACACAGGCCAGATCGCCCGCCACGGCCTTCGGCAGATGGCGCTGCTGTCCGCCGAAGGGGCTGGTCAGGGCGCCGACGCGTTCGTCCGCGTCATGGGGCTGCCCGGTGGGGGCGCCCTCGCGGTCGGTCAGGCCGTGGCCGCACACGTGCACGGGTACGTCCGGGCGCAGGGTGCCGGAGAAGACCCGCACCAGGGACATCCGCCCGACGTAGGGGTCGGAGGAGGTCCTGATCACCTCGGCGGCCAGCGGGCCGTCGGGGTCGCACTCCAGCGGGGGCCGGGGCCGGCCGTCGGGGGCGGTGACCGGGGGGACCTCGCGTTCCCCGGGGGTGGGGAAGCCGCGGGTGACCAGCTCCAGCAGCTCCACCGTGCCCAGGCCCTGCCGGGCTCCCTCCGCGGCGGGGGCCGCGGCCAGGACGGGGTGGAACACCCCGCGGGCGACGGCCTTCTCCAGGTCCCGCACCAGCGTCTCCACCTCGACGTCCGCTCCGCCGAGGTAGCGGTCCATCAGGGTCTCGTCCTCGCTCTCGGCGATGATGCCCTCGATCAGCCGGGCGCGGGCGCCGGCGATCAGCGGGAGGTGCTCGGGATCCGGGTCGCGCTCGGCGCGCTCGCCGACGGAGTAGTCGCAGATCCGCTGCGACAGCAGCCCGACCAGCCCGGCGACCGGCGCGTGCCCGTCGGGCCGCCCTTCCGGCGGATCCCCGTGCAGGGGCAGGTACAGCGGGAGCACGGCGTCGGGGTCGTCGCCGCCGAAGACTCGCCGGCAGACGTCGGTCATCTCCTCGAAGTCGGCGCGCGGGGCCTCCAGGTGGGTGACGACGATGGCGCGCGGCATCCCGACCCCGGCGCACTCCTCCCACACCAGCCGGGTCGCCCCGTCCACGCCGTCGGCGGCCGAGACGACGAAGAGGGCCGCGTCCGCCGCCCGCAGACCGGCCCGCAGCTCCCCGGTGAAGTCGGCGTAGCCGGGGGTGTCCAGGAGATTGACCTTGACGCCGTCCCACTCCACGGGGACCAGGGAGAGCTGGACCGAGCGCTGTTGCCGGTGCTCGATCCCGTCGTGGTCGGAGACGGTGGTGCCGTCCTCGACCCTGCCCGCCCGGAGCAGCGCGCCCGAGGTCTGGGCGAGCGCCTCGACCAGTGTCGTCTTCCCCGCGCCGCTGTGGCCGACCAGCACCACGTTCCGTATGGAGCCGGGCCGGTCGGCCACCGGCGCCCTTCCCGCGGCTCCGGTGTGCGTACTCGTCCTGTCGCCCATGTCCTCCGCCTCCCGGTCCGCGCGGCTGGGTCGGATGGTCGTGTGCCGGATCGCACCACAGGTGCTCCTTCGAGCTTTCCACCGCTACCGGAGTCCGTCCATACGTGGCATTCGCCGCCATCGGGAGTACTCGGGATAAACATGATCTCCACCGAAGAAACCTGACCATGGGGGCGGAAGCGGAGCCTTCGCCCACCCTCGCGCGGCCGCGGTCGCGGGCGCCGTGACGCACCGGCGGCGCTCCGGGGGCGGCTGGCTACGATGGGCGCGCCGACGGCCCCCCGGCCGCCGGCCCACCTCGACCTCCGGGAAGGCCATGCTGAACAAGTACGCGCGTGCGTTCTTCACGCGTGTTCTCACACCGTTCGCCGCTCTGCTCCTCCGGCTGGGGGTCAGCCCCGACACGGTCACGCTCATCGGCACCGGTGGAGTCATGGCGGGGGCGCTGGCCTTCTTCCCCCGCGGCGAGTTCTTCTGGGGCACCGTCGTCATCACCCTGTTCGTCTTCTCCGACCTGGTCGACGGCACCATGGCGCGGCAGTCGGGCCGCTCCAGCCGCTGGGGCGCCTTTCTCGACTCCACCCTCGACCGCGTCGCCGACGCGGCCGTCTTCGGCGGCATCGCGCTGTGGTACGCGGGCGGGGGCGGCGACCCGGTGCTGTGCGCGGTGGCCATCTTCTGTCTGGCCAGTGGCCAGGTCGTGTCGTACACCAAGGCACGCGGCGAGAGCATCGGCCTGCCGGTGAACGTCAACGGCCTGGTCGAGCGCGCCGAGCGGCTGGTGATCACCCTGGTGTGCGCCGGGCTCGCCGGCTTCGAGACCACTTTCGGCGTCCCCTACATCGGGATCCTGCTGCCCGTCGCCCTGTGGGTGGTGGCCGTGGGCAGCCTGGTGACGATCCTGCAGCGGATGGTGACGGTCCGGCGGGAGGCCGCCGAGGCCGACGCCGGCCGGGCCGGGGGAGGCGCCGCCTCCGCCGGGAGGAAGGCCGCGGGGCCGGGGCGCGACGGGGCCGCCGCGACCGAGCAGGGAGGCGGCGGCTCATGAGGGAACGGATGACCGACACCCTGTACGGGCTGGGCTGGGGCGCGGTCAAGCGCCTCCCCGAACCCGCGGCCGCGGCCCTGGGCCGCACCATCGCCGACGCCGCCTGGCGGCGCCGGGGCCAGGGGGTGCTGCGCCTGGAGGCCAACTACGCCCGGGTGGTCCCCGGTGCGGGCCCCGAGCGGCTGGCCGAGCTGTCCCGGGCGGGCATGCGCTCGTACCTGCGCTACTGGATGGAGTCCTTCCGGCTGCCGGTGTGGGACGCGGCGCGCATCCGCGGCGGGGTCGAGGTCACCGACCTGCACCGGCTCACCGACACGCTCGGCTCCGGCCGCGGCGTGATCCTGGCGCTGCCGCACATGGGCAACTGGGACCTGGCCGGCGCCTACCTCACCACCGGCCTGGGCATCCCGTTCACCACCGTCGCCGAGCGTCTCAGGCCCGAAACCCTGTACGACCGCTTCGTCGCCTACCGCGAGGGCCTGGGCATGGAGGTGCTGCCGCACACCGGCGGCGCGGCCTTCGGCACCCTGGCCCGGCGGCTGCGCGCGGGCGGGCTGGTGGCACTGGTGGCCGACCGGGACCTGTCCTCCTCCGGAGTCGAGGTCGACTTCTTCGGGGAGCCCGCCCGGATGCCCGCCGGCCCCGCCATGCTGGCGATGCAGACCGGGGCCGTACTGCTGCCGGCGTACCTGTGGTTCGACGAGACGCCCGTGATGAAGGGACGCGTCCTGCCGCCGGTCCAGGCGCCCGCCGAAGGCACCCGCAAGGAGAAGGCCGCCGCCATGACCCAGGCGGTGGCGGACGGCTTCGCGGCGGGCATCGCCGAGCACCCCGAGGACTGGCACATGCTGCAGAGACTGTGGTCGGCGGATCTCGCACCGCGGACCGGGACGGAGACCGGAGCCGGGACGGAACCGGGGCCCGCCGGCCCCGGTCCGGCCGGCGGGGAGGCGGGGAAGCGGTGAGGATCGGCATCGTCTGCCCCTACTCCTGGGACGTCCCCGGTGGCGTCCAGTTCCACATCCGGGACCTGGCCCAGCACCTCACCGGCCTCGGGCACGAGGTGTCCGTCCTCGCCCCGGCCGAGGAGGAGACCCCTCTGCCGCCGTACGTCGTGCCGGCCGGGCGGGCCGTCCCCGTCCCGTACAACGGCTCGGTCGCCCGGCTGAACTTCGGCTTCCTGTCGGCTGCGAGGGTGCGCCGCTGGGTGCACGAGGGCGCCTTCGACGTGCTGCACATCCACGAGCCCGCCACGCCCTCGCTCTCCCTGCTCGCCTGCTGGGCGGCGCAGGGGCCGATCGTGGCCACCTTCCACACCTCCAACCCGCGCTCACGGGCGATGATCGCCGCCTATCCGATCCTGCAGCCCGCGCTGGAGAAGATCAGCGCGCGGATCGCAGTCAGCGAGTACGCCCGCCGCACCCTGGTCGAGCACCTGGGCGGGGACGCGGTCGTCATCCCCAACGGCGTGGACGTGGGTTTCTTCGCGGACGCCGAGCCCAAGGCCGAGTGGCAGGGCCGCGACGGCGGGAACACCATCGGCTTCATCGGGCGCATCGACGAGCCCCGCAAGGGCCTGCCGGTGCTGATGAGAGCGCTGCCGCGCATCATCGCCGAGCGCCCCGGCACCCGCCTGCTGGTGGCCGGGCGCGGCGACGAGGAGGAGGCCGTCGCCGGCCTGCCGCGTGAGCTGCGCGACCGCGTGGAGTTCCTGGGCATGGTCAGCGACGAGGACAAGGCGCGGCTGCTGCGCAGTGTGGACCTGTACATCGCCCCCAACACCGGCGGCGAGTCCTTCGGCATCATCCTGGTGGAGGCGATGTCGGCCGGGGCCCCGGTGCTCGCCAGCGATCTGGACGCCTTCGCCCAGGTGCTGGACGGGGGAGAGGCCGGCGAGCTGTACGCCAACGAGGACGCCGGCGCGCTGGCCGCCACCGCGGTGCGCCTGCTGGGCGACCCGCGCCGCCGCGCGGCGCTGCGCGAGCGCGGCGGCCGCCATGTACGCCGCTTCGACTGGTCCACCGTCGGAGCGGACGTCCTGTCCGTCTACGAGACCGTCACCGACGGCGCCGCCTCGGTCGCGCCGGACGAGCGGGTGGGGCTGCGGGCCCGGCTGGGCCTGGCCCGCGACTGAACCGAGGGGAACCTTCCGACCGTGACCACCACGATCGTCTGGATCGCGGCGGCGCTGCTGCTCGTCGCCGTCTACCTGAGCTGGACCGCCGGACGCCTGGACCGGCTGCACGCCCGGATCGACGCGGCCCGCGCCGCCCTGGACGCGCAGTTGCTGCGGCGTGCCTCCGTCGCGCAGGAACTGGCCACCGCGGGGGTGCTGGACCCGGCCGCCTCCATCGTCCTGTACCAGGCCGCCCACGACGCCCGGCAGGCCGAGGAGGAGCAGCGGGAGGTCGCCGAGAGCGAGCTCAGCCAGGCCCTGCGCGCGGTGTTCGCCGATGGCGCGCAACTGGAGGCGGTACGGGCGGCGCCCGGGGGCGAGGCGACCGCCGAGGAGCTGGCCGCCGCGGTGCGCCGGGTGCCGATGGCGCGGCGTTTCCACAACGACGCGGTGCGGGCCGCCCGCGCGCTGCGCCGCCATCGCAAGGTGCGCTGGTTCCGGTTGGCCGGGCACGCCCCCTTTCCGCTGGCCTTCGAGATGGACGACGAGCCGCCGGCGGTTCTGGCGGACCGGACGGGCTCGCTGGGGGAAGGCCACTGACTTCCGATTGGCCCTTTCACGGGGGCCGGTTGTCCCGTTTCATCGGGTCCTGTAGCAGGGATCACCGTGAACTGGACCGGGCGGCGGGACCGCCGGGGAATCGAACTGGCCTACGATGGGTTCACCGTACGGCTGCCGCGCCCGTTCGCGCCGGCAGTCCGGGCCGTTCTACGGCCGGTGCCGTCCGCCGCCGTTCATCGTCCCGGCCGGTCCCGGCCCGTCCGGCCCGTCCGGCCCGTCCCAACCACTGTCACCGTCGCCGAGTGAGGTCACACCTTGTCCACCACGCCTTCCAGCACGCCCGAGACCGCCTCCGCACCGACCCCCGAGACCGGCACCGCGCGCGTCAAGCGCGGCATGGCCGAGCAGCTCAAGGGCGGGGTGATCATGGACGTGGTCACGCCGGAGCAGGCGAAGATCGCCGAGGACGCCGGCGCCGTCGCGGTCATGGCCCTGGAGAGGGTGCCCGCCGACATCCGCAAGGACGGCGGCGTGGCCCGCATGTCCGACCCGGACATGATCGAGGGGATCATCGACGCCGTCTCCATCCCGGTGATGGCCAAGTCCCGCATCGGCCACTTCGTCGAGGCCCAGGTGCTCCAGGCGCTCGGCGTGGACTACATCGACGAGTCCGAGGTCCTCACCCCGGCCGACGAGGTCAACCACAGCGACAAGTGGGCCTTCACCACGCCCTTCGTCTGCGGTGCCACCAACCTGGGCGAGGCCCTGCGCCGGATCGCCGAGGGCGCGGCCATGATCCGCTCCAAGGGCGAGGCCGGCACCGGCAACGTCGTCGAGGCCGTCCGCCACCTGCGCCAGATCAAGAACGAGATCGCCCGTCTGCGCGGCTACGACAACAACGAGCTGTACGCCGCCGCCAAGGAGCTGCGCGCCCCCTACGAGCTGGTCCGCGAGGTCGCCGAGCTGGGCAAGCTGCCGGTCGTGCTGTTCTCCGCCGGCGGTGTGGCCACCCCGGCCGACGCCGCGCTGATGCGCCAGCTCGGTGCCGAGGGCGTCTTCGTCGGCTCGGGCATCTTCAAGTCCGGCGACCCGGTCAAGCGCGCCGCCGCCATCGTGAAGGCCACCACCTTCTACGACGACCCCAAGGTCGTCGCGGACGCCTCCCGCGGTCTGGGAGAGGCCATGGTCGGCATCAACTGCGACACCCTGACCGAGGCCGAGAGGTTCGCCGGCCGCGGCTGGTGACCCGCGGGGCGCACCACGCCCCCTCAGCGCGCCCACCGCGCCGGGCGGCCCGCGGACCGCGGACCGCGGGCCGCCCCCGGCCGTCCCGCCCCGCCCGTCCGTGTCCCACGCCATTTCCGTACGTCCCCGAAGAGGTGCGCCCCGTGACCACCCCCGCCATCGGAGTCCTCGCCCTCCAGGGCGACGTCCGCGAACACCTCGCCGCGCTGGAGGCGGCCGGCGCCGCGGCCCGTACCGTCCGCCGCCCTCAGGAGCTGGCCGGGGTCGACGGCCTGGTGATCCCCGGCGGCGAGTCCACCACCATCTCCAAGCTGGCCACCGCCTTCGGTCTGATGGAGCCGCTGCGCGAGCGGGTCCGCTCGGGCATGCCGGCCTACGGGTCCTGTGCGGGCATGATCATGCTCGCCGACAAGATCCTCGACCCCCGGTCCGGCCAGGAGACGGTCGGCGGGATCGACATGATCGTGCGCCGCAACGCCTTCGGGCGGCAGAACGAGTCATTCGAGGCGTCCGTCGACGTCGCAGGGGTCGAGGGCGGACCGGTGGAGGGCGTCTTCATCCGCGCGCCCTGGGTGGAGTCCACCGGCGCGGACGTGGAGGTGCTGGCGGTCTTCGACGGCCACCCCGTCGCCGTGCGGCAGGGCTCCCTGCTGGCCACCGCCTTCCACCCCGAACTCACCGGGGACCACCGCGTGCACCGGTTCTTCACCGCGATGGTGCGCTCGGCAGCACGGTGATCCGCCGGTGTCACCGGCTGTAGTATCGGCCCGTTGATTCCCCTGTTGGCGACATGAAGGAGCGAGGCTGTGTCCGGCCACTCCAAGTGGGCAACCACCAAGCACAAGAAGGCCGTGATCGATGCCAAGCGCGGCAAGCTCTTCGCCAAGCTGATCAAGAACATCGAGGTCGCGGCCCGGATGGGCGGCGCCGACCCCGACGGCAACCCCACCCTCTACGACGCCATCCAGAAGGCGAAGAAGAGCTCCGTCCCCAACAACAACATCGACCGTGCGGTCAAGCGGGGCGCGGGCCTGGAGGCGGGCGGCGCCGACTACCAGACGATCATGTACGAGGGCTACGGCCCCAACGGCGTCGCGGTCCTGATCGAGTGCCTCACCGACAACCGCAACCGCGCGGCCTCCGACGTGCGCGTCGCCATGACCCGCAATGGCGGCTCCATGGCCGACCCCGGATCGGTGTCGTACCTGTTCAACCGCAAGGGCGTCGTGATCGTCCCCAAGGGCGACCTGACCGAGGACGACGTGCTGGCCGCCGTTCTGGAGGCGGGCGCCGAGGAGGTCAACGACCTCGGCGAGTCCTTCGAGGTCATCAGCGAGGCGAGTGATCTGGTCGAGGTGCGCACCGCGCTGCAGAAGGCGGGCATCGACTACGACTCGGCGGACGCGAACTTCGTCCCCACCATGCAGGTGGAGCTGGACGAGGAGGGCGCCCGCAAGATCTTCAAGCTGATCGACGCGCTGGAGGACAGCGACGACGTGCAGAACGTCTTCGCCAACTTCGACGTGTCCGACGACGTCATGGCCAAGGTCGAGGCCTGACCTCCCGGGTGCCCGGTCCGGGGCCGGACCGAGTCCGGCGCGGGGCCCGGCGTCGGCCCTCTTCCGTGTCGCCCTCCGGCGTTGTCGGTGGCAGCCGATAGCCTGCGGGAACAGGTGATCGAACGACCAGTGGACGGAAGGGGGCCGCAGTGCGCGTGCTCGGCGTGGACCCGGGGCTGACCCGCTGCGGCATCGGCGTGGTGGAGGGGACGGCCGGCCGGCCGCTGCGGATGGGCGGGGTCGGCGTCGTGCGGACCCCCGCCGACGCGGAGGTGCCCGACCGGCTGGTGCTCGTCGAGCGCGGCATAGAGGAGTGGCTGGAGGAGCACCGTCCCGACGTCGTCGCCGTGGAGCGCGTGTTCAGCCAGCACAACGTCCGCACCGTGATGGGCACCGCGCAGGCCAGCGCGGTCGCCATGCTCTGCGCGGCCCGGCGCGGCCTCCCGGTCGCCCTGCACACCCCCAGCGAGGTCAAGGCCGCCGTCACCGGCACCGGCCGGGCGGACAAGGCTCAGGTCGGCGCGATGGTCACCAGACTGCTGCGGCTGGACGCCCCGCCCAGGCCCGCCGACGCCGCCGACGCACTGGCACTGGCCATCTGCCACATCTGGCGCGCGCCCGCCCAGGACCGGCTCCAGCAGGCCAGACTTCAGCAGGCCCGGCACCAGCAGGCCGGGCACCAGCAGATCCACCGCCGGCAGGCCCGCGCCGCCCGGGCCGCGTCCGCCCGGCCGACCCAGCGCACTCCGGAGGACAGCCGATGATCGCCTTCGTGTCCGGACCGGTCGCCGCCCTCTCCCCGGACATCGCCGTGATCGAGGTCGGCGGGGTGGGCATGGCCCTCCACTGCACCCCCGCCACCCTCGCCGACCTGCGAGTCGGCGAGCACACCAGGCTGGCCACCTCGCTGGTGGTCCGTGAGGACTCCCTGACGCTCTACGGCTTCGCCGACGACGACGAGCGGCAGGTCTTCGAACTGCTCCAGACCGCCAGCGGCGTCGGCCCGCGGCTGGCCCAGGCCATGCTCGCCGTCCACAGCCCCGACGCGCTGCGGCTGGCGGTCTCCACCGGGGACGAGAAGGCACTCACCGCCGTGCCGGGCATCGGGAAGAAGGGTGCGCAGAAGCTGCTGCTGGAGCTGAAGGACAGGCTCGGCGAGCCGCTGGGCTCCGGGGCCGCCGCGGCCGGGCGGGGCCCCGGTCCCGCCGCGGGCGAGCCCGGCTGGCGGGAGCAGCTGCACGCCGCCCTGGTGGGCCTGGGCTACGCCCCCCGCGAGGCCGAGGACGCGGTCACCGCCGTCACCCCGCAGGCCGAGGCGGTGCTGGCCGAGGGCGGCCGGCCGCCGGTGCCCCAGCTCCTCCGCGCCGCCCTGCAGACCCTCAACCGCGCACGCTGAGACGCCGGGTCCGTACCGCCGCGGCGGTACGGACCCGGCGACGGACCGACGAGAGACCGACGATGACGCCGCACTCCCCGCCCCGCCCCCGTAGCACGGACCGGATCCCCGCTTCGTCCGCCGCCGCGAACACCACCTCGGCCACCACCCCTGCCACCACCCTGACCACCGCCTGGGCAGCCGGCAGCCAGGGGAGGCCGTCATGACCCGGGACGACCACCCCGGCCACGCCGACGAAAGCGCCGAGCGCCTGGTCGGAGCCACCGCCGACGGCGAGGACACCGCCGTCGAGGCCGCACTGCGCCCCAAGGACCTGGCGGAGTTCGTCGGGCAGTCCAAGGTGCGCGAGCAGCTCGACCTGGTGCTGCGCGCCGCCCGCGCCCGCGGCGGCACCGCCGACCACGTGCTGCTCTCCGGCGCCCCCGGCCTGGGCAAGACCACCCTGTCCATGATCATCGCGGCGGAGATGGGCGCTCCCATCCGCATCACCTCCGGCCCGGCCATCCAGCACGCCGGGGACCTGGCCGCGATCCTGTCCTCCCTCACGGAAGGAGAGGTCCTCTTCCTCGACGAGATCCACCGCATGTCGCGGCCCGCCGAGGAGATGCTCTACATGGCGATGGAGGACTTCCGCGTCGACGTCATCGTCGGCAAGGGCCCCGGCGCCACCGCCATCCCCCTGGAACTGCCGCCCTTCACCCTGGTCGGCGCCACCACACGGGCCGGTCTGCTGCCGCCGCCGCTGCGCGACCGCTTCGGCTTCACCGCCCACATGGAGTTCTACGAGCCGGCCGAGCTGGAGCAGGTCATCCACCGCTCCGCCCGGCTGCTGGACGTGGAGATAGACGCCGAGGGCGCCGCCGAGATCGCCGGCCGCTCCCGGGGCACCCCCCGTATCGCCAACCGGCTGCTGCGCCGGGTGCGCGACTACGCCCAGGTCAGGGCCGACGGCCTGATCACCAGGGAGATCGCCGGCCAGGCCCTGGCGGTCTACGAGGTGGACGACCGCGGCCTGGACCGACTGGACCGGGGGGTGCTGGACGCCCTGCTCAGGCTGTTCGGCGGCGGCCCGGTCGGTCTGTCCACGCTGGCCGTCGCGGTGGGGGAGGAGCGCGAGACGGTGGAGGAGGTCGCCGAGCCGTTCCTCGTCCGGGAGGGGCTGCTGGCCCGCACCCCCCGGGGCCGGATCGCCACTCCCGCCGCGTGGGAGCACATGGGGCTCACCCCGCCCCGGCAGCCGCCGGCGTCAGCTCCGGGAGGGCCCGGCCAACCCGGTCTCTTCGGATCGTGACGGCGTGCGAACTCGCCCTTCGCGGAACCTCAGTGCGATGCTTGACGTTGTTCCCCAGGCGCGGGCTCGCTTAGACTCCGCCGATGCCCTCCGTCCCGGAGGGCACGACCACCCCCGAATACCAGGCCGCTTCCCAGCGGTCGTGTGAAGGAAACCTTCCGCCGTGGATATTGGACTTCTCCTCCCCTTCATCATCCTCATCGGGGCCATGCTCCTGATGACGCGCTCGGCCAAGAAGAAGCAGCAGCAGGCCGCACAGATGCGCGA
This sequence comes from Streptomyces mangrovi, assembly GCF_900114215.1. Taxonomy (GTDB): domain Bacteria; phylum Actinomycetota; class Actinomycetes; order Streptomycetales; family Streptomycetaceae; genus Streptomyces; species Streptomyces barkulensis. The sequence continues at coordinate 44,624 of NZ_FOSG01000013.1, read as the reverse complement.
CCGGATGGAGCCAGGCACCGGCATCCGTACGATCGGTGGCATGTACGCGTTGGTGAAGGAGGTCCACTCCGACACGGTCCTCCTGGAGGTCGCGCCGGGCGTGCACGCGGTCTACGCCAAGAACGCCGTCGGCGCCGTGCTGGAGGCCGACGAGTACGAGCGCATCGTCAACGGCGAGGACCACGACGCGGACGCCCCCGTCGTCCCGGACGACGCCTCCTCGCTGGTCTCCGACGGCGGCGTGGACAAGACCGACCTGAGCAAGACGGACTCCTCCGCCGACGACGCGGAGACCGGGGACGCCAAGCGGAAGGGCGACACCGACTCCAAGTGAGTCGCCCCGCCGCGGGCCCCGACGGGCCCGGCGGCACCGCATGTCCTTACGACCACTTCGCGCGCCGCGCGGCGACCATTCGAGCGCGGGCGGTTGGACAGGGAGACACGAGAAGGTGGCAGCACCGAAGAAAGGTCGCAGATCACCGGGCAACCAGGGACGGCCGTGGCGTTCCCTGGCGCTCATCCTGGTGGCGATGGTGGCGCTCACCGGAGGCATGTTCCTCTCCGGGCACACCACGCCCCGCCTGGGCATCGACCTCGCCGGCGGCACGAGCATCACGCTCACGGCCAAGGCCCAGCCCGGCAAGGAGGAGGCGATCAACGAGACCAACATGAACACCGCCGTCTCCATCATCGAGCGGCGGGTCAACGGTCTGGGCGTCGCCGAGGCCGAGGTGCGGACGCAGGGTGCCGAGAACATCGTCATCAACATCCCGCGCGGCACCGACGAGAAGCAGGCCCGCGAGCAGGTCGGCACCACCGCCCAGCTCGCGTTCCGCCCAGTCCTGACCGTCGCGTCCGGGGCCCCGCCCCAGCCGGACCCCTCGGCGAGCCCGTCCGGAGCCGCCGGTGACAAGGACGAGAAGGCGGAAGACACCGAGAAGGGCGAGAAGGCCGAGGAGGCGACGGACGGCGAGAAGTCCGGCGACTCCTCCGCGACCCCCTCGCCCGAGGCCTCCACCCAGGGCCGGGCCGTCACCGAGGACCTGCTGGCCGACGGTTCCCAGTCGCCCACCCCCTCGGCCTCCGCGCCCGGGGAGGAGAAGGCCGACGAGTCCGCCGCCCCCGAGCCCTCGCAGCCGGCCCCGGCACCCGACGCCGGCATCCCGGCCGACCTGCAGAAGAAGCTCGACGCGCTGGACTGCGCCACCGACGAGGGCCGCTCCGAGGCCAGCCGGGCCGCCGCCCAGGCGGAGAACTCCGAGTCCGTCGCCTCCTGCGACGAGAGCGGGCTGTACAAGTACGGGCTCGGCCCCGTCGCCGTCCCCGGCACCGACGTCACCGACGCCGCCGCCCTCTTCGACGACCAGCGCGCCCAGGGCTGGATCGTCACCATGGAGTTCGACTCCGACGGCGCCGAGAAGTTCGCCGACATCACCGAGGAGCTCTCCACCCAGGCCGAGCCGCGCAACCAGTTCGCGATCGTGCTGGACGGCGAGGTCGTCTCCGCCCCCCGCGTCTCCGAGCGGCTCGGCGGCGGCAGCGCCGAGATCTCCGGCAGCTTCAACCAGCAGTCCGCCGAGGAACTGGCCAACATCCTCTCCTACGGCGCCCTGCCGCTCTCCTTCGAGGAGAGCAACGTGACCACCATCTCGCCCACGCTCGGCTCCGAGCAGCTCAAGGCGGGCCTGATCGCCGGAGCCATCGGCCTGGCGCTGGTCGTCGTCTACCTGGTCTTCTACTACCGGGTGCTGGCGCTGGTGGCGATCTCCAGCCTGGTGGCCGCGGCCATCCTCACCTACGTCGTCATGACCCTGCTCGGCCCGGCCATCGGCTTCGCGCTGAGCCTGCCGGCGATCTGCGGCGCCATCGTGGCCATCGGCATCACCACGGACTCCTTCATCGTCTACTTCGAGAGGGTCCGCGACGAGATCCGCGAGGGCCGGTCCGTCCGGGCCGCCTTCGAGCGGGCCTGGCCCAGCGCCCGCCGGACCATCCTGGTCTCCGACGTGGTCTCGATCATCGCCGCGATCGTGCTGTTCATCGTCTCGATCGGCTCCGTCCAGGGCTTCGCCTTCGTGCTCGGCCTGACGACGGCGCTGGACCTGGCCATCGTCTTCCTGCTCACCAAGCCGATGATGACGATCATGGCCGGCCGGAAGTTCTTCACCAGCGGCCACCCGTGGTCCGGGCTCGACCCGAAGCGGCTCGGAGTCACCCCGCCGCTGTACCGGGGCCGCCGCGCCGCGGTCGCCGCCCCCGCCGAACCGAAGGAGGCCTGAGATGTCGCGATTCGGTAATCTCGGCGGCAAGCTGTACCGCGGCGAGGCCAGCTACGACTTCGTCGGACGGCGGAAGCTCTGGTACGGCGTCACGCTGCTGCTGATGCTGATCTCCCTGGTGGGCCTGGGGGCCCGCGGCCTGTACATGGGCATCGAGTTCCAGGGCGGCGCCGTCTTCACCACCCCGCCCACCCAGATGTCGATCGAGGACGCACGCGAGACCGCCCAGGAGGTCTCCGGGACCGAGCCCCGCATTCAGGAGCTGGGCAGCGGCGCGCTGCGCATCCAGGTCACCGGGCTGGACAACGAGCAGTCGGAGAAGACTCGCGCGGCCCTCGCCGAGGAGCTCGGTCTCGAGACCCAGGAGCTGGACACCGAGCTGGTCGGCCCCAGCTGGGGCGACCAGATGAGCAGCAAGGCGATCCAGGGCCTGATCGTCTTCCTGATCCTGGTCAGCGTCTACCTGGCCATCGCCTTCGAGTGGCGGATGGCGGTGGGCGCCATGGGCGCCCTGCTGCACGACCTGGTCGTCACCATCGGCGTCTACGCCATCGTCGGCTTCGAGGTGACCCCGGGCACGGTGGTCGGCGTCCTGACGATCCTCAGCTACTCGCTGTACGACACGGTGGTGGTCTTCGACAAGGTCAAGGAGAAGACCCGGGGCCTGCTCAAGCAGAACCGCCACACCTTCGGCGAGCTGGCCAACCTCGGCATCAACGCCACCGTGGTCCGCTCCGTCAACACCTCGGTGGTCGCCCTGCTGCCGGTGGCCGGACTGCTGTTCATCGGCACCGGCCTGCTCGGCGGCGGCATGCTCAAGGACATCTCGCTGTCGCTGTTCATCGGCCTCACCGCCGGTACGTTCTCCTCCATCTTCATCGCCACCCCGATCGTGGTGGACCTCAAGCTCCGCTCGCCGGAGATCAAGGCCCACGACCGGCGGACGCTGGCCAAGCGGGCCAAGGGCGGCGACGGGGCCGAGGACGCCGAGGAGACGGGCGAGAGCGCGGGGACCGGCGCGCGTCCGTCCGCGGAGCCCACCGCCGCGGCGGCCGGATCCGTCGGCGGGCCCCGCTCGCCGGAGGCCGGCAGCCGCGGGCGTCCCTCCGGAAGGCGGCGGTGACCCGATGATCCCCGTCACGGCCGACTTCGAGGGGCTGCGCGGCCTGCTGCTCAGCAGGATCCGCGACGTGCCCGACTACCCCAAGCCAGGAGTCCTGTTCAAGGACATCACCCCGCTCCTGGCCGATCCCGAGGCCTTCACCGCCCTCACCGACGCGCTGGCCGGCCTCGCCCGGGAGCGCGGCGCCACCAAGGTGGTGGGCCTGGAGGCGCGGGGCTTCATCCTGGCCGCCCCGGCGGCGGTACGGGCGGGCCTCGGCTTCATCCCCGTGCGCAAGGCGGGCAAGCTGCCCGGCGCCACCCTGTCGCAGGCGTACGAGCTGGAGTACGGCAGCGCCGAGATCGAGATCCACGCCGAGGACCTCAGCCCCGAGGACCGGGTGCTGGTGATCGACGACGTGCTGGCCACCGGCGGCACCGCCGAGGCGTCGCTGCGCCTGATCCGCCGCTCCGGGGCGCGGGTCGCCGGGGTCGCGGTCCTGATGGAGCTGGGCTTCCTGCCCGGCCGGACCAGGTTGGAGGCCGCGCTGGAGGGCGCTCCACTGGATGTGGTGATCACCGTCTGAGAGCAGCCGGTGCCTCCGCGGCACCGACTTCGCGGAGGGGACGGCCCGGAGCGCTCCGGGCCGTCCCCTCCGTCGCGTCCGGCCCTCCGTCTGTGACACCCTCGAAGACACCTGACACCTGACACCTGACACCTGACACCTGACACCTGACACCCGACGCCGCCCCGCACCGGCGCCCGGCTCGTTCCGGGGCCGGGGTGGATACCATGGCAGTCCGGCCTGTTCCCGGCCGGAACCGCCCTCCGCACGCCGTGGCCGGCGAGGAGGGGCCCACCGAGGAGTTGCCCTTGCCAGACGAGGCCAAGCCGCTCACCGCAGCGCAGCAGCAGGACGCCGGCAGGCCGGCGAAGCCCTCCGCTGCGGGCGCCACCGCGGCCGGGAAGCGCGGCGGCACTCCGAAACCGTCGCAGGCCACCGCTTCGCCGGTGGGCGGGAAGCGCGACGACGCGGCCTCCCGGGACAAGGTCTCGGCCACCCGCGCCGTCTCCGGCGTCTCCGGCCGCTCGGGCTCCTCCAACCGCGTCCGCGCCCGCCTGGCCCGCCTGGGCGTCCAGCGTTCCAGCCCCTACAACCCCGTGCTGGAGCCGCTGCTGCGGATCGTCCGGGGCAACGACCCCAAGGCCGACACCGCCACGCTGCGGCAGATCGAGCGCGCCTACCAGGTCGCCGAGCGGTGGCACCGCGGGCAGAAGCGCAAGAGCGGCGACCCGTACATCACCCACCCGCTGGCCGTCACCACCATCCTCGCCGAGCTGGGCATGGACCCGGCCACCCTGATGGCGGGGCTGCTGCACGACACGGTCGAGGACACCGAGTACGGTCTGGACACCCTGCGCCGCGACTTCGGCGACCAGGTGGCCCTGCTGGTGGACGGCGTCACCAAGCTGGACAAGGTCAAGTTCGGTGAGGCGGCCCAGGCCGAGACGGTCCGCAAGATGGTCGTCGCCATGGCCAAGGACCCGCGGGTGCTGGTCATCAAGCTCGCCGACCGCCTGCACAACATGCGCACCATGCGCTACCTCAAGCGGGAGAAGCAGGAACAGAAGGCCCGCGAGACGCTGGAGATCTACGCCCCGCTCGCTCACCGCCTGGGCATGAACACCATCAAGTGGGAGCTGGAGGACCTCGCCTTCGCGATCCTCTACCCCAAGATGTACGACGAGATCGTCCGCCTGGTCGCCGAGCGCGCCCCCAAACGCGACGAGTATCTGGCGACCGTCATCGACGAGGTCCAGGCCGACCTGCGCGGCGCCCGCATCAAGGCGACCGTCACCGGCCGCCCCAAGCACTACTACAGCGTCTACCAGAAGATGATCGTGCGGGGCCGCGACTTCGCCGAGATCTACGACCTGGTGGGCATCCGCGTCCTGGTCGACACCGTCCGCGACTGCTACGCGGCGCTGGGGACCGTCCACGCCCGGTGGAACCCGGTGCCGGGGCGATTCAAGGACTACATCGCGATGCCCAAGTTCAACATGTACCAGTCGCTGCACACGACGGTCATCGGGCCCGGCGGCAAGCCGGTCGAGCTGCAGATCCGCACCTACGACATGCACCGCCGCGCCGAGTACGGCATCGCCGCGCACTGGAAGTACAAGCAGGAGGCCGTCGCCGGCGCCTCCAAGGTCCGCACCGACGCGCCCGCGAAGAAGGGCGACGCCGTCAACGACATGGCGTGGCTGCGGCAGCTGCTGGACTGGCAGAAGGAGACCGAGGACCCGGGCGAGTTCCTGGAGTCGCTGCGCTTCGACCTCTCGCGCAACGAGGTCTTCGTCTTCACGCCCAAGGGCGACGTCATAGCGCTCCCGGCGGGCGCGACCCCCGTGGACTTCGCCTACGCCGTCCACACCGAGGTCGGCCACCGCACCATCGGCGCCCGTGTCAACGGCCGCCTGGTGCCGCTGGAGTCCACCCTGGACAACGGCGATCTGGTGGAGGTCTTCACCTCCAAGTCGCCCGGCGCCGGCCCCTCCCGCGACTGGCTGAGCTTCGTCAAGTCCCCCCGCGCCCGCAACAAGATCCGCGCCTGGTTCTCCAAGGAGCGCCGCGAGGAGGCCATCGAGCAGGGCAAGGACGCCATCGTGCGGGCCATGCGCAAGCAGAACCTGCCGATCCAGCGCATCCTCACCGGCGACTCCCTGGTCACCCAGGCCCATGAGATGCGCTACCCCGACATCTCGGCGCTCTACGCCGCCATCGGCGAGGGCCATGTCTCCGCGCAGAACGTCGTCCAGAAGCTGATCCAGGCCATCGGCGGCGAGGAGGCCGCCAACGAGGACATCGCCGAGACCGCCCCGCCCATGCGCCGGCGCACCAAGCGGCGCTCCAGCACGGACCCGGGCGTGATCGTCAAGGGCGTGGAGGACGTGTGGGTCAAGCTGGCCCGCTGCTGCACCCCCGTGCCCGGCGACCCGATCCTCGGGTTCGTCACCCGCGGCAACGGGGTCTCCGTCCACCGCGCCGACTGCGTCAACGTCGACTCGCTCTCACGCGAGCCGGAGCGGATGCTGGAGGTCGAGTGGGCGCCGACCCAGTCCTCGGTCTTCCTGGTCGCCATCCAGGTCGAGGCGCTGGACCGCTCCAGGCTGCTGTCGGACGTCACCCGCGTGCTGTCCGACCAGCACGTCAACATCCTCTCCGCGGCCGTCCAGACCTCCCGGGACCGGGTGGCCATCTCCCGCTTCACCTTCGAGATGGGCGACCCCAAGCACCTGGGACATGTGCTGAAGGCGGTACGCGGGGTGGAGGGCGTCTACGACGTCTACCGCGTCACCTCGGCCCGCCGGTCGTAGCCCGGCCCGCGCACGGGGCGGCCCCGGCACCTTCGGAAGTGAAGGTGCCGGGGCCGCCCCGTGCGCGGGCCGCTTCCTCAGCCGCTGAACTCCCGCAGTCCCTTGAGGGCCTGGTCCAGCAGGGCCTGACGGCCCTCGAGCTCCCGCTCCAGCTTCTGGGCCCTGGCGGTGTTGCCGGCCGCGTGGGCCTTGTCGATCTGCGCGCGGAGCTTGTCCACGGCGTCCTGGAGCTGGCCGGTCAGCCCCTCCGCCCGCGCCCGGGCCTCGGGGTTGGTGCGGCGCCACTCGGCCTCCTCGGCCTCCTGGATCGCCCGCTCCACCGCGTGCATCCGGCCCTCGATCCCGGCCCGGGAGTCCCGGGGAACATGGCCGATGGCGTCCCAGCGCTCGTTGATGGCGCGGAAGGCCACCCGGGCCGCCTTCAGGTCGGTGACCGGGAGCAGCTTCTCCGCCTCGGCGGCCAGCTCCTCCTTGCGGGCCAGATTCTCCCGCTGCTCGGCGTCCCGCTCGGCGAAGACCTCGCCGCGGGCGGCGAAGAAGACGTCCTGGGCGCCGCGGAAGCGCTGCCACAGCTTGTCCTCGTGCTCGCGCTGGGCCCGGCCCGCGGCCTTCCAGTCCTGCATCAGCTCGCGGTAGCGGGCGGCCGTCGGACCCCAGTCGGTCGAGCCGGACAGGGCCTCGGCCTCGGCGACCAGCTTCTCCTTGCGCCGCCGGGCCTCCTCGCGCTGCGCGTCCAGCGACGCGAAGTGGGCCTTGCGCCGCTTGGAGAAGGCCGAGCGGGCGTGCGAGAAGCGGTGCCACAGCTCGTCGTCGGACTTGCGGTCCAGCCGGGGCAGGCCCTTCCAGGTGTCGACCAGGGCGCGCAGCCGTTCCCCGGCGGCCCGCCACTGGTCACTGGCGGCGAGTTCCTCGGCCTCGGCGACCAGCGCCTCCTTGGCCTTGCGCGCCTCCTCGGCCTGCCGTGCCCGGGCCGCCCTGCGCTCCTCCCGGCGGGTCTCGATCAGCTCGGTGAGCTGGTCCAGCCGCCTGCCAAGGGCCTCCAGATCACCCACCGCGTGCGCCTGGTCGACCTGCTGCCGCAGGTGCCCGACGGCGGCCAGGGCGTCCTTGGCCGACAGGTCGGTGGTCTTCACCCGGCGCTCAAGGAGGTCGATCTCCACGACCAGGCCGTCGTACTTGCGCTCGAAGTAGGCCAGGGCCTCCTCGGGGGCTCCGGCCTGCCACGAGCCGACGACCTTCTCGCCGTCGGCGGTACGCACGTAAACGGTCCCCGTCTCATCGACGCGGCCCCACGGGTCGCTGCTCACAGCGCCTCCTCCACATGATGCCGACGGGAGGCGTGCGCTCCCCGGCATCGTCCACAGTTGTCATACGGCCGGCGGCCGGATGTGACCGGCCCGGCCGAAGGGTCTGCCCGACCGTCGGCGCAGGCACCCCGTACAACGCCCAACATAGGCGACCGGTGCCCGCCCTGTCCGCATCCCGGGCGACCGAAATCCGGGCTCGGGACCGCCCGGAGCGGCCGCCCGGAGCGGCCGCCGGGCACGGACGCGGCACCGGCCGCCGGGGGTCAGCTCTTGCGCACCGTCGCCTTGTCGATCACCACGGTCGCGTTCGGCTTGGTGTTGCCCGTCTGCGGGTCCGGCGTCATACCGGCGTCGGCGATCTTCTTCAGCACGTCCATGCCCTCGGTGACGGTGCCGAAGGGGGTGTAGTCCGGGGGGAGCTGGCTGTCCTCGTAGACCAGGAAGAACTGGCTGCCGCCGCTGTCCCGGTTCTCCTTGGTCTGGGCGTTGTACCGGTTGGCCATGGCGACCGTGCCCGCCGGATAGGTGCCCTTCTTCACCTTCGGGTCGTCGAGGTTCTCGTCCGGGATGGTGTAACCGGGCTGCTGGATCTTGCCGTCCTTCGACATGCCGGTGCCGGTGCCGGTCGGGTCGCCGCACTGCAGCACGTAGATGCCCTGGTTGACCAGGCGGTGGCACGGGGAGTGGTCGAGATAGCCCTCATCGGCCAGGAACTCGAAGGAGTTCACGGTGCGAGGCGTCTTGGCGGCGTCCATCTCGATCTCGATGTCGCCGCAGGTGGTCTCCAGCTTCATCGTGTAGGTGGCCGAGGTGTCGATCGACATCTTCGGCTCCTTCTTCCAGTGCTTCTCGCTCGGCTCGCCCTTCGCCGGCTTCTCGCACGGGTCCGGGGCCTTGCTGGTGGGCGGGGTGGAGGGTTCGGAGGCGGCCTTGTCGGTCTTCTCGTCGTCCGCCGCCAGGCCGCCCGCGGCGGCGTAGGCGCCGCCGGCCGCCAGGACCAGGGCCAGGCCGCCCGCGATGGAGGCGTTGCGGATCCGCCCCTTGCGCCGTGCCTCGGCCCGCCTCTGCTGCTGACGCAGGTACTTCTCGCGGGCGAGCTGCTTGCGCCGCTGCTCACTGCTGACCACGGATCGTCTCCTTCGAATCCTTCGGGGCGTCTGTACGAGGCGTGCGTACGCACACGTGTGCCACAGCTTGGGCCGTACGGTATACGGGATACGGGTTCGCGGGCTCCGTCCCGTCGCCGGTAGGCTCTGTAACCGCTGCCGGCGGCCGGTTTTGACGGCCGCGGCATCCCCTGCCGGACGACCGAAGGACGATCGTGCTCATTGCCGGGTTCCCCGCCGGGGCCTGGGGGACCAACTGTTATCTGGTCGCCCCCGCCGCGGGCGAGGAGTGCGTGATCATCGACCCGGGCCACCAGGCCGCCGAAGGCGTCGAGGAGGCCATGGCCAAACACCGCCTCAAGCCGGTCGCCGTCGTCCTCACCCACGGCCACATCGACCACGTGGCCTCCGTGGTCCCGGTGTGCGGCGCGCACGACGTGCCCGCCTGGATCCACCCGGAGGACCGGGAGATGATGAGCGACCCCGAGAAGTGGCTGGGCCGCTCCATCGGGCAGCCGCTGATGGGCGAGCTCTCCGTGGGGGAGCCGGACGACGTGGAGGAGCTGACCGACGGCGCCGTGCTGTCCCTGGCCGGGCTGGAGCTGACCGTCTCGCACGCGCCGGGCCATACCAGGGGGTCGGTGACCTTCCGGATGCCCGAGCAGGCCGACGTCCCGCCGGTGCTGTTCTCGGGCGACCTGCTGTTCGCCGGCTCCATCGGACGCACCGACCTGCCCGGCGGTGACCACGCCGAGATCCTGCGGTCGCTGGCACGTGTGTGCCTGCCCCTGGACGACTCGACCGTGGTGCTGTCCGGCCACGGCCCCCAGACCACCATCGGCCGCGAACGCGCCACCAACCCGTTCCTGCGGGAGGTGGCCGCCGGCGGCCCGTTCGGAACGGGAGGCGGCACCGCCGCCCCGCGACGAGGAATGTGACGACGAAGAAGACGTGAGCACCTTCTCCGCCCCCAGGGGCACCTACGACCTGATCCCCCCGGAGTCGGCCGACTACCTGGCGGTGCGCGAGGCGATCTCCGCGCCGCTGCGGCGCGCCGGCTACGGCTACATCGAGACGCCCGGCTTCGAGAACGTCGAGCTGTTCGCCCGCGGTGTCGGCGAGTCCACCGACATCGTGACCAAGGAGATGTACACCCTCACCACCAAGGGCGGAAGCCGCCTGGCGCTGCGCCCCGAGGGCACCGCGCCGGTCGTCCGCGCCGTGCTGGAGCACAACCTGCACCGCGGCGCGCTGCCGGTGAAGGTCTGGTACTCCGGTTCGCAGTACCGCTACGAGCGCCCCCAGGCCGGCCGCTACCGGCACTTCTCCCAGGTCGGCGCCGAGGCCCTGGGCGCCGAGGACCCGGCCCTGGACGCCGAGCTGATCATCCTGGCCGTGGAGGCGTACCGCTCGCTGGGGCTGAGGAACTTCCGGCTGCTGCTGAACTCCCTGGGCGACCGCGAGTGCCGCCCGGTCTACCGCGCGGCACTCCAGGACTTCCTGCGCGGACTCGACCTGGACGAGGACACCCGCGCCCGCGTCGAGATCAACCCGCTGCGCGTGCTGGACGACAAGCGCGAGGCCGTGCAGAAGCAGCTCACCGGCGCGCCGATGATGCCCGACCACCTGTGCGAGGCGTGCAAGGAGTACCACGAGCAGGTGCGCGGGCTGCTGACGGCGGCCGGGGTGGAGTTCGAGGACGACCAGAAGCTGGTGCGCGGCCTGGACTACTACACCCGCACCACCTTCGAGTTCGTCCACGACGGGCTCGGCTCGCAGTCCGCCGTCGGCGGCGGCGGCCGTTACGACGGCCTGTCGGAGATGCTCGGCGGCCCGCCGCTGCCCTCGGTGGGCTGGGCGCTGGGCGTGGACCGCACGGTCCTGGCGCTGCGGGCCGAAGGGGTGGAGCTCCCGGCTCCCTCGCGCACCCAGGTCTTCGCCGTACCGCTGGGGGAGGAGGCGCGGCGCGCGCTGTTCGGCGTGGTCACCGAACTGCGCAGGCAGGGGATCGCCACGGACTTCGCGTACGGCGGCCGCGGTCTGAAGAACGGCATGAAGTCGGCCAACCGCTCGGGGGCGGCGTACGCCGTCGTGGCCGGGGAGCGGGACCTGGCCGAGGGGGTCGTCCAGGTGAAGGACCTCGACAGCGGCGAGCAGGTCCCGGTGCCGCTGGACGGTGTGGTGGCGGAACTGCGACGGAAGCTCGCCTGACTCGTTGTGCGTTGTGCACAATGAAGAACCCCACCTGAGACGACGGGATGACTCGACCATGACGACGACCACGGCGCCACGAGACGAAGTGACCCGCACCGGCGGCGACGGCGACGGGCCGCCCGCGCGGGGCCCCGTGGGCGCGGGCCGCGCCTACGCCCTGCTGCTGGTGATCACCGGCCTGGCCGGGGTGCTCGCCGCGTGGGTGATCACGGTCGACAAGTACCGGATGCTGGAGGCCGAGATCGCCGGAGAGGCGTTCGACACGGCGTGCAACCTGAATCCGGTGGTCTCCTGCGCCGATGTGATGGACAGCGCGCAGGCCGAGGTGTTCGGCTTCCCCAACCCGGTGCTCGGCCTGGTCACCTACGGCATGATCGTCGCCGTCGGCATGGGCCTGCTGGCCGGGGCGCGCTTCCCCCGCTGGTACTGGCTGACCATGAACGCCGGCATGCTCTTCGGCGTCGGCTTCTGCACCTGGCTGATGTACCAGTCGCTGTACAACATCAACGCGCTGTGCCTGTGGTGCAACCTGGCCTGGGTCGCCACCCTGCTGATGTTCTGGTACACGACCTTCCGCAACATCCACAACGGCTTCCTGCCCGCCCCGGCCTGGCTGCGCGAGGGCGTGCGGGAGTTCCACTGGGTGATCCCGGCGGTCCACATCGGCATCATCGGCATGCTGATCCTGACCCGCTGGTGGAACTTCTGGACGAGCTGAACCGTGAGACGGGCCGGAGGGCCGCCGCACACCGGCACCGGTGTGCGGCGGCCCTCCGGCCGTCCCGCCCCGGGGGCGGGACGGTCGTCGGCACGGCTGTCGGCGGTGTGACTTAGGGTTGCGTTCCGTGGAACCGGATCTGTTCACCGCCGCAGCCGAGGAGCGCCAGGAGAAGGACCCGTCAGCCTCCCCCCTGGCGGTCCGGATGCGCCCGCGCACCCTCGACGAGGTCGTCGGCCAGCAGCACCTGCTGCGCCCCGGCTCCCCGCTGCGCCGTCTGGTCGGCGAGGGCGGGAAGGGGCCCGCGGGGCCGTCGTCGGTGATCCTGTGGGGGCCGCCGGGCACCGGCAAGACGACTCTGGCCTACGTCGTCAGCAAGGCCACCGACAAGCGCTTCACGGAGCTGTCGGCCATCACCGCCGGGGTCAAGGAGGTCCGGGCCGTCATCGACGGCGCGCGGCGCTCGTCGGGCGCCTACGGCAGGGACACCGTGCTGTTCCTGGACGAGATCCACCGCTTCAGCAAGGCGCAGCAGGACTCGCTGCTGCCGGCGGTGGAGAACCGCTGGGTCACCCTCATCGCCGCGACGACGGAGAACCCGTACTTCTCGGTGATCTCCCCGCTGCTGTCCCGCTCGCTGCTGCTCACCCTGGAGCCGCTGACCGACGACGACCTGCGCGGGCTGCTGCGCCGCGCGGTCGCCGACGAGCGCGGGCTGGGCGGGTCGGTGGAGCTGCCGGAGGACGCCGAGGCGCATCTGCTGCGGATAGCCGGCGGCGACGCGCGCCGTGCGCTCACCGCGCTGGAGGCGGGAGCGGGCGCGGCCCTGGACAAGGGCGGGCGGGAGATCACCCTGGCGACGCTGGAGGAGGCCGTCGACCGGGCGGCGGTGAAGTACGACCGCGACGGCGACCAGCACTACGACGTGGCCAGCGCCCTGATCAAGTCCATCCGCGGCTCGGACGTGGACGCGGCCCTGCACTATCTGGCCCGGATGATCGAGGCGGGGGAGGACCCGCGGTTCATCGCCCGGCGGCTGATGATCTCCGCCAGCGAGGACATCGGCCTGGCCGATCCCACCGCCCTGCAGACCGCCGTGGCCGCGGCCCAGGCGGTGGCGATGATCGGTTTCCCCGAGGCGCGGATCACCCTGGCCCAGGCGACCGTGGCCCTGGCCCTCGCCCCGAAGTCCAACGCCGCCTATCTGGCGATCGACGCGGCCCTGGCGGACGTAAGGGCGGGCCTGGCCGGTCCCGTGCCGCGGCATCTGCGCGACGGCCACTACCAGGGCGCGAGGAAGATGGGCCACGGCGAGGGGTACCGGTACCCGCACGACATGCCCGGCGGCATCGCCGCGCAGCAGTACGCCCCGGACGGCGTCCACGGCAGGCGCTACTACGAGCCGACGCGGTACGGGGCGGAGGCCCGGTACGCCGAGGTGGCGGAGCGGGTGCGGGCCCGGCTGCGGGAGGAGCCGCAGGAGGAGGGGGCGCCGCCGGACAGGCCCTGAGGCCCCGCCGGTCCGCGGTTCCCACGCCGGCCCCGGCCCGGTCAGGGCGCGGAGCCCGCCTCGAACAGGGCCCGGATCGCGTGGCGCAGCCCGGAGGCGTTCCGCACCGGCCGGGGGAAGTCGAAGAGGGCGTCGAAGCTCTGCCCGTCCGCGCGGAACCGCACCCGCAGTCCGAAACGGTCCAGGGCCACGGGCACCACCGCCTCCCAGGCGCCGCAGGCCCGCTGCCGCTCGCCCAGCAGCGAGCACAGTCCGCGCAGCAGGTCGTCGTGGGCGGCGGCGAGGTGCTGCAGGAGCCCGGCCTCGTGGCGCGCCAGGGGGTCGGGCGAGGCGGCGGCGAACTCGTCCGGTTCGACGTGCCCCTCGCCCCGCAGGTCGCCGATCCACCCCTCGCCGACCTCCAGCCGCAGCGGTGTCCACGCGGCGCCCGGGAAGGGGCCCGAGGGGTGCCGCTCGGCCAGCAGCCGGTCGCAGGCCGTCCGCTCGCCGCCGGACACGGGGGTGAGCCAGCCCGCCACCTCGGCCCGGCCGCGGATGCGGTGGGGCACCGCGACGGGCGCCACGTCCGTGATCTCCATCACGGCGGCCAGATCGCCGTCCCGGGCGTGGGCCGCGGCCCGGGCGGCCGGGGAGCCGGCCGGGACCAGCAGGAGCACGTCCCCCTCGCCGGTGACGGCACGGGCCTCGCAGCAGCCCTGGCCCGGCCACTGCGGATCGCCCAGGTCCGTACCGGGAATGACCAGTGAGGCGGAGGCGTTCGACTCGACGAGGGTACGCATCCGCTCGGCGGCTCCCGGCCGCCGTGTGTCAGGCTCAGCCTCGGGACGCGGCTGACCCCTCCTCACACTCTCCGCTCCGGCGGCCGTGCCGGCGTCGGCGTCGGCACCGCCGCCGTGTGCGGAACCGGTGCGGGGCAGGGGGCTCCCAGGTCGAAACATGCGTTCTCCTCCGCTAAGGTTAGGCTCACCTAAATTACACGGAGGTCCGTTCAACGTGAACCAGTCGCGTCCCAAGGTCAAGAAGTCGCGTGCGCTCGGCATCGCGCTGACCCCGAAGGCCGTGAAGTACTTCGAGCAGCGCCCGTACCCGCCGGGCGAGCACGGCCGGGGCCGCAAGCAGAACAGCGACTACAAGGTCCGGCTGCTGGAGAAGCAGCGGCTGCGCGCCCAGTACGACATCAGCGAGCGCCAGATGGTCCGAGCCTACGACCGCGCCCGCAAGGCCGAGGGCAAGACGGGCGAGGCCCTGGTCGTCGAGCTGGAGCGCCGCCTGGACGCGCTCGTCCTGCGCTCGGGGATCGCCCGCACCGTCTACCAGGCCCGCCAGATGGTCGTGCACGGCCACATCGAGGTCAACGGCCGCAAGGTCGACAAGCCCTCCTTCCGCGTCCGCCCGGACGACGTGGTGTCCGTCCGCGAGCGCAGCCGCGCCAAGCACCCCTTCCTGGTGGCGCGCGAGGGCGGCTACGCGCCCGACGGCGAGACCCCGCGCTACCTCCAGGTCAACCTCCAGGCGCTGGCCTTCCGCCTGGACCGCGACCCGAACCGCAAGGAGATCCCGGTCGTCTGCGACGAGCAGCTCGTCGTCGAGTACTACGCCCGCTGATCCCTGCCGGCCACCTGCCGTGCCCGTACCGCCCGGCTCCGGCGGCGCGGACACTCCGGACCTCCCGGTCCCGGCCCTCCTGACGCACCCCGCGGCGGGAGGGCCGCGGTGTACCGCCCCCGGCCCGGCGGGCCGGAGGGAATTGCGGTACGGGCGACGGCCCGCGGCGCGATAAGGTCGGTATCCGCCGTCGCACCCGTGAGATCGGTGGGCAGGTACCCCCACGAACCGCAGGACGCGGCGGCCGACCCCCATACGATCCGAGGGAAGCGGTGCAGCGTGTCCGGTGGAGAGGTGGCCGGCCTCCTGGTGGCCGTCTTCTGGGCGATCCTGGTGTCGTTCCTCGCCGTGGTGCTGGTGAGGCTCGCGCAGACGCTCAAGGCGGCGACCAGACTGGTGACGGACGTGACCGAGCGTGCGGTCCCCCTGCTCACCGAGGCGTCCGAGACCGTCCGCTCGGCACAGAGCCAGCTCAGCCGGGTGGACGCCATCGCCTCCGACGTCCAGGAGGTCACCGCCAACGCCTCGGCGCTCTCCTCCACCGTCTCCACGGCCTTCGGCGGCCCGCTGGTGAAGGTCGCCGCGTTCGGCTACGGAGTGCGCCGCGCCCTCGGCCGCAGGAGCGACCCGCCGCGGCCGAAGCGTTCCGTCGTCGTGGGCCGGTCCGTGCCGGCCGCGCGCCGGGGGACCGGCCGGCGACGCGACGGAAAGGACTGATCCCACCGTGTTCCGCCGTGCCTTCTGGTTCGGTGCCGGCGCCGCCACCGGCGTCTGGGCCACCACCAAGGTCAACCGCAAGCTGCGCAGCCTCGCGCCCGACAGCCTCGCCGTACGAGCGGCGGACCAGGCCGTGGCGGCCGGGCACCGGCTGAAGGACTTCGCGCTCGACGTCCGCGCCGGAATGGCACAGCGGGAGATCGAGTTGAACGACGCACTGGGACTGACGGCCCCCGCCGACCCCGGGGCCGCCGGCCAGGCGGAAGAACGCCGGGGGATCGCCGGACGGGCCCCGCACCGTCCCGCCCTCGGAGCCACCCACCCGTACGACCGGAATGAGGACCACTGATGGAGTCGGCTGAAATCCGCCGCCGCTGGCTGCGCTTCTTCGAGGAGCGGGGGCACACCGTCGTGCCGTCGGCGTCGCTGATCGCGGACGACCCGACGCTGCTGCTGGTCCCCGCCGGAATGGTGCCCTTCAAGCCGTACTTCCTGGGCGAGGCCACCCCGCCGTACGAGCGCGCCGTCAGTGTGCAGAAGTGCGTGCGCACGCCGGACATCGAGGAGGTCGGCAAGACCACCCGGCACGGCACCTTCTTCCAGATGTGCGGCAACTTCTCCTTCGGTGACTACTTCAAGGAGGGCGCCGCGAAGCTCGCCTGGGAGCTGCTCACCACGCCGCAGGACAAGGGCGGCTACGGCCTGGATCCGGAGAAGCTGTGGATCACCGTCTACGAGGAGGACGACGAGGCCGAGCGCATCTGGCGCGACGTCGTCGGCGTCCCCGCCGAGCGGATCCAGCGCCTGGGCAAGGAGGAGAACTACTGGGACATGGGCGTGCCCGGCCCCTGCGGTCCCTGCTCCGAGATCAACTACGACCGCGGCCCGGAGTTCGGTCCCGAGGGCGGCCCGGCCGTCAACGACGAGCGCTACGTGGAGATCTGGAACCTGGTCTTCATGCAGTACGAGCGCGGACCGGGCCAGGGCAAGGACTACCCGATCCTCGGCGAGCTGCCCAGCAAGAACATCGACACCGGGCTCGGCCTGGAGCGCCTGGCGATGATCCTGCAGGGCGTGCGCAACATGTACGAGACCGACACCCTGCGGGCGGTCATCGACACGGCCGGCGAGCTGACCGGCGTGCGCTACGGCGCCGCCGAGGCCTCCGACGTCTCCCTGCGCGTGGTCGCCGACCACATGCGCACCTCCGTGATGCTCATCGGCGACGGCGTCACCCCCGGCAACGAGGGCCGCGGCTACGTGCTGCGCCGCATCATGCGCCGCGCCGTCCGCAACATGCGTCTGCTGGGGGCCGACCGGCCGGTCGTCGGCGAACTGGTCGGCACCGTGCTGCGCACCATGGGCGAGCAGTACCCGGAGCTGCTCACCGACCGGCAGCGCATCGAGACCGTCGCGCTCGCCGAGGAGGCCGCCTTCCTCAAGACCCTCAAGGCCGGCACCAACATCCTCGACACCGCCGTCACCGAGACCAAGGCCGCCGGCGGGGGCGTCCTGCCCGGCGAGAAGGCCTTCCTGCTCCACGACACCTGGGGCTTCCCCATCGACCTCACCCTGGAGATGGCCGCCGAGCAGGGCCTGTCCGTGGACGAGGAGGGCTTCCGCCGCCTGATGAAGGAGCAGCGGGAGCGCGCCAAGGCCGACGCCAGGGCCAAGAAGACCGGCCACGCCGACCTCAGCTCCTACCGCGAGGTCGCCGACACCGCCGGCACCACCGTCTTCACCGGCTACACCGACACCGAGGGCGAGACCTCCGTCGTCGGCCTGCTGGTGAACGGCCTGCCCTCGCCGGCCGCCTCCGAGGGCGACGACGTGGAGGTCGTGCTCGACCGCACCCCGTTCTACGCCGAGGGCGGCGGGCAGCAGCCCGACACCGGCCGCATCCGCCTGGACTCCGGCGCCGTCATCGAGGTCCGCGACGTCCAGCAGCCGGTTCCCGGCGTCACTGTGCACAAGGGCACCGTCCAGGTCGGCGAGGTCACCGTCGGAGCCTCGGCGTACGCCGCCATCGACGTCACGCGCCGCCGGGCCATCGCCCGCGCCCACAGCGCCACCCACCTCACCCACCAGGCGCTGCGCGACGCGCTCGGCCCGACGGCCGCCCAGGCCGGCTCCGAGAACGCCCCGGGCCGCTTCCGCTTCGACTTCGGTTCGCCGACCGCCGTGCCCGGCGCCGTCCTCACCGACGTCGAGCAGCGGATCAACGAGGTCCTCGCCCGGGAGCTCGACGTCATGGCCGAGGTGATGAGCATGGAGGAGGCCAGGAAGCAGGGCGCCATCGCCGAGTTCGGCGAGAAGTACGGCGACCGGGTCCGCGTGGTGACCATCGGTGACTTCTCCAAGGAGCTGTGCGGCGGCACCCATGTGCACAACACCGCCCAGCTCGGTCTGGTGAAGCTGCTGGGGGAGTCCTCCATCGGCTCCGGCGTGCGCCGTGTGGAGGCCCTGGTCGGCGTGGACGCCTACAACTTCCTCGCCCGCGAGCACACGGTGGTCTCCCAGCTCACCGACCTGCTCAAGGGCCGTCCCGAGGAGCTGCCGGAGAAGATCTCCGGGATGCTCGCCAAGCTGAGGGACGCTGAGAAGGAGATCGAGCGCTTCCGCGCCGAGAAGGTCCTGGCCGCCGCCGCGGGCCTGGCCTCCTCCGCCCGCGACGTCAACGGGACCGCCTTCGTCGGCGCCCGGGTCCCCGACGGCACGACCGCCGACGACCTGCGCAAGCTCGTCCTCGACGTGCGCGGCCGCATCCAGGGCGGACGCCCGGCCGTGGTGGCCCTGTTCTCGGTGGCCAACGGCCGTCCGCTGACCGTCATCGCCGCCAACGACGCCGCCCGCGACCGCGGCCTGAAGGCCGGCGACCTCGTCCGCGCCGCCGCCAAGGCCCTCGGCGGCGGGGGCGGCGGCAAGCCGGACGTCGCCCAGGGCGGCGGCCAGAACCCCGAGGCCGTCGACGAGGCCGTCGCCGCCGTCGAGCGCCTGGTGGCGGCCGCCTGATGCGGCGAGGCAGGCGGCTGGCCGTCGACGTCGGGGACGCCCGGATCGGGGTCGCCTCCTGCGACCCCGGCGGGCTCCTGGCCACACCGGTGGAGACCGTGCCGGGGCGCGACGTCCCGGCCGCCCGCCGCCGGCTGGCCGAACTCGTCGCGGAGTACGAGCCGCTGGAGGTCGTGGTCGGGCTCCCCCGCTCCCTCAACGGGCGCGAGGGCCCGGCCGCGGCCCGGGTACGGGCCTTCGCCCAGGGGCTGGCCGAGGCCGTCGCCCCGGTGGCGGTACGCCTGGTGGACGAGCGGATGAGCACCGTCACCGCGGCTCAGTCCATGCGCGCCTCGGGCGTCTCGTCGAAGAAGGGACGCAGCCGGATCGACCAGGCCGCGGCCGTGGTCATCCTGCAGAGCGCGCTGGAGACCGAGAGGGTGTCCGGCCAGGCTCCGGGGGAGTGCGTCGGGGCGGGCGGCCGATAGCGGTACGGTAACGTTCCGCTTCGGACGGCGCCGTTCGAACACCGAGCCGTACGCCGGAGACGGCAGTTCGGACAGCGGCGTCCGTGAGTACCGCAACCGGCTGCCGTCCGACGGCTCTAGGGGATCGATGACTGAGTATGGCCGGGGCACCGGCTCCGAACCGTGGCACCCCGACGACCCCCTCTACGGGGACCAGGGGTGGAACGACGGAGCCCACCACGGACCCCAGCAGGGGGCCCAGCACGGCGACTGGGACACCTACGGCGGACAGCAGCAGTACCACCCCCACCAGCACCAGGGCCACCAGCAGCCCGGCTACGGGCAGCAGGACTGGGACACCCAGGGCGGCGGACAGCAGTACGGTCACCAGCATCAGCAGTACGGCGATCCGTACGGCCAGCAGCACCAGCAGCAGCACCAACAGCACGGCGATCCCTACGGACAGCACCAGGGACAGCAGGGTGACCCGTACGGCCAGCAGCATCAGCAGCAGTACGGCGATCCGTACGGTCAGTACCAGCAGCACCAGCAGCAGGGCGATCCCTACGGTCAGCACCGGGAGCAGCACCAGGGCGATCCGTACGGCGGCGGACAGTACGCGGACCACACCGGTCACCCCGGAAACCAGGACGCCCCCCCGCAGTACCCCGACCAGCACGGGCAGCACGAGGAGTACGGGCAGCGGCCCCCGCGATCCGGGCAGGAACGGCGCCGCGACGAGCCGGACCCCGGTCCCGGGCCCGACGAGGAGACCGGCTGGGACTCGGGGCCGGACCAGGGCGAGCACGCCTTCTTCTCGGACGACGGCGACGACGGCGACGACGAGTACGACGACGAGGCCGGCGGCCGGTCCGGACGCAGAGGCAAGGGCAAGGGCGGCAGGAAGGGCCGCAACGGCGTCGCCTGTCTGACCGTCGCCCTCGTCCTGGTCGGCGGTGTCGGCACGGCCGGCTACTTCGCCTACGACTTCTACCAGAGCCACTTCGCCGCCGCGCCCGACTTCTCGGGCGAGGGCAAGGGCGACACCCAGGTGGAGATCCCCGAGGGCAGCAGCCTGGCGCAGATGGGCGCCATCCTGGAGAAGGCCGGCGTGGTCAAGAGCCGGCAGGGCTTCATCGAGGCGTCCAACGCCAACGCCAAGGCCAAGAACATCCAGCCGGGCGTCTACATGCTCCGCAAGGAGATGTCCTCGACGGCGGCCATCGAGATGATGCTCGACCCCTCCAGCCAGAACGCCCTGATCATCGCCGAGGGCAAGCGGGCCTCGGAGATCTACGCCCTGATCGACGAGAAGCTCGGCCTGGCGGAGGGCAGCACGAAGAAGGCCGCCGAGAAGGCCGACCTGGGCCTGCCCGAGTGGGCCGAGGGCAACCCCGAGGGCTTCCTCTTCCCGTCCAAGTACACGGTCGGCGACAAGACCGAGCCCGAGGACCTGCTCAGGAAGATGGTGAAGCGGGCCGACCGGGAGTTCGAGAAGGCGGACCTGGAAGGCCATGTGGAGCGGCTCGGCCTGGAGTCGCCGCTCCAGGTGCTCACCGTCGCCAGCCTGGTGCAGGCGGAGGGCAAGTACAAGCACGACTTCGTGAAGGTCTCCCGCGTGGTCTACAACCGGCTGAAGCCGGGCAACACCGAGACCAACGGCTATCTGCAGTTCGACTCCACCTACAACTTCGCCAAGAACCAGTACACCCTGGACGTGCCCTCGCCCAGCACCATGGCCAAGTTCGACCACCCCTACAACACCTACGCCAAGAAGGGCCTGCCGCCCGGCCCGATCAACAGCCCGGGCGCCGAGGCGCTGCACGCGGCGGTGGAGCCGGCCGAGGGGGGCTGGTACTACTTCGTGTCGATCACCGAGGACAACACGGTGTTCTCCGACACCTACGAGGAGCACAGCCGGCACGTGGAGAAGTACAACGCGGAGCAGGAGAAGAACGGGGAGGGCCAGTGAGCCCGGCCGGAAGGCGGGCGGCGGTCCTGGGGTCGCCCATCGCCCACTCCCTCTCCCCGGTGCTCCACCGGGCCGCCTACCGGGAGATGGGCCTGACCGGCTGGTCGTACGACCGCTTCGAGGTGGACGAGGACGGCATCGCGCCGTTTTTGGAGAAGCTCGCCGCGAGCGGTGGGGAGTGGGCCGGGCTGTCGCTGACCATGCCGCTCAAGCGGGCCGTCATCCCCCTGCTGGACAAGGTCGGCGACACCGCGGCCTCGGTCGGGGCCGTCAACACCGTGGTCTTCGCCCCGGACGGCCGCCGCCTCGGCGAGAACACCGACATCCCCGGCATGATCGCCGCGCTGCGTGAACGCGGCGTGGACGGCGTTCCGCACGCCGCGGTGCTGGGCGCCGGGGCCACGGCCTCCTCCGCGCTCGCCGCGCTCGCCAGGATCTGCACCGGAGAGGTCACCGCGTACGTCCGCAGCCGGGAGCGGGCCGAGGAGATGCGCGGCTGGGGCGAGCGGCTGGGCGTGGCGGTGACGGCCGCCGACTGGGCGGACGCGCCGCGGGCGCTGACCGCGCCGCTGGTGGTCGCCACCACGCCCGCGGGGGCCGCCGACTCCCTGGCGGCGGCGGTACCCGAGCGGCCCGGCACCCTCTTCGACGTCCTCTACGAGCCCTGGCCGACCCCGCTGGCCGCCGCCTGGTCCGCGCGCGGCGGGCGGGTCCTGGGCGGCCTGGACCTCCTGGTCCACCAGGCGGTCCTCCAGGTCGAGATGATGACCGGCCGCTGCCCGGCCCCGCTGGCCGCGATGCGCGCGGCGGGCGAGGCCGCGCTGGCGGCGCGTACGGCCTGACACACCGGAGCGGGGGCCCGGCAGCCGAGACGGGCGTCCCGTCTGCTGGACGGGCGGCCGGTCCCGCGGTGCGATCGTGAAAGGATCGGGACCGAGCACGTACGGTCCTGGACTGAGGAGCACCGTTGAGCAGGTTGCGCTGGCTGACCGCGGGGGAGTCGCACGGCCCCGCACTGGTGGCGACGCTGGAGGGACTGCCCTACGGCGTGCCGGTCACCACGGGGATGGTGGCGGACGAGCTGGCGCGGCGGCGGCTGGGCTACGGTCGCGGCGCGCGGATGAAGTTCGAGCGGGACGAGGTCACCTTCCTGGGCGGGGTGCGGCACGGACTCACCCTGGGCTCCCCGGTCGCGATCATGATCGGCAACACCGAGTGGCCCAAGTGGGAGAAGGTCATGGCGGCCGACCCGGTGGACGAGGCCGAGCTGGCCGAGCTGGCCCGCAACGCGCCGCTGACCCGGCCCCGCCCCGGCCACGCCGACCTGGCCGGGATGCAGAAGTACGGCGTGGGCGACGCCCGGCCGATCCTGGAGCGGGCCTCGGCACGGGAGACGGCCGCCCGCGTGGCACTGGGCACGGTCGCCCGGTCGTACCTGAGGGAGACGGCCGGCATCGAGATCGTCTCCCACGTCGTCGCGCTGGGCGGCGCCGAGGCCCCGGCGGGCACGCTGCCGCGGCCCGGTGACGTGGAGCGGCTGGACGCCGATCCGGTGCGCTGCCTGGATCCGGAGGCGAGCCGGGCGATGGTCGAGGTGATCGACGCCGCCCACAAGGACGGCGACACCCTCGGCGGCGTCGTCGAGGTCGTCGCCCACGGGGTGCCGGTCGGGCTGGGCAGCCATGTGCACTGGGACCGCCGGCTGGACGCCCGGCTGGCCGGGGCGCTGATGGGCATCCAGGCCATCAAGGGCGTGGAGGTCGGCGACGGTTTCGAGCTGGCCCGGGTGCCCGGCTCCAAGGCGCACGACGAGATCGTGCCCACCGAGAACGGGGTGCGCCGCTCCTCGGGGCGGTCGGGCGGCACCGAGGGCGGGCTGTCCACCGGCGAGGTGCTGCGGGTACGGGCGGCGATGAAGCCGATCGCCACCGTGCCGCGGGCGCTGGCCACCGTGGACGTGACCACCGGCGAGGCCACCCGCGCCCACCACCAGCGCTCGGACGTGTGCGCGGTCCCGGCCGCGGGGATCGTCGCCGAGGCGATGGTCGCGCTGGTGCTGGCCGACGCGGTCGCCGAGAAGTTCGGCGGCGACTCGGTCGCCGAGACCCGCCGCAACGTGACCGGCTTCCTCGACAACCTGGAGATCCGGTGAGCGCCGGGCGGCCGCGGGAGGCAGGCGCCGGCCCGGCCGTGGTCCTGGTGGGCCCGCCCGGCGCGGGCAAGACCACCGTGGGCGCCGTACTGGCCCGCAGGCTGGGGGTGGCGCTGCGCGACACCGACGCGGACATCGAGGCGGCGGCGGGCAGGGCCATCGCCGAGATCTTCGTCGACGACGGGGAGCCGCACTTCCGCGAGCTGGAGCGGGAGGCGGTACGCGCGGCCCTGGCCGGGCACGACGGAGTGGTCTCGCTCGGCGGCGGCGCCGTCATGGACCCCGGCACCCGCGAGCTGCTCGCCGGGCTCCCCGTGGTCTTCCTGGACGTGGCCCTGGCCGACGCCGTCAAACGCGTCGGACTGGACGCCCCGCGCCCCCTGCTGGCGGTCAACCCCCGCAAACAGTGGCGCACCCTGATGGAGCAGCGCCGCCCGCTGTACACCGAGGTGGCCCGCGCGGTCGTCGACACCGCCGGCCGCGACCCGGAGGAGACCGCCCAGGCGGTCCTGGACGCACTCGAGCTGAAGGACACATGACCACCACACCTCCCACCCGTATCGCCGTCGGCCCCGCCGCGGGTACCGCGCCCTACGACGTCCTCGTCGGACAGCGGCTCCTGGACGAACTGCCGCACCTGATCGGCCCCGACGCCCGCCGGGTGGCCGTGATCCACCCCGAGGCGCTGACCGAGACCGGCGAGGTGCTGCGCGAGGACCTGGCGGGCCAGGGGTACGAGGCCATCGCCATCCAGGTGCCCAATGCCGAGGAGGCCAAGACCGCCGAGGTCGCCGCGTACTGCTGGAAGGCGCTGGGGACCTCCGGCTTCACCCGCACCGATGTCGTCGTCGGCGTCGGCGGGGGAGCGACCACCGATCTGGCGGGCTTCGTCGCGGCGACCTGGCTGCGCGGGGTGCGCTGGATCGCGGTGCCCACCACGGTGCTGGGCATGGTGGACGCGGCCGTCGGCGGCAAGACCGGCATCAACACCGCCGAGGGCAAGAACCTGGTGGGCGCCTTCCACCCGCCGGCCGGGGTGCTGTGCGACCTGGCGGCGCTGGAGTCGCTGCCGGTGCACGACTACGTCAGCGGCCTGGCCGAGATCATCAAGGCGGGCTTCATCGCCGACCCGGTCATCCTGGACCTGATCGAGTCCGATCCCGAGGCCGCCCGCACCCCCGCGGGCCCGCACACCCGCGAGCTGATCGAGCGCTCCATCCGGGTCAAGGCCGAGGTGGTCTCCTCCGACCTGAAGGAGTCGGGCCTGCGGGAGATCCTCAACTACGGGCACACCCTGGCCCACGCCATCGAGAAGAACGAGCGCTACAACTGGCGGCACGGCGCGGCCGTCGCCGTCGGCATGGTCTTCGCCGCCGAGCTGGGCCGTATCGCCGGCCGGCTGGACGACGCCACCGCCGACCGGCACCGGGCGGTCCTCACCGCCGTCGGGCTGCCCGTCACCTACCGGGGCGACCAGTGGCCCAAGCTGCTGGAGACGATGAAGGTCGACAAGAAGACCCGCGGCGACCGGCTGCGCTTCATCGTCCTGGACGGCCTGGCCCGGCCCGCCGTCCTGGAGGGGCCGGACCCGGCGATGCTGCTCGCCGCCCACGCGGAGATCGCCGCGTGAGCGGCGCCGCGCCCCCAAGGGTCCTCGTCCTCAACGGCCCCAACCTCGGCCGTCTGGGCTCCCGCGAGCCGGACGTCTACGGCTCCACCTCCTATGCCGGGCTCGTCGAGCGGTGCACGGAGTTGGGCAGGGAACTGGGCCTGGAGGTCGAGGTCCGCGAGACCAACGACGAGGGCGAGATGATCCGCTGGCTCCACGAGGCCGCCGACGCGTCCCTCCCGGTCGTCCTCAACCCCGCCGCGTTCACCCACTACTCGTACGGGATGCGCGACGCCGCCGCCCAGCGCACCGCTCCGCTGATCGAGGTGCACATCTCCAATCCCCACGCCCGCGAGGAGTTCCGCCACACCTCGGTCGTGGCGGCCGTGGCCTCCGGCACCATCGCCGGTTTCGGCATCGGCTCCTACGAGCTGGCCCTGCGCGCCCTGGCGGGCGACCGGCCGCACAGCTGAGGGACCGGGACGGGCCGGGACGGGCCGCGGGCACCACTTCGAACCACCGACCGTTCACACGGCACCGGCCGGGGGAAGGTACCGTTCGGTGCCGGACGGACGAGGTGACGTCCGGCCGGGCCCACCGAGCCCGGCCGGCACACCGGACGGAAACGGAGTTGGGACCGGATGCAGCAGTACGGGACGCAGCGGCCCGTCCCGCCCTCGGGCTCCCCCCAGGGCTCCCCGCAAGGACACCCACAGGGACACCAGCAGGGACACCCGCCACACCCCCACGCGCACCCGCAGCCCGCCGTCCACCCCGGCTGGAACGCCCCCCACCGGGTCCCCCCGCCCCCGCCTCCCTCGCGCCCGGTCCCGCCCGCCGCACCGCCGGCGGCCCCGCCCGCGGCGCCTCCCGCCGGGCCGCCCCCGGCCTCCGCGCCCACCCCCGCACCCCCGCCTCAGGCCCCGGACGCCACCGGCCACCTCCGACTGCCGCCCGGCGCACCGGTGCAGATATCGGACCCGGCCGACCCGGCCGCCGGCCCCGTCACGGTGGAGGCCGTGCACACCGCCGCCGTCGCCGTCCTGCTGATCGGCCCGGCCGGCGCCGGCAAGACCACCGTCGCCCGGTACTGGGCGGACACCCGCCGTGTGCCCACCGCGCACATCAGCCTGGACGACGTCCGCGAATGGGTGCGCTCCGGTTTCGCCGACCCCCAGTCCGGCTGGAACGAGCACTCCGAGGCGCAGTACCGTCTCGCCCGCCGCACCTGCGGCTTCGCCGCCCGGAACTTCCTGGCCAACGGCATCTCCTGCATCCTGGACGACGCCGTCTTCCCCGATCGGCCCGTCGTCGGCCTCGGCGGCTGGAAGCGGCACGTCGGCCCCGGCCTGATCCCGGTGGTGCTGCTGCCGGGCCTGGAGGTCGTCCTGGAGCGCAACGCCGAGCGCACCGGCAACCGCCGGCTGTCGGACGAGGAGGTCGCCCGCATCCACGGCCGGATGGCCGGCTGGTACGGTTCCGGGCTGCCGATCATCGACAACTCCCGGCAGGACGTGGCCACCACCGCACGGCTGCTGGACGAGGCTGTGGCCCGCGCGCTCACCAGCCCGCC
The DNA here is from genome assembly GCF_900114215.1 of Streptomyces mangrovi. Taxonomy (GTDB): domain Bacteria; phylum Actinomycetota; class Actinomycetes; order Streptomycetales; family Streptomycetaceae; genus Streptomyces; species Streptomyces barkulensis. The sequence goes on along the minus strand of NZ_FOSG01000013.1, from coordinate 17,924 downwards.
GAGCTGGTAGCGCGTACGGCCGGGCCGGCGGCGGGTACGGAGGGGCGTCCGGACGGCGGGCGGTCCGGACGTGTCGGGACGCCACCGCGTGTCACGCTGCGTACGCTCAGGGGCATGTCCGAGGTGTACGTGGCCCGCCGCAGCCGACTGCGCGACCGCTGGACGGCGGCGGGCGGAGAGGCCGCCCTGGTCTCCCGGCCCGCCAACGTCCGCTACCTGACCGGCTGGTCCGTCCCCGGAGCGGTCCTGCTGCTCGGGGCGGACGGCCGCGACACCCTGCTGAGCCCGGCCGCGCCCGTCACCGACGGACGCACCGGGCCGCCGTGCACCACGGGCGACCTGCGCTGCACCGTCCTGCCCGGGGACGTGTCCGACCCGGCCGTCGCCGCCGCCGAACTCGCGGCGGCCGGGCCCGCAACGGCCCTGCTGGCGGTGGAGGAGCACGACCTCACCGTGGTCCGGCACCGGGCCCTGGCCGCGGCCGCGCCCCGGCTGCGCCTGACCGGCCTGGGCCGCGCCGTGGAGCAGCAGCGCCTGGTCAAGGACGAGCAGGAGCTGGCGGCGCTGCGCGTCGCCGCGGAGATCACCGACCACGCGCTCGGCGAGCTGCTGGAGTCCATCCTGGTGGGCCGCACCGAACGCCATCTGGCGCTGGAGCTGGAGAGGCGCCTGATGGACCACGGTGCCGACGGCCCCGCCTTCCCCACCTGCGTCGGCACCGGCCGCAACTCCGGCCTGCCCGGCCACCGGCCCGGGGACCGGCGGGTGGAGGAGGGCGACTTCCTGAGCGTGCGGCTGGGCGCACGCTACCGCGGCTACCGCTGCCAGATCGGCCGCACCTTCGTCATCGGCCCGGCCCCCGCCGACTGGCAGATCGAGCTGTACGAGCTGGTCTTCGCGGCCCAGCGCGCCGGGCGGGAGGCGCTGCTGCCGGGGACGGAGTACCGTGAGGTCGACCGGGCCGCCCGCCATCCGCTGGAGGCGGCCGGGTACGGTGACGTCCTGGAACCGGGCACCGGGCACGGCGTGGGGCTGGAAATCGGCGAGGACCCTCGGTTGTCGCCCGCGGCCATGGGTAAACTGGACGCTTGTGTGCCGGTCACCGTCGAACCGGGGGTCCACCTCCCGGGACGGGGCGGCGTCCGGATCGACGACACGCTCGTCGTCCGCCCGCAGGCAGACGGCGGACCGGAGCTACTCACCATCACGACCAAGGAACTGCTCGCCCTGTGACACGGGGGCGTGGTCCTTCGGTCTTCCGCAGCAGCAGTCTCAGGAGATTCCGCGACCGTGGCCACCACGAACGACCTCAAGAACGGCATGGTGCTCAAGCTCGACGGGGGCCAGCTCTGGTCCGTAGTCGAGTTCCAGCACGTCAAGCCCGGCAAGGGCGGCGCCTTCGTCCGCACCAAGCTCAAGAACGTGCTCTCCGGCAAGGTGGTCGACAAGACCTTCAACGCCGGCACCAAGGTCGAGACGGCCACCGTGGACAGGCGCGGCATGCAGTTCTCCTACAAGGACGGCGCCGACTTCGTCTTCATGGACACCCAGACCTACGACCAGATGCCCATCACCCCCGAGGTCGTCGGCGACGCCGCCAACTACCTGCTGGAGGGCCAGGAGTGTACGGTCGCCGTGTACGAGGGCAACCCGCTGTTCATCGAACTGCCCGCCGCCGTCGAGCTGGTCATCGAGTACACCGAGCCGGGCGTCCAGGGCGACCGTTCCACCGGCGGCAGCAAGCCCGCCCGGCTGGAGACCGGCTACGAGATCGGCGTTCCGCTCTTCATCACCACCGGTGAGAAGATCAAGGTCGACACCCGCTCCGGCGAGTACCTCGGACGGGTGAACAGCTAACCGTGGCAGCCCGCAGCAAGGCACGTAAACGGGCCTTCCAGATCCTGTTCGAGGCCGACCAGCGCGACAGCGCCGTGACGGCCGTGCTGGCGGACTGGATCCGGCACGCGCGGACCGACGAGCGGCAGCCGCCGGTCGGTGAGTACACGATGCAGCTCGTAGAGGGGTACGCGGAGCACGCGGACCGGATCGACGAGCTGATCGCCACCTACGCCGTCGGCTGGACGCTGGACCGGATGCCGTCGGTGGACCGCAACCTCCTGCGGCTCGGCGCGTACGAGCTGATCTGGGAGGACGACGTACCCGACGCGGTGGTGATCGACGAGGCGGTGCAACTCGCCAAGGAGTTCTCCACCGACGACTCCCCGACCTTCGTCAACGGCCTGCTGGGCCGGCTGAAGGAGCTCAAGCCGACGCTGAAGCGCGTCTGAGCGGTTCGGGCCGGGGGCGGCCGTACCTCAGGACTTCAAGGTCCTCGGAAGCGGCGAGGGGCCCGGGACACCCGTCGGGTGTCCCGGGCCCCTCGCCGTCCGGCATCCCCGGGGCAACGGCGCGGAACGCGGCCGCCACCGGGAGCGGAACCCTCGCACGGAGGTCCCGCCCGGTGGCGGTGGCGGCCGCGGGGGAGTGCCTCAGGCCTCCTCGTGCTGGACCGCGCGACGGGCGTCGGCGTCCAGCACACCCCAGCCGATGAGCTGCTCGGTCAGCACCGAGGGCGACTGGTCGTAGATGACGGCGAGGGTGCGCAGGTCGTCCTGGCGGATCGACAGCACCTTGCCGTTGTAGTCACCGCGCTGGCTCTGGATCGTCGCGGCGTACCGCTGCAGCGGGCCCGCCTTCTCGGAAGGCACGTGGGCCAGCCGCTCCAGGTCCAGAACGAGCTTCGGCGGCGGCTCGGCGGCTCCGCCCGGCGTGCTGCCCGGCAGCAGCTCCTGCACCGGGACGCCGTAGAAGTCCGCCAGCTCGGCCAGCCGCTGCACGGTCACGGCACGGTCGCCGCGCTCGTACGAGCCGACCACGACCGCCTTCCAGCGGCCCTGGGACTTCTCCTCGACACCGTGGAGGGAGAGCCCCTGCTGGGTGCGGATGGCGCGGAGCTTGGCCCCGAGCTGTTTGGCGTATTCGCTGGACATATGGCTCCCCGGAGGACGTCTTCGTAACTCACTGTGATGTTACGCAGCGTAATGTACGGCGTCAAGCCGAGCCGGTCCATACCGGGGGGTGCGCGGGAGGCACGGGCCCGCGCACCCGGGTGCGCGGCGGCCCGGCGGGCGCCCGGAGCGAACGCCCGGACGGCCTTCCGGGCAGCCCGTCCGGACGGCCCCGGACAGGCTGGTACCGTTGACGGCGCACCATCCGACGTCCTTTAAGGCCCGTCCCGTGAGGCGGGGAAGGAGGTCCGTTTACCGTGGACACATCCATGGGAGAACTGGACGGCAACGGTTCCGGCCCGGTCCGCCCCGTACTGGAGGCACCGGACATCGCGCGGGTCCTCACCCGCATCGCCCACGAGATCGTCGAGCGCGCCAAGGGCGCCGACGACGTGGTCCTCCTGGGCATCCCCACCCGCGGCGCGCACCTGGCCAGGCGGCTGGGGGCCAAGCTGGAGGAGATCACCGGCCGCCCGCTGCCGGTCGGCTCGCTCGACATCACCATGTACCGCGACGATCTGCGGATGCGCCCCGCCCGTGCCCTGGCCCGCACCGAGATCCCGGCCGAGGGCGTCGACGGACGCCTGGTCGTCCTGGTCGACGACGTGCTCTTCTCCGGCCGCACCATCCGGGCCGCGCTCGACGCGCTCGGCGACATCGGCCGGCCCCGCGCCGTGCAGCTCGCTGTCCTGGTCGACCGCGGCCACCGCGAACTGCCGATCCGCGCCGACTACGTCGGCAAGAACCTGCCCACGTCGCTGCGGGAGACGGTCAAGGTCCGGCTCGCCGAGGAGGACGGCCGCGACGGCGTGCTCCTGGGCGAGCGTCGCGAGGCGGGGGCCTCCCCGTCCGGCGAGCGGTAGCGCTCCCCTCCGCTCCCTTCCCGCGCCTGCCTCCGCACCCCCTGCGCCGCTCCCGTTCTCCCGGGCCCGGCGGCCCCGCGGCCGCGACCGCGCGCCCGCACGCCTCAGAACCTCCACACACCGGAGCACATCCAGATGCCGCTCTTCCCCGGGGGCAACCCCCGGACTTCCGGTCACCTGATCTCGGCCGCCGACCTCACCCGCGACGACGCCGTGCGCATCCTCGACACCGCCGAGGAGATGGCGCGCCTGGCCGACCGCCCGATCAAGAAGCTGCCCGCGCTGCGCGGCCGCACGATCGTCAACCTCTTCTTCGAGGACTCCACCCGCACCCGCATCTCGTTCGAGGCGGCCGAGAAGCGGTTGTCCGCCGACGTCATCAACTTCGCGGCCAAGGGATCCTCGGTCTCCAAGGGCGAGTCCCTCAAGGACACCGCCCAGACCCTGGAGGCGATGGGCGTGGACGCCGTCGTCATCCGGCACGGGGCCTCCGGAGCCCCCTACCGCCTGGCCACCTCCGGCTGGATCGACGCCGCCGTCGTCAACGCCGGCGACGGCACCCACCAGCACCCCACCCAGGCGCTGCTCGACGCGTTCACCATGCGCCGCCGCCTGATCGGCCCGGACGCCGGACTCGGCCGGGACCTGGCCGGCCGGCGGATCACGATCGTCGGCGACATCCTGCACAGCCGGGTCGCGCGCTCCAACGTCGACCTGCTGAACACCCTGGGCGCCCAGGTCACCCTGGTGGCCCCGCCCACCCTGCTGCCGGTCGGCGTCGAGGGCTGGCCCTGCGAGGTCTCCTACGACCTGGACGCCGTGCTGCCGAAGTCCGACGCCGTGATGATGCTGCGCGTCCAGCGCGAGCGGATGAACGCCGCCTTCTTCCCCACCGAGCGCGAGTACTCCCGACGCTACGGCCTCGACGTACAGCGCATGGAGCGGATGCCCGAGCACGCCGTCGTGATGCACCCCGGGCCGATGGTCCGGGGCATGGAGATCACCGCCGAGGTGGCCGACTCCGGCCGCTGCACCGTCACCGAACAGGTCGCCAACGGCGTCTCGATCCGCATGGCCGTCCTGTACCTGCTGCTCGGCGGCTCCGAGCACGCGGGCGGCAGCGGCAACACCGCCACCGGCACCGCCGAAACCGCCGCCACCACCGGAACCGCCGCCCGTACCGAGGAGAAGTGACACCCATGAGCAAGACCCTGATCCGCGGCGCGAAGGTGCTGGGCGACCGGGCACTGGACGTCCTGATCGACGGCGAGACCGTCGCGGCCGTCGGCACCGGCCTGGACGCCGACGGCGCCCGTGTGGTCGAGGCGGACGGGCAGATCCTGCTGCCGGGCCTGGTGGACCTGCACACGCATCTGCGCGAGCCGGGCCGCGAGGACTCCGAGACCGTGCTGACCGGCACCCGGGCCGCGGCGTCCGGCGGCTACACCGCCGTGCACGCCATGGCCAACACCTTCCCCGTCGCCGACACCGCCGGCGTCGTCGAGCAGGTCTGGCGGCTGGGGCGGGAGTCCGGCCACTGCGACGTGCAGCCGGTCGGCGCCGTCACCGTCGGCCTGGAGGGCAAGCAGCTCGCCGAGCTGGGCGCGATGCACGAGTCGGCCGCCTCGGTGCGCGTCTTCTCCGACGACGGCAAGTGCGTGGACGACGCGGTGATCATGCGCCGGGCGCTGGAGTACGTCAAAGCCTTCGACGGCGTCATCGCCCAGCACGCCCAGGAACCCCGCCTGACCGAGGGCGCCCAGATGAACGAGGGGACGGTCTCCGCCGAGCTGGGCCTGGGCGGCTGGCCGGCCGTCGCCGAGGAGTCGATCATCGCCCGTGACGTGCTGCTGGCCGCGCACGTCGGCTCCCGGCTGCACGTCTGCCACCTGTCCACCGCCGGATCGGTGGAGATCGTGCGCTGGGCCAAGTCCAAGGGCTGGAACGTCACCGCCGAGGTCACCCCGCACCACCTGCTGCTCACCGACGAGCTGGTGCGCTCCTACGACCCGGTCTACAAGGTCAACCCGCCGCTGCGCACCGAGGCCGACGTGAGGGCCCTGCGCGAGGCGCTGGCCGACGGCACCATCGACTGCGTCGCCACCGACCACGCCCCCCACCCCCACGAGGACAAGGACTGCGAGTGGGGCGCGGCCGCCATGGGCATGGTCGGCCTGGAGACCGCGCTGTCCGTCGTCCAGCACACGATGGTGGAGACCGGACTGCTGGACTGGGCGGGCGTCGCGGACCGCATGTCCTTCCGTCCCGCGGCCATCGGGCGCCTGGCCGGCCAGGGACGGCCCGTCTCGGCTGGTGAGCCCGCCAACCTCACCCTGGTCGATCCGGCCTACCGTGGAACGGTGGATTCCGCAGGTTTCGCCTCCCGCAGCCGCAACACCCCCTACCAGGGACGCGAGCTGCCGGGCCGGGTCACACACACGTTCCTGCGGGGCAGGGCGACAGTCATGGACGGAAAGCTCGTATGAACCTCTCACCGGTACCGACCGCCATCCGCTTCGCCGCGGCGCCCGAGTCGCAGCAGGTCACCGACTGGGCGCCCCGGATCGCCTGGGTGATCGGCCTGTTGCTGGTCGTCGCCCTGGTGTACTGGCTGATGAGGGAGGGCTGGAAGTGGCGCTCGGTGCTCCAGTCCGACCTCCCCGAACTGCCCCAGGCGCCCGCCGGCCCCGGTGAGCCGAGGCTGACCATGACCGGCCGCTACCACGGCTCCACCACGGCCGGGCAGTGGCTGGAGCGGATCGTCGCCCACGGCCTGGGCGCCCGCAGCCGCGCCGAGCTCACCCTCACCGAGCAGGGTGTGCACGTGGTGCGGCCCGGGGCGAACGACTTCTTCATCCCGGCCGGCAGGCTGCGCGGCGCCCGGCTCGACAAGGGCATCGCCGGCAAGGTCCTCACCGAGGACGGTCTGCTGGTGATCACCTGGGAGCACGGCGACCGCCTGCTGGACTCCGGCTTCCGCTCCGACCGCGCCGCCGAGCACGCCGCCTGGCTGGAGGAGCTGCGCGCCATGTCCGGCGGCGGCTTCGGCACGGCCGGCGCACCCGGCGCCACCGGCGCCGCGGACGACCCCCACGGCACCACCGACGCTGCCGCCACCACGCACCACGAGGAAGGCGCACGATGACGACCTCCGCCCGCAAAGCCTCCAGGGTGCCCGCCGTACTCGTCCTGGAGGACGGCCGCACCTTCCGCGGCCGCGCCTACGGGGCCGTGGGCGAGACCCTCGGCGAGGCCGTGTTCTCCACCGGCATGACCGGCTACCAGGAGACCCTGACCGACCCCTCCTACCACCGGCAGGTGGTCGTCATGACCGCCCCGCACATCGGCAACACCGGCGTCAACGACGAGGACCCGGAGTCGAAGCGGATCTGGGTGGCCGGCTACGTGGTGCGCGACCCCGCCCGCGTGCCCTCCAACTGGCGCTCGGTGCGCACCCTGGACGAGGAGCTGACCGCCCAGGGCGTCGTCGGCATCAGCGGTGTCGACACCCGGGCGCTCACCCGCCACCTGCGCGAGCGCGGCGCGATGCGGGTCGGCATCTTCTCCGGCGACGCGGTCGCCGACGAGGCCGCGATGCTGGCCAGGGTGAAGGCCGCCCCCGAGATGACCGGAGCCGACCTGGCCGCCGAGGTGGCCACCACCGAGGCGTACACCGTCCCGGCGATCGGTACCAGGCGCTTCACCGTCGCGGCCGTCGATCTGGGGATCAAGGGCATGACCCCGCACCGGATGGCCGAGCGCGGCATCGAGGTCCACGTGCTGCCCGCCACGGCCACGATCGAGGACGTCTACGCGGTGGACCCGGACGGGGTGTTCTTCTCCAACGGCCCCGGCGACCCCGCCACCGCAGACCATCCGGTGGCCCTCATGCGAGGGGTGCTGGAGCGCTCCACCCCGCTGTTCGGCATCTGCTTCGGCAACCAGATCCTCGGCCGCGCCCTGGGCTTCGGCACCTACAAGCTCAAGTACGGCCACCGCGGCATCAACCAGCCCGTGCAGGACCGTACGACCGGCAAGGTCGAGGTCACCGCGCACAACCACGGCTTCGCCGTGGACGCCCCCCTCGACGCGCCCGGCGACACCCCCTACGGGCGCGCCGAGGTCTCCCACGTCTGCCTCAACGACGGCGTGGTCGAGGGCCTGCGCCTGCTGGACCGGCCCGCGTTCAGCGTCCAGTACCACCCCGAGGCGGCGGCCGGGCCGCACGACGCCGCGTACCTGTTCGACCGCTTCGTCTCCCTGATGGAGGGCCAGCGTGCCTAAGCGCACCGATATCCGTTGCGTCCTGGTCATCGGCTCGGGCCCGATCGTCATCGGGCAGGCCGCCGAGTTCGACTACTCCGGCACCCAGGCGTGCCGGGTCCTCAAGGCCGAGGGCCTGAGGGTGGTCCTGGTCAACTCCAACCCGGCCACGATCATGACCGACCCGGAGATCGCCGACGCCACCTACGTCGAGCCGATCACCCCGGAGTTCGTCGAGAAGATCATCGCCAAGGAGCGCCCCGACGCCCTGCTGCCCACCCTGGGCGGTCAGACCGCGCTCAACACCGCCATCTCCCTGCACGAGGCGGGCACCCTGGACAAGTACGGGGTGGAGCTGATCGGCGCCAACGTCGAGGCCATCCGCAAGGGCGAGGACCGCGACCAGTTCAAGGAGGTCGTGGAGGCGGTGAGGGGGAAGATCGGGCACGGGGAGTCCGCCCGCTCGGTCATCTGCCACTCCATGGAGGAGGTCCTGGCCGGCGTCGAGGAGCTCGGCGGCTACCCGGTCGTGGTGCGGCCCTCCTTCACCATGGGCGGCGCCGGCTCCGGCTTCGCCCACGACGAGGACGAACTGCGCCGCATCGCCGGCCAGGGGCTGACGCTCTCCCCGACCACCGAGGTGCTCCTGGAGGAGTCCATCCTCGGCTGGAAGGAGTACGAGCTGGAGCTGATGCGCGACCGCAACGACAACGTCGTGGTCGTCTGCTCCATCGAGAACTTCGACCCGATGGGCGTGCACACCGGCGACTCCATCACCGTCGCCCCGGCGATGACGCTCACCGACCGCGAGTACCAGACCCTGCGCGACATCGGCATCGCCGTCATCCGCGAGGTCGGCGTCGACACCGGCGGCTGCAACATCCAGTTCGCCGTCAACCCCGCCGACGGCCGGGTCATCGTCATCGAGATGAACCCGCGCGTCTCGCGCTCCTCGGCGCTGGCTTCCAAGGCCACCGGCTTCCCGATCGCCAAGATCGCCGCCAAGCTGGCCGTGGGCTACACCCTCGACGAGATCCCCAACGACATCACCGAGCGGACCCCGGCCTCCTTCGAGCCCACGCTCGACTACGTGGTGGTCAAGGTCCCGCGCTTCGCCTTCGAGAAGTTCCCGGCCGCCGACTCCACCCTCACCACCACCATGAAGTCGGTGGGCGAGGCGATGGCCATCGGCCGCAACTTCCCCGAGGCGCTGAACAAGGCGCTGCGCTCGCTGGAGAAGAAGGGCAGCCAGTTCGACTTCGCCACCCCGGTGGCCGGTCTCGGGGACAAGGACGAGCTGCTGGCCGCCGCCCGGCGGCCCACCGACGGCCGGATCAACACCGTCATGGCCGCCATCCGGGCCGGCGCGAGCCCGCAGGAGGTCTTCGAGGCCACGAGGATCGACCCCTGGTTCACCGACCAGCTCTTCCTGGTCAAGGAGATCGCCGACGAGCTGGCCGAGGCCGGCCGCCTCGACCCCGAACTGCTGGCCGAGGCCAAGCGGTACGGCTTCTCCGACGCCCAGATCGCCGCGATCCGGGGCCTGCACGAGGACGTCGTCCGCGAGGTGCGCCACACCCTGGGGGTGCGCCCGGTCTACAAGACGGTCGACACCTGCGCCGCCGAGTTCGCCGCGAGGACCCCGTACTTCTACTCCTCCTACGACGAGGAGAGCGAGGTCGCCCCGCGCACCAGGCCCGCGGTGATCATCCTCGGCTCGGGCCCCAACCGCATCGGCCAGGGCATCGAGTTCGACTACTCCTGCGTCCACGCCTCCTTCGCGCTGCGCGACGCGGGCTTCGAGACCGTGATGGTCAACTGCAACCCCGAGACCGTCTCCACCGACTACGACACCTCCGACCGGCTGTACTTCGAGCCGCTCACCCTGGAGGACGTCCTGGAGATCGTCCACGCCGAGCGGCAGGCCGGCCCGGTGGCGGGCGTCATCGTCCAGCTCGGCGGCCAGACCCCGCTCGGGCTGGCCCAGGCGCTCAAGGACAACGGCGTCCCCGTCGTGGGCACCTCCCCGGAGGCCATCCACCTCGCCGAGGACCGCGGCTCCTTCGGCCGGGTGCTGGTCGAGGCCGGACTGCCCGCGCCCAAGTACGGCACCGCCTTCTCCTTCGCCGAGGCCAAGGAGATCGCCGCCGGAATCGGCTACCCGGTCATGGTCCGCCCCTCCTACGTGCTGGGCGGACGCGGCATGGAGATCGTCTACGACGAGGCCTCGCTGGGGGACTACCTCACCCGCCACGCCGGCCTGATCTCCGAGCACCCGGTGCTGATCGACCGCTTCCTCGACGACGCCATCGAGATCGACGTCGACGCGCTCTACGACGGCACCGAGCTCTACCTCGGCGGCGTGATGGAGCACATCGAGGAGGCCGGCATCCACTCCGGCGACTCCGCCTGCGCCCTGCCGCCGATCACCCTGGGCGGCCACGACATCAAGCGGCTGCGGGCCTCCACCGAGGCCATCGCGCGCGGCGTCGGGGTGCGCGGGCTGATCAACATCCAGTTCGCGCTGGCCGGGGACATCCTCTACGTGCTGGAGGCCAACCCGCGCGCCTCGCGCACCGTCCCCTTCACCTCCAAGGCCACCGCCGTGCCCCTGGCCAAGGCCGCCGCCCGGATCTCACTGGGCGCGACCATCGCCGAACTGCGGGCCGAGGGCCTGCTGCCGGCGAGCGGCGACGGCGGCACCCTGCCGCTGGACGCGCCGATCTCGGTGAAGGAGGCCGTGCTGCCCTGGAGCCGCTTCCGCGACGTCCAGGGCCGCGGCGTGGACACCGTGCTCGGCCCGGAGATGCGCTCCACCGGCGAGGTCATGGGCATCGACTCGGTCTTCGGCACCGCCTACGCCAAGTCGCAGGCGGGCGCGTACGGCGCGCTGCCCACCAAGGGCCGGGCCTTCGTCTCGGTGGCCAACCGCGACAAGCGCTCGATGATCTTCCCGGCCCGTGAGCTGGTCGCGATGGGCTTCGAGCTGCTGGCCACCTCCGGCACCGCCGAGGTGCTGCGCCGCAACGGCATCGACGCCACCGTGGTGCGCAAGCAGAGCGAGGGCGAGGGGCCGAACGGCGAGCGGACCATCGTCCAGCTCATCCACGACGGCGAGGTCGACCTCATCGTCAACACCCCCTACGGCACCGGGAGCCGCCTGGACGGCTACGACATCCGCACCGCCGCGGTCGCCCGCGCCGTGCCCTGTCTGACCACGGTCCAGGCGCTGGCCGCCGCCGTACAGGGCATCGAGGCCACCTCGCGCGGGGAGGTCGGGGTCCGCTCCCTGCAGGAGCACGCGGAACACCTGACAGCCGCCCGCGGGAAGTGACCGGGGGTGAGGGGGACGCCGGCAGCGGCGTCCCCCTCACCGCGAGAGCACCCCGCCACCGGACCGACATCAGACCCCGCCGCCGGACCCCGACACCGGATCCCGTACCGCCCGCCGCACGGAAGACCCGCATGTATCCCCTGCTGTTCCACCTGATCCTCAGGCGCCTGGACCCCGAGCGGGCGCACCACCTGGCGTTCGCCCTGATTCGGCTGGCCGCCCGCGTCCCCGGCCTGCGCGCCCTCGTCGCGGCCGTCGCGGCCCCGGGCCGGGCACAGCGGCGCGCCCTGGCCACCGAGGCCTTCGGCCTGCGGATGCGCGGCCCCTTCGGGCTGGCCGCCGGGTTCGACAAGAACGCGGTCGGCGTCGACGGGCTCACCATGCTCGGCTTCGACCACGTCGAGATCGGCACCGTCACCGCCCACCCCCAGCCCGGCAACCCGGGGCCCCGGCTGTTCCGCCTGGTCGCCGACCGGGCCCTGGTCAACCGCATGGGCTTCAACAACGACGGCTCCGCCGCCGTGGCCGCCCGCCTGGCGGGGCGCCGGGCCGTCTTCCCCACCACCGTCGGCGTCAACATCGGCAAGACCAAGGTCACTCCCGAGAGCGAGGCCGCCGGCGACTACGCGCTCTCCGCCTCCCGGCTGGCCCCGTACGCCGACTACCTCGTCGTCAACGTCTCCTCGCCCAACACCCCCGGTCTGCGGAACCTCCAGGCGACCGAGCACCTGCGCCCGCTGCTGGCGGCGGTGCGCTCCGCCGCCGACGAGGCGGTGCCCGGCCGCCGCGTCCCCCTGCTGGTCAAGATCGCCCCGGACCTGGCGGACGAGGACGTCGACGCGGTCGCCGACCTCGCCGTGGAGTTGGGCCTGGACGGCATCATCGCCACCAACACCACCGTCGCCCGCGACGGCCTGGGCCTGGCCGCCGACCGCGCCGAGATCGAGGCCATCGGTGCCGGCGGGCTGTCCGGCGCGCCGCTGAAGGACCGCTCCCTGGCCGTGCTGCGCCGTCTGTACGCCCGCGTCGGCGACCGCGTCACGCTCGTCGGCGTCGGCGGGGTGCGGACCGCCGACGACGTCTGGGAGCGCGTCCTGGCCGGGGCCACCCTCGTCCAGGGCTACAGCGCCCTCGTCTACGAGGGCCCGCTGTGGTGCCGCCGAATCCACCGGGGCCTGGCCGCGCGCCTGGCCGCGAGTCCGTACGCCACCCTCGCCGAGGCCGTCGGCGCCGACACCCGGAAGGTGACCTCCCGATGACCGTTCCCGGAGCTCCGCAGTCATCCGGAGCCGCGCAGCCATCCGAAGCCCCGCGGGCCCCCGGCGCCCCGGAGCCGTTCGGCGCCCGGCTGCGCCGCGCCCTGGACGACCGCGGTCCGCTGTGCGTCGGCATCGACCCGCACGCCGCGCTGCTGACCGCCTGGGGCCTGGACGACGACGTGGCGGGGCTGGAGCGGTTCACCCGCACGGTGGTGGAGGCCCTCGCCGACCGGGTCGCCGTCCTCAAACCGCAGTCCGCCTTCTTCGAGCGCTTCGGCTCGCGCGGGATCGCCGTCCTGGAGAGGGCGATCGCCGACGCACGCTCGGCCGGCGCCCTGGTGCTCACCGACGCCAAGCGCGGCGACATCGGCTCCACGATGGCCGCCTACGCCGCCGCCTACCTGGATCCGGGCAGTCCGCTGTTCTCCGACGCCGTCACCGTCAGCCCCTACCTGGGCTTCGGCTCGCTGCGCCCCGCCCTGGACGCGGCGCGGGCGGCGGGTTCGGGCGTCTTCGTCCTCGCCCTGACCTCCAACCCGGAGGGCGCCGAGGTGCAGCGCGCCACCGCCGGGGGCGGTGCGTCGGTCGCCCAGACGGTGCTGGACCACATCGCACGGGAGAACGCCGGGGCCGATCCGCTCGGCCCGGTCGGCGCGGTGGTCGGGGCGACGCTGGGGGAGGCCGGCGCGGACCTGGCGGTCAACGGCCCGCTGCTGGCGCCGGGGCTGGGGGCACAGGGCGCCACCGCGGCCGACCTGCCGAGGGTCTTCGGCGGTGCGGTGCGCAACGTGGTGCCGAGCATCAGCCGGGGGGTCCTGGGCCGAGGCCCTTCGCCGCGGGCCCTGCGGGAGGCCGCAGCCGGGGAGGCCGACGCGCTGCGGGAGGTCCTGGGCTGATCAGCCGGGGCAGAACCGGAGGGTCCGGAAAAACCGGGGCACCCCGCGGAATCAACCCTTCAACCGCGCCCATTTGTCCGGGAATGTCCAGGTCGGCTCAAGTCTGACCAGGACTTTTCCCCCGTTCTCGCTGACTCAGGCGCGATGGGCCGCTAGTCTCCGACGAGAGCACCGCGAATTCCGGGGTCCTCGCAGGTCCGGGGGGCGCCGGGGGACGTGTTGCTCGTTGCTCCGCAGGTGCGGGGCCACTAGGTTCCTCACCGACCAATATCCGACCAGTTCGACATCCGAGGTGACGTAGGCGTGGCTCTTCCGCCCCTTACCCCTGAACAGCGCGCAGCCGCGCTCGAGAAGGCCGCCGCGGCTCGCCGGGAGCGCGCCGAGGTCAAGAACCGACTGAAGCACTCCGGCGCCTCGCTCCACGAGGTCATCAAGCAGGGCCAGGAGAACGACGTCATCGGCAAGATGAAGGTCTCCGCCCTCCTGGAGTCCCTGCCCGGCGTCGGCAAGGTCCGGGCCCGCCAGATCATGGAGCGGCTCGGCATCTCCGAGAGCCGCCGGGTGCGCGGCCTGGGATCCAACCAGATCGCCTCCCTGGAGCGTGAGTTCGGCGGCGGTTCCGCCTGACGTTTCCAGGCCTGCCTGGGAACCGGGATAATCGCTGTATGAGTGAACGTCCGCGACTGACCGTGCTCTCCGGCCCCTCCGGGGTCGGCAAGAGCACGGTCGTCGCTCATCTGCGCAAGGTCCATCCGGAGATCTGGCTCTCGGTGTCCGCCACCACCCGCAGGCCGCGCCCCGGCGAGCGGCACGGTGTCCAGTACTTCTTCGTGGACGACGAGGAGTTCGACAAGCTGGTCGCCAACGGCGAGCTGCTGGAGTGGGCCGAGTTCGCGGGAAACCGCTACGGTACGCCGCGGCGGGCCGTGCTGGAGCGGCTGGAGGCGGGAGAACCGGTGCTTTTGGAGATCGACCTCCAGGGCGCGCGGCTGGTCCGCGAGTCGATGCCCGAGGCACAGCTGGTCTTCCTGGCCCCGCCCGGCTGGGAGGAGCTGGTCCGCCGCCTCACCGGCCGCGGCACCGAGTCCCCCGAGGTCATCGAGCGGCGGCTGGCCGCGGCCAGGGTCGAACTGGCCGCCGAGTCGGAGTTCGACGTGACCCTGGTCAACACCTCCGTCGAGGACGTCAGCCACGAGCTGCTAGCCTTGATGAAGGTTTCGTGATCGTCACCGGATTCGTCACCGGAGGGCCGGGCAGGACAGCCGCCGGAATCCGGGACACCGGCAGGAGGCATCCCGTACCGGGGCCCGGCCGGATCACTGCCCGTCTTATCCACCGCAGCGGAAGGTAGAGCGTGTCCTCTCCCATCAACACGCCCGAGGGCATCATCAACCCGCCGATCGATGAGCTGCTCGAAGCCACCGACTCGAAGTACAGCCTGGTGATCTACGCCGCCAAGCGCGCGCGCCAGATCAACGCCTACTACTCGCAGCTCGGCGAGGGCCTGCTGGAGTACGTCGGCCCGCTGGTGGACACCCACGTCCACGAGAAGCCGCTGTCGATCGCGCTCCGCGAGATCAACGCGGGTCTGCTGACCTCCGAGGCCGTCGACAACCCGACGCAGTGAGGCCCCGGCCGCCCATGGCGGCCGGCCGCACGACGGCACCATCACCACCGCCACGGGCCCGGCAGCGCGGCTGCCGGGCCCGTGGTGTGTCATGGGTACCGGCGGAAGCGTCCCCGACGTGCCCGCCGCCGACGCGCGACAGTGAGCGAGTGAGCGGCCGACGGGCCGCCGAGCCGGGGAGAGGCGAGGGATGGACAGGTCCGACAAGCCCAGGGTGGTCCTGGGGGTCAGCGGCGGCATCGCCGCCTACAAGGCGTGCGAGCTGCTGCGGAGGCTGACGGAGTCCGGCCACGACGTACGGGTGGTGCCGACCGGTTCGGCGCTGAAGTTCGTCGGCGAGCCCACCTGGGCGGCGCTGTCGGGCAACCCCGTGACCACGGGGGTGTGGGAGGACGTCCACGAGGTCCCGCACGTGCGCATCGGGCAGGAGGCCGATCTGGTCGTCGTCGCGCCCGCCACCGCCGACACCCTCGCCCGGGCCGCCCACGGCCTCGCCGACGACCTGCTGACCAACACCCTGCTCACCGCCCGCTGCCCGGTGGTCTTCGCACCCGCCATGCACACCGAGATGTGGGAGCACCCCGCCACCGCCGAGAACGTGGCCACCCTGCGCCGCCGCGGCGCGGTCGTCATCGAGCCCGCGGTCGGACGGCTGACCGGCAAGGACACCGGCAAGGGACGCCTGCCCGACCCCGGCGAGATCTTCGAGGTCTGCCGCCGGCTCCTGGCCCGCGGCGCCGCGCCCGGGCGCGACCTGGCCGGACGGCACGTCGTGGTCAGCGCGGGCGGCACCCGCGAACCACTGGACCCGGTCCGCTTCCTGGGCAACCGCTCCTCGGGCCGGCAGGGGTACGCCCTGGCCCGCACCGCGGTGGCACGCGGCGCGCGGGTGACCCTGGTGGCCGCCAACACATCCCTGCCCGACCCCGCGGGCGCGGACGTGGTGCCGGTGGGTACCGCCGTGCAACTGCGGGAGGCCGTGCTGAAGGCCGCCGAGGACGCGGACGCGGTGGTCATGGCCGCGGCGGTGGCCGACTTCCGGCCCGCCCGGTACGCCCAGGGGAAGATCAAGAAGCGGGACGGGCAGGAACCGGAACCGGTCGCCCTGGTCCGCAACCCCGACGTCCTCGCCGAGCTCGCCGGACTTTCCGCCGCCCGCCCCGGGCAGGTGGTCGTCGGCTTCGCGGCCGAGACCGACGACGTCCTGGCCAACGGCCGGGCCAAGCTCGCCCGCAAGGGATGCGACCTGCTGGTCGTCAACGAGGTGGGGGAGGACAGGACCTTCGGCGCGGAGGAGAACGAGGCGGTCGTCCTGGGCGCCGACGGCAGCGAGACACCCGTGCCGCACGGCCCCAAGGAGGCCCTCGCCGACACGGTGTGGGACAAGGTCGTCCACATGCTGAACGCCGGGTGAGACCGGAGGCGGGAAGTCCGCATGGCCGTGCCACCAGGGCCGCGGGCCCCCGCCGGGCACGGCCTCTCCCCTTCGCGGGAGTCGTGTGGCACGTTGGTCGTGTGTCGGAGTGCGAGACGTCCTGGCGGATCCGCGACGAGCTGCGGATAAACTGACGGCGGACCGCGCTCGGGCCAGCCCGACGACCGGATCCGCACACCAAGTCAGCCAGCAGCCGCTGCAAACCCAGGGAGCGATGTGTCCCGCCGCCTGTTCACCTCGGAGTCCGTGACCGAGGGTCACCCCGACAAGATCGCCGACCAGATCAGCGACACCATCCTCGACGCCCTGCTGGAGCAGGACCCCGCCTCCCGGGTGGCGGTGGAGACGCTGATCACCACCGGTCTGGTGCATGTGGCCGGGGAGGTCACCACCGCCGCGTACGCCGACATCCCCACCCTGGTGCGCAACAAGATCCTCGCCATCGGCTACGACTCCTCCAAGAAGGGCTTCGACGGCGCCTCGTGCGGGGTGTCGGTGTCCATCGGGGCGCAGTCCCCCGACATCGCCCAGGGGGTGGACACCGCCTACGAGACCCGGGTGGAGGGTGGCGCCCCGGAGGGACAGGGAGACGAGCTGGACCGGCAGGGCGCCGGCGACCAGGGCCTGATGTTCGGCTACGCCTGCGACGAGACGCCCGAGCTGATGCCGCTGCCGATCCACCTGGCCCACCGGCTCTCGCGCCGGCTGTCGGAGGTCCGCAAGAACGGCACCATCCCCTACCTGCGCCCGGACGGCAAGACGCAGGTGACCGTCGAGTACGACGGGGACAAGGCGGTGCGGCTGGACACCGTGGTGGTCTCCTCCCAGCACGCCTCCGACATCGATCTGGACTCGCTGCTGGCCCCCGACATCCGCGAGTTCGTCGTCGAGCCGGTGCTGGCTGCTCTGGTGGGGGGCGGCGTCAAGCTGGACACCGGCGGGTACCGGCTGCTGGTCAACCCCACGGGCCGGTTCGAGATCGGCGGCCCGATGGGGGACGCGGGCCTGACCGGCCGCAAGATCATCATCGACACCTACGGCGGCATGGCCCGCCACGGCGGCGGCGCCTTCTCCGGCAAGGACCCCTCCAAGGTGGACCGCTCGGCCGCCTACGCCATGCGGTGGGTCGCCAAGAACGTGGTGGCCGCGGGGCTGGCCGCCCGCTGCGAGGTGCAGGTGGCCTACGCGATCGGCAAGGCCGAGCCGGTGGGCCTGTTCGTGGAGACCTTCGGCACGGCC
>NZ_FOSG01000038.1 GCF_900114215.1 Streptomyces mangrovi | reverse complement strand
CCGCCGAAGATCCGGAAGTCGTGGGCGTAGACGAAGACGGTCCGGCCGTGGACGGTGCCCCAGCCGGTGACCACCCCGTCGGTGTACGGCTTCCTGTCCTCCAGGCCGAAGCCGGTGGCGCGGTGCCGGCGCAGCGGCTCGACCTCGGTGAAGGTGCCCTTGTCCAGGAGCAGCCCGATGCGCTCGTGCGCCGTCAGCTTCCCCCTGGCGTGCTGGCGTTCGGTGGCGGCGGGGTCCGGTCCCCGGCGCGCCGTCTCCTTGATCTCGGCCAGCTCCTCTATCCGGTGATGGATCGTCTCGTTCTCCTCGGACATGGTCGTGCCACACTCCCTGGGTCGTTGGTCGGACGTCGTCGGCCGCGGCGCGGGCGCCGCGGCCGGTGCGGATGAACGGGAACGGGCCGGCGGGGCCGGCCGGACCGCCGCGGGCCCGGTGGCCGGCGTTCGGCGGCCGGCCCGGTCAGCGCGCCGCCGGGGCCGGCTCCGGTCGCGCCGAGCGCGCCTCCCCGCCGGCGAGCAGGCAGGTCTCGGCCAGCGGCCGGACGGCCACCACCGCGGGCTCGCGGCCCCGCACGGCGGCCGCGGCGGTGTGGGTGGGGGTGCGCAGTACGTCCAGCACGGTCCACCCGCGCGGGTGGCGGCGGACGTCGGCGCCCAGGTAGTCCCGGTCCGGCGCACGCCCCAGGCCCGTGCCGAGCCCTTTGAGGTAGGCCTCCTTGCGCGTCCAGAGGCGGCCGAAGAGCTCCCTTCTGGCCTCGCCCCCCACCTCGGCCAGTTCGGCGCGCTCGCCGGGGTGCAGCGCCGGGGTGCACACCTCGACGGTCTCCTCCCCGGGCAGCCGCTCCACGTCGACCCCGACCGGCACCGCCGCCACCCCCACCACGGCCAGGCCGCCGCTGTGCGAGAGCGAGAAGTGCGGGGCCGGGTCCGTCGGGTCCGGCGGCGCCGCCGCGGGCCGGCCGTGCGGCCCGCCGCATCCGGGGCAGGGCTCGCGGAAGAACCTCACCTCCTCGGCCGCCACCCCCAGGTAGCGGCCGAGCAGCCGGCGCAGCGCGATGTGGGCCGCGGTGTACAGCAGGCCGTCGGCCGGCCGCAGGAACATGTCGGCCCGCCGCCGTTCCGCGTCGTCCAGGACCGAGCGGTCGAGTTCCCGTGCGGTGCGCCCCTCGGGGCTGCGCACCACCCACAGGTCCAGCCGGCCGCGGGCGACGGTGAACTCCGCCTCCCCGGCGGCCGGGTGGGGCCGCGCGCCACCGGCGGCCGGACCGGTCGCGGGCGGCGTCACGCCGGGTCCACGCCGGTGTGACGCCGCCCGCGCAGCTGCCCGGCCGGACAGTCGACGAGTTCGGCGGCGCTGCCCGCCAGGAGCAGCCGCCGCAGGTCCACCCGGACGTGCGGGTCCCGCTCCATGCGGCGCTGGAGTTCCAGGCCCGCGATGGAGCCGATGCCGAGGCTGTTCATCGGGCGGCCCGCGGTGTCCACGAGGTGCGGGGCGACTCCCAGCACACGGCCGATCAGCCGGCGCACGTACGCGTCGAGTTCCCGGATCCGGTCCTGGTGGTCGGCGGCGGCCCGTACGCCCCTGTCCGGGGCGGCGTCGGGGGCGGCCGCCCCGGCGGGGGCCTTCGGCGCCGCGCGGGTGTGCGCGGCCCGTTCCGCCGTCGGGTTCGCCGTCAAGTCCGCCTCCTCGTGAGGTCGGCGGGCAGGGGGTCGGTGCGGGTCTCCCGGCGCAGCCCCGGCAGCGCCACCACAAGGCCCGCCGCGCCGACGGCCGTGACCAGCAGCACGGCCGCCCCGTGGCCCGCCGCCGTGTACACGGCGGCGGTCAGGGCCGTCGTCAGGGCGGCGCCCAGCTGCACGGCGGTCTGGTACAGGCCGCCCGCCTCGGCCTGCCGGCCGGCCGGCGCCGTGCTCGTGGCCTGGACGTGGAGGGCGGTGAAGGCGAGCACGAAGGCGGCCCCGATCAGCAGCATGGTGGGCAGCACATCGGTCGCGTACTCCAGCGGCGCGGACGGGTCGCGGGGGTAGAGCGCGTAGCCCAGGGCGGCCGCGGCCGCCCCGGCGGCGATCGGCCGCGCGGGGCCGAGGCGGGCGACCATACGGCCGGAGTACAGGGCGCTGAGCACCAGCGGCGCGCTGGCGGGCAGGAAGGCGAGCCCGGTCTGCCACGGGCCGAGGCCCGCGTGCCGCTGCAGGTGCAGGGCGCTCAGCATGAGGATCCCGATGTGGGAGCCGTTGAGCGCGGCGGCTCCGAGGGCCGAGCGGGCCAGGGGCGCGTGGGTGAGGAGCCGGGCATCGGCCAGGGGGCGGGGGCCGGTCAGCTCGCGGCGCGCGAGCAGGACGGCCAGCACCCCCGCGAGGGCGAACGCGCCCGCGGTGGACGGGGCGCCCCAGCCGGTGCGGGGCACCGAGCCGATCGCGTGCACCAGCAGCAGCGTCACCACGGTGAGGCCGGCCGCGCCCGCCAGACCGCTCCCGCCGCCGCTCCGGTCGGGCGGGTCGCCGGGGACCAGGCGCACGGCGGCGGCGAACAGCAGCAGCGCCACCGGCGCCGGGAAGGCGAACGTCCAGCGCCAGCCGATCTCGGTGAGGGCGCCGGAGAGCAGCAGGCCCGTGGCGAACCCGGCCGCGCCGAACAGGGAGTAGACCGACACCGCGCGGTTGCGGGCCGGGCCCTGCGGGAAGGCCGAGAGGATGATCGCCAGGCCGGTGGGGGCGGTGAGCGCCGCGCAGACGCCCTTGACGAAGCGGGTGGCGATCAGCAGCGCCGGGTCCTCGGCGAGCGCGCCGGCGAGGGACGCGGCGGCGAAGACCGCGAGCGCGGTCAGGTAGACCGGCCGGCGTCCCAGCAGCGCGACCACCCGGCCGCCCAGGAGCAGTACGCCGCCGAACCCGGCGGCGAATCCGCTGACGACCCAGTGCAGCCGGTCGGGCGCCAGGCCCAGGTCGTCCCCGATGGCGGGCAGCGCCACCAGCGCCACGGAGACCTCCAGGGCGTCGATGAGCATGTTGCCCGCGAGTACGAGCAGCAGCCCCCACAGGGCCGGTGTCCAGCCGCCGCCTGCCGTGGCCGCGGCGGGGACTGAGGGGTTGTTCTCAGGCATCTCGCTCCCGTTCCGCCAGAGGGTTCTCGTCGAACGGCCGGGGCCGGCGCCCGTGGAGGGGCGCCGGCCCCCGGCACGCTGCCCGGCCGGACAGCGGCTCAGCCGAGCAGCGGCTCAGCCGAGCAGCGTGCCGCCGGTGGCGTCCACGAAGGAGCCGGTGATCCAGCGGGCGTCGTCGGAGGCCAGGAAGGCCACCACGTCGGCCACGTCCTCGGGCTCGCCGACCCGGCCGAAGGCGGACAGCCCGCTCATCTGCTCCACCGCCTCGGGGATCTGGAAGACGGGGTTGTCGTTGCGGGTGATGCCCGGCGCCACGCTGTTGACGGTGATGCCACGCGGGCCGAGGTACTTCGCGAAGTGCAGGGCGAGCTGCTCCACCGCTCCCTTGGACATCGCGTAGGCGATCTCGTCCGGGTTCGCGAAGCGGGTGAGGCCGGAGGAGATGTTGATGATGCGTCCGCCGTCCGGCATGTTCTTCAGCGCGCGCTGGATCAGGAAGAACGGGGCCCTGGCGTTGACCGCGAACACCCGGTCGAACTTCTCCGGGGTGGTCTCCTCCGGCTTGACCCCGCCCATCACACCGGCGTTGTTGACCAGGATGTTCAGGTCCGTCCCGCCGGTGCGCTCGCGCAGCCCCTCCTCCAGGCCGAGGAAGAGCTCGTGGACGTCGCCGGGCACGCCCAGCTCGGCCCGGACGGTGAAGGCCCGGCCGCCGTCCTTCTCGATCAGCTCGACCACCTCGGCGGCGGCCTCCTCGTTGCTCGTGTAGTGGACGGCGACCAGTGCGCCGTCGGCCGCCAGCCGCAGCGCGGCCGCGCGGCCCATGCCCCGGCTGGAGCCGGTGACGAGCGCGGTCTTGCCCGTGAGCCTGCCCATGTCTGTTCTCCACTTCGTCGCTGGTGCTCTGGTCGCGGTCCACGCCGGCGCCCGGTCCTTCCGCGCCGCCGGCCCGTCCGCCCTCCTCCCGGCGCCGAACCAGCGGTTCAGCGCCGCCGTGACGCCGGTGCCCGCGGGGTCGCCGTCGGCCCAGACGACATGACCGTCGGGCCGCACGAGGAGGGCCGCGGTGTCCGGCGCCTCCTGGCCGCCGGGCACCGGTCGGGCGGTCACCGTGCGGACCCGCTCCGCCCAGGGGGCGGCGGCGGTGCGCAGCTCCTCCAGGCGCTCCCGCGCGCCCGGCAGGAGCAGCAGGAGGCCGTGCCCGGTGCGCAGCAGCTCCGCGGTGGTGACGCGTCCTTCGCCGGTCGCCAGCTCCCAGTGCGGGAGCCGGCGGCCGAGCAGGGGGTGGTCGCCGGGCCCGACGTCGTGGCGGACGTCCAGGCCGGAGACCATCGCGGCGAGGTGCCGGCGCGCGTCCTCGCCTCCGGTGAGTTCCGCCAGGACCTCGCGGACGGCCTCGACCTCCGGGCCCCCCAGGAGCAGCAGTGCCTGGCTCCTGATGTTGTCCAGGACCCGCCGGCCGACGGGGTGCCGCTCCGCGTGGTAGCTGTCGAGCAGGCCCTCGGGGGCGTGGCCGCGCACCTGCGCGGCCAGCTTCCAGCCGAGGTTGACCGCGTCCTGGAGGCCGAGGTTGAGCGCCTGGCCGCCGATGGGCATCTGCCGGTGCGCGGCGTCGCCGGCGAGGAGCACCCGGTCGCGGCGGTAGGCGGTGACCTGCCGCGATGCGTCGCCGAAGGAGTTCACCCACAGCGGGGTGCCGCCGCCGATGTCCTCCCCGGTGACCCGCTTCCAGGCGTCGGCGACGTCGGCGAACCGCGGCTGTCCCCGCCGGGGCACGGCGCCGAACTCGTGCACCATCACGCGCGTCACCCCGTCGGGGCGCCGGGCGGCGATGGCCAGGCCGCCCTCCAGCCGCTGGAAGCGGCGGTCGGGGATCTCGATGCCGGACACGTCGGCGCGCAGCAGCTCGCGGACGGCGTCCGTGCCGGGGAAGTCGAAGCCCCCCAGGCGGCGCACGGTGCTGTCCTCGCCGTCGCAGCCGACGACGTATCCGGCCCGCAGGCGGACGGTCGCACCGCCCGCGGTGACCGCCTCGACCTCGACGTGGTCCCGGGACGCGGTCAGTCCGGTCAGCTCGTGGCCGCGCCGGACGTCCGCGCCCAGGTCCGCCGCCCAGCGCCCCAGCAGCTCCTCGATCCGGGTCTGCGGGACCTTCCACTGGCCCGGGTGGGACGAGGGCAGCGTGAGGTCGAGCGGGATGCCCCCGAAGTGGCCCCTGGGGTCGTTCGGCACGTCGCCGAGCGGCTCCAGCAGGCCGCGGCCGTCGAGGATCTCCACGGTGCGGGCGTGCAGGGTCGACGCCCGCGACTCGGTGGTGGGCGCGGTGAGCCTCTCCAGGACCACCACGTCCGCGCCCGCGAGCCGCAGCTCCCCGGCGAGCATCAGCCCGACCGGGCCCGCGCCGACCACGATCACCTGGGTTTCGGTGAAGGGCCCCGGCACGGTCAGGCCCTGGCTTCCGCGTAGTCCTTGGCGTGGCCGAGGGTGGCGCGGCTGTTGGTGCTCAGCGCCGAGCGGACGTACTCCCGGGCGTCCTCCACGGTCGCCTCCGGGCCCAGGATCCGCTCGATGTTCGCGGTGTTGAGGGTGACGGTGTGCTGGGAGGTGGCGGTGGTCACGCCCTGGTCGTCCTGCTCGAACGTCCAGTAGCCGGTGTGCAGGGTCATCAGGGCCGGCAGCGTGACCTGCTTGTAGGCGATCCTGTGGTGCGGGAAGGCCACCCGGTACGACTTGGTGGTGTGCACCGAGCCGTCCTTGGCGCGGGTGTCCATCTCCAGGGTCTGCAGGCCGGGCGTCTCCTCCTCGAAGCGGACGGTGGCCACGTGCGGCAGCCGCTCGGGCCACAGGCCCGCCTCGTTGACGAAGTCGAAGGCGTCCTTGGCCGAGCCGGCGATGCGGACCGAGTCCTCGAAGGAGAAGGTCAGGTCCTCGGCGGCGTGCGCCTGCTCGATGTTGGCCTTCAGGGCGGCCAGCTCCGAGCGGGAGTTGCGGTCGACGGCCTCGTCGATCCACCGCAGGCTCTCGGGGTCGTCGTCGACGGCGCGGTAGTCGTGCAGCAGCCGGACCCTGGACTCGGTTTCGGAGAGGGCCTCGACGACCCAGGTGCCGCCCATGGAGGCGACCGGCGGGGCGGAGACCTCCTGGCGGAAGCCGATCCGCAGGTTCTCCGGGTCCAGGACGCGGCGGGAGGTCCAGTTCTTGGCCTCGCCGTTGGCGGTGGCCCAGATGCGGATGCGCTCGGAGTCCTCGTTCCTCTCGACGTGGTCGACGTAGATGGTGGGCGGGAAGATCCGCGGCCAGTTCTCCACCTCGGCTATCAGCCGGTAGACGGTGGCGGCCGGGGCCGAGACGGTGATCTCGTGCTCCACCTCGCGCAGGGCGGACCGGGACATGCTCGTGCTCCTCTGCTTCGGAGTCGGTTCGGGTGTTCGGGGTCCGGGGTTCGGGGTCCGGGGTTCGGGTTCCGGGGTTCGGGTTCCGGGGTTCGGGGTCCGGGTTCCGGGCGGGCCCGGCGCGGGCCCGGGGTTCCGTCCGGGCCCGGCGGGCCGGGCGGGGCCGGTCGCTCAGAAGTTGCCGAGGCCGCCGCAGACGTTCAGCGCCTGGGAGGTGATGGAGGCGGCGGTGTCGGAGGCCAGGTAGCCGACCAGGCCGGCGACCTCCTCCGGGGTGGAGTAGCGGCCCAGCGGGATCTTCGCCTGGAACTTCTCCAGGATGGCCTCCTCGGTGGTGTCGTACGCGGCGGCGTAGCCCTGCCGGACCCGCTGCGCCATGGGCGTCTCGACGTAGCCGGGGCAGACGGCGTTGACGGTGATGCCGGTGGGGGCCAGCTCGTTGCCCAGGGCCTTGGTGAAGCCCACGACACCGTGCTTGGAGGCCGAGTAGGGAGCGCCGAGGACGACGCCCTGCTTGCCCGCGGTGGAGGCGATGTTGATGATGCGGCCGCGGTCCTTGCCGCGCATCCCGCCGGTGTTCAGCACCTCGCGGGTCATCCGGAAGACGCTGTTGAGGTTGGTGTCGACGACGTCCTCCCACAGCTCGTCGTCGATGTCGGCGGTGACGCCGCCGCCGCTGCGTCCGGCGTTGTTCACCAGCACGTCCACCGTGCCGAAGCGGTCGACCGCGGCCTGGACGAAGGCGCGCACCTCGTCGGCGGAGCGGACGTCCACGGTGGTGCCGTCGACCTCCAGGCCCTCGCCCTGGAGCTCCTTGACGGTCCGTGCGACGTTCTCGGCGTTCCGCGCCCCGATGAACACCTTGTGGTCCCGGGCCAGGAGGCGTGCGACGGCCAGGCCGATTCCGCTGGTGGCGCCGGTGACCACGGCGACCCGCTTGTTCTGCTGCGACATGTCTGTTCTCCAGGTGGTTCGTCGGAAAGGGAACCGGAAGGGTTCGTGAGCGAGTGGGCGAGTGAGCGAGTGGGCGGGGAAGGCCGCCGGGCCCCCGGGAGGACCCCCCGGGGCCCGGCGGCGGGCCGTCACGAGTGCGTCAGGATCGCCGCGAGGTGCTCGTTGACGGCGTCGATCAGGGAGCGGGGGGTGCGGTTCTCCGTGAAGACGTCGTCGTCCAGGGAGATGCCGTACTCGCGCTCGATGCGGCCGCCGGTCTCCAGCAGCGCCAGCGACTCGTAGCCCAGCTCCTCGAAGTCGGTGTCGAGGATGTCTCCGTCGAGGTCGACGCCCTCGTCGGTGCCGGCGCCCTCGCGGAGGATCCGCTTGAGGTCCTCGAGGGTGAACTTCTGCTCGGGCATGTGGGTCCTTTCCTCTCCTCGGATGCGGCGCGCCCGCTGCGGACGCGCCGGGAACGTGCGCGCCCGGCGCCGTGAAGGGGGAGGCACGGCGCCGGGCGCGGGATCGTGGGCGCCTGCCCTCAGTCGGCGGCCCGGACGACGACCGCCGAGTTGTGGCCGCCGTGGCCGCGGGCGAGCACGAGGGCGGTGCGCACCGGGGCGGTGCGCGGCTGCCCGGTCACGAGGTCGATGTCGTACTCGGCCGAACGCTCCACGTTGGTGGTGGGCGGTATCAGCCCCTCGCGGACGGCGAGCAGGGCGGAGACCACGTCCACCGGCGCGGCGCCCGAGTAGAGGCGCCCGGTCATCGTCTTGGGGGCGGTGACCGGGACGCCGAAGGGGCCGAAGACGGCCGTGATGGCTTCGGCCTCCTCGCGGTCCAGCGAGGGGGTGCCGGCCGCGTCGGCGAAGACGACGTCGACGTCCCGCGGCCGCACCCCGGCGTCGGCGAGGGCGAGTTCGGCGGCCCGGCGCAGGCCCGGCTCGCGGCCGCTGCCCGGCCTGGGGTCGAAGGTCGCCCCGTAGCCGGCGATCACGCCGTAGACGTTCTCCGCGCCGCGCTCCCGGGCGGTCCGCTCCTCCTCCAGGATCAGGAGCGCGCCGCCCTCCCCGGGCACGTATCCCCGGGCACGGGAGTCGAAGGGCAGGTAGGCGGTCTCGGGGTCGTCGCCGGTGGACAGCCTGCCTCCGGCGATCTGCGCGACCCACCCCCAGGGGCAGACCGGCGCGTCGAAGCCGCCGGAGAAGATCAGCCTGCTGCCCTTGCGGATCTGCCGGCGGGCCTGCGCGATGGCGTCCAGACCGCCCGCGTGGTCGCTGACGACCACGCCGCTGGGGCCGCGCATGCCGTTGCGGATGGAGATCTGGCCGCTGTTGACGGCGTAGAACCAGGCGAAGGACTGGTAGGCGCTGACGTACTGACTTCCCTGGCTCCAGAGCTTCTTGAGCTCGTTCTGGCCGAACTCGAAGCCGCCGCAGGTGGAGGCGGTGACCACGCCCATGTCGAACTCGGGGATGTCCCCGGGCTCGACGCCCGCGTCGGCGAAGGCGCAGTCGGCGGCGACCAGGGCCAGCTGCGTCATCCGGTCCGTCTGCGGGATCAGCCGGTTCGGCAGGTGGTCCGCGGCCTCGAAGCCGCGGATCTCGCCCGCCAGCCGTGACGGGTACCGGCTCGCGTCGAAGCGGGTCACCGGACCGATCGCGTTCTTCCCGACCCGGGTGGCGGCCCAGAAGTCCTCCACTCCCATTCCGTTGGGGGTGGCGACGCCGATCCCGGTGACCACTGCCCTGGCGTTCATGCCGCACTCCTCTCGGGGCGGGCCAGCACCATCGCGCTCTGGAACCCGCCGAATCCGCTGCCGACCGTCAGCACCGCGTCCGTGCGCTGCTCGCGCGCGGTCAGCGGCACGTAGTCCAGGTCGCACTCGGGGTCGGGGGTGTGCAGGTTGGCGGTGGGCGGCACCATCGCGTTCTCCATCGCCAGCGCCGAGGCCGCGATCTCGATCGAGCCGATCGCACCCAGCGAGTGCCCCACCATCGACTTGATGGAGCTGACCGGCGTGCGGTAGGCGTGCTCGCCCAGGCTGAGCTTGAACGCGGCGGTCTCGTGGCGGTCGTTCTGCTTCGTTCCGGAGCCGTGCGCGTTGATGTAGTCGATGGACTCGGGGGCCATCCGCGCCTCGGCCATCGCCACCCTGATCGCCTCGGCCATCTCGCGGCCGTCGGGGCGCAGGCCCGTCATGTGGAAGGCGTTGCAGCGGGAGGCGTAGCCGGCGATCTCGGCGTAGATGTGCGCCCCGCGCCTGCGTGCGCTCTCCAGCTCCTCCAGGACGAACACCGCGGCGCCCTCGCCGAGCACGAAGCCGTTGCGGGTCCCGTCGAAGGGCCGCGAGGCGTGCTCGGGGTCGTCGTTGCGCGGCGTGGTCGCCTTGATCGCGTCGAAGCACGCCATGGTGATCGGCGAGATCGGGGCGTCCGTGGCGCCGGAGACCATCACGTCGGCGGTGCCCTCGCGGATCAGCTCGACGGCGTGGCCGACCGAGTCGATGCCGGAGGTGCAGCCGGTGGACACGACGGTCACGGGTCCCTCGGCGCCGACGGCCCAGGCCACCTCCGCCGAGAAGGAGCTGGGCACGAAGTAGTTGTACAGGTGCTGCGGGGCGTACGTGTGGTCGACCAGGTCGAGCCGGCCCCCGTCGCTGACGACCCGGTACTCGTCGTCGAGCCCGGTGGTCGCGCCGACCGCGCTGCCGATGGTGACACCGGTGCGGTGCGGGTCGTACTCCGCCAGATCCAGGCCGCTGTCGGCCAGCGCCTCGCGCGCGGTGACCACGGCGAACTGGGCGGCGCGGTCCATGCGGCGGATCTCCTGCGGAGACAGCCCGTGCAGCTCGGGGTCGAAGTCGGCCTCCGCCGCGACCCTGGAACGGAACGGTGAGGGATCGAAGAAGGAGATCCGCCGGGTCGCCGTGCGGCCCTCGCTCAGCAGACTCCAGAAGTTCTTGGCGCCGATCCCGCCCGGCGCCAGGACTCCGATCCCCGTGATCACTACCCGGCGACCCACTGGTCGTGGCCTCCCCTCGTGTAGATGTGCCGCCTCGTCACCGCGAGGCCGTCCAGTCGTAGAAGCGGGTGGCCATCGCGTCGGCCGGGGACCGCCAGGTCTTCGGGTCGTACGCCTCGATGAACGGCTTGAGGTCCTCGCTGATGCGCACGAACCGGGGGTCCGTCCTGGCCTCCTCGATCCGCTCGCCGCCGTTGTCGCCGTCGAAGTCCTGCAGGTGGAAGTACAGGCCCTGGTAGGCGAAGAGCTGGCGGCGGCGGGTGCCCATGCGGTGCGGCATGTCGGTCTTGTCGAACTCGGCGAAGATCCTGGCGACCTCGGCGCTGGAGTCGATGTCCATCCGGGCCACGATCAGGGTGCTGTGCATCGTCTTCTCTCTTCCGTGGGATCAGCGGGCGGTCGCGGGACCGAACAGGCGGACGAAGTCGGCCACCCCGCTCTCGATGAGCGCGTCGGTCTCGAAGTCCGAAAGGGGCACGGCGCCGTGGAAGGAGCGCTGGACGACGCCTCCCACGACCAGCCGGACGAAGCAGTCGGCCGCGTGGTCGGCGTCGGCCACGTCCAGCAGTCCCGCGTCGGCCAGGCCCCGCAGGCGGCGCGCCAGCTCCCGCTGGGTCTGCCGGGGGCCCGCCGACTGCCACATCTCCAGCACCCCGGCGGGCAGCCGGGCGGTCTCCGCGCCGATGTGCCGGACGATGGCGAAGTGCTCGGGGAAGGCGATCAGCGGTGTCAGCCAGGCCCGGCCGAGGGCGGCGAGGTCCCGCTCCAGGTCGGTGACCTCGGCGAGGTGCTCCTCGGCCACGGCGGTCAGGGCGGCGGCGACCGCGGCGGCGCCTTCGAGCAGGACGGCCAGCAGGAGCCGCCCCTTGTCCTTGAAGTAGTGCTCCACCGTCTCCGGCCCGGTGCCCGCCTCGGCGGCCACGGCCTCGACGGTGGTGTGCGTCCAGCCCTCGCGGGCGAAGACGCCGCGGGCGGCCCGTACGACGTGCCGGCGCTCCTCCGCGGGGCCCGGCGCCCGGACGGTGGTGAGCGCCGCGTCGAGAATGGTCGTCATGGGTTCCTCCACTTCGGCGGGCCGCTCTCAGCCGCGGGGGCGGCCGAACCAGCGCTCCAGGGCCATGGGAAGGTCGTGGTGGCTGCCGGGGGCGGCCCAGGCGATGTAGCCGTCGGGGCGGACCAGCACGGCGGCGGTGTTCCGGAGCTCCTCGGGTGCGTCCTGCGGCCTGGCGGTGACGGTGTCGACGCGGTCCGCCCAGCCGGCGGCCCGGCTCCGCAGGCGCCGGTTGTCCTCCAGGTCCAGCAGCACGCCGCGCCCGGTGTGCAGCAGCTCGGTGCTGCTGGTCGGGCGGTCGGCGTCGAGCCGGAGGTGCGGCATGCGGCGGCCGAGCAGCGGGTGGGTGCCGCCCCCGACGTCGTAGGTGATCTCCAGGCCGCTCACCATGGCGGCCAGGTGCCTGCTGACGTCCCGGTACCCGATGAGCTCGGTGAGCACGTCGCGCAGCGGCTGCACCTCGGGTCCGCTGAGGAAGAGCAGCCCCTGGGCCCGGGTGTTCATCAGCAGTCGCTTGCCGACCGCGTGGCGCTCGGTGTGGTACGTGTCCAGCAGTTCCCGCGGGGCCCAGCCCTTGATCTCGGCGGCAAGCTTCCAGCCGAGGTTCACGGAGTCCTGGATGCTGGTGTTCATGCCCTGCCCGCCGGCGGGCAGGTGGATGTGCGCCGAGTCGCCGGCCAGGAGGACGCGGCCGCGGCGGTACTCGGTGACCTGGCGCGTGGCGTCGCCGAAGGAGCTGACCCACACCGGTTCGGCGTGCGAGATGTCCTCGCCGGTCAGCCGCTTCCAGGCGTCGGCGACCTCCTCGAAGGAGGGGGGCGTCTCGCGCCGCTGGGGCGGGGTGCCCCGCTCGCAGACGATGATGCGCGTGATGCCGCCCGGCAGCGGGCCGACCATGACCATGCCGCCGGGCAGGGTCTCGCCGATCATGCGCGGCGCGAGCTCGATGCCCTTGAGGTCGGCGAGGAACATCTCCATCGTGGAGGGCGTGCCGGGGAAGTCGAAGCCGGCGGCCTTGCGCACCGCGCTCCGTCCTCCGTCGCAGCCCACCAGGTAGGCGGCGCGCAGGGTGTGGACGCCCTCGGGGCCGCGGACCTCCACGTCGACGCCCTCGCCGTCGTCCGTGAGGGAGAGCATCTCGTGGCCGCGGCGGATGTCCGCGCCGAGGCTGACGGCCCATTCCTCCAGGTGCTTCTCGGTCTCGGACTGGGGCACGGTCTTGGCCGCCTGCCACGCCCCCTCCAGCACGCCGAAGTCGACGGGCAGGCCGCCGAAGTGGCCCACGTTGCTGGTCTCGATCCCGCCGAACCGGGGCAGGATGCCCCGCTGGTCGAAGACCTCCATGGTCCGGGCGGTGAAGCCCAGGCCCCGGGACTCCCCCGTGCGCCGCGCCAGGCGCTCCACAACGATGACGTCGACTCCCGCGACCCGCAGTTCCGCGGCGAGCATCAGCCCTGCCGGGCCCGCTCCCACGACGATTACCGCAGCATCCATGTACCTCTCCTCGGCCTTCTCGGAATTCCTGCAAGAGTGGGGAAATCGGCGCGCCCACGGGGCGTCTTCGCCGGTCGGCAAGCGCTCAAGACAGAGCATCGGAAACTAGCGACAAGCTTCTTCGCCCGGACGGCCGACCGCAATGCTCGACAATTCAGGTCTACGCAAGATTCCGTTATGCCTTCGCACGTCGGACAGACGTAGTCAAGACGAACATCAGATCGGCGCAAAGTGCGGTTCCGCGGGGGGTCTCATGGAACCGCGGTGGCCCGCAGGGCGGGGCGAGGCCGGGTCCGAGGCACCGGGGAGAGGCCGCCCGGACATCCGGCGCCCGGCATTCCGGAAAACCGCCGGGGCCGTCCGCCCGGCTGCCGCGCGCATGCCCCGGCACCTCACGCGGCGACCCCGGCGCACGGCGGACACGGAATGCGCGGACCAACTGAAGAAATCGGTGAAATTCCTTGTCTCCACGTCAGGAAGAGCACAGGAAACGGAATTCCTGTTGTCCGGTGACAGCGTCCGTAATTAGAGTTGCCGCTCCTGACGACAACGACATCTGGGGGACACTGTGGTCCGAGGGACGATCCATGGGGCCGTCGGCACGACGGCGTGTGTGGGAACCGGCTGCGTGCGCCGGGAGGGGGCCGGTCTGGCCCGGCACCTCCCGGACCCGGGCAGCCTGCTCTGTTCTCCCTGCCGGGGAGGCCTCCTGCGGGATCTGCGGCAGCTGCCCGGTCTGTACGAGGAGTGCGCCCGGCAGCTCGGCGGCCGGCCGGTCCGGACGGGGGAGAGGACGTCCGGCGGTCCGCTGCCCGGCATGCCCTTCGACACCCGCGCGGCCGAGGTGCGTTCCTCGGTCCTCGGCGTGCTGAGCTCGTGGGCCACACTCGTGGTCGAGGAGCGCGGTGTGACGGCCCCCCGCCGCACGGTCGCCGCGCTCGCGGAGTTCCTGGCCCGCCACGCCGACTGGCTCTCCGGCCACCGGGCCGCCGCGGAGGCCTGCGAGGAGGTGGCCCGGCTGGTGCGCCGGGCGCGCCGGGTGATCGACCCCGAGCCGGACCACCGGGTGGGGATCGGCGGCTGTGTGGAGCCGGGCTGCTCGGGCGGGCTGACGGCGCTGCTGCGTCCGGAGCGGCCGCGGCTGCCGGCCGAGATCAGGTGCGACGCCGACCCCGCGCACCGCTGGTTCGGCCACGAGTGGCTCCAGCTGAGCCGGCGTCTGGCGCCTCTGCGGGCGTCCTCCGCCGCGGCCGCCGCCCCGGACTCGGGGCCGGACTCCGGGCCGCACGGCCGCACGGCGCCGCGGGGTTCCGAACCGGCCGGCCACGAGGACGTCCGCTGGGTGACCGCGGCGGACGTCTCCCGGCTGTGGGCGATCCCGCTCGGCAGCGTCTACCGCCACGCCAGCGTGCGCAAGTGGCGCCGCCGGTCCCGCGCGGGCCGGACCTACTACCACGGGGCGGACGTCGACCGGACGCTCAGCGGGCGCGGCGCCGCCGCGGGGAACGGGCTCTGACCGCCCTGAACGCCCTGAACAGCCGTGGAGCCGCGGGGCCCGGGGGCCCCGCGGCTCCAGAGGGCCGTGCCCGCCGGACAGACATCCGGCGAGCACGGCCCTTTCCCGCCCCCTCGCGCCGCTTCCGCGACGTGAGGGGGCGGGCCCGGTCCGGGTTCAGTCCTTGATCTCGCAGATGACGGCGCCGGCGCTGACGCCGGTGCCGACGGCGGCGGTCAGGCCCTTGACGGTGCCGGCGCGGTGGGCGTTGATGGGCTGTTCCATCTTCATCGCCTCCAGCACCACGATCAGCTCGCCCTCGGCGACGGTCTGGCCCTCCTCGACGGCGATCTTGACGATGGTGCCCTGCATCGGGGAGGCCAGCGCGTCTCCGGAGGCGGCCGGGCCGGACTTCCTGGCCGCGCGGCGCTTGGGGCGGGCGCCGCCGGCCGCGGCGGTGCGGGCCAGGGACATGCCCAGCGCGGCGGGCAGAGAGACCTCCAGGCGCTTGCCGCCGACCTCGACGACCACCGTCTCGCGGCCGGGCTCGTCGTCCTCGGTGTCCGCGCCGGGCGCCGCGAACGGGCTGATCTCATTGACGAACTCGGTCTCGATCCACCGGGTGTGCACATCGAAGGGGCCGGCCGGGCGGCCGTGCAGTTCGGGGGCGAAGGCGGGGTCGGCGACGACCGTGCGGTGGAAGGGCAGGGCGGTGGCCATGCCCTCCACGGTGAACTCCGCCAGGG
>NZ_FOSG01000022.1 GCF_900114215.1 Streptomyces mangrovi | reverse complement strand
CGGCGTCATGGAGAAACCGGCTTCGTCCTCGAAGACGAGCCAGGCTCCATGGGCCGCCGCTGCTCTTCCGCGCAGGGCCACGTCTCCTTCACCCATCCGGTGACGGCGTCGTCGTCGCGCTCCATCGCGCGCCGGGCCGGCACCTGGCAGGACCAGCCATTGCGCACCAGCAACTTGCGCACGCCCTGGATCGTGTAGGTGAGGTGGAAGCGCCGCCCGATCACCGTCTTGACCCTGGCCAGGGTCCAGCGCTGGTCCTCCCAGCCGTGCGCGGCCGGCCCCTTGGCCAGCTCCCTCTCCAAGATGGCGAACTGCTCCTGGCTCAGTCGCGGCAGCGAGGCCGGCCCCTGCGAGCGCAGCGCCCGCGGGCCACCCTCGGCCCAGGCCCGGCGCCACCGCTGCACCGACCGCGCACTGACCCGCAGCTCACGGGCGATCGCCGCGTTCGTCTCGCCCCGGGCGAACTCCTCGGCCGCCTGGAACCGTAAATCCTCGCGGAACTGCTGCCGTTCGGCGGTCAGACCGCCGCCTTGCGGATACCTCATCCCACCGGCATACCGCAGGGATCAAGAACCGTCAGCCCTCACGACACCACCAGTTCAACCTCAGTAGTAGGAGGTGGCCAGCGCCAGGCCCTTGCGCCGGAAGATCTCCCAGCACTCCTGGGAGACGTGCACGAGGTTGCTGTAGACCTCCACCTCCAGACCGACGTTCAGCGCGTGGTCCACCAGGGCCGTGAAGTCGGGGTGCATGGTCGGCTCACCACCGATGAACTGCACCCTGCGCACCCCGTAGGCCGCGGCCTGGTCCAGAACGCCGACCCAGTCCTCACGGGTCATGGTGCCGTGCGATCCGCTCGGGCCGGAGGAGTTGTAGCAGTGCCCGCAGGCGAGCTGGCACTTCCGCGTCAGGTCCAGCCACAGAAGCCGGGTGGTGGCTTTCCGGGCCGGCGGAGTCTTGACGATCACTGTCACCGGTGTTCCCTCTCTTGTCGGGGGGATGCTGTCTGCCGGCCGGTGCCTTGTGCCGCTTGGATGCTGATTCCGAACTGGCTTTGCAAGCAGCCGAGTTGGATCTGGGTGCCGTCGGCAGCCGTGGCCGGACCCGCGTCACGGCGGACTGCGCGACGGATTCCCTCCGCACGCTGGACTTCGGTACCGACCACTTCCGTGCTCACGGATACGTAACCGTGTGATTACTCTGGGCGGTACCGTGGGTGGAGCGGCAGCGCGTGAAACCCATGAAAGATCGCGTGGATGCGGGGGAGTGGACATGGGAGCCAGGAAGCCGAACGAGGGCCTGCGGCGTGTCCTGACCGAGAGCCAGTGGTCGCAGTCCCAACTCGCCTTGGCGGTCAACCGCGTCGGGGCGGAGGCCGGGGTGCCGCTGCGGTACGACGAGTCGGCTGTGTCCCACTGGCTGAGTGGCACCAGGCCGCGCAAGGCCGTACGGCCCTTCATCCGTGAGGCCCTGTCACGCCGACTGCGCAGGCCGGTCACGCTGGCCGAGATCGGTCTGGAGGCCGAGGAGGCGGGCACCGGCGCGGATACCGTGGAAGGACTGATGACCCTCGGGAGGACGGACATGGACCCATCCCGCAGGAGCGTGCTGGGCGTCGGCCTCTTCTCCGTGGCGCTGACCGTCCCCGGCTGGCAGGACGTGGTGGGCCGGATGGAGGCGGTGCGGGCCGGCCGCACTGTGCGCATCGGGCGGCCGGAGGTGGACATGGTGGTCGCCATGACCGAGCGCATCAGCGAACTGGACGACCAGTTCGGCGGCCGTCACGCCCGGCCCATGGCCGCCTCGTTCATCGTCAACACCGTCTCGGCGTACCTGCGCGCCGACGCCCCCGAGCCCGTGCGCAAGGACATGTTCTCGGCCGCCTCCGACCTGTGCTATCTGACCGGCTACATGGCCGTGGACGAGGGCCTGCAAGGGCTGGCGCAGCAGTACTACCTCAAGGCCCTGGAGCTGGCCGGCGCGGCCGAGGACCACCTGACCTACTGCACCACGCTGCGCGGCATGAGCGTCCAGGCCGTCGACCTCGGCCACGGGCCGGAGGCCCTGCGCCTGGCCGACGCGGCAGCCGCGGCCTCCCCCCAGGCCGGACCACGCATGCGCGCCTTCCTCGCCGGCCAGCAGGCCCACGCCGCCGCCCAGACCGGCGACCGCCGCACCGCACTGGCCCACCTGCGCGACGCGGAGACGGCGATGGAGAAAGCCGAATCACGAGCCGGGGTCTCAGGCCGGTACGACCCCGCCGCGCTCGCGGATCACACGAGCCAGGTGCGGTACGAGATCGGAGACATCGGCGGGGCGGTCAGAGCCAAGGCGGAGTCCAACAGGCTCCGGCAGCCCACGCAGCGCAGAAGCCGGGTGCGGAACCTGGCGATCGCCGCCGAGAGGCAGATGCGGCTCGGTCACCTCGAAGAGGCCTCCGCGACCTGGCACTCGGCCCTGGACGACTACCCGCACGTCCAGAGCGGACGGGTGGACGACCGCATCCGCACCATGGTCGCCCTGATCCGCCCCCACCTCCGCAACCGCACCGCCCGCGACCTCCACGACCGCGCAAGGACGCTGGCCCCATCAGTCCTCCGTGCCTGAGAGATCACCGAGGCGACAAACCAGACCCTGCCACTCGATCCCAGCCTCCTGCTGCACGTCGTAGTCACGCGCGGAGAAAAGTCGAACATAACCACTGTCAACCATCAACTGGAACCGAAGCGTCAAGCCTCCACCGACTCCGGAACGATTCAGGGTGCCGCCTCAGCGGGAATACAGGAGGTCTTCCAGCGTTGCTGCTTCAGGGAGAGGGTCAGTGCTGCGATTGACGTCATTCGATTCGTTTGCGCCATGTTCTGTGGAAGATCCACCAAGACTTCAGTCGGGCGACTCCACTCGGCCAGGGCCCACGCTCCCTCTGCCTCTGGTTGACGGACTGCTGGGCGAACGTCAGTTCGTCTCTCGTAGGGCGTCTAGACAGTGTGGTCACGCACGCGCCGGTACCGATGTAGGCGCGATCGGAGAGGGGCGGCGCTCCTCTCGGCGATCGCAGTTCCTGATGATTCGGTGGGCGTGGGCCGAGGTCAGGTCGTGACAGCCTCCAGTAGGACCGGAGACAGCCCATGGCACCTCGCCACAGTGACGAGACGGCTCGCCTCCCCTATCATCCGTTGCGCGTTACATTTGCGAGGTGTCACTGCATCCACTCTTCATAGACGGCGCATCCTCAAGTGTTCAATAGTTAGAGAAATTGTGATAGTGAAAGATGTGCTGCTGTAGCGCCGGGGGGCGCTGCGCCCTGGGGAGGGGCGACCTGCACATCTGGTGGGGGTAAAATCGTGAGGCAGGGCCGCGTGAGTAGCGCAAGACAACTCGGCGCATTTGTCCGGATACCAGAGGGCCCGGGGATCGGCAAGGTCGGACAGGTGGATGCGGGGCGCGTCCGCGTTGACTACTTCGAGTCGCCGGCCGCGACGATCGCACAGTCGCAGTGGGTGGCGGATCACCTGGTTCACTCGGTCCTTCTGGAGCGCGAGGAGCGCATCTGGTGGAGGAGTCCGGATGGCCTATGGAACGCAGGTCGAGTGATACAGGCGGAACCCGTCCAGCGTTCCTACATTGTGCGGTTCCCTAATGTGGACTACGATCTACCTGCTCGTGAGGAGCATCTCTACGTGCGGTGGGATCGCCCTGTGTTGGACCCTGCAGCGGATCTGACAGTCCGCGGCGGCAGTACGACGCCATACCGGGACGCAAGGCTCCCGATTCTCAAAAACCTCGTCCGGCAGCGTGGCGCCTGCGCTGGCATGAGCACGTTTCTGTCGTCGACGGTGGAGATTTTTCCGCACCAGGTGAACGCCGCGCTCACGGTCCTCTCTGACCCGGTCCAGCGGTACCTCTTGGCCGATGAGGTCGGCCTCGGGAAGACGATCGAGGCAGGGTACGTCGTGCGCCAGATCCTCATCGACAATCCCGAGGCATGCGTGGTGGTGGTCTCGCCGGCCGCTCTTCGGCGACAATGGCTGTCCGAACTCAAGGACAAGTTCCACATTGGGGACTTCCCTGATGCGACGATCGTCGTGACCAGCCATGAGACCCCCGATAAGTGGGCTGGATGCAGGCAGGCTGACCTCGTCGTTGTGGACGAGGCCCACGCACTGGTGCAGGCAGGTCCGGATGAGACGCCTTACAAGGAGTTGTGCGAACTCGCGCACTCGGCCAAGCGGCTGCTGCTGCTGTCTGCCACTCCCGTGACGTCCGGATACCTGACGAACCTCGGTCTGCTTCACCTGCTCGACAAAGATCTCTACTCGTGGGAGCGGCGCCAGGACTTCGAGGACCGCTACCGCATGCGCGAGGAACTGGCCAACTCGGTCTACTCTCTGGACCCGGAGTATACGTATATCATCCGGGACTCCATCGAGGAGATCCGAGCGCAGGTTCCCTCCAGTGATGTCCGTCTGGCTCAGCTCGCGGACAAGGTCCTCGGCATGCTTGACGAGGAGGACGAGCTGATCAACCCCGATGCGCAGGATGAGTTTGCCCGTCAAGTCATTGAGTTGCGCGCTCACATCAGTGAGACGTACCGGATCCACCGCCGAGTGATTCGCAATCGGCGTGAAGCGGTGCTGCAAGAGGGCAGCGGCCCGGACGCCGAGGCACTCCCCTATGAGGTGCGCGGCCGTCAGCGCCCCGGACTCATCCACTCGCACTCAACGGTCGTAGAGGCCGGGGGCGCATTCGTGATGCGCTGGTGGAGCACGGTGCGTGAGCATCTGGAGAACGAGGGGATGAGCGATCATCTCTCGCAATTCGCCATGCCCTTGGCGATTCTCACCTCACGGGCACTCGCGCTTCCCTACGACGCCATCGATGCGCTCCGGTGGCGGGTGATTGGTGACACCGGCGCTGGCGAACGTGCCGGGCTCTCACCGCGGGAGAGGGAAATGCTCGCCAGCGTGCCGGTGGCTGCTTGTGAGAAGGCTGTGCTGGCCGAGGCCGAGGAAGACTGGCCCGCGGGGGGCGAGCCGAGCGAGGAGAACCTGAAGCACGTCATCCGGGCGCTTCTTCCCGTGATGCGTAAGGCAAAGCGCACCGTCATCTTCTGTGGACCCGGTCGGCTGGCTGACGCGCTCGCAGGCAGGTTGCGCCGTGACTTTCCGAAGGTAGTGACTGCCCAGCACACGCGTACGCTGGGCGCGGCCATGGCGGCAACCGAGATCTCTCGGTGGGCCTACCACATGCCCGGGCAGTCGGTGCTCCTGGCCGACGACACGGCCGAAGACGGTCTGAACCTGCAGGCAGCCGACTGCGTCGTGCATCTGAGGCTTCCCTGGTCGCCCAACCAACTGGAACAGCGTCTGGGCCGTGTCGACCGCTACCCGGGCTTGGCTTTGCCCGGAGCCACTGGTCCCGCGCCCCAGTTCCGACTGGCCGAGGACAACGGCCCCGACGGCTCCTTTACGGAGGCATGGGCCACCCTACTCGGGGATGCTTACAAGGTCTTCGACGGTTCCGTCTCCACCCTCCAGGACGCCATAGCCCAGTCAGTCAAGAGTGTATGGACCGGGGCGGTTGAGGACGGACCGGAAGGGCTTGTGGCACAGCAGCAGGACGTGCTTGCCCGGCTCGGCAAGGAGCGCGACGAGATCCGCAAGATGGACCTTCTGGAATCCATCCACGTGTCGTCGCAGCGTCTGCGCAGCGTTCCGGCCGCGCTGACTGAAGTCGAGCGTGACTGGTCCGACATGGAAGGGGCGCTCCTGGCTTACACGGACACTGCTGGAGGAGGGATCAAGCTGTCTTCCCTCGATCGTTCCATCGAGGGATCCCCGGCTCGGCGCTTTCTGATCAACAACGGTTCGAGCCGTCCACTTCTTGCTCCCCGTCACTGGGAGCGGATCAAGGATCGTATCCCGGACGACGAGATCGCTCATGCGATGTTCAACCGGTCGCGTGCGCTGCGCAGTCGGGACGCACGGCTGTTCCGCGTCGGTAATCCCCTGGTGGACATGCTGTCCGATGCCGTCCTCAATGACAATCTCGGGCAGAGTGCCGCCTTCAGGCGGATCGACCAGGGTATGCCGCCGGGGCACGGGCCGCAGCCGTATTTCGGTTTCGATTTTCTCATCGAGGCGGACACCTCTGCCGCACTGGAGTACGTCCAAGACAGCACGGACGCGGCAAAGGCTCTGCGCCGCCAGGCGGATCGGATCTTCCCTCCTGTCATCAGGCGCGTCTGGATCGAGTCGGGCACGAACCAGCCCGTGACCTTGGGCGGCCAGTTGGCCTTTTTGAATCGTCGCTACGACAAGAGCAAGGGTGACCGCAACTACAACAGCCAGCGCGTCTCGGAGTTGTTTGAGGTGTTCGGAGGCCAGGAGCACGCAGCCACGTACGTCCGTGACGCACAGCAGGCAGCGCTGAGGTTCCTGCACCAGCACACAGATCTCGCGGCAGTTTGCCAGGACGCCCAGCAGAAGACGCTGGAGGTTTCCGCAGTTTTGCACTCGCAGGCCCAGGCTCGGCAGGCCGCTGGCCGGCTGCTGCGCGATACCGAAAGCCTGGTCACCGATGCGAAGGTGCTGACTTCGCTCGCCGAGGGGCTGTCGCAGCCGGTTGTCCGCGTCGTGGCGGCTGCCTGTCTGGTCCGCCGCGGATTGGAAACGGCCTACTGATGTCTGACGACACATGGGTGAGCGCTCAGCACCTTCTCAATCAGTGGCCCGAAGTGAAGCCGGACGTACTGGCCAAAGGCGTTCTACGCCGTCTGGCAGATGCCCTGGCTGGGATAGACAACGGCAACACCGGCTGGCTGGACATCGTCTCGCTGACTCGGCAACTGCTGTTGCATCACCAGGCACTGGGCCGGGCAGGCCGATTTTCGGTGCCGTTGCGAGAGGGTCTGCCCACCGTCGATCAGTGGCGAGCGGGCGGTTGCGACGTGGTGGTAGACGGGAGCCGCGCGCTGGTGCGGGGCCAGGAGTGGGCTCCGGTCGAGGGTGACAAACCTGCGCACGAGGCAGGTCTGGCGCAGGTCCGTGAAGCAGTCCTGGGCGAGGACTCCGGCCTGGCCCGAGTTCTGCAAGCTGAGCCGGCCGATCCGTTTTGGACGGACATCCTCGGCTACGAGCACTACTTTTCCAAAGGGCAGCGTCAGGCAGCTCGCGCGGTAGCCCTGATGCCGCCGGGTGAGACCCTCCTGGTCTGCCTGCCTACCGGCCACGGTAAGACACCGGTGGCACTCGCCGGGGCGATGCTAGCCCACCGACGCAGCGGCGTGTCCGTGATGGTGGTGCCCACCGTGGTCTTGGCTATCGACATGGAGCGGCGTGTCCGTGAGTTGCTGAGCAAGCGTGATCCCGGCGCTCAGCACAAGCGGTACGCCTACTTCGGGGAGTTGGGCGAGGCTGACAAGGAGCAGATGCGATCGGACATTTCAGCGGGGCGGCAGGCACTGGTGATCGCTTCGCCGGAGGCCGTGGTCGCTGGCCTGAGCAAAGCCCTGCGCGACGCCGCCCAGGACGGGCACCTGAACTTCGTCATCCTGGACGAGGCACACCTCGTCGAGCAGTGGGGCAACGAGTTCCGTTCAGGGTTTCAGAGTCTCGCCGCCCCGCACCGGTCTTGGCGCGAGGTCGCGCCCCACGGGCATGCCCCCAGGACGGTCGCGATGAGTGCCACGCTCACCGAGCAACAGGTGACGACGCTGCGTGACCTGTTCGGTTCCCGCGAAGGTACCCACGTGGTCTGGTCCTCCGAACTACGCAGTGAACCTGCCTACTTCTTGGATGCCTTCGACTCGGACGAGGCGCGCTCCCAAGCAGTGCTCCGGGCTGTTGCACGTCTCCCGAAACCGATGGTGCTGTATGCGACCCAGAAAAAGCATGCCACCGAGTGGGCCCATGCGCTGCGCGCCGCAGGGATGCAGCGCGTCGCCGTCGTGCACGGAGACATCAACGATGCGGGGCGCCGCCGCGCGCTTGAGGGCTGGTCGGGCCGCACGAGCCATGGCGCTGTCGCGACCGAGTACGACGTCGTCGTCGGCACCTCCGCCTTCGGGTTGGGCGTCGACCTCGACGACGTCCGCAGTGTTGTGCACGCCTGCGTGCCCGAGACCGTGGACCGCTACTACCAGGAGGTCGGACGAGGCGGCCGTGACGGCAGTCCCTCACTCGCCTACCTGGCGTCGACACCTGGCGACCAGGCCACAGCCCAGTCCCTGAACGAGCAGAAGATCCTCATGGCGGACACCGCATGGGGGCGATGGCGGGCGATGTTCACCAAGGGGCACCACCTGCACGCAAACCGCTACTTGCTCGACTTGACCGTGCGGCCACCGCGGATGCCTGTGGGGTACGCCACGCACAAGGACTGGAACATTCGCCTGCTCAATATGATGGATCGCATCGGGCTGATCCGTGTCTTCCCTCCCACGCCCCCGATGCGGGAGCCCGGCGAAGACGCCCCGGCCTGGCAGGCGCGGATCACTGCATTCTACGAAATTGCCCGAGACCGGATCGAGATCGAATTGGTGGAGGGGCAGACCAACAATCCAGAGTACTTCCGCGTCGCCTACGAGCGCATCCGATCGAGCGTCAAGGAGGCCCAGCGCAACTCTCTGCGCGCGATGCTGACGGTCTTGCGTCACGAGCGGTGCATTGCCGACACTCTGGCCGAGTACTACTCGATCACAGGAAGCAACGGTGGGCGTCACTACACCATGGCAGCCTGCCGTGGCTGTCCTGCGTGCCGGCGTCAGGGACTTCCGCGTGAAGGAGTGGCGTCTCACTATCGCAGGCCGCTCTCGCCGGATCCGGCCGCTGTTGAGTGGCCCCCGCGCGACAGTCCTCTGGCCCACCTGCACCCCCAGACCTCGCACCTCAGCATCTATTGGCACGACCCTGCGGAGCGCAAAGAGAACTTGCTGCCTGTGCTGGTGAAACTGGCACGGTCGGGTGTCTGTCACTTCGCCGGCCCTGGCCTCGACGCGGAACTGGCCCGGCAGATACAGGAGCAGGCACCAGGTCATCCGGTGGTCGTCGATCATGGCAGCAGCCTGATGGGCAGTGACACCCGGGCCACCGTCGTCTGGGTTGCCGATGAGGCGACGTCGCTCCTCCCGGAAGAACTCCGCTACCGGCTTGAGGACGGGGACCCTCTCTATCTCCTGCTGCCTTGGCAGGTACAGGATCCGACCAGGCCCGGGGTTCCCTTTGTGACCACCCACCCGTCG
The DNA here is from genome assembly GCF_900114215.1 of Streptomyces mangrovi. Lineage (GTDB taxonomy): Bacteria > Actinomycetota > Actinomycetes > Streptomycetales > Streptomycetaceae > Streptomyces > Streptomyces barkulensis. Next base: position 95,377 of record NZ_FOSG01000022.1, on the reverse strand, counting down.
TTGAATATCCAGCACGCGAGGAGCGAGTTCAGGTAATGGCATTGCTCAACACGCCCGTACCGTATCCCGGCGAGATCTGGGTGGTGGTGCGCTTCCTCGCCTCGCAATCCGGGCCGGTGGCTTACGACACGCTGCGCGCCTTCCTTGAACCGCACAGCCGCGAATCAAAGAAGCTCACCACGGTCCATTACGCCCTCACCACATTGCGGTCACTGGGTCTCGCTGAGGAAAGCGTTGACGGTCAGGACTGGGTTTTGGCGGGTGATCTTGCGGCCCTCACTTGGGACGACTATGCCGCCTTCCAGCGCGGCCTGCGCTCCGCCGTGTTGGGCCTGCGCGGACACCAACCGGCCGAGACCGCCGATGACCTGCGGCGGGCTCTTGTATGGAGTCTAACCCGCGACCCGTTCTCGGAGTCCTTCAATTGGACCGTGGTGGACAGTCAGCACCAAAGGGACGCGCCTGACGGGGAGTTGGTCTTTGTAAACGACACTCGATGGTCACCGTTCACGACGTGGGCGACATCCCTCGGCTTGGGAGCCTCGGCACCCCACCTCGCCCAACGCTACATTCCGGACTGCACACTCGCCGTGCGACAGGTGTTGGAAGAGCACCTGCCACCTGGTGCTCCTGCGGATGCCCTGGATGTCCTGCGCCTGCTGCGCGAACACCTTCCTGTCCTTCCCGGCGGAGCCATCTCCAACAGTTTGGGCTACGGGCTTGCGGACGACCGGACTGCCGGCGCGGCACTCTCCTTCGCCCTGATGCGAGGTGAGTACGAGAAGTGGCTCGTCCTGAGCAGCGACTCCGACGCGAAACAACCGATCAAGGTGCAGGACCCAGAGCAGTCGTCCATGCGCCTTTGCTCCGTCATCGCCCGACAGGAGGCCGCCCATGTCTGACTTCCATCGCTTCGTCTGCTGGGACGTGGAGAACGTAACTTCCACGATCCAGACGGAGGCGGTCGTCTCCTCGCCTGCCGTCTTCCTCTCCACGCACACACGGTTGGGCATTCAGCGTTGCCGGATTAATGGCCGATCGTTCAGCAGCACGGGTGAGAGCGTCACAGAAGAGGATGTCCGGGACGACTTCCTCAACCGGCGCACGAACACCGGGACGCTGCTGCTGCCGGTGGTCGGTGAATCAGGATCCGGCAAGTCCCATCTGGTGCGCTGGGTAAAAGAGAAGATCAAGCACTCCGACGACCGAAAGATCATCTATCTCGAGAAGTCCAAGACAAGTCTGCGGCATGTGATCGACTCTCTCCTCGACGGGGTCGAGGACGAAGAGATCGAACAGATCCGCAAGGATATCCGGCACGTCACCGGGGCCTTCACCGCCGCCTCATTGGCGCGCCGTCTCATCACCCAGTTGAGCGTCACACTTGCCGACCTCAGCAAGGACGCGGTCTCTGGGAAGAAGCGCCAACTCGTCGGGCCACGAGGCATCTCCCTGCTCCTGCAGGATCCACTTCTACAGGAGCAGATGCTGGAGCCCGACAACTTCATTCCCCGGTTCGCCGAGCATTTCCTCAGCGACCGGGAGTCCGGTGAGGAACGCCCTCCACGCTTCTCTCTCGGCGACCTCCCCTTGAGCCCTGACGCCATCGCCGGCGACATGGCGGCTCCTACGCGGCAGATCTTCGGCATAGTGATGTCCAGGCCCGAACTGCAAGTGCTGGCTGTGGAGCTGCTCAACGACCACTGGGACAAGGCCGTCCAGGAACTATCGTCGCTTGGAGGCGGTCGTCTCCTGGGAGCGATGCAGAAGGTGCGCGAAATCTACGCTCGCCAGGGCAAGGAGATCATCCTCCTGGTGGAGGATTTCGCCCTCATCCAAGGTGTCCAGGGAGATCTGCTCGACGCGATCACTGAGACGTCGCAGCGGGACGGAAAGACGGCTCTCGCGCCCATGCGCACCCTCATGGCGATCACGAGCGGATATTTCCACGACCTTCCAGAGACCGCAGCCACCAGGATCAGTACGTCCACCGGAGGATTCGTCTACAACCTGGACATCGTTCTGGGAGAGAGCAAGACGGGGATAGAGGAAATCGCCAGGTTCGTCGCGAAGTACCTCAATGCCGCACGAGTGGGGCGTGATGCACTGGAGCGCGCTGGCGGCGAATTGGTCCCCAACAGGTGCGACGACTGCACGGTAAAGATCCTTTGTCATGGTTCTTTCGGTGCATCCGTCGACGGGTTCGGCCTCTACCCCTTCAACCGTGCGGCGCTGACGCGTGTCGTTCACAGCGTGGCTCCGCGAGAGAACCCCTACGCGTTCATCCCGCGCACCGTTCTCGGCAATGGAGTCATCCCGATCCTGAACGACGCCTACGGGTCGATCAGGAAGGGCCAGTTCCCGAGCACCTTCTTCCAGGAGAACTACAAGGCCGTCAAGGGCGTCGACAAGGCACTGCCCAACAGCGTCAGCGAAGACGTCGAGGCACGCGACCCTGTGAACGCCAAGCGGCGGCGCAAGGCGCTGGAGTTCTGGGCTGATGCCCCCGCCCAGCTGGTGAACCTGCTACAGGGCATCGGCGAGGCATTCTCCCTTCCAGAGTTGGACGTAGAAGGGCGAGGTGCCGGTCCCGTCCGCACCCTGCCCGCCAGAGAGGCCACCCAGCCTGCGATCACGCTCGTCGATGCGCCGCAGACACCACGGGTTCCTCCCGCTCTCCAGCGCAAACTCGATGTGGTGGAAGACTGGGCGGCCAGCGGATCACGCCTTACCACCGAGGTGGCGAACATCGTCCGCACCATGCTCTCCCGATCGGTTCACTACAGGGAGGACTGGCTGACGCCTCCCATCAAGCCGATCGGAGTCGGCGACGCAGAAGGAGCCGGCTGGACCGTCAAAGCCAACACAGTCTCAATCGAGGACGCCAGTGCTGAGGCGCTAAATAAGAGCGCAGCAATCACCCTAGAGCGCAATCCCCGCAACGGCGAGTTCTTCAAGAGTCTGGTCAGGGTTCACGCCCAGGATGCCGACGGGATGCGGCCGCAAGACGTCGTCAGACTCGCCAGCTCCGCAGAGAAACATCGAGCGGCCCTGCGTGAACGGGTCGCGCTCAACGCTGAACACACCGACGGGGACCTGGTCGCCGGACTGCGCGTATCTCTGCTCGGGGCTGCCCTCGCCGGGCAGGTTGTCCCGGGTATGCCGATCGATGCCCTCTATGCCGCCGCCTTTGACAAGGGGAAGGCATGGGCTCGGCCGGACAGTTCGTCGCGCACCGAGACATGGATGAAGCGGCTTGAGACACACCTGCAGCATCGCGCCGGTCTTGTGGAGGCACTGCTGAATTGTCTGGGACTCGGCCAGGGTGCCACGGGTGCCGTCCACGTCATTGACGCGGCACGTGCCGTTGCCCTCGTGAAGGAGGCCGCACAGAAGTGGGACTTGTCGAGCCTTGAACTGCCGAAGTGGGCCAAGGAGGCCGCACACCCCCTTCGCGCCGGATGGGACGTTGCGGTACGCGGTCAACTGCAAGAGTTGACCACCCTCGTCCACGAGATCCGAGAACGCTTTCCCAAGTCGAGCGGTCCCGGTGACCGCCTCGTCCAGCAGGTTGCCACGGCCCTGCAGATGGCCAACGCCGAAGGCATCACAGGACCCCAAGGGCCTGAGCTGGAGATGCGGGCTGTAGCCGTCGCGGAAGCCGACTGGAACACGGTATCCGTGCTGGAGAAGGAACTAGTCCGCGCCAGGGAGGATCAGTCGACCGACAACCTCCTGGCTGTGGCGGCCACACTACGCTCACCACATCTGCAGGAGATGCGCGCCTACCTGAAGACCGCCGACGCCTTGCTCGACACCGCTCTCGCGGCAGCGCGGATGCAGACCCAGAACGCGGTCAGCGATGCTGCGGACCAGTTGACAGGTCTGCTCGTGGAGTGGCAGCAGGCCGTAGATGACGCCACACCCCAAGCGGAGGCAGGTGAATGAGTAGCGTGACGGTTCTGGAGAAGGCGCAGGAGCTGCAGAACACAGCCCGCAGCATCTCTGAAAGTCAAAAGGAGCGAGACGACCAGGAGCGGGTGCTCCGCCGTATCGATGAGGTGCGCACAGCGTTGCAGGCAGCGATTGTGCAGCAACGGACCGCGGTACTGCTTCGCGAGCGCACCGGCCAGGCTCTGGACATGTCCGGCTTCGACACGGCACGGGCCAAACTCGAATCGAAATCGCGCGGCGGCCTGCCAGGCGACCAGGCTTTCGTTGGTGCCAGGCGCGCCTTGGAGGCGTTCACTAGCGAGTTGAGTGCCTCCCTCAGACAACTTTGGAAGACCTGGGCCGTCGCACGGATCCAAGAGGTCTCCCCCGCCCGCTTTGTCGCCCTTGGCCCCGATGAGCGACTGGAGGCGACTGAGCTCTATGAATCGATGAAGACCAAGGCAAACCGACCCAAGGTCGACAGCGCCACCATCCTCACATTCTGCAGTGACCGCGACACGCTTTCAGCGCTCCTTCAGGATGCGCCGGCCGATGCACCGCAAGGCCTCCTCGAACTCATCAACCGACTGGATGCCGGCGGGGTCACTCTTCGCGAACTCACGGACGCGGACATCGCACTGCTGCGAGAGTATGACCAGGACAATTGGTACACCATCACTCGGAAGGCGAACTGACAACCTGTGGCATCAACGACATTGCGCCGCAAAATTTTAGGGAAGGCACTCACTGCCCTGGAAGAGCGGGAATTGCCTCTTCTTGAATGGGGTGTCACCGACGGCGTGCTCTCCGAGGAAGAGGTTGGGGATGCTCTGTGGTCCTTACTTGACAAGGACGAGGACGCGGCATCACTGTTCTATGACGCTGACCAGTTGAAGAAGGCGCTGCTCAATCAGCAACTTCTCTTCTATGTCCCCTTCGGTGGAGCCGAGCGGTATCGGACACGGTTCGCCGAGGGGGTTCGGCTGACTGCCTGTCTGCGGCGAATCTTCGGCCCCTGGCCTGGTAATCCGCTGCAGGCTGACTGGTGGGAGAGAGGCAAGCCTCTGGTCGCCGACTACCGCCTGCACGTCTCCGAGCGCCACTATCCGAAGCGTGAGGTCTCGGCCACGCAGGCGATCGCCGAGATGGAGGCGACGGCGGGGTGGACTGGGATGCATTCCACGGTCGCCGGGGTGCTGATCGGTTCGTATGTCCTCTCACGTTTCCAGGTCGACGCCACCAAGGCCGTCACCCGTTCCTTGGCTCACGGGGATTCGCGTGGCGTCGTGGTCGGGGCCGGCACGGGTAGCGGCAAGACTCTCGCGTTCTACCTTCCGGCCTTCGCGGCGATGGCCAACCACAAGGGCACGGGGGTGCACACCCTCGCGCTCTATCCGCGCATCGAACTGCTGCGTGACCAGTTGCGTGAAGCGATCAAGAACGCCCTTGAACTGCGGTGGCGAGGCCTGTCCAGTCCCACGATCGGCGTGCTCTACGGGCGTACACCGCCCTCCAGCGATGACGTAACGCACGGAACCTATATGTGGGCCGAACAAGGAGGGGCCCGCGTCTGTCCCTATCTGACGTGTCCGACCGGGGACGGCGGCGCCATGCTCTGGTCCGACCAGGACAGAGTTCGCAACATTGAGGTGCTGCGGTGCTCGGTGTGCAAGGAGGGGGAGATACCTGACGGGGCCATGGCTCTCACCCGAGAGTCGATCAATAGGGTTCAACCCAAGCTGCTCTTCACCACGACGGAGATGCTCAACCGCAACAGCACGGGGTCGAAGTTGAGCAGGACTCTCGGCTGGGCGGGGCACGGTCCCCGTATCGTCCTGCTCGACGAGGTGCACACCTACTCCGATTCCACGGGTGCCCAAACAGCCCTGCTGCTGCGGCGCTGGCGTCACGCGCGCCGTGGCCCCGTCACCTTCGTCGGGCTGAGCGCCACCCTGCGTCAGGCTGACCGCTTCATGGCGGAACTCGTCGGGCTCCCGGCGGAAAGCGTCACTCTCATCGAGCCACACAGCAGGGACATGGAGTCGGAGGGCCGCGAGTATCACCTCGCGCTGCGCGGTGACCCATTGTCGGGTACGAGCCTTTTGTCCACCACTATCCAGACGGCGATGCTCCACGGGCGTCTCCTCGACAGGAATCGGTCGGCAGGCACGACGCTGCACGGGACCAAGGGATTCCTCTTCACCGACGACCTGGATGTCACCAACCGCCTCTATGACGACCTGCGGGACGCAGAGGGCGGGCAGTACGGAAAGAACCGCAGAAGGCGGGATGCCGCAGTCCTGGCGGCCCTGCGTTCCACAGACCTGCCGGCCGAAGAGGAGCGTTTTCTCGCGGGCCAGTCCTGGAACCTTCCGGAGTTGATCGGGCACAACCTCAGCGCCGACCTGAGCCAGAGGCCGTTGAGGATCGGCCGGACTTCCTCCCAGGATGCGGGCGTCGACACGGACGCCGATCTTGTCGTCGCAACAGCCTCTCTCGAAGTCGGTTTCAACGATCCCAACGTCGGACTGGTGGTCCAGCACAAAGCGCCTCGCGATCCGGCTTCCTTCCTGCAGCGCCGGGGCCGGGCCGGACGTGAGAGGGGCACGCGCCCGCTCACGATCGTTACCCTGTCCGACTTCGGCCGAGACCGGCTGGCCTACCAGGACTACGTGTCCCTGTTCGCTCCCGAGGTAACCCCTCGCACCTTGCCCGTGCACAACCGCCACATCATCAAGATCCAAGGTGCTCAGGCCTTCATCGACTGGCTCGGCAGCCGACTGCGTAACCGCAGGCTGTGGGTCAGCGCTCGAACGCTGGCGACAGGAAACACCTGTCCAGACTATGACAATAAGCAATTGCCCGCCGCCCGGCACGCGATTACTGAGGATCTGGAGAAACTCCTCGACGGGGACGACACCCTCCTGCGCTCCCTGGCCAACTATCTGCGAGGCGCGCTGCGCCTGAGTCCCGACGAAGTGCAGGCCCTGCTGTGGGAGCAGCCCCGGTCTTTGCTGCTGGCAGTCGCTCCGACCCTCTTGCGACGTCTTAAGGTCGGCGCATCGCCGATCCATCAGGATCCTGGCACGGTCGACCGGAAGGCTTTTCTGCCCGAGTTCGTCACGACCTCGCTCTTTGCTCCGCTGAATCTTCCGGAGGTGAGCTTTGATCTCCCCTTCGCCACGTCCGACGACGAGGACAGGCTGCCCGTAGGCCGCGCGCTGCGGGAAGCTGTGCCCGGCCGTGTCAGCCGCCGCTTCGGGTATCGCGATGACCGCCACCGCACGTGGCTGGAGGTTCCCACCGGGGTCGATGATGCCGTGATCGAACTGGGGAGCATTCTCGACGCGGCGGAGCGGCAGGGCCGTTGGGACACCGGCCGCACGGATGTGCAGACGGTCGAGGTCACTCGCCCGCGGCGGATCAGACTTGCGCAGCCGGACGAGGAGATCGCGACCTCCTCGCAGGGCATCCCCTTGTGGGCCACCCAATTCGTGGACAACCATGCGGGCCCGCCTGTTGCAGCGGACGTGCCCAAGGTGCCCGAGTGGCGGGATCAGGTGCTGTCCATCGGGTTCACCACTCACGCCTCCGGCAACCCCACTGAGGTGCGTCGGATGACCTATGGCGCTGTGGCTGAAGTGATCAAGGGCAAGCCGGGTAAGCGGCACAAGGTTCAGGTCAGCTACGTCCTCGAGGGAGCGAGGGCAGCCATGGGCTTCACCTCGTCCGTCGACGCCGTCCGGATTCAGATCAAGCCCCTGGACCTCTCTCTGCCGGGCGTGGTGGAGCATTTGAACTCTCCCCAGTGGCGTTCGAAGGCGTTTGTGAACACCGTTCTGGAGGACCAGCGGATCGCTGAGGCAGCCAACTCATTCCAGCGTGGATGGTTGTCTCTGGTCTACCTCTCCGCGTTCGCGCTCGAGGGGTTGGAAGGCACCAAGCCCGAGGCGATTCACGCGGGACTGTCGCAGGGCGCCTGGCGAGGCAGCATCACAAAGGTCATCCCGCTGCTGTACAGGCAGGATCCCTCTGCCTCGCCTGCGGACGTCGGCAGTCCTGCCGACCGCGTCATCAGCGAGCTGCAGGAACTCAGCCAAAACCCCGATATCGTAGCCGTGCTGGACGACGCTGGCTCACTGCTGTTCGGCGAGAACCTCCGCGACCGCACAACTGACCTGGCTCGCCGCGCCTACCGGGACACCTTGGCCGCCGCGATCCTGGAGGCCGTGACCCGAGCCTGTCCCGACGCACGCGACCAGGACCTCACGCTCGACGTGGTACCGGGTACCGGTTCGGCACCGGATCATATTTGGATCAGCGAGACGTCCGAGGGCGGACTCGGCGTGGTGGAGAAGTTGGCGGAGACCTACGGGCGCGATCCTGCACGCTTCTGGAGCCTGGTGAGCACGGCTCTGCGTCCCAACAGCTTCGAGCAGACCGATGTACGGCTGACGAATCTGCTCCGTCATGTGGTGGAGGGCGAACCCCACGGCGAGTTGGCCCAGGCGATGAGCCAGATGCGCACTGCGACGTCGGCTCAGGACAGCAAGGACGCACTGCAACGCATACGGTCCGCCTGGAGCCAACTGGATGGTGCGCCGCGGCACGGTGATGTCGCATCCCTCGCGATGCGCGTGCTTCGCCGCGGCTCCGACAGCCTGACCGACGCGACGGCCCTTGCCCTGGTGCAGGCATGGGATCAGTTGGAAGAAGTAACCGGGATCGAGGTCGACTCCCGGGTCATCGCCTACGCCGTAGGCGCGTCCAAGATCCAACTGCCCCACAAGATCAGCCCGGACCAGGCCTTCAGCATCCTGTGGCCCCGGGGTGACCAGGCACGGAACTACCATCTGGACTCCTACCAGCCCTACCGTGCGGTGGACAACCCACAGATCCTGGATCGGCTTCTGGCAGCCGCCGTGCACACGCAAGCATGGCCGCGCCTGGATGCCACATCGCCGGATTGGCCTGCCATGTATGCCCAGGTGCTCTCGTCGCATCCTGCCGCAGAAGTGGTTGTTCCCCTGGATCGGCCCAAACTGCTGCGCCATGTACTGCTAAACATCCCTGCCCTGCGCGTGGACCGTGGAAGTCTCAAGCTGTACGGCGAGGTGACCCAGGTGTACAGGGACAACCGCGAGGTCGTCGTGAAGGCCGTCATCAAGGAGTCCGAGCAGTGACTGTCTCCCCTCGTACGCTGCGCACCAATGCGCGCAGCGCCCTGCGCGCGGACTCACTGATCAGGACAGCACTGCTGGCTCAACTGTCAGCGCCCGGCGGTGAGGTCTGGCTGGTGTCTGCATGGGTCAGTGATGTGGACCTGGTCGACAACGCTGACGGCTCCTTCGACTACCTTCTGGGCGAAAATCCCCCACTGCAGTGCCGACTGTCCGACCTGCTGCTGATGCTGGCGAACAGCGGTACCGCCGTGCGCGTGGTGACCCAGGACGCTCCTGCGAACGCACTCTTCCTCGAGCGCCTCGCCTTGGGCCGTGACGAGAGTACGGATCTGGAGGTGTTCCTGGACCAGGTGATTCACGAGAAGAGCTTGGTGGGCCCGGGCTGGATGTTCGAGGGCTCCATGAACTTCACGCGCAACGGCCTTGCCCGGAACAAGGAAAAGATCACGTATTCGTTGGACGAACCGGCTGCGGCGCAGGCAATAGTGGACTACCAGCATGAATGGATGGCACGTGGCGTCTGAGGAAGAAGCAGCAAGACAGGCGGCCAGTACACAGCAGTTCGTGGACCACTTCCTTCATCGGGACCGCAACGATGCTGGTAAATACCCGAGCGGCATCACGCTGCTTCGGGATGCGGCCGTCAAGTACCACAAGTCACCGATGGTGCTGCCATGGCTGAACGAGAAAACGCAGCGCATGGCCTACTACGTGATTCCTCGCCAGCGCGAGGAAATCACTGCTGTTCGAGACCTCCTGGTGGCGTTTGTCGGCCCCTCCTTTGCGAAGTACGGCTACGACGTGCCTGCCGCGCTCGACAAGCCGCATGAGGCTGCGATCCTTAAGCGCTACGGGGCAGGGAGCACCTTCGTCATCCAGGCGACCACCGACACAGACGAGAGGAGGGGCCTGAGGACTGCGCTGGAACGCATGGTGGAAGTGGTGGAGCGGGCCCCCGTGCGGTCCTGGTCCGCGCCCAAGCCCTTGGGGCGTCTTCTGGCGGATTTCGAGGCAGCCCTCCTCAGCGGTGCACCACAGACTGCCCAGGCTCTTCTTCAGCAGATCGACCACCAGGGCGGCCTCTCGCCGGCCAACGTCAAACACCTGGAGATCAGGCTCCTGGCCGCGCAGGGAAAGGCGAACGAGATCCTGGCACTGCGCGGGCTACGAGAAGTGCTGCTTCAGGACCCGCCGGTTCCGGTGAAGGATATGGTGCTGTCGGCTCTCTTCACGGCGTACATCGAACCCGCGCTTGCTGAAGGAGACCTGGCTCGCGCCGTAGATGCGCTGAAGGCGCCCGATAGCCAATTCTCGTTGCTGACAGACGGAAACCTGCTGACCCTCAGCGAGCAGGCCATCACGGTGATGCTCGTCGGCATGCACGGACGAGGTGATAGGGCGGAACTCTCCCGCAGCATCGCACTGCTCGATGCCGAGGGCCGCGGAGACACCGTCCCTGAGGCGCTGGCCTCGTATCGCCGCCAGTCGGTGCATGCGGACACCGTGACAGCGGAGCCGGCTGAGATCGAGCCGGTAGCCACAACGGAGCCCGAGCCCGAAGAGACGCCGGGCAAGGCGCCGCTCAACACATGGGCAGAAATAGTCAAAGCTGTCGCCCAGGGCGACAAGACTGCCTTCGAGCTTTGTCGCAGAATGGATGTCCGTCGAAGCGACATCCCGATCCAGGTGGAGGCAGTGTCGGACGCAGAAATGGCAGGCGTCTTCGCTGACCTCACCGACCCCGAGTACGAAGCCGTGTGGCAGTACGCGCTCGGGCCGTTTCTGCAGGAACTCGCCCGTGTAGAGGTCTTCTACCCGCAGACGCTGACCACGGTCATGCGAAGCATCGTGAACCAGCGCTGCGACCCTGCGAACCTTGCTGTCCTGGACCTCCTTTTGGAACTGTTTCTCCGTACCGCTCCGAACGCTCAGGAGTACACCGAATTCCTGGAGCAAATGAGCATCGGATTCGACCAGTGGGTGGCACCAGAGACCGCCGGACAAGCCCTCGACTTTGTCGACCGACTGGCGAACTTTGCTTCACCGGCACCCAAGGCCCGTATTCAGACCGCCCAGCTGCTGCTGGCCCCCCTCCGTGTCCATGCACGGCGCCTCGATGAGGCATACCTCTCCACGGCCCACTCCCTCAGTGATGAGCTTGGTCTGAGACTGGAATGGCCAGAGCGAGTCTCATCGGAAAGCGCCGAGAATAAGCCCATTGTAGGAGCGGCGCAGATCCTCATTTACGGCTTGGACGAAGGTGTACTTCAGCGCGTCCAGGAGCGAATTATCCAACGTTTCCCCCGGGTTAAGGTGGTGATCTCGGCAGAGAAGGTCGCGTCTCGGCATCTGAAAGACGCAGCGCGCAACTCAGACTTCAGTGTGATGATCACGCAGTGCGCCGCACACGCGGCGACCAACTGTATTGGACGGTACGCCAAAGAAGTCGTGTATCCCCGGGGTGCAGGTTCGGCATCTGTAGCTCACGCAGCCATCAATGCTTTGTACGACTTGGCGACCCGGCAGCAGGAGATTTCCACACGACGAAATCGATAAGGTCTCGGGTGTAGACTTGAAAAATACCCTCGGTGAACTGATGAGTCGGGAGCCCGATGTACTGGCCATCCGCAGATTATGCGATTTGTGTCAGCAGGCACAAATCGTATGGGGGTGTTCTGTAGAGCCTCGGCGCAAGCGAGTGACGTTTGTTTTTGGCCTCGACACCCCGTGGTCGTGGATGCGTTGCAGCATCGCTTCACCTACTGAGGTTGAACTTGTGGTGTCGTAAGGGCTGATGGTCCTTGACCCCCGCGGTATGCCGGTGGGATGCGGTATCCACAAGGCGGCGGCCTGACCGCCGAACGGCAGCGGTTCCGCGAGGGGTTACGACTCCAGGCGGCCGAGCGATTCGCCCGGGGTGGGACGAGCGCGGTGATCGCCCGTGAGCTGCGGGTCAGCGTGCGGTCGGTGCAGCGCTGGCGCCGGACCTGGGCCGAGAACGGTCCGCGAGCACTGCGCTCGCAGGGCCCGGCGTCGCTGCGCGGCTGAGCGAGGAGCAGTTCGCCATTCTGGAGAAAGAGCTGGCCAAGGGGCCGGCCGCGCACGGCTGGGAGGACCAGCGCTGGACCCTGAACCGTGTGAAAACGGTGATCGGCCTGCGACTGAGCTGACCCCGGTTTCGTGGAGTCCCTGAAGCCAGGCTTATGATCCTGGCCCGAAGGAGAAACACGAGCAGTGCCAGCACCACGTAAGTACCCGGACGAGCTCCGTGAGCGGGCCGTCCGTGAGGTCCGCACGACCGGCCGTCCGCGAAGGACCTGGGCATCCACAAGGAGGCCCTGCGTGGCTGGGTCCGTCAAGCGGAGGCGGACACCGGCGAACGCGACGACCGGCTGACCACCGCCGAGCGGGAAGAGCTGAGGCGACTCCGTCGGGAGATCGCGGAGTTGAGGCGGGCGAACGAGATCCTGAAGGCCGCGAGCGCGTTTTTTGCGGCGGAACTCGACCGTCCCCGGACGAGGCCGATCAGGTGATCGATCACCTCAGGGACAAGGGCCTCGGGGTCGGGTTCGCCTGCCGGGTGCTGGGGCTGTCCGAGTCGGCGTACTACGCGCGCAAGAAGCGGCCGAAGTCGGCCCGCCGGCTGCGTGACGAGCAGCTCATGCCGCTGATCGAACAGGTCCATGCCGACTCCGGCGGCACCTATGGCGTCCGCCGGATCACCCGCGCACTGCGGCGCAAGGGCGTCCACGTGGCCCGCTGCACCGTCGAGCGGCTGATGGCCGAGCTGGGCCTCGAAGGCGTCATCCGCGGCCGGCGGCGCCGCACCACCGTGCCGGAGCCGTCAGCCCCCAGGCCGCCGGACCTGGTCGACCGTGACTTCACCGCGAGCCGGCCCGATCAGCTCTGGGTGGCCGACATGACCTATGTCCGCACCTGGTCAGGCTGGGTGTACGTGGCGTTCGTCCTGGACGTCTTCTCCCGGACGATCGTCGGATGGCAGGTCGCGAACCACATGCGGACCGAACTTCCGCTGGAAGCACTGGAGACGGCGCTGTGGAGACGCCGGATCAAGAAGGACTCCGGGCTGATCCATCACAGCGACCGCGGGTCGCAATATGTGTCAATTCGCTACACCGACCGGCTCGCCGAGATCGGGGCCGCCGCGTCCGTCGGCTCGGTCGCGGACTCGTATGACAACGCGATGGCCGAGGCGCTGAATGGCACCTTCAAGGCCGAGCTGATCGAGATGCAAGGACCGTGGCGGGACGTCGACCAGGTCGAGCGGGCGATCTTCCAGTGGGTCACCTGGTGCAACGAGGAACGGCTCCACTCCGCCCTCGACTACGTACCGCCCGCCGAGTACGAACGCGACTGGTGGCGACAACAGCAAGCCACCCCGCAGTCCGTCTGAAACAAGATCACCGGACTCTACGAAACTCGGGGCAGCTCAACTTACCTGCCGCCCTACACGCCCGACCTCAACCCGGTCGAAGGGATCTGGTCCCTGCTGCGGTGCGGCTGGTTGTCCAACACCGCCTTCGCCACCCCCGAGCACCTCGTCCGGCGCATCCGGCGGGGACTGCGCCACATATCCAGTACCGCAGCGACCTCATCGACGGCTGCCTGGCCGAGACTGGCCTGACCATCAGACCCGGATGAATCCCTACGACATCACGAGTTCAACCTCAGTAACTCGCCGCTGTCGAGGGCTGGCAGGCGCTGGCCAGTTCACCGCACCCTAAAGGGCACGGTGAACGCGGCTGGCCGTCAGTCCCGTACGGCGCGGACCAACAGGTCGGTGAGCAGACGGACGTCGTTGGGGGTGTTTTGCAGCCCGTTCCAGCGGCGCTGCTCACCGTCGCCGAAGCGCCACATCCCGGACGTCCAGGCGGTCACCGGCATCAAGCTAAGGATTGCTGCTCGGACCCGGTCGCAGTCGACGTCTTCGGCTGCCATGCCATCGGTAAGGGCATCCATGACGAAGCCCATGGCCTGGATACCGACGCCGTGGGTGAGGCGGGACTGGCGGGGCGGGAGTTTCCAGGCGTCGCTGAAAGTCTGCTGGACGATGGTCCAAAAATTGCGCAGGTGCTCCAGCATGCGTTCGACATCGCCGGAGCCGTCTTCGGGGTTACGGTATTGGTAGAGGGAGCCTTCGAAGAGGCTGTGCTCCAGCATGCGCAGCAGGCTGGTGTCCTTGATGTTGCCGTCGGGTGAGGTGGGACTGGCCACGCGGCCGTAGAAGGGGCCCTTGCCGTCGGTGTTCAGCCGGGTCATCAGGTGGGCGGGGAGTCGTTTACGGGCGTAGGAGGGGGGCAGATGTCCGCTAGTTTCGGGCAGCAGTTCGTGGATGAGCCCCTTGGGCAGTGGCTTGGTGTTGTTGACCAGGATGAACTGGGAGCGCTGGTCTTCTTGGGTATCGGCGATGAAGCCGACTGCGGCGACGGGGAACTCGGCCAAGTCGGCGTCGCGGATGGCAGCGCTGCGCTGCTGGCCGTCCACGATAAGGGCTGCCTTGTCCTCGTCGGGGAGAGACTCATCGACAGGGATGACCAACTCGCCGGGGACGGAGTAGTAGACGCCCTTACTGCGGCGCGCTGTAGTCTCGAAGCGAACCGTGTCATCGAGGGCCAGCACCAGGGCGTTGGGGAGCATGGCATTGTCGGACTCGAGGTAGCGGCGGATTCCGCGGATGTGACTGAGGACCTCGGGCCGCTGGTAGCCCTGGAGGGTGCTGCTGTCGTCCCGGCGTACGCGGGAGACGGCTGCGAAGCTGTGCAACTTCTTCCCGTCAACGGCGAAGCAGTAGATTTTTCGGTTGCCCTGGCGTACTTCCAACGCTGGAAGCCTTAGTTCATATCGGTCAGCCATCTAATCTCCTGAAAAAATGAAATTTTTCGTTTTTACGTGAAGCTGAGAGCGCGCATTTTAGCCTCGAGCACGGTCAGATTGTGGAAACCGCGACGCTTATTGCGTTCCGATCCTCGGAATATTGCGATCTCGATTCCGTGCTTTTTACACAGGGCGCAGGGGCAGGTGCGCCAGGGTGCGTCGCTCAGGGTGCGCTCGTAGAGTGCAAGATAGCTTTTCTTTTTCGGTCCGAGGACGAGGGATTCGTAGGTTTCCAGAGCGCCGAGAACCTCCTCAAGGGGTGTCTCTTCGCGGTCGAATTCTCGCAAGGTGCGCAGGCAGGCGCGTTCGGCCGCGATGGCCTGGGACTGGGAGATACTGCCGGACAGGATGAGCCGTTTGAGGGCGGGGTTGGCGTCGACTTGAGGAACCCTGATGGCCGTGTAGGAGTCAGTGGCGGTGTGGTAGTTGTTGCGGTCGTCCATGAAGGCTTGGCGGAAGGCCGAGGTGCTGTCGAAGCTGGTCACACCGTGACGGGCGAACTGTTCCATGCTCTCGACCCGGTTGATGCCGAGCAGGTGCAATTCGGTGTCGGGGTTGCGGACGCTGTCGATGGCACGTAGGCAGGCGAGGATTTCGTGGGACTTGAGGGGGACCATACCGCCCAGCGCGATCCGCCGGTATCCCATTTTCTGTAGTTCTTGAACGCTGTGTGTGTAACTGTGAGGGCCCCATCCCTGTGCTGCGCCGATCGGCTGGAACTGTGCGCCGGTCTTCTTGGTGGAGTTGAAGAAGTTTTCGGCGAGTTCCAGGGAGATCTGCTGTCGGTTGACCCAGGCAGCTTCGGGCTCTTGGTCGGATTCTTCAGGGATGTAGCCGAAGATGATGTGGTCGATGCTGATGCCTGCATCGAATCCGCATCGGCCATAGAAGTCGAGGACTTCGTCGACTTCATATGGTGGGTATTCTTCGTCGATGTAGTTGAAGGCGCCGCAGTCGCCGACGGTGGAGCATGCGTCAGGGAGGCGGAAAAATTTCCTCACACCCAGGCGATAGAAGCGCTCGCGCTGTGGGGCAGAGTATTTCCCTGCCCCCTTCATAGATCCGTCGACAACCGCCTTGCTGACAAGGATCCCGTCGTAGGGGATCGGTGTCACGGCCTGGTGGGCGTACACGTCATCGCGCTGGCGGACTCGGTAGGGCGAGTACTCGTCGTTGACGAAGTCGTATGTGGGACTCACTAGGTCTTGGCTATCAGGGAAATAGAATTTCACGCGGCTTTTGCCTTTTCCTGCACATAGATACGAAGGAGGTAGTTCGACAAGGTACTGATGTGACGTGGGTTGTTTTGGAGCTCGTTCCAGGGGATGTTCAGATCGGGCCAGCGCCCCTGGGTCCAGCAGCAGTGGGGGGCGATCAAGTCGAGTTCGGCTCGGGCTAGCTTCCCAGCGTGGGGTGAGGCGGGGTTGATAGCCATCATGACGCGGTCCATGAGACGTCCCATGGAGCGGATTCCGACGCCGTGCATCAGTCTGCTCCTGGTCGCAGGCAACCCCCATGCGTCGGGGAAGGTGTCGCGCACGGCAGTCCAGTAGACGACGAGGATCTGGCGGATGGTGGCGGTGTCGACCGTACCGTTGGACAGGTTCTTATAGGGGAAGAAGACGCCCGAGGCGGAATTGAGGGATTCCTGAATCGCCGTGGTGAGGCTGTTGTCCGTGACGACGGCGTCCGCTTTCTGGTCCGCCGTGGTGGATGGGCGGCGCACCAGTCCGCGAAATGGGGAGTCCTTGTCCTGATTGAGGGCTTCGACCAGGACTGAGGGGAGTTTGCGGGCGGACAGTTTCGTCGGCAGCACGGTGCCGACTTCGGGCAAGAGTTCGGTGACCAGGTTGGTCGGCAGGGGGGAGACGGTGTTGACGCGCAAGAACTGGTCACGTTGGGTTTCCAGGTCTTCGGCGACGAAGCCGGCGATGGTCACGGCCAGGCGGTTGTTGCGGGTGCGAGCCAGGGCGAGACTGCGCTGCTGGCCGTCGACGATCCAGGCTGGCCGAGGAGCGTCGGGGGAATCAGGCACCGGGATCTCCAGCGTGCCGGAGGTGCACAGGCCGTCGCTGCTGCCGGGGCCGGGGCTGGACTTGAATCGCACGGTGGAGGGCAGGGCAAGGATTAGTCCGTTGGGGAAGAGGACCTCCTTGCCGTCGAGATATTCGAGGATCTGCTTGACGTGTTGCTTTTTCTCGGGCCGCTGGTAGCCGATCAATTTGCCCGCTTCGTCCCGAGAGATCCGGGCGACATCGGCGACCTGGTAGACCTCTTCCGCCGCCAAGGTGAAAACATACAGCGGGATCGTGGGGTGCTGCTCGATCCGCAGGGCCCGGCGCTTAAGCACAGTGGAGGTCATCGCTGGCCAATCGTTGACGAGTACAGTCCCGCGAAACGCTTTTGTTCGCAGGCCATTCCCTTGTCTCTCAGCAGGCGTAGCAGGCGAGTACGGGAGGAATCTGGATAGCGGCTCTTCATGTCTTTGATGAAGTCGATCACTTGCTTGTCGGACATCGGGGTACGGGCGTAACGTTCCGGGCGGGCAGCCTGACCAGCCCAGGTCGCCCAACGCTCTTTGGCAGCAGGGGTGATGAGGTGGCCGGGTGTGCAGTGCTGCAGCCAGGTGGCCGCCATGCGGGCGTTGAGGCTGGTGAGGGTGCCGCCCAGGGCGCCGCGCAGGGCGGCGTTGGCGGGAATGCGCAGTACCCCGTTCAGGTCGCAGGCGCCCCCGATGAGCACGGTGCTTGCTCCGCTGGTTGCCAGGGCGAGCAGGTCGCGGTGCATGGCCTGGGCGTACGTCTCGGACAGCACTAGAAGAACTTGTCCGGCAGAAGCTGCAATTTTAGACAAATTACGGCTTTCGTCCATGCGCTGCAAATGATCCCACCAGTCGGCTGCCTGGGAGATGGAGGAAGCCACGGAATCTGTGTGTCGGGGCATGAAAGTGGCCGCGTAGGAGGGTGCGAGACTGGAGGCTGATCGCAGGCCCAGTCCGGCCGAGGCTACATACAGGCGGGGGGCGAACCCGGCCTGGGTTGCGGCGGCCGTCAGGGCTTGCGCGCGCCTCCACTGGTCCCCTTGGTAGAGCTCTGCCAATTCCACCTGCCCCTCGGCGGCGGTGTGGAGGCGGCGTGCCCATTCTGCGGCCTTTTCGGGCAGGTCCGCGGCTGGCAGATTGCGGGCCTGCAGAGCGGCCAGAGGAGGTGAGGCCTTCCGGTCCGTGCACGTGACCACGATGGGCAACTCGTTCACTGCGGCTCGACCTCTGGCTTCCCTAACTCGTCTGTTGTTGTGGTTACTGTAGCCGGTAGTTACAGGGGTAGGCTTCACCTGCCTCAACTGAGGCAACTGGACATCAGACAAGGGAGTGACAGCATGGACCGTCCCGCGATCGTATTGCTGAGCGGCGGCCTGGACTCGACCACGGTGCTGGCCATCGCCAAGGACCAGGGATTCACTCCCTGCGCGCTCAGCTTCCGCTACGGTCAGCGTCACTCCGTCGAGTTGGAGGCGGCTCGGCGGGTCGCCCAGGCCCAGGGGGTAGCCCGACACGTCATCGCTGACATCGATCTGCGGGTCTTCGGCGGCTCCGCCCTGACCGCCGATATCGAGGTACCCAAGCACGAATCGCTTCAGGACACGCCCCAGTCCGGGGTACCGATCACCTACGTGCCAGCCCGCAACACGATCTTCCTGTCGTTCGCGCTGGCGTTCGCCGAGACCGTCGGCGCCAGTGACATCTTCACCGGGGTCACGGCCGTGGACTACAGCGGCTACCCCGACTGCCGCCCCGAGTACATGGAGGCCTTTGCCGCCATGGCCAACCTGGCCACCCGGGCTGGAGTCGAAGGCACATCCAAGATCACGCTGCACTCCCCACTGATCACCCTGTCCAAGGCCGGCATCGTCCGCGAAGGCCTGCGCCTGGGCGTGGACTACTCCCTGACCTCCTCCTGCTACGACCCCGACGACCAAGGACGGGCCTGCGGCAAGTGTGAGACTTGCCTACTGCGCCTGAAAGGCTTCGCCGAGGCCGGCGTGACGGACCCGGTCCAATACCAGAGCGCCTGAGTATGACCTACCTGATTAAGGAAATCTTCTACACCCTCCAAGGGGAAGGCAGTCACGCAGGGCGTCCTGCGGTCTTCTGCCGCTTCTCACGCTGCAACCTGTGGACCGGCCGAGAACGCGACCGCGCCCGCGCCATCTGCCAGTTCTGCGACACCGACTTCGTCGGCACCGACGGCGAAGGCGGCGGCCGCTTCACCACCGCCGACGACCTGGCCGCCGCGGTGGAGGCCGCCTGGCCCACTGCGGAGCGCGCACACCGGTTCGTGGTGTGTACCGGAGGCGAACCCCTACTGCAGTTGGACGATGACGCCGTTGACGCCCTCCACGACCGCGGCTTCGAAGTCGCGGTGGAAACCAACGGCACCCGCCCGGCACCGCGGGGTATCGACTGGCTGTGCGTGAGCCCCAAGATTGGCTCCACGTTGGTCCTCACTCACGGCGACGAACTCAAACTGGTCTATCCCCAGGTCGGTGGCGACCCCGCCCAGTTCGAAAGCCTCGACTTCCGCCACTTCAGACTGCAGCCGCTGGATGACGCTAATCGCGAGGCCCACACTCGTGCCGTCGTCGAGTACTGCATGAAGAACCCGCGCTGGACTCTTTCTCTCCAGACGCACAAGTACCTGGGAATTCAGTAATGGAAATCTTTCGCGAGTTCACCTTCGAAGCGGCCCATCGCCTGCCTCGTGTCCCCGAGGGACACAAGTGCGCCCGCCTCCACGGCCACTCCTACAAGATCACCGTGCACGTCGAAGCGCCGGTGGATGCGGAAGCAGGCTGGGTGATGGACTTCGGGGACATCAAGCGTGCTTTCAAGCCCATTGAGGCAGAACTCGACCATTACTACCTGAACGACATCGAAGGCCTAGAAAACCCCACTAGCGAGAACCTGGCCTGCTGGATCTGGGACCGGTTGATCGCCGAACTCCCTGACCTGTCGGCGATCACCGTGCGTGAGACCTGCACCTCCGGTTGTACTTACCGAGGTGAGTAACAGCATGCATGACATCCAAAACGAGGTCGACCCCCGCAACATCGCCATCGACGAAGTAGGGATCAGCGGCTTGCGCTATCCCGTCATCTTCGATGACGGTCACACGCGCCAGCATGGCATCGCCGACATCAGCGTCACCGTCGGCCTGCAGGCCGAGCGGCGCGGCACCCACATGAGCCGCATGATCGCCCTGGTGCACAAGGAAGTGGCCACCCTCATCCCGCAGGAGTTGCCCATCGCACTCAAACGAGGGCTCGCCTTGCTCGAAGCCCCCACCATGGCCGTGACGCTGTCTCTGCCCATCGCCACGACTGTGACCGCACCCGCCAGTAAGCGGCAGTCGTGGCAAACCCACGACATCACCATCATGGGCCGCATCACCGCCGACACCTGCACCGTCGCCACCACGGTGACCACCGACGTCACCAGTCTGTGCCCGTGTTCCAAGGCCATCTCCGACTACGGGGCCCACAACCAACGCAGCGAGATCACCCTCACGGTCACCGGGACCGCCGACGCGCCCTACCCCCTGGCGATCCACGAAATCATCGACCTGCTGCGCAGTGTCGGCTCCGCCCCCGTCCTCCCGCTCATCAAGCGGCCCGACGAACGCGTCGTCACAATGCAGGCTTACGATCATCCCGTCTTCGTCGAAGACATCATCCGCGACGTAAGCCTTGCATGCCGGGAAAAGGGTCTGAAGCACGCGATCCGGGCGAAGAATCTGGAAAGCATTCACAGCCACGATGCCATCGCCAGTTTGACCTACACCGACTGAAGCACCGCACACGCCCTAGGTGTTCTGTCCCAGGAGGTTGTGGACGGGTGAGCCAGGTCTCGGCTGAGGGATCTTGAACAGGTGAGGGCCTTCCGGTTCGGTGTGGATTGCGACGTCTACACCTGACCGAAAGGCCCTCGTGTCCCACCGTAATGCACCCCTGACCGAGACCGGACGGCTGCGCCTGGCCCGCTGCGTGGTCGAGGAACGTCGGCGGGCTCGGTGTTCACCTCTGTCGTGCCGGCGTCAGGTCTGCGGTCTGCTGATGCGAGAGGAGGCCGGCGACGGCTTGGACGGTGTCGCTGATGTGCTCGCGGTGGCCAAGATGGCGGGCCAAAGCCCGCCAGTTCTTCAGATGGGCGATGCCGTGCTCGACCCGGATACGACGTGAGGAGTGCGCTGTACGCTGCCGCTGGTACCTCTCCTCGTACCAGTCCGGGGCTTTCTTCTTGAACTTGCGGTGCGGTGGTGTCACCACCCGTCCGCCGGTCTGCGCGCCCAAGCCCTGGTAGCCGGCATCGGCGAGGATCTCCACGGCTGGCCCGTCGGCCAGGAACTCCAGCACCTCCGCGCACGCGAACTCCACCCCCAGCGACTCCCATCGCTTCGTGATGTTCGCGACCATGATGGGCGAGAGGTCCACGCCCTTCGCCCTGACGCCCCGCTGGGCGAGGTGGGCGAGTGCCCGGCCGGTGCCGCAGCCGATCTCCAGCACGCTGACCGGGTTCCCGAGGATTTCGGTTCCCGGGCCGTGGCCCTGGTACTGCGTCCAGTTGAAGACGGGCTCGGCACCGGTCACGTCGTTGCGGGGGCTGCTGGCGTAGGCGTCCCAGAGGTCGCGTTCGGCCGCGATGTCGTGCTGTACGGGCAACTCGGTTCCTTGGTGGTGTGCTTGGGGAGGCCCGTCCCCGCCCGGGCGGGCGGGGACGGGTGAGGGACGGCGGGGCTCAGGGGGTTGTCGCGCCGGTGAAGTCCGGGACGGGGTTGTCCGGGGAGTCGAGCCAGACCGTGTGGCGTTGGCCGTCCATCGTGAGGCCGAAGCGGGCGAAGTCCGGCTGCCCCTGCTGATACCACCAGCGCCAGGCAGACTCCAACTCGTGCCAGAGCCGGCGGGGACCGGCCTGGACGGTCCGGAACTCGGTCCGGCCCCTCTCGTGGTCGGCGGTGGCCCAGCTCGTCAGGCCGGTGTCGTGCAGCCACAGCCGGTAGGAGCCGTCCGGTCCGTGGGCGACCCGGCAGAAGAGGTCGGGCACCTGGACGCCGATGGCGAACATGTGGATCCAGCCGCCCACGTCATCCGGGGAGAGCGTCGTCGTGGACTCCGCGCCCCCGGCCGGCCACTCGCGCCCCCCGAGGTACTCGCTCGTCGGAGGCAGCCTCCTGCGCTGCTCGCGCAGCCGCATGAACGCGGACGAGCCGGTGAACGGCCCGGAGGCCGACCCGTCGTCCCGGACCGTGAGCCGGACGATCCCCTCGCCGCCGTACACCGGCCCCCACGGCGCGACGATCACCGCACCGGGCCGGGCCTGCCCGAGCCACTGCGCCGGGACGCGCCCCACCGAGCAGGTGGCGATGATCCGGTCGTAGGGCGCCCCTTCACCGTATCCCTCGGCGCCGTCGCCCACGACGACGCGGGGCGAGAAGCCCGCCGCGGACAACCGGGCGCGGGCCTGACCGGCGACGCCCTCGTCCACCTCGACCGTGACGACGTGGCCGTCCCCCAGCCGGTGGCACAGCAGCGCGGCGTTCCACCCGGTCCCCGTGCCGATCTCCAGCACCCGGTCGCCGGGCCGTACGCCCAGGTCCGCGAGCATGGAGAACACCATCGTCGGCATCGAGCTGGAGGAGGTCGGAGTACGGCCCCGCCCCGGCCCGGTGTACGCGCCGTCGTCCCACTGGGTGGTGATCGGCGCGTCCGAGTAGACCGCTTCCCACCACAGGTCCGGGGACTGCGAGCGGACGACCCGGTCGTCCTGCCGGTTCATGCCGGCCCGCCCCGGCCAGATCATCTCGGGTACGAACAGGTGGCGCGGCACGGCGTGGAACGCCGGCAGCCAGTCGGCGGTCAGCGCGCCTTTCTCCAGGAGTACGGAGGCCAGCCGCTCGGGACCGGCCTCCACCGTCGTGTCCTCGGCCACCTCAGCGACCGTCCGCCGGGCCCTGGCCGTCGTTGGTGTTGCCGGAGTCGCTGTCGTCCTGCGGGTTGCCCGCGTCGGCCCGCCAGGGCGTCTGCACGGTGTTCATGGGTTTCCTTTCGTCGGGGTCGTCTCTTCGTGTACGTGCGCCCGTCCCGTGGGGAACGGGAGCCTGCCGTCCCGGTCACGGCCGTCCTGCCGGACGCGGCCGGGGCGGAGTCCGTGGGGCGGCCTACGCGGTCGTGTGGGTGCGCCGGTACACCCGTAGTTCTCCGGCGGGCGGCAGCACCAGCGGCCAGGCCGCCAGGCGGTAGTGGGCCGTCTCGTCGTGGGCCGCGACGGTGTAGGACCAGCCCTCCCGCAGCACACCCAGGGCGTTCTCCCGTTCCGCCTCGGCGCGCGCCCACTCCCGTATGACCGAGCCGGGATCGGGGGCACCCTCCGCCCGGACGGGACGCAGGCAGGCCGGGGGCAGCCACGGGGTGTCGGGGCCGGGGGCGAGCGCCCTGGCGACGCGTTCCGCCTGCCCGCGCATCTACCGCACCGCCAGGCGCGGGGTGGGGGCCAGATACAGGCCCAGCACGATCCGGGACGGTCGGCCGGGGGCGCTCGCCGACAGCTCGCACCAGAAGCGCATCCAGGTGGCGGCCCGCGTCACGGCATCCGGCCGGCGCGGTTCGCCGCCTTCACACGGGCGCTCAGCAACTCGGCCTGCGTGGCCGGGCGCAGCACCTCGGGCAGGGCCGCCCACTCGCGGCCCCCGCCGACGGGGCGCAGGAGGTAGTACGCGGCGTCCCTGTCCTGGAACTCGCCCACGGTCTTGCGGATCTCGTCGTAGAGCGCGTCGCCCTTGGCGGGCTCATCGGTGGACATGGTCATCGGAATTCGTCACTCCCGGGGCGTGCGACTTGACTGAACCGACGAGCCGACAGAGCTCTACGGCCGGATGAGCCGTGTTGCCCGACGCGGTCGGTGCCGCTCCTGCGGTGGTGACTGTTGTCGGCCTGCTCGCCATGCCCAGCAGCATCGCGATGAGGGCAGGGCGCCTGAAAGGCCCAGCTGATTACCCAACTTGGGTAATCTCACGGGAGGTGTATATGTAGCGACGTTGTGTAGCCCTCGTCAGTGGGAGCTTGCCGATGCCCGAGCCGGCCCGTTCGCAGGAGCTGCCTCCGCGGTTGCTCGCCGATCCCGAGATGATCGATGCCTGCCGGGCCCGTGATTTCACTCGGGTGTTCAGGCTGGTGAAGACACGTGCGGGCGTCTATCCATCCATGATCGCCCGGCGGTGTGATCTGACTCCCAGCCGTGTCGGGGAGGTCATGGCGGGCCGACGTCAGCTCCTGCACATGGACGTCGTCGAGCGCATCGCGGACGGCCTGCGCATTCCAGGTCACATGCTCGGACTCGCCCGCCGCCCGTGGGAGACGCCCGCCGCCCTCACCACGGTCGAACGGGAGCCGCCTGTGGCTCCGGTGCGGGAGCAGGAGACACCCACCGCGCTTCCGGGAGCCGATGTGGACGACATCCTGGCCCTAGCCTCGCGGACGGATCTGAGCCCCTCCACCCTTCAAGCTCTCCGGGCATCGATCGAGGACTACTGGAGACGGGACGACCAGCACGGAGGCGAGGCACTGAGGCCGGCGGTGGTCGGCCAGCTCCGTTATGTCACAGGCTTCCTGAAGGAGAACCGGTCCGCGGTCATCCAGCAGGAGCTGTACGGGGTCGCGGCCGAGCTCGCACGGCTCACCGGCTGGACGTACTTCGACGCTCGCCAGTACAGCCAGGCCCGCACGTACTTCGCGGAGGCACTGCGCCTGGCCAAGGCGATCGACGACCGGCAGTTCATGGCCAACGTCCTGGCGTGTATGAGCCTCCAGGCCACATACCAGGACAAGCCGGGGGACGCCCTGGCGCTCGTGAGAGCCGCCCAGGACCAGGCGCGTACCGCCGACGACACGACACCGCGTGTGCTGTCGATGCTCTCCATGAGGGAAGCCTTCGCCCACGCCGCACTGGGCAGCCGGGCCGCCACGCACACGGCGATCCACGAGGCACACCGGCAGTTCGAGCAGATTCGGTCGGCCGATCCGGACCCCGCATGGGTCACCTACTTCGACGAACCCAAGCTGATCGTGGACACCGGCATCGCCCACGGCCGGATCGGGGAGGCGGCCATCGCCGAGCCGTTGATCGCGAACGCACTGAGCAGGGAGGACAGCTCCAACCGGCGGGGCCGCGCCTTCCACGCGTTCTGGCTCGCCCGTACACGCCTCCACCTGGGCAGGATCGATGAGGCGTGCCACACGGCCACCGAAGCGCTGGAGCGCGCGTCAGCGGTCTCCTCCGAGCGGGTGGCAGGCCACCTGAGGGAGTTCTACGGGCAGTTGTCCCCTTATCGACGGGAGCCCGCGGTCATGGCGTTCGAGGCCCGCCTGAGGGAGGCCCTGCCGAGGCAGGTCAGCGGATCGTCTCGTTCATGAGCAGGTACAGGAGGCCGACGAGGGAACCACTGCTGATGATCTCCCGGCGGTCGATCATTCCCTTCACATCGGCGAGTGGGATCCACTCGATGCGGTCGGACTCGTTCTTCTCGGTCGGGGGCCCGACATAGGTCGCGCCATCGGCGCGGAAGACGTGATGCTGTGAGTCGGTGATCCCATTGGCGGGCTCCGCGTAGATGAGCGGCTTCATCGGACCGGGCCGCCAGCCGGTCTCCTCCAGCACTTCGCGGGACGCCGTCTGGTCCGGCGTCTCCCCCTCCTCGACAAGGCCCATGGGCAGTTCCCAGGCCCAGGCGTCGGTGATGAAGCGGTGCCGCCACATCATGAGGACTTCGCGGTGATCGTTGACCACTGCGGCCACGGCCAAGTGGCGTAGACGGACGACGTGGTACTCCCATCTGCGTCCGTCGGGTTGTTGGACGTCGACCAGGCACAGGCTCACCCACGGGTTGGTGTAGATCTGCCGTTCGCCATGGGCCTTCCACTGCATGAACGCCACCCCTCTCGCCCGGTACACCCGGCGTCCATCAGCATCCCAGAGATACGGCAACGGAGGGTCAAGGTCCTAGGCCGAGGCATCGTCGAGAAGTCGCTGAACTGACGGCCGCCGTCCGGCGTCAGGCCGCGCCCGATCGGGTGCCGGGCTGTTCGTCCGGCAGGGCGGCCGGGCGCGCGGCCAGGATCGCGGAGACCGCCGTGCGGGAGGAGGCCATGACGTCGGCGGTGAAGCGGCGGCGTCCGAGGCCGAGGCGGCGCAGTGCCGGGCCGTGGTCGGCGGCGACGACGAGGGACGCGGCGAGGAGCATCAGCCGCCACAGGGCCGTCACCGGTCGGCGCAGCGGTCGGGGCAGCTGGGCGAGGGAGGTGCGCAGGCGCTCGCAGTGGAACGGTATGTGGCGCTGTTCGTCGGCCAGGATGCGGCCCGCCACGTCCGAGGTGAGCGGGTCGCCGGCGCCGTCGCGCAGGGCGCGGTAGTAGCGCAGCGCCACCACCTCCGCGACCATCAGCACCAGCAGTTCCATGCGCAGCCCCATCAGGCGCCGCAGCCGTACGAAGGCCCTGTCGCTCCAGTGGCCGGTCAGGGTCGGTGCGCCGCCCGCGGCCAGCAGTTGGGCGAGGAGGCGGGCGTGGTTGCGCTCCTCGTCGACGAACAGCCGGACCGCTCGCGCGTAGTCGGGGTCCCCGGCACGGTCCGCCTTGGCGATCAGGTTGGCGCCGTCGCCGTCCTCGCCCACCTGGAAGCGCTGGACGCTGTTCCGCACGGCCGGGTGGAGGGTGGCGCCCCGCTCCCAGTCGGGGTCGCCCCGGGCGTGCCTGCGCTCGCGCTCGTCCTCGAAACGCCGTACCCACTCGGCGAATCCGTTCGTGCCCATGTGGTTTCCCTCTCCTGGGCCGGAGATCAGGACAGGTCGTTCGGGCGGATGACCGCGGTGCCGCGCTTCAGGTCGACGGTGGAGTGCGGAGGGGCGCCGTCGCCCTCCTCCTCGCGCATCAGCGTCGTCGTCTGACGCTGCTTCAGCTCGTGCTCCTTGCCGGGCAGGAGGCTCGCGTGGAGCATCTCGAAGCCCGTCGCCGCGACCCTGCTGTCGCGTCCCCTGCCCAGCCGGGGCAGCAGCACCCGGTCGACGAAGGCCACGGCGATCAGCAGGATGACCAGCCCCGGCAGCGTCATGAAGACCACGAACTCCACGGTGTCCTCCCCCTTCCGCGCTTACGCGCCCGCCCGCCAGTCTGCTCCACGCACGCGGATCCGTCGACCATGAGGCCGTACGGCGGACGGGGTGTGGAAAGCGGGCGCGCAGGGAGAGCGCGTGCGCCGTGCGGCATGGGCGCGTACAGGCGTGCGAGGGGCGTGCCGATGGCGCCCGCCCTGCTGCGGACGGGTGGGAAGGGGGGTGCGGTTGCACGGGGGGTTTATCGACACGTCGTCATTCTTGCGAGTGGATGAGGCGTTGTGGGTGGTTCGCCGGGTTTCCGTAGGGCAGTCTGAGTTCGCGACGTCGCTGCGAAAACCTCAGGCACACGCTCCGGAAGGACAGAACATGGCACGTACCCGCATCACCCGGTTCGGGGCCGTGGTGGTGCACGCGCTTCACGGGCTCGGATGAGCCGACGGGCGCCGGCCGGGCGGGGAACCGGCCGGTGTCCCGGGAGAAGGAAGGGATGGGCAGAGCGGCCGCACTCGGTGCGGCCGCTCTGCTGTTGTGCGCGCGGCCGCTGTGCGTTGCGGTGCGCGGGGGCGGTCACCGGGACGACCCCGAGGCGGTACGGGGGGGCCGTCCCCCTCCCGGGGGTGGAGAAGGAGATCCGCCTCCACCCTGAGAGGGACGCGGCATCGGGACCTGGGACCGATCCGGGGCAGGGGTCCCGGCTCCTAGCGTTGGGCCATGACCACGCATGGGACGGCCGCGACCGTGGCGCCGCTGACCTTCACCTCTTACGTACGGGCCCGCGGGCCGGTGCTGCTGCGCACGGCGCGCTCGCTCACCTCCAACCCCAGCGACGCCGAGGACCTGCTCCAGACCGCGCTGACCAAGACCTACCTGGCCTGGGAGCGGATCGAGGACCAGCGCGCGCTCGACGGCTATGTGCGCCGTGCGCTGGTGAACACGCGCACCTCGCAGTGGCGCAAGCGCCGGGTGGACGAGTACTCCTGCGAGGAGCTGCCGGAGCCCGATCCGGTGCCCGGCCCCGACCCCGCCGAGCAGCAGGCCGTGCGCGACGCGGTGTGGCGGGCGGTGCTGGCGCTGCCGGAGCGGCAGCGGGCCATGGTGACCCTGCGCTACTACGAGGACCTGAGCGAGGCGCAGACCGCGGCGGTGCTCGGGGTCTCGGTCGGCACGGTCAAGAGCGCGGTGTCGCGGGCGCTGGCCAAGCTCCGCGAGGACCCGCGGCTCCTGGCGGACGTGCTGGGCGGCGGTGGTGCGGAGCGGGGAACGCGGGGTGTAGGGGAGACGCACGGGGCCCGGGGTGCCCGGGGGACGCAGGGGTTGCGAGAGGTGCGGGTGAGCGCCGGAGGGGACGGCGGTGACCTGAGGGGGCTCAGAGGCGCGGGGGACTTCGAGGGGGAGGCGGCGGTCGCCGCCTAGCGGCGGGCCCGGGTGGAAAGACAGCGACATATCCGGGTCCGGCCTAGTGACATACCGACCGGTCGGTGGCAGGCTTCCCGCAACGACCGCGCCGCCCGCTCGCGGCGGCGCACGTAATATCTCGTTCACGGGAGGCCCCGGTGCTGAGCACGATGCAAGACGTACCGCTGACCGTCTCGCGCATTCTGCGACACGGAACCACGGTGCACGGAAAATCGCGGATCACGACCTGGACCGGGGAAGGCGAACCGCACCGCAGGACGTTCGCCGAGGTCGGCGCCCGCTCCGCCCAGCTCGCCCACGCCCTGCGCGACGAGCTCGGGGTGGCCCCGGGCGACCGCGTGGCGACCCTGATGTGGAACAACGCCGAGCACGTCGAG
The DNA here is from genome assembly GCF_900114215.1 of Streptomyces mangrovi. Taxonomy (GTDB): domain Bacteria; phylum Actinomycetota; class Actinomycetes; order Streptomycetales; family Streptomycetaceae; genus Streptomyces; species Streptomyces barkulensis. Next base: position 66,412 of record NZ_FOSG01000022.1, on the reverse strand, counting down.
GCGTACTTCGCCATCCCGTCCATGGGTTCGGTGCTGCACACCCTCAACCTCCGGCTGCCCGCCGAGCAGCTCGTGTGGGTCGTGGGCCACGCGGCCGACCGGGTCGTGCTGGTCAACGGCTCGCTGCTGCCGCTGATCGCTCCGCTGCTGCCCAAGCTGGAGCCGGTCGAGCACATCGTGGTCGTCGGCCCCGGCGACACCTCCCTGCTGGAGGGCTGCCGCCCGGCCGTCCACGAGTACGAGGCGCTGATCGAGGGCCGGCCGACCTCGTACGACTGGCCCGAGCTGGACGAGCGCGAGGCCGCGGCCATGTGCTACACCTCCGGCACCACCGGCGATCCCAAGGGCGTCGTCTACTCCCACCGCTCCATCTACCTGCACTCCATGCAGGTCAACATGGGCGAGTCGATGGGCCTGACGGACGCCGACACCACCCTGCCGGTGGTGCCGATGTTCCACGTCAACGCCTGGGGCCTGCCGCACGCCGTCTTCATGTCCGGCGTCAACCTGCTGATGCCCGACCGCTTCCTCCAGCCCGCCCCGCTCGCCGCGATGATCGAGGCCGAGAGGCCCACCCACTCGGCGGCCGTGCCCACCATCTGGCAGGGGCTGCTGGCGGAGCTGGCCGCCAACCCGCGCGACATCTCCGCCCTGAAGAACGTCACCATCGGCGGCTCGGCCTGCCCGCCCTCCCTGATGCGGGAGTTCGGCGAGAAGTACGGGGTCACCGTCACCCACGCCTGGGGCATGACCGAGACCTCCCCGCTGGGCACCGTCGCGCACCCGCCGGGCGGGCTGAGCGAGGAGGAGGCGTGGCCGTACCGCGTCAGCCAGGGCCGTTTCCCGGCCTCCGTCGAGGCGCGGCTGATAGGCCCGGACGGCAGCGAGGCGCCGTGGGACGGCGAGTCCGCCGGTGAGCTGGAGGTGCGCGGCCCCTGGATCGCCGGGGCGTACTACGGGGGCGCGGACGCCGAGCCCCTGCGCCCCGAGGACAAGTTCAGCCCCGACGGCTGGCTGCGCACCGGCGACGTCGGCGTGATCACCCCCGACGGCTATCTGACGCTGACCGACCGCGCCAAGGACGTCATCAAGTCCGGTGGCGAGTGGATCTCCTCGGTGGAGCTGGAGAACCACCTGATGGGCCACCCGGCCGTCGCCGAGGCCGCCGTCGTGGCCGTGCCCGACGAGAAGTGGGGCGAGCGCCCGCTGGCCACGGTCGTCCTCAAGGAGGGCGCCGGTGACGTCTCGTACGAGGACCTGCGCGGGTTCCTCTCCGACAAGGTCGCCCGCTGGCAGCTTCCCGAGCGCTGGGCGGTGATCCCGGCGGTGCCGAAGACGAGCGTCGGCAAGTTCGACAAGAAGGTGATCCGGGCGCAGTACGCGCAGGGTGAGCTGGACGTCACACAGCTCTGACCGCGCACGGCGCACGGCGCACAAGGGTTGCCGCGGCGGCCCGGGCGGGAGTCCCGTCCGGGCCGCCGCCGCGCGCGGTACGGCCGGGGCCGGTTCAGCCGGGCGTGTTCGCGCGGCCCCCGGCGTGGGCCAGGGCGCTGGGGGTGAGGCGGCCGACGATCGCCGGGGCCTCCCGCACGAGCGTGTCGTCGGTGAGCGCCTCCACCATGAACAGCGCGAAGTCCACCCGGCGTGTCAGGTCGCTGGCCAGCACCGGGTCGCCCACGTGCCGGCTCCACACGGGCAGGCCCTGGCTCTCGCCCTCCTCCAGGCTGCTGCCGCGCACCACGGTCCACCGGGTGTCGCTGGCGAAGATCCGGCGGCACGCCTCCACCTGGTCGTCGATCTCGACGTAGCGCACGAGCCTGCCCACCCGGGCGGCGACCCTGACACCCAGCCGGAACATGGGCGAGTACCTGTCCTTGCCGTCGCGCGTGATGTGCCAGCCGCAGGAGAAGACCAGGCGGGCGCCCGGCCGCGCGTGGTCGAGCACCGCCTGCGCCGTGCCCGACGCGTACTGCCGCACCCCCCAGGGCACCAGCACCGTCAGCACCCCGTCGCATCCGGCGACCGCCCGCCGGATCACCTCCCGGTCGTTCGTGTCACCGGGGACGACGGTCATCCGGCCCTCGAACGCGGCCAGTTTCGGCACGCTGCGCTCCCGGCACACGCCGACGACCTCGTAGCCGCGATCCAGCGCGTGCCGCACCATGTACTGCCCGAGCTTCCCCGAAGCTCCGACGACGCACACCTTCTTCATTCGATCCGTGTCCATGGCTCAGCCCTTTCGCCGGAGTCCTCGGAGTCCTCGGAGTGTCAACCTTACGTTGTAAGTTACGCTAGCCTTACGCCGTAAGACGGTCAAGCGGAGCGAGAGGAGAGGCGGATGCGCGAGGCGGGAAAGGCCCGGCGCGGGGCTTCGGCGCGCACCCCGCTCAGCCGGGAGCGCGTGATCCGCGCCGCGGTGGCGGTGGCGGACGAGAAGGGATCGGCCGCGCTCACCATGCGGGCCATCGCCGAGCCGCTGGGCGTCGAGGCGATGTCGATCTACCACCATGTGTCGGGCAAGGAGGACATCCTCGACGGCATGGTGGACGCGGTGTTCGGCGAGATCGAACTGCCGCCGCGCGACACGGACTGGAAGAGCTCCATGCGACGGCGCGCGGTCTCCGCCCGCGCCGTCCTCCTGCGCCACCCCTGGGCCGTCGGCCTGATGGACTCCCGCTCCCGGCCCGGCCCGGCCACCCTGCGCCACCACGACGCCGTCATCGGAGCCCTGCGCGCCGGAGGCTTCTCCGTCCGGATGGCCGCGCACGCCGTCTCACTGATCGACAGCTACCTGTACGGCTTCGTGCTCCAGGAGCTGAGCCTGCCGTTCACCGGCACGGCCGAGCAGGACGAGGTCACGGGCGCCATCCTGCGCGAGATGCCCGCCGACGCCTACCCCCACCTCGCCGAACTGGCCGCCGAGCACGTCCTGAAGCCTGGCTACGACTACGCCGGGGAGTTCGACTTCGGCCTCGCCCTCATCCTCGACGGCCTCCACCCGGACGAGGCCGCGAGCACCTGACCGGGCGCCAACGCCGGGTCGGGTGGCTAGTTGGCGCCGATCTTCGCCAGCAGGTCCACGATGCGCGCCTGCACCTCCGGGCTCGTGGACCTCTCCGCGAGGAAGAGGACCGTCTCGCCGGACGCCAGGCCGGGCAGCTCCGCCTCGTCGATGGAGGCGGAGGTGTAGACGACGAACGGCGTGCGGTTGAGCATGCCGTTCACCCGCAGCCAGTCGATGATCCCGGCACGGCGGCGGCGTACCTGCATCAGGTCCATCACCACCAGGTTCGGCCGGATCTGCGCCGCGAGCTGCACCGCCTCCGCGTCCGAGGGGGCGTGCGCGGTCTGCATGCCGCGCCGCCCCAGCGTCGCGGCCATGGCGTCCGCGATGGCCGCGTGCTCCTCCACCAGCAGCACCCGCGGCGGGTGCTGCTCGCTGTCGCGCGGTGCGAGGGCCTTGAGGAGCACCGCCGGGTCCGCGCCGTACGCCGCCTCGCGCGAGGCCACCCCCAGACCGGCCGTCACCAGCACCGGCACCTCGGCGGCGACGGCCGCCTGGCGCAGCGACTGCAGAGCGGTACGGGTGATGGGGCCGGTCAGCGGGTCCACGAAGAGGGCCGCCGGGTACGCCGCGATCTGGGCGTCCACCTCCTCGCGGGAGTGGACGATGACGGGGCGGTAGCCGCGGTCGGTCAGGGCCTGCTGGGTGGAGACGTCCGGCTCGGGCCACACCAGCAGCCGCCGGGGGTTGTCCAGGGGCTCGGGCGGCAGTTCGTCGTCGGCCGGCAGCGGCACCTGGCCGCTGCCGCCGGTGACCTCCACGGCGCCGCCCGGACCGTCCAGATGCTCCGGCCCCTCGGCCCCGGCCTCGGGCGCGCCGATGGCAAACTCCCGCCCGCTGTGGGTGTGCTGGGCCGGCGGGTACTGGGGCTGGGCCTGCGACGGCGCGGCGGTGACGGCCGCGGCGGCCGCCTCGGCGGCGCGCTCCTTCTCCGCCGGCGGAGCCGCGAGCTTGCGGCGGCGCCCCGGACCGGCGCTGCTCTGCGCGGGTGTGGACGTGGGAGCGGGGGTGGGAGTGGGTGCGGAGCCGGGCGCGGGCGCCTGGGCCGGAGGCTGCGGCGCGGGGCGCTCGGCAGGTGCGGGGGGCGCGGGGGGTGTGGCAGGGGGCGCGGGCTGCTGGACCGCGTGCCGGCCGGTGTGCTGCTCATCCGCCTGCCGGGCGAAGGGCACGCCCTGGCCGAGGGTGCGCACGCTGACGCCGGAGGTCTGCTCCGACGGCGCCGCCTCGCTGCCCGGCATCGGCAGCGCACGCTGCCGACGCGCACCCTCGGGCGGCACCGCGCCGCCCAGGATGGGGCTGCCCGCGACCACGGTGAGATCGGCCTGGGCGGGCTGCTCGGCGCCGCCCGCGCCGCCCGTGTCGCCCGCGCCGCCCGTGTCGTCGTGTTCGGGCTGCCGGGCGTGCTCGGCGTACTCGGGGTGATGGGCGGGGGTGTGCTGTTCGGACCCGGACCCGGACCCGGGGGTCTGCGGCTCGGCGGCGGCGGGAGCCGGCCGCGGCGTCTCCTCGGGCGGCGGCACGCGGCGGCGGCGGCCGGTCGGCCGGTCCTCCTGGACGGCCTCGGCCTCGGGCCGCCGAACCGGCTGGTGCTGTGCGGGCTGTGGCTGTGCGGGCTGGTGCTGCTGCCCCGGCTGTGGCTGTACGGGCTGCAACTGCGGTTGCGCGGGCGGCTGCACGGGCTGCGGAGCCGGGGTCGGGTCCGCAGCCGGGGTCGGGCCGGGCGGCAGCGCGAACGCCGCCCGCCCCGGAGCCTGTGCGGGAGCGGCCGGAGCCGGCGCCTCCGGCCCGGGGAAGGCCCGGCGGGCACGCCGGCCCGTGCCCGTGCTCTGCTGGGGGAACCGGGACGGCGCGGGCGGCAGCGCGTGCTCACCGCTGCCGTCCCCGGTGTCTTCGGTCTCCTCCGTGCGCTCGCCGCCCTGGGCCAGCGCACGCCGCGCCCGACGGCGTCCTCCACCGGACGGGATCGCCCCGGCGCCGCTGCCGTCGTCCGGCGCGGCGGTCTCCGCCGTGTTCCGCGAGCCGGGCGGCAGGGCGATCGCCCCACCGCCGGAGGCCTCCGCCGCGCCCGCCGCACCCGCCGCGTGCGCGGCGGGCGTGCCGCGCACCGGCTGCGACGGCACGGGCATCACCGTGGTCTCGCCTCCGCCCTGGGCGGCCTGCACCTCCTGAGCGGCCCGGGTGTCCAGGGAGCCCTGCGTGCCCCCCGTCTCCGGCCCCTGCTCTCCCCGTGCCTCCTGCTCCCGTGCCTCTTGAGCGGCCTGCTCCTGGGCTCCCTGTTCCCGGACGTCCTGTTCCCGGACGTCCTGTTCCCGGGCGCCCCGTTTCCGCCGGGCCGCCGCCTTCGCCGGGTCGGGGGAGCCGACCGGCACCTCCAGCACGTAGGCGCTGCCGCCTCCGGCGCCGGGCACCTGGTGGGTCTGGAGCACACCGCCGTGCCGCCGCACGATCCCGCGCACCAGCGGCTCGTGCACCGGGCTGCCGCCGCCGTACGGGCCGCGCACCTCGATGCGCACCACGTCCCCGCGCTGCGCGGCCGCGACCACGATCGTCGAGTCGCCGGAGGCGGGGCCCTGAGCGTTGCCGGTCGCATCCACGCCGGCCACGTCCGCGACCAGATGGGCCAGCGCCTGCGCCAGCCGTACCGGGTCCACCTCCACCTCGACCGGCGGGGCGTGCACCGCGAACTGCGCGCGCCCGGGCCCGATCAGCTCGATCGCGCCCTCGACGCCGGCCGAGACCACCTCGTCCAGCGACACCGTCTCGCGCGCGAGACGGTGGGCGCCCGCGTCCAGCCGCTGGTAGCCCAGCACGTTGTCCACGAGCGTGGTCATACGCGCGTAGCCGGCGGCCAGATAGTGCAGCGTCTGGTTCGCCTCCGGCCACAGCTGCCCGGCCGGATCGGCCGCCAGCCCGCCCAGTTCGCCGCGGAGCTGCTCCAGCGGCCCGCGCAGCCCGCTCTCCAGCACGGCCAGGAGCTGTTCGTGGCGTGCGGCGAGGGCGTCGTAGGCGGTGCGGTCGGTGAAGGCGAGCACCGCGCCGACGAGCTGGTCGCCGTCGCGCACCGGCGCGGTCGTCATGTCGACCGGCACCGCGCGCCCGCTCTTGGTCCACAGCACCTGCCCGCGCACCCGGTGCTTGCGCCCGGAGCGCAGGCTGTCGGCGAGCGGCGTCTCCTCCCACGGGAGCTGGCTGCCGTCGGGGCGCGAGTGGTGGACGAGCGGGTGGAGCTTCTGCCCGCCCAGCTCGCCGGCCCGGTAGCCGAGGATCTGCGCGGCGGCCGGGTTGACCAGGACGACCCGGCCCTCGGTGTCCACACCCACCACGCCCTCGGCGGCGGCGCGCAGGATCATCTCGGTCTGGCGCTGCTGCCGGGCCAGCTCGGCCTCGGTGTCGACGGTGCCGGTCAGGTCCCGGACGACGAGCATCAGCAGTTCGTTGCCGGTGTAGCTGTTGCCGTGGTCGGCGAAGGCGGCCTCGAAGGACGACTCGTAGGGGGTGCGCCCGTCCTCCAGGTTGGCGCTGGTCACCTCGACCATGAACTGCGTTCCGTCGGTGCGCCGGGCCACCATCCGCGTCGGCTTGGTGCGGGGCTGGGGGGCGTCGTCGGGGCGGCGCATCGAGCCGGGGATGAGCTTGGAGTCGAAGTCCGGGAGCAGGTCGAGCAGTCCGCGCCCGACCAGGGCCGTGCCCGGCGACTCGAAGACTTCCAGGGCGATGCTGTTGGCGTTGACGACCGTGCCGTTGCAGTTCACGAGAAGCAACGCGTCCGGCAGTGCGTCGAGTATGGCTGCGAGGCGAGCAGCGCCTCGGGATGGCCTGCTGCTCACGACGACGCATCCTCCCTGCTGACCAGCTGGTGCACCGTGGCAGCGCCGGAACCGGGCCGGGCCCGGCGCCGGGGGGCCGGACCGGAGCTGAACCGAAACCGAAACCGGAACCGGGCCGGAACCGGATCGGTGCGCCGCTCTCCCGCGCGTGCCACTTGAGGGGAAGTCTACGGGCAGCGATGGCGGAAGCGACGGCGGATGCGTGGGGAGGGTGGGGAGAACGCGGGCCCGGGGCCGGGCCCGCGTATGACGTCCGTCACTTCACCGGTTCCGCCGGGAGTTCCTCCACGAACTCCTCCGGGCCGGGGAGGGCGGGCACGAGGGCGTCCCAGCGGGCGATCTCGCAGCCGTCCGTACGCCGGAACGAGGCGTCCACCCGCTGCCCGTGCCACACCCCGGTGATACGGGCGGTGGCCGGACCGCCGTGGATCTGGGCGCACATCGCGTCCGCGGGGACGGGGCGCCAGGGGTCGTGCGGTCCCTGGGAGGCCCGGTCGACGGCGTCGCAGGCGGCGAGGGCGTCGGGGTGGCTGCCGCCGGCGGGGTGGCAGTCGAGGGTGTGCGTCCGGTTGGTCGGCGCCCCGCCCCCGCGTACCCCGCGCGGCGCCGTGTGCGGTGCCGCGACGCCGTCCGGAGAGGTGGAGACGGTGATGGTGAGCTGGTCCTGCCGGGCGGCCGGCATGACGGGCTCGGGCATGGGCATGGGCGCGGGCCAGGGGCGTGCGGAGGCGGAGGCCGGCACGGAGGCGGGTGCGGCGACGGAGGCGGGGGTGAGCACGGTGGCGAGTACGGCGGCCCCGGCGAGGGCTGCGGCGGTACGGCGGCGCGGCATGGCGGCTCCCGGAAGGTGTGGTGCGGGCGGACCCGCGCGACTGCGGGTTCTTCCCTCCCCCTTCCAACGCGCCACCGCGCACGCCGTTGCGCACCTCCACCCGCCCGCCGCACCACCTGTGCCGCCACCAGGGGCAAAGCCCTTTGCCGGAGGACCCGCCAGCCGGGTAACGTAGGCTCCGATTGGAGACAGCCTCCGGGCTGTGCCATCATCAGCACACACACGCTGCGGTGACGCGGTGCGTGGGGAGGCTTCGCCTAGTCTGGTCTATGGCGCCGCACTGCTAATGCGGTTTGGGTTTTAAAGCCCATCGAGGGTTCAAATCCCTCAGCCTCCGCTTCGATCATCAAGATCACCGAAGCCCCGGCCGTGCGGCCGGGGCTTCCTCCGTTCCAGGGGTCGCCGGCAGGTCCGCGGCAGGGGTCGTGAGCGCCCTCTGCCGGGTATCTCCGCAGGTCAGGCCGTGTTGACCGAATGGATTTCACCTCTGGGCGGAGGTCATGTAATGTTGTTCCCGCAACGCCGACCGGCGAGAGAACAGCCGGGAAGCCAAGCGCTCGTAGCTTAACGGATAGAGCATCTGACTACGGATCAGAAGGTTGCAGGTTCGAATCCTGCCGAGCGCGCAGCAAGTGAGAGGCCCCGCCGGGTACGGCGGGGCCTCTCACGTATGTACCGGGATCGCGGTGCTCGGGCCTGCGGTAGCCCACCGGGAGGCAGTCGTTCGCCTGGAGCGGGGATTTGTCGTACCGCGATGTTTCACGGGAAACATTCGCTCCTGTCCAACGGGCCGGGTCGGACGTGGGTACGTCGGAGGCGCTCGAAGGCCGTGGGACTCGTGTGGTGCGTGAGAGCATCACGAATCCGCAGGGCGCACTCCGCCGGGCTCGCGGCCGTGGTGTCGCACTCGACGTCGTAGACGCCGTGGGCGTGCACGAGACCCAGTTGATGTTCCGCCAGGCCGGCCGGACGGTCGCCGCGGACTCTCTCGCGCCGCCGCAACTCTTCCGGGGAGCAGCGCACACCGACGAGCAGGACGTTCCGCGGCTCGAACAGGGTGAGGCAGTCCAGCAGTCGCCACCGCTCGCTCAGGACATGGTCGACGACGATGTCGTTACCGGCCGAAGCCATACCGGCGACGGCCCGGTGGAACCCCTCCCAGGTGCGTCTGAGAACGGCCGGCAGTTCGGCCGGGTCGGCCTCCTTCTTCGTCCGCATCGCGTGGAAGGCGTCCACGGGCATGTGGAACCAGGAGCCGTCCAGGATCCGGAGGAGTTCGGTGGCGATGCTCGACTTCCCAGAACTGGAAGTGCCGTTCAGGAAGACGATTCTTCCGCTGTCCATGGGGGTGATCATGCCCCACAGGGCCGGGACCGCGTGTGCGGTTCCGGCCCTGTGGGATGTGGGGAGGCGGGGGTCAGGCGGAGGGGCCGGGGTCGGCGGCGGTGGCCGCGGCCGGCTGCCGCTCCTTCTTCTCGTCGTCGGTCTGCTCGTCGAGCCGGGTGCGCAGCGGCACCTCCTTGACGAGCAGCACCAGCAGCAGCGCGATCACCGCCATAGGTGCGGCGTAGAGGTAGATGTCGGCCACGCCGTGGCCGTACGCGCTCTCGACGACCGTGCGGACCGGGCCCGGGAGGGCGTCCAGGTCCGGGATGGCGCTGCCACTGCCGCCGGTCGCGCCCTCGGGCCGGATGCCCAGCTTCGTCATGCCGTCGGTGACGTAGTCGGTGATGCGGTGGGCGAGCACCGCGCCCAGCACCGAGACGCCGACCGCGCCGCCGAGGGAGCGGAAGAAGGCGAGCACGGAACTGGCCGCGCCCAGCTCGGAGAGGGCGACCTGGTTCTGGGTCGCCAGGACGAGGTTCTGCATCATCATGCCGACGCCGGCGCCCAGCAGCGCCATGAAGATCGCGATCCGCCAGTACGGGGTGTCGTACCGCATCGTGCCCAGCAGGCCGAGCCCGGCCGTCAGCAGGACGGCGCCGGCCACCAGCCACATCTTCCAGCGGCCGGTGCGGGTGATGACCAGGCCGGAGACGGTGGAGGAGACGAACAGCCCGCCGATCATCGGGATGGTCAGTACGCCGGACATCGTGGGCGACTCGCCGCGGGCGAGCTGGAAGTACTGGCTGAGGAAGACGGTCGCGCCGAACATCGCGATGCCGACGAAGAGCGAGGCCAGCGCGGTGAGCGTGATCGTGCGGTTGCGGAACAGCCCCAGCGGGATGATCGGCTCGGCGGCACGCGACTCGGTGACGACGAAGGCCAGGATCAGCAGGAGCGCGGTGCCGACCATCGTGTACGTCTGCCAGGACAGCCAGTCGTAGCTGTTTCCGGCCAGTGTCACCCATATCAGCAGCAGGGAGACGGCGGCGGTGATCTGGGAGGCGCCCAGCCAGTCCACCTTCACGTTCTCCCGCTTCACCACGGGCAGGTGCAGCGTCTTCTGGAGCACGATCAGGGCGAGGACGGCGAAGGGCACGCCGACGTAGAAGCACCAGCGCCAGCCGAGCCAGGAGGTGTCGGTGATCACGCCGCCGAGCAGCGGTCCGCCGACGGTGGCGACGGCGAAGGTGGCGCCCAGGTAGCCGCTGTAGCGGCCGCGCTCACGCGGGGGGATCATCGCGGCGATGATGATCTGGGACAGCGCGGCCAGACCGCCCGCGCCCAGGCCCTGCACCGCCCGGAAGGCGATCAGGGTGCCGGTGTCCTGGGCCAGACCGGCTCCGGCGGAGGCCAGGACGAAGAGCACCAGCGCCGACTGCACCAGCAGCTTCTTGCTGTAGAGGTCGGCGAGCTTGCCCCACAGCGGGGTGGAGGCGGTCATGGTCAGCAGCGCCGCCGTGACCACCCAGGTGTACGCGCTCTGGCCGCCGCCCAGGTCCGAGATGATCCGGGGAAGGGCGTTGGAGACGACCGTCGAGGACAGGACGGAGACGAACATGCCGAGCAGCAGCCCGGACAGCGCCTCCATGATCTGGCGGTGCGTCATGGGCACCTGTGCGGCGCCTGGGGAGGTGCGGGCGGTGTCGCCCTTCAGCGCCTCCGCGGGTGTGGACGTTGCCATGCGCTCCTTGCTTTCCGTGTCTCTTCCGGCGTCGGGGTGGCGTATCACGGCACGCCGTGGGTCTGCGGTCCGGGGTTCGGCGGCTGTGTGCCCGGGCACGGCGGTACGGGGCTCGGCAGTGCGGGCCCGGCGGTACGCGCTGTGCTCGGGGAGTGCGGGTGTACGGGGGTGCGCGGATGATCAGCCGTGCGCGGCGGCCGTGGGATGCGGTGGGAGGGTGCGGGCGCCGCGGGGAGCGGCACGGCAGCCGCAGCCGCAGTCACCGAAGCTCGCACGCAGTCTCGTCAGCAGCTCGGTGAGGCGGGCCACGTCCTCCTCCGGCCAGTCGCCGAGGAGGTGCGCGAGCGTCTCGCTGGTGCGGCGGTGCATCTCGGTCAGCATCTCCTCGCCGTCACCGGTCAGCCGCAGCAGCCGGACGCGGCCGTCGAGGGGGTCGGGCCGGCGGTCGACCCAGCCGCGCTCGACGGCGTGGGCGACATGGCGGCTGGTGACGGACATGTCGATGCCCAACAGATCGGCGAGCCGCGTCATCCGCATCTCACCGTGCCGTCCCAGCAGGGCCAGCACGACCGCCGACGCGGGCGGGCAGTCGTGCGGCAGATTGCGGGCCAGCTCGCGCCGGACGGCGCCGACGGAGCCGAGTTCCCGGGCCAGGTCCTCGTAGGGGGTGTGTGCTGTCACCCGGGTCCTCCTCATGGCCGCAGAGATCGTTGCTCAGTGCAAGCATAAATTCGTTGATTGCCTCAAGCAAATGAATTCGGGCGTGAGGGGGCAAACAGTTCCCCAAGAACAGGTGTGCCCCGCGCCAAGTCACGCGCCAAGTCCCGCGGCGGCCACCGCACGGGCGGACCGGGGGCGTGACCGGGGGTGACCGGTGAGGGGCCCGTTCGCTAGGGTCCGGAGGCATGGCTCACAACCCTCATGCACCCCAGGGTCCGGCAGGCGGCCAGGACCCGGCCGGCAGCACCCAGATGTTCCGCGCCTTCGTCGACGAGGAGGGGCCGCGTCCGCCCGCCGCGACGCAGTCCTCCGGCCCCAGGGTCGGTCTGATCGTGGGGATCGTCGCGGCCGTCGCGGTCATCGCGGCGGTCGTCTGGTTCGCTCTCTCCTGAGCGGTTCCGGGCGGGGACGGCCCCGCATCCGCCCGTGCCGCTCCGTGAACGCGGACAGCCGCCGCGACGGTGTCACACCGTCGCGGCGGCTGTCCGCGTTCCTCGCGCCGTTCCTCGCGCCGTTCGCCGCGCGGGCCGTCACTCCTCCGAGATCAGGCCTTCTCTGAGCTGGGCGAGCGTACGGGTCAGCAGCCGGGAGACGTGCATCTGGGAGATGCCGACCCGCTCGCCGATCTGCGACTGCGTCATGTTCGCGAAGAAGCGCAGCATGATGATCTGCCGCTCGCGCGGCGGGAGTTTGGCGAGCAGCGGCTTGAGCGACTCGCGGTACTCCACGCCCTCCAGCGCGCTGTCCTCGTACCCCAGCCGGTCCGCGAGGGAGCCCTCGCCGCCCTCCTCCTCCGGGGCGGGGGAGTCCAGGGAACTGGCCGTGTAGGCGTTGCCCACGGCCAGCCCGTCCACCACGTCCTCCTCGGACACCCCGAGGGCGGTGGCCAGTTCGGCCACAGTCGGGGAGCGGTCGAGCTTCTGCGACAGCTCGTCGCCGGCCTTGGTGAGCGCCAGACGCAGCTCCTGCAGGCGCCGGGGGACGCGCACCGACCAGGAGGTGTCCCGGAAGAAGCGCTTGATCTCGCCGACGACCGTCGGCATCGCGAACGTCGGGAACTCCACGCCCCGTTCGCAGTCGAAGCGGTCGATGGCCTTGATGAGGCCGATGGTGCCGACCTGGACGATGTCCTCCATCGGCTCGTTGCGGCTGCGGAAGCGGGCCGCCGCGTACCGCACGAGCGGGAGGTTCAGCTCGATGAGGGTGTCTCGGACGTAGACGCGTTCAGGGCTGTCGGCGTCGAGCGCGGCGAGCCGCTGGAACAGGGAGCGGGAGAGGGTCCGGGTGTCGATGGCGTCGCAGTCTGAGGGAACGTACGGCGCTTCGTCGGCCTTGGTGTCGGGCTCGGCGAGCACCTTCGAGCTGCCCAGTTCTACGGACATGCCACCCCCTTGAGGTCGCGGACGGATCGCGGCGGCACCCTCGGGTGTGAGGGAGGCACCTCCCGGTCAATACCGGCGGTGCCGTCGCGGCAAACGCACTTCTCGCAGAATGTCACAAGTCAGCAACACGACGTAGCCCCTTGTCGATAAAACCGCACAGCTCGGGATGGGGATACGTCCGTACGAGTGTCCCCCGCGAGGGTTACGCGTCGATGGAGTTTGCGGCACGGAGCCGGGCGAAGCTCCGCGACAGCAGCCGGGACACGTGCATCTGCGACACCCCCAGCTCCGCGCTGATCTGCGACTGCGTCAGGTTCCGGTAGTACCGCAGCAGCAGGATCCGCTGCTCCCGCTCGGGGAGCTGGACGAGCAGGTGCCGCACCAGATCGCGGTGCTCCACGCCGTCCAGTGCCGGGTCCTCGTAGCCGAGCCGGTCGATCAGCCCGGGCATGCCGTCCTCGCGCTCCTGGGCGGCCTCCAGGGAGGTGGCGCGGTAGGCGCGCCCGGCCTCCAGGCAGGCCAGGACGTCCTCCTCGGCGATCCGCAGCCGCTCGGCGATCTCGGCGGTGGTGGGGGAGCGGCCGTGCAGCACGGTCAGGTCCTCCGTCGCGCCGCTGACCTGCACCCACATCTCGTGCAGCCGGCGCGGCACGTGCACGGTGCGGACGTTGTCGCGGAAGTAGCGCCGGATCTCGCCGATGATCGTCGGCATCGCGAAGGTGGGGAACTGCACCCCCCGGCCGGGGTCGAAGCGGTCGATCGCGTTGATCAGGCCGATGGTGCCGACCTGGACGACGTCCTCCATCGGCTCGTTGCGGCTGCGGAAGCGGGCGGCGACGTAGCGGACGAGGGGGAGGTTGGCCTCGATGAGGGCCCCGCGCACCCGTTCGTGCTCGGAGGAGCCCGCCTCCAGGCCGGAGAGCCGCTCGAAGAGCACCTGGGTCAGGGCGCGGGTCTCCGCGCTCCGACGGCTGGGGGCTGCCCCCGTGGGGGTCCGGGGAAGGGTCTGCGTGGCCGCCACCGTTCGTCCAACCCCTTCGCGGTTGTTGCATCCGGCAAAAGCGGTCATAGCATCACAAGGTATATGCACCATGGGCAAGCACCGCATAACTTCGTGTTGTTGCGGTGCGCGCACGGCGGACGGCCGTCCGGGGGGCGGTCGCGGGACGGCGGGGCGGTGCTCGTGCGGACGGGCTCGTACGGGCGACCCGTTCAGTTCACCAGTTCGGACATGAAGGCCCCGACGCTCTTCGCGGCGCTGGATATGGCCTCGAAACCGATGCCGACGAGTTCGGTGGAGCGGTCGGGGGAGGCGATGATCGAGTACAGGATGAAGACGAGGAGTACGTAGAGCACGACCTTCTTCACGTTCACGGCGCTTGCCTCTCCCCGAACATCCCCGAACACCCCCGAACATCCCGGGTGTCCCCGAACACGGGACCGCCCGGGCGGTTGCGAGAGTCTAACCGGCGGCGACCGGCGCTCCCAGGGGTCGCGAGGCCCGGAGCCGGCCCGGAGCCGGCCCGGAACCGAGGGCGGCGGAGCACGGCGAAGGGCCTCCTCGGAGAGGAGGCCCTTCGACTGCCGCGGTAGCGGTGGGATTTGAACCCACGGTGGAGTTGCCCCCACACTCGCTTTCGAGGCGAGCTCCTTCGGCCGCTCGGACACGCTACCGGGAGAGAGCCTAGCCCATGGTCGGGCGTGCGCCGAAATCGGTTCCGGGGGAAGTCCCCCTCCGGTCCTCCGCGGCCCCCCGCGGCGGGCCGGGAGCCGTTCGGGAAGGGGCGCGGGAGGGCGTACGGGAGGAGGCGCGGAAGAAGTCGGTGAGCAGGGCCCCGCACTCCCGCGCCAGCACCCCGGAGACCACCTCGGGCCGGTGGTTGAGTCGGCGGTCGCGTACGACGTCCCACAGGGAGCCCGCCGCGCCCGCCTTCTCGTCCACCGCTCCGTAGACGACCCTCTCCAGCCGGGACAGCACGATCGCGCCCGCGCACATCGTGCACGGCTCCAGCGTCACCACCAGGGTGCAGCCCGACAGCCGCCACTCGCCGACCGCCCGGGCGGCCTCGCGGATCGCCACGACCTCCGCGTGCGCCGTGGGGTCGCCGGTCGCCTCGCGCTCGTTGTGGCCGAGCCCCAGGGCCGTGCCGTCCGGGCCCAGGACGACCGCGCCGACGGGTACGTCGCCGGTCCCGGGAGCCCGTACGGCCTCGGCCAGGGCACGGCGCATCGCCGCCCGCCACGGGTCGCGCAGCGGGTCGGCGGTCTCGTCCGGGGAGGGCCCGGGGCCCGGGGAGCCGGGGGGCTTCGGGGAATCCGGGCGAGGGGCCTGCGGGTCCGGCGGAACGCTCATGCGCCCAGTGTCCCCGCCCGCCCCGGCTCCGCGTACGGCGGGCGGGCACGGCGGCGGGACCCCGCGTGACACCTGGGACGCATGAGGTGCGTGGGCCACGCGGGGCCGGCAGGACGTGTGGGCCGTACGAGGGTGGAGGGGGTGCGGTCGCCGGTTACCTGACGGCCTCCAGCATGTCCGTGCAGCCGAGCGCGTCGGCGATCTCGGTCAGCGCGTCCTCGGAGGTCAGCGAGAGCAGCGCCGTGCCGTCCATGCCGAAGTCGGCCAGCAGCCCGACGTCGCCGACCGGCCCCGCCGGAGCGGCGCCGGCGGCCTGTGCGGACGCGCCCGGTTCGTCCTCGTCGTCCTCCGTGTCGCTCGGCGGCTCGCCGTCCTCCGTGCCGTCGAGGTCCACGAGGAGGTCGAGGTCCTCCTCGCCGCCCGGTTCGCGGCCGAGGAGTTCGTCGGTGAGCAGGATCTCCCCGTAGGAGCTGCGCGCGGCCGCGGCCGCGTCCGAGACGAAGATGCGGGGATCCTCCTCGCCCTCCACGCGGACGACGCCGAACCAGACGCCCTCCTGTTCGATGCAGACCAGGACCGGCTCATCGTCCTCGGCGGCCTCCCGGGCCAGGTCGGCGAGATCGGCCAGGGTCTCGACCTCGTCGAGTTCCGTGTCGCTCGCTTCCCAGCCGTCTTCGGTGCGCGCGAGCAGTGCGGCGAAGTACACCGTGACTCTCCCACTGGTTTCAGGTGCCCGAGTGCTGACGGGACCGCGCCCCGCCCAATCGGAATCGTGGCAGAAACCGGCGCCGAGCGAGAGGTCTTCGACCGTGCGTCGCGTGGGTGTTGCGCCGGATTACCAGCGAAATGTCCTCATTCGCATGGCCTGGCGCATGCGTGCGGCGCGGGCGCGGCGCGGTTGCACCCGTTCGCGCAGGGCCTTGGCCTCGTTCAGCTCGCGCAGGAAGACCGCCCGGCGGCGGCGGCGCTCCGCGTCGCTGTCCGGGGTCGCCTGGGCCGCGGAGCCACCGGCGGCCCGGGTGCCCGTGCGGCGCTCCCCGGGCCCCCGGCGGTCCCGCCGGCCCTGACCCCGCTGGTCCTGGCTCCGCTGGTCCTGGCTCTGGCCTCGCTGGTCCTCGCGTATGGGCCCCCGGCGGTCGTCGGGGGTGTCGTCGTGCTGCTGCCTCGGTCCGGTCATACGGCCCACCTCCGGTCGTACCTGTTCACTGTCCCCCGAAAAGGCGCCTGTACGCCAGTGCGAGCCGGGAAAGCGGCTCGGCTACTGTCGACGGCATGCGGATTCACGTCGTCGACCACCCGCTGGTGGCGCACAAACTCACCACGCTGCGCGACGAGCGCACCGACTCCCCGACCTTCCGGCGCCTCGCCGACGAACTGGTGACCCTGCTCGCCTACGAGGCCACCCGGGACGTGCGCACCGAGACGGTCGACATCAGGACCCCGGTGACGGCCACCACGGGCGTGCGGCTGTCCCACCCGCGCCCCCTGGTGGTGCCGATCCTGCGGGCCGGGCTGGGGATGCTCGACGGGATGGTGCGGCTGCTGCCGACCGCCGAGGTGGGCTTCCTGGGCATGATCCGCGACGAGCGCACCCTCCAGGCGTCCACGTACGCCACCCGGATGCCCGACGACCTCTCCGGCCGCCAGGTGTACGTCCTGGACCCGATGCTGGCGACCGGCGGCACGCTGGTCGCGGCGATCCGGGAGCTGATCCGGCGCGGCGCCGACGACGTCACGGCGCTCTGCCTGCTGGCGGCGCCCGAGGGCGTGGAGCTGATGGAGCGCGAGCTGGCGGGCACGCCGGTGACGGTGGTGACCGCCTCGGTCGACGAGCGGCTCAACGAGGACGGCTACATCGTCCCGGGCCTGGGCGACGCGGGCGACCGCATGTACGGGACGGCCGGCTGACCCCGCCCGCCGCACCCGTCCGCCGGGGCGCCCACCGGGGCGTCTACCGGCAGCCCGAGGGCGAGGGGGAGGGGGAGGCGAGGGCCGCCATGGCCTTGCGCACGTCCTTCTCCTCGGCCAGGGCCTTGAACGCCTTGCCGATCACCAGATCGATCTCCCTCTCCGCGGCGTTCTCTCCGGGGGCCTTCCTCCCGTCCCCGCCGTCGGTCTTCCCGGTCTTCCCGGTCTTCCCGCCGTCCTCGGACGCCTTGCGCTCGACCGCCCTGACCTCCGCCCCGGGAAGCTGGGTGAGCAGGACGTCGAACGCGCCGTTCCGGTAGGCGGCGGGCGGGCCCATCAGCAGCCCGGCCTTCTTCACCTTCTTGTCGAGGGAGGCCGGGGCGTTGGCCACCTCGCCGATGGTGAAGCCGCGCTTCTCCAGCGCGTCCGCCGTCTTCCTGGCCAGGCCGCCGCGGGTGGTGGCGTTGTAGACGTTGACGGTGATGGCGGACGGCTTCGGCAGGGCGGCGGGCGAGGCGCCGGAGTTCTCGGCGGAACGCGCCGCGGCGGCGTTCCCGCCGTTCTTCGCGCCGCCCCCGTCCTTCCCGCCGTCGCCGGCCGGCTCGCATTCGCCGCCGTCGCCGGCCGCGCGCACCGTGGTGCCGCCGCCGGTGAAGGCATCGAGGAGCTGCACGGTCCCCCAGGAGAGCACACCGAGGGCGGCGGTCGCCGCGACCGAGGCGGCGACGATCCTGCGGCGCCTGCGCGGGCGCCGCATCCGCGGGTAGCTGTCACCCGTGATGCGGTACTTGCCGCCCATGCCGGGGGGAGTGAGCATGCTCATGGGCGCAGCGTAGTGCGGAGACGGCGTAATGCCTACTAAACGATCAATGCGCGTACCGTGGTCGGCCCCGAAAGGGCCAACGCGTCCCGCACGGCGGGCCCGGGACGTCAGCGGGTGCGGCGGGTGCCCGCGGGCGTCAGTCGAGTTCGAGCACCCGGGCGTGCAGCACCTGCCGCTGCTGAAGGGCCGCGCGCACGGCGCGGTGGAGGCCGTCCTCCAGATAGAGGTCCCCGTTCCACTTCACGACGTGCGCGAACAGATCGCCGTAGAAGGTGGAGTCCTCGGCGAGCAGGGTCTCCAGGTCGAGCTGTCCCTTCGTGGTGACGAGCTGGTCAAGACGCACCGGGCGTGGGGCTACATCCGCCCACTGGCGGGTGCTCTCCCGGCCGTGGTCGGGGTACGGCCGCCCGTTTCCGATTCGCTTGAAGATCACACGGAAAGCCTACCGGCCCGGCGGCGGGGGACACAGCCTTCCGGCGAAGGGTCGGGGCGTGTCCCGGCCTCGGGGGGGGGCGAGTGGTCACGGGCCGGCGCGCCGCCGGGTCCGCGGCGCGCGAAGCGCCGCGGGCGCCGGGGCGTGTGCCCCGGCGCCCGCGGTGGGGTGCCGTCACGGCCGTACGTCCGTGGGACGTCGGGCCGTCAGTGCCTCAGGAGGTCAGTGCCTCAGGAGGTCAGGCCGTGGTCGTGGTCGTGCAGACCGCCACCGCTGCCCGCGGTGCCCTTGGTGGGCTCGAAGGGCACGTCCTCGGTCAGCGAGGAGGTGTCCCAGGCGTAGGTGCCGACGGCGTTGGCGATCACGTCGACGTTGACGCCGAGCGCCTTCTTGCTGACGTTGCCCATGTCGTCGCACGCCTGGTGGTAGCACTTGTCGTACGCGATACCGGCCTCACCGCCCCACAGGGCGGCCTCCTCCTCGCTCTTGATGCCCTCGGCGCCGGTGAAGGTGCCGCCGGAGGGGATGCCGGCCTCGATGAACGGACCGTAGTCGGAGCGGCCGGTGAAGTCGGTGCCGCGCGGCTCCTGGCCCTGCGAGCGCATGAAGGTGTTGATCGCGTGCTCGAGCTGCGCCGAGCCCTCGGGGCCCGGGCCGGCGCCGACGCCGTCGGAGTCGTCGCCGTCGTAGACGAACAGGCCGTAGTTCGGCGAGGCGATCATGTCGAAGTTGAGGTAGAGGGCGATCTTCTCGCGCTCGGCCTCCGGCAGGCTGGTCACGTAGTGCTCGGAGCCCTGCAGACCCACCTCCTCGGCGGACCACAGAGCGAAGCGCACCTTGTTGGCGTGCTTGCCCTTGCGGTTGGTCTTGGCGAACTCGAGGGCGGTCTCCAGGATGCCGGCGGAGCCGGAGGCGTTGTCGTTGATGCCCGGGCCGTCGGCGACGGAGTCCAGGTGGGCGCCGAACATCACCACGTTGTCCTCGTCGCCGCCGCGGGTCTCGGCGATGACGTTGGGCGTGGAGCGGGTCTCGTGGAACTCGCGGATCTCCATGTTGACGGTGACGGTGCCCTGGGCGACGTCGGCCGCCAGTGCCTCGCCCGCCTCCTGGGTGATGCCGCCGGTGGGGATGCGGCCGGCGGAGGCCTCGCCGAGGGTGCCGTTGAGGTCCCCGTCGGTGTTGTTGTAGATGATCGCGCCGACCGCGCCGGCGTCGGCGGCGTTCGCCTGCTTGGCGGCGAAGGTGCAGCCGCCGCGCTGGATCAGGGCGATCTTGCCGGTGAAGTCGCCGGCGGCGAAGTCGTCGGCCTCGCAGCCGGTGGTGCCGTCGGTGTCCACGGGCACGGCCGCGAGAGCTGCCTCGACGCCGCCCTCGGGGGTGCTCGCGGTGTACGTCATCAGCTTGATGGGGACATCGCGCTGAGTGGGGCTCAGGACGGACAGCTTCTCCGCGAGCGTCTCGCGGTAGACGAAGTCGAAGTTCTGGTAGGTGACCTCGTACCCGGCGAGCTTGAGCAGGGTGCCGGCGTACTTCGCGGACCAGTCGTAGCCGGCGGAGCCGGCGGCGCGGTTGTCGTCCTTGGCGTCGGCGATCGCCTGGAACGCCCGCAGGTGCCTCATGGCGCCGTCCGCGTCGGCCTTCTTGACCAGCTGCCTCGCCAGCCGCTCGCCCTGCTTGCCGGGGTCGGGCTTGGCCACGGCGGAGGTGGCGGTCGCGGCGAGCATCAAGGGGGTGGCGAGGGACGCGGCGGCGGTGGCCGCGATGATTCTGCGCTTCCTGCCTCTGGAGAGAGGTGCGTGCACGGGAGGATCCTTCCGGTGCGGACAGCTGGGACGGGCTGTTCGACGTGGGGGATTGCCTGTCCGGGTTACGGACGTGGTGGAAGGGAAGGTAGCGACTGGAGGGCGCTGAGGGAATGATCCCGGCACAACTGGCCCGTTTTGGGGGAAGTGATCCGCCCGCACGCCGGGGCCAAACCCGTCCGATCCCGGGAACGGGGAACATCTGCCTTCCGGCCGCCGCCCTTCCCCGGCGCCCTTCCCCGGCGCCCTTCCCCGGCGCCTTTCCCGGGCGCCTTTCCCCGCCGCCCGTCCGCTGACCGGCCGTCGGCTGACCGGTCGCCGGCTACCTGCCGCGGGGGAACCAGCGGTCGATCAGCTCGTTGCGGAACACGCCCGCCGGGTCGAAGCGGTCCAGCAGCGCCCGGAAGTCCTCCCAGCGCGGGTACGAGGCGCTCAGCGCATCCACCCCCGTGGACGACAGCTTCCCCCAGTGGGGGCGCGCGTCGAAGGGCGCGAGCGCCTCCTCGACGCGGAGCAGCACGGGGGCGACGGCGGCCGCGTCGGACGTCCAGGTGAAGTGGAGGGCGACGCTGTCGCGGCCGTGGGCGGGGCTGAGCCAGTGCGGATCGGCGGCCACGGTGCGTATCTCGGAGACCTGCAGCACGGGGGCGAGCAGCGGCCCGAGCTCCCGCAGCGCCGCGACGGCCTCGCCCGCGCGGCCGGCCGGCACGAAGTACTCCGACTGGAGCTCGTCCCCGGCGCTGGGCATGAACCCGGAGCGGAAGTGCGGCAGCCGCTCGTCCCACGGCCCGGGCACGCCCTGCTGCTCGGTGGCGTTCGAAGTCGGCATCCCCTCGATCGGGTGACGGGGGCCGTCGGCGGGGCGGGCGCCGGTCCGGGCGAGGCCGGGCAGCGGATCACCGGTGCGGCGCTTGGCCCACACCCGCGCCGGGCCGGTCCAGTCGGTGAAGACGCTGACGCTGTACGCGGCGCCGAACACCTCTTCCGGGTGCTGTGTCAGCACCTCCCAGGGCAGCCCCTCGTGGACGTACTGCTCCACCTCGAACGCCGGGCACGCGTCAAGGGTCAGGGCGGTGACCGCGCCCAGGGCGCCGAGCGAGACCACGGCCCCCTCGAAGCCGTCGTCGCCGCGCGAGACGGTGACCTGCGAGCCGTCCGCCGTGACCAGCTCCACCGACCGTACGGCGGCGGCCAGCGTGCCGCCGGTGTGCCCCGAGCCGTGGGTGCCGGTGGCGTACGCCCCGGCGAGGGTGAAGTGCGGGGTGGACGGCAGGTTCGGCAGGGCGAGCCCGTGCCGCCGCAGCACCGGGCACAGCTCGCCGAACCGGACCGCGCCGGTGACGCGGACGGTGCCGGAGGCCGGATCCGCCTCGATGGCGCGGGGCAGGTCGTCGAGGGTGATCAGGTCGCCGTCCGTGTCGGCGATCCGGTTGAAGGAGTGGCCCGAGCCCAGCACCCGTACGCGGTCGGACGCCGCGACGATCTCGCGCAGTCGGTCCGTCGTCGCCGGGCGGTGCAGGGCCCGGGCGGCGAACTCGACGTTCCCGGCCCAGTTGGTGGGCTTGGTGGGCTTGGTCGGCGTCGCGGCCATGGTGTCTCCAGCCTCGTGGGATCGATCGACCGTGCGAGCGTATGCCACTTGTGCGGCTGCTTCCGGCAGGCGGCGGTGGGTAGACGGACACGGCCGACGAGGGAGGAGGCCGGCGCCGTGGCGGACAGAACGCTCGTACTGGGCAGCGGTGGGCACGCGGGCGGGGCGTGGCAGGTGGGGGTGCTGGCCGGGCTGGCCGAGGCCGGGGTGGACCTCTCCGGTGCCGACACGGTGATCGGCACCTCGGCGGGGGCGGTGGTCGGCGCCCGGCTGACGGCCGGGGAGCATCCGGAGGAGCTCCACCGGCGGCAGTCGGAGGCGGCCGCTCGGGAGGCGGCCGGACCGGAGGCGGCCGGTCCCGAGGCGCGAATCACTCCCGGCGCGGCCCTGGGCTTCCTGCGCGCGCAGCTGGGCCGGCGCACCCCGGAGGCGGTGGCGCGGCGGCTGGGGCGGATGGCGCTGGGGGCGCGTACCTCCTCCGGGGAGGAGGTGCTGGAGGCCATGGCCGCCCTGCTGCCGGTGCGGGAGTGGCCGGACGCGCTGCGCGTGACCGCCGTGGACGCGCACACCGGTGAGCTGGGCGCCTTCCACTCCGGCAGCGGCGCCGACCTGCTCCGGGCGGTCGCCGCGAGCTGTGCGATGCCGGGTCTGTGGCCACCGGTGGCCCTGTGCGGGCGGTGGTGGATCGACGGCGGCGTGCGGTCGACGACCAACGCCGATCTGGCGCGCGGCCACCGGCGGG
This sequence comes from Streptomyces mangrovi, assembly GCF_900114215.1. Taxonomy (GTDB): domain Bacteria; phylum Actinomycetota; class Actinomycetes; order Streptomycetales; family Streptomycetaceae; genus Streptomyces; species Streptomyces barkulensis. The sequence goes on along the minus strand of NZ_FOSG01000022.1, from coordinate 43,868 downwards.
TGGTGGTGCTCGCCCCGCTGTCCAGGGCGTTCGGGCCGGGCCCCCGGGCCGAGCGGCTCGCCGCCCGGCTGCGGGCGGAGGGGGCGGATGTCGCGCTGATCGTCCCGGACGCCGCCGCCCGCCGGGAGCTCGGCCGCAACCCCCTGGACGCCTCCCGCCGGGCGGCCTGCGCACGCGCGGGACGTGCGCAGGCCGCCGCCCACGTGCGGGACGTGGGCGATCTCTGGCACGGCTGAGCGGACGGCTGCCGGCGACCGGCCGGTGCCGGGACCTGCCGGCGGCAGGTCCCTACCGGCGGCCGGGCACGCGCGCGCCGGGCACGGGCACCCGCGACCAGTCGGTGCCCGAGCCCAGGTGGAAGGACGGGTACGCGGGCTGGTTGTACGTCGTCTGCTGCCGCGCCACCTCGACCCGGTACTGAGGGTCGTGCATCAGCGTGTACAGCTTGCGGTCGGTCACCTCGGTGCCGGTGTAGAGCCGTACCGCCGAGCTGTCGGCGGTGCGCACCAGCAGCTCCTCGCGCCAGTCGCCGAGGACGTCGGCCACCAGCGAGGGGTTGCCCTTGGTGCCGTTGTTGGTGCGGGTTCCCCCGGCGGTCAGCAGCGTGCCGCGCCGCCAGTCCCTGATCACCGGGGTGTCATCGCCCGAGCCTTCCACGATCTGTGTGGTCATGTCGGCGGCCCAGCGGATGCTCATGTTGGTGCCGGGTGTGGCGCCGCCGAGCCGCTCACCGTCCGCGCTCCACAGGCCGACGCCGTGCGAGCCCCAGGTCTCCAGGCCCGGACGGTCCGGGTCGATGTCGCCCACCATGCCGCGGCCGGTGTCCACGCCGGTGTAGGCGCCGTACAGCACCTCGCCGGTGGCGGCGTCGCGCAGCGCGTGGCCGTAGGGGGCCCAGCGCCCGCCCTCGTGGACGGTGTGGATCTCCAGGCCGGGACGGTCCGGGTCGACGTCGGCGACGTGCATGGCGTCGCCGTGACCGAGTCGCACGCTCCGCCCCGGCACGGCGCTCTGCGGCGGCCCCTCGGCGAAGGAGCTGTAGAGGAGGGAGCCGTCGTCGTCGAGGGTGGCCGCGCCGTAGACGATCTCCTGGCGGCCGTCGCCGTCCACGTCCGCCGCGCTCAGGGAGTGGAAGCCCTGGGTGGTGAGGGAGCCGTACTCGGGGTCGGTGCCGTCGACGCCGTGCGGGGAGTCGTCGAAGGGGTTGGACATCGGTGTCCAGCCGCTGTCGGCGAGCCACTGGCGCTTCAGGCGCTTTCCGTTCCAGCGGTAGGCGGCCACGGTGGCGCGCGTGTAGTAGCCGCGGGCGAAGACGGCCGAGGGGCGCCTGCCGTCGAGGTAGGCCACGCCCGCCAGGAAGCGGTCGACGCGGTTGCCCGGCTCGATGCGGCTCATGGCGTAGTCGCCCCACATCAGGCCGTCGTCGTGCCGTCCGGGCTCGTAGCGGACGGTCTGGAGCTCGCGGCCGGTGGCTCCGTCGAACACCGTCAGGTACTCGGGGCCGGTGAGGACGAAGCCCTCGAAGGCGCGCAGGTCGTTGCGGGAGCTGCGGGAGGGGGCGTAGACGTCGATGAAGTGGTCGGCCAGGTCCTCGGCGGCGGTGCGGGAGAGCGGGTAGTCGTGGCGCGGCTCGATGCCGAAGGCCGCCTCCAGGGTGGCGGGCCACCGCCCGGCGGTCACCTCGGGGTGCTCGTGCCAGCCGAGGAACGTCCCCACGAGGCGCTCGCGGTAGTCCGCGGCGCTCATCCGGTGGTCGTCGCGGTGGGAGTGGCCGGCGCGGACGTCCTCGCGCGGCATGGTGATGTACCGCTCGGAGACCACGCGCCCGTGCCGGTCGTAGCGGATGCTCTTGGTGCCGGGCGCGGTCTTGACCATCATCTCCGCGCGCCCGTCGCCGTCGAAGTCGTAGACGGGGAACTGGGTGTAGTGGGCGCCCGCGCGGATGTTGACACCCAGGTCGAGGCGGTGCAGGAGGGTGCCGTCGAGGCGGTAGGTGTCGATCAGGACGTTGCCGGTGTAGCCCTTCTGGGAGACGTCCTTGGAGTTGGACGGGTCCCACTTGACGACGTACTCGTAGCTTCCGTCGCCGTCCACGTCGCCGACGCTCATGTCGTTGGCGGAGTAGGTGTACCTCTCCCCGGCGGGGGTGACGCCGTCGGCGGGCTTGCGCAGCGGCAGTTCGGTGTAGGACCGCGACCACGGTGTGACCGCCTGGCCGCGGCCCCTGTCGCGGACCTCGCGGCCGTCGACGACGGGGACGACGCGGTACTCGGAGTCGGGCGGGGCGCCGCGGTCGAGGTGGTTGGTGCTGTCGGTGACGGTCGCCACGGGCTCGCCGTCCCGGTAGACGCGGAAGTCCGGGCCGGCCATGCCGGTGGCGGTGGAGCCGGTGGTCTCGGTGCCGAGCAGCCGCCAGCTGAGGAAGACGCCCTCGCCGGTGGCGACGGCGACGAGGCCGCGGTCGAGCTTCTCGAGCTGGACCGCCCGTCCCTTGCCGCGGCCGCCGCCGGGTGCCTCGCCGGAGGGGGTGCCGGCCTGGGCGGCCGGGGCGCCGGTGGCGAGCAGTACGGCGGCCAGCAGGACGGATGTCCGCCGCCGCGGCCCGGAGGCGGTGCGTTGCCGGGTTCGCCCATGGGGTCGTCTCATCGCGCGGTCCTTCCCGCCCTCGGCCGGACCCGTCAGGGGCGGGAAGGGCGTGTCGATACGTTGCCGGTACACCTTGATACGTTTCAATTGATTCGTTTCAAGGAGCGGGCGAGACGGTATGGGCAGGGGGGTGGGCCGTCAAGACCCCGCGTCAGGACTCGTCGTCCGCCTGCGGTTTTCCGGAACCGGCGGGCGGCACGGAGGCACGGGGACGCGGCGGTGGGGCGGCCCGTACCCGGACCGCCCCACCGCACCCGCGTCGCGCCGCCCCGCGCGGCTACGCCGACACCTTCTGCTTCTTGTGCCCGTTGCCCATCTCGGGCTTGAGGAGCACCTTGGTCCAGCCCTCGTCGCGCTTGTCGAAGTGCTGGTAGGCCTCGGGCGCCTCCTCCAGCGGGACCCGGTGGGAGACCACGAAGCTGGGGGTGGCGCGGCCGGCGATGATCATGTCGCGCAGTTGGCGGTTGTACGACTTGACGTTCGCCTGGCCGGTCCCCATCCGCAGGCCCTTCTCGAAGAACTTGCCGATCCGGAAGAGTAGTTCGCCCTTCTTGGCGCTCTCGCTGGGGCCGCCGGGGTCGGCCGGCACGTAGAGCCCGACCACTCCGAGCATCCCGGTGGGGCGCACTGCCTCGACCAGGGTGTTGAGCACTATCGCCGGCTGCTCCTCGCCCTCGGCGACCGTGGCCTGGTAGCCGACGGCGTCGATGCCCTTGTCGGTCCCCTCCCCGTTGGTCTGCTCCTTGATCTGCTCGGCGGCGTCGCCCTTGCTGTAGTCGACCGGGATCGCGCCGATCCGGCCCGCGAGGCGGAGCCGGTCCGGCTGCTTGTCGACGACGAAGACGCGGGAGGCGCCGCGCAGCACCGCGGAGTAGGCCGCCATCAGGCCGACCGGTCCGGCGCCGAACACGCACACGGTCTCCCCGGGGGAGACCTGCGCCAGTTCGGTGGCGTGGTAGCCGGTGGGGAAGATGTCGGCGAGCAGGGCGAAGTCGTCCTCGTGCTCGGTGCCCTTGGGCAGTTGCAGACAGTTGAAGTCCGCGAACGGCACGCGCAGGTACTGCGCCTGGCCGCCGGTGTAGGGGCCCATCGACACATAGCCGTAGGCTCCGCCCGCGAAGCCCGGGTTGACGGTCAGGCAGAAGCCCGTCCGCCCCGCCAGGCAGTTCTTGCAGAAGCCGCATGCCACGTTGAACGGCATGACGACCCGGTCGCCCTTCTTCACCGAGGCGACGCCGGAGCCGGTCTCCTCCACGACCCCCATGTTCTCGTGGCCGAACACGATGCCCGGCTCCGCGCCGGTGCGGCCCTCGTACATGTGCAGGTCGGAGCCGCAGATGGCGGATGTGGTGACCTTGACGAGCACATCCGTGGGGTCCTGGATCCGGGGGTCGGCGACCTCCTCGACGTCGACGCTGAACGGTTCCTTGTAGACGACGGCTTTCATCGCTGCCTCCTTGTGGCGCGGCGTGGCGCGGCGCGCACGGTCCGCGGGAGCGCCGTCGCGGCGCGCGTCACACATGGTTGATTCCGCTCATATTTCGCATTCTCACCGGTTCGACCGGGCGGGTGTCCGTGGGGAGGCCGGTGAAACCTGCCGGAGTGCACGTCGGGAGGGAGAGCGCGCCGGGGTGCGCCGGGGTGCGCCGGAGGTGCGTTCGAGGGGCGTCGTGGCGACAAAAGGAACTAATCTGGCATGGGAGCCGGTCGACCGGGGGTGATGCCCGTGTACTCAGTGCCGCCCCGGTGCGTGCTGGCGGTCACCGACCTCTCCGAACCGGCCGGCGAACCCGTCGGCCGTGCGGCCCGGCTCGCCGCGCGGTACGGCGCGCGGCTGCTCGTGCTGTACGTCGCACCGCCGGACGTGACCCCGGACCTGGTGGAGTTCGCCCGGCTGCGGCTCCGCTCCCACCTGCGCCGGCACGCCCGCGCGGTCCCGGCGGCCCGGGGGACGGTGCGCACCGGCAGGGTCACCGCCGTCGTACCGGACGAGGCCGGCGGAGAGGGCGCCGATCTGCTGGTGCTGGGGGCCCGCGGCCGGCACCGGCCCGGCGGCACCGGGCTGGGCGGCATCGCCGGGAGCCTGGTGCGCACCGGCGAGGTGCCGGCACTGGTCGTCAGACGGCCGCCGGAAGGCGCGTACCGGAAGGTCCTGCTCGCCGTCGACGAGTCCACCGCCTCCCTCGCCGCGGCCCGTACCGGGACGGGGCTGACCCCCGGCGCGGAGCGCCTACTGGTCCGCTGCGTCACCGTTCCCGGCGAGCATCTGCTGCGCATGCGGGGCGTGCCGGAGGAGGAGCTGGAGCGGTTGCGGCGTACCCGCACCGAGCAGGCCCGCCCGGCCGCCGAGCGGATCGCGGCGGACCTGGCACCGCGTCCGGCGCGCGTCCTGGTCGCTCCGGGCCGCCCGCAGGACGCCGTACCCCGTCTCGCGGGAAGCGAGGGGGCCGATCTGGCCGTGGTCGGTACGGGTACGCGCTCGGCGGCCGGCTACGCCGTGCTGGGCAGTGTCGCCCAGCACGTGGTGTCCGAGGCGCCGTGCGACGTGCTGGTCGTCCCGGGGCCGGGGCCGGGGCGATGAACGCATTCCCGCAGCGAACGAACCAGTGATCGGACCGGGTCATGGAGCCGTACGACTTCCCCCTCGTCGCCGCGGTCCTCGCGATCTCCGCCGCCGTGGGCCTGCTGGCGACACTGCTGAAGCAGCCGCTGATCGTCGCCTTCATCGGCGTCGGCATCCTGGTCGGCCCCGCCGGCGCCGGCTGGGTGGAGGCCGAGGGCACCGTCGAGCTGCTGGCCCGGCTGGGTATCGCGGTACTGCTGTTCCTGGTGGGACTCCGGCTCGACCTGCACCTGGTCCGCACCACGGGGCCCATCGCGCTGGCCACCGGGCTCGGCCAGGTCCTGTTCACCTCGGTGATCGGTTTCCTGATCGCGCTCGCGCTGGGCATGGACACGGTGACGGCGCTCTACGTCGCGGTCGCGCTCACCTTCTCGTCCACGATCATCATCGTGAAGCTGCTGTCCGACAAGCGCGAGCTGGAGCAGCTGCACGGCCGCATCGCGGTGGGGTTCCTGATCGTGCAGGACATCGTCGTGGTGCTGGTCATGATCGCGCTGACCGCGTTCGGGCAGCGAGCCGGAGACGGCGGCGGCATGGGTGCGGAGATCGCCCTGGTCTTCGCCAAGGGCCTGGGCCTGCTGGCCGGCGTCGCCGCGCTGACGCGCTACGTCCTGCCCGGCCTGCTGCACCGCGTCGCCCGCTCCCAGGAACTGCTGCTGCTCTTCGGCGTGGCCTACGCGGTGTCGGTGGCCGCACTGAGCGAGTGGCTCGGCTTCAGCTCCGAGGTCGGGGCGTTCCTGGCCGGGGTCTCCCTGGCCGGCACCCCCTACCGGGACGCCATGGGCGCCCGGCTGGTCAGCCTGCGCGACTTCCTGCTGCTCTTCTTCTTCCTGGAGCTGGGCGCACGGCTCGAGTTCACGGACGCGGGCACGCAGATCGCCGAGGCGCTGGTGCTCTCGGCCTTCGTGCTCGTCGGCAACCCGCTGATCGTCGTCGTGATCATGGTGGCCATGCGCTACCCGGTCCGGGTGGGCTTCCTGGCGGGGCTGACGGTCGCCCAGATCTCGGAGTTCTCCCTGATCCTCGCCGCCCTCGGCTACAGCCTCGGGCACATCACCGGCGCCACCGTCAGCCTGATCACCGTCGTCGGCCTGGTCACCATCGGCGGCTCCACCTATCTGATCCTCTACTCCCACCAGATCTACGGGCGCCTGGAGCGGTGGCTGAGCAGGTTCGAGCGGACCGGCGCCCGCCACGCCGACCTCGCCGACGCCCACCACGACGCCGACATCGTCCTCTACGGGCTCGGCCGCTTCGGCGGCCTGCTGGCCGACCGGCTCAGCCGGGCCGGGCACCGGGTCCTGGCGGTGGACTACGACCCGCACCGGGTGGCGCGCAACGACCGGGCGGGAGTGACCGCGGTCTTCGGCAGCGCCGAGGACGCCCACTTCCTGGAGTCCCTGCCGCTGGCCCGGGCCCGCTGCGTGGTGTCCGCCATCCCGGTGGCGGACACCAACCGGGCGCTGCTCCACGGGCTGCGCCACCACGGGTACCGGGGCGTCACGGCCGTCACCGCCCACAACCGGCGCGACGCCGAGCACCTGCGCGCCGAGGGGGTCGACCTGGTCATCGAGCCGTTCGCCGCCGCGGCGTCCGACGCGGCGGCGGCCCTGGACGGGCTGCTGCGCGACTGACGCGGGCCGCGGGGGCTCCCCCGGGCGTCCACGGGCCCGGCCGGACCCGTACCGGCGTACCGTCCGGTGGGGTGAGGGCGCGAACGGACGTCCCGCCCGCGCCCCTCGTACCCTGTCCCCGTGCCGTCCTCCCGTCTGCACCGCGTCGCCGTGCTGGTCCTGGAAGGCGCCAAGCCGCTCGACGTCGGCATCCCCGCGCAGGTGTTCACGGCCCGGTCGAGCATGCCGTACGAGGTGCGGGTGTGCGGGGCGGCGCCCGGCCCGGTGACCGGCGGCGACGGCCTGTCCTACCACGTCGTCCACGGCCTCGAGGCGCTCGAGTGGGCCGAGACCGTCTTCATCCCCGGCTACCGGTTTCCCCGACCGCGACGACCCGCCGCCGGCCGTCGTCGACGCGCTCACGGCCGCCCACGCCCGGGGCACGCGGCTGGCCGCCAACTCGACGGGAGCCTTCGCGCTCGCCGCCACGGGCCTGCTCGACGGCAGGCGCGCCACGACGCACTGGCACTACACGCGGGCGCTCGCGGCGAGGCATCCGTCGGTCCGCGTCGACGAGAACGTCCTGTTCGTCGACGAGGGCGGGGTGCTGACGTCGGCCGGGGCCGCCTCGGGCATCGACCTGTGCTGCCTTCGACAGGGGGACACGGTCATGCCGGGCCCGGAGGCCAGCGGCTCCGTTGCGGAGCCGCGGAAAACATAACGGGGGCGGCCGGACGGCCGCCCCCCGCCCGGTGGTTCCCGTCCCCGCCCGTCACGCGTTCCCGGGCGCCGCCCCCCTTCACGGGCACGCGGTCAGTCCGAACCGGGACCGGAACCTTCGGACGCGTCGTTCGCGGCGCGGCGGTACTCGGCGTTGATGCGCTGGGCCTCCTCGAGCTGGTCCTCGAGGATGACGATGCGGCAGGCGGCCTCGATCGGGGTCCCCCGGTCGACGAGCTCGCGGGCGCGGGCGGCGATCCGCAGCTGGTAGCGGGAGTACCGGCGATGCCCGCCCTCCGAGCGCAGGGGGGTGATCAGCCGGGCCTCACCGATGGCTCGGAGGAAGCCGGGGGTGGTGCCGAGCATCTCGGCGGCCCGGCCCATGGTGTACGCGGGGTAGTCGTCGTCGTCCAGACGGTCGCTGAGCGGAGTATCTGCTGCCATGTCACCTCGTTGTGCAACGCGTCGAGAGGCCCTGGCACCGTACGGCACCAGGGCCCCGAAGGAAATTCAACACCATCCGCCGACCCTCGTGCCGTGTCGGCCCTCCGTCCGCGCCGCCCGGCTCGACGGAGGGAGGGGCGCGGGGACCGCGGGCGGTGACACAGCGGTGAGGGCTCTGCCGAAGCGATTCGGCAGAGCCCTCACCGGGTCCTTGGCGGCGGTTTCCCGCCCGCGCGTCACACTTCTGGGGAGAGAGCGCCTTCGAACAGCGCCGGCGCGGTCCGGAGCGGGGACACCCGCCCGTGCGGTCCCGGCCTGCTCGCCCGATCGGTTACCGGTGCCGGCCGGCGCCCCGCGCCCGTCCGGCCCGAACGGGTGCCGGGCGACGGCACGGCCCGCGGTGTCTCACAGAGCGCGGGAGGGCGCGCCGACCGGGCGAGGCGGACCGGCGGGCGAGGCGGACGGTCCGGCGAGGACGTCCCGCAGGCGGATCCGGTCCGTGTAGGCGGGGCTGTCGCGGAGAACGGTGAGCCGGGCCAGGGTGATCAGGCCCGTGCTCTGGTCGTCCCCGTCGCAGAGGACGAGATGATCGACGCGGGCGCCGGCCATGAGGGACAGAGCCACCTCGATCGTCATGTCGTCACGGACCCAGGGCCCGGACGCGCTCCTGCCGGCGGCCACGGTCCCGGCGGCCACGTTACCGGGGGCCCCGGGACCCCCGGGGGAGGGAACGACCGCGTGGTGTTGCGTCTGAACCGGTGTCAAAGGTGTCTCCTGCCGGAAAGGGGTGGGCCTGTGGTCAACGGGCCTGTGGTCGGCGGGCCCGTGATCACAGCGGACTCGTGGTCGCAGCGGCTCCGGACAGCCGGGCCGGGGCCGGCCGCCGCTGCGCCCCGCGGTGGGCCGCCTCGCCGACGGGCCTGCCCTGCCCCGGGCGGCCCCGCCGGCCCCGGCGGCCCCGGGACGAGGAGGACGCGCCGCGGGAACGCTCCGCTTCCGGCGCGGTGACGACGACCGGAACACCGGAAGGGGCCTGGGCGCCCGTGATACGGCTCAGCTCAGCCTCGCCCGAACGCACCCGGGTGATCCGGGGGGTGATGCCCGCCGAAGCCATCAGCCGGCTCATGCCGTGACGCTGGTCGGGGGTCACCAGGGTGACGACGCTGCCGGACTCGCCGGCGCGGGCGGTGCGACCACCGCGGTGCAGGTAGTCCTTGTGGTCGGCGGGCGGGTCCACGTTGACGACCAGATCGAGGTTGTCGACGTGGATGCCGCGGGCGGCGACGTTGGTCGCCACCAGGACCGCCACATGCCCGCTCCTGAACTGGGCCAGGGTCCGCGTGCGCTGCGGCTGGGACTTGCCGCCGTGCAGGGCCGCGGCGCGGACACCGCTGCTCAGCAGGTGCTTGGTCAGCCGGTCCACCGCGTGCTTGGTGTCGAGGAACATGATCACCCGGCCGTCCCGCGCCGCGATCTCGGTGGTCGTCCGGTGCTTGTCCGCGCCGTGCACATGGAGTACGTGGTGCTCCATGGTGGTGACGGCGCCCGCCGACGGGTCGACGGAGTGGACCACCGGGTCCGTCAGATAGCGGCGGACCAGCAGGTCGACGTTGCGGTCGAGGGTGGCGGAGAACAGCATCCGCTGCCCGCCGGGGCGCACCTGGTCGAGCAGGGCGGTGACCTGGGGCATGAAGCCCATGTCGGTCATCTGGTCGGCCTCGTCGAGGACCGTGGTGTCGACACCGTCCAGCCGGCAGTCGCCCCGGTCGATGAGGTCCTTGAGCCGTCCGGGCGTGGCGACGACCACCTCGGCGCCGTTCCTGAGCGCGGCGGCCTGCCTGCCGATGGACATCCCGCCGACGACGGTGGCCAGCCGCAGGCTCACGGAGCGGGCGTACGGAGTGAGCGCGTCGGTGACCTGCTGGGCGAGCTCGCGGGTGGGGACCAGGACGAGGGCGAGCGGCTGCCGGGGCTCGGCGCGCTGCCCCGCCGTGCGGGCCAGCACGGCGAGGCCGAAGGCGAGGGTCTTGCCCGAGCCGGTGCGGCCGCGGCCGAGCACGTCACGGCCGGCCAGGGAGTTCGGCAGGGTGGCCGCCTGGATCGGGAACGGCACGGTCACGCCTTCGCGGCCGAGCGTGGCCAGCAGCCGCGCGGGCATGGCGAGATCGGCGAACGCCCCGACGGCGGGCAGCGCGGGCGTGACCGTCCTCGGCGGAGCGAACTCGCCCTGCACGGCCCGTCCGGCCTGCCGGTTTCCGTAGCCCCCGGAACGGCGCGGGCCACCGGAGCGGCTGCCGCCGGAGCCCCCTCCGAAGCGGTCGTACGTGCGGGATGTGCGGGATGTGCGGGATGTGCGGGCACTCTTCATGGGGAACCTTCCTTGGTGCGGCGCGTGGCAAGGAATTCCCGCAGCAGACGAGTGGCGCAGAGAATCTCGAGACGAGCCGAAGACGATGTGGGCCGATACGGGCCGGCGGGGGAAAGGGTCACCGGCCGGTGGGCGGTGGATCCTTTCCCGCCGCGTGCCCTGAAACGCGGCGAGCCGGGGCCCGCACCCTCAGGTGCGGGCCCCGGCTGCGAAGTACGCGTCGCCGGTGTCAGGCGGAAACGATGTTCTCGGCCGTCGGGCCCTTCTGGCCCTGCGCGATGTCGAACGACACCTTCTGGCCTTCCAGCAGCTCGCGGAAGCCCTGGGCGGAGATGTTCGAGTAGTGGGCGAAGACGTCGGCGCCGCCGCCGTCCTGCTCGATGAAGCCGAAGCCCTTTTCCGCGTTGAACCACTTCACGGTGCCAGTAGCCATTTCATTTCTCCTTCGGAGGCGGTTTCAGGGATTCACCCTGTGTGAATCCCGTGTCGCCGTGATGATTACCTCGTCGGAAATGAACCTTCTGGCAACCACACCTGCAACTGAGATCGACAGTAGCACGGTGCGATCGGCCCTGCACGGTCGATAATTTCCCTCCGGTCCGCGGCCGGGGAATACTCGCCGCGCGCCGCGTCTATTTCTCATGTCGCGGGCACAGATATTGCTGTTCGCGGACGCGGTCTTTCTTCCGCGTGCTTCCGCCCGCACCTCTGTGACCTCAGCCGCAGGCGGATCCGCCGCCGCTGCCGGCGGCGGCAGCGGGCGCAGCGGCGAACGCGCCCGGCCTCCTCTGCCGCGACGAAGGTCACATCCCCGCGGGGAGCGCGAGGAGTGCGAGGAGCCTGTACCGAGGCCTGGAAGCCCGTACCCGGTCAGCCGGATGTCCGTCTCGCCTGTGCTCGTCGGCTGCGGGTGCCAGGCTGGGGGGCATGGCGGAACTCAACGGCGAGCCGGTCGGCCCCGATGCCCTTCAGACCCTGGCGCTGACCAACTACGGCCACTTCACGTCGATGCGCGTCGAGCAGGGCCGGGTACGCGGCCTGTCCCTGCACCTGGACCGGCTGGTGCGCGACTGCCGGGCGGTGTTCGACACCGACCTCGACCCCGAGCGCGTCCTGGAGTTCGTCCGCAGGGCCGTTCCCGGGGCCGGGGCCTGTGTCGTCAGGGTGACCGTCTTCGATCCGGCGCTGGACCTGGGCCGTATCGGGGCGGACGCGCACCCGCACGTGCTGGTGACCACCCGCGGCGCGGGCAGTCTGCCGCTTCCGCCGCTGCGGGTCCGGTCGGCCGTGTACACCCGGGACATGCCCGGGGTGAAGAGCGTCGGGCTGTTCGGCTCGCTGCGGCACCGGCGCGCGGCACAGCGCGCGGGCTTCGACGACGCGCTGTTCGTGGACGGCCGGTCCATGATCTTCGAGGGCGGCACCTGGAACATCGGTTTCGTCCGGGGCGGGCAGGTGGTGTGGCCGGACGCGGAGTGTCTGGCCGGCATCACCATGCGGCTGCTCCAGCAGGTCCGTGCCTCGGTCTCGGCCCCCGTGGGACTCGCCGACGTCACCGGGTTCGACGCGGCCTTCGCCACCAACGCCGCCGTCGGTGTCCGGGCCGTCGGCCGCCTGGACGACCTCCTACTCCCGGAAACGCACCCGCTGATCGAGGAGCTGCGCGAGCAGTACACCGGGATCCCCGGGGACCCCCTGTAACGGTGTCGCCGGCGATGGCCCCGGGACGGTGGGAAACCGGCAGCTCACAAGGGGGAGAGGCCGAGGTGGCACCCGTCGCCTGGTGGGGGCCGGTCAACTTGTCACCGGTGAGCAGGTGATGGGGCGACTGGCCGCGTATGCCGGGGCTCCGGTGCTGGAATAGCCCCATGGCCGACACCTCACCCCCGTCTCCGTCCCCGTTCCGTGCCGGTTCGTCCGCCACCCGTGACACGGATCTGATCGTCGTGGGTGGTGGTCCGGCCGGTTGCGCCGCCGCCCGGATGGCCGCCGGTGTCGGCATGCGCTCGGTGCTGGTCGAGCCGGACCGGCTGTGCCGCAACCTCTACCGGATCCCGGCCCTGAACAACGTCCTGGGCGGCCACGCCAGCGGTCCCGGGCTGGCCGAGGCCATCACCGCGGAGTTGAAGGACACGCGGCTGTGCCGCCTGGAGCTGGGCCGGTACGTCACCGAGTTGCGTGCCGACGCGGACCGGGTGACCGCCACGCTCGACACCGGCGCCCGCCTGACCGCCCCGTACGCCGTCGTCGCCACCGGCACCGGGCCCCTCCAGCCCCGCGACGCCGCCTGGATCACCGCCCCTGGCGGCCTGACCCTGCCTCCGCTGTGGCAGGCCGGTGAGGCCGATGCCGAGGGCCGCACCCTCCTCGTCCTGGGCGGTGACCGCCCGATCGGCACTTTCCTGCGTGCCCACCCGGCCACCGGTACGCGCCTGCTGGTGGCGTATCCGGCGGCCGACGATTACAAGGTCGAGGAGATCCGCGAGGACCCCCGGGTCACGCTCCTGCCCGTCGGGCACCTGACGCTGGAGCCCGGAGAGGGCGCCGCGGTGTCGGCGGAGGTGGTGGGCCGGGGTGGTGAGCGGCGGGCGGTCGTGGCGGACGCCGTCTACCTCGGCATCGGCAACGCGCCGGCCGCTCCGCCCGGCGATCTGGTCCGCGGTGCGGACGGGTACTGCCCGCCCGCCGGGCAGCATCCCCGTGTCGTCGTGGCCGGCGATCTGCGCTCCGCCCGCTTCCAGCGGATCATGACCGCCCTGGGCTCCGGAAGCGAGGCCGCACTGCACGCCTACTACGCGACCAGGGAACCGCTCACCGAGAGCTGAGCCACACCGCACCGCAGCGAAGCGATCACGGCGGCGGCGGTGACGCCTTCCTGGAGCCCCGGGAGGGCGACTGAGACGGAAACCGGGACGGAACACGTCGAGGGGCCCCACCGCGGACGGTGGGGCCCCTCGACATCGTGCCCGGTGAGGCACTGGCGGAGGATACGAGATTCGAACTCGTGAGGGGTTGCCCCAACACGCTTTCCAAATGTTCGTTCCATCGTTCGCGGAAGCCCGGGCCCGTTCTGACCTGCGGCGGAGTGGTCAGATTGGGTCGGTCCGGACGGGGGCGGACGGGTCCGAATGAGACCAGAACTGAGACCGGGGCTGCCTGGCCGGTGTGGAGGTGTGGCGAAATCAGGAGCAGGCAGCCCCGGACCGGGTGCCGGACTGGTTCTTCTTCCGGGGGCCGTTGGCCTTCAGGCTCCGCTCTCGCCTGAAGGCACAGGCTGTGGAGGGCGCCCTGCCGGGGAATCTGTGTGCCGAGACGCTCTACGTGTCCATCAAGCGGCTGGGCGGACCGCTCGGCCCCAGGTGGGGCTCTCGGCCGAGCGTAGTGCGGCCGGACGGCTCCTCAGTCATTCACAGTTCTTCGTAGTCCAGAAGACCGTGTTCAAGAACATGCCGACGGAAGCCTCCCCGAGCGAAAGGCAGGAAGTATTCCCCTTCGAGTAGATCGTCGGCAAGCTGCTCGACCATCACCATTGTGAGTTGCTTCGCACGGACCGCTTCGCACAGCATTGGAACAGTTGCCGTGACCTTGATCCGTTCTTCTTCTGCGATCTGGCGCGGGACAGCGTCGTCCAGGACAAGTTCACAGCCGTAGATTTTACCCATGGCGAGAACTCCGCATTCACCGACGTTTTTTCCGTCCACGACGAGCCGGTCATGGTAGCCGGCAAACGCTTCCGTATAGTGGGAGGATGTCGAACGGTAGACATTTACCCAATCAGCATCGAGCGCCTGCCCTACGGCCGGCACGGAGTCGCGAGCCTCGTTTAGTTCCCGCGCTACGCTGTCGGGGATATAAACCTTCCGTTCCCCGGCGAGAAACCGAAGGACAGCCAGCCAGCCTTGTGTGGCAAAATGCCGCAGCGGCCCGGTATCGAAAACCAAGGCATCGTCGGGAACCGTCACGATACGAAGTTCCAGATTTCGTCAGGTCGCCGCGTGCGAATGCGCGGCAGATCCGCATCGTCAAAAGTTCCTTGAAGTAGCTCAAGAGCGCGATCACGGCTGATCCGTTCGTCCCGTACGAGTTGCAGGACAGCACGAGCAAACGGACGAGGCACCGTGGTGCCGGCGAGTTCCTCGAGCGGGACGTAGAGATTCATCTCGACCATGTCGGCCTGGGTCGTGCGAAACCCGCGCACCGCAGTGACTGTGTCACTGTCGGCCAGGCACAGTTCTTTCAGCCGCGTAGCCAGGGTGGCCATATCGACCCGAAATTCACTGGCCAACAGAATCGCGGCACGGCGCTCCCCGTGCAGGCCGGCCTTCTCCCGCCATGCGCGACCGACCGCATCCTTCGGCAATAGAAGCGCCCGGGCAAAACGATCGAGGCGCGACTCCATCGGGACGACGATGTCCGAATGTCCAGCCACTCTCCAGTCGACCGTATATTCGTCTTCGATCAGGTAATGGCCGACTTCGTGCGCGAGCGCGAGCCTTCGACGACCGACTTTCATGTGACTGTTGACAAGAGTCACGCCGCCACGTCTCAACAGAATTGTCCCTGCGTCGGCCGTGTCCTTTCCGATGTCCCGCGAGAATGCCAGGAGCCCGATGGCGGTAACCTTGTCAGACAGCTGATGGACAGGTTCGTCCTTTGACAGTCGCATGAGTGCGCGCACCGTCGCAGCCAGCTCTTCGGCCTCGACGTTGTTCGACGGCGGCGTGATGCTGGCTTCGGTGACTGCGTCGGCAGCCGTAAGACCTAGCTCCTCAACTCCCAGCTTGTCCAGGAACTCGACCTCACCGGCCAGATTGGCGAGTAGCGTGTCGATGCGTGAGTCGACCGTGTCCAGACCCTGGCTCGACCTGTGAGAGACAAGTGCAGGAGTGGGGTCCTCGAAGAAGGTCGACATGCGAACGCCAAGCGCAGCAGCGATGTCCGACAGTTCGAGCGCTGTGACCCGGCGAACGCCTGCCTCGAGCTTGTTCACCATCGTGCGCTCGAGGTTCACGACCCGGCCAAGCTCTTCCTGGCTCATGTCTGCGCGCTTTCGGGCATCCCTGATGCGTTCACCAAGCACGCGTGCATCGATGTCTGCCATGCGTGCGATTCTCGCACGTAGGCTGATGCGTGTCGAGACGCCCCCGTTGTCAAGCCCTACCCTGTGACGTTCCCGGGGTGGCGTTGACTCGGCTCTCACCTCGGCGAAACCAGAGCCGTGTCGGCGGGTCGGTGGATTGTCCAGTACAGACGCAGGCGGCGTTCGGTGGATGTCCCATGGACCTGCGCGAGGTCGATAACCGGCAACGGGTCTTCCAGTCGGAGACGGACCGCCAGCCGGGCCAGGCCGGAGAAGGGGCCGCCGAATGCGGCCAGTTCCCAGTCGAGAAGGATCAGACGGCCGACGGACCAGGTGGCCGGGCTGGATGCCGTGGTGCAGAAGCCGGGGCTGGATGTCCAACGCGGTGGTGTTGATCTCTTCGTGCAGGTCCTGAGCTTCGCAGACCAGGTATGGAGCGGCGTTTTCGTAAGGGTTGAGGCGGCTGTGAAGGCAGGCGGGGCAGGTCGGGTAACGGGGTGCGCCCGCCACCCGGCCTGCGTGGCCACCTGATACGCGGTGGATGGTTTTCAAGGCGCGGCGAGTTCGGCGAGGAGCTGTCCGGCGGGGACCGGCTCGGCGGTGACGAAACTCTGTGCCGTCCACGGTGGATCACCACCCGTGTGGCCCCGAGCAGCCGCGGTGTCGGAACGCCGTGGGCGACGAGGAGACGGAGAGCCATAACCTCGTTCGCGGCGCGGGCGGAGTCGCCGTAGTACTTGAGCACGCATGATGTCGGGGCGTCGACGAGCCAGACCCGGTTGGCCTGTCCGGTGGTGATCTCGCGTGCGGTGGGCGGAACGCGCCCGTCGACGGCCGGTCCGGGCGGGTCAGGCGACACCGCCGAGGTAGCCCGGTGGGGATCTCGTCGGAACCGGCCGGAGCGGTGATCGGGGCGCGAAGCGCATGCGGCAGGAGGTTGGCCGAGGGGACCTTCTCCAGCGGCACCCACTCCAGACCGGTCTGAACGGTGTCGGCTTCCTGGCGGCCGAGGGCGGTGGGGGCCGCCGGTCGGAGGTGATGATCAGGCCGGTCTCCTCGTACACCTCGCGATGGGCGGCGTCGGCGAGGTTCCCGCCTGGGCGCTGTCCGCCGCCGGGCAGGAAATAGCAGTTCTGGCCTTCCCAGACGGCGCGCACGAGTAGGACGTGGCGGGACGGCCCTGGCGGAGGTGCGGATGACGGGGTGACGGTCTCGGGCATGAGCTTTCCGGTCTTCCTTCTCGCTCCACCGCGCCGTCCCCGCGTGCCCTGGGGCTCGGGTCCGATCCTGCTGCCAGACACCGAGGGGCGGGCGGAGTCCCCCTGACGCGCGGGAGCGGCGCCCTTCGCGCAAGCTTACGGCCGTGCGGGAGCCCCGCCGGACGGCACAGTGGGCGGGGGGTGGAGTGGCCGGGAACATATCGCCGTACGGCCGCCGCAGCCGCTCCCGTGGCAGGACCGACGGTCGCAGGCACAACGACCGGCCGATGATCTGGTGCGTTGAGGGGGAGCCAGTGATGTCTTTCGACGAGGAATGGGCCGAACTCGTAGCCGCAGCCGCCGCCAGGCGCGACACCGCGCGGACGCGGCTGAACGGAGTGCCGAACGAAGGCCCCGGGCCCTCGGGGGCGCCCGGGGACGGGTTCTCGGTGAGCGCGCAGTCCATCGACGGAAGCTCGCACCTGCTGGTCGAGATCGCGGGGCTCCTCCACGCGGGGAGGATGGACGGCGAGAACGCGACGATGTGCCGGGTGCCGCGCGCTCACCCCGAGGTGGCCTCGAAGGTCACCACCTTCGCCCGCTACTCCCAGGAACTCTACGGCGACATGGTCACGCTCCTGGCCGCGCTGTCCAGCAGGCTGAAGTCCGCCGGCGACGACTACACGGCGTACGACGCGGACGTCCAGCAGCAGATGGACACCATCCTGGCCTCGGGCCGGTTCGTGGCCGCCGAGGACCGGTGACCCGGCCATGACCTACCGCGGATCCGTGGAGTTCCTCCAGGACGCCAACCCGGCACTCATCGACCGCAGCGCCGAGGAGTTCCGGCGCCTGCACAACCTGATCGAGTCCACCGACGACTCCTTCCGCAAGGCCGGGAAGATCGACTGGGTCAGCGAGGCCCACGACCGGTACACCAGGCGGCTGGACGAGGCCCGGCAGATCTCCGAGGCTCTCTCGGCGAGCTTCCGCGAGGTGTGGAAGGCCCTGTCCGCCTACGCCGACGCGGTCACCACCGCCAAGGACCACTACGCGAGCGGCAAGCACACCGAGGACAAACTCGCGGATGTCATGGCACGGGAGGCCACCGCCGTCACACCGACGGCCCGCGCGGCCGAGCCGCTGCGGCAGTGGGAGGACCTGCGGGCCGGCACCGGCTTCCTGGACTTCCTGGCGGAGCTGACCGTCGACGTCGACGCTATCCGCGAAGAGGCCGAGGACTACTACAACAAGACCAAGGACCACTACGGCAACGCCCTGCGGGTGGAGTCGGAGGCGCGCGAGAAGTGCGTGGCCGACATCAGGGCGGCCTACCGGTCCCTGCCCGACTTCCGCGGCACCATCCCGGACCCGCTGAAGTTCCTCAACGGCCTGGACGCCCTGCGCCCCGAGGTGCGGCAGGCCGCCGACGACCCCAACGTCCAGCTCCCCGGCTCCGGCACGAAGGTGGACGCCATCCCCACCACAGGTGAGAACGTGGTGGTCTCCGAGACCCTGTACCGGATCCGGACCAGGATCGACGGCCTGCCCGAGGGCCAGGGGAACAACTACTGGCTGCCGTCGACCTCCGACGAGGACCGGCGCACGTACATCTCGGCCAACAGGCAACTCATCAAGGCCGCCGCCGAGGACTCCGGGCTGCCGCCCGAGATGGTCGCCGGGATCGCCTGGCAGGAAGTGGCGGGCGACCCCGGCTGGCTGGACGGCGCGGCCTACGAGGGGCGCAGGATCCTTCCCGGCGGCGAGGATCCCGACAGGACCTCGATGGGGCCGATGGCCATCCAGGTCCGCCGGGCCGCGGAGGTACTGGGCTACGATCCCGGCAACCTCACCGACACGCAGCGCAGCACCGTCGTCGAGGCGATCAAGGACCCCGCGCAGAACATCTTCACAGCCTCGGAGTACCTGGCCCAGCTCAAGGCCGAGAGCGGCTTCGCCGACGTACCCCCGGAGCAGATGACCCGCGAGCAGATGCAGGAACTCGCCGCCCGCTACAACGGCGGTCCCTACTACGAAAGCCCTGACGCCCAGGCGTACGGCCGGGGTTTCGAGCAGAAGCTGGACCAGGCGAAGGAGGCACTGAAATGAGCGATACAGCCTCCTCTCCCGCCCCGGCGCAGGGCGGACGGAGGCCGAACACCACCGGCCCCGCCGGCACCGTGGTGGGCGCTGTCCTCCTGCTCCTGGCTCACACGGTGGCGGGCTACCTCGTCTTCCTGGCGTACATGGCCGGGACCGCCAACCCGTGGGAGCCGGACGCCGCCGCACACTCCGGCATCGCCGCGGGACTGGCGCTGCCGGTCACCGGCGTCTCCGCGCTGCTGACCCGGGGGTTCGTGAGGGCCGGGCGCCTGCGCCGGTGGTGGTACGCGCTGCCCGTGCTCCTGGGCCTGGCCGCGCTGCTGCGGCTGACCGTCCTCGCGCCCTGAATGAACCGCCCCGGGTTCGATAGAGATCTCAGTTGGTGACTGTGGCCTGGGGCGGTTCACTGCTCGGCGTCCCGGCTCGCGTCATCGACCAAATCGTGGGGTGGGAACCGGGCACCTCCGCGCGCGGTACCTCCACGTGCCGGACGCCATGCTCAAGGACATGGCCCGGAAGATCGCCGAAGCCATTTGGGGACGCCCGCAGACACCCCCTGTGGACAAAAACCAGGACAACGAGGATCGGACAGCATGACGAAGGGCCCCGCTGGTCACCAGCGGGGCCCTTCGTTTCGGCTGGCCGGCCGTGGCGGAGGATACGAGATTCGAACTCGTGAGGGGTTGCCCCAACACGCTTTCCAACTGTTCGCCCGGGCGTCCGGCGGCGGTCGTATGTGTCCTGACCTGCGGCGGAGCATTCGTATCGGCTCCGTCTGTACGGGGCTGGACGGAGGTGAATGGGACCATGACTGAGACCAGCCCGTCCCCGGCTGCCGGTGGTCGCTGCGAGAGGATCGGGCCGGTCAGGTGAGTGATGAATCCTGGCCTTGGAGAGCTTGCTCCGCGATGACGGCGATGCGTCCGGCCTGCTCTCGTAGCCGGGCAAGCTCAGCAGCCTGCTGCGGTCCTGCCACGGTCTCGGACAGGGTGGCGATGACGGTTTCCTGATGATTGTCGGTGCCCAGCACCTGGGCGGTACGCCGGGGCGGAATGGCATCCACGCTGACCAAGCGGCTCGAATCCGGCGCTGATGGAGTGGTGGGCTCGGGAGTCGGCCGGGCCCCGTGGCGGGGTGCGGACAGTGCCGGAGCAGGCGTGGGTCCGGTCGTCGGCGGGGATTCGGGCGCAGCGCTGTCGGGGCTGTCGAGTACGGTGACCACCGGCTTTCGGCAACAGACGCTTCTACCCCGGCAGTCACGGACGCGTGGGCGTACGTCAGGCCTGGTTGTAGAGGGTCTCCAGGTCGATCAGCCAGATGTCCGGGTTGGTTGCCGCTGCGGCATGCGCCTTGTCGTTGAATCCGGCTCCGCTGAAGCACATGAGCTGTGTGTTCGTGGTGTCGTATCGGCCTGCCAGAGCGATGAGGTCGCGGATGTGCCGGAGACGTTCGATGTGGGCAGCTCCCATGGTGTCGTTCCACTTGGCCTCTCCGATGGCCAGGAGTGGGGGCTTGGCGCCATCCGCGATTCCGATGACCGCCACGTCGACCTCGTTGCCGGTACGGGCCTTGGGGTCGTGAACGACACCGTGTCCGACGCGGGCGGGCAGACCGCCCAAGAACTCGGGGTCGGCGTGATGCAGCGCCCAGTCGCGGCAGACCTGTTCGAAATGGGGCCCGAGGACGTTGCTGACGAAGCGGCGACGGCTGGCCTGCCAGACCCGTCCCGCGCTGCCGGGGCGTTCGAGCTGGTCCCAGACCGGTCGCATGATCGCGTGGTAAAAGCCGATCAGCGGTTCGGCGATCCGGTAGGTGGGCCGGTTGTCGCGGAAGGCATCCGCGTCCCGGTGCAGCAGACCCGCGTCTTCGAGGACGTTGATGGGGTGGGCGATGTCGGTGGCCTTGCGTTCCAGGTAACCGGCCATGCCCCCGCGTGTGGCGTTGCCGTCGGCGACGGCGGCCAGGACGGACAGGTACAGGGCGGTGTCGCGAAGGTCGGGCTCTTCGGCCAGTAGATAGCGGGCCTCGCGGAAGAGGGGGGTTTCGGGGTTGAGGACGGTTCGGACGACCCAGTCGTCGAAGTCGTCCGGTCCGGCGGGCGTGTCGCCGCGTGCGAATTCGCGCCGATAGGCCGGGGTGCCGCCCACGACCGCGTTCACCTTCATGGCCAAGTGGGGATCGGCGATGTCCCAGAACTCGGCGGCGAGGCGGTGGTCGAGGGGGCGGACGACCAGTTCCAGCCCCGCCCGTCCGCGCAGTGGGGCCTTACCCGAGAGCAGCCTGCCCATGAAGGACAGCGCCGATCCGCACAGCAGCAGCCGGGTACGGGAGCCGGTGCGCTGGTCACGCAGCGGCCGCAGCGCCTCCTGGATGATCGATGGCAGCTCGGGGTTGGCCTTGGCGAGGTACGGAAACTCGTCGATCACCACGGGGACGGGCCGCTCGGCGCCGAGCGCGAGCAGTGCGTCGACGGCCTCTGCCCAGTCGGCGAAGTGGAACGGGCTGGCAGGACGGACGTGGGCGGTCAGCGCCGCGCTGATCCGCCGTAGCGACTCGGCATCGGCGGCCTCGGTCGCACCGAAGTAGAACCCTCCGGCAGCACGACAGGCGGCGTCCAGCAGGAACGTCTTGCCCTGGCGGCGGCGCCCGGAGACCACGCCCAGGGTCGCGCCGGGCTGCGGGTCGGTGATGAACCGGCTCAGCGCCGACCACTCGTGGTCCCGGTCGAACATCTCGGCAGGCTTGTCCACGAGCTGCTCCAGGGAGATAGAAGTACGCTTCCATAAAATATACCCCTACCTTCTGGCGTGCCTCGTGATGCGTGCCCGTCGGCCCCGGTGCTTGCCGCTTCCTGAGGAAGTCATGGCATATGGGCAAGAGATGCCGCAAATATCGCGAATGGATGAGACTGGAACTGAGACCAGGGAACGACGAAGGTCCCGGCCGCTGAGCGGTCGGGACCTTCGTTTCGGCTGGTCGGCCGTGGCGGAGGATACGAGATTCGAACTCGTGAGGGGTTGCCCCCAACACGCTTTCCAAGCGTGCGCCCTAGGCCTCTAGGCGAATCCTCCGCCGGAAACATTACATGACGCGGGGGAGTGGTTGCGAACCCGATCCCCGGGGCCCTCCCCGTCCCCCTCCCGGGCCCGAGCACCCTCCGGTATCCGGTAGGCTTGGCGCAGCCCCTCACGTGGCGCCATCTCGCTGAACTCCCCCAGGGCCGGAAGGCAGCAAGGGTAGGTGAGCTCTGGCGGGTGCGTGGGGGGCGCCTGATTTTCCTCCCGCCGACAACCGTGCCCCCCGCTCCGGCGGGGGGCACGGTTGTCGGCGGCGGCCTATATCGTCGGAGGCGTGTCGTCCCTCGCGCTGTACCGCCGCTACCGCCCCGAGGCCTTCTCCGAGGTCATCGGGCAGGAGCATGTCACCGACCCCCTCCAGCAGGCCCTCCGCAACAACCGGGTCAACCACGCGTACCTCTTCAGCGGCCCGCGCGGCTGCGGCAAGACGACCAGCGCCCGCATCCTCGCCCGCTGCCTGAACTGCGAGGAGGGTCCGACGCCGAACCCGTGCGGGGAGTGCCGGTCCTGCCAGGACCTGGCGCGCAACGGGCCCGGCTCGATCGACGTCATCGAGATCGACGCCGCGTCGCACGGCGGTGTGGACGACGCCCGCGATCTGCGCGAGAAGGCGTTCTTCGGTCCCGCCTCCAGCCGGTACAAGATCTACATCATCGACGAGGCGCACATGGTCACCCCGCAGGGCTTCAACGCCCTGCTGAAGGTGGTCGAGGAGCCCCCGGAGCACCTGAAGTTCATCTTCGCGACGACCGAGCCCGAGAAGGTCATCGGCACGATCCGGTCGCGCACCCACCACTACCCCTTCCGCCTGGTGCCGCCGGGCACCCTGCGCGACTACCTCGCCGAGGTGTGCGAGCGCGAGGCCATCCCCGTCGAGGACGGGGTGCTGCCCCTGGTGGTGCGCGCCGGGGCCGGGTCCGTGCGTGACTCGATGTCGGTGATGGACCAGCTGCTGGCGGGCGCCGGCCCGGACGGCGTGACGTACGCCATGGCCACGGCGCTGCTGGGCTACACCGACGGCGTGCTGCTGGACTCGGTGGTGGACGCCTTCGCGGCGGGCGACGGCGCGGCGGCCTTCGAGGTGGTCGACCGGGTGATCGAGGACGGGCACGACCCGCGGCGCTTCGTCGCCGACCTGCTGGAGCGGCTGCGCGATCTGGTGATCCTGTCCGCCGTGCCGGACGCCGGGGAGAAGGGCCTGATCGACGCCCCCGCCGACGTGGTGGAGAAGATGACGGCGCAGGCGTCGGTCTTCGGCCCGGCCGAGCTGAGCCGGGCGGCGGACATCGTCAACGAGGGCCTGACGGCCATGCGCGGCGCGACCTCGCCACGACTGCAGCTGGAGCTGATCTGCGCCCGGGTCCTGCTGCCCGCGGCGTATGGCGACGAGCGCTCCCTCCAGGCCCGCCTGGACCGTCTGGAGCGGGGCGCGAGCCTCGCGGGCGGTCTGGCGGCGGGCGCGGGTTCGGCGGGTGCGGGTTCGGCGCCGGGAGCCCCCGTGGGGGCGCCCCCGGTGCCCCCCGCGCCGCAGGGCCCGCCGCCCACACAGCCCATGCCATCCGTCCAGCCCGCACAGCCCTCCGCGCCCGCGGGCCAGCCGGAGAGCGGACCCGCACCGGACGTCGGCAGGCGGCCCGGCGCCTGGCCGGCGGCGGCACCGGGCGGCGGCGGCCAGGCGGAGCCGCAGGCCCGCCCCGGGGCGTGGCCCGGGCAGCAACAGGCACAGCAGCCGGCGCAGGAGCCCGACCGGCCGCAGGACGACGGTCGGCGCCCCGGCGCCTGGCCCACTCCGGCGTCCGCCCCCGCGCAGGCGCAGTCCCCGGTCGCACCCGCGCCGCAGCCGCAGCCGCAGCCGCAGGCTTCCCCGGCCCCTGCCCAGGCCCCGGCGCCGCCCCAGGGCGGCGCCGACGCCGGGCAGGGCGCCGCGCAGGTGCGGCAGATGTGGCCCGACGTCCTGGAGGCCGTCAAGGGCCGCCGCCGGTTCACCTGGATCCTGCTCAGCCAGAACGCGCACGTGGCCGGATTCGACGGGACGACGCTCCGGCTCGGCTTCTCCAACCAGGGAGCCCGTGACAGCTTCGTCAATGGCGGCAGTGAGGACGTGCTGCGTGCCGCGCTGGCCGACGCGTTCGGCGTGCAGTGGCGGATCGAGTCCGTCGTCGATCCCTCCGGCGGCTCCGCGCCGCCGCAGGGGCAGGCCCCGCACTCCCCCGGAGGCTCGGGAGGCTTCCGCCCGGCCGCCGCCGCGGCGTCCCCCGCCCCCGCCGCGCAGTCCTCCTCCTCCGCGCCGTACGGGCAGCAGCAGCCGACCCGGCAGCAGCCCCAGCCCCAGCAGTCTCAGTCCCAGCAGTCCCAGCAGTCCCAGCAGCCCCAGTCCCAGCACTTCCAGCCGCAGCAATCCCGGCCCCAGGGGCCCGCACCGCGCGGCGACGCCGAGCCGCCGCCTCCGCCCCCCGTGGCGCCGGAGGACGACATGCCCGCCGAGGACGACCCGGATCTGGACGACAGCGCACTGTCCGGCCACGACCTGATCGTGCGCGAGCTGGGCGCGACGGTGCTGGAGGAGCTGTACCACGAGTGACGCCCGCCGACGTGTCCGCGCGTCGGCCGAGGGCGGGAACGGCCTGGGCCCGACGAGGCCAAGAGAGCGGGGAAACGCGTACGCTCAGGGGTACGGAGTACAAGGCGGACGCGTGCGCGGCGAGCACGTGTACGCACCCGCACACGTCGTCGAGCGAGCCAGGAGCGAATCCCGTGATTCCCGGTGGTGGCCAGCCCAACATGCAGCAGTTGCTTCAGCAGGCCCAGAAGATGCAGCAGGACCTCGCCGCCGCCCAGCAGGAGCTGGCCGACACCGATGTCGAGGGATCGGCGGGAGGCGGCCTGGTGAAGGCCACGGTCTCCGGCTCCGGTGAGCTCAAGGGCCTGGTGATCGACCCCAAGGCGGTGGACCCGGAGGACACCGAGACCCTCGCCGACCTGGTCCTGGCGGCCGTCCGCGACGCGAACGCCGCCGCGCAGGAGCTCCAGCAGCAGAAGCTCGGCCCCCTCGCCCAGGGGCTGGGCGGCATGCCGGGCCTGCCTTTCTGAGGACGGCCGGGCACGGACCGCGTGCCGGGTGCATGGTGCACCGAAAAGCGGAAACGAGCGTACGGTCGGCGCGGGGACCGTACGGGAGCGACAAGGGCAGAGCGGGAAGAGTGGAGTAGGCGGCCGTGTACGAAGGCGTGGTTCAGGACCTCATCGACGAGTTGGGCAGGCTGCCCGGCGTCGGTCCCAAGAGCGCGCAGCGGATCGCCTTCCACATCCTGCAGGCCGAACCGGCGGACGTCCGCCGTCTCGCCCACGCGCTGACCGAGGTGAAGGAGAAAGTCCGGTTCTGCGAGGTCTGCGGCAACGTCGCGGAGGCCGAGCGGTGCAGGGTCTGCCAGGACCCGCGCCGCGACCCGTCGGTCATCTGCGTCGTCGAGGAGCCCAAGGACGTCGTGGCCATCGAGCGGACGCGTGAGTTCCGGGGGCGCTACCACGTCCTCGGTGGCGCGATCAGCCCGATCGAGGGCGTGGGCCCGGATGATCTGCGGATCAGGGAACTGCTGGCCAGGCTCGCCGACGGCACCGTCACCGAGCTGATCCTGGCCACGGACCCGAACCTCGAAGGGGAGGCGACGGCCACCTACCTCGCGCGCATGGTGTCCTCCATGGGCCTGCGCGTGACCAGGCTGGCCAGCGGCCTCCCCGTCGGAGGAGACCTGGAGTACGCCGACGAGGTCACGCTGGGACGTGCCTTCGAGGGGAGAAGACTGCTCGATGTCTGAAGCCAAGCCCGAGAACCGAGGCCAGGACCGAGGCCAGGACCGCGATGAGGACCGTGCCCCGGACCACGGCCCGGACCACGGTCCGGACCGCAGCCCGGACGACTTCGCGGTGCAGATCGCGGACCAGGTCGAGAGTTTCCTCGTCGCGGTCACCGAGGTGGCCAAGGGGGACGATCCGGACAGCGCCGTCCCGTACCTGCTGCTGGAGGTGTCCCAGCTGATGCTCGCGGGCGGACGCCTCGGCGCCCACGAGGACATCGTCCCGGAGGAGCGGTACGAGCCGGACACCGGCCCCGAGCCGGACGTCGACGAGCTGCGCATGCGGCTCGCCCGGCTGCTGGACCCGGTGGACGTCTACTCGGAGGTCTTCGACCCGTACGCGCGCAGCGCCCCGGTCGCCTGCCGCATCTCCGACGACATCGCCGACGTGATCACCGACCTGCGCCACGGCATGGCCCACTACCGGGCCGGGCGGATCAGCGAGGCGCTGTGGTGGTGGCAGTTCTCCTACCTGTCCAACTGGGGCCCCACCGCCTCCGCCTCTCTGCGCGCCCTGCAGTCGCTGGTGGCCCACGTCCGCCTCGACACCCCCCTCGACGAGCTGGAGGGCCTGGACACGGACACCGACGCCGACGACCTCCAGCTGGAGAGGGAGGCCGGCGCGGTGATGGCGGCGGAGATCGCCGCTCCGCTGGGCATCAAGCCGGCGCGCGACTGACCCGGGCCCGACGGCCGACGGCCCCGAACGGAGACCGGCCCCGGGCCGGGCGCGGGATGCGCCCGGCCCGGGGCCGGAACGGGAGCCGGTCGGCAGCGGTCAGAACAGGCCCTTGTAGACGTCCCAGCCGGTGCCGATCTCGGTGCGCCTGGTGAAGGTGCCGTCGCCCTTGCCGTCGTTGCGGAAGAGCACGCCGTCGGTGCGCCGCACGACGATGTCGGCGTGGCCGTCGCCGGTGATGTCGCCGACGCCGGCCACCGTGTCGTAGGACAGTCCCCACTTGGCGGAGACCAGGACGCGGCTCTTCAGCAGGCCGGTGCCGGTGCCGTCGTAGCGGAAGAGGGCGCCGTCCTTGCGGTGGGCCAGCAGATCGCCGTGGCCGTCGCCGTTCAGGTCGCCGACGCCGACGATCTTCGTGTACGTCCACCCCGAGCGGATCTTCCTCCCCGCCGCCAGCGTCCCGTCGGCCTCGGCGGCGAACAGGTGGATGTCGCCGGTGGCGATCCGGCGTGCCAGCAGGTCGGCGCGCCCGTCACCGGTCAGGTCGCCGGGCGAGGTCAGCATGTCGTAGGCGTCCCAGCCCGTGCCCAGGCTGGTGTGGGGGGTGTCGAATCCGACCACCTCCCCGCATTCGGGCCGGTAGCCGCGCAGCTCCCCGTCCGGCATCCGGATCAGCAGGTCGTTGCAGCGGTCGCCGTCGAGGTCGCCGAAGGAGACCGGGGTGATCCGGTTCGACCAGCCGTGGAAGCCCTTCTTGCCGGAGAAGCCGCCCGATCCGTCGCCGTGCTGGAAGGTCAGCCAGCCGCCCCGGCTGACGGTCACCAGATCGCCCACCCCGTCCGGCTGCCCGGGCCCGGCGTGGTCGTGGCGTATCTTGCCGGCGCCGCGCAGCACGGTCGTGCCGCCGTAGGTCAGGGCGGGGCCGTGGCCGTCGGCCGGGGTGACCGTCAGCGTCCAGTCGTACCGGCCGTTGGGCAGGAACACGTCCCGGGAGCCGCCCGGGTGCAGCCCGCGCCAGCCCACCTCCAGCCGGCCGTGGGCCGAGCCGCCGGTGGAGGTGCCGACCGTCCGGCCGGTCACCGTGTCCCGCACGGCCAGCGTCCAGCGGTCGGCCGGCTTGGACAGCAGCACCGAGGTCAGCGGGGTGGGTGCGGCCTCGGCGGTGGCCGCCCACACCTCGGGGGCCTTTCTCGGTGCGCCGACGGCGGTCAGCGCGCCGGTGGGCGCGCCGGAGGGCACCAGGTGGACGCGCCCCTGGTCGTCCACCCAGGCCGCGTGGCCGCCGAACTCGTCCACCGTCCAGCGCACCCGGCGCTGTGAGTGCCCGGTGTCGGGCAGCCGGCCGATGACCCGGCCGGAGGCCGCCGCGCCGGTCACGGTGGTCAGCGTCAGGTCGCCGGAGGCGCGGTCGTGGGTGACCAGGTAGCCGTCGCCCAGCAACGTCTCACCGTCCGGCACGGCCACCGTCGTCCCCGCCTCGCGGTCGTGGACCACCGACGGCGCGTCACCGGAGCAGTCGACGTACAGCCACCGGCCCACGGCCTGGAGCTCCTCCGGTACGCAGTCGGCTCCGGTGTCCACCGTCGCGGCCGTCTTCTTCGCGGCCAGGTCGTAGCCGGTGACGGCGCCCGGTTCGTCGCCCGGGGTCCACAGCAGGTCGCCCCACAGCGCGGCCGGGCCCGGATCGCGGGTGAGCACGGGATTGTCGAAGTGCCCGATCCGGTACACGGCCTGCCGTCCGGGCGCGGTGTGGAGCAGATGGCCGCCGGAGACGTCGGTGATCTCACCGCCCGCCTCGGCGGGGAAGGAGAGGTCCCCCTCCGTCTTCCGCCCGTCGATCCGGATCGTGTCCTGCCCGTCGGCCCCCCGGTCCAGCCAGGCGATACGTCCGTCCGCGAGACCGTGGACCCGCGCGCAGCCGGGGTCCTCCGCCGGGCAGGGCCCGTACTGGACGGGGCTGTTGTTGAACAGGGTGCGCTCGCCGAACTCGGGGGCGCCGGTCGTGGCGACGTCCCGCAGCCAGGACTCCCTGCGGCCCCGGCTGTCGTCGGTGACGACCAGCCGTCCGTGGGCCAGTGAGATCCCCCGGATCGTCACGTCCGGGCGCGGCAGCGGTTTGAACGCGGTGACGGCCGGCCTGCCGTCCTCGCCCTCGGTCACACGGTGGATGCCCCAGTCGTCCTCGCCGGTGCGGCCGACGACCACGGCGGAGTGGGAGGGGGCCTTGGTGATCTTCGGGTACGCCTTCGTGAACAGTGTGACCGCCTCGCCGCCGGTCGCCGGTACGGCTCTGACGGGCTCCGTCGCGTGGGACCTGCGGTAGACCAGCCAGTCCCCGACCGCGGCCAGGTGGTGCGCCGGGCTGACGGCGCCGCTCTCCAGCTCGACCTCGGCCGGGGTCGCGGAGAGGTCGTCGCGCGGTACGACCAGGAGGGTGTCGTCGAGGGTGCTGTAGAGCACCAGGTGCTCGGTCGTGAGGACGGCGTGGCCGTAGCCGATCGCGGTCGGTACGGTCCAGCCCTCGGCCTTTCCGGTCGCACGGTCGACGAGGGCGGTCCGATACTGTCCGTCCACATAGATGAGGAAGGCCATGTGCGTCTCGTCGGCCGCTGTGGGCATGCCAACCTGGGAGCCCGGCGGCAGCCCGCCGACGACCACGGTCTCCACGCCGCCGTCGGCCGCCGGGGTCAGCAGGCTCGCCTCCCTGATTGACGCCCCGTTCTCGTCGGTGACGGTGCGATGGACGGCGACCGTCGAACCGAAGACGCCGTAATCCCCGTACCCCTCGGGGATCTCCAGGGTGCGCGACGTCCCCTGGGCGGCGTCCCACAGGGTGATCACTCTCCCTTCCCTCTGGGCGAGTGCGTCACTGCCGGTCGACCAGGGCGAGGTGAGCCCGTGCCGCTCGGAGACGGGGACGGTCTCGCCGTCGGAGTAGCGCGTCCACTGCAGGCCGGAGCGGCCCTCCATGGTGTGGAAGAAGCCCTCGGCCCCGGCGCCGTCCCTGCCCCACCGGGTCTCCGCCCTGTAGGGGACCACGGAGACGTCGGTGGTGCGCTCGGTGGCCGGGACCACCGTCTCCTGCGGGGGGTCCGACGCCGAGGCCGACGCCGGGGCAGGGTCGAGGGCGAGCAGACCGGTCGCCAGCGAGAGCGCGGTGGCAGTCGCCAGGGCGAGACGGACGTGCTGGTGCATGCGGGAACACTCCTGCTGCCTGCGGGGGGCGTGGTGCGGCCCCGGTCGATGGGGTGATTTCCGCCCAACATCCCTGTTTCGCATGGCATTTGACGCAGGGATTCCAGGCGTTTGGTCGTTCGGAGACCAACGAGGGGGCCCGAGGGTTGTACGGGCGCGTCGTGGGGCGCGCAGTGTCGGCGCTGCGCCGTTACCGCCCGCAGCGCCCCACCGGCCGGACGGCCGTCAGCGCATCCACGCCCGCCAGGGGCGGTGGATGACCTCGCGGTAGGTGTGGTGGGAGGGGTTGCGGCCCGCGTGGACGAGCGCCCAGCGCTGGACGTCCTGGAAGTCCACGCCCGTCCCCGACCGCCGCCCGCACACCGCGCACTCCATCGCGTACGTGACGGGCTCGGCGTCGGGCTCGCGGTCGGGCTCCAGCGTCCAGCTCGCGAAACGGATCACACTGCGCATGCTCACGGCAGCCTCCTGGTGCGGTCGCGGTTGATCTCGGTGACCCGGGCGCGCAGTTCCTCGCACGTCCCGGCCGGCCGCAGCGCGTCGGCCGGGCAGTCCCACTCCAGCCCTCCGCCGGGCGGCCGGAGCTGCACCAGCCCGCCCACCGTCCCCATCACCCGCCCCACCCGGTCGCTGCGGCCGTCCACGGCGTACGAGCCGACGACGGGGTTCACCTCTTCTCACCCTCCGTGACGGCCCGCATGAGCGCGGCGGCCAGCCGCCGCGCCGTGGCGGGGGTGCAGCGGCCCAGTTCCACCAGCGGCGGATCGGCCGTCTCGCCCGCGTACGAGACGAGGTCCACGCGCAGCGAGGGAAGCGTGACGCCCGCGCCGAGCAGCGCTTTTTGCAGCTCGTCCACCGCCTCCTCCGCGACGCCGAGCCGTTCACGATCGGGCTGTCGTCCTGTCACGACCACGCCTGGCCTCCTGTGCATGCCGAGAGTTTCCGAATGGATACCCACAGTGGCGGCCGAAAGCTACGCTCGCCAGAGTTAGACCGATGCGGTGAACCTTGTTGGGGGAGTGACGCCATGGCCAGTGGCGGCAGCGGACCGGGCCGTCCCGGGCGGCCGAAGATCGGCTGGGAGTTCTTCGGATCCGAGCTGAGACGCCGCCGTGAGGCAGCGGGCGTCACCCAACAGGAGCTGGGTGAGCGGGTGTTCTGCTCGGGCTCGTACATCGGGCAGTTCGAGTCGGCGGTCCGCAAGCCGCAACTGGAGCTGGCCCGCCGCTTCGACGAGGAGCTGGACACGGACGGCTACTTCGCCCGGATGTGCGAGGAGCTGGTCAACAGCTCGCCGTTCGCCGACTACTTCATGGAAGCGGCGGAGTTCCAGACCCTCGCCACCACGATCTGCGAGTTCTCCCCGACGCTGGTACCGGGGCTTCTCCAGACCGAGGGCTACGCGCGCGCGGTCGTGGAGGCGGGGCTGCCGTTCGAGCCGGAGGAGGAGATCGAGCAGCGCGTGAAGACCCGGATGGGACGGACGCGACTGCTGAGGGGCTCAACAAGCCCGAAGTTGTGGGTGATCCTGGACGAGAGCGTGCTGCGGCGTCCGGTCGGCGGTCCCGGCGTCATGGTGGAGCAACTGCGGCACCTGGAGACCATGGGAGCGGGGCGTCGTGTCCTGGTGCAGGTCCTGCCGTACTCCTCCGGCGCCCACGCATTGCTGGACGGCAGCATGACCTTGATGACCTTCGACGACGCGCCGCCGGTGGCGTACACCGAAGGCCCGTACAGCGGACAGCTGTTGGACGATCCGGCGGTGGTCGCGCGGTGCGAGGCCTCCTACGATCACGTACGGGCTGCCGCGCTGCCGCCGCGAGAGTCCCTGGCCCTGATCCGGACGATGGCGGAGGAGTACGAACGTGAGGCTCATGTGTGATTCGGGCAAGGCGAGTTGGCGCAAGTCCAGCTACAGCGGCTCGGACAACAACAACTGTGTTGAGGTCGCCGACAACCTCCCCGGCCTGATACCCGTGCGCGACTCCAAGCGGCCGTCCGGCCCGGTGGTCGTGTTCTCCGCCGAGGGCTGGGGGCCGTTCGTGGCGGCCGTCAGGGGCGGCCGGCTCTGATGCGGGCCGGGCCGGGGCCGGGTCGGGGCCGGCCCGGGATCGGGCCGGAAAAAATTCCTGAGAAAAATCCGGGGAGCTGTCGATCCGGTCGTCTCCCGATCGACGCATGGGTGAGAGGCGGGAAGAGAGCCCGCCTCCGCCACCCGAACCGAGCAGAGGAGCCACCATGCCCCGCTTCATGTCGCTGATCCAGGTCGACGAGCAGAGCATCGCCACCCAGGCCCCCGACCCCGACTTCGAGAAGCGTATGGGCGCGCTGTTCGAGGAGATCACCAAGGCCGGGGTCATGCTGGACACGGCCGGGCTCGCCCCGACCTCCCAGGCCGCCCGGCTCCACTGGTCGGGCGGGAAGATCAGCCAGACCGACGGCCCCTTCACCGAGAGCAAGGAGGTCGTCGGCGGCTACGCGCTCCTCCAGGTCAAGGACAGGGCCGAGGCCCTGGAGTGGGCCAGGCGGTTCCTGGAGGTCCACCCGGAGAACTGGAACGTCACCGCCGAGGTCCGCGAGATCCAGGAGGGTCCGTCCGACCCGTCCGAACTTCCTTGCCCCTGAGGCCGCGCGGCTGCTCTGATGGGTGGCCGTGACGGGAACGGACGCGGTCGACACGACCGGCGCGAGCGGTGTGGGCAGTGCGGGCGGCACTGGCAGTACCGGCGGTACGACGGCCGAGACGGTCGAGACGGTGTTCAGGATCGAGTCCGCGCGGATCACCGCCGCCGCGGCCCGCGTCGTGCGGGACGTCGGGCTGGCGGAGGAGATCGCGCAGGACGCCCTGGTGGCGGCGTTGGAGCAGTGGCCGGAGTCAGGCGTGCCGGAGCGGCCGGGCGCCTGGCTCACGGCCGTCGCCAAGCGGCGCGCGATCGACCTCGTGCGCCGCGGGGAGACGTACGCGCGCAAGCTGGCCGAGGTCGGGCGGACGCTGGAGGACACCCCGCCGCCGCCCGAGCCCGCCGATCCGGACGACATCGACGACGACCTGCTGCGGCTGGTCTTCACCGCCTGCCATCCCGTCCTCTCCACGGAGGCCCGGACCGCCCTCACACTGCGGCTGCTGGGCGGGTTGACGACGCAGGAGATCGCCCGCGCGTTCCTGACCTCCGAGGCCACCGTCGCCCAGCGGATCGTGCGGGCCAAGCGGAAGCTGGCGGCGGCCGGGGTGCCCTTCGAGGTGCCGTACGGCGAGGACCGGGCCGGGCGGCTGTCGTCCGTGCTGGAGGTCGTCTACCTGGTCTTCAACGAGGGCTACTCGGCGACGGCCGGCGACGACCTGTGCCGCCCGGCGCTGTGCGAGGACGCCCTGCGTCTGGCGCGTGTGCTGGAGGGGCTGATGCCGGGCGAGCCCGAGGTGCACGGGCTGGCGGCGCTGCTGGAGCTCCAGGCGTCCCGCGTCCCGGCGCGCACCGGGCCCGGCGGCGAGCCGGTGCTGCTCGCCGACCAGAACCGCGCCAGGTGGAACCGCATGCTGATCCTGCGCGGCCTGGAGGCCCTGCGGCGCGCGGGGGAGGGCCCGTACGGCCCGTACTGCCTCCAGGCCGCGATCGCCGCCTGCCACGCGCGGGCGGTCAGGTACGAGGACACCGACTGGGCGGTGATCGCCGCGCTGTACGGGCGGCTGGCGGCGCTGACGCCCTCGCCGGTGGTGGAGCTGAACCGGGCGGTGGCCGTCTCCATGGCCGAGGGGCCCGAGGCCGGTCTGGGGCTGGTGGACGCCCTCACCGATGAGCCCGCGCTGCGCGGCTACCACCTGCTGCCCAGCGTCCGGGGCGATCTGCTGGAGCGATTGGGGCGCGCGGAGGAGGCGCGCGCGGAGTTCGAACGCGCCGCGTCCCTGACGCACAACGAGCGCGAGAGGGAACTGCTGCTGGGACGCGCCCGGCGCTCGTGACCCGGGCCCCGGACACGGGTGCGCACACGGGAGGTCCGTCGGGTGAGCGGGGATTTCACCAGGGGCGTTCGGGGCCGTTGCGAGGCCCGGGTCTCAAGTTCCGGGATTCGAGAGCTGCTTGTGAGGAATGGGCGGGTTGGCACAACCCGCCCACCCTCCCCTGCGGCGCGCGTACAACAACCGCACCTGCGGAGATGACCTGAGGTGACCGGGTCGCGACGATCGGTTGCGCCGGTGTAGCGTGCCGATCGAAGAACTCGACCCCCGGCGGTGCGCCAACACCGGTCGGGGGTCTGACCACCCAGATCGAAGAGGCGATCCTGTGGCTGCACAAGACCTTAGCGCCGGCATGCCCGCGCACAAGCACCCCATGGCGTCACCGGGCTACGGAAAGCGGACCGCGCCCGGCCAACGGCCGCGTACGGCGGCCGACTTCGCACACCTGCCCCGGCGCGAGGCGTCCGTCGCCGCCTACCTCGACCGGCTGCCCGACGGCGCCGACATCTCCGTGAAGACCCTGGCCAAGGTGCTGCCGGACTACGGCCAGTGCGCGCTGGGCACGGTGCTGCGGCGGCTGTCGGAGGCCGGGCACCTGCGGCGCGGGCGCGAGCACATCACCGGCGGCGGCAGCCCGCGCTGGGTGACACGCACGTACTTCTCGCGGACGGCGCGCGGCGACGCGTGGTGGGCGGCGTTCCTGGCGGGGGAGCACCCGGAGGACGAACCCGCACCCGCGTCCGTACCCGCCGCCGGAGCCGTACCCGCCCATGAACCCGCGTCCGCCCCCGAGCCCGTACAGCCGCCGCGCTCGCGGGCGTACGGCGTGCTGGCCGGGCTCGGCCGCGCCGAGCCGCGCATGACGCTCTCGGCCGCCGACTGCGCGGCCCTGGAGGAGCTGGCCGGGCAGTGGCTGGAGCGCGGGGCCGACGAGCGGCAGCTCACCGGCGCGCTGACCGCCGGGCTGCCGCCGGAGGTCCACCACCCGGCCGCCCTCGCCCGCAGGCGCCTGACGGACAAGCTCCCGCCCGAGCCCGCCCCCGAGCCGGCGTCCGTGCCCGGCCCCGCCTCCGGATCGCCGGGGCCGGCCGTGCTGCGGATGGCGGAGTGCACGGTCTGCGGCGTCCCGGGCCGCCCCGAGGCCCTTCCCGGCGGCCTGTGCCGCGACTGCCGAGGCCTGCCACCGGCCGCCCCGGCCGGTCCCGAGCCCGCCGAGGTCAGAGCGTACGTCGACCGCCTGCGCGCCGCCGCCAGGGCGAGGTGCTGACGTGGGGCGGGAGGCCCGGATGCTCGTGGAGGAGTTCGAGCGGATCGAGCGTGCCGCGCCCGAGACGGTCCGGCTGGAGTTCGTCCACGGCCGGCCGGTGGTGAAGCCGGGGGCTGACGGCGCCCGGGGCGCGACCCTCGTTCACCTGGTCGGGGCGTTCCTGGCGGAACGCCCCGAGCCGGCGCTCTGCCCGTACCGGGGCCGGACGACGCGGCCGTACGGGGCCGTGGTGGGGATCCCCGATCCGGTCGGTATCACGCTGCGGACGGTGAAGCTCAGGGGCTGCGCCTGACGTGCCCGCCGGGGACCGCCCGAGGGCTAAGGGTGGAAGACCGCGCGCACGCAGCCGTCCTTCTTGTGCTTGAACATGTCGTAGCCCTTGGCCGCCCGGTCCAGGGACATGGTGTGGGTGGCCAGGTGGGCGGTGTCGATCTCGCCGGCGGCGATGCGCTCCAGCAGCATCGGGATGTAGCGCTGGCCGTGCATCTGCGCGCCGCGCAGCGTCAGCCCCTTGTTGACGATCATGCCCAGCGGGAACTTGTCGACCGCTCCGGCGAAGACGCCCAGCACGAAGACGGTGCCGCCCTTGCGGCAGGCGTGGACGGCCTGGCGCACGGCGGTGGGGCGGTCGGTCTGGAGGCGGAGCTGGTGCTTGGCCTGGTCGTACAGGTGACCGGGGCCGGTGCTGTGGGCCTCCATGCCGACGGCCTCGATGCACACGTCCGGTCCCCGGCCGCCGGTGCGCGTCCGCAACTCGGCGGCGACGTCGGTGGAGGTGTAGTCGATGGTCTCGGCGCCGGCGTACGTCTCGGCCATCGCCAGCCGCTCGGGGTGGCGGTCGATGCAGATGACGCGCTCGGCGCCCTTGAGGACGGAGGCCCGAGCCGCCATCTGGCCGACCGCGCCGCAACCCCACACCGCCACCACGTCGCCGGGCCGCACCCCGCCGAGGTCGGCGCCCATCCAGCCGGTGGGCACGGCGTCGGAGGCGAACAGCGCGCTGAGGTCGTCGACGCCCTCGGGGACGGAGAAGGCGCCGTAATCGGCGAAGGGGACGCGCACGTACTCGGCGTGGCTGCCGCGGATGCCGCCCATGGCGTGCGAGTAGCCGAAGATCCCGGCGGTCTCGTAGCCGAAGAGGGCCTGGCCGATGCCGGGGTTGGTGTTGGTGTTGTCGCACAGCGACCACATGTCGTTGCGGCAGTACCAGCAGCGGCCGCAGCCGATGAAGGAGCACACCACGACCCGGTCGCCGACCCGGTGGCGGCGCACCTCCGGGCCGGTCTCGACCACCTCGCCGACGAACTCGTGCCCGATCACGTCGCCGGGCCGCATGGCGGGGATGTAGCCGCCGATGATGTGCAGGTCCGAGCCGCAGGTGGTGCTCAGCAGCAGCCGCACGACCATGTCCTGGTCGTTGCGGATCTCCGGCTCGGGGACCTGCTCGACCGACAGCTTGTTGACGCCTTCCCAGCACAGAGCCCTCACAGCACTCCCTCCCCGCCCGCTCGCCTGGAGGCCAGTCCGACGGCCCTGCCCCCGACCGTGTCGCCGCGTCCGGTCGGCGGCGCGTCCGGCAGCATCACCTCGCCGGCCTCCAGCAGTGACTTGGCCTCGCGCAGCGCGCGCCGCACCTCCTGGCGCGGGTCCCTGCCCGCGAGCCGGGCCGGCGGTGAGGCGGAGGCGGGCGGCGCGGGGTCGCGCAGCCGGGCGGCCAGCTCGGTGCCGCGGTCGCCGGGGGCGGGCCGCACGGTGATCTCCAGCGCGTCGCCGAACTCGTCCAGCGGGTGGGGCGGGCCGCCGTGGGGCATCACGTCGGTCGGTGCGCGGTCGATGGTCACGACCAGCCAGCGGCGGCCGTTCTCCCGCGCCCTGCGCCGTGCGGACGCGGCCCCGCGCAGGGCCGCCGCGCCGGCCCCGGCGCCCGCGAGGACCAGCGCCGTGCGTGCCAGGTGGTTCATGGCCTTCCGCCTCCCGCTCCGTGTGCCGTCGTCGCCGTCCGTACCGTCGTTGCAGGGCTGTCCGGGGTACCCCCGGACGGCGGCGGCCATGCGCGGGGCGGGAGCGGGACGGGACAGGGCTGCCGGACGGGCCGGTGTTCACCCGTACGGGCGATGGAACGGGGAAGTCGCTGGGTAGGCTGACGAAGTCGGCGAGGATACGGCTCATGGGAGCAGTGATGAGTGTCGAGCCCGAGTACGCGTGGCCGCGACCGCCGGCGGGTGGGTACACCGCCGAGGACCTGGACCGGATTCCCGATCTGCCCCCGCACACGGAGCTGATCGACGGGAGCCTCGTCTTCGTGAGTCCGCAGACCGCTTTCCACGCGCGCGCGATGCGCCTGCTGGAGAACCACCTTCTCCAGGCCGCCCCACCCGAGCTGGACGTCTTCCGGGATATGACCGTCACCCTCGGGAAGCGGGACCGCCCGGAACCGGACGTCGTGGTCGTCCGGGCCGATGCGTTGACCAGGCTGCGGCAGACCGGTTTCCGCCCCGAGGACGTCGTCCTGGCCGTCGAGGTGGTGTCGGACGACTCCGAGGCGCGTGACCGTGAGACCAAGCCGCGCAAGTACGCCGCGGCCGGGATCCCGCACTTCTGGCGGGTTGAGGCGGGGGAGGGCGAGGACGGTGCCGCGAGCCCCGTCGCGTACGTCTTCGAGCTGGAGCCCGCCACCCGTACCTACGCCGTGACCGGCATCCACCACGAGCGGCTGAAGACGGATGTCCCGTTTCCGGTCGATATCGACCTGACCGCGGTCGCGCGGCGGGTGTGAGGTGCGCAACGTTCCCGTGTGAAGAGGCCGTGAGCGGGCAGGGGTGCCCGCTGAGCCGGTGCGACGTGGCGCCGCGCCGCGCTGCTTGTGGGCGGTACATCTCACGATGTGGTAGAGGCGGGGTCGAAAAGGCCTGCTCGGTAAACTGAAGCGACCGCTGGGCTCCTGTACGGGAGCCCCGGAAGACAGATTACGAGGAGCGCACGTGGGCCTTGTCGTGCAGAAGTACGGCGGCTCCTCCGTTGCCGATGCCGAGGGCATCAAGCGCGTTGCCAAGCGAATCGTCGAAGCCAAGAAGAACGGCCATCAGGTGGTCGTCGTGGTTTCGGCGATGGGTGACACGACGGACGAGCTGATCGATCTCGCTGGAGAGGTGTCCCCGGTCACATCGGGGCGCGAGTTCGACATGCTGCTGACCGCCGGGGAGCGGATCTCCATGGCCCTGCTGGCGATGGCGATCAAATCCCTCGGCCACGAGGCGCAGTCGTTCACCGGGAGCCAGGCGGGTGTCATCACCGACTCCGTCCACAACAAGGCCCGCATCATCGACGTCACGCCGGGCCGTATCAAGACCGCGCTGGACGAGGGCAACATCGCCATCGTCGCCGGTTTCCAGGGCGTGTCCCAGGACAAGAAGGACATCACCACCCTGGGCCGGGGCGGCTCGGACACCACCGCGGTGGCGCTGGCCGCCGCGCTGGACGCCGAGGTCTGCGAGATCTACACCGACGTCGACGGCGTCTTCACCGCCGACCCGCGGGTCGTGAAGAAGGCCCGCAAGATCGACTGGATCTCGTTCGAGGACATGCTGGAGCTGGCCAGCTCCGGCTCCAAGGTGCTGCTGCACCGGTGCGTGGAGTACGCACGCCGTTACAACATCCCGATCCACGTCCGCTCCTCCTTCTCCGGACTGCGGGGCACGTGGGTCAGCAACCAGCCGCAAGGGGACCAGCCGATGGAGCAGGCGCTCATCTCCGGTGTCGCACACGACACCTCCGAGGCGAAGATCACGGTCGTCGGAGTGCCGGACAAGCCGGGCGAGGCCGCGAAGATCTTCCGCGCCATCGCGGACGGCGAGCTGAACATCGACATGGTGGTGCAGAACGTCTCCGCCGCGTCCACCGGTCTGACCGACATCTCCTTCACCCTGCCCAAGACCGACGGCCGCCGGGCCATCGAGGCGCTGGAGCGGGCGAAGGCCTCCATCGGTTTCGACTCCCTGCGCTACGACGACCAGATCGCCAAGATCTCCCTGGTCGGCGCGGGCATGAAGACCAACCCGGGCGTCACCGCCACCTTCTTCGAGGCGCTGTCGGGCGCCGGGGTCAACATCGAGCTGATCTCGACCTCCGAGATCCGCATCTCGGTCGTCACCCGCAAGGACGACGTCAACGAGGCCGTCCGCGCGGTGCACACCGCGTTCGGCCTGGACAGCGAGAGCGACGAGGCGGTCGTCTACGGGGGCACCGGGCGATGACCCCCGCCGGGGGGTTCCCCCGAGCCCCGATCGGTCGCGCCGACCGGCCAACCCTGGCCGTGGTCGGCGCGACCGGGGCCGTCGGCACCGTGCTGCTGGGACTGCTGTCCGAGCGCGCGGACGTCTGGGGGGAGATCCGCCTGGTCGCCTCGGAGCACTCGGCCGGCCGCAAGCTGGCGGTGCGCGGTGAGGAGATCGAGGTCCTCGCCCTGGGCGAGGAGGTCTTCGACGGTGTGGACGTCGCGATGTTCGACGTGCCCGCCGGTGTCGCGGCCCACTGGGCGCCGGTGGCGGCGGCCCGGGGCGCGGTGGTGGTGGACAACTCCGGCGTGTTCCGGGCGGACCCGGACGTACCGATGGTCGTCCCCGAGGTCAACGCCCACGCGGTGCGGACCAGGCCCCGCGGCATCGTCGCCAATCCCGGCTGCGCCACCCTGACGATGATCGTGGCGCTGGGCGCCCTGCACGCGGAGTGGGGCCTGGAGGAGCTGGTCGTCTCCACCTACCAGGCCGTCTCCGAGTCCGGGCGGCGGGGCGTGGAGACCCTGCGCGAGCAGCTCGCGGCCGTGGCCGGCACCGAGCTGGGCGTCCACCCCGGCGACGTGCGGCGCGCGGTGGGCGACACCGGCCCGTACGCGGCGCCGGTCGCGCTGAACGTGGTGCCCTTCTCCGGGGCGCCGGCCGAGGACGGCTGGACGAGCGAGGAGCTGGCGGTCCGCGAGGAGACCCGCAGGGTCCTGGGCCTGCCGGGGCTGCGCGCCACCGCCACCTGTGTGCGCGTACCCGTGGTCACCACCCACTCGGCGTCGGTGCACGCACGCTTCGAGAACGAGGTCTCGGTGGGGGAGGCGCACGAGATCCTGGCGAACGCGCCGGGCGTGGTGGTCTGCGACGATCCGGCGACGGGCGAGTTCCCCACCCCCGCCGACGCGGTCGGCACCGATCCCGCCTGGGTGGGGCGGGTGCGGCGCTCGCCGGACGACCCGCGGGCGCTGGAGCTGTTCGTGTGCGGCGACAACCTCCGCAAGGGCGCCGCGCTCAACATGGCGCAGATCGGGGAGCTGGTCGCGGCCGAGCGGGCCGCGGAATGACCGGATGACCGGAAACCGCCGTCGGTGCGCAGTGATCCGCGGCGAATCCGCCGCGGACCCGCACCGGTGTCCGGATCCGGTCGGATCCGGACAGGGCAGCGCCGGTTGTGAAGGACTTGTAATGAAGCCATACCTGGTAACCGCTTGATCCAGACCAGTCTTCTGGAAGAGGATTTTCCTTCGCATGCCCGGAACCGCGATCCGGGCGCGGGCGTCTCCCGTTCCACTGCCGGAAGCCGAGGGCGCCTGTTCGGCGGCGGAGAGGAAGAGGTGGTACGCATGCGGTCGTCCGGTTCGCCGGAAAGAACGACGCTCCGCGCGTACAACCCTGACGGGGGGAAGCGTGTCCAACAGGCGTGGCAGAGGCACTCGGAATCGCAACGGCGCCCGTACGGGCGCCC
Source organism: Streptomyces mangrovi (assembly GCF_900114215.1). GTDB lineage: Bacteria > Actinomycetota > Actinomycetes > Streptomycetales > Streptomycetaceae > Streptomyces > Streptomyces barkulensis. Next base: position 3,300 of record NZ_FOSG01000022.1, on the reverse strand, counting down.
GCGGGCGGCGGCATGTCCGGCGGGGGCATGCCCGTGATCGCTCCCTGGTCGGCTTCCCGTCCCGCACGGCTCCCCTCGCAGGCGAGGGACGCTGACGGCACGATGGCAGCGGGCACCACAGCGGCGGGCACCACCGTCGACCACCTCACCGAGACCTACCAGGCCCACTACCGCTCCCTGCTCGGGCTCGCCGCCCTGCTGCTCGACGACACCGCGTCCTGCGAGGACGTGGTGCAGGAGGCGTTCATCCGCGTGCACTCGGCGCGCAGGCGGGTACGGGAGCCGGAGAAGACCCTGGCGTATCTGCGCCAGACCGTCGTCAACCTCTCCCGCTCCACGCTGCGCCGCCGCATCCTGGGGCTGAAGCTGCTCTCCAAGCCGATGCCGGACATGGCCAGCGCGGAGGAGGGCGCGTACGCGCGCATCGAGCAGGACGAGTTGAAGAAGGCGCTGCGCAAGCTCCAGCGCCGCCAGCGGGAGGTGCTGGTCCTGCGGTACTTCGCGGACATGACCGAGGCGCAGGTCGCCGAGACGCTCGGCATCTCGCTCGGTTCGGTGAAGGCCTACGGCTCCCGGGGCATCGCCGCCCTGCGGGTCGCGATGGAGGCGCCCGCATGAGCGGCGACGGACGGCACGAGGAACAGCGCGACCCGCGGGGGGAACCCGGAGCCGGACACGACGGGGGCGGCGGGCGGGAGGGACGGGAGCCGGAGGCGGGCGGCCCGGCGGGCCCGAGGGACACCCCGGCGGATCCGGGCGCTCCGGCGGGTCCGGACGCTCCGGCGGATCCGGCCGGCCTGGACGAGCGGTCGCTGCGGCTGATGCTGCACGGCGCCGTCGAGGACGTCGCGCCGGCCCCGGACGCCCTCGAACGCCTCCACCACGCCGTACCCGCCCGCCGTGCCCGCCGCAGGCAGCTGACGGTCGGGGCGGCCGCCGCCGCCCTCGTCATCGGTGTGGCCACTCCCGCCCTGGTGCAGAGCGGCGTCATCACCCGGGTCCTGGACGGTGACACCACCAACGCCGCCAGCGCCCAGGACCGGCAGGAGGGCGCCGGGACGGACGGCCGGAGCGGCGACGCCGCGAACCAGGACGCCGACCAGTACTCCGCGGGCGGCGGACGGCAGGACACGGCGGGGTCGCGCGAGGGCTCCGGCAGGGGCGGCACCGCGTCGTCCCCCGAGACCGACGACACCCTCGGCCCCACCTCCCCGAGCTGTCTGCGCTCCCAGATCGGCGACGGCGGCTCCACCGTGAGCCCCGCCGACGCGGCCGGCCATGTGTACGGGGCCTTCAAGATCAAGAACATCTCGGACGCCTCCTGCCTGGTGGACGGATCCGACACCGTCACCGCCACCCCGGTGGGCGCCGCCGACCCGACCGGCTTCAGCGTCGTCGCCCACACCTCCGGCGGCAGGGCCGCCAAGCTGCCCGACCCGCAGCTCGAACCCGGCTCGTTCGTCCTGGAACCGGGCAAGTCGTACACGGTGCGGTTCGCCTGGGTGCCCAGCGAGGGCGGCGGCACCACCGGCTGCCCGGTGAGCCCCGGCCCCGACCAGACGGCCCCCGGCGACTCCTCCGGCGGCACGGACTCCGGCGGAGGCAGCGGCGGCGACGGAGGCGGCGGCACCGGCGGAGGCGGCACGAGCGGCGGCACGGACTCCTCCGGCGGCAGCGGTACCTCCGGCGGCACGGCACCCCCCGACGGCGGCCAGGGCGGCGAGGGCGGCGACACCGTCGACGAGCCCACCGAGAGCAGCGGCAGCGGCGTCAGCCCTCAGCTCGCGTACGACACCGGCGGCTCGGGCTCCGGCCCGGGCGCCACGGCGGCCTCGGTCGTCCTGCGCTATGTGCCGGCGGCGGGCGAGCCGCGCATCGGCAAGATCGAGATCGCCGGGGCCTGCGCCGGGACGGTGTACCGCACCGGCCCCGTCCCGGTGGGCTGAACACCCGGCGGGCGCAGGGGGCGGCGCGCGGGGCGGGGGCGGGTGGGCCGTCCCCGGCCCGCCCCCGTACCGTTGAGGGCGTGTACCGGTTCCTGCTGACCCCGCGCTGGTGGGTGATCAACCTCTTCGTGCTGCTGTCGATCCCCGTCTGCCTGTTCATGGGGAGCTGGCAGCTCAGCCGGTTCGAGGACCGTGTGGACTCCCACCAGGCCCGGCAGGAGCGCTCGGCGGAGGGGATCGCCGATGCCGACGCCAGGCCGCTGGACGATCTGCTGCCCCTCACCCAGGAGACCGCCGGGCAGCCCGCCCGGACCACCGGCAGCTACGACGCGGGCCACGAGTTCCTGGTGCCCGGCCGCCACCTCGGCGACCGCGAGGGCTTCTACGTGCTGACTCCGCTGCGCACCGGCGACGGCCGGGCCCTGCCCGTCGTACGCGGCTGGCTGCCGGGCGAGGCCGACCCCGCGCGGGTGCCCGCGCCGCCGGCCGGCGAGGTGAGCGTCACCGGAGTGCTCCAGGCGCCGGAGAGCCAGAGCTCGCCGGGCGCTGTCGGCGGCGCCCTGCCGAAGGGCCAGGTCGGCATCATCAGCGCGGCCACGCTGGTCAACCTGGTGCCCTACGAGGTGTACGACGTGTGGATCACCGTCCAGCGCGCGCAGGAGCCGATGGAGGCGGTGCCGCCGGTCGCGGCGGCGGGCACCGGACTGGACCTGAAGGCGTTCCAGAACCTGGGCTACACCGCGCAGTGGTTCGTCTTCGCGGGCTTCGTGGTCTTCATGTGGTACCGGCTGTTCCGCCGCGAGGCGGAGACCGCCCGCGATCTCGCCCTCGGCATCGAGGCGCCCGCCGAGCCGTCCGAGCCCATCGCGGAACCGTCCCCGGTGCGGGAGGAGCCCGCCGCGGCGGGCTCCGGCGCCCCGGCCGCGGAGAAATCCGCTCCCTGACATAGATTCGGCCCTCCCTCCACGTCTGAGTCATGACGACGAGGAACGGCGTACGCCCTCCGTGGACGCGTACGCCCATGACGTGGAGGAAACATGAGCAAGCAGCGGTTCGTCGCGGCCGGGGTCACCGCCGTCGCACTGGCGGGCCTGGGCGGCACCGCCTTCGCCCTCCAGGGCCAGAGCCAGGGACTGGGCCAGAGCCAGGGACTGGGCCAGAGCCAGGGACTGGGCGGGGACCGGGGAGCGGCGCGTCCCGCCGCCGCCCCTGAACGTCCGGCCGGCACGGAGACCACCGGCCCGCGGGCGTCCTCGGTGGTGCGGGTGGTGCGGCCGTACGAGCCGGTGGAGATCGGTCAGGGCGCGCTGATGGGCCTGCTGCCGGAGGGCAGGCAGAACTACGTGGTGTCCTG
>NZ_FOSG01000006.1 GCF_900114215.1 Streptomyces mangrovi | reverse complement strand
GCCTTGATCTCGCCTCCCGCGTCCTCGCCGTCGCCGAAGAAGACGCCCACCGGCGCCAGGTGGAAGGTGTCGCCCACGCCCATCCTCCCGGCCGCCGCCTTCAGATGGACGTCCGAGGGCGTCACCGTGGGGTTCAGCCGTACTCCCAGCATCCGCCTGGCCTGGTCGTAGTACGGCTTCAGCTCCTCCTGCCAGTCGGTGATGTGCCCCCACTGGCGGTCGGCGAAGAACGCCGGCGGCGGCACGTAGAGGGTGTTGGCGTAGTTCAGCGAACCGCCGCCCACCCCGGCACCGGCCAGGATCATCACCTTGTCCATCAGATGGATGCGCTGGATGCCGTACAGGCCCAGCGCCGGGGCCCACAGGTAGTTCCTCAGGTCCCAGGAGTTCTTCGGCAGCGTCTCGCGGGTGAAGCGCCGCCCCGCCTCCAGCACCCCGACCCGGTAGCCCTTCTCCGTCAGCCGCAGCGCGGACACCGAACCGCCGAAACCGGAACCGACCACGATCACGTCGTAGTCGTACGCGCGCCCGGTCTCACGGCCGGGTTCGCGGTCGCGGCCGCTGTGGTGGTCGCCGTGGTGGTCGCTCATGGCGGTCCTCCTCTCACTTCCGGTAGAGGGCGTCGATCCGGTCCGCGTGGGCGGCGGCCACGGCATGTCGCTTGATCTTCATCGACGGGGTCAGCAGGCCGTTGTCCTCGGTGAACTCCCCCTCGACCAGGGCGAAGCGGCGGATCGACTCCGCCCGGGAGACCGCCTCGTTGGCGTAGTCCACGGCGCGCTGGACGTCGGCGAGGAGTTCGGGGTCCTTCTCCAGTTCGGCGAAGGGGGTGTCGAGGGGGCGCTTGCGCACCGACAGCCAGTGCTCCAGGGCGTCGGGTTCGAGGGTGATCAGTGCCGCCACATAGGACCGGTTGTCGCCGACAACCATGCACTGCCCGATCGGCGGCCGGCTGCGCAGCCGGTCCTCCAGCACGGCCGGGGAGACGTTCTTGCCGCCGGAGGTGACGATGATGTCCTTCTTGCGGCCGGTGATGCCGAGGTAGCCCTCCTCGTCCAGGAAACCGACGTCTCCGGTGGCGAACCAGCCGTCCCGCAGGGACTGGGCGGTGGCCTGCGGGTTGTTCCAGTAGGAGGCGAAGACGACACTGCCCCTGATCAGCACCTCGCCGTCGTCGGCGATGCGCACGGCGGTGCCGGGGATGGGCTGCCCGACCCTTCCCGGGCGCGGGTCCAGGGGCGGGACGAGGGTGGCGGCGGCGGTGGTCTCGGTGAGGCCGTAGCCCTCGTAGATGATGATGCCGCAGGCGGCGAAGAAGAGGTTGAGACGGCGGTCCAGGGGGGAGCCGCCGCTGATGGCGTAGTGGAGTCTGCCGCCGAGCTCCTTGCGGACGCGCCGGTAGACCAGCAGGTCGTACAGGCCCCGGGCGAGGGAGAGTTTGAGACCGGGGCCGGTCCCGGTGCCGCGGAAGGTGTCCATGAAGGCCTCGCCGTAGCGTACGGCGATACGGTCGGCCCGTTCGAAGGAGGAGCCGCGGCCGATCTTCTCCGCCGTGGCGCGTCCGGTGTCGTGGATCTTCTCGAAGAGGTAGGGCACGCCGACGAGGAAGGTGGGGCGGAACCGCTTGAGCTCGGGCCGCAGTTCGTCGGGCTTGATGCTGGGCCAGTGTCCGATCTCGATGCGCGCCTGGAGGCAGGCGATCTGGATGGTGCGGCCCAGGATGTGGGCCAGCGGCAGGAACAGCAGGGTGGAGGCCTCCTTGCCGGTGGCCGCCTCGAAGACCGGGTGCAGCAGCTGCACGGTGTTGTACGCCTCGGCCTGGAGGTTGCCGTGGGTCAGCACGCAGCCCTTGGGGCGGCCGGTGGTGCCGGAGGTGTAGCAGATGGTGGCGACGGTGTCACAGGTCAGGCCGGCACGGCGCTCGGTCACCTTCTCGTCGCCCACCTCCCTTCCCAGATCGGACAGTTGGGCGACGGCCCCGGCCTCGATCCGCCAGGTGCGCGGCGGTTCGGGGACGGAGACCGCGGCGGCCGCGGCGGTGACGGCGTTCTCCTCGGTCTCCACGACCAGGAAGCGGGCGCCGGAGTCGCGCAGGATCCACTCGATCTGATCGGCCGACGAGGTGGGGTAGACCGGTACGGTCTGCCCGCCGGCCGCCCAGATCGCGAAGTCGAACAGCTCCCACTCGTAGCGGGTGCGGGACATCAGCGCGACCCGGTCGCCGGCCCGGAGTCCGGCGGCGATCAGCCCCTTGGCGACCGCGTTCACCTCGCGGGCGAAGGCCGCGGCGGTGACCGGGGCCCACCGGCCGGCCTCCCTGCGGCGCAGCACCACCGCGTCGGGGTCCTGTTCGGCGCAGGTGAAGGGGATGTCGGCGGTGGTGCCCCGGTCGGCGGGCGGCGGGGTGCGCCAGGAGGAGCGCGCCTCGCGCACGGCGCCGTCCTCCCGGATCAGCTCCACCGTCACGCGGTCGGCGAGTTCGCTGCGCTGCTTCGCCCTTTTCAGATCCTTGCGTACGCCCATGGTCGGCTCCTGTTCGCGGCGTGGGGAGGACTGCACTGACCGATGTGTGGGGGGAGGTGTGGACCGGCTTCGGTTCGGGGAGCGGTTCCGGCCGGCACCGGGCCCGGGGGCGTCGGGCCCGGTGCCGGGCCGGGGAGAGGGGCGGGCCCGTACGGGCGGCGGTGGCTCGTACGGGCCCGGCGGTCAGCGTTCGAGGATCGCGGTCACGCCCTGCCCGCCCGCGGCGCAGATCGATATCAGGCCGCGTACGGTCGGCTCCCCTCCTTCGGAGGGCCCGCCGCGCTCGGCGGCCTTCTCGTGGAGCAGCTTGGCGAGGGTGCCCACGATCCGGCCGCCGGTGGCGGCGAAGGGGTGCCCGGCTGCGAGGGAGGAGCCGGCGACGTTGAGCCGGTCGCGGTCGACGGTGCCCAGCGGGCCGGGCAGGCCCAGGCGGCGGACGCAGAAGCCCTCGTCCTCCCAGGCGGCGAGGGTGGCCAGGACCTGGGAGGCGAACGCCTCGTGGATCTCGTACAGATCGAGGTCGCCCAGCTTCAGCCCGGCGTCCTGGAGCAGTTTCGGCACGGCGTACGCCGGCGCCATGAGCAGTCCGTCGGGGCCGTCGACGAAGTCGACGGCGGCGGCGCGGGAGTGGGTGAGGTAGGCCAGTACCGGCAGGCCGCGCCGCGCGGCCCACTCCTCGCTCGCCAGCAGCACGGTGGAGGCGCCGTCGGACAGCGGGGTGGAGTTGCCGGCGGTCATGGTGGCCCCCTCGCCCCTGCCGAACACCGGCTTCAGCCGGGCGAGTTTCTCCGGTGTGCTGTCCGGGCGCAGGTTCTGGTCGCGCTCCAGGCCCCGGAAGGGGGTGACCAGGTCGTCGAGGAGGCCGCGTTCGTAGGCGGCGGCCAGGCGCCGGTGGCTGGTGGCGGCCAGGGCGTCCTGGTCGGCTCGGGCGACGCCCCACTCGGCGGCGGTGCGGGCGGCGTGCTCGCCCATCGACAGGCCGGTGCGCGGCTCGGCGTTGCGGGGGATGTCGGGGACGGCGTGCCGGGGGCGCAGCCCGGCCAGGGCGCCCAGGCGCCGGGGCAGGGAGCGGGCCCGGCGGGCCTTGAGGAGCAGTTTCCGCAGGTCGTCGTTGAGGCCCAGCGGTGCGTCGCTGGCGGTGTCCACACCGCCGGCGACGCCGCATTCGATCTGCCCCAGGGCGATCTTGTTGGCGACGAGGATGACGGTCTCCAGGCCCGTTCCGCAGGCCTGCTGGACGTCGTACGCGGGGGTGCGGTGGTCCAGTGTGCTGCCGAGGACCACCTCCCGGGCGAGGTTGAAGTCCCGGCTGTGCTTGAGGACCGCTCCCGCGGCGAGCTCCCCCAGCACCTCGCCGCGCAGGCCGTGGCGCTCGATCAGGCCGGCCAGGGCGGCGGCGAGCATCTCCTGGTTGGAGGCGGTGGCGTAGGGCCCGTCCGCCCGGGCGAAGGGGATGCGGTTGCTGCCGACGATCGCGACGCGGCGGACGGCCGTTGCCATGGCCACCACTCCTTGTGGTAGGAAACCCCTCTACTTACTTCGGAGTAAACTTACTCATGCGTAAGGAGAAATCAATGGTGGATCGCTACCAGAAACTGACGGCCTCCGGCCCCGGGGCGCTCCTCGCCCGGCGCCTGGGTCTGCCGCGCCCGGAGATCCTGGAGCGCCACCGCCCGGGCCGCCCCGTCCTGTCCGGCCCGGTGGTCGTGGACGGCGCCGGGGGCGGCCGGCTGACCGGACCGCTGCGCGAGCTGGTGGCCGCGCTGCCGGGCGCCTTTGGCGGCTCCTCCGGTTCGCAGGACTCCCCCGCCGCGCTGGTCTTCGACGCCACCGGCATCGACGGCAGCGAGGGGCTGCGCGCCCTGCACGACTTCTTCCACCCGCGGATCCGCTCGCTGGCCCCCTGCGGCCGGGTCGTGGTCCTGGGCACCCCGCCCGAGGCGGCCGGCGGGGTGCGGCAGGCCGCCGCCCAGCGGGCGCTGGAGGGCTTCGTACGCTCGGTCGGCAAGGAGCTGCGGCGCGGGGCGACCGCGCATCTGCTGCTCGTCGCCCCCGGGGCGGAGGGCGCTTTGGAGTCCACGCTGCGCTTCGCGCTCTCGGCCCGTTCCGCCTACGTCTCCGGCCAGGTGCTCCGGATCGGGGAGCCGGTCGCGGGAAGCGCCGCGCCGGACGACTGGGAGCGCCCGCTGGAGGGGAGGACGGCCGTGGTCACCGGAGCGGCGCGCGGCATCGGCGCGGTGGTGGCCGAGACCCTGGCCCGGGACGGGGCGACGGTGGTCTGCCTGGACGTGCCCGGCCAGGGCGGGGAGCTGCGCGAACTGGCCGGACGGATCGGCGGGGACGCGCTGGAGCTGGACATCACGGCCGACGGTGCCGCCGACGCCCTGGCGGAGCACCTGAGCGACCGTCACGGCGGTGTGGACGTCGTGGTGCACAACGCGGGCATCACCCGCGACAAGACCCTGGGCCGGATGGACGCCGCGAAGTGGGACTCGGTGATCGCGGTCAACCTCACCGCGGTGGAGCGCCTGACCGAACGCCTGCTGGGGGCCCGGGGCTCCGGCGAACCGGTGCTGCGCGAGGGCGGCAGGATCGTGTGCACCTCCTCCATCAGCGGCATCGCGGGCAACGTCGGGCAGACCAACTACGCGGCGAGCAAGGCCGGTCTGATCGGGCTGGTCCAGGCCCTCGCACCGGTCGCGGCCGAACGCGGCGTCACCGTCAACGCGGTGGCCCCGGGCTTCATCGAGACGAGGATGACGGCGGCGGTGCCCCTGTTCGTGAGGGAGGCGGGCCGCCGCATGAACAGCATGAAGCAGGGCGGGCAGCCCGTCGACGTGGCCGAGGCCGTCGCCTACCTCGCCTCGCCCGGCAGCGGCGGGGTCAGCGGCCAGGTGCTGCGGGTGTGCGGCCAGTCCCTGCTGGGAGCGTGAAGGACATGGGAGACATGAAGGGCGCGGAGGGTGCGGGAAGCGCGGGAAGCGCCGGCCGCGGGGAGCCGGAGACGCTGGAGATGTCGTCCGCGCCGGGTACGGCCGGGCTGTACGTCCGCGCGGTGCTGCCCAAGTCCGGCGGCGGGCGGGGCCGTCCGGTGCCGGCGCGGCGGCTGGTGCTGCGCGATGTCGCGGCCGACCCCGGGCGGCTGCGCCGCTACGCCGGGGTCTGCGGCTTCACCGGCGCCTCCCGGCTGCCCATGACGTATCCGCACATCGTCGCCTTCCCGCTGACGATGTCGCTGATGACCCGGCGGGACTTCCCGCTGCCGCTGCTCGGGCTGGTCCACATCGCCAACCGGATCGACCGGCACAGGCCGGTCGAGGCCGGGGAGCGGCTCACCTACCGGGTCTGGGCCGGGGACCTGCGGCCGCACCCGAAGGGCACGGCCTTCGATGTGACGGCCGAGGCCGACGACGGCGCCCGTACGGTGTGGCGGTCGGTCAGCACGTATCTGCGCCGGGGGCGCGCGGCGGCCGGTCCCGCGCCGGGCGCCGGAGCCCGCTCCGGTGGGACCGCGCCCGGTGGCGCGGGCGGGCCGGGCGGGCCGGGCGGGCCGGGCGGGCCGGTGCTGGAGGAGCGCTGGGAGGTGCCCGGCTCGGCGGGGCGCGCGTACGCCGCCGTCTCCGGTGACCGCAACCCGATCCATCTGCACCCGCTCACCGCGCGGCTGTTCGGCTTCCCGCGCGCCATCGCGCACGGCATGTGGACCAAGGCCCGCTGCCTGGCGGCGCTGGAGGAGCATCTGCCCGGTGCCTGCCGGGTGGACGTCTCCTTCCGGGCCCCGGTCCCGCTGCCCTCGGCGGTGCGCTTCCACGCCTCGGGTCCGGCCGCGTCCGCCGGCGGCGTGCTGTGGGACTTCGCTCTGCGCGGGGACGGCGGCGCGGGGCGCGAGCATCTGCGCGGCGAGGTCTCACTCCTGGACTGAGTGCTCCGGGGCCGCCGGCGCCCCCGGTGTCCCGGCGGGTTCCGGGCCCGGGGCGCCGGACCCCGCCGGGGGCGTCCAGATCTCCCCGGCCAGCACATTGCGCATGCCCACCCACACCATGTTCATCAGACGCCGGGTGACCCGCTCGGGGGACTCCCCGGGGTGGCGCTCCATCCAGTCGGTGAGCGAGTCCGCCGCTCCCACCAGCGCGTGGGCCACGAAGTCGGCCTCCTCGTCGGCGACCGGGACCGGCCCGAGGGCCTCACCGATCCCGTCCCGCACCAGGCCCGCGACCTCGGCCATGACCGCGCGGCGGGCCTGGGCGACCTCGGCGGTGATGGCCTCGCTGAGCTGCGACGCCTGGCGGTGGAGGACGACCCAGCTGTCCCGGTGCTCGGCCACGAAGGCGAAGAACGCCGACAGTCCCGCCCACAGCCGCAGCTCCGGGGTGCGCACATCGCGCGCCGCGCCCTGGAAGGCCGCCACCAGCCGCTCGGCCTCGCGGCGCAGGCAGGCCAGGAACAGACCCTCCTTGGAGTCGAGGTAGAGGTAGACCATCGGCTTGGAGATGCCCGCCAGCTCGGCGATCTCGTCCACCGAGGCGGGGTGGTATCCGCGCCTGGCGAAGACCTGGACCGCCACGTCGATGATCTGCTGTTCCCGGATCCTCCGGGGAACCCGTCGCCTGCGTTCGCCGCTCACTCTTGCCAGCCTACCTACCACGTCGTAATCTTACTCACCAGTAAATTTACTCTTGAGTAAGAAGAGTGAAGGGGAACCCCATGACCAACGGCGTCAGCCGGGAACCGGCCGACCTCGCCGCCCTCGACTTCACCACCGTCTCCCCCGAGGAGTTCGCACGGATCGTCAAGGGTCTGTCCACCAAGGAGATCGCCGAGATCATGCGCGGCGAACTGCGGATGCGCGTGCTGGACGAGGTCTTCCGGCGCATGGAGCGGCAGTTCCGCCCCGAGCGGGCCGGATCACTGGACGCCGTGATCCGCTGGAAGGTCACCGGGGAGAGCGAGGTCGTCCGAGAGATCACCATCCGCGACGGCGCCTGCACGGTCCGCGAGGGCCGCGGCGAGACCGACCCGCGCGTGACGCTGACCCTGGGCGACGCCGAGTTCCTCAGGCTCGTCTCCGGCAACGCCAGCCCCGTGACGATGTTCATGACGCGCAGGCTGAAGCTGGCCGGCGACGTCGGCCTGGCCTCCGGCCTGACCCGCTACTTCGACATCCCCAAGGCATGAGGAGCGAACGCGGATCATGAGCGGTTTCTGCCTCGACCTCACCGAGGAGCAGAGCGACCTGCGCGAGTGGGTGCACGGTTTCGCCGCCGACGTCGTGCGCCCGGCCGCCTCCGAGTGGGACGAGCGGGAGGAGACCCCTTGGCCCGTCATACAGGAGGCGGCGAAGATCGGCCTGTACGGCTTCGAGTCCCTGGCCGACATGTACGGCGACCCCTCGGGCCTGTCCCTCCAGATCGCCAACGAGGAGCTGTTCTGGGGCGACGCCGGCATCGGCATGGCCCTGTTCGGCACCTCGCTGGCGGTGGCGGGCATCTTCTCCGCCGGCACCCCCGACCAGCTCGCCGAGTGGGTCCCGCAGTGCTTCGGCGACGAGGACGACCCCAAGGTGGCGGCCTTCTGCGTCTCCGAGCCCGAGGCCGGCTCCGACGTCTCGGCCATGCGCACCCGCGCCCGGTACGACGAGGCGAGGGACGAGTGGGTGATCAGCGGCCAGAAGGCCTGGATCACCAACGGCGGCATCGCGAACGTGCACGTGGTGGTGGCCTCGGTGGAGCCGGAGCTCGGCGCACGCGGCCAGGCGGCGTTCATCGTCCCGCCCGGCACATCCGGCCTGGAGTCCGGCCGCAAGATCAGGAAGCTGGGCCTGCGGGCGTCGCACACGGCCGATGTCTTCCTGGACGAGGTGCGGGTGCCGGGCCACTGCCTGCTGGGCGGCAGGGAGAGGCTGGAGGCGCGCCTGGCCCGCGCCCGCGAGGGCGGACAGGCCAAGGGGCAGGCCGCCATGGCGACCTTCGAGGTCAGCCGGCCCACCGTGGGCGCTCAGGCGCTCGGCATCGCGCGCGCCGCCTACGAGTACGCCCTGGAGTACGCGGGCGGCCGCGTCGCCTTCGGCCGCCCCATCGTCGAGAACCAGGCCGTCGCCTTCGCCCTGGCCGATCTGCGGACCGAGATCGAGGCCGTCCGTCTGCTGATCTGGCAGGCGGCCTGGATGGCCCGCAACGGCCGCGCCTTCGACGCGGCCCAGGGGTCGATGTCCAAGCTGCGCGCCGGCGAACTGGCCGTCGCCGCCACCGAGAAGGCCGTACAGGTCCTCGGCGGCGCCGGGTACAGCCGGGAGCATCCGGTGGAGCGAATGTACCGGGACGCCAAGATCTACACCATCTTCGAGGGCACCAGCGAGATCCAGCGCCTGGTGATCGCCCGCGCGGTCTCCGGCCGCCACATCCGCTGACGCGGCGCCGGCTCCCACCGCTCCCCCGCACCGTCCGTCCGCGCTCCCGGCCACCCGGGGCGCGGACCGACGCGTTCCGTTCCGCGGCCCCAACTCGCCTTTCCCACAGGCCTCTTGTGACCCGCGTCACCTCGTGATTAGACTCCCGTCCGCTGTGATTCGCACACGTTTTCTTCGCATGTCGACCATCGGATCCGACCTTCACGGACACCGCGTGGAGATCGAGTGGAAGGGCTGCGCGTGGAACGAGGACCGGCGTTACCGGAGACGAGTGCCTTACCCGCGTTGACCCGCTTGGGCGCACGGCTTTCCGCACGGTTTCCCGCGCTGCTTCCCACGCCGCGCCCCACGCCGCGCCCCCGGCCCGCCCGGTGAGGCGGACCGGGGCCGCCGGCCCGGCGGCCGGCGGGCACCGGGCTCCAGCCCCGCGCCGCGACGTGCGGCTGCTGTGGTGGGCCAACAGCGCCGACGCCCTGGGCACCCAGATCTCCGGTCTCGCCCTCCCCCTGCTCCTGCTGGGCCTGGGGTACTCCCCCGCCCTCGTCGGAGCGGTCGCGGGGGCCTCCACCGCACTGGGGCTGCTGATGGGCCCGTTCGCCGCCGTGCCCGCCGACCGGGGCGCCCGCCGCCGCGTGATGATCCTCTGCGCCGCGGTGTCCGCCGCCGCGCTGGGGTCGCTCGCCGCGGCCCTGGCACTGGGCTCCCTCCATCCGGCGCACCTGTTCGCCGCGGTCCTCGTCGAGCGCGTCGCGACCTCCTGCCAGGAGGCGGCGGCCCGCGGCGCCGTGGCCCTGATCTGCCCCGCGGACGACCACCCGAGGGTGGTCTCGCGGCTCCAGGCCGGCGAGCAGGGCGCCCTGGTGCTGGGGCCGCTGCTGGGCGGGCTGCTCTACCAGGCCGCCCGGTGGCTGCCGTTCCTGGCGGACGCCCTGTCCTACCTCGTCGCCGCGCTGTGCGTGCGCGGCATGCGCTCGGACCTCGCTCCGGCGGGGACACGGGCGCGGGACACACGCCCCTCGCGGGCCCGGTGGGCGGCCTTCGCCTCCGAGGCGGGAGCGGGCCTCGGCCTGGTCCTGCGCTCCCCCGTACTGCGCCTGGTGCTGGTGTGGACGGCCGCCGCCGGCGGGCTGCTGGTCGCGCTCCACTACACGGTCGTCTTCGCACTCCAGGGCGGCGGACGGGGCCCGGCCGCCGTGGGGCTGGTGTTCTCCGTCGCGGGCGCGGCCGGCCTCGCCGGGGCACTGGCCGCACCCGCCGTGGTCCGGCGGCTGACCGCGCCGCGGACGCTGGTGGCGGTCTCGTGGCTGGTGGTGACGCCCGCCGCCGCACTGGCGGCCGGAAGCGGCCCCTGGTCGTACGGGCTGCTGTTCGGCGCCGTCTCCCTGCTGGTCCCGGCCGCCGTGGTGGTGCTCCAGACCCGGGTGCTGCGGGTGACGCCGCCCGAGCTGCTGGCCCGCACCGGAACGGCGCTGGCCACCGCGGCGGGGATCGCCGCGGCGGTGGCGCCCCTCGCCGCCGGGGCGGCCGTGGCCCGGGTCGGAACCGCGCCGACGATCGCGGGGTGTGCGGTGCTGCTGGCCCTGCTCGCCGCGGGCACCACCCTGGCGGTGGCCCGCGGCGCCCTGTCCGCGCCCCTGCCCGGGCCGGACGCGACGGTGAAGGGGGCACTGTGAGCACGACCGGCTCCTCCGCGCCGGACGCGGGCCGCCCCGCATCCGGTTACCGCGTCTACCGGCCGGTGCTGCCGGAGGTCTGCCCCGGCGACCCGGCGCTGATGGTGCTCACCGGCGACGCCGGCGGCCGCTGCGAGGTCTTCGCCCTCGACGCCCGTACCGGCCGCACCCGGCAGGTCACCGACCGCCCGCGCGGCACCCTGCACTGCGCCATCGACGCCGACGCCGCCGTCTGGTGGTTCGACGAGGACGAGACCGGTCGCGGCCGCTGGCTCCACCAGGACTTCCACGGCGGTCCCGTACGGCCCGGCCTGGCCGGCCTGCCCGCCGGGACCCCGCGCGGGCTGGCGGTCGGCGCCGGCGGGACGGTCGCCGTCGGACTCGGCGACGAAAGCGGTCTGACGGTCCATCTCGGCCGGCGCGGCGGCCCGGGCCGGCCGGCCGTGCGAACGGAGGGGCACGCGGTCCTGTGCGGGCTCTCCCCGGACGGCCGGCTGCTGGCCGTCACCCGGTCGGCGTCCTCGGACCGGGCCGTCACCGTCCACACCGCCTCCGGCGAAACGGTGGCCGAGCTCTCCGGCCGGGGCGGCGGGCTGTGGGCGTTGGGTTTCGCACCCGCCGCACCCGGCAGCGGCGGGGACGGCGGGGCGGAGCTGCTGCTGGTGCGGCAGGACGGCGACCGCTACGAGACCGCCACCTGGCGTGCCGGGGACGGGGTGCGCCCGCACCGGTGGTGCTCCTTCGACACCGAGATCACCGCCCGCTGGTACCCCCGGGGGCGCCGGATCCTGGTACGCCAGGACCGCCGCGGCCGCAGCCTGCTGTTCACCGCCGACCTGGACCGGCAGGCCCTGACCCCCGTGCCGGTGCCCCGCGGCAGCGTTCTGGACGCCGTGCCCCGGCCGGACGGGGACGTGCACTACCTGTGGACCGACACCGCCACCCCGCCGCACGCCCGTTCCGCCTCCGGCGCCCCGCCGCCGGCCGCGGAAGCGCCCGCCGTCCGGGTGCCCGGACGGCACACCGAACTGTGGACGCCCGGGCCGGACGGGGACGTACACACCCTGCTCAGCCTCCCCGAACGTCCCGCCGTCCGTCCGCCGCTGGTGATGCTCGTCCACGGCGGCCCCGCCGACCACGACCGGGACGCCTACGACCCGACCGTGCACTCGCTGGTCGCCTCGGGCTTCGCCGTGGCCCGGGTCAACTACCGCGGCTCCACCGGCTACGGGCCCCGCTGGCGCGCGGCCTACGGTCAGGGGGTGGGCCTGACCCAGGTCGCCGACCTCGTCTCGGTCCGGGCCGACGTACTGGCGCGCGGGCTGGCCGATCCCGGTGCGGTGGGCCTGTGGGGCACCTCCTGGGGCGGTTACCTCGTCCTGCTGGCGCTGGGCACCCGGCCCGGCCTGTGGAGCGCGGGGGTGGCCGTCAAGCCGCTGGCCGACTGCGCCACCGCCCACCGCACCGGTACGCCGGCCCTGCGCGCCCTGGACGAGGCGCTGTTCGGCGGCACCCCCGATCAGGTGCCCGAGCTCTACGCGCGCAGCTCCCCCGTCCACTACGCGCACCGGGTGCGGGCGCCGCTGCTGATGGCCGCAGCCCTCCACGACGTCAAGTGCCCGCCCGAACAGGTGCGCACGTACCTGGCGGCGCTGCGCGCCTCGGGGGTGCGCCACGAGGAGATGTGGCTGGACTCCGGCCACGACGGCTACCTCGGCGGCGACCACGTCGCCGTGCTGCGCCGGGCCCTGGGCTTTCTGGACCGGGAGCTGCGCGGCGCCGGCCGGACGACCGGCCGTGATCACGACTCCCCGTCCCGGCCGGGGCGGGGGCAGGACCGGCCGCCGGCACCGGCGGCCGGGGACCGAGTGGACCACGAGAGGAGGTAGCCATGCAGAAGGACGTCATCAACAACGACCCGCTCGCGGGCGACGAAGAGAACCGCAAGCCCACCGTCGGCGTCACCGTCACCATCCCGCTCCGCACCGCGGAGGACACCGAGGAGGAGTGACTCCTCACCGCCCGGTCCGGCCCTCACCGCCGGGCCGGGCGGCCGCTTCCGGCCACATCTTCCGTTCCGAGGAGCTGCCATGCGCGTCCTTCTTGTCAACATGCCCTGGTCACCGATCGATCTGCCGTCCCTGGCGCTCGGCATCCTCAAACGCAGCGTGGACGAGCGGGTTCCCGGTGGCCGGGCCGAGGTGCTGCACGCCAACCTGGAGTTCACCGACTGGATCACCGACCGCATGGAGTTCTCCGGGGACGACTACGAGTACTACGCCCTGTCCTCCTACTTCATGGGATGCGGCGACTGGGTCTTCTCCTCCGCGCTCTACGACGACCCCGAGTGGCGGACCGAGGAGTTCACCTCCGTGATGGGCGGGAAGCTGAGCTCCTCCCGTCTGCGGCTGACACGTGAACTGCACCGGATCGCGCCGGAGTTCGTCCGGGAGACCGCCGAGCGGATCGTGGCGTACGAACCGGACGTGGTCGGCTTCACCTCCACCTTCCAGCAGAACACCGCCGCGCTGGCCGCCGCCCGGCAGGTCAAGCTGCTGGCCCCGCACATCGTGACCGTCATGGGCGGCGCCAACTGCGACGCCGAGCAGGGCGCCGCCGTCCACCGCAACTTCCCGTTCGTGGACCACGTGGTGCGCGGCGAGGGCGAGGTGGCCTTCCCCCGGCTGCTGACGGCGCTGGCCGAGGGCGCCGAGAAGACGGAGGGGGCCGATCTGTCGGACATACCGGGGCTGTGCCACCGGGGGGCGGACGGATCCGCCACCGCCAACCCGATGAGCACCTCGCCGATGCCCCCGTCCGCCATCCTGCCGCCCGACTACACCGGCTACTTCGAGCGGCTGGCCGCCTCCGTGGCCCGCAACTGGGTGGAGCCCAAGCTCGTCGTCGAGGGGGCCCGCGGCTGCTGGTGGGGCGAGAAGCACCACTGCACCTTCTGCGGGCTCAACGGCTCGTTCATGCAGTTCCGCAGCAAGAGCCCGGAGGTCTTCCACGACGAGATCATGGAGCTGGCCCGCCGGCACCGGGTGCTGGACATGTACGTCGTCGACAACATCCTCGACATGGGCTACCTCAACACGGTGCTGCCCCGCATCATCGACAGCGGGTACGACCTGCGGCTGCACATCGAGATCAAGGCGAACATGCGCCGCTCCCAGCTGCGCACCCTCGCGGACGCGGGCCTGATCTACGTCCAGCCGGGCATCGAGAGCCTCAACAGCCGTGTGCTGGGGCTGATGGACAAGGGGGTCAGCGGCTGCCAGAACGTCCGGATGCTGCGGGACGGCGCCGAGACCGGCCTGTCGGTCTCCTGGAACTACCTCCACGGCTTCCCCGGCGAGACGGCCGCCGACTACGAGGGGGTCATCGCCCAGATACCGGCGCTGGAGCACCTGAACCCGCCGGTCGACCTGTCCGCCCGCATCGCCATCGAGCGTTTCAGCCCGTACTTCACCCGCCCCGAGCTCGGCTTCTCCGGGCTGCGCGCCGAAGAGCACTACCGCTTCACCTACGACCTGCCCGAGGAGGAGCTGTACGACCTGGCCTATGTGTTCAAGGCCCCGGCGCGCGGCATCGGCGAGGAGACCGTGAAGTCGCTCAACAAGGCGCTGGCCGCCTGGAAGAAGGCCCATGCCGACAGCAGGCTCACCCACGCCGACCTGGGCGACCGGATCGTGCTGGTCAGCCGCCGGAGACTGTTCGACTGGGGCGCGCTGGAGCTGACCGATCCGCTGGAGATCGCCGCCTTCCGGCTGCTGGACCAGCCGCACGCCCCCACGGCCCTCACCCGCAAACTCACCACCCGGCTGCGCCACTCCGTGGAGGGGGACGCCGTGGAGGGGCTGCTGAAGCGCTGGCTGGAGCTCGGCCTGGTCTTCGCCGAGGGCGGCCAGTACGTCCACGTGGCCCCCGCGGCGGTCAACGAGGATCTGCTGAGGCTGGACTTCATGCGCCATCTGCACGCCGCCCCGCGGGAGGGCGGCCCCACACCGGCGGCGCGGCCGACGGCCGGTGTCTGAGGGGTCCACGAGCCGCCACCGACCACCGGCTTCCGGCTTCCGGCTTCCGGCTTCCGGCTTCCGGCTTCCGGCTTCCGGCTTCCGGCCGAGCATGCCTACGAGGGAGAGGACACGAGTGAGCACGACGATCACGGAACACCCCGGCGGCCCGGCGCCGCTGACCGTCGCCGCCTGGCGCGACTACGACCCGCGGGCGTGCGCGCTGCCCGGCATGCGCATGGAGGATGTACGCATCGAGGGCCCGGTCACGGCCGCGGTGGACCGGCTGTGGGAGTCGGGCGTCCGCCGGGTGCGGCTGCCGGGCACGGTGGACCTCGCCGCCACCGGCGATCCCGGTGCCGCGGCCCGTGCCGTCCGCGACCTGTGCCTGGTGCGCGACCTCACCGCACGCGCGGTGTTCGTCGAGTGGCGGCTGCGGCTGGCCCCGGAGCCCTCCGGCGACTGGGAGGTCCTGGGGCATCTCCAGCCCCCCGCCGAGTTGGAGGGGCCGAACGACGCGGCCGGTGCGCTGGCCCGGTGGCGCGAGGGGCATTACCTGTGCAAGTGCCTGTGGCGGCAGGGCCCGGGTTTCGTACAGATACGCGACCGCCGCTGGGGGGATCTGCGCCGCTTCACCGCCGACGGGCCCGAGTACCACGCGGCCATCACCACGCTCGCCCACGGCGCCCGCGCCGGTGACGTGCCCGCGCCGGTCCTGGCGGAGTTCCGCGAGGAGCGCCTGGTGGCCGACGTGGGGCCCCTGGTGCTGTGGCTGCCCTACCGGGTGCGGCGGTGGATCCAGGAGGCCATGGTGATCTGACGGCGCCGAGGTGCCGTCAGATCACCATG
This sequence comes from Streptomyces mangrovi, assembly GCF_900114215.1. GTDB lineage: Bacteria > Actinomycetota > Actinomycetes > Streptomycetales > Streptomycetaceae > Streptomyces > Streptomyces barkulensis. The sequence goes on along the minus strand of NZ_FOSG01000006.1, from coordinate 318,605 downwards.
GCACCCGGTGCGGCAGGGCGGCCCGGTGGCGGAACGGGGAGTCCAGCCGTACGACCGCGCTCGTCCCACTGTGTGCGCCCGCCCGGAAGGCGTGGCGCCCACCCGGCGATGCCGGGGCCGCGACCTTTCGGTGGACGCCGAAGGGTCGCGGCCCGGTGGTGCGCACGGCCGTGGCGGCGGGTGTCCGTCAGCCGAACGGGACGACGGCGACGGGCGCCTTGGAGTGGTGCATGACCGCGTGGGCGACCGGTCCGGTGTGGAAGCCGATCGGCGAACGGCGGATGCGGCGGCCGACGACGACCAGTGAGGCGTCCTCGGAGGCCTCCGTCAGATGGCGGGCGGCCCGGCCAACCACGGCCTGCGCCTTCACCTCGACGTCCGGGTACTTCTCCCGCCAGTGGCTCAGCGCCTCGTTCAGGTTGCGGGAGCTCTCCTGGGCCAGGTCGGTGGCCAGGCGGGGGTCGACGGCGATGGGGTCGACGCCGTAGACCAGCGGCGGGTTCCAGCCGTGGATGACCCGCAGCGCGGCGCCGCGCCGGGCGGCGGCGTCGAAGCCGAACTCGATGAGCTCGTCGGCCGGCCGGTACAGCTCCAGTCCCATGACGACGTCGCGGGGCGTGGCGGGAGGCTCCGCGCCCTCCGGTTCGCCCTCCTTCGACGTCTCGGCCCGCACCAGCACCACCGGGCACTTCACACGGGCGACGGTGGCCAGGCCGACGGAGCCGACCAGGAAGCCGGCCACGGGCCCCAGGCCGCGGGTGCCGATGACCAGCACCTCGGCCTGCTCGGCGACCGCGGTCAGCACCTCGGGGGGACGGCCGGTGAGCTGGTCGGTGGTGATCTCCAGCTCCGGGTGGCGGCGGGCGAGGTCGTTCGCCGCCTCGCGCGGGATCCGCTGGGCCCAGTGCTGCCGGGTCTCGGGGTCGGCGAAGGAGTCCGGAGGGGTGAAGGGGTCGGGCTCCCGCACGTGGACGAGGCGCAGCGGCACCCCGCGCCGCGCCGCCTCCCGGGCCGCCCAGTCGGCAGCGGCCAGGCTCTCGGCGGAGCCGTCCACTCCCACGGTGACCGTACGTACCATCACAACACCTCCGTTGACAGGCGGCTCTCCGCCGCTTTCTTTTCCATGATCGGTCCGAGTACCCGCGTTCGGCAGGGGTCACTGGTCCCTTTCCCGCGGGTCTGACGTCCCGCACGGCGGGGAGACGGCCGGCCCGCGACGCCCCGGAGGCGCCGCGGGCCGGTGGTCCGCCGCGGGGCGGCGGGTTCACCGCAGCCAGGGGAAGCTGCGGACCAGGGGCAGCCGGGCCCACCACCGGCCCAGCCCCCAGGTGTCGCCCGCCGCCGCGACCGCCAAGGCGATCATGACGGCGGCGTACATCACGTGGTAGTCCACGACCGGGTTGGTCGACATGCTGGGGCTGCCGTCCGACAGGTGCTGGGCCAGGGGCCATTCCGCGGCCCACATCAGCGCCATCATCACGGTTCCGGCGGCCGCCGTGAGCCGCAGCGCGACGCCGGCGGTCAGGGCGAGGCCGATGCCCAGCAGGCCGAGCATGAACAGCCAGTCCGCCCAGGCGGCTCCGGCGATGTCGTGGAAGAACGACTCCAGGGGGCCGACGGCCACACCGCTGAGGAAGCCCTTCGTGGGCGAGCCCCCCTCGATCCAGGCCCGCTCGGCGGGGGTCGCGTAACCCAGGCCGAAGGCCTTGTCCGCGAACGCCCACAGGAAGACGAACCCGGTCGCGAAGCGGACCCCGGCCAGGACGCGGGCCGCGGTCGACGCCGCCGGCACCACGGCCGTCGCGGCCGCCGTCTCACCGGACGCGGGTGCGGTCCGGGTGGTGCGCCGCACCGGGAGGCGGAACCCCCGGTGTCCGTGCGTGTGGCCGTGGACTGCCATGTCGCTCATCCCCTTCGCGGAAAGCCGGCCCGCCGTTCGGGCACGTTCACACCGTCTCGCGGCGGCGGCCGCGGCAGCAGGGGTCCGCGGGCCCGTGCACGGGGGCCGAAAGTCCCGTCCGAGGTCCCCGTACGGCCCCTGCCCCGGCGGTGCGGGAAATCCGACGATGACGGTGAGGCGCCACTTACCGGCCACGGGAGTACAACGGGAGTAGAGACAGCGGCGGCGGACCGCCATGACGCCCGTACCGGGAGCGGACGCCCGCGCGTACACCGCCCACTCGGCTCAGCACCAGGGAGGCCCGCCATGATCGTCACCGCCAACAACCTGCTCGGGGCACTGCCCCCGGAGAACCGCGAACGGCTGCTGGAACTCGCCCGCGAGGTCTCCTTCCCCGCCGGCGCCCGTATCTCCGAGGAGGGCCACCGGGCCGACCGGTTCTGGGTGATCCGCACCGGCTCGGTCACCCTCGACATGCGGGTGCCCGGCCGCCGCCCCGCGGCGGTGGAGACCCTCTCCCACGGCGACCTGCTGGGCTGGTCCTGGCTCTTCCCGCCCTACACCTGGCAGTTGGGCGCCGAGGCGCTCAGCCCGGTGCGGGCCCTGGAGTTCGACGCCGCCCGGGTGCGTCAGCTGTGCGAGGCCGACCCGGTGCTGGGGCGCGCGGTGGCCCTGCGGATGGCCGAGATCATCTCGCACCGGCTGCAGGCGGCCCGCACCCGGCTGCTGGACCTGTATGGGCCCTACGGCAGCGGCCCCATGCCGTGACGCGCGCCCGGCGCGGCACGGCGGACGATTCTTCGAGGAGGGCCCCATGAACAACACGGGCAACATGGACAACGCAGGCAGCATGGACGGTGCGGGCAGCACGGACGGCGCGGACGGCACCTCGCACGCCCCGCACACCGTGGGCGACGTGATGAGCCAGACCGTCGTCTCCATCGGGCGGGACGCCCCGTTCAAGCAGATCGTGGTGACCATGGAGCAGTGGAAAGTCAGCGCTCTGCCGGTGCTGGAGGGCGAGGGCCGCGTCGTCGGCGTCGTCTCCGAGGCGGATCTGCTGCCCAAGGAGGAGTTCCGGGACGGCGACCCCAGCCGCATGGAGCAGTTGCGGCGCCCGGAGGAACTGGCCCGGGTGGGAGCGGTGACCGCGGGCGAGCTGATGACGTCGCCGGCGGTGTGCGTCCACGCCCGCGCCACACTTGCCGAGGCGGCGCGGATCATGGCGCGCCGGCGCGTCAAGCGCCTGCCCGTGACCGATGCCGACGGCCTACTGGTCGGCGTCGTCAGCCGCGGAGACCTGCTGAAGGTCTTCCTGCGGCCGGACGAGGACATCGCCCGGCAGGTGCGCCGGGAGGTCGTCGAACCCCTCTTCCCCGGCGGTGACCGGAGCGTGGGGGTGCGGGTGGCGGACGGCGTGGTGACCTTCACCGGCGAGATCCGCAACACCGCCCTGGTCCCGGTGGCCGCCCGGATGGCGCGGTCGGTGGAGGGGGTGGTGGACGTCGGGTTCGATCTGGGGCGGTCCGCGTGACGTGAGCCGCCGGCGACCACCGGCGATCCCCGCGACCGCCGGTTGCCCTCGGAGACCACCTGCGACCGCCGGCGACACGGCCGGCGTGCCGGGGCGGGCGGTCGCGGGCTCCCGCCGCGCGTGCGGGCGGCGGGGCCGTGGGGCCCTGGCGCCGGACGGGCGGGTCGGGGCAGGATCATGGGGCGGGGGGCGTGGCGCCCCCGACCGACAGCATGAAGGATCCGTATGACTCAGGCCCAGCAGTTCTCACCACAGGACCCGATCCGGGTGTTCCTCCTCGACGACCACGAGGTGGTGCGGCGCGGCGTGCACGACATGCTGGACGCCGAGCCCGACATCGAGGTGGTCGGCGAGGCCGGCACGGCCGAGCAGGCCCTCGCGCGCGGTCCGGCCCTGCGTCCGCACGTGGCCGTGCTGGACGTGCGCCTGCCAGACGGCAACGGCATCGCCGTCTGCCGCGAGCTGCGCTCGCGGATGCCGGAGCTGGCCTGTCTGATGCTGACCTCGTTCGACGACGACGACGCCCTGCTGGATGCGATCATGGCCGGTGCCTCCGGCTACGTCCTCAAGCAGATCAAGGGTTCGGACCTGATCGCCGCCGTGCGCACCGTCGCCTCCGGGCAGTCCATGCTGGACCCGGCGACCACGGCGCGGCTGATGAACAGCCTGCGGGTGCAGGACACCGAGGAGCCCGTCGAGGAGCCGCAGGACGCCGCGCTGGCCTCGCTGACGCCCCGCGAGCGCGACATCCTGGCCCTGATCGGCGAGGGGATGACCAACCGGCAGATCGGCCGGCAGCTGTACCTGTCGGAGAAGACGGTCAAGAACAACATCTCCCGGCTGCTGGCCAAGCTGGGGGTGGAGCGGCGGGTCCAGGCCGCCGTCATCGCCACCCAGACCGCCCCGCACCCCCCGGGGCAGCAGACGCGCTGAGCGGGATCCGCGCGAGCGGCGGACCGGGGCGGGGCCGCGGACCGGGGCGGGCCCCGCCCGTTTTCGCCCCGGATGGGGCCGACCGGCCCTATCCCCGCCCGTGCGGCGCGCGCACCATGGAGGCATGCACCGAAACGACGGCTTCCGCGAACTCGACCGGCGGGAGTGCCTGGACCTGCTGACGCAGGTCCCTCTGGGACGCATCGTCTACACCGAGAACGCGCTGCCCGCCGTCCTCCCGGTCAACTTCTTCCTGGACCACGACCAGGCCGTGGTCCTGCGCACCTCGGGCGCGTCCCGGATGGCCCGCGCGGTGGACGCCAGCGTGGTCGCCTTCGAGGTGGACCGGTTCGACGAGACGACGCGCTCCGGCTGGAGCGTGGTCGTCACCGGGCGTGCCTCGCTGGTGACCGATCCCGGCGAGGCCGAGCGGCTGGGCCGGTCCGGGCCGCTGTCCTGGGCCCCGGTCGAGGACGGGGTCCATGTACGGATCGAGCCCGAGCTGGTGACCGGCCGGCTGCTGGAGGACGTCTCGCCCGCCGGGACCGTCTGAGCCCTCCGCCCGCGCGGGTGCCCCGGTCTCTCCGGCCGGGGCGCCCGCGCTCTTCGTTCCCCTGCGTCGACCGGCCCCGGGACCAAGGGCCGAACGGCCCTGTTCCGCCGTCCGGCCAGGGCCTTCCGGCCGGGCGGCGGGGGCTCTCCGGCCCCGGCCCGGCGGGCGGGGGGCCGCATAGCGTTCCGGCCATGGTGAACGACGAGAAGGCGGGGGTCCGGACGGTCCGCGGTGAACGCGACTGGCCGCTGGCCGCGCGCCGGCTGCTCAGCCGCCGCGAGGTGTCGGCCGACGGCCGCGCGGTCTACGGCACGGGCGACGAGAAATGGGAGGGCTTCTACCGGGACCGGTGGTCCCACGACAAGGTGGTGCGCTCCACCCACGGAGTGAACTGCACCGGGTCCTGTTCGTGGATGGTCTACGTCAAGGACGGCATCATCACCTGGGAGCACCAGGCGACCGACTACCCCTCGATCGGTTCGGACTGCCCCGAGTACGAGCCCCGCGGCTGCCCGCGCGGCGCCTCGTTCTCCTGGTACACCTACTCCCCCAGCCGGGTGCGCTACCCGTATGTGCGGGGGGTGCTGCTGAAGATGTGGCGGGAGGCCCGCGGCCGGCTGGGCGACCCGGTGGCGGCCTGGGCGGAGATCACCGGCGACCCGGAAAGGGCCCGCGCCTACAAGCGGGCGCGCGGCAAGGGCGGCTTCGTCCGCGCCGACTGGGACGAGGTGGCCGAGCTGGTCGCCGCCTCCCAGGTGCACACCGTCAAGGAGTACGGCCCCGACCGGGTGGCGGGCTTCTCCCCGATCCCGGCGATGTCGATGGCGTCGTTCGCCGCCGGTGCCCGGTTCCACTCCCTGATCGGCGGCACCCTGCTGTCGTTCTACGACTGGTACGCCGACCTGCCGGTCGCCTCGCCGCAGGTCTTCGGCGACCAGACGGACGTGCCGGAGGCGGCCGACTGGTGGAACGCCGGCTATCTGATCATGTGGGGGTCCAACATCCCCGTCACGCGCACGCCGGACGCGCACTTCCTGACCGAGACCCGCTACAACGGCACCAAGGTGGTGGCCGTCAGTCCCGACTACGCCGACAACGTCAAGCACGCCGACGAGTGGCTGGCCCCGCACCCGGGCACCGACGGGGCTCTGGCGATGGCGATGGGACATGTGATCCTGCGCGAGTTCCTGGTGGACCGCGAGGTGCCCTACTTCCGGGACTATCTGCGCACGTTCACCGACGCCCCGTTCCTGGTCACCCTGCGCGAGCGGGCGGACACATTCGTTCCGGACGGGTTCCTGACCGCGGCCGACCTCGGCGGGGCCGAGGCGGAGGCGGAGAACGCCGGCTCCAAGACCGTGCTGCTGGACAGCCGCACCGGTGAACCCGTCGTACCGAACGGCTCGCTCGGCTTCCGCTGGGCCGAGGCCGGGAAGGGGCACTGGAACCTGGACCTGGGTGAGGTGGTGCCCGAGCTGAGCCTGCTGGAGGGGGCCGGGGAGACGGCCGCGGTCGCGCTGCCCCGGTTCGACGAGGGGGCGACCGAGGGCGGCACCGGCATGGTCCGCGGCGTCCCCGTGCGCCGGATCGGCGGGAAGCTCGTCACCACCGTCTTCGACCTGATGCTCGCCCAGTACGGGGTGGAGCGTCCCGGCCTGCCGGGCGACTGGCCGGCCGGTTACGAGGACGCGGACCGGCCGTACACCCCTGCCTGGCAGGAGACGATCACCTCCGTCCCGGCGGCGCAGGCGGCCCGGATCGCCCGCGAGTTCGCCCGTAACGCCGAGCGCACCGGCGGCCGCTCCATGATCGCCCTCGGCGCGGGCACCAACCACTGGTTCCACTCCGACACCATCTACCGCGCCTTCCTGGCGCTGACGACCATCACCGGCTGCCAGGGCGTCAACGGCGGCGGCTGGGCCCACTACGTCGGCCAGGAGAAGGTCCGCCCGGTCACCGGGCTGCAGCACCTGGCCTTCGCGTTCGACTGGCAGCGGCCGACCCGGCACATGGCCGGCACCTCGTACTGGTACCTGAACTCCGACCAGTGGCGCTACGAGGCGTTCGGGCCCGACGAGCTGGCCTCTCCGCTGGGCGAGGGACGGTTCAAGGGGAAGGCGTTCGCGGACTGCCTGGCACAGGCGGTCCGGCTGGGCTGGACGCCGGGGCACCCCGCCTTCAACCGCAACCCGCTCGATCTGGCGGACGAGGCGAAGGCCGCGGGCCGGCCCGTCCCCGAGCACATCGTGGAGGAGCTGAGGTCCGGGCGGCTGCGGTTCGCCGCCGAGGACCCGGACGACCCGGCCAACTTCCCCCGCGTACTGACGGTGTGGCGGGCCAACCTGCTGGGCTCCTCCGGCAAGGGCAACGAGTACTTCCTGCGCCATCTGCTGGGCACGGACGCGGCCGTGCGCTCGGAGCAGACGCCGCCCGAGGGGCGCCCGCGGGAGGTGGTCTGGCGCGAGGAGGCGCCCGAGGGCAAGCTCGACCTGCTGGTCACCATGGACTTCCGGATGACCTCCACCGGCCTGCTCTCCGACGTCGTGCTGCCGGCCGCCACCTGGTACGAGAAGGACGACCTGTCCAGCACGGACATGCACCCCTTCGTCCACGCCTTCACCCCGGCCATCGCCCCGCCCTGGCAGGCCCGTACCGACTACGACACCTTCCTCACCCTCGCCGACCGGTTCAGCGAGCTGGCGGCCGGGCACCTGGGAACCCGCACCGACGTCCTGGCCGTGCCCCTGCTGCACGACACCCCCGACGAACTCGCCCAGCCCGGCGGGGTGGTGCGCGACTGGAAGGCCGGCGAGTGCGAGCCGGTGCCCGGCCGGACCATGCCCAAGCTGGTGACCGTCGAGCGGGACTACGCGGCGGTCGCGCAGAAGATGCGCGCCGTCGGGCCGCTGCTGGACACCCTGGGCACTACCACCAAGGGCGTCACCGTCCACCCGGACCAGGAGATCGGCGAACTGCGCCGCCGCTGCGGCACCGTCCGCGACGGGGCGGCCGCCGGCCGGCCCTCCCTGGCCACCGCCTCCGACATGTGCGAGGCGATCCTGGCCCTGTCCGGCACCACCAACGGGCGTCTGGCCACCGAGGGCTTCCGCGAGCTGGAGCGGCAGACCGGCAGCGAGGGCCTGGTGGAGCTGTCCGCCGAGCGCGAGGCCGAGCGGATCACCTTCGCCGACACCCGCGCACAGCCGCGCTCCGTCATCACCTCGTACGAGTGGTCCGGATCGGAGACGGGCGGCCGCCGCTACTCGCCCTTCGTCATCAACACCGAGCACCTCAAGCCCTGGCACACCCTCACCGGCCGCCAGCACTTCTTCGTCCAGCACGACTGGATGGCCGAACTCGGCGAGCAGCTGCCCGTCTACCGGCCCCCGCTGAACACGCCCCGGCACTACGGCGACGAGCACCTGCGCGAGGACGGCCGGGCCGAGGTCACGGTCCGCTACCTCACCCCGCACTCGAAGTGGTCCATCCACTCCAACTACCAGGACAACAAGTACATGCTCGACCTCTCCCGGGGCGGTCCCACGATCTGGATGAGCCGGGAGGACGCAGAGAGGATCGGCGTGAAGGACAACGAGTGGATCGAGGCGTACAACCGCAACGGCGTCGTCGCCGCACGGGCGGTGGTGACCCACCGCATGCCCGAGGGCACGGTGTACATGTACCACGCCCAGGACCGCAACGTGAACGTGCCGAAGACCGAGGTCAGCGGCAGGCGCGGCGGCATCCACAACTCGCTGACCAGGCTGCTGCTCAAGCCGACCCATCTCGCGGGCGGTTACGCGCAGTTCACCTACGCCTTCAACTACTACGGACCGACCGGCAACCAGCGCGACGAGGTCACCGTCATCCGCCGCCGCGACCAGCGAGTGGAGTACTGAGATGCGCGTCATGGCCCAGATCGCGATGGTGATGAACCTCGACAAGTGCATCGGGTGCCACACCTGCTCGGTCACCTGCAAGCAGACGTGGACCAACCGCAGTGGCGTGGAGTACGCCTGGTTCAACAACGTCGAGACCAAGCCCGGCGTCGGCTATCCGCGCCGCTACGAGGACCAGGAGCAGTGGAAGGGCGGCTGGATGCTGGACAGGCGCGGGCGGCTCGTCCTGCGCTCCGGCGGCCGGGTCAGGCGGCTGCTGTCGCTGTTCTCCAACCCGGACCTGCCCTCCCTGGAGGACTACTACGAGCCGGTCACCTACGACTACGACAACCTCGTCAGCGCCCCCGCCGGGCCGGACATGCCCGTCGCCCGTCCCCGCTCGGTGCTCACCGGGAAACCCACCTCCATCACCTGGGGCGCCAACTGGGAGGACGGGCTCGGGGGCGCCCCGGAGAACGCCGGCGGCGACCCCAACCTCGGCGGGGACTGGGCCGAGAAGGTCAGGTTCGAGTTCGAGCAGACCTTCCTCTTCCACCTGCCGAGGCTGTGCGAGCACTGCCTCAACCCGGCCTGTGTCTCCGCCTGCCCGTCCGGCGCGATGTACAAGCGGGTCGAGGACGGCATCGTCCTGGTCGACCAGGACCGCTGCCGCGGCTGGCGGATGTGCGTGACCGCCTGCCCGTACAAGAAGGTCTACGTCAACCACGCCACCGGCAAGGCCGAGAAGTGCACCTTCTGCTTCCCGCGCATCGAGGCCGGGCAGCCCACCGTCTGCTCCGAGACCTGCGTGGGGCGGCTGCGCTACCTGGGCCTGCTCCTGTACGACGCCGACCGGGTCGGCGAGGCGGCCTCCACACCCGACGAGAAGGACCTCCTGGACGCCCAGCGCGGTGTCTTCCTCGACCCGCGCGACCCGGAGGTGATCGCCGCGGCCCGCGCGTCCGGCATCCCGGAGGACTGGCTGGAGGCCGCCCGCCGCTCCCCCGTGTACGACCTGGTCATGAGGTACCGGGTGGCCCTGCCGCTGCACCCGGAGTACCGCACCCTGCCCATGGTCTGGTACGTGCCCCCGCTGTCGCCCGTCCTGGACGCCGTCGACGCGGCCGGCGGGAACCAGGACGACCCCGACCACGTGTTCGCGGCCGTCACCCGGCTGCGCATCCCCCTGGAGTACCTGGCCGAGCTGTTCACCGCCGGGGACGCCGACGTGGTCGGCGGGGTGCTGATGAAGCTCACCGCGCTGCGCTCCTACATGCGCGAGCGCACCCTCGGCGAGGCCGGCGACGAGGCGGCCCTGAGGGCCGTCGGGCTCACCCCCGGTGAGGCCGAGGACCTGCACCGCCTGCTGGCCGTCGCCAAGTACGCCGACCGCTACGTCGTCCCGGCCGCCCACAAGGAGGACGCGGCGGCGCTGACCGCGATGGAGAACCGCTGCCCCGTGGAGTCCTCCGGCGACCCCCAGCCGTCCGACGGCCGCCGCGTGATGCTCGGCATCCCCACCCTGCGCCGCGCCCCGGCCTCCCCGGAAGGAGACCCCGCATGAGCCCCCTCCCGAACTCCGTCCGGGGGTACCCCCCGCCCGCCACCGTCCGCACCCGGGTGAAGGCGGCCCTGCGCCGCCCGCACCGGTCGGCCGCCCCGCTCACGCCCGAGGAGGAGGAGACGCGGGCCCTGCTGCTGCGGCTGATGTCCCTGCTGCTGCAGTACCCGGACGCCTCGCTCACCGCCGCCCGGCCGGTGCTCACCGCCACCGTCGAGGCGCTGCCGCCCTCCCCCGCCGCCGAGCGTCTGGCCGCGTTCACCGAGTGGTTCGCCGGACAGGAGCCGGACGCGCTGGAGCGGCACTACGTCGAGACGTTCGACCTGCGGCGCCGCAGCGGCCTCTACCTCACCTACTACCTGCACGGCGACACCCGCCGCCGCGGCATGGCGCTGCTGACCCTCGCCCAGCGCTACCGCGCCACCGGCTGGGACACCGACGGCGGCGAGCTGCCCGACCACCTCCCGGTCGTCCTGGAGTACGCCTCGCTCGCCGGACCGCGCGCGGGCGAGGCCCCGCTGCGCCTGCACCGGCGCGGGCTGGAGCTGATCCACCACGCGCTGGCCGACGGCGGCTCCCCCTACCGGCACGTGCTCGCCGCGCTGCTGACCCTGCTGCCGCCCGCCACCGAGGCCGATCTGAAGGCCGTCGCCGAGCTCGCCGCCCAGGGCCCGCCCGCCGAGGACGTCGGACTCGACCCGTACGGGGCGGGCGAGTTCGCGCCGCCGGGCGCGTTCGTCCCGCCCCGGCAGGCCCCGCCCACCGTCATGCCGCCCCTGTCGACCCCGGAGGGCTCCCGATGAGCGCCGCACCCGTCCCCCTGGCCGCGGCGAGTGGCGCCGAACTCCTGCTGTGGGTGGCCGTCCCCTATGTCTGCCTCGCCGTGTTCGCGGTGGGACACGTCTGGCGCTACCGGCAGGACCAGTTCGGCTGGACCTCCCGCACCAGCCAGCTGCTGGAGCACCGGTGGCTGCGCTGGGGCAGCCCGCTGTTCCACCTGGGCGCCTTCATGGTGATCGCCGGACATGTCGTCGGCCTCGCCGTGCCGGCCTCGTGGACGGAGGCGGTCGGTGTCGACGAGCACACCTACCACCTGACGGCCGTGTGGGCGGGCTCGGTCGCCGGGGTGGCCATGGTGGCCGGCCTGGGCATGCTCTGCGCCCGCCGGCTGCTGACCCGCCGGGTCCGGCTGGGAACCGACCGCAGCGACAAGGTCCTCTTCCCGCTGCTGTCCGCCACCGTGGTGCTGGGCATCGCCGCGACCGCCGCCCACAATGTGTTCGGCGCGGGGTACGACTACCGCTCCACCGTCTCCGTCTGGTTCCGCGGCCTGTTCGCACTCCAGCCGCAGCCGGAGGCGATCGCCGGAGCGCCGCTGCTGTTCCAGCTGCACGCCCTGACCGCCTGCCTGCTCTTCGCCGCCTGGCCGTTCACCCGGCTGGTGCACGTCTGGTCCGCCCCCGTGGGCTATCTGGCCCGGCCCTATCTGGTCTACCGGAGCCGGAGCGGTGCCGCGGTCCCGGCTCCCGGCGGCGGGGTGCCCCGGCCCCGCTCCGGCGGGCACGGGTCCGGTGGGCGCAGGTCCGGCGGCCGTACCGGGAGCCGGGCGTGACGGCCGGGCGGGTTCCCGGGGAGTCCGGGAGCGCCGCGCCCGCGCGGCGCTCCCCCCTGGGGGCGGGCCGGGCGACGGCCCTGGTCGTCACCCTCACCGGACTGGTCGGCTGGCTGGCCTCCTTCCAGCTGACCGCCGACGGCTGGCGGGTGCTGGGCGACCCGGACTACCGGCCATCGTGCGACCTCAGCCCCGTCGTCGGCTGCGGCAGTGTGCTGTCGAGCCCGCAGGGCAGTGTGCTGGGCTTCCCCAACATGCTGCTCGGCCTGGGCGCCTTCGCCGCCGTCGCCGCCCTCGGCGCGGCCCTGCTCCTGGGGGCGCGCCTGCACCGGGCGCTGTGGCTGGCCCTGAACGCCGGGGCGCTGGCCGGGGTCGTCCTCGTCCACTGGCTGATCCAGCAGTCGCTCTACGAGCTGGGCCGGATCTGCCCGTACTGCGCCGTGGTGTGGGCCGTCACCATCCCGCTGTTCTGGTACGTGACGCTGCACAACCTCCGGCACGGCGTCCTGCCGGTGCCGCGCCGCGCGCGGGGCGCCCTGCACTCCGTGCTGGAGCTGCACGGTGTGATCCTGGCGACCTGGTACGCCGTCATCGTGCTGCTGGTCCTCACCCGCTTCTGGGACCACTGGACCGGCCTGCTGTGAGACGGCCCGGCCCGGCGCGGACCCGGTGAGGGGGCTGGTCCGCGCCGGGCCGGGCCGGCGGGGTCAGTCCAGCCGGACGGTGAGCAGCACCAGGGCGTCGGTGTCGGCGGTCAGCCGGTGGCGCTCCGCGGGGATGGCGATGAGGTCCTCCGGGCCCAGCTCCCACTCCCGCTCGACGGTGCTCAGCGTCACCCGGCCGGCCAGGCACAGCAGCGTCGCGGCCCCCGGCGCCTGGTGTTCGGCCAGTCCGTGGCCGGAGGCCAGCGCCATCAGGGTCACGCTGAGTCCGGGGACCTTGACGACGGTCTGCGCCTTCCGCCCGGAGCCGGCCGCCCCCGCCTCGGCCAGCAGCCATTCGCCCTGGGCCTTCAGCCCGGCCACCTCTCCGGCGGGATGCTTCTCGCGGTCCGGCTCGGGACCGCCCTGCGGAGTGATCATCGGACACGCTCCCATCCGCGCCGGGTGGCACGCGAGCCCAACTGCGTGTCCCGGCTGCGGTAGACGATGTAGGGACGGGTGAGGTACCCCAGCGGAGCGGTCAGCATGTGCACCAGCCGGGTGAACGGCCAGACGGCGAACAGGGCCAGCGCGCTGAGCGCGTGGAGCTGGAACAGCAGCGGCACGCCGACCATCAGCGCGGGGTCGGGCTGGAAGTAGAAGATCGACCGGAACCAGGGGGAGATGGTGGTCCGGTAGTCGTAGCCGTCGTCGACGATGTTGGCGGCCACCGTGGCGGCCAGCCCCAGCACCAGTGCCGCGGTGAGCATCAGGTACATCAGCTTGTCGTTGCGGGTGGTGGCGCTGAAGACCGGGCCGACGGTGCGGCGCCGGTAGATCAGGATGGCGATCCCGCCCAGTGTGCACACGCCCGCGATGGTGCCCATGACGACGGCGGAGACATGGTAGGTGTGCTCGCTCACCCCCGCCGCCTCGGTCCAGCTGTTGGGGATGACCAGGCCGACGACATGGCCGATCAGCACCACCAGGATGCCGAAGTGGAACAGCGGGCTGCCGATGCGCAGCAGGCGCTTCTCGTAGAGCTGGGAGGAGCGGGTGGTCCAGCCGAACTTGTCGTAGCGGTAGCGCCAGACGTGCCCGCCGACGAACAGCACCAGCGCCACGTACGGCAGGATCACCCACAGCAGGATGTCGAGCGCGCCGGGATCGGCGGCGTTCTGGGCCAGGTGCGTCATCGGCGGCCTCCCACCGGGTCGGGCATGTACTGGGGCGGTGCGAAGGGCGCCAGGCCCACCTCCTCCTCGGGCGGCCCCTCGGCGGCCAGGCGGGCGACGGCCTCGCGCTCGTCGCCGCCCAGCGGCGGCAGGGTGGCCGAGACCGAGTCCAGGACGTGCGCCCAGGGCGCGCCGGTGTCGTGCAGGGCCAGGCGCAGCAGTTCCAGGCCGGCGCGGTGCTCGGTCAGCAGCTTCCGCCCGGCCTCGGGCTCGCCGGCGGCGAACTCCAGGACGACGGCCAGGTGGTCGGGCAGTTCCTCGTCGGTCAGGCGCAGTCCGGCGGCGGCGTACGTCCGCTTGATGCGCAGCAGCGCCACGCCGCGTTTGCGGGTGTCGCCGTGGGCGTAGTAGGTCAGGAACGGGCAGCAGCGTCTGCGGTGGTCGAAGACCTCCACGTACTCGGCGGCCAGGCGGGCGGCGCCGGTGCGCTCGGCGTGGTCCAGGAAGCGGTGCAGGGGGGCCGCGACCGGTTCGGGCAGCGCGGCCGCGACCCGGCGGGCCAGACGGAGGCGGCCGTCCAGGTGCTCGTCGGGGTAGGCCAGTAGCAGGGACTGGATCTGCCAGGCCGGTGCGGGCAGGGAGGCTTCCGGTCCGGACGTGTGCCCGGATGTGTGCCCGGTGGCACGCTCGGTGGCGCTGTCGGGGGTGTGGTCGGTGGTGCGGGGGGTCATGGCTTCGGCTCGCTCTCGGCGTTCGGGTCGGTGCCGTCCATCAGTTCCCTCGGGGGCGCCTCCCCGCTGCCGGGACTGTCGGGGAAGAGCCCCTTCGGGCGGCCCTTTCCGTCCCAGTTGAGGAGGTTGACGCGATTGGCCTTGTCCGCCGGGTCGGTGAGGGAGTCGGTGGTCTGGCGGGCGTGGAGCATCCGGAAGTTCTCCACGGCCACCGGGTCGGGCCCGCCGGACGCCTCGCCGAAGGGACCCGAGCCTCCCATACCGGGGCCGCCCTCGTAGTCCAGGCTGCACTCGGTGGCCAGTTCCTCCAGGCCGTGCGCCTGCTCGGCGTGGGCGGGCGGGATGACGTACCGCTCGTCGTACTTGGCCAGTGCCAGCAGCCGGTACATCTCGTACATCTCCTCCTCGCCCATGCCGACGGCGGCCGGGATGGAGGAGTCGGGCTCACGGCCGAGGTTGATGTCGCGCATGTAGCTGCGCATGGCGGCGAGCTTGCGCAGTACGGCGTCGACGGGGGCGGGATCGCCGGCGGTGAACAGCTCGGCGAGGTACTCGACGGGGATGCGCATCGTGTCGATGGCGGCGAAGAGGTTGCCGCGGTCCTCGGCGTCGTGGCCGGTGCCGCGCACCGCGTCGACGACCGGGGACAGCGGCGGGATGTACCAGACCATGGGCATGGTGCGGTACTCCGGGTGCAGCGGCAGGGCCACCTTGTAGGTGTTGATCAGGGAGTGGACCGGGGAACGCTGGGCGGCCTCGATCCAGTCGCGGGGGATGCCCTCGCGCTCGGCCGCCGCGATCACCTCCGGGTCGTTCGGGTCGAGCAGGATGCTCCGCTGCGCCTCGTACAGGTCCTTGTCGTCGGGGGTGGAGGCGGCCTCCAGCACCCGGTCGGCGTCGTAGAGGACCAGGCCGATGTAGCGCAGCCGTCCCACGCAGGTCTCGGCGCAGACGGTGGGCAGTCCGACCTCGATGCGCGGGAAGCAGAAGGTGCACTTCTCGGCCTTGCCGGTGCGGTGGTTGAAGTAGACCTTCTTGTACGGGCAGCCGGTGACGCACATCCGCCAGCCGCGGCAGCGGTCCTGGTCGACCAGGACGATGCCGTCCTCGCTGCGCTTGTAGATCGCCCCCGAGGGGCAGGAGGCGGCGCACGAGGGGTTGAGGCAGTGCTCGCAGATGCGCGGCAGGTAGAACATGAAGGTCTGCTCGAACTCGAACTTCACCTTGTCCGCGATCTCGGCGACCAGCACGTCCTTGCCGCCGTGCTCCGGAGCCCCGCCGAGGTTGTCGTCCCAGTTCGCCGACCAGGTGATCTTCATGTCCTCGCCGGTGATGAGGGACTTGGGCCGGGCGACGGGGCTGTGCTCCTGCAGGGGGGCGTTGGTGAGGGTCTCGTAGTCGTACGTCCACGGCTCGTAGTAGTCGTCGAGCGCGGGCAGCTTGGGGTTGGAGAAGATGGTGATGAGCTTCTTGAACCGGCCGCCGGCCCTGAGCTTCAGCCGTCCCCGCTTGTTGACCTCCCAGCCGCCCTTCCAGGTCTCCTGGTCCTCGTAGCGGCGCGGGTAGCCCTGGCCGGGCCGGGTCTCGACGTTGTTGAACCAGACGTACTCCACGCCGCTGCGGTTGGTCCATGCCTGCTTGCAGGTGACCGAGCAGGTGTGGCACCCGATGCACTTGTCGAGGTTCATCACCATCGCCATCTGGGCCATGACCTTCATCAGTAGGTCACCTCCTGGGAGCGGCGGCGGATGACGGTGACCTCGTCGCGCTGGTTGCCGGTGGGGCCGAGGTAGTTGAAGGCGAAGGAGAGCTGGGCGTAGCCGCCGATCAGGTGGGAGGGTTTGATCAGCAGCCTGGTCAGGGAGTTGTGGATGCCGCCGCGCCTGCCGTTGGTCTCGGAGCGGGGCACGTCGATGAGCCGGTCCTGCGCGTGGTGCATGTATACGGTGCCCTCCGGCATGCGGTGGGAGACGATCGCGCGGGCGACGACCACGCCGTTGCGGTTGACCGCCTCGATCCATTCGTTGTCGGCCACTTTGATCTTCCGCGCGTCCTCCCGGCTCATCCAGACGGTCGGCCCGCCGCGGGAGAGCGAGAGCATGAACAGGTTGTCCTGGTACTCGGAGTGGATGGACCACTTGTTGTGCGGGGTCAGGTACCGGACGGTGACGCCCAGTTCGCCGGTGCTGCCGACCTGTGGCTCGTCGAAGAGGGCGTGCATGTTCAGCGGTGGCCGGTAGACGGGCAGCCACTCGCCCAGCTCCGCCATCCAGTCGTGGTCGAGGAAGAAGTGCTGGCGTCCGGTGAGGGTGTGCCAGGGCTTGAGGCGCTCGACGTTGATGGTGAAGGGCGAGTAGCGCCGCCCGCCGGACTCCGACCCGGACCACTCCGGGGAGGTGATGACGGGGACGGGACGGGCCTGGGTGTCGGCGAAGGTGACCTGTTTGCCCTCGTGTTCGGCGGCCAGGTCGGCCAGCCGGGTGCCGGTGCGGGCCTCGACGCTGCGGAAGCCCTGGGTGGCCAGGTGCCCGTTGGTGGTGCCGGACAGGGCGAGGATCGCCTCGCACGCCTGGACGTCGCGGGCGATGGAGGGACGGCCGTCGGCGACGCCGCCGTGGACGGTGCCGTTCTTGCTCCGCAGGTACTCCAGTTCCCGGTCGAGTTTGAAGGTGACGCCCTTGGTGGTGGCGCCCTGGCTGTCCAGCAGGGGGCCGAGGGCGGTCATCTTGTCGGCGACGGCCGCGTAGTCGCGTTCGACGGTCACCAGTTTGGGCATGGTGCGGCCGGGGACGGGCTCGCACTCGCCGGCCTTCCAGTCCCGTACTCGGCCGTGGGGGTTGGCCAGTTCGTCCGGGGTGTCGTGCAGGAGGGGGGCGGCGACCACGTCGCGGAGGGTGCCCAGGTGGTCGGCGGCCAGCCGGCTGAAGGCCTTGGCGATGGTGTTGAAGGCGTCCCAGTCGGTGCGGGTCTGCCAGGGCGGGGAGATGGCCGGGTTGAACGAGTGCACGTAGGGGTGCATGTCGGTGGTGTTGAGGTCGTGCTTCTCGTACCAGGTGGCGGCCGGGAGCACGATGTCGGAGTAGATGGTGGTGGACGTCATCCGGAAGTCCAGCGACAGCAGCAGGTCGAGCTTGCCGGTGGGTGCCTGCTCGTGCCAGACCACATCCCGCGGGCGGGCTCCCTCGGGCGCCTCCTCGGCGCGCACGGAGGAGTCGGTGCCCAGCAGGTGTTTGAGGAAGTACTCGTTGCCCTTGGCGGAGGAGCCCAGCAGGTTGGCCCGCCACACCGTCAGCACGCGGGGGAAGTTGGCCGGGTCGTCCGGGTCCTCGGCGGCGAACCGCAGCCGCCCGGACTTCAGCTCGTCCACCACGTACTCCCCCACCTCGCGGCCGGCCGCCGCGGCGTCCTCGGCCACGGCCAGCGGGTTGCGGTCGAAGGTGGGGTAGGACGGCATCCAGCCCATGCGGGCGGACTGGGCGATGACGTCGGCGGTGGTCTTTCCGGCGAACGTGCCGCCCGCGGAGGCCGCCGAGAGGGTGTCGGCGCTGAAGGGGTCGTAGCGGAACTGGTCGGTGTGCAGGTACCAGTACGCGGTCTGGATCATCTGCCGGGCGGGCCGGTTCCAGTCGGCGGCGGTGGCCAGCGCCGAGTAGCCGGTGATGGGGCGGACCTTCTCCTGGCCGACGTAGTGGGCCCAGCCGCCGCCGTTGACGCCCTGGCAGCCGGTGATGGTCGTCAGGGTGAGGAACGCCCGGTAGATGGTGTCGGAGTGGAACCAGTGGTTGGTGCCCGCACCCATGATGATCATGGAACGGCCGCCGGACTCCTCGGCGTTGTCGGCGAACTCCCGCCCGATCCGGGCGGCCTTCTCCGCCGGAACCCCGGTGATGGCCTCCTGCCAGGCGGGGGTGTAGGGCTGGGAGGCGTCGTCGTAGCCGGTGGGCCAGGTGCCCGGCAGCCCGTCGCGGGCGACGCCGTACTGGGCCAGCAGCAGGTCGAAGACGGTGGTGACCGGCTTCCCGCCGATCCGGCGGACGGGGACGCCGCGGCGCAGTGACGCGGCCCGGCCGTCGGGGGTGTCGAAGCGGGGCAGTTCGACCTCGACCGCCGCCTCGCCGCCGCCGGAGGCGGTGAGCAGCGGGTCGGTGTCGCCCAGCTCCAGGTTCCACTTCCCGGCGCCGGACTCGCCGTAGCGGTGGCCGAGCGAGCCGTTCGGCACCACGGGGTCACCGGTGGCCGAGTCCAGCAGGACGGTCTTGAACTCCGCGTTCTCCGCCTCCGCCTCGGCCCCGCCGAGGTCGGCGGCGGTCAGGAACTTGCCCGGCCGGTACACACCTTCCGGGCCCTCCTCCAGGCGGACCAGGAACGGCAGGTCGGTGTAGCGCTTGACGTAGTCGGCGAAGCGCCCGGCCTGCCGCTCGACGAAGAACTCCTTGAGGATCACATGGCCCATGGCCATCGCCAGCGCCCCGTCGGTGCCCGGGTGCGGGGCCAGCCACTCGTCGGCGAACTTGACGTTGTCGGCGTAGTCGGGGGCGACGGCGACGACCTTCTGGCCCCGGTAGCGGGCCTCGGCCATCCAGTGCGCGTCGGGGGTGCGGGTCACCGGCAGGTTGGACCCCCACATGACCAGGTAGCCGGCGTCCCACCAGTCCCCGGACTCGGGGACGTCGGTCTGGTCGCCGAAGACCTGCGGGGAGGCGACGGGCAGGTCGGCGTACCAGTCGTAGAACGACAGCATCGCCCCGCCGAGCAGGGAGTAGAAGCGGGCTCCGGCGGCGTGGGAGACCATCGACATCGCCGGGATCGGGGAGAAGCCGGCCAGCCGGTCGGGGCCGTACTCCTTGATGGTGTGGACGTGGGCGGCGGCGATCATCTCGGCCGCCTCCTCCCAGGTGGCCCGCACCAGGCCGCCCTTGCCGCGCACCGACTTGTAGCGCCGGGAGCGCTCGGGATCGGAGACGACGTCGGCCCAGGCCGCCACCGGGTCGCCCAGGCGCTGTTTCGCCTCGCGGTACATCTGCAGCAGCACCCCGCGCACATACGGGTAGCGCACCCGGGTGGGCGAGTAGGTGTACCAGGAGAACGCGGCGCCGCGCGGGCAGCCGCGGGGCTCGTACTCGGGGCGGTCGGGGCCGACCGACGGGTAGTCGGTCTGCTGGGCCTCCCAGGTGATGATGCCGTCCTTGACGTACACCTTCCACGAGCACGACCCGGTGCAGTTGACCCCGTGGGTGGAGCGCACCACCTTGTCGTGGGACCACCGGTCCCGGTAGAAGGTGTCGGCCTGGCGTCCGCCGATGCGGTACAGGGCCCGGCGGTCCTCGGAGACCTCGGCGCGGGTGAAGAAACGGCGGCTGCCCACCAGGGCGTCGGCCACCTCGCCGTCCAGACCGGGACGGTGCTCCGTCTCCGCCGCGGTCTTCCTGTTCCTCGCTCTCACCTGCGCGTCCCTCCCGGGATCGGAAGTCGGTTCACGCACCGGGCCGCGGGCGGCCGGGCGCCCACTTTCGATCGGACGCGTTCCCTGCTCCGCGCCGGTGCTGGCCCGTTGACTACCCGGAAAGCAAGATCTCACACGGGCCGTTCGGAAGTGTTTCCGATCATTCACCGGCGCGGTCGCGCGAGGTCAGGCCGCGGCGGCGGGCATCCCCGATCCGGCGCGGCCGCGGGCGGCGGCGACCGCCTCCCAGTCCTCGGTGTCCAGCACGGACAGGGCGGCGGGGAAGACGCCGTCCTGCTCCTTGAGGATGTGCTCGCGCAGCGTCTCCAGGGCCTCCCACAGGCGCTGCGGCCAGTCCGGGTCGGCCGGTGTGCCGCCCCCGGCCTCCGCCAGCACCGACTCGATGCGCCGGTGCTCGTCCTCCAGTGCCGCGATGTGGTCGGGGAACTCCTCCTTCATCGCGGGGAAGAGACCGTGCTCCTCGACCTCGGTGTGCGGGCCGAGGACCGCGGCGATGCTCCGGGCGGCCCGGGCCATCCGGGGGAGGTCGCCGTCGCTTTGGGCCGCGCGCACCTCGCCGATCATGTTGACGACCGTGTCGTGTTCACGGGTCAGCTCGTCGATGGCTTCCAGGGACTGGCAGCCGCAGTACTCGCACATGTCTCCTCTTTCCCTTCTTCTTCCGGGCGCCGCGCCGTCAGGCGTCATACCGTCAGGTGTCGCGGCGTCAGGCGTTGTGCCGTTCCACGGCCCGCCGCACCCCGGTGAGGGTGTAGACCAGGGCCGCCGCGGCGACCAGGGCCAGCAGCGCCAGGCCGATCGCGTAGGAGTCGGTGGCCCCGTAGACCGCGCCCATCACCAGCGGGGGCAGGAATCCGCCCAGTCCTCCCGCGGCGCCCACCACACCGGTGACCGAGCCGACCTTGTCCGCCGGGGCGGCCAGCGAGACCAGGGCGAAGGTCGCGCCGCTGCCGGCGCCCAGGGCGACGGCCATCGACAGGAAGGCCACGGTGCCCTGCGGGGCCAGGTCCAGGGTGAAGGACTGCATCACGGCCCCGACGACGACCACCGCCAGGGAGGCGGCCAGGACGCGCACCGGGCCGAAGCGGTCCGACAGCCATCCGCCGATCGGGCGCATCAGCACCGCCAGCACCACGAACCCGGCCATCCGGTTGGCCGCGTCCGTCTGCTCCAGCCCGTAGGCGGTCCTGAGGTAGACCGGCAGGTAGACCGAGAAGGCGACGTAGCCGCCGAACGCCACCGCGTACAGCGCCGACGCCTGCCAGGTGATTCCCAGGCGGGCGGTGGCGGCCAGCCGGCGGAGCAGAGGCTGGGAGGGCACGGTGCGGCCGGGGGCGTCGCGCAGCACCGCGTAGGCCAGGACCGCGTAGAGGGCGAGGGCGACGGCGGTGATCACGAACGGGGTGGCGGTTCCGTGGTCCTTGACGAGCTGGACCGTGGTCAGGGCGCTGATGGCGGTGCCGCCCATGCCCGCGCCGAAGACTCCGATGGCCAGGCCGCGTCGCGCGGGCGGGAACCAGGCGTTGACGAACGGCACCCCGATGGCGAAGGCGGTGCCGCCGATGCCGAGGAAGAAACCGCCGATCAGCAGCCCCGCCAGGGATGTGTGGCCGGACAGGCCCAGATAGAGGACGGGGACGATGGTCGCGGCGGAGACCAGCGGGAACATCACCCGGCCGCCGAACCGGTCGGTCAGCGCGCCCACCGGAATACGGCCCACCGAGCCGACGATCACCGGCACCGCGACGATCAGCGACTGCTCGAAGGAGGACAGCTCCAGGATCTCCTGGAAGCGGGGGCCCAGCGGGCTCAGCAGCGCCCACGCCCAGAAGTTCAGGGCGAAGCCGACGGTGGCGACGGCCAGCATCAGCAGGCGCCGCTTCGCGGCTTCGTCGGCACCGGTCCCCTCGGCGGTCGGACGGGTGGGCGCGGTCGTCCCGCGCGGCTCACGGTCCATGGTGGTTTCCGTATCCGTTTCGTACGGCAGTGTGGTCATGTCGTCCTCGGCCGATTCGATGGTGGCTCCGTGTCGCGGGCCGGAACCGGCGGTGTGTGCTCAGGTGCCCTGAGCGGCCGGCGCCATGCCCGCACCTCAAGGGTCTTCACACCCCTGTCCTGCGGTAAGGGACCAACAGGTCCCGCAAGGGACCATTGGTCTCGCCTTTTCCGGGGCCGTCCGGCACGGCTCCGCGGCGCGGCCCCCGGCACTCCCCGCGGCACGGCGCCCATCAGGTGACGGGCAGGGCCGTGGCCAGGAGCACCACTCCCAGCGAGCCGACCAGGGAGGTGACCGCCAGGGCGCGGGCCAGCTCCGGGCGGCCCCGCGAGTGGGCCCGGCCGTGCAGCGCGGCGACTGCCATCACGGCGGTGAACAGGGCCAGCTTGGCAGCCAGGGTCCGCCCGTAGCCGGGCTCGGCCAGCGAGGCCCAGGTCACCCCCTTGTGCCAGGCCATCGCCACCCCGCTGGCCAGCTGGAGGGGGAGGAACACCGCCCCGGTGAGCTTCCCGAAGCGGCGTCCGGCCTCCCGTACGAACCGCCCCCGGGCCTCGGGGGCCAGCATCCGGCGGGCCAGCGGCAGGATCACCAGCGACAGGGCCAGTTGCCCGCCGACCCACAGCGCGGCCCCGATGACGTGGGTGAAACGTACGAGGGCCCAGGCGTCCACCCCGTTCACCTCCTCACCTCCACCGCTCCGTGGGCGCCGGCCTCGGCGCGCCGCATGTCGTGGTCGACGAACGGATAGCGGCCGGCCTCGGGGAACACCGCCTCGACGAAACCCCCCTGCGCGGTGGACAGGCCGAGCACCTGGGCGCCCCCGGGATCCTCCGGGCGCAGCCGGTGGGCGCCCTCCTGATACACGGTGTCGAACACCGTGCCCACCACATGGAAGGCCACCCCGTCGCCCGGCCCCGCCGCCACCACCCAGAAACGGACCCGCTCCCCCGCCCGCGCGGTCAGGGGCTCCCGGGCGTACTGGCCGGCCACCCCGTTGAAGGCCCAGGCGTCCGGGGTGTTGGCGCGCATCCTCGCCACCTGCTCCTCACCGCCGACGGCGCCCAGATAGAGCTGGGAGGCCACCAGCAGATACTCCCGGTCCACCTCGGGCAGACCGGGCGGATCGATCACCACGGCCCCGTACATGCCGTTGGCGATGTGCTGGAGCATCGGCGCGGTGCCGCAGTGGTACAGCCACGCGCCCGCCCGCTCGGCGGTGAACCGGTAGACCAGCGACTGGCCCGGCTCGATGGTGCGCATCGGCTTGTCGGGGGCCAGCGCCCCGGCGTGGAAGTCGATGCTGTGGCCCATGGCGCCGTCGTTGACCAGGGTGATCTCGAAGGTGTCACCGACCCGGCCGCGCAGGGTGGGGCCCGGCGCGGTACCGCCGAAGGTCCACATCCGCTGCCGCACCCCGGGAGCGACCTCGATGTCCTTCTCCACGGTGCGCAGGGTCACCCGGTGGACGCGGCCCGGGCCGGCGGGCGGCAGCGCGGCCGGCCGGGAGGCCCAGCCCGGCGAGAACTCCGCGGCCAGATCCGGCCCGGCCGCCCCGGCGACCGGGGCGTGTTCCTCATGCTCCTCGCCCCCACCGGCGCCGCCCGCGCCGGTCTCCCCTGCCGCGATGCGCATGCTCATGCCCGCGGCACGGTGTCCGGCCACGGTGCACCAGGCCGCGCGGTCGGCGGTGACCGTTCCGACGTCCAGACGGGCGCTCTCGCCCCGGCCGAGCATCGGAGTGGCGGGGCCGTCCTCCACCCGCAGGTCGTGGCGCATGGCGTCCCGGTTGACGACCTCCAGGACCAGGCGGGTGCCGGAGGGGACCTCGACGGTGGCGGGGCTGACCCGCATGCCCCTCAACTCCACCCGCACGGTGCGGGTCCCGGAGGCGCCCGTGGTGTCGGCGCCCCGGCCGCCCGCCGCCTCCACTCCGCCGCCCGGTGTCCCGGCCACCAGTACGGCCAGTACGGTCAGCAGGACGCCGGCCACGGCTCCGAACAGGGGCGCCCGCCGCGAGGTGCTCGTGGGCGGGGGTCCGCCGCGGGGTCCGGGCGGCCGGCCGGCCGGGGTGGGCGGGCCGGGCGGTTCGGGTGGTTCGGACGGTGCGGGTATGCCCGGTGGCGGGGCGTCGGCGGCCTCGGCCGGGGGTGGGGTGGTCACGTGCGCTCCTCAGGGTCCCGTCGCGGTCGCGGCGGATGATCGGGACATCGAGGCCGATTGTCGTTCCGGGGCGTGCCGGCGTTCGGGCGGCGAAGGTCCCCCGCGCCGGGCCTTTCGGCCCCCGGTCCGGACCCGGGGGTCCCGGGTCCGGACCGGGGGCGGCCGTGTCAGCGGTGGGTGAGGCGCAGGCGCCAGGCCTGCGGGCCGCGCTCCAGGTACTCCACCGCGAAGGCGCCGGATGTGCGCTGCTCGATCTGGGCCAGCAGGGGCAGCGGGTCGTGCGGCGCGACCAGCACCATGGACCGGCCCGCGGGGACGGCCTCGAGCGCTCCGAAGACCGTGGCGTGGCGGATGGCGTGCGGGACCTCGCGCACGTCCAGTTCGGGCGCTTCCCCGGCGTCCGTCTCCCCGCAGGCGCAGCCTCCGCCGCAGCCGCCCTCCTCGCCGTCCCGGCCCGTCCCGCCGGACTCCTCGTGACCGCCGAGCAGTTCGTGCATTCCGGCCAGCAGTCCGGCCAGGGAGACGTCGGGTGCGGCGGCGATCAGTGGCAGCACCAGGTCGTTCTCCTTGTCCAGGTGCTCCTCGAAGAGGACCTGGAGGGCCCGTGCGTCGGCCGCCGCGCGGGCCGGGGTGAGCGGGGCGCGCAGCGCCTCGACGAGCGCACCGATCCTGCGGTGCTCGGCGAGCATGCCGTCGACCAGCAGCCGGGCCTCGGCGGTGCGGTGCGCGGCGGGGTAGAGGGCGGACTCCTCGGCGGCGGCGTGCGGGAGGAGTTCGCGGTCGCAGAAGGCGACCAGGCCCGCGCGGGCCCGGTCGGCGGCGGCCGGGTCGCGGTCGGCCGCGTCCAGCAGCATCGCGACGCGTCCGGCCAGCTGACCCGCGAGCTGCGCGTGGTGGGCCTCGACGGCTTCGACGGCCGCGGCGTCCCGGGGGTCGGAGGCGAGGGTGAGAGTGCTCATGGCTTTCCTCCCGAAGGTGGGCGGCCCACCGGGTCGTCCGGGGCCGACGCGAGCAATATACTACGGACATGTCCGTGAAAAATAAGGGTCCACTGCCGGGCGGCGGCTCGGACGACCATCCGCCGGTCTCCCGGCAGCGCAGGGCGGTCCTGCAGCATCTGCGCGGCCGGACGCAACCGGTCACGGCCGCCGACCTCGCGGCGGAGTGCGGGCTGCACTCCAACACCGTCCGCGAGCACCTCGACGCCCTGGTCGACGCCTGTCTGGCCGCCCGCGAGCGCGCTCCGGCCGCCGGCCGCGGCCGGCCCGCCTGGCTCTACCGGGCCCGGGCCCCGCAGCAGTCCGCCGTACGCGAGTACGCCGGGCTGGCCACCGTCCTCGCCGCGCGGATCGCCCGCACCAGCCCCGACCCGCGCGCCGACGCCCTGGCCGCCGGGGAGGAGTGGGGCCGCGCCCTGCTCGCCGGGCAGGAGCCCGCGCGCGATCCCGGGGAGGCGCGCGCAAGGGTGCTGGTGCTGCTGGAGGAGATCGGCTTCGCCCCGCAGCCGGACGGGCCCGACGGGACCGCACGCGAGGTGCGGCTGCCGCGCTGCCCCTTCGTCGAGGCCGCCCGCGAGTACCCCGGCGTGGTCTGCGCCGTCCACGAGGGCCTGGTCAGGGCGGGGCTCGCCGCTCTGGGCGGGGACGCGGAGCGGGTGGCGCTGCACCCCTTCGCCGAACCAGACGCCTGCCGGCTGAGTCTGGACGCCGGACCGCGCGGGCCGTCGGGGGACGACACCGCCGGAGGAGACCGGTGACCGGCGCCGGGGCGGCAGCCGCGCCCGTCCGTGCCTCCGCCGCCGCGGCCCGGCGCACGGGCGCCCGCCGCGCCGTCCTGCTGCTGCCCGCCGGGCTGGCCCTGCTCGCCGGACTCGACGCCGCCCTGCTGCTGCTCGGCCTGCCCGCCCCCGTCGACGCCGACCGGCTGCCGCGCGTGCACGGGGTGCTGCTGGTGCTCGGCTTCGCCGGGACGCTGGTGTCGCTGGAGCGGGCGGTCGCCCTGGGCGCCTGCTGGGGGTACCTCTCCCCCGCCTGCCTGGGCGCGGGCGGCCTGCTGCTGATCACTCCCGGTGGGCTTCGTCCGGGCGGGCTGCTGCTCGCCTCCGGCGCCGCCGTCCTGCTCGCGGTCTACGTCCGGCTGTGGCGGCGTCAGCCGGGCCCGGCCCTGGCCGTGCAGGCCGGGGGCGCGGTGGCCGCGCTGGGCGCCGCGCTGCTGTGGCTCGGCGGACTCGACGTGCCCCGGCTGCTGCCCTGGCTGGCCGCCTTTCTGGTGCTGACCATCGCCGGGGAGCGGCTGGAGCTGTCCCGGGTGGGCCTGCTGCCGCCCCGCGCCGAGCACACCTTCCTCGTCTGCTCCGGCGCCGTGCTCGCCGGGGCCGTCGCCGCCCTGCTGTGGCCCGCCGCAGGCACCCTGCTGCTGGGGGCCGCGCTGCTCGCCCTGGTCGGCTGGCTCACCGCGTACGACGTCGCCCGCCGGACGCTGCGCTCCACCGGGCTGCCCCGCTTCGGCGCCGCGTGCCTGCTGGCCGGTTACGCCTGGCTGGGCCTGGCCGGGGTGCTGTGGCTGGTGTACGGGCCGATCGCCGGCGGGCCGCGGTACGACGCGGTGGTGCACTGCGTGTTCCTGGGCTTCGTGCTGTCGATGATCATGGCCCATGCCCCGGTGATCCTGCCCGCGGTGCTGCGCCGCCCCCTGCCCTACCACCCCGCCCTCGCCGTACCGGCCTGGCTGCTGCACCTCTCGCTGGCCCTGCGCGTCCTGGTGGGCGACCTGCGGGGCCTGGAGTGGGCCTGGCGGCTGGGCGGGGCCCTCAACATCGCCGCCGTGCTGCTGTTCGCGGCGGTGGCGGCGTCCTCGTCGGTGATCGCCGCCCGACGCTCCCGGACCGGACCACCCGCCCCGTCCGCCCCGTCCGCCCCGGAGGTACCCCGGTGACGCTCCTTTCGCCTCCTTCCACGCCCCCCGGCCCCTCCGGCGGCTCGCCTGCAGGGAGAGCCGGGCGTTCACCGCGCGCCTCCTGGCACCTGGGCGCGAACGCGGTGGTGGTGCTGTGGCTGGCGCTGTTCGCCGCCGCGGCGGCCGGGCACCACTTCCTGCCGTCCGCCCGCTGGCTGATGGCCCATCTGCTGCTGCTCGGCGCGGTGAGCAACGCGATCGTCATCTGGTCGGGACACTTCGCCGCCTCGGTGCTGCGGCTGCCGGAGGCGAACCGAGGGGCTCCGGCCGTATGGCGGCTGGTCTGCCTCAACGCCGGCGCCGCCGCCGTGATCGGCGGAATGGCCGCCGGGGTGTGGCCGGCCGTCCTGGCGGGCGGGGCGGCCGTGGCGGGTGCGGTGACGGCCCACGCGGTGTGGCTGGTGCGGCTGACGCGCCGCGCCCTGCCCGGCCGCTTCACCATGACCGTGCGCTACTACGTGGCCGCCGCCTGCCTGCTGCCCGTGGGCGCCGCGCTGGGCGTGGTCATGGCCCGCGGCGATCTGTCCGGCGGCCTCCACGCACGGCTGCTGACGGCCCATGAACTGGTCAACCTGCTGGGCTGGGTGGGCCTGACCGTGGCCGGGACGCTGATCACCCTGTGGCCCACGATGCTGCGCACCAAGGTGGCGGACGGCGCGGAGCGCGCGGGCCGCCGCGCCCTGCCCGTACTGCTCGCCGGACTCGGCGCGGCCGTCCTCGCCGTGCTCGCCGGCCCGCCGCCCCTGGCCGCCGCCGGGGTCGCCGCCTACGCCGCCGGGTGGGCCGTGGCGGGCGTGCCCTGGGTGCGCGAGGCGCGGGCGAAGGCACCGCACTCCTTCGCCACCTGGTCGGTGGCGGCGGGCGGGGTGTGGCTGCTCGGCTCGCTGGCGGGCCTGGCCTGGATCCTGCTGACCTCGTCTTCCTGGCCGCAGGCGGCGGCGCGGGTGCCGGCCCTGACCGCGCCGCTGGCCGCCGGGTGGATCGCCCAGACCCTGCTGGGGGCGCTGACCTTCCTGGTGCCGGTCGTGCTCGGCGGCGGGCCTGCCGCCGTACGGGCCGCCTCCGCCGGGCTGGAGCGGGGCGGTCCCTTCCGGCTGGCCGCGGGCAACGCCGCGCTGGCGCTGTGCCTGCTGCCGGTGCCGTCGGTGGTCCGGGTGGTGGGCTCGGTGCTGCTGCTGGGTGTGCTGGTCGCCTTCCTGGTGCTGCTGGTCCGCACCGTCGCAGGCGGGCTGCGGGCCCGCCGGGGCGGTGCTTCGGCGTCTGACGCACCGCCTTCCGCGCGGCCGCCCGCACCGTCGGCCGGGAAGCCGGCCGGGAGGCAGACCGCGGAACCCCGCCCGCACCGCGTCCTGGGCGGCGCCGCCGCGGGGCTGGCGGCGGTGGTGCTGGCGGTCGCGGTCGGCGGCGCGGCGGATGTGCGCTCCCTGCCGGTCCTGCCCCGCGCCGCCTCGGGCACGGCGGACGGCGCGGGGGACAGAGGCGTGGAGGCCACCGGCGAGACCACCACCGTGGAGGTGGTGATGCGCGGGATGCGGTTCCACCCGGCCTCCGTCGAGGTACCCGCCGGGAACCGCCTGGTGATCGAGGTGCGCAACGAGGGCGACGACGGCCACGACCTGGTGCTGGAGTCCGGCGCCCGCACCGGCCGGCTCGCCCCCGGCGAGCGGGAGACGCTGGACGCGGGAGTCGTCGGCCGCGATCTGGAGGGCTGGTGCTCTGTGGTGGGACACCGGCGTATGGGCATGATCTTCGGCGTACGGGCCACCGGCGACAGCGGCGGTGCGGCGGCCGGAGGGGAGGGGGCCGCAGAGTCCGCGGAGCAAGGGAAACACGAGGGGCGGGGCGAACAGGGCGGTGCCGGAGGGGAGTCCGCCGCCTCCGCGTTCGACCCCATGGCCGAGCCCGCCCCCGGCTTCACCGCCCGTGACGCCGCGCTGCCGCCCGCGACCGGCGACTTGGGGCCGCGCGTCCACCGCCGGACCCTGACGGTGCGCGAGACCGTGCGCGAGGTCGCCCCCGGAGTGCGGCAGACCCTGTGGACCTTCGGCGGCACCGCGCCGGGCCCGGTGCTGCGCGGCCGGGTCGGCGACACCTTCGAGATCACCCTGGTCAACGACGGGTCGATCGGCCACAGCATCGACTTCCACGCCGGGGCCCTGGCACCCGACAAGCCGATGCGCACCATCGCCCCCGGCGAGTCGCTGACCTACCGGTTCACCGCCGAGCGCAGCGGGGTGTGGATGTACCACTGCTCCACGATGCCGATGTCGCTGCACATCGCCAACGGCATGTACGGGGCCGTCATCGTCGACCCGCCGCAACTGCCCGAGGTCGACCGGGAGTTCCTGCTGGTCCAGTCGGATCTGTACCTGGGCGGGCAGGGAGGTACCGCCGACGCGGACAAGGTGGCGGCCCTGCGGCCCGACGCCGTGGTCTTCAACGGCTACGCCAACCAGTACGCCCACGACCCGCCGGCCGTCCGCACCGGCGAGCGGGTACGGATCTGGGCGCTGGCGGCCGGGCCGAACCGGCCGAGCGCCTTCCATGTCGTCGGCGGCCAGTTCGACACCGTCTACCAGGAGGGCGCCTACCGGCTGCGGCCGGACGATCCGGGCAGCGGCGGCGCGCAGGTACTGGATCTGGCCCCGGCCTCCGGCGGGTTCGTGGAGCTGGCCTTCCCCGAGGCCGGCACCTATCCGTTCGTCTCGCACATCATGAGCGACGCCGAACGCGGCGCGAAGGGGGCGTTCAGGGTGACGGACTGAGGCGCTTCTCGAACCAGTGGTCGGCGTACTTCCCGCCGTTGTAGTCGGGGATCTCGGTGTAGCCGCCGCGCGCGTACAGGGCGCGGGCCTCGACCAGGTCGGCGCGGGTGTCCAGACGGATCACCCGCGCGCCCAGCACCTCGGCGGCGGCGCGCTCGGCCGCCGCCAGCAGCCGCGCGCCACCGCCCGTCCCCCGTGCGCCGGGGAGCACGAAGAGGCGGGTCAGCTCGGCGGTCCGCCCCTCCAGCAGGCGCAGGCCGGCGCACCCGGCGGGCCGCCCCTCCCACCGGCCCACCAGGAAGTGGCCGGTGGGAGGGGCGAGATCGTCGCTGGGCTCCTCGGCGAGCGCCGTGTCGACCTCCTCCCGGGTGGCGCGGCGGCCGTGGTAGCGGCCGACGATGTCGTCGTAGTACGCGCGCAGCAGGGCCGCGGAGTCGGGATGCCCGACGGGCAGGGGCGCGATGTTCCAGGGGTCCGGTCGTCCGTCGTTCACACGCCTCATCCTCACAGTCCGGGCCCGCCCGCCGCCTCCCGGTTTCCGCCCCGTCCGGGTTCCGGGCGGGGCGGAACGGGCGGAACGGGGGTCAGGACGTACGGCCGGCCGCGCCGGCGGCCCGGGTGTGGGCCAGGAGCGCTTCGGCCAGCGGCGGCACGGCCTCGCGTCCGAGCGCGTGCCCGAGCCCGGGGACGGTGACCAGCCGCGCGGAGGGGATCGCGCGGGCCAGCCGGGCCGCGTGCGGCGGGGGCGCGACCGGGTCCTCGGGTGCGTCGACGACCAGGGTCGGGACCGTCACCCGCGCCAGTTCCTCTCCACGTTCCATGCCGGACTGGTCGGCCAGGGCGTGCGCGGACGACGCGGTCCAGGTGCCGCTGTGGGCGGCGACCCGGCGTTCGAGGTCGCGGAACTCCTCGGCGTCGAAGGGCAGTACGCCGCCGTTGAGCAGGCGCCAGTGCTCCACCCGCCACTCGAGTTCGGCCTCCTGGTCGCGTTCCTGCCCCATCTGCTCCCACATCGCGAGCAGGCGTGGGTCGGGGCCGGGCAGGTCCGCGTCGCGGATCTCCGGGTCGGGGCGCGCGCCGCCCAGTACCGAGGTGCCCCACAGCGCGGCGCCGAGCAGCCGCTCCGGGCGATCCAGTAGCAGCAGTTGCACCAGGTAGCCGCCCATCGACATCCCCGCCACGTGCGCCCGGTCGACGGACAGCGCGTCCAGCACCGCCACGGCGTCACCGGCGAGGTCGCGGACCGCGTAGGGCCGTTCGTGGAAGGCGCGGGTGGAGCGGCCGGTGTCGCGGTGGTCGTAGCGGATGACGCGGTGGTGCCGCGCCAGCCGGGCCACCAGTGCGTCGGGCCATCCGAGGCCGCAGGCTCCGGCGCCCATGATGAGCAGCAGCGGCGGCAGGTCGTCGTCTCCGGCCGTCTCGACCCACAGCCGGTAGCCGTCCCCCGTCTCGACGAAGGCCTCCATCGTCTCTCCCCCCTCAGTTCGGGCCCTGGTTCGGGCCCTGGTTCGGGCCCTGGTTCGGGCCGTGGTGCCGCAGGCCGTTGAGCGCGGTCTCCAGCAGCACGTCGGCGTACTCCTCGGTCAGCGGCCCGCTGCGGGTCAGCCACCGCTGTGCCATCGGCGCGAAGATCGCGTCGACGGCGATGTCCAGGTCCAGGGAGGCCGGTAGCTGGCCCGCGCGCTGCGCGGACCGCAGCCGGGCCCGTTTGGCCTCCCGGGTGGGCTCCTCCACCCGGACACGGTGCTCCTCGGCCAGGGCCTCGTCCTCGACCATCGCGACCGTCAGCGCTCGCAGCGGCCGGTCCACCTCGGGGCTGGCGAGTTCCAGCGCGGTGGCCCGCAGGACGGTGCGCAGGTCCGCCTCCAGATCACCGGTGTCGGGCAGCGACGCCGGCTCCTCGCCGTCGCCGAAGCTGCGCACGAGGATCGCCTCGAACAGCACCGCGCCCTTGGAGGGCCACCACCGGTAGATCGTCTGCTTGCCGACCCCGGCGCGCGAGGCGATCGCCTCGATGCCGAGCCTGCCGTAGCCGACCTCTCCGACCAGTTCGAAGGCCGCGTTCAGGATCGCGGCACGGGAGGCCGCGCTGCGCCGGGCGGCCGTCGGTTGCCTGGACATGACGGGACCGTACCATCCGCGAGACGATACGTCTCGTCTCGTCTCGCCAGACGCCCCCGCGCTCGCCGCTCCCGGCGAGACGCGGCCCCTCTCGTCCGGCCGAAGGCTCGCGCGACCGCCAATCCGTCACAGGCGGCCCCCGCGTCCGGTCCGAGCGGAAGGAGGAAGGCGCTACGCCGACAGCGCGTGCTCGCCCTCGTCGCCGCCCCGGGCACAGGCAGCGGCCAGGTCGTCCAGGGGGAGATCCAGCACGGCCACCAGGGCCGCCACCGTGAAGAACGCCGGGGTCGGCGCCCGTCCGGTCTCGATCTTCCGCAGCGTCTCCGCCGACACCCCGGCCGCCGCGGCGACCTCCACCATGCTGCGCCCACCGCGCGCTTCGCGCAGCAGCGCACCGAGCCGTTCCCCGCGCTGCCGCTCCCACGGGGTCAGAGGAGTTCTCACCATGACCGTGATACTAATACCGGTATAAGAATTGGATCGCGCCGGACCGGCGCGCTGCGGCATGCCGCGGGACTTCGGCGGACACGGCATCGGCCGCCGCATGCACGAGGACCCCCATGTGCCCAACCGCGGGCGCCCCGGGCGCGGCTTCCCCCTGCGCCACGGACTGGTCCTCGCCATCGAGCCGATGCTGATGGCCGGCGGGAGCGACGCCTACCGCACCGACGCCGACGGCTGGACGCTGCGCACCGCCGACGGCAGCCGGGCCGCCCACATCGAGCACACCGTCGCGGTCACCGAGGAGGGCCCGCGCATCCTCACCCTGCCCTGACCGGGCCCGCGCCGGGCGCCCGGCGGGCGATCAGCTGGAAGAGGCGGGCGGTGTGCCGGTAGGCGGGCCGGTCGGTGAGCGCGAGTTCCAGCCGCTCCAGGTCGGCGTAGAAGGCCGGGTCGTGCTTGCGCTCGTCGTCGGTGATGTAGTCGCTGACGCTGCGGATGCCGTAGTGCGCCGCCCCCGGGCAACCCAGGCCCTCCAGCCGGGAGGCGATCTCCCCGGCGGTGTACAGCGTCATGGTGGTGCCGAAGGTGCGGCCGTCGGCGCGGTCCCGGCCGAGGGCCGCCAGCGCGGCGGCCGGGTCCAGTTCGCGCACGGCCGCGACCATCGGGGCGGAGTGGCGGTTGACGGCCATCACCGACAGCACGCCGCCCTCCCGCAGCGGCGCCACGGCCGCCGCCAGCACCTCCTGCGCCGCGTCCGGATCCTCCGCGTACTGCAGGAGGTTGTGGCACAGCACGGCGTCCCAGCCGCCCGAGGCGATCTCCCTCGGCAACTCCTCGACACGAGCCCGGACGCAGGTGACGCGGTCGGCGACTCCGGCCGCTGCGGCCCGTTCCTCCGCGGCGGCCAGCATCCCGGGGGCGAGATCCACCACGGTCACGCGGTGGCCGCGCGCGGCCAGCCGGACGGCGTCGCCGCCGTCTCCTCCGGCAAGGTCCAGGATCCGCAGGGGGCCGTGGCCGAGTCCGTCCAGATGGCGCAGGAGGTTGGCCTCGGCGAGGGTGAAGCGCAGACGCCCCCAGGGGGCCTGCTGCCACTGCCGCCAGGCGGCCATGGAAGAGTCGAACCTCTGAGCTGCCCCGGACATGCGCAGAGCCTAACCCGGGCGCCGACTCGGCGACCGCACACCGGAGTTGTGGTCCGTACCAATCCTCTGCCGATGTATTGCCCCCGCGTACCGGGCGGCCCAAGCTGTCGGGCATGGACCTGGAACTGCGGCACCTGAAGACGATCCGGGCGATCGCGGACGCGGGCAGTCTCACCCGGGCGGCCACGGCGCTGGGCCTGGCCCAGCCGGCGCTCAGCGCACAGCTCAAGCGGATCGAACGCGCCCTGGGCGGGGCACTGTTCACCCGCGGCCGGTTCGGGGTCCGGCCGACCGCGCTGGGCGAGCTGGTACTGGACCGTGCCTGTGTGCTGCTGCCCGCGGTGCGCGAACTCCAGGAGGAGGCCGTACGGTTCGCGCGGGCGTGGGAGGGCATGCCGCGCTTCCGGCTCGGCGGTACGCACGGGCCGCTGCTGGGCGGCCTGGTGGACCGGCTGGCGAAGTCCCATCCGCAGGTCGCGGTGACCACCCGCACCTCCTGGTCGGAACGGGAGATCGCCGCGCTGGTGGTCGAGGGACGGGTGGACTTCGCCCTGGTCGGCGCCTGCGGGGAGAGTCCGCCGCCCGCGGCGGACCGGCTGGTGTGGCGGGAGATCGCCGTCGATCCGGTGTTCGTGATGCTGGGCCGGGATCACCCGCTGGCCGAACGGCGCGAAGTGGAACTGGCCGAGCTGGCCCGGGAGTCCTGGACGGACGTGCCGGGGGACGGCTGCTTCGCGGACTGCTTCGCCGCGGTCTGCGCCCGCGCAGGATTCACCCCCGTCCGCGTCTACGAGACCGACACCGCCTCGTGCGTCCATCTGGTGCAGGTGGGGCGGGCGGTGGGACTGTGCCGGGCCACGTTCCCGCCGGCCCCGGGCGTGGTGACCCGCCCGCTGGCCGGGGCTCCGCTGCACTGGCGGCATCTGGTCGGCTGGCATCCGGGCTCGTCCGCGGCGGGCGTCGCGGGCCCGGTGGTCGCCCAGGCCCGCGCGGCGCACACCGAGGCCGCCGCCCGCAGCACCAGTTACACCCGGTGGCTTGCCGACCACCCCGGGTTCGGCGCGACTTCCCCGGCGGCGGTCGGATGACCGCGGGACGACAGTCGGACGATACGGCCTCGCACGACACGCCGGGGTGCCCGACCGGCGCCCCGGCGGCCCGCCCGGCCCGACCGCCAAGGCTCCCGTAGCAGAACGGAGTTGTGCGGCGGCCGACGGGCCGCTGGTCGGGGCGTACGCCCGGACGGATGCGGAGTGCCGGTACCACCCCCACGATGACATCCCCCGGTCCGCTACAGTCCGTCGTCCTGGGAAGTGCCACAAGGGGGCTGAATGCGTCGCGATACATGCCCGGTCTGCGAGCAGCGGGCGCCGGTGACCGACGGGGTCATCGGCCACCACGAGAGCGAAGGCCGAAGCTGCCGAGGAGCGGGCCGGACCGCCGCGGAGGCGGAGGCCCCACGGGAGGACGCTCCGCGTCCCGCGGGGAAGAACCGGCCGAAGACGGCCGCACGCCTGTCCGCGGTCCTGGCGCTGGCCGGCCTGATCCTCCTCGTCCTCGGAGCCGTTCTGGGTTCCGTGCCGCACCTGGCGGGCGGCACCGTCTTCCTCCTCGCGGCGGGAGCCGCCGTCCTGGCGGGCCGCCGCGCCCCGGCGGGCGGACGCGGTGCCGCACGCGCGGCGGCCGGTGAGCGGACCGCCGGGCAGGGCGGAGCCGAGGAGACGGCTGAGGAGAAGGCCGAGAAGAAGACGGCGGAGGCCACCGTCCGTACCGAGCCGGAGCCACACACCGAGCCGCGCACCGAGCCTCGGCAGGAGGCGGAGCACCGCGAGGAGGAGAGGGAGAGCGCCTCCGGTTCCGTTCCGGTGGAGGCGGTCTCCGTGGAGGAGACCGCTCCGGAACGGCTTTCGACGGGCGGCCTGTTCATCTCCGATCCCGCTGACTCCGCCCCTCAGCCGGAGCGGTCGGAACGGTCGGAACGGGAGGAGAGCCGGGACTCGGCTCCCCGCGCACCGGAGCCCGAGCAGAGCACACGGGAACCGGAGGCTCGGGGCGAGGACTCACCGGCGCCGGAGACCGGGGCGCCCCAGACGCCGGAGCCCCCTGCCGACGAGCCCGCCTCCCCCACCGTGGAGACGGTGAAGGCCGAGACGCCCGCCCCGGGGACCGAGGCCCCCGCCGAGATCCCCGCTCCCCGGGCCGAGGAGGCCGCCCCGGCGGTCCCGGCCACCACGGAGACCACGGAGACCGCGGAGACCGCGGAGACCGCGGAAGCCGCTGTGGAGGCCGACGGCGGCAAGGTCGCCGCTCCGGAGCCCTCCACCGGGAACGAACCCTCCGCACCCGCCGAGGCGTCCGCCACTCCCGTAGCCGAGGACCCGGCGCCCCGTACGCCGGAACCGGAACCGGAACCGAAGCCGGAGCCTGCCGTCGAGAAGATCGACGAGGCCGTGCCGTCCGCGCCCGCAGCCGCGGAGCCCGTCACGGTACCCGCCGGGGGCGTCGACAACACCGCCCCGGAGCCCGGGCCGGCCGCCGAGGACTCCTCCGAGGAACCTGGCCGGGCGCCCGCCGCGCGCATCGTGAAGCAGGCGGCCCCGTCGGACGAGGAGACCGAGGCCGCCGAGGCGCCTGCCGCGGCCGCCGAGCCGCCCGCCGAGCCCGGACCGGCCGAATCCGAGTCCGAATCCGGCGCCGAGTCCGCCGGCGGTCCGTTCGCCCGGCAGGCGGAGGCCGCCGGAATGGACGCCGGGACGCTCCGCGAGATCGCACAGGCCGTCGTCACCGAGCAGAACGCCAGCATGGTCTACGTGCAGCAGCGCTTCTCCCTCTCCCGTACGGCCGCCCGGCGCGCCCTGGACGCTCTCGAGGAGCTCGAAGTGGTCTCGGCTCCGGCCAAGAACGGGCGGCGCAAGGCCCTGGCCACGTCCCTGGACCACCTCGCCCCGGCGGGCAAGCACTGATCCGGACACTGATCCGCGCACTGCGGCACGACGGAATCCGCAGGCCACACGGGGTACGGCGGCTTCCATAACGCGGTGGGGGGAGGAGAGTTGACAGCTCCTCCCCCCACCGCGTCCGCGTCTACGGTTTCGGTCACCCCGACGAAACCGAGGAGAACCACATGCTCCACAGACGCGTCGCAGGCGCGTGCGCGGCCGCCGTGGCGGCCGGCGCACTCGCCCTGACCGGACTGCTGCCGGGCACCGCGACGGCCGACCCCGCCGCGTCCGCCCCGCGGAAGGCGGACGCCCACCCTGCCTCGTCCGCCCTGTCCTCCGTGCCGCCCGGCCTGCTCAAGGCCATGCAGCGCGATCTCGGCCTCACCGCCGGCGAGGCGAAGGACCGGCTGGTGAACGAGAGCAGGGCCGGAGAGGCCGCCGGGAAACTGCGCCTGGCGCTCGGCGGCGACTTCGCCGGCGCCTGGGTGGCGGGCGACGACGCCGCGACCCTCACCGTCGCCACCACCGACGCCTCCGAGACCCGCGCGATCACCGCTCAGGGCGCCCGGGCCAAGGTCGTCGAGCACACCCTGGCCGAACTCGACGCCGCCAAGGCCGCGCTGGACCGGGCCGCCGAGAAGAACGCCACCACCGCCGCGCCCGTGTGGTACGTCGACGTCAAGACCAACTCCGTGGTCGTCCGCGCCTCCGACACCGCCGAGGCCCGCGCCTTCGCCGAGGCCGCGGGCGTGGCCGGCGGCCTGGTGCGCGTGGTGAAGTCCGACGAGCGGCCCCGCCCGCTGTACGACCTGCGCGGCGGCGACGCGTACTACATGGGCGGCTCCGGCCGCTGCTCGGTCGGCTTCCCCGTCACCAAGGGAAGTCAGCAGGGCTTCGCCACCGCCGGCCACTGCGGCCGTACCGGCACCAGCGTCTCGGGCTACAACCAGGTGGCGCTGGGTACCTTCCAGGGCTCGTCCTTCCCCGGCAACGACTACGCCTGGGTCGCGGCCAACTCCAACTGGACCGCCACCCCGTACGTGAAGACCTCCAGCGGCAACGTCCAGGTCGCGGGCTCCACGCAGGCGGCGGTGGGCGCGTCCATATGCCGCTCGGGCTCCACCACCGGCTGGCACTGCGGCACCATCCAGCAGCACAACACCAGCGTCACCTACCCCGAGGGCACCATCACCGGCGTGACCCGGACCACTGTGTGCGCCGAGCCCGGCGACTCCGGCGGCTCCTACATCTCCGGCAGCCAGGCCCAGGGCGTCACCTCCGGCGGCTCCGGCAACTGCCGCACCGGCGGCACCACCTACCACCAGCCGATCAACGAGATCCTCTCCGCCTACGGCCTGACGCTGAAGACCACCGGCGGCGGCCCCGACCCCGACCCCACCGACCCGCCCACCGACCCGCCGGGCGGCACCTGGCAGGCCGGCACCGTCTACTCGGCCGGCGACCAGGTGACCTACGGGGGCGCGACCTACCGCTGCCTCCAGGGCCACCAGGCGCAGCCGGGCTGGGAGCCGCCGAACACCCCGGCTCTGTGGCAGCGGGTGTGAGCACCGCCCTGACTCGAGCCGAAGTCCGATCCCGTTCCTGACCACCGCCGCGTGCCGCCCGGGTGCGCGGGCGGCACGAGGCCGGAGGGCGTCCCATGGGGGGAGCGCCCTCCGGCCGCGGTCGTGCGCCGCGCGCCGCGCGCCGCGCGCCGTCGCGAGGCCGAGGCCCGGCCCGTCCGGAGGAATCGCACCCACCCGGAGGAGTCGCACAGGAGAACGGTTTTTGATCAAGCCCTGGGCAACGGGCGCGTTCATCGGTATTTTTCGCCCCCTGCCGCCCGGAACGCGATGCGGCAGAGGTTCGGTGATGGGGGTGCCGTGCGCGATTTCAGCCTTCCGCCCGTGGTGGAGCCGATGCGGAAGGGAGGGCTGGCGGACTCGGTCCATGAACTGGCCGAACGCGACCCGCACTTCGCGCAGCTCGCCCGCCGTGCGGCACCGGCGGGCGGTGATCCGGCCGGTGGTGTTCCGGCGGGCGGTGAGTGGGCCACCGTCACCGCCGCCGCCTTCCGCGACGAGGTGAGGACCCTGGCCAAGGGCCTGCTGGCCGACGGCATACGGTTCGACGACCGGGTCGCGGTGATGGCCCGCACCCGCTACGAATGGACGCTGCTCAGCTACGCGCTGTGGACGATCGGCGCCCAGGTCGTGCCCGTCTACCCCACCTCCTCCGCCGAACAGGTGCGCTGGATTCTGGCCGACGCGCAGGTGGCGGCGGTCGTCGTCGAGCACGAGGAGCACGCCATGACGGTGGGCTCGGTGTGCGACGCGGCGCCGTCGCTGCGCCGCATCTGGCAGCTCGACACCGGCTGCCTGCGGGAGCTGACCGAGCTGGGGCGCGGCGTCCCCGACGATCTGGTGGACCGCCACCGCCTGGCGGTGACACCGCGCTCGGTCGCCGCCGTCACCTACACCTCCGGCACCACCGGCCGCCCCAAGGGCTGCGTGATCACCCACGCCAACCTCGCGGCCGAGTGCGACATCCTGCTCGCCGGCTGGCCCGGGCTCATCGCCGCGCAGGGCGAGCGGCCCGCCATCCTCGCCTTCCTGCCGCTGTCCCACATCTACGGCCTGATGGTGCAGGTCTTCTGCATCCGCAACGGCGTACTCCTGGGCCACCAGCCCGAGATCGCGCCCGCCGAGCTGCTGCCCGCGCTCGCGTCCTTCAGGCCGACGTTCGTCTTCGCCGTGCCCTACGTCTTCGAGAAGATCTACCGCAAGGCCCGGCAGGCCGCTCTGGAGGCCGGCAAGGGCGAGGTGTTCGACCGGGCGATGGACGTCGCGGTGCGCTACGCCGAGGCCGTGGAGCAGCACAACGCCGGCACGGGCCCCGGGCCCGGCCCCGTGCTCAGGGCCTCGCACGCGCTCTTCGACCGCACCGTGTACCGGAAACTGCGGGCGGTGCTGGGCGGGCAGGTGCGGTACGCGGTCTCGGGCGGCTCCACACTGCGCCGCGAACTCGGCCTGATCTTCGCCGGCGCCGGGATCACGGTCTACGACGGCTACGGGCTGACCGAGACCACCGCGGCGGTGACCGGCCAGCCGATGGGCCGCGTCAAGTTCGGCACGGTGGGCCGCCCGATGCCGGGCCACTCGATCCACATCGCCCGCGACGGGGAGATCTGGGTGCACGGCGACGTCGTCTTCGCCGGCTACCTCAACAACCCCGAGGCGACCGCCAGGGTGCTGCGGGACGGCTGGTTCGCCACCGGGGACGTCGGCCACCTGGACGACGAGGGCTATCTGGTCATCACCGGGCGCAAGAAGGACATCATCATCACCAGCGGCGGCAAGAGCGTCGCCCCGCAGGTCCTGGAGGACCGCGTCCGCGCCCATCCGCTGATCTCCCAGTGCCTGGTCGTCGGCGACGACCGCCCCTACGTGGCGGCGCTGGTCACCCTCGACCCCGAGGCGCTGGAGCACTGGTTCCGGCTGCGCGAGCGGGAGCCGCTGTCGCCCCGGGAGGTCCTGCGCGACGAGGAGCTGCACGCGGAGGTCCAGCGGGCGGTGTCCAAGGCCAACAACGCGGTGTCGCGTGCGGAGTCCATCCGGGCCTTCCGGATCCTGCCGGCGGAGTTCAGCATGCGGGAGGGGCTGGTCACCCCGTCGCTGAAGATGCGGCGAGCGGCGATCACGAAGATGTACGAGGCGGAGATCGAGGCCCTCTACTCCTCCTGAGCCCGGCGTCGGACCCGGGCCGGGGCGCGGCGCTCAGCCCGCCCGGGCGGCGGCGAGGCGGGCGTCCACCCCCGCGACCCCGTCGATGCCCTGGCACAGGGCCACGACCACCGGCACGAGACGCGCTTCCGGCACGTCCCCCCGAAGAGTGACGACGCCGTCCCGGACGTCGACCGCGACGGCGTCCTCGTCCAGGTCGAGGATGTCCCCCAGGACGTCCTGCTCGACCTCCTCGCGGATCTCGGCATCGGAGCGGATGAAGACGTCGAGCAGGTCGCTGCGGGTGACGATGCCGGCCAGGAGCCCGTCCTCGTCGACCACCGGCAGCTGCTTGACGTGCCGCCCGCGCAGTTCCCGCGCGACCCGGGGGATCGCCCAGTCGGCGCGGGCGGTGAAGACGGGGCTGCTCATGAGCGCGCCCGCGGTCCGGGCCCGGGCCTTGCCCCAGGGGCGCTCGTCGTCCCCGTCCTGGCCCTGCGGGTCGGGCATGCCGGTCTCGTGCCGCAGCACGTCGGAGGCGGAGACGACGCCGACGGGAGCGCCGTCGGCGTCGACGACCGGGGCCGAGACGATGTCGTTGGCGTCCAGCAGGGCGGCGACCTCCGACAGCGGCGTGTCGGGGCGGAAGGTGACCACGTCCTCGGTCATCACGTCACCGACCGTGTGGCGGTACAGCATGGCATCGGCCTCCTCCGCGTCACGGCGCCGGCCGCCGCGCCCTCGCCGGCCGGTCCGCGCCGTCGCCGTCCTCCCTCCCCATGACAACACCGCGCCGCTCCGGTGGCCAGTGCCGTTCGGCCCGCCGGGGAGGCCGACGGTCCCGTGACCAGGGAAGGCTGTCCTATCCTCGGCCGATGCGCTTACACCCCATCGACCGCCCGGCCGATCTCGACACGGTCCGTGAGTCCTACGACCGGGTGGCCGACAACTACGTTCACATGGTCCGGACGACGGGATGCGGCGACATCCGCACCCATCCCTGGCTCAAGGCCTCGATCGACGCCTTCGCCGACACCGTGCACGGCCTCGGGCCCGTCCTCGACGTCGGCTGCGGCCCCGGAACGGTGACCGCCTACCTCGCCGAACGCGGACTCGAGGTGTCCGGGGTCGACCTCTCCCCCCGCATGATCGAGAACGCGCGCCGCCTCTACCCGCACTGCCGCTTCGACGTCGCCTCCGCCACCGACCTCGACCTCGGCGAGGCGTCCCTGGGCGGCGTGCTCGGGTGGTGGTCGCTGTTCAACCTCCCCCGCGACGTCCTCCCCCAGGTCCTCGCCATGTTCGCGCGCGCCCTGAAGCCGGGCGGGCACCTCATCACGGCGACACACGTCGGCGACGAGGACATCGCGCGCACCGAGGCATACGGAGGCGTGCCCGTCCGCTGGACGACGCACCAGTGGCGGCCGGAGCAGCTCGTGGAGCTGATCGAGCGGGCCGGCCTGCACCCGGTCGCCGAGCTCCGCCTCCCCGCCGAGGAGCAGACCGGCCCGGGCGTGGTCGTCATGGCCAAACGCCCCGGCTGAGGCACGGACGCTGGGCGCCGGGCCCCGCCGCCCGGCGCCTGCCGCCGCCGTCCGTCCGGGTGCTCCCCGATCCTCAGCCGAGGGCGGCGAGCAGTTCGCGCTCGCGCCGGGCGCCGAGGCCGGCGCGTCGCGCCTGTTGTGCCATGTCAGCTCGGGGACGCGGGCCTGCGACGGCCGGGGGTGCGGGTGAGCAGGTCGGCGACGCGGGCAACCATCCGGCTCTCCTCACCGGTGCGGAAAGTCGTGGGGTGATAGGCGAGCACGAAGCGGCGCCGCCGATCGCGGGTGGAGAACGCGGCGGTCTTGTAGCCGTAGGTCTCGCCGGTCTTGCCCCAGAGGGTGGTGCCGTTGACGGTGGCCCGCTGCAGCCCGGTGCTGTAACGGGCCGGGGAACCGTCCACCATGCGCACGTCTCCCGGTGGCAGGGTGAACATCAGCCGGAGCAGGTCGGGTGGGAGCAGTACGCCGGAGAACAATGCGACAAGCATCCGGTCGAGGTCGTCGGTGGTGGAGATCATGTCGCCTTCGCCCCGGCCGGCGGACTGGTCGTGGACGGTGATGTCCCGCAGGCGGCCGTCGGACATGGCCAGGTAGCCGTGCACGTGCCGGCCGTGGATGTGCGGATCGCCGCCGCCGGGCACGGCAGTGCGTGGCAGGCTCAGGGGGCGCAGGATGCGGGATGCGACGGCCTGTCCGTACGGACGGCCGGTCACCTCCTCGATGACCAGTGCGGCCAGGGTGTAGTTGATACCGCGGTACTCCTGCCGGGTGCCCGGGGCGAACCTCAGCGGACCGTGCGTCGCCGTGGCCACCCACTCCCGTGGCGTCCAGTGGTCGAAGCGGTGGCGGAACACCTCCTCCGCGGTCTGCGGCTCCGGGATGCCGACGTGGTCGGGCAGCCCGCTGGTGTGGTTCAGCAGGTGCGCCACGGTGACGGCCCCGAACCGGGCCGGCAGCAGCCCCGGCAGGACGCGCCGCACCGGCGTATCCAGGGCGATGCGTCCCTGCGCCACCAGTTGCAGCACCACCGTGGCGACGAAGACCTTGGTGACGCTGCCGATCCGGATCCTGTCGCGCGCTGTCACCGACCGCCGCGTCATGATGTCGGCCACCCCCGAGGTGCCGTACCAGGAGCCGGCCGTGCCGCCGACGCGCAGCTGGGCCGCGGTCGCCGGGGGGTGCTCCAGGTCGCCGATCGCCGCCCGCAGAGCGGCGGGACTCAGTGGCGGGAGCGGCGCGGGCGAGGCGGCGGCACGGCGTACGGGCAGCACAGCGGGGACTGCCAGCGCAGCCGCCCCTGACAGAGCAGCGCCCGCAAAGGCTCTCCGGGAGGTACGAGGTGAAATCATGTCTCCCACACTGCCGACGGATCCACGTCCGGACATCGGGGGCCACCCTGGAACGGACCCCGGTTTCACCCTGCCCCGTCCCGCACGCAGATGGCCTCCCCGGCACCTGGCGTATCGGCCACTCCATGAACCTCGGCACAGCTCAGGTCACCGGGCACCGGGCGCCGGTGAACTCGAACCGTACGCGGACTTCCCCTGGTCACGCCCTGATCCGGCCCCGTGGCAAGGGATGCGGACTTCCGGGTCGGCGACGTACTGTCCATCACCTGTCCGTTCACCGAGCCCCGGGCAACGGACTTCGGACTTCGGACTTCGGACTGGATCACCTGGCTCTGGAATGGCCGTGGTGGCAGCCCGATCCCCGTCTGGTGGTCTCGGTGCTCCCCAGAGGTCTGTCGTACCGGGAGGTTCCGGTGGACAGCCATGACGACGGCACCGGCCCCGTTTCGGGGATGATCTACGGGAGGACGTCCGAGGAGAGCCTGGAGAGAGGAAGCACATGACCACCACACCGCACGAACGCACCGTCCCGCCGGCGCGCGCCGACGAACGGACCACGCTGGAGGGCTGGCTGG
The DNA here is from genome assembly GCF_900114215.1 of Streptomyces mangrovi. Classification (GTDB taxonomy): domain Bacteria; phylum Actinomycetota; class Actinomycetes; order Streptomycetales; family Streptomycetaceae; genus Streptomyces; species Streptomyces barkulensis. The sequence continues at coordinate 274,905 of NZ_FOSG01000006.1, read as the reverse complement.
ACTTCCACCGCGAGACCCTGGTGCTGAAGTGCTCGGGGCTGGACGACCGCGGCCTCCGTACCGCCCCGCTGGAGCCGTCGTCGATGACGCTGCTGGGCCTGGTCCAGCACCTGGCGGAGATCGAACGCAACTGGTTCCAGCGGATCTTCGCCGGTCTCGATGTGCCCCCGGTCCACGCGGATGCGGGCCGGGACGGTTTCGGGCTCACCCCCGAGCGCGGCATCGACGAGGCGCTGGCCGCCTGGCGCGCCGAGGTCGCGCGGGGACGCGAGCTGACCGCCGGCGCCTCGCTGGATGCGACCGGCAGGCTCTCCGAGCAGGAAGCCGCGCACCTGGGCAGCGAGGAGGTATCGCTGCGCTGGATCCTGGTCCACCTGATCGAGGAGTACGCGCGCCACAACGGCCACGCGGACCTGCTGCGGGAACGCATAGACGGCACTACCGGCCCCTGAGCGGCACCCGCGCGCCGCGGAGGTGACCGGGGCGTGCGGGGGCCTGCCCGCCGATGCACTGAGGCATGAGCATCCTGTTTGTCCGATGTCCCCGGATGCCACGCAGAACCCTCCGGGGCATAGTGGTGGGTACGCCGACAGCCGATCGCGCGACAGGAGCACGGGATGCTGCTGATCGAGGTGTACGTGCCCAGGGGCTCGCTGAGTGAGGAGGAGCGGCAGGCGCTGGGGCGCCGGATCGTCGACACGCTCATGGTCGAGGACGACAGCCACGCCGTCGAGGTCATCGACGCCCAGCGCGCCATCACCCAGGTCCTCGTGCACGAGCCCGCCACCTGGGTGCTCGGCCAGAGGCCTGCATCGGATCCGGCGGACCCACCGCGCTACCTGGTACGGGTCACCGTCCCGGCATCGTGGCGCAAGGACGTGAGCGGCCACACCGTGGAGATCATCACCGACGTCCTGGCCGAGACCGAACGGGCCGCCGGCCGCGACCCCGAGCGGGTACGGCGCGAGCCGCACGCGGTCATCCTCGTGGACGGCGTCTCCGAGGGCGGCATTGGGGTCCACGGGAGGGCCGTGAGCAGCCTGGATCTCATGGAACTCGTCTCCCGGCCGTACCGTGACAGCGCCACCGGTCGCCAGGCCCAGGCTCAGGCCCCGGACCCGGGCTCCCGGCAGGGCAGGCTGGTCGACCCGGTCTGCGGCATGAGTGTGGAGCTCGACGACTCCACGCTCACACTGGTGCACGAAGGGACCCTGTACGGCTTCTGCCATGGCCTGTGCCGACGGACCTTCGCCGACGAGCACGGGATTCCGCTCAACCGGTAGTCGCCACCTCCGCCCAGACCGTCTTGCCGACGGGGTCGCGCGGGACCGCGCCCCAGCGGGTGGCGAGGATGTCCACCAGGAGCAGGCCGCGCCCCGACTCCTCGTCGGCGGACGGTGAGGGCGGGGCGGCCGGAGGCGGGATGGGGGAGGCGTCCGCGACCTCGATACGGATCGCCTCCCCTCGCACTTCGAGCGCGAGACGGAAGTCGCGTCCGGGCACGCGGCCGTGCCGCACCGCGTTGGCGGCCAGCTCGCCCACCAGCAGGGAGACGGTGCACGAGGTGTCCGACGCGGCCGGCCACCCCCACTCCTCCATGCGCCGCACGGCGAGCTTCCGGGCCAGCCGCGCCCCCTTGGCGGATGACGTGAACCGCATGGTGAACAGCCGGGGTTCGGGACCTCCCGGGTGTGCCGCGCCCGGCTGCGGTTCCTCGTCGGGCGTGGTCGTCGTCATCAGCACGAAAGCCGTCCTTCGCTTCCTCGTTCGATCCGCAACGTAGGCGGATCATTACGTTCCGTGCTTCAGGATCGACCGGCGAGCCTAGGCTCGGAAGGGGAGGAAGCCTTACCTTCCAGCACGTAAGAAACGGAAGTGATGTTTTGGCCAAGGATGTTGATCCCGGAGCGTCGATGGCAGCCCTGTTCGGCTCGCGGGTGCGCAGACTCCGCGTCGCCGCCGGGCTGACCCAGGCGGAACTGGGCGAGAAGGCGCATGTGGTCGCCAGCCGGATCACCCAGGTCGAGCGGGCCTCCGGGGCGAGACCGACGCTTGAGCTGGCGCGCACGCTGGACGACGCCCTCGGAGCGGACGACCTGCTGGTCGACCTGTGGCCGTACGTCTACCGCGAGACGTTCCCGAACTGGTCGCGCAGGTTCATGGAGTACGCGGAACGGGCCTCGGTCATCATGCAGTACGCGGCACATGTGGTGCCCGGCCTGCTCCAGACCGAGGAGTACGCGCGGGCCCTGCTGAGCGTCGGCCGGACGCTCAGCGGCAAGGAACAGTTGGAGGAACGCGTCGCGGCCCGGATCGGGCGGCAGGCAAGGCTCTGGTCACCTGGCACCCCGGAGTTGTGGGTGATCCTGGACGAGTCGGTGCTGCGGCGTCCGATCGGAGGCCGAGCCGTCATGCGGGACCAGTTGGCGAGCCTCCTCGAAGCGGCCGAGGAGCGTCACATCACCGTGCAGGTGCTGCCGTTCGACCAGGGCGAGCATGGCGCACTGGGCGGGTCCCTGACCCTGCTGACGATGCCGGACGGCTCGGAGACGGTCTACACGGAAGGCGCCGACTACGGCCAACTCGTCGAGGAACCGGCGGAGATCAGGCCGTACAGGGAGACATACGATCGACTGCGGGCGGCAGCCCTGCCCCCACTCATGTCGCTCGACATGATCCGATCCGCGCTGGAGGACAACCGTGAAGCGAGTGTCCCGTCCCGATCTCAGCGGCGCCGAGTGGCGCAAGAGCAGCTACAGCAACCAGGAGGGTGGCGACTGCGTGGAGGTGGCCGACGGCTTCCCCGGCATCGTCCCCATCCGTGACAGCAAGGCCCCGCACGGGCCGGTGCTGGCATTCCCGCCGGCGTCCTGGGCTTCCTTCATAGGCGAGTTGAAGGCCGACCGCCGCGCCTGAGCGATCCGGGGGCCGGTGTGCGTCGGCTCCCTGGTCCCGCCGGACCCTCGCCCACGAGGGTCCGGCGGGCCACGAACTCCCCTAAAGAACCGGGAGAAAGAACCTCCCACCCACCCACCCTTTCCCCTCGTCACCCGTACGGGTGGCGAGCTTGCAGGTTCGAAAAGCGGGTGGTTACGTTCACCGAGACAACCGCAAAAAGTTGCGGCCCCCGGCCGGGACTGGCATCCCGATCGAGGGCCTCACCGATCAGGAAGCAGAGACCTTCCCGATGGCTGACTCGCAGTTTAGCGCGCGTTCGCGCGCCCGCGCCGGTACGCCGACATCCGGCGTGATCCACGTACGCACCCGCCTCACCGCCAACTTCACCGTCCTCGCCAACGCGCTCGCCCAGCGGCCCGGCAGCGCGGTCACCATCGGGGTCGCGGCCTACATCGCATCCCTGCCGGACGGTGCTCCGGTGAGCATCACCGCGCTGTGCGAGCACTTCTCCGAGGGCGAGATCCTGATCTCCCGGGCCCTGCGGGAGCTGGAGGCGTCCGGGCACCTGGAGCGGCGGCGCGAGCGCGGGCCGGACGGCCGGGTCCGCACCCGCACCTACTTCCACGACGTACCGCCGGGCGACGACGACCCGGACCCGACCCCACCACCCGGCCGCCGACCCCGTCCCGCGCCCGTCCGCGTGCCCGCGCCGCGTACGGCCTCCGACCCGGCGTCTCTGCCGTCTGCTCCAGCTCCGGCCGCCGCTCCCCCGGACCCGCTCCCGGCCGTGGTGCGGTCGCCGCAGGCTCCACCTGCTCCACTCGGCGAGGCCGATCCGGACGCGGTGCGGGTCCTGGCCTCCCTCCGCGCCGCCGATCCCCGGCTGATCCTCTCCGAGAGCGAGGCCGCCCGGCTCGCCCCGGACGTGGCCCGGTGGCTCGCGGCAGGCGTGTCCCCCGCCCGGATCACCGAGACGCTCACCGCCGGCCTGCCCGAACGGCTCCTGGCCCGCCCGGCCCGCATCCTGGCCTTCCGCCTCGGCGAGCCGCCCCTGCCCGCGCCCGCCTTGGCCCCGTCGCCCGCCAAGCCCGCCGTCCTGCCCCTCCAGACCTGCGACGGCTGCGAACGCGCCATCCGCGCGGCCCGGCCCGGCCAGTTGTGCCGCGACTGCCGCATGGAGCGCGAGGAACTCCGTGCGACCGGCTGATTCACCGGGCACGAGGCCCCGCACGGCAGCCGAGAAGGTCACCGTGATGATCCCGGAAGACCTCCTGGAGGAGCTCCGGCCCAAAGCAGCCGAGCGCGGCCTGTCGGCGTACTTCACCGAGGCGCTGCGCCTGAAGCGGGAGCAGGACCGGGAGCAGGGCCGGTTCCGGAAGCTGGTCGACTGGCTGGAGGATGAACACGGGCCGGTCACCGAGGGCGAGCGCGCTGCGGCGCTGCGGGAACTGGAAGACCTCGACACCGAGCACGACCGCCGCCGCACGACCGCACGGAACCACCCCGGAGAAGCTGCGCGAGGCTGATGCACGTAACGGTGCGAGGCCTGACGACAACGGGAGGTCGATCATGGTCGACAGGTTCACGGACGGACTGCTGACGCCTGCGGAAACCTCTTCCTGCCTGGAGATTCCGTCATCGACCCTCGCGTCCTGGCTGAAGGGGAAGGCCGCCGGCGCCCCTCTGGTGCACCAGGTGGAACCGGTACGGAGGGGGCAGCCCTCGGTACCGTTCGTCGCCGTGGCCGAAGCTCACGTCCTGCGGTCCCTGCGCTCGCTCGGCCTGCGGATGAGCGGGATCAGGGAGGCCGCGGCGGCCGTGCGGAACGCCTTCGCCACCCCCTACGGCCTGGTGTCGAAGCGGATCGCCACGGACGGTGTGGACATTTTCGTCGAGCACGGTTTCGGGGATCTGCGCAGGGCTCGGGACGGGCAGGCCCCGATTCACGAGGCCGTGTCCGACCACCTCCGCTGTCTCTCGTGGGACGCCGACGACGACTTCCCCACGAGTCTGCGGCCGAGGCAGTATCCGCAGACCGTTCCCGTCGTGATCGATCCGCGATTCGGTCACGGCCGGCCTGTCGTCGCGGCGAATCGTGTCCCGGTCAAGTCCATCACCGATCTGTGGGAGGCCGGGGAGTCGGTCGAGGACATCGCCTACGACTTCGACATGTCCCCCGAGCAGGTCGACGCCCTGTGTCATGCCGTGGTGTGTCTTGCGGCCTGAGTTCTTCCTCGTGTGAGCGCGGGCCGTCCTGGCCCGCATAGGGTGACGGCCATGGCATGCCGCATCAGTGAACTCGTCGTCGACGCCACCGACCCCGAACGGCTGGCCGCGTTCTGGAGCGAGGTCCTCGGCTACGTCGAGCTCGGCCGGGACGACGACGGAAGCATCGAGATCGGCCCGCCCGGCACCGGATTCGGCGGCCCGCAACCCACCCTCGTCATCAGCCCCACCAGTGACCCCCGCCCGGGGAAGCTCCGGCTGCACATCGACGTCAACGCCACCGACCGCGACCAGGACGCCGAGCTGGAACGGCTGCTCGCCCTCGGCGCCCGGCCCGTCGACGTCGGCCAGACCGGCACCGAGAGCTGGCACGTGCTGTCCGATCCCGAGGGCAACGAGTTCTGCCTCCTGCGCACCCGCCTCAAGCCCCTGTGACGGTTGGGGCATACGTCGAGGGAGAGAGATCACCAAGCGGCCGGGGACTGACAGATCGTCGCCGGTGTGGTTACGATGCCGCCGATGAAGAACTTCTCCTCTTGTGGATTGGGGGAATCGTGTCCGCAAGGTGAGTGCTGATGGCGCATCACCTCGTGAACACGATTCCGTCCCGCCTTCTGATGTGGCGGCGCGTACGCCAGTACGCCGTGCCACCGTCCATGATCGAGACCGCGACCACGCGCCGTGCGGCCGGTGACTGGGCGGGGGCCTGCGCCGCCGCCCGCATCGACGTCGAGCTCGATCTGCGCGCCGTGCGCGAACGCCACGGCACCGAACTGACCACCCGTCTCCGTGCGGATCTGCGCCGGCTGGCGCCGGATCTGCTGCGCTGGCACATGCCCCGGATCGCCCCCGACGGGCGGCTCCGGCCCGGTCTGACCGTCTGCCTGGCCCGTTATCCGGCATCATCCGGCACCGCGTCGCCGCAACTGGTGGTGCGGACGCCTCCGGCCTGGGCGGACGCCGGGCAGCGGATGTCCCTGGCCCTGTGGGAGGGGCCCGGGAGCGAGTCTCCGGAGCACCATCCGCATCCGCACCCCGACCGGCGTTTCCGGCTCGACCTGCACCGGCATCTGTGGGATGCCGGGCGGAGTGCCGAACTGGCTTGTCGATGCGGTGTGTTGGGAGCGGGCGGGGTGCCGTCCATGGAGCCGTGCTCGCCCGGTGGGCTCGCTGTTCCCGACTCGCCCCGGGCGGTGGGACGTTGGGCCGCCGAGGCGGAGTTGCTGCTGCGGGCCGAGGGGCGCTCTCGCGGGGCGTTCACCGTGCGGCTCGGTGCGCGCAGCCGCGCCGTGCTCGAACTCTTCGCCCCCGACGACAGCCATGTTCCGGCCCTCCGGCCGCTGCGGGAGCCGTTGCCGCCGCAGGAGGTCGCGGCGCTTCCGGTGCTGCCGGAGGCGGCGGCCCGGGTCCTCCCGGACCTGGAGTTGCTGCGGGCCGGGCTGGTCGCGCCCAGTCGGCTGCATCCGCTCGTCGCCGCGGCGCTGACGGAATCCGGTGCGGCGCCCGTGGCCGACGCGGCATTCGTGCTCGGCTCGGATGCCGGGCCCGGTGATCCGCACCGGGTGGAGTGCCGGGGCGAGGTCCACCGGATCGCGCTGCGGGACGGGGTACTGACGGCGGTCGACCACGACCCGGCCCAACTGCGGCGCGAGGAGCTGCTGGTGGCGCTCGGCGGGCCGCCGCTGCCCTGCCTGCGCGCGATCGACGCGGTGCACCGCAGCCCTCAGGAGCTGCCCGCGGTGCGGGAGCGACTGCGCCACGGTGACGTGGCCGGGGCACTGGCCGTGGTCGAGGGGCTGCTCGGCCCCGGTGCGGTCCTGCGCGACGGGCCGCTGCGGGAGGAGTTGCGGTCGGCCGCGGCACGCCGCATCGACCACGGTCTCTTCCGCGCGGGACTGGTCGCCGTGCACCCCGCCGCCGGTACGGAAGCCGCCGCTGCGGAGGCGGACCGTCGCCCCCGGCTGAACCGCCACACACCTCCCGCGATCCGCCGCAAGCGGGCCGACCGAGCCCGTCCCCGCACCGTCCTGACCCGCTGACCGGCTGCTCGGCCGTTCCCGCCGAGGTCACTTCTCCGCGCAGCACACCCCAACACGTCCGGGGCGGGTCGTCCCGCCCCCTGTCCCGATTCAGGTGATGCCCATGTCCTCCAGCGCCCTCCTGCCCACCGCTGCCCCGGCCGACGGTGCCGGCGACACCGACCGCGCAAGCGGCGCCCGTCTGGCCGTCGCCGACGACCTGCTGTCCCTGCTGCGGGCGACCACCACCGAACCGCGCGCCGACGAGCAGCTCGAAGCGCTCACCCTGGCCGTCGCGGCCGATCTGCCCGTACTGCTCTGGGGCGAGCCGGGCATCGGCAAGACCGCCGCCCTCACGCAGCTCGCCGCCTCCCTCGACCTGCCGCTGACGACCGTGATCGCCAGCGTCCACGAGCCGTCCGACTTCTCCGGACTGCCCGTCGTGGGCGACGACCCGGCCGTGCAGGGCGTGCCGATGGCGCCGCCGCAGTGGGCCGTGGAACTCGTGCGGGCCGGGCGGGGGCTGCTCTTCCTGGACGAGCTCTCCACCGCCACCCCGGCGGTCCAGGCCGCGCTGCTGCGGGTCGTACTGGAACGTAAGGTCGGTGCGCTGCGGCTGCCGCCCGGGGTCCGGATCGTGGCGGCCGCCAATCCGCCCGCGTCGGCGGCGGACGGATGGGATCTGAGCGCGCCGCTGGCCAACCGTTTCGTGCATCTGCACTGGACGCACGACCGGGAGGTGGTGGTGCGCGGGCTGGGCGGGGTCTGGCCCCGGGCCGAGCTGCCCCGGCTGGCGCCGGAGCGACTGCCGGAGGCCGTCGCCTTCGCCCGGCGCGCGGTCTGCGGCTTCCTGGAGGCCCGGCCGACGCTGGTCCACCGGCTGCCGGGCAGCGAGACGCGGCGCGGCGGCGCCTGGCCATCGCCCCGGAGCTGGGAGGCTGCGCTGACCCTGCTGGCCTTCGGTACGGCGGCCTCCGCCTCGCGTGAGGTGCTGGCGCTGCTGGTGCGGGGCGCGGTGGGAGAAGGACCGGGGCTCGAACTCCTGGCCCATCTGGACCGGATGGAGCTCCCGGACCCCGAGTCGCTGCTGGCCGATCCGGCCGCCGCCGAGCTTCCGGAGCGGGGCGATCTGCGCCAGGCGGCGCTGGAGGCGGTGGTGGCGGCCGTGGGGGCGCGGCCGGAGCGCAAGCGGTGGGAGGCGGGCTGGGCGGTACTGGTGAGGGCGATGGAGACCGGCGCCCCGGATCTGCTGGTCTCCCCGGCGAAGACGCTGGCCGCGCTGCGGCGCGACGACTGGGAGGTGCCGGGGGCGGTGGAGCGGCTGGCCGGGGTGGTCGGCCTGGCCCGGCGGGCGGAGCGGTCGGTGGAGCGGGTGGCGGAACGGGCGGCGGCCGGGGCCGGGCGTACGGCGGAGGCGGGCCGATGAGGGGCGACGCGGAGCATCCGCTGCCGCGCCCGGCGCGGGCCACGGTTCCGGTGCGGCGGCCCGCGCCGGAGCCGGCCGGCCGGGCCGGACTCGCCCTGGACATGGAGAAGTTGCTGGCCGCCCGGCTGCATGCGGTGAAGGTCCGCCCCTATCTGGCCGACGCGCTGTTCGCGCTGCGGGTGGTGGAGGACCGCTCGGTGCCGACGATGGCGGTGGACGCGCACTGGCGCGTCTACGTCTCCCCCGGTTTCGTGGCGCGCACCCCGCTGGAGGAGCTGGCGGGCGTCTGGGTTCACGAGGTCTCCCATCTGCTCCGGGACCACCACTGGCGCAGCGAGGCGTACGCGCGGGAGCACGGGGAGTACGGGCCGGGCGAGTCGCTGCGGCGGAACATCGCCGCCGACTTCGAGATCAACGACGACATCTACGGTGACGGGCTGCCGCAGCCGGCCGGTACGGTGCTGCCGTCGCTGCTGGGGCTGTCCGACGGGCTGCTGATGGAGGAGTACCTGCGGACGGCCTCGATGTCGGGGCTCGCCGCCGACCTGGCCTGGTTGGACTGCGGAAGCGGCGCCGACGGGCGGAAGCGGCCGTGGGAGCTGGGGCCCGGCGGGGCGTACGGGCTGAGCAGACAGCAGCGGGACGCGGTCCGCTTCCGGGTCGCCGAGGGGATCAAAGGACGGCCGGGCGAGGCGCCGGAGGGCTGGCGCCGGTGGGCCGAGGAGGCGTTCCATCCGCCGCAGCCGTGGCGGCGGCTGCTGGGGTCGGCGATCCGCTCGGCGGCGGGCGCGCCGGGGGCGGGCGAGAACCACAGCTACCGGCGGCCCTCCCGGCGTTCGGCCGGGGTCCCCGGCGTGGTGCTGCCGAGCTTGCGCCGTACGCCGCCCCGGGTCCGCGTCGTGATCGACACCTCCGGTTCGGTGAGCGACGCCGAGCTGGGCAGCGCGCTGCTGGAGGTGGTGGCGATCTCGCGGGCGGTGGGCGGGCGGCGTGACCTGGTCTCGGTGATCTCCTGCGACGCGGCGGCCGGGGTCGCCGTACCCCTGTGCCGGGCCGAGGACGTGGAGTTGGTCGGCGGCGGCGGGACGGACCTGCGCTCCGGCTTCGAGCGGGCGCTGCGCTGCGGGCCCCGTCCGGACGTGATCGTGGCCCTGACCGACGGCCAGACGCCGTGGCCCTCCGCCCAGCCGCCCTGCCGTACCGTCGTCGGCCTCTTCCCGCGCCCCGCCCGCGCCGTGGACGAGGAAGACCCCCACTACGTCCCGGACGCCCCGCCGCCCTGGGCACGCGTGGTCACCATCGGCTGAGAGCCCGCCCGCGAGCCGGCCCGGTCCTTCCGGGCCGGACTCAGTGGCCCGAACCGGTGGCCGCGGGCGAGGAGGCGGCGTCCTGCCCGCACAAGAGGCGGTGCAGAATGCGGGACATGGCGCACCCCACAGTGGACTGGTCGCGGCTCAGGCACGCGTACGGACCGGCGGACGACGTACCCGGTCTCTTCGACCGCCTCACCGGCGGCCGGGAGGACGAGAGGGTGTGGCACGACCTCTGGTCGGCGCTGTGCCACCAGGGCACGGTGTACGAGGCGAGCTACGCCGCCCTGCCGCTCCTCGCGGACATCGCGGCCGGCCGTGCGCCCGGCGACCGGAGGCAGGCTGTGCTCATGGCGGGCCTGATCGTCGCCGAAGCCGACGCGGCGCGGCGTTCCCACCACGCCTCCCGGATCACCGAGTTGGCGTCCGTGGCCCACGCCTGTCTGTCCGATGTCCCGGCCGCAGAGCCGGAGACCTTCGTGTACCTCGCACAGAGCCTGCTGGCGTTCGAGGGCGTGCCGGTCTGGTCCAGCCGACTCGACCTGCTGCTGGAGGAGTTCGAGGTCGAATGTCCCGAGTGCGAGGCGGCCGTCTGCGTTCTGCCGGGCGAGTACGCGGACGAGTGCGACACCGAGCTGCACCCTGCGAGTCCGGACGGACTGACCGGCATCGGCGCCCGGGTCCACGCCATGGCGCTCGGTGCCGGCCGGCGTGAGGTCGCGGACTGGGCGACCCGTCTGTTCGGGCATGCGACATGCCCGGAGTGCGAGACGAGGTTCGGCATCTCCGAGAACGTCATCGGCCAGGCCGCTCCCTGACAGGTCGCGGAACCGAACAGACCTCGGTGAGGCGGTGAGACGGTGGTGGGCGGATGTTCTACGAGGATCTCAGCGAGTACACCTACCAGGAGGAGGACGCTTTCACGGACAGGGAGTCGGGCTTCCACGCCCTCTGGTACCGCCCGGCGTACACCCGCCTGAACATCGGGTGGCTGGAGGTCGGCAGACCGTACCCGTTGGGGACGGTCCCCGAGGCTTTCACGGAGCGGCTGAGAGCCGTTCAGGACGTCCAGCGGATGAACGTCTGCCTGGGAACGCACGAGTGCGACCTGTGCCCCGAGGGCGAGGCCCCGGAGGGGAACGGGGAGGTACGGATCCCGGGTGCGCCCGGCATCGCCTACGCGGCTCCGTTCCTCGTCACGCACTACGTCACCGCTCACGGCTACCGTCCGCCGCAGGTCTTCGTCGATGCCGTTCTCGCCGTCGATCTCGGCGCGTGGGCGTCCGTGCGGTGGCCGGACGTCCCCTTCCCCTGGGTCCCGGACGACGTGGAACGCCTGGCGGAGTGACCACGCACCGGCCTCGGACGGCATTGACGCCTCGCCGTGCCTGCCGCTCAGGTGGCGTCCGGCGGTTCGAGGTCACGGACCCGCCGGGCCAGCACTTGCCCCGGCCAGGAATCTGACAGAAAGCGGCTGGTGGGGGTGAAACCGTTGCGTTCGTAGAACGCAACCAGTTCACCCCCGCCGCCCGCCCAGCAGTCGACCCGCAGCAACTCCACGCCGGCCCGCCGGGTTTCCCCGACGGCATGGGCCAGCAGTGCCGCCCCGATCCCCAGACCGGCATACCGCCGGTCGGAGACCAGCAACCGGACGTACCGCTCGGGCTCCCCGGCCGGCGCGATCGGCATCTGCGGACTGGGCCCTAAGTCCAGCACCATCGCTCCGACGGGGTGTCCGTCCAACTCCGCGATGTACGGGGCGTTCTCGGTCGTGTACCGCTCGACACGCGCCACCCCGCCGGGCTTCTGCGAGTAAGGCGTCGTGCCCCACTGCTCTGTGTTGCCGCGCTCGTTCATCCAGACCACCGCGGAGTCGAGCATGTCCAGAATGGCCGGTGCGTCGGCCAGGCTGCCCGGCCTGATCCGTATGCCATGCGTGATGTCGTTCACGGCGGAAGCCTAGAGCTCCTGACGCGATGCGGTTCGGAGACGGCACCGGCAGATCAGCGCACGGCCGGGCCATGTGAGGGCCTCGTGCCCGGTACTCCAGGCGGAGCCGGTGCGGAGGGGGGAGCCCTCGGGGGCGTGGCTGGGGCTGGGAAAAGGGCTGGAGGCGGCGCGGGCGCGGGTGGAAGCGTGGGCCCGTGAACACGATCGACGACGTCATAGCCCTGGCCGCCGTCCACGGCCTGCACCTGTCCGCGCGGGACGCCACCGTGAACGAGGCGGGCCTGGACTACCGGGTCGTCATGGCCTTCGACACGAGCGGCCGCAGGTGGGTGCTGCGCGTGCCGCGCCGCGCCGATGTCTCCGAGGGCATGGCCGCCGAGAGGCACATCCTCGACCTGGTCGCCCCCGTCCTGGCCGAGGACGGCGTCGCGGTCCCCGACTGGCAGGTCCGCTCCCCCGAACTGATCGCGTACCCGGCCCTGCCCGGCGTCCCGGGCCTGACCCTGACCGACGCCGGGGAGCCCGACTGGCACATGGACCCCGCCGACCCGGGCTACGCCGAGCGTCTGGGGCGCCTGCTGGCCCGTCTGCACTCCATCGCCCCGGAGCGGGCCGGGGCCGCGGGTGTCGAGGTCCGCACCCCGGCCCGGGTACGTCAGGCGTGGCGGGACGACATCGCCCGCGTGAGCGAGGCCTTCACCGTCTCCCCCGCCCTGGCCGAGGCCTGGCGGGCCTGGCTCGACGACGACACCTGCTGGCCCGAGCGGACCGTGATGACCCACGGCGAGATCTACCCCGCGCACGTGCTGCTGGACGAGGAGGGCACGATCACCGGAGTCCTGGACTGGACCACCGCCCGCGTGGACGACCCCGCCCGTGACCTGTCCTTCCAGTACGGCGCCGCGGGCGAGGAGATGCTGCAAGCCACCCTCACCGCGTACGAGAGGGCGGGCGGGCACGTCCACCCCGGCCTGGCGGCCCAGGCGAAGCACCTGTGGGACTCCTCCCCGATCGGGTACGCCCTGTACGCGCTGACCACCGGCGCCGAGACCGACCGGGCCACCGCGGCGGCGATGCTGAACCCCGAGGCCTGAGGCCCCGCCCGGTCCTGCGGCGGTGCTCCCGGAGAACCGTGGGCCGATCGGCGCCGGGTCCGGCTGAGGAACTCAGCCGGACCCGGCGCCGATCGGCCATCCCAACACTTAGCCCTTGCGCTAACTATCACCCCGCGCAATACTTAGCCACATGGCTAAGTATTCGGCGGAGCTGGACGGCGTGTTCGTCGCCCTCGCCGACCCGACCCGGCGTGCGGTCGTCCGGCACCTCGGCCACGGGCCCAGAAGCGTCGGCGACCTCGCCCGCGAGTTCCCGATGACCCTCCCCTCGTTCATGAAGCACGTGCGGACGCTCGAGTCGAGCGGGCTCATACACACGGTCAAGTCCGGCCGGGTGCGCAGCTGCGTGCTCAACCGCGAGCGGCTCGCCCTCGTCGACGACTGGCTCGCACAGCAGCGCCGGATCTGGGAGGAGCGCACCGACCGACTCGAGCAGTTCGTCACCGACCCGGAGGAGAACAGGCAGTGAACCCCGACCCCGGCCCCGGCTTCGACCCCGGCCCCCGCTTCGACCCCGACCTCGATCTCGCCCTGGAGCGGATCATCCGCGCGCCGCGCGAGACCGTCTGGCGCGCCTGGACCGACCCCTCCCGGCTCGAACGGTGGTGGGTCCCCGCCCCGGCCCGCTGCCGGGTGGACCATCTGGAGCCCAGGCCCGGCGGTGCGTTCGTGACGCGGCTGAGCGAGGACGGCGCCGGGTTCGTCCCGCACCTGGACGCGTGCTTCCTCGCCGTCGACGAGCTCCACCGGATCGTGTTCACCAACGCGGTCGACAGCGCCTGGCGCCCCGCCGATCCCGCCCCGGTCGCGATGACCGCCACGATCACACTGGCCGACCACCCGGAGGGCACGGACTACCGGATGGTCGTGCGGCACGGCGACCCGGAGGCCCGCGCCCGCCACGCCAAGCTCGGCTTCGCCGAGGGCTGGGGTTCGGTCGCCGACCAGCTGGCCGCCCTCGCCGAGAGCACGGCCACGCGACGGGCTGCGCGATGAGGATCGCCATCACCGCCTTCACCACGCTCGACGGGGTCAGCCAGGGGCCCGGCTCGCCGGAGGAGGACACCAGCGGCGGTTTCGGCCGCGGCGGCTGGCTCGTGCCCCACATGGACGGGACGTTCGTGCGGCGCGCCTCCGCGTGGCTCGACCTCGCCGACGGCCTGCTGCTGGGCCGGCGCACCTACGAGGCGTTCGCACGCGACTGGCCGGCGATCACCGACCCGGCCGACCCATTCGCCGAGCGGATGAACACACTGCCGAAGTACGTCGTCTCCAACACCCTCACCGAGGGGTCCTGGCACCCCACGACCGTGCTCGGGGGCGATCCGGTCGGCGCGGTCGCCGAGCTCAGGGCTCGGCCGGGGCGGGAGATCCAGATCCACGGCAGCGCCCGCCTGGGGGACGCGCTGTTGGCCGCCGGCCTGGTCGACACGCTCCGCCTCGTGGTCGCGCCCACGGTGCTCAGGGCCGGCCGCCGCCTGATGTCCGGCCCCGGCGCCCCCTGCGGTCTCCGGCTGGTCCGCCACGAGGCGACGCCGAACGGACTGCTGCTCCTGGAGTACGAGACGACGGGCGAGGCGTCACAGGGCACGTACGAGGGCGTCACCGCCTTCGTCCGGTAGCCCGGCGGGCCGCCCGGATCCACTCCATGGCGTGTGACGCCGGCCGGGGTGAGGTCGTGGACTGGGCGACCCACCTCTTCGGGCATGCGGCATACCCGGAGATGGCCAAGCGTTCCGTTTCCCTGGGTTCCGGACGACGCGGAACGCATGGCGCAGTGATCGGGTGCCCGTCTCGGACGGTGGGCGATGCCCTGCCGTGCCTGCCGCCCGGGACTTGTCCGGCCGGTCATGCGACGGAGGCAGATGGAGACGGCGGTCTTGCGCCGCCGGTCAGTGAGCTGTCGCAAGCCGCTGGTACACCGTCACCCGGCGGCCACGAATCTGCTCGCCGGCCACCGGCGTGAAGTACTCCTTCAGCACGGTGGTTTTCATGTTGTCCCGCTCGGCCGTCACCGGTTTCGCCACCCGCGTCGCGTCCGTCACCAGCAGTATCCGTTGCTGGGCCAGCATCGCAGCACGTATGTGATCCGGGCTCGCCTCCACGCCTTTCAGGGTCCCGGACCTCTCCGGGCTCTCCGCGAGAGCTATGTCCCGCAGTCCGGCAAAGGCGTTTGGTGAGACGGACTTGGTGTCCCTGCGCGCTGACGGGACGAAGAGCACCGCACTCCCGGTTTCTTTCATCCGCCGCACCTCCGACGCCACCGCCAGGACATCGTCCACCCTGCTTGCCGGGGACCGCTTGGCCAGTGTCTGCGGCAGCAGTGCCACCACCGCCACGGCAACCACTGCAGGGAGAATCCACTTCGATGCTCTTGGGAGCCGGGGCCTGACCGCCTGGATCGCCGAGCCGACGGCAGTGCCGATCAGCAGTGCCAGCCCCAGCATGCTGTAGAGGATGTACCGGTCCAGGAACAACGGCTGAATCAGGGAAAGGGCGATGAGGCCGATCTGCGGCACCGCCAGCAGCGGTAACCCGACGGCTGCCACCGACAGCCGGCCTGCTCGGGGCCGGTCCAGTAGCGCGCCGACGCCACCGATGGCCAGCAGAACCGCTGGGCCGATCAACATGTGCCAGGACAGCGGCGGTATCCATGACACCTGTGCGGACTGGCCCCGGCTGAAGAGGATCAACGGCAGCACACAGGCCGTGGCGGCCGCGGAGGCTGTCATCCAGCGTGTCCAAACTTCGCGCCCGGCTCGTGTCCACAGGAGAGTTCCCAGGTGTGCCGCGCAGATCACAAGTGAGAGCCAGTTCAGCAGCCCCATCAGACAAACGGTGCCGCCGTATGCGGCCCAGCACAGCCTCCGGCCACGCCCGCGAAGCGCAGTCACGAGGAGCAGTGTGGAGATCCCGGCACCGGCGGCGACCATCGCGTAGGGCCGCCCCTCCTGGAGGTAGAACTGCACAGCGGGCAGCAGCCCGAACGCCATACCCCCTGCCAAGCCCACCCACACGCCGGCCAGCCTGTGACCGATGACCGCCACGCAGGCCGCCGCGACTCCCATGGCCAGCACCGAGGGCAGCCGCAGGGTTGTGGTGCCGGCCCCGAAGCAGTCGAACAGCACGTGCATCAGCAGGTAGTAACACCCGTGCACGACGTCGACGTTACCCAGCATGTGCCAAATCTCGGCTGTGGAGCGTTCGGCCACCTGCCAGGTCGCGGCCTCGTCCCGCCACACGCTGTCCTGCCGCGACAGCCCCCACAGGCCGAGGGAGACAGTCCACAGCACCGGAAGCAGCCAGATGAGAACGGCGCGACGCAGGGGGGCGGCTTCTGCCGCGAACGTCGCCTCGGCCTCCAGGTGGCGAGGCGACAAACGTAACTTGCGGTCAATCGACATCGAGGAGGGCTTCCGGATCGGTCGTTGAAGAGGGCGGGCGGTCAGGCGTCACTCATTGATCACGAACGTATGCACCCTAGTACTCCAGTACGAGCGTGGGGCCGCACGGCCGGATCACGGTGAACCGGGGGTGGACCACGCCGACATCACCGCCGCGTTGAGCCTCGTCCCGCTGGTCCGCGGGGAAATGGCCCGGAGTCGCGGCACGACCTGGCAGGAGATCGCCTTCGGGCTCGGGCTCGGCACCCCGCAGGCGGCCAGGCAGCGATACGAACGTCCGGCCGGCCGCGTCGCGGCCGATGCGGCCGACGCGGAAGGCCCGCAGTAGGAGGCCCCGTACCGGATGCGCCTACCGGTCAGGGGCCGATCGTCCGGGGCTGCGGCCTCCAGACGCATGCCGGTCTTCCACGCCTTGGAAGAGATCTCCGGGAATCCGGCCGACGACGACTACAGCGGGGCCGCGTCGCGCGAGGGGGCGGCGGTGCTGGCGCGGACGGTGAGGGTGGGGTCGGGGGCGCGGCGGTGTTCGACGCGGTGGCCGGCTACGACGTCCCGGAGCCGGCGGGCGGCCAGGGCGCCGTAGGCGGCGATGTCGCGGTGCAGCGCGGTCAGCCCGGGGTGGACCAGCCGGCACAGCGGTGAGTCGTCCCAGGCCACCAGGGAGACGTCGGCGGGGACGCGGACGCCCAGGCTCTGCGCGGCGCTCAGGCCGGAGACGGCCATCACGTCGTTGTCGTAGAGGATCGCGGTGGGGCGGTCCTCGCCCTCCAGCAGGGCGCGGGTGGCGGAGCAGCCCTGTTCGCCGCTGTAGTCGGCCTCCACGCTCCGGCCGGTGACGCCCCGCTCGGCGGTGGCGGCGGCGAACGCCTCGGTGCGCAGGAGGGTGTGCCGCAGGGCGGCGGGCCCGGTGACGTGGGCGATGGAGCGGTGCCCGAGGTCGGCGAGGTGGGTGACGGCGGTGCGCACCCCCGCCGCGTCGTCGCTCCACACCGCGGGCAGGCTTCCGGTGCCGACGGGTGCGCCGATCACCACGGCGGGCAGGCGCAGCTCCTCCAGGGCGCGTATCCGGGGGTCGTCCACCCGCAGGTCGACCAGGAAGACGCCGTCGACCTTGCGCTGCGCCCACCAGGCCCGGTAGGTGGCCGTCTCGGCGTCCGCGTCGGGCGCGACGGTGAACAGCAGGGAGGTGCCGTCCCCGGACAACTCGCTCTGGATACCGGAGACCAGCTGCATGAAGAACGGCTCGATGCCCAGGGAGCGGGCCGGGCGGTCCACCACCAGTCCGAAGGCCCCGGCCCGGCCGTCCGAGAGGGCCCTGGCGGCGCTGTTGGGCTGCCAGCCCAGCTCCTGCGCGATGGCGAGCACTCTGGCGCGGGTCGCCTCCGACACCCCCGGGCGGCCGTTGAGCGCGAAGGACACCGCGCTCTTGGTGACCCCCGCACGGCGGGCGATGTCCACCATCGTGGGACGCTTCACCGCTTCTCCCTCCCGCCCGCGGTCGCCGGCGAACCGGGGCTCATCCTAGAGCGGACCGCTCACGCCCGGAACACGCGTTCCGAAGGCCACCCGAAGGCCACCCGAAGGCCGCGGCCCGGCCCCGGGGAGGGCCCGTACATCACCCGCGCCCGCCGGGGTAGGAGGCGAAGAGGACAACCGAGCGCAAAGGGTGCGGCTCGCCGCGGCGGGCACCCGTGAACAGCTGGAGGAACCGTGCCGGGCATTCTGAGCAAGATCGCCATGTTCGCCCGAACCCCGCAGGGTCGCCGTCTGACCCGGCAGGCCAAGAGGGCGGCCTCCGACCCCAGGAAGCGGGCCCAGGCCAAGCAGGCCCTGAGCAGGCTGCGCGGCCGGGGGCAGGGGCGCCACTGAGGCGCGCCGCCCCTGCCCGGCCCGCCGGCCCCGGGTACGGCTTCACCCCCGAGCACCCCCGAGCACCGCCGCCCGCCGCCGTGGAGAGACGGCGGCGGGCGGCGGTGTGCTGCCAGGATGGGCGCATGACCGGTATCAGGATCGGGGACGGCGGTGGTTTCGGCGGGATCACCCTCGTCCACACGGCGGATCTGGACGCCTCCGTACGCGCTGCGGCCCGGTCCCTGCTCGACGAGGTGTTCGAGGGGGACATGACCGACCAGGACTGGGAGCACGCCCTGGGCGGTGTGCACGCGCTGGCCTGGGACGGTCCGGAGCTGGTGGGCCACGCCTCGCTGGTGCAGCGGCGGCTGCTGCACGGCGGCCGGGCGCTGCGCGCCGGCTATGTGGAGGGTGTGGGGGTCCGCTCCGACCGGCGCGGGCGCGGGTACGGGGCGGCGCTGATGGGGTCACTGGAGCGGGTGGTGCGCGGCGCGTACGACCTGGGGGCGCTGGCCTCCACCGACGAGGCGCTGGGTTTCTACGCGGCGCGCGGCTGGCTGCTGTGGCGGGGGCCCGTCTCGGCGCTCACTCCCTCGGGCGCCGTGCGTACGGAGGAGGACGACGGGTGCGTCCACGTGCTGCCGGTGGCGGGCGGTGCGGAGCTGGACGCCTCCGGTGAGCTGGTCTGCGACTGGCGCGAGGGCGATCTCTGGTAGTCGGCCGGCTCCGCCGGCGGGGCCGGGCGCCCGGCGTGGCGCGGTGTCGGGGCGGGCCCGCAGGAGGCGCGGCGGCCTCCCGCCGGGGCGCTCGGGGGCGTCGCGGCCGTTTCGGCGGCGATCCCGCGCAGACGGATTGTCTGCGGATGCCATGGGTGTCATGCTCACAACGCCTGTCGGTAAACCGGCGGTAACCCCCTACTGCACCGTGAGGAGCCGCACGTGAGCGATCCCCGAACCCAGCGGCGCACACCGCCCGGCACCACCTCGGACGCACCGGCCGCCCAGGACGCCTCGGACGCCCCCGCCCGCGCACCGGGCAGCAGCCGCCGCGGCGTCCTGCGCGCCGCCGCCGCGACGGCCGGGCTCGGCATCGCCGGGCTCCCCACGGCCGCGGCCCACGCCGCCGATGACACCACCGCCGCCCGTACCGCCGCCGGGCAGGCCGATGCCGCGGGGACCGGCTCCTATCTGGTGGGGCGCGGCATCGCGGACGCCACCGGCGAGGTGGCCGAGGTCGGCATGATGGGCTACGGGCGCACCGACCAGCAGGCCCAGGGCCTGCACAACCGGCTGCGGGCCCGCGCCTTCGTCATCGCCGACCGGGCCGGGGACGGGAGCGCCGGGGAGCGGGTGGCCCTCGTCGTGGTCGACTCCCCCATGATCTTCTCCAGCGTGCACCAGGCGGTGCTGCGCGCCCTGGACGAGCGGTACGGCGGCCTCTACAACGCCCGCAACACCATGATCACCGCCACCCACACCCACGCCGGTCCGGGCGGCTACTCCCACCACCTGCTCTACAACATCACCACGCTCGGCTTCCACGCCAAGACCTTCGACGCGGTCGTGCGCGGCATCGTGGAGGCCGTGGGCCGGGCCCACGCCGATCTGGCGCCTTCCGAACTGTCGCTCTCCCGGGGGGAGTTGCGCGGAGCCAGCGTCAACCGCTCCCGTACCGCCTTCGACCGCAACCCGGCCGACGTCAAAGCCCACTTCCCCGACGCGATCGACCCGCTCACCACGCTGCTGCGGATCGAGCGGCAGGGGCGGCTGGTGGGCGCGGTCAACTGGTTCGCCACCCACTGCACCAGCATGTCCGGCGACAACCGGCTCATCAGCGCGGACAACAAGGGATACGCCGCCTACCACTGGGAGCGGGAGGTGGCGGGCGCGGACTACCTGGCCGACGGCGCGCCCGAGGTGATCGCCGCCTTCGCGCAGACCAACGCCGGTGACATGTCCCCCAACCTCGACCTGGAGCCGCCGACCACGCCGGAGGACTTCGAGCACACCCGGGCCAACGGTCTGCGCCAGTACCGGGCCGCCGCACGGCAGTTGGAGCGGCCCGGCACCCGGCTGTCGGGCGGCGTGGACTCCCGGCTGGTGTACGTGGACCTCTCGGACGTCACCGTGGGGCCGGAGTTCACCGGCGACGGGCGCACCCACAGGACGGCCAAACCGGCCGTCGGCGCGGCCATGGCGGCGGGCAGCACGGAGGACGGGCCGGCCTTCCCCGGCTTCTCCGAGGGCGAGAACCCCTTCTGGGACGCCATCTCCCACTCAGTGGTCTACACCGTCTCGCCGGAGCTGCGCGACGCCCACGCGCCCAAGGCGATCGCCGTGCCCATCGGGGAGATGAACCGGGTCTACCCCTGGGTGCAGGAGATCGTCCCCGTGCAGCTGGTGCGGATCGGCCGGCTGTACCTGATCGGCGTCCCCGGCGAGGTCACCATCGCGGCGGGGCTGCGGCTGCGGCGCACCGTCGCGCAGGCCACCGGCGCGGATCTGGACGACGTGCTGGTGGCGGGCTACGCCAACTCCTACTTCCACTACCTGACCACCCCCGAGGAGTACGACGCCCAGCACTACGAGGGCGGCAGCACCCTCTTCGGCCGCTGGCAACTGCCCGCGATCCAGCAGGTCTCGGCACAGCTGGCCCGTGCGATGCGCGAGGGGCGGGCGCTGCCGACCGGCCCGGAGCCGCCCGACCTGTCCGCCGCGCCGCTCGCCCTCCAGCCGCCGATCGTGCTGGACGCCCCGCAGATCGGGCGCTCCTTCGGGGACGTGCTGAGCCAGCCGCGCGAGGGCTACCGGGCCGGCGAGCGGGTCACGGCGGTGTTCGCCGGCGCCCATCCCGGCAACGACCTGCACCGGGGCAGCACCTATCTGCGGGTGGAGCGGTACGAGGGCGGGGTGTGGCGCACGGTCGCCGACGACGGTGACTGGTCGACGGCCCTCCGCTGGGAGCGCGACGGGATCGCCGCCTCGAAGGTGACCGTCACCTGGGACGTGCCCGCCGACGCCACCCCCGGCCGCTACCGCGTCCGCTACCACGGCGACGCCAAGCCCCTGGTGGGCGGCGCCCGTTCCTTCTCCGGCACCACGCGCACGTTCACCGTGTCGGCCTGATCCTTCCCGGCGGCCGGGCGTCCCGCACTATGCTCCACCGGGCCGCCCGGCCCGCCGGGGAGGTGGGGTGAGTGACGTACGAGCCGGTACCGCTGCACCGGCTGGAGGTGCCCGCGCCGAACGCGCTGCCGTTCGCCATCGGCTCCTTCGACACCATCGGGCCGCTGTCGCGCGCCGGCTTCCCGCACCGGCACGTCTTCCACGAGGTCGTGTACGTCACCAGCGGCAGCGGCACGCACGTGGTGGACGCGGTGCCGTGGCCGCTGAGCCCGCCGAACCTCTGCGCGGTCGCTCCCGGTCAGGTGCACCACTGGCGCGGGGTCTCGGGCCTGAACGGCTGGGTGGTGCTGTTCACCGACGACTTCCTGCTGGAGCACCCGGAGGACCGCGAGACGCTGCGGGGGCTGCGGGAGCGGCCGTGGCTGCGGCCGCCGCGCGACGAGGCGGTGCGGCTCTCGGCGCTGCTGCGGGAGATGGACCGGGAGTACCGCGCCCGGGGCGAGGGATTCGCCTCCGTCCTCCAGTCCTATCTGCACGTCCTCCTCGTCCGCGCGAGCCGGCTGTCCGGCGGCGGCCCGCCCGCCGCCGCGGCCGGGCCGGAGGGCGGACGGGTGTCCAAGGCGGCCCGGGACTTCGGACGGCTGCTGGAGGAACCGGAGGCCGGACGGCTGTCGGTGCGCGAGTGCGCGGCACGGCTGGGGGTGTCGGCCGGCCATCTGAACGAGACGGTCAGGCGGGCCACCGGGCGCACCCCGGGACAGCTCCTGCGCCGGGCGCGGGTACTGGAGGCCAAGCGGCTGCTGACGGGGACGGGGATGACGGTGGGCCAGGTGGCCCGGCAGGCGGGCTTCTCCGATCCGGCGTACTTCTGCCGCTTCTTCCGCCGGGAGACCGGTGTCACCCCGGGCGCCTTCCGCAGCGGTGCCCGGGAGGGCGGCGGAACGGGCGCGGACGGCGGGACGGAGCGGGGCGGGACGGAGCGGGGCGGGACCGGAACGAATCACCACGACCGCTGAATCCTGTCCATCGCCTCCGCCCGGGCACCCGCATAGGTTCAGACCTGCTCGCGAAAGGTCCATACCACCTTCCCCGACAGCAGGAGAAACCGTGGAAGACCACACCACCCCCCGCCCCGGAGCCGGCTCCGAACCGGCCTCCGGGACCGGCTCCGGGCCGCGCCCCATCAGCCGCAAGAGCCTGCTCAAGGGGGCGCTGCTGGCCGCTCCCCTGCCGCTGCTCGTCGGCGGTGCGCCGGCCCTGGCCCGCAACCTGCGGCCGTCGTCCGCCGGCGAGCAGCTCCCGCTCACCCCGTACTGCGACGACGGGGACGACCCCACACCACCGCAGATGGAGGGCCCGTACTTCAAGCCGAACTCGCCGCGCCGCACCTCACTGGTCGACGCGGGCACCCAGGGCACACGGCTGACCGTCAGCGGGTACGTGTTCGGCCGGGCCTGCCAGCCGATCGCGGACGTACTGCTGGACTTCTGGCAGGCGGACGCGGGTGGCGCCTACGACAACACCGGCTACCGGTTCCGCGGCCACCAGTACACCGACGCACAGGGGGCGTTCGAACTCACCACGATCGTCCCCGGCCTGTATCCGGGCCGCACCCGGCACATCCACGTCAAGGCGCAGGCGCCGGGCCGTCCCGTGCTGACCACCCAGCTCTACTTCCCGGGCGAGCCGCGCAACGGCACCGACGCGATCTTCGACCCCGCGCTGCTGATGAACGTGCGGACGGTCGGCTCGGCGAAGG
Source organism: Streptomyces mangrovi (assembly GCF_900114215.1). Taxonomy (GTDB): domain Bacteria; phylum Actinomycetota; class Actinomycetes; order Streptomycetales; family Streptomycetaceae; genus Streptomyces; species Streptomyces barkulensis. Next base: position 251,823 of record NZ_FOSG01000006.1, on the reverse strand, counting down.
AGGCGACGTTCGACTTCGTCCTCGACGTCTCCCAGACGCCGCCGCCCACCCCGCCCCCGGACGGCCCCGGCGGCACCTGGCGCGCGGGGGTGAACTACGGGGCCGGTGACCGGGTTGAGTACGGCGGAGCCTCCTACACCTGCCTCCAGGCGCATCTGTCCCAGGCCGGCTGGGAGCCGCCGAACACCCCGGCCCTGTGGCGGCGGGCCTGACACCCGCCGCCTGATCCCCGCCTGCCGGGTCTCGTCGCCCGGGCCACGCCACCCGGGCCCGCCATCGAAATACGGTGGCGGGCCCGGGCGGGGTCAGTCGGCCGCCGCGGCCCCGGCCTGCGGGCCCCGGTGGGAGCCGAGGCAGGCCAGGAGTCCGTCGCGGTGCAGCCCGGCGACCGGCGCCATCAGGTCGGGGTGCCGCAGCAGGGGCGCGGCCTGCCGGTCGAGCCCGTCGGGCGCGGCCAGCCTGCGGAAGTCCACCGCCAGCCCCCGCGCGTGCTCGCTGCGCAGGGCACCGGCCACCGCCTCCTCCACCAGGTCCGGCGAGGTCAGCAGGCAGGCCGCCCAGCTGGCGAGGACCTCGTCCACCCAGGTGCGCCAGGCGCTCCCCGTCTCGCCGGGTTCGCGGGGCACGGGGATCCACGGCAGTCCGGCGGACGCGCCGTCGGGACCGTCGTGGCTGCCGGAGCTGTCGGGTTCGCCCGGGCCGGCCGGCTCCGGGGCCGCCGCGCCGGTGATCCGGTCCAGCCGCAGGGCGCCCCCCGGCCCGGCGACCGCCACCAGCGCGGCGTCCAGCGGCGTCGGATAGCGCAGCCAGGCCGCGACCGTGACCGCCTGGCGCGCCTGCGCCTCGGCCAGGGAGGCGCTGAGCACGCCGCCGGCGGTCGGGTAGGAGCGGACCAGCCACCGGGTGGTGGCGGCTATGACGGAGGAGAGATCAGCAGACACCTTGGTCCCGCATTTCGGAAGAGCGGATTCCGGTATTCGGTACCTCGATGGTAACGAGACCCGCCCGGACCGCCGGGGTGAGTTGCGCCACCGGACGTCCGCGGGATCCCGGCGCGGCGCGATCGCCGCACGGCGGGGTGTCAGACCTTCCCGATGCCGAGCGTGTTCTCGCGGGGCAGCATTCCCGAGCCGAGCACCTCCAGCCAGAGGGGGCCGAGGAGTTCGGCGAGGCGCGCGGTGTCCTCGGCTCCGAGGGCGCGCCAGGGTGCGGCGGCCAGTTCGTCGGTGCGGCGCTCGACCTCGGCGCGCAGGGCGCGGCCCGCATCGGTCGCGGCGCCGCCGGCGTCCAGCAGTCCCCGCGCGCGGAGCCGTTCGCGGGCATCCGCCCACTCGCGCTCGCTCCAGCCTCGGCTCGCGAAGACCCCGGCCGGCGCCGCGCCGATCGCGGCGAAGGAGACCAGCGCCTCCACCGGGTCGAGGTCCGCGGTCAGGAGGGCGGCGACATGGCCGTCACCGCGGTGCTCGCGCAGGATCGTCGCGGCCTGCCAGAGCACCAGATGCGGCTTCCGCGGCCAGGGCAGCTCGGCGTTGGCGGCGGCGAGCGGACGGCCCTCGGTGCGCGCGGCCTCGGCCGCCCGGCGGGCGAGCGCGGCGGCCTCGGCGAGATCGGGGGCGTTTGTCCGCTCGCCGACGAGCGCGCGGTACGTCCGGTCGACGCCGCGCATCCGGGCCGCGACCACCTCCTCCGGTGCGGCGACCTCCCAGGCGGCGGGGACGTGGACGGCGACCGCGCGCGGACTGAAGCTGTAGAACGCGGAGGCCACCTGTCGGGGGCCGGGGGCCCCCAGCGGTGCCGCCCGCAGGGCGAAGTAGCCCGGCCAGCGCTCGCCGGTGTCGTAACCGAGCGCCCCGACCTCCTCGAACACCTGCGGCGCGTAGTACAGGACGGCGTGCAGGGGCTCCAGGAGGTGCCACATCTGCCGTACGCGCCCGCCGTCTTCGCCCATGACCGCCCTCTTCCCACAACCCACGACCCAGCATCTTGACAGTGACTAGATTGCCTCCGGCGACCGGGCCTGTCAACGCGCGGACCGCGCTAGCCTGCCTGTCATGACCACCGGACGCGCCTACCACCACGGGGACCTGCGGCGGACCGTGCTCACCGCCGCCCTCGACGTCATCACCACCGAGGGACCGGCGGCCCTGTCCCTGCGCGACCTCGCCCGCCGCGCGGGCGTGTCCCACGCCGCGCCCGCACACCACTTCGGGGACCGCGCCGGCCTCCTCACCGCCATCGCGACCGAAGGCTACGGTCTGCTGGCCGCCGCCCTCGGCGAGACGGGGGACCTGCGGGACCTGGGCGTCCGGTACGTGCGCTTCGCCACCTCCCACCCGGCGCACTTCCAGACCATGTTCCGACCCGAACTCCTGCGCCCGGACGCCCCGGAACTCCTCGCGGCGCGCGAGCGGACGCGGAGCCGGCTGCGCACGGCGGTGGAGGGCTACGGGGAGGACCCGGCCATCGGCTTCATGGCGGCCTGGTCGCTGGCCCACGGCTTCGCGACGCTGCTGCTCTCCCGCAACCTGGACGACCCGCTGGACGGGCGGGACCCCGAGGAGGCCTTCCGGGCGCTGACGGGCGAGATGTTCCGGGCGACCGGAAGCCCGCCGCGGCGGACCGGCCGGTGAGCGCGGGGCGGGAGGCGTCACCGGGGCCCCGGGCGGCGCCCCGGATCCCGCGGGGGCGACGCCGGTTCGCGTGCCGCTCCGTCAACCGCGCCGCACGGCCGGGGACATGGGCGTGAAGATCCACGGTGCCCGGCGCGGCGCGCGGGAACGGACGCCGCGCCGGAAGGAGGAGGGCGGACGCGGGCACGGGGTCTCGCCACCGCTCCGCACGCCGGGCTACGGTGACGTGTGACAGCCGCGCCTTCGGTGGTGACCGCACCGGCGGCGCGGGCGGACCCGGCGGGACACGGCGGAAGGGGAACTGCCGTTGAACTGCACCACATGTGGAGCCACCGTCATCCAGGGCCCCGACGGGCGCTGGTCCTGCGGCAACTGCGGAGCGACCGGATGACCCCATCACACTCCGACGTCCCGGCGCCCGACGTGGCCGTGATGCACTGCGCGCAGTGCGGCTGGGCGGTCCAGGAGGGGCCGCGCGGCGGCTATGTGTGCACCCAGTGCTTCCACACCGTCGAGCCGCCGCTGGACTTCGGCAGGGGCTGATCCGGGGCCGCCCGCCCGCGTCCCGCCCGTGTACGCCTCAGCCGCCCCCGCGCGCCCGGGGCACGCCCGGCGCGGTGGTGTGCGGAGCGGGCCGCCGTGCGGCGCGGAGCCGGCCGGGCACCGCGGCCAGGACGTGCTCCGGCGGTCCGTCCGCGCCGGACGGCGCGGGGCCGCCCTCCGGCGGGGGGAGCAGCGGACTACCGTGACGCAGCAACCACCAGCGGTAGGCGGGGCTGGCCCAGGCGACCTCGGCGTAGGCGGCCATGAGGTCGGCGTGGAGACCGCCGACCTCCGCCGCCGACGGGCTGTCCGACCGGCAGGCCAGTAACAGCCGTACCGCCAGCGGGTCGTCGCGCAGCGGGCGGATGACCATTCCCTGGCGCTGCTGGGAGACGGGCTGGCACACGCTCACCGCCTCGCCCCCGGCGATCAGCGCCGCGGCGGTGGTGTTGTCGGGCACGTGGACCATGCGCGGGTTCAGTCCGGCGGTCGCGAAGGCGCGGCGCGTGGCGGCCCACTCCCCGTCCGCCGTGAAGTCGACGATCCACTGGTCGTCGGCGAGGTCGGCCATGTCGACCACCCGTCGGCCGGCCTGGGGGTGGGTCTGGGGCAGGGCGATGAACTGCGGTTCCCTGTCGATCAGGACGTGCTGTTCCACCCCCGGGGGGAAACGCAGCGGAAAGCCCTCCGGCTCGTGGACGAACGCCACGTCCACCTGCCCGTCGGCGACCGTCTGGAGCAGCGAGTTGGCCGAGACGTCGATATGGATCCCGGTCTCGGCACCGGGGTAGCGCTCCCGGAGCCTGCGCACCCATCCGGCCACGGCGCGGCTGGCCGTGCTGCCGATCCGCAGCCGCGCCCCTCCGGCCAGGGCCGCCGCGCTCCTCGCCTCGCTCACCAGGGCCGCCATCTCGGCGACGATCGGACGTGCGCGGCAGAGCACGGACCGCCCCAGGGCCGTGGGGCGGCTGCCCGTACGCTCCCGGGTGAACAGCCGTCCGCCGATGGCGTTCTCGATACGGCGCAGCTGCGTGGTCAGGGAGGGCTGGCTCATGCCCAGGCGCAGCGCCGCCTTGCGGACACTGCCGGCGTCGGCGATGGCGCACAGCACACGCAGATGCCTCACGTCGAGCTCCACCCCTGGAGGATAACGACGCCCCAACAGGCGGCACCAGCCGTCCAAACGGCACCGAAACGGCATGCCCGGCGTTCCCGGCGCACGACTTGGGCCGTCCCCGGCCGTTCCGGTGGTCCTCGGCGCGCCTCTTCCGGCCGGGGCCGAGCGGTGCGATCACGGGCGATAGCCCGGCACTATCGCCTGTTGGCATCATCCCGGCGGCGCGGAGGTCGAACACAATCCTGACTGACCGAAGTTCCTCCGCCGGACCCGGCCCCCACAGGTTCCGCATCAGGTTCCGCACCCGGGTTCACCGACGAGAAGGAGACCCCCCACATGAAGTTCTCCAGAGCCGCCCTGGCCGCGGCGCTCGGTCTGGGCACGGCCCTGAGCCTGACCGCGGTTCCGGCCTCCGCGGCCCCCTCCCAGGCCGACCGGCTCCCCGCCTCGGTCGCCGCCTACTCCGGCTCCGCCGCCGACCAGGCCAACACCAGGGCCTTCTTCGAGGCCGTGATGGAGTCCGCGCTGTCCAAGCAGCGGGCCACGGGCGCGCAGGCCGTCACGGTCGTCTACGACGCCAGCCGGGCGCCCTCGTTCGCCACCGAGATATCCCGCAGCGCACAGATCTGGAACTCCTCGGTCAGCAACGTGCGCCTGGTCTCGGGCAGCAACGCCGACTTCCGGTACTACGAGGGCAACGACTCGCGCGGCTCCTACGCCAGCACCGACGGCCGCGGCAACGGCTACATCTTCCTGGACTACCGGCAGAACCAGGTCTACAACTCCACCCGCGTCACCTCGCACGAGACCGGCCATGTGCTGGGCCTGCGGGACAACTACTCCGGGCCGTGCAGCGAGCTGATGTCCGGCGGCGGCCCCGGCCCGTCCTGCACCAACGCCTACCCCAACTCCGCCGAGCGCAGCCGGGTCAACCAGATCTGGGCGTACGGCCTGAGCGCCTTCCAGAAGGAGTCCACCGCCAAGGCCCGCTGACGACAGGGCGGTTCTTCGGTGAGCCGGCTCACCGGAGGGCCGCCGACCGGCGCGGCCGCCCGCCGGCCCGGCGTTTTCTCCCCCCACGGACGCCGGTCCGGCGGCCCCACTCCGGCGCCGGGCAGGAGAGACGAGACCCTGCCCGGCGCCGGCGCCCATCTTTCGCACGACCCGTGCCGCCGCCCCGCCGCCGCCTCAACGACGCCTCAACGGTGCCGCGTCACGGGCGCAGGATCAGCCGGACCGGGTTGCCCTCCTTGCGCAGCAGCCGGTCCACCGCCTCCCGCGCCTCCGCCAGCGGCAGCACCCCGCTGACCGACCGCGAGAAGTCCAGCCGGTGCCGCCGCACCAGTTCGACGAGCTGCACCACATGCTCGTCGGACGAGCCGTAGTGGCCCAGCACCTGCTGCTGGAAGTAGCTGAAGGCGGTGCCGTCGGTGATGGTCAGCGGCTGGTCGGTGAGCCCCACCAGCACCAGCCTGCCGCCCGGTCCCAGGCAACGCACCGCCTGCTCCCGCACCGCCGGCACCCCGGCGAAGTCGAAGGCGAAGGCCAGCCCGGCCCCGCCGGTCTCCCCCCGCACCCGGGCCGGCAGCTCGGGGTCGTCCGGGGGGAAGACCAGGTCGGCACCGAAGGCCAGGGCCCGCTCGCGCGCCTCGGGCAGGGGGTCGACCGCGATGATCGGCGCGGCGCCCACCAGGCGCAGCAGTTGCACACCGTGCACGCCCAGACCGCCCGCGCCCCAGACGCCGGCCGGGCGCGCGGGCTCGGTGCGGGCGGTGGCGGTGATGGCGGCCCACGGGGTGGACACCGCGTCCGGGATGATCGCGGCCTGCTCGAAGGGCAGCTCGTCCGGGATCTCCACCAGCGTCGACCCGGTCGCCACCGCGTACTCGGCCCAGCCGCCGTCGTAGTCCACGCCGCGGGTCCACACCACCCCGTCCCGCTCCTCCCCGGCCTGGAGCAGGACGCGCTGCCCCGGCCGCCACCGGGTCACGCCCGCGCCCGGTTCGGCGACGACGCCCGCGACCTCGTGGCCGAGGGTGACGGTGTCCCCGGACAGGTACAGCGGGGTGAGCGTGCCGTCGATCAGGTGCACGTCCGACAGGCAGACCCCCGCGGCCTCCACCTTGACCAGCGCCTCCCCCGGCCCCGGGCGCGGGGTGGGCACCTCCTCCACCGAGAAGGCGCGCGTCTTCACGTCCAGCCGTCCGGCGAGCACGGTGACCACCCGTTTCCCACATCGGTGCCTGCGATCGTCCTGAGTCCCCGCCGCAGTACCCGCACAGGCCCCGGGGAACCCGGCCAGGCGCCCGGTTTCACGCCCCGCCGACGCCACTTCCGGATCCGGCGCCGGTCCGGCCCGGGGCGGGGATCTCCTCCGCCGCGGGCGGCGGGCCGGGCGGGGTCCCGTCGCCGAAGGGCCGCCCGCCCAGCTCCTCGCGGTGGTGCGGGGTCAGCCACCCGGACGGGTCCGGGCCCAGCGGCACGATCTGGGTGGGGTTGATGTCGGTGTGCACCTGGTAGTAGTGGCGCTTGATGTGGTCGAAGTCGACCGTGTCGCCGAAGCCGGGGGTCTGGAAGAGGTCGCGGGCGTAGGCCCACAGCACCGGGTCCTCGGTCAGCTTGTTGCGGTTGCACTTGAAGTGGTTGTGGTAGACCGCGTCGAAGCGCACCAGGGTGGTGAACAGCCGCACGTCGGCCTCGGTGATGGTGTCCCCCACCAGGTAACGGCGGCCGGCCAGGCGCTCGGAGAGCCGGTCCCAGCAGGCGAAGAGGTCGCGGTAGGCGCGTTCGTAGGCCCGCTCGCTCTTGGCGAACCCGGCCAGGTACACGCCGTTGTTCAGATTGCGGTAGACGTCCTCCATCACCGCGTCGATCTCGTCGCGCAGCGGCTCGGGGTACAGGTCGGGCGCGCCGTCGCGGTGCAGCGCGGTCCACTCGGTGGCCAGGTCGAGCGTGATGCGCGGATAGTCGTTGGTGACGAGCGCGCCGCTGGGGACGTCGACGACCGCCGGAACGCTGATGCCGCCGTCGTAGCCGGGCTCGCGGGCGGCGTACGCCTCGCCGAGGAAGGCGATGCCCAGCACCGGGTCCCGGCCGTCCGGGTCCAGGGTGAAGCGCCAGCTCCGCTCGTCCTGCAGGGGGTCGGTGACCGCCAGGGAGATCGCGTCCTCCAGGCCGAGCAGCCGCCGCACCACCAGGGCCCGGCTCGCCCAGGGACAGGCCCGGCTGACCACCAGCCGGTACCGTCCGGCCTCGACCGGCCAGCCGTCGGCGCCGTCGGCCGTGATGCGGTCGGTGAAGTGGCTCGGGGACCTCTTGTACTCGGCTGTCGTGCTGCCGGGGTTGCCGACGCTGGTCGTCATGGGGGCTGTCTTCCTCTCGGGCGCCTGGGGCTCGGGCACCCCGGCCGTCCGGTTCGCCGACTCGCCGGCTCTCGGTTCACCGGCTCCCGGGCGACGGGGCGCGGGAACCGGACGCCTACCCGCTTCCGCGCCCCGGCACCCGTACGCCCGGCGGCCCCGCCCGCCTCCTCGGGGCCGCCGGGGCGCGGGCGGATCAGTCCAGACCGAGGGCGGCCAGGTGCCGGGCGAAGGGGACGACGGTCTCCGTCCGCCCGCTCCCGTCGGCCACGCCGGCCGTCTCGGTCGCGTCGGTCGCGTCGTTGACGTCGTCCGTACCCGCCGCGGCGGCCCTCGCGGCGGGCCTCGGCCGGACCCCGGCCAATTCCGCCAGCTCCTCCCCCGCCCGCTCGATGCGGGCCGACAGCTCGCCCACCCTCTCGTCCACACCGCCCCAGTCCTCGGAGGCGGCGTAGACGGCGGTGGGGACGGTGACCGCCCGCAGGTAGGCGAACATCGGGCGCATGGCGTGCTCGATGACCAGGGAGTGCCGCGGCGTGCCGCCGGTCGCGGCCATCAGGACCGGCTTGCCGTGCAGCGCGGTGTTGTCGATGACGTCGAAGAAGGACTTGAACAGGCCGCTGTAGGAGGCGGTGAAGACGGGGGTGACCGCTATCAGGCCGTCCGCCCCCGTCACCGCCCCGACCGCCTCGGCCAGGGCGGGACCGGGGAAGCCGGTGACCAGGTTGTGGGCGATGTCGGTGGCCAGGTCGCGCAGTTCCACCACCCGTACCTCCACCGGGCGCTCCCCGCCCTCCAGATGCCGCCGGACCGCCTGCGCCAGCCGGTCGGCGAGCAGGCGGGTGGAGGAGGGGCGGCCGAGACCGGCGGAGACGGCCGTGATCCGGATGGGTTCCATGGTTGTGCTCCTACGAGTCCTGTACGGGGGCGTCCGGTGTGCCCGGCGGGGTCCGGAAGGGGTGCGGTGGCCGTGCCAGGCCGTGTCAGGCCGTGGCGCCGGGGGCCGCGGCTTCCGCTCCCGCCTCGGCCCCCGTCTCACGGCGGGCGAGGAGGGAGGCGTGCGTGGGGGCGTCCGGCACCTGCGCGGGACGCCTGGCGGCGAACTCCTCGCGCAGCACGGGCACGACCTCCTCGCCGAGCATGTCGATCTGCTCCAGCACCGTCTTCAGCGGCAGCCCGGCGTGGTCCATCAGGAAGAGCTGGCGCTGGTAGTCGCCGGCGTAGTCGCGGAAGGCGAGGGTCTTCTCGACGACCTGCTGCGGGCTGCCCACCGTCAGCGGGGTCTGCTCGGTGAACTCCTCCAGCGACGGCCCGTGTCCGTAGACGGGCGCGTTGTCGAAGTAGGGGCGGAACTCGCGGACGGCGTCCTGGGAGTTGCGCCGCATGAACACCTGGCCGCCGAGGCCGACGATCGCCTGCTCGGCGGTGCCGTGGCCGTAGTGGGCGTAGCGCTCCCGGTACAGGGAGACCATGCGCTGGGTGTGCTCCTTGTTCCAGAAGATGTTGTTGTGGAAGAAGCCGTCGCCGTAGTAGGCGGCCTGCTCGGCGATCTCCGGGGAGCGGATGGAGCCGTGCCAGACGAACGGCGGGGCGCCGTCGAGCGGACGCGGGGTGGAGGTGAAGCCCTGCAGGGGGGTGCGGAAGCGGCCCTGCCAGTCCACCACGTCCTCGCGCCACAGCTTGTGCAGCAGCGCGTAGTTCTCGATCGCCAGCGGGATGCCCTGACGGATGTCCTGCCCGAACCAGGGATAGACCGGTCCGGTGTTGCCCCGTCCCAGCATCACGTCCACGCGCCCGTCGGCCAGGTGCTGGAGCATCGCGAAGTCCTCCGCGATCTTGACCGGGTCGTTGGTGGTGATCAGGGTGGTGGAGGTGGACAGGATCAGGCGCTCGGTGCGGGCGGCGATCCAGCCGAGCATGGTCGTCGGCGAGGAGGGCACGAAGGGCGGGTTGTGGTGCTCGCCGGTGGCGAAGACGTCCAGGCCCACCTCCTCGGCCTTGAGCGCGATGGCGACCATGGCCTTGATGCGTTCGTGCTCGGTGGGCGTCCGGCCCGTGGTCGGGTCCGGGGTGACGTCGCCCACGGTGAAGATTCCGAACTGCACTGCGCTCACATCCCGATGGTTGATTGTTCAATTACTTTACCGAACAGCCGGGCTTCCCTCCCTATTCCGGCTCCCCCCTCCCGCTGCTCCCCACCCGGCAGGCATGGACACCCGGGAGCGGGGAACCGCGTAGCGCGCAAAGCCCACAACGGGCTGCTCGTACAGCCCACACGTACGGCCCGCACGGGCAGCCCGTACGAGGCAGGGAGCGAGGCACCATGTTCAAACGCCGCCACAAGGAAGAGCAGCACGAGAAGGACAGGCGACTCAGGCAGGTCGCCAGGGAGCACGTCCGCCATCTGTCCGGCGAGACCGCCAAGGGGCGGGTCGATCCGGCCACGACCGGGCGCGCCGGGCGCACCTGGCGGAAGAAGGGCTCCACCGGCAAGGACGACACATCCCGCTGAGGACCGCTCCGGACCGTCGCGGTGGGTCCCGGCCCGCCCGGCCGGGACCCACCGCGCTCACTCCAGGATCTTCAGGCCCACGACACCGGCGACGATCAGCACCAGGCAGAGCACACGCCCGGCGGAGACGGGATCGCCCAGCGCGACCATCCCGTACAGCGCCGTGCACACGGCCCCGATCCCGACCCACACCGCGTACCCGGTGCCGATGGGGATGCCGCGCATCGCGTAGGCCAGGCCGCCCATGCTGAGGGCGAGGGCGACGACGAACAGCACACTGGGCCTGAGCCGGGTCAGGCCCTGCGACGCCGAGAGCGCCGCGGCCCACACCGCCTCCAGGAGCCCCGATACGACCAGTACGACCCACGCCATGACGTGACCTCCGCAGATGATGCCGCTTTGCTGCGTATGACCTGCGCCGTCTTGTCCTGCCGGGTACGACGCGCTCGTCCGGGGCGCGGGGGCGCCACGGCCAACCTAGCACCGGCCCGCACCGCGCCCGGCCCGCGGCCCCGTCCGCGCCCCTGCGCACCCCCTGGGCGCCTTCCGTCATGCCGCCGCGCTTCCCGGGCACGCGTGGATACATGCGCTACTACGCCGACCTGCACGTGCACTCCCGGTACAGCAGGGCGTGCAGCCGCAACAGCGATCTGCCTCACCTGGCCTGGTGGGCGCGGCGCAAGGGCATCACCGTGCTGGGCACCGGCGACTTCCTCCACCCCGTGTGGGCAAAGGCGCTGCGCGAGTCGCTGGTGCCCGCGGAGCCGGGACTGTTCCGGCTGCGCGACGACCTCGACCGCGAGGTGCTGGAGGACCTGCCACCGGTCTGCCGCGGCCCGCTGCGCTTCCTGCTCCAGGTGGAGGTCGCCACCAACTACCGGCGCGGCGGCCGGGGCCGCAGGATCCACCACCTGTGCTACGCGCCGGACTTCGACGCGGCCGGGCGCCTGGCCCGCACCCTGTCCCCGTACGGCGACCTCGCCTCGGACGGGCGGCCGGCCCTGGCGGTGGACTCCCGCGACCTGCTGGAGGCCGTCCTGTCCTGCGGCGAGGGCGCCTACCTGGTCCCCGCGCACGCCTGGACGCCCTGGTTCGGCGTCCTCGGCTCGAAGTCCGGCTTCGACGGCGTGGACGAGTGCTACGGCGACCTGGCCGGCCACGTCTTCGCCCTGGAGACGGGTCTGTCCTCGGATCCGGAGATGAACTGGCGGGTCTCCTCGCTGGACCGCCTGCGGCTGGTCAGCCACTCGGACGCGCACTCCCCGCCCGTCCTGGGCCGCAACGCCACCGTGTTCAACACCGAGGTGGACTACTTCGCGATCCGCCGCGCCCTGGAGACCGGCCAGGGGTACGCCGGCACCGTGGACCTGTACCCGGAGGCGGGCAAGTACCACCTGGACGGGCACCGCGCCTGCGGGGTGCGGCTGGAACCGGCCGAGACCAGGGCGCGCGGCGGCAGGTGCCCGGTGTGCGGCAGGAAACCGACCGTCGGTGTGCTCCACCGGGTCGAGGAGCTGGCCGACCGCACCCCCGGGCGGAGGCCGTCCACCGGCGGCGAGGCCCTGAAGATCGTCCCGCTGCCGGAGATCGCGGGCGAGGTCCTCGGGGTCGGGCCGAAGACCAGGACCGTCGAACGCGCCCTGGAGAGCCTGACCGCCGCACTGGGACCCGAGCTGCCGCTGCTGCTCCAGATGCCGGTGGACCGGGTGCGCCAGGCGGGCGAGCCGGAGACGGCCGAGGCGATCGAGCGGCTGCGCGCCCACCGGGTACGGCGCGAGTCCGGCTACGACGGCCGGTACGGCTCGATCTCGCTGTTCGGCCCCGAGGACGCCGGGGAGACCGGGCAGCCGCGAGAAGAACGGGAGCCGGCGGGCGGAGCGCGCCGGTAGGGCGCGGGGACCCGCCGGGGGCGCGCCGCCCCGCTCCCGGACGCATACCGCCGCGGCCGGCGGGTACCCCGGCGGCGCACCGATCCCCACAGCACGGGAGGCGGCCGATGATTCCCCGGACACCGAGGATCCCGACCGACGCAGGAGCCGCCCTGACCGGGGACCTCACCGTGCCCGACGGGGCCCGCGGCGTCGTGGCCTTCGCCCACGGCAGCGGCAGCTCCCGGCACAGCCCGCGCAACCGGGCGGTGGCCGGGGTCCTGCGGGACGCCGGACTGGGCACGCTGCTGTTCGACCTGCTCACCGAGGACGAGGAGCGGACGGACACGGTCACCGCCGAGTACCGCTTCGACATCCCCCTCCTCGCGCGTCGCCTGGCGGCGGCCGTCGACTGGCTCGGCGGCCGCCCGGACACCGCCCGGCTGCCGATCGGCCTGTTCGGGGCCAGCACCGGCGCCGCCGCGGCCCTGGTGGCCGCGGCCGAGCAGCCCGGTCGGGTGCGGGCCGTGGTCTCCCGGGGCGGCAGGCCCGACCTCGCGGGCGGTGCCCTGGACCGGGTCTCCGCGCCCGTCCTGCTGATCGTCGGCGGCGAGGACCACGAGGTGCTGCGGCTGAACGAGCAGGCGGCCTCACGGCTGTCGGCCCCGTGCACGGTGCACGTGGTGCCCGACGCCACCCATCTGTTCGAGGAGCCCGGCACCCTCGACCGGGCCGCCGCCGCGGCCCGCGACTGGTTCGTCCGGATGACCCGGGAGACGGTGCCCCGGTGACCCCTCCCGCCGCCGCCGTACCGCTGCCGCACCGGCCTCCGGTCTCCGCGCGGCAGGGACGCAGGGAAGCGAAGGGAGACGGATCATGCGCTTCCACGACCGCACGCAGGCGGGCCGGATGCTCGCCGAGCCGCTGCGGGACCTCCGGCGCGCCGGGGAGATCGGCGACCCGCTGGTGCTGGCCCTCCCCCGGGGCGGCGTCCCCGTCGGCGAGGAGGTCGCCCGCGCGCTGCACGCGCCGCTGGACGTACTGGTCGCCCGCAAGATCGGCGCGCCGTTCAACCCGGAGTTCGGCATCGGGGCGATAGCGGGCGAGGGACCACCGCTGTTCGACGAGCAGTCCCTGCGGATGCTCGGCCTGACGCCTGGGGACCTGACCGGGCAGGTCGAGCGGGAGCGGGCGGAGCTGCGCCGCCGCGAGCACCTGTACCGCGGCGGCCGTCCCGCCCTGGAGCTGCGGGGCCGCACGGTGATCGTCGTCGACGACGGGCTGGCCACCGGCGTCACCGCGCGCGCCGCGCTGCACGCCGCCCGCATCCTGGAGCCGAAGCTGCTGATCCTGGCCGTCCCGGTCTCCTCCGTGCAGGCGGCAGCGGCGCTGGAGCAGGTGACCGACCGCCTGGTGTGCCTGGAGACGCCGCCGTCCTTCCAGGGGGTCGGGCAGTGGTACGAGGACTTCCACCAGGTCGGCGACGAGGAGGTGATCGCCGCCCTGAGGTCCTCGGCCGCCGCGCGCTGAGGGCGCGGCGGCCCGGGCCGGAAGCGCGGGGGCCGGGGCGCCGAGTCGCGTTCACCGACTGGCGGCCAGTACTGCCGCGAGGCCTTCTCGCGGGTCTTCGACGAAATACCCGGGAACCTCCGGCGACGGGAAATGCCCGCCGTTTCCGGGCGACCTCCATCGGACGATCCGCCGGTACCGCTCCTGCGCCCAGGGACGCGGGCACTTCTCGATGTCACGGGGATACATGGTCAGCGCCTACCGCGCCCGCCGCGCAGCGGGGTGTGATCCGGCTCGCCCGCCCCGGGGGCGGGCGAGCCGGGCGGCAGGGGCTCAGGCGTCGAGGCCCAGGTCGGGTCCGAAGGACTCGTAGTGGATGCGGGAGGCGGGGACGCCGCTCTCCAGCAGCTGGGTGCGCACCGAGCGCATGAACGGCACCGGCCCGCACAGGTAGGCGCGGACTCCCTCGGGGATCTCGACGCCCGACAGGTCCACCAGTCCGGTGCGCTCGGCCGGCCACCGGCCCTCGGGGCGCTCGTACCAGACGTGGAGGGCGGCGTCGGGCAGCTTGGCGGTCAGCAGTCGCGTCTGCTCGCGGAAGGCGTGGGAGGACTCGGTGCGGTCGCCGTGCACCACGGTGGTGCGGCGCGGGGAGCCGGTGGCGGCCAGATGGGCCAGCATGCTGACCATCGGGGTGCAGCCGATGCCCGCCGAGGCGAGCAGGACCGGGCCGTCGCCGTCCTCCAGCGCCACGTCGCCGAAGGGCGCGCCGACGGTGAGCACATCGCCCTCGCGGACGTTCTCGTGCAGCCAGTTGGAGACCTCGCCGGCCGGGTCGCCGCCGACGCGCTTGACCGATATCCAGCGGTCGTCGCCGTCGGGGGCACAGGAGAGGCTGTACTGGCGGATCTGCCGCGCCCCGTCGGGCAGGGTGACCTGGACGGAGACGTACTGCCCCGGCCGGAAGGGCGGCACCGGGCCGTCGTCGGCCGGGCGGAGCATGAAGGTCGCCACCTCGGCGGTCTCCTCCATGCGGCCGACCACCTTCCAGGGCCGCCACACGTCCCCGTCGCCGAGGCCGCTCGCGGCGTACAGCCGCGCCTCCATGGCGATCAGGGCACCGGCCATCAGCCAGTACACCTCGTCCCACGCCTCGGCCACCTCGGGGGTGACCGCCTCGCCCAGGACCTCGGCGATGGCGGCGAACAGATGGCGGTGGACGATCGTGTACTGGTCGGCGGTGATGCCCAGGGCCGCGTGCTTGTGGGCGATGCGGGCCAGCATCGCGTCGGGGCGCCGGTCGGGGTTCTCCAGCAGCATGGTGGCGAAGACGGCGATGGAGCCGGCCAGTGCGCGGCTCTGGGTGCCGTTGGCCTGGTTGCCCCGGTTGAACAGGTCGCGCAGCAGCTCGGGGTGGGCGGCGAACATCCTGCGGTAGAAGACCGGGGTGATGTCGTCGATGGCGGCTCCGATGACCGGCAGGGTGGCGCGTACGACGGCGGTGGACTTCTCGGACAGCATCACTGTCTCCTTAATTCGCATTGCATATGCGAGTTTTAGGGCGCGCGGAACCACTCCACGGCACCTCGGTCGGTTCGCGGCCGGCTCGGATACGGGTCGGGCCGGGCGGCTACGTGGGGGACGGCGGGCCGGTGAGCAGGCGGAGCATCACGGGCCCCGCCGATCCGCCCACCAGATCCCGCACCGTCAGCGGGTCGAGCGTCGCGTAGAACGCCTCCTGGGCCTCGTGCAGCGCGGACCGCAGGCGGCACGCGCCGCGCAGCGGGCACGGCGCGGACGGGTCCTCGCAGCCCACCACGTCACCGGCGCCCTCCAGCTGGCGGACGAGCCGGCCGACGGATGCCTCCCGGCCGCGGGAGGTCAGCTCCAGCCCGCCACCCCTGCCCCGCCGGGCCTCCAGCACACCCATGTGCTGGAGGCGGCTCACCACCTTGGACACGTGCGTGTAAGGCGCGGCCACCGATTCGGCGACCTCCCGGGAGGTGGGGACCTCGCCCTCGTCCATCACCGCCAGGCGCATCACCACACGCAGCGCCAGATCGGTGAACTTCGTCAGCCGCATGCCATGACGGTATCAATGCGCATCTCGGATGCGAATTTGGGGGTCGTGTGAAGGTCCGGTCCCGGCCACGTGGAGCCGTACGGGCGCCGGGCCGCCCCAGGGCCGCGGCAGAGGTCCGCCCAGACCCGGTGTGATCGATCCCAGCACCCGGGCGTGGCGCGCGCCGGTGCAGGCCGGGACCGTGCCGGGCAGGCCGAGGACCGTGAGGAAGCCCAGCAGCGCGAAGGCGTACGCCTCCTTGGCGCCGGAGGGCAGACCGAGCCCGTCGGACACGCGAACCGGGATCCCGTCCAGGGCACGGGCCAGCCGGGTCAGCAGCGCGGGGTTGCGGGTGCCGCCGCCCGAGGCGATCACCTCGGTGCCGCCGGCCGCCCGTACGGCGTCGGCGACGGTGCGGGCCGTCAGCTCGGTGAGGGTGGCCAGCACGTCCTCGGCCGGAAGATGCCCGAAACCGGCCAGGGCGGTGCGCAGATAGGCGGCGTCGAACAGCTCCCGGCCGGTGGTCTTCGGCGCGCTCCGGGCGTAGTACGGCTCGGCCAGCAGTCTGTCCAGCAGCGGCCGGCGGACGGCGCCCGCGGCGGCCAGCGCGCCGTCCGCGTCGTGGTCGGCGCGCCCCCCGGTCAGCTCCCGCACGGCCGTGTCCAGCAGCACGTTGGCGGGCCCGGTGTCGTACGCCAGTGGACCGTCCGCCCCGTGCGCCACCGTGATGTTGGCGATGCCGCCCAGGTTGAGCGCGACGGGCGTCCCCGGCCGGTCGCGCAGCCACATCACGTCCAGGGCGCTCACCAGCGGCGCGCCCTGCCCGCCGGCGGCCACGTCGCGCGGGCGCAGGTCGGAGACGACCGCGCGGCCGGTGCGCTCGGCGATCCAGGCGGGCCGGCCGAGCTGGAGGGTGCCGCGCACCCGGCCGCCCTCCGTCCAGTGGTAGACGGTCTGCCCGTGGGAGACGACCAACTCCGCTGCTCCGGAACACAGTTCGTGGTCGGCGCGGTCGGCCGCCGCCGCGAGGGCCTGCCCGAGGAGGGTGTCGAGCCGGCAGACCGCGGCCATGGTGGTGGACGACGGCGGGAGCGCCGCGAGCAGTTCGCGGCGCAGCCCGCCGGGGAAGGCGCACTCCAGGTCGCCCAGCGGGGTCAGGACGACCGTGTCGCCCTCGATCTCCAGATCGGCGGCCGCCGCGTCGATCGCGTCGCAGGACGTTCCCGACATCAGTCCGATCACCCTCATGCCCGTGCCCTCCTCGTTCTTCGCGTCGTCCTCGCCGGTGCGCGCCGTTCGTGCCGTTCGTGCCGTCGCGCCGTCGTGCCGTCCGTGTCCGGTCAGTCCCGCAGCGCGCGCCGGTGGTCGTCGCCGCGCAGCGCGAGCAGCGCGGGCAGGCCCACCGCGCAGACGGCCACCACGTACACCGCGGGGATGTCGGCGTCGCCGGTGCGCTTGATCAGTTCGGTGATGATGAGCCCGGCCGAGCCGGAGAACACCGCGTTGGACAGCGAGTACGCCAGCCCCAGCCCGGTGTAGCGGACGGTGGTGGGGAACATCTCGGCGAGCATCGCCGGGCCGGGCCCGGCCAGCAGCCCCACCGCCGCGCCGGCCGCGAACACCGCCGCCGCCCTGGCCGCCCGGGAGGCGTCCGGGTCCTGGAGGAGGCCGAGCAGGGGGAAGGCGAGGACGATCAGCGCGACCGTGCCCGCGACCATCACGGCCCGCCGTCCGATCCGGTCGCTGAGCGCCCCGGCGGGGAGGATGGCCAGCGCGAAGCCCGCGTTGGCCACGACCGTGGCCAGCAGCGCCTGCTGGAAGGAGGCCCCCAGGGTGCTCTGGAGGTAGGAGGGCATCACGACGAGGAAGGTGTATCCGGCCGCGGACCAGCCCATCAGGCGGCCGACCCCCAGCCCGATGGCACGCCAGGTCGCGGTGGCGGGCGGCGGGGAGGCCACGGCGGGGGCGGCCTTCGCGCCGGAGGCGCGGCGGAAGGAGGGCGTCTCCTCCAGCCGCAGCCGCAGCCACAGCGCGGCCAGCCCCATCGGCACGGCCAGCAGGAACGGCAGCCGCCACCCCCACCCCTGGAGGTCGGCCTCGTCCAGCACCGTGGCCAGCAGGGCGGCCAGGCCGGCGCCGGCGAGCAGGCCGAGCGCCACCGTGAACGACTGCCAGGCCCCGTACAGCCCGCGCCGGCCGGGCGGCGCGAACTCCGTCATCACCGACACCGCACCGCCGAACTCCCCGCCCGCCGACAGCCCCTGGAGGACACGAGCGAGGGTGAGCAGCCACGGCGCGGCGGCGCCCACGGTGGCGTACGTCGGCAGCAGGCCGATGGCCGCCGTGGCGGCGGTCATCAGCGAGACCACCAGGATCAGGGTGGGGCGGCGGCCGATCCGGTCGCCGATCCGGCCGAACAGGGCCGCGCCCACCGGACGGAAGAAGAAGGCCAGCGCGAAGGAGGCGTAGGTCTTCACCAGGGCCTCGACGTCGCTCGCGCCCTCGGGGGTGAAGAACCGTGCGGCGATGATCGTCGCGAAGTACCCGTAGACCCCGAACTCGTACCACTCGATGAAGTTGCCGACCGATCCCGCCACCAGCGCGCGCCGTGACGCGGGCGGCGTGCCTTTCCCGTTTCCGGCCTCGCCGTCCCCGGACTCTCCGCCCCTGGCCTCCGCGGTCGCCGTCATCGTCTCGTCCTCCCGGTCCGCCGGTGCGCGCCCTGCCGGGCCCCGCCGTGGGTGTCACGGCCAGTCATGCCCCGCCGGCGGAGAAGAGATGTCCGGAACCCGGGTCGCATTGTCGGGGGCACGTCATATCGATCACGTCGCGACGCCCCGGCACGTCGGCCGGGCGGGTGGTGGCGGTGCGCCGGTCGGAGCCCGGCCGCCGCGTCGCGGAGGGGTCCGGCGGGCGCCCGACGCCATCCTTGCCGCTGACCCACCCAGCGGACGACCGGCGGAAGGAGCACATGTCATGAGCGTGTGCGAGGTGTGCGGCAACGACTACGAGATGGCCTTCGAGGTGCGCGCGGCGGGCGCCGTCCATGTCTTCGACAGCCTGGAGTGCGCGGCGCACCGGATGGCGCCCATCTGCGAGAACTGCCAGTGCCGCATCCTGGGCCACGGTTCGCAGTCGGCGGACGGACGCTTCTTCTGCTCCGCCCACTGCGCGCGGACGCAGGGGCACGTGGAACTGGTCGACCACGGCTGAGCGGCCGGACGGCCGGGCAGCCGGGCAGCCGGGCAGCCGGGCAGCCGGGCAGCCGGGCCGTAGTACCCCGGCGCGGGGCCGGTGTGAGACCGTGGCGGCGTGAGACATGACGTCGTGACGACCGTGCCGCGGACCGTGTCGGGAGCGGCTGCCGGAGGTGGCCGGGCATGAGGCTCACCGTGCTGGGCGGCGGCGGATTCCGGGTGCCGCTGGTGCACCGGGCGCTGCTGGAGGACCCCGGGGACCGGGCCGGCCGCGTCACCGAACTCGTCCTGTACGACACCGACCGCGACCGGCTGGACGCGATCGGCGCGGTCCTCGCCCACCAGCGCGCACGGCACACCGGCCCGGCCCCCGCGCTGCGCGCCGCCACCGACCTCGACGACGCGCTGCGCGGCGCCGACTTCGTCTTCTCCGCCATCCGGGTCGGAGGCCTGGCCGGCCGGGTGCGCGACGAGCGGATCCCCCTGGCCGAGCGGGTGCTGGGCCAGGAGACGGTGGGCGCGGGAGGCGTGCTGTACGGCCTGCGCACCCTGCCGGTGGCCGTACGCGTCGCCGAGCGGATCGCCGAGCTCGCCCCCGAGGCGTGGACCATCAACTTCACCAACCCCGCGGGGATGGTGACCGAGGCGATGGCCGCCGTCCTGCGCGAACGCGGCCTGGGCGAGCGTGTCATCGGCATCTGCGACTCGCCCGTCGGCCTGTGCCGCCGCGCCGCGCGCGCCCTGGGCGCCGACCCGGACCGCGCCGGCTACGACTACGTGGGCCTGAACCACCTGGGCTGGCTGCGCCGCCTCACGGTGGACGGCCGCGACCGGCTGCCCGAACTGCTGGCCGACCCCGCCGCGCTCGCCTCCTTCGAAGAGGGCAGGCTGTTCGGCGCAGACTGGCTGCGGACGCTGGGCGCGCTGCCCAACGAGTACCTGCACTACTACTACTTCAACCGCGAGGCGGTGGCCGCCGTCCGCGGAGCCCGGGAGACGCGCGGCGAGTTCCTGCGCGGCCAGCAGTCCCGCTTCTACGAGCTGGCGCGGCCGGACGACCCCGCGCAGGCGTACGGCGAGTGGGAGCGCACCCGCCGCGAGCGCGAGGAGACCTATCTGGCCGAGAGCCGCGAGGCCTCCGGCGGCTGGGAGCGCGACAGCTGCGACCTGGAGGGCGGGGGCTACGACCGGGTGGCGCTGGCCCTGATGCGGGCGATCGCCCGGGACGAGCGCACCACTTTGATCCTGAACGTCCCCGGCCGCGGCGCCGTCCCCGGACTGGACGGCGACGCGGTGGTCGAGGTGCCGTGCCTGGTCGACGCCTCCGGCGCGCATCCGCTGGCGGCCGGCGCCGTGGCGGCCGACCAGCTCGGGCTGATGCTCACGCTCAAGGCCGTCGAGCGGGCCGCGATCGAGGCGGCGCGCACCGGTTCGCGCGGGGCGGCGCTGCGGGCGCTGGCGCTGCACCCGCTGGTGGACTCGGTCGGGGTCGCCGGACGGATCCTGGACGCGGCGGGCGGATTCGGCTGACCGGACCGGCGGGGGACGCGGGGGATTCCCGGTCCGGACGGGGGTACCCGGCACCGGGTCCGATGCCGTTCGACCCGAAGGTGAGATCCGGTGAGCGAGTACGAGCGTTCCCGCACCATGCCCGCCCTGCCCGAGCTGGTCTTCGACCAGATCAGCGACCTGGAGCGGCTGGACCGCTGGCTTCCGTCGGACCTCCACGCCCACGTGGGGGACCCCCCGGCCGTGACCGTGCACGAGGACCGCACCGGGCACGACGTGCGGGCCCTGTTCCGCACCCGGCCCGAGCAGCTGCGGGCGGAGTGGGGCACCCGTGACGAGGGCGCGTACGCCGGCTGGCTCCAGGTGGCGGGCATCGGCAGCGGAGCCAGCGAGGTGACCGTGCACCTGTCCTTCTTCGACGAGAGCCACGCGCCCTCCCGGGAGGAGATCGACACCTCCCTCGACCGGAGCCTGGAGAGGCTGGCCGAGGAGGTGCGGATGCGCACCGAGGACGCGGGCTGACGCGAGGCCCCGGCGCGAAGGCCCGGCGCGAGGACCCGGCGAGAGAGCCCGCGGGAAGCGGGCCGGCGCCCGCGAGGCGTCACGCGTTCGGGGGCGCCTCCCGCCGGAGCGCGCGGGTAGACCTTCCCCCATGGCCCCAACCCAACAGGATCTGTACACCGCCCAGGCCCGCTCCCTGCACGGCACCGGCCGGGTGGACGTCTCCGGGAGGGCCGGCCTCCCGGTCGGCGCCCCCAGCGAGCTGGGCGGCAGCGGGCACGGGTACGACCCCGAGCAGCTGTACGCGGCCGCGCTGGCCACCTGTCTGCACCAGGCGCTGGTCATCGCGGCCACCGAGACCGGTGTGGACCCCTCCGGCAGCGAGGTGACCGCCCGCGTCCGGCTCAGCAACGGCGGCGCCCAGCACTACCGCTTCGACGCCACCGCCGACGTCTCGCTGCCCTCCGCCGAGGGGGACCGGCGCAGCCGTGTCATCGAGCAGGCCCTGCGCCTCTGCCCGATCAGCGACCAGCTCGATCCCCCTCCGGCCTGACGGGCCGGGCCCGGACCGCTTCTCCCGCGTCACTTCCCCGGAGCGCCTCCCACCCCGCGCCACCCCTCGCCTCAGCCGCGGGGCGAGAGGACCGTGACGAAGACCGGGTCGCCGTTGGAGGCGAGCTTCAGGATCGGCACCGCCTTGTCGTGCGCGTCGCCGTTCTCCTCGAACGTCAGCGTGCCGCTCGCCCCCCTGACCTGGGCGCTGTCCTCCATGAGCTGGAACATCCTGCCGACCGCCCGGCCGGTGACGCGCGTCCCCCTGCTCGCCATCTGCGCGCCACGGGCCGCGGTCAGCACCGCGTCGTGCGCCATCATCGCCTGGCCGTCGATGTGCCGCTCCCTGCCGAACCACTGCTCCAGCACGCCGCCCTTGCGGAAGGCCGCCTGCACCGCCCCGGGCGCGCCGTCCGGTTCGTCCTTCCACATCTCCGGGTGGGCCAGCCCGGTGTAGAAGACCTGCACTCCGCTGTCGGCGGCCTTTCTGACCTGGTCGTCGGTGAGGTTGGTGGTGTCGTCGCCGGTCATCACGGTGAAGTCCCACTCGGTGCAGAACCGCTCGGCCAGCGCGTCGAGGAAGTGGGTGAGATGCCGTCCCCTCCCGGCGAAGTAGACGGCCTCGGGCCGGTGGAAGCACAACTGGTTCGACAGGATCTGCAGTTCGTTCCTCCAGCTGTCCTCCAGGGAGGAGTCGAACTGCTTGCGTTCGGCGACCAGTTCGTACTCCTTCCCGCCCCGGGGGAACTCCGCGGTGAAGGCGTCGCCCAGGGTGTCGGCGTACAGGTTTCCCTCCGCCACGTCCTGGACCACCATGGCCGTGCGGATCTTCTTCTGTCTGAGGTACCGGGCCGCCACCCTGGCCTCGTCGACATTGGTGGGGGCGACGCGGACGAAGCCCTCCATGCCGCCGATGCCGGTGGCGGTCATCGTGCTGGCCACCGTCGCCAGGCCCGCGTCGGACAGCCTCCTGAGGGCGGCCAGGTTGCGGTCCGTGCTCGGCCCCAGGCCGGTGACCGCCACCAGCGGCTCGCCGCCGTCCCTGAGCCCGATCAACCCGTCGACGGTGTGCCGCCAGTGCGCGGAGCCGCTGCCGGTGTTGGCGATCAGCAGCCTGATCTTCGGGGTGAAGCGCTCGTTGTGCCGCTGCTGCGCCAGATGGGCGCCCTGGAGCTCGTGCCGCACCGACTCCTCGGGGTTGCTGTCGTTCTCACCGACCGTGACGGAGGTCATGTACGCCACGGTGACGTACTTCCCGTCCCCCGCGGTGACCTCCCGGTTCGCCTGCTCGATCCTCCCGCTCACCGCGGCCAGGTGCTCGGCGAAGACGTACGAGCCGTCGGTGGTCCCGACGCACTCCGCTCTCGGCTCCTCCATCCTCGTCACGCCCTGCGCGCACAGGTCGTCGCGGTGGACGTACCAGTCGTGGACGAACAGCGACACCCCGGCCAGGACCGCCAGCACCACGGCGGCGGTGACGGAGCGCTTGACGGTCAGCAGGGAGATCCGGTGTCCGGCCACGACCATCACCCCTCGTCCGCGAGCGTCAGCGGATGGCGCCAGTGCCGGTAGCGCTCGGCCTCGTCGTACAGGGCCACGATCTCACTCCCCCTCAGTTCGGACAGCCGGTCGTACTTGGCCGCTATCACGCTGTTCAGCCGCAGCCCGGGGTCGCCGAGCGGGTCGCTCCACAGCCAGCGCGCGCAGACCAGCCCCCGGATCACCGAGACGTCGGTGATCGAGTGGGTGGGCGCCTCGGGGGCGAGTTCTCCCAGCAGTTCCAGCGGCGAGCGGTCGGCGGGCAGCCGGTTGGGCGCGGAGGTGACCGCGTTGAACAGCCGGATCCAGCGTGCGGCACTCAACTCGCGGAAGTGGCCCGCCATCTGTTCCACCACGTCCTCGACACGGTGCGCCGCCAGCCGGTGGTACATCGTCTCCTCAAACCGGCCCTCCGCCTCGAAGTGGTCCGCCATCAGCTCGTGGACGGCATCCCACTCGCCGGGGTCGGCGGCCAGCCGCCACAGCAGCAGCCTGCGCAGCCACGGGTGCAGGCGCGGCTGCGCGTGCCCGGGTTCCAGCAGCCAGCGCGAGCGCACCTCGTTGAACAGCGACTCCCCGGCGCCGCCCGGGCTCACCGCACCGAGGACCCTGCTGCCCATGGACAGGTCGCGGGCCGCCGCGCACCGCACCAGCGCTTCGCGCTGAGTCTGCGGGAAGTCCTCCAGAAGGTGGTCCAGCGCCACGTCGGCCAGGGTGCCGTGCGGTGCGCGGCGCATCCTCCGGCCGGGCAGGGAGCGCAGCCACAGGTCGAACTCGCCGCTGCCCCGACGGGGCGTGTTGGTCAGGTCCAGGACGTCCATCACCTGCCGTACCGCCACCGGCAGGCCGCGCGTCAGCCGGTACACGAAGGGGGCGAGGCCGGAGTGGCGGGGCGAGGCCAGCTCGATGCCGGTACGCACCTCGTCGAGCGTCAGATCGCGCAGCCGCAGCGGGTACCACCAGGAGTCGTCGCTGTCGTGGGCCGGACGGCGCTCGCGCCAGTCGGCGAGACGGGCCCGGTCCGGGCCGCGCAGCCGCCAGGGCCACTGGTCCCCGGCGGACGAACCCCAGTTCTCCAGCCAGCGGTTGGAGCTGCCCACCACCGTCAGGGGGTCGCAGACGGCCCCGGTCAGGGCGGCGTCGCGGCGGGCGCCGGTGAGCAGCTCCAGGAACAGCCGGCCCTGGTCGGTGTGGCAGTTGTCCAGCAGCAGTAGATAGGAGCCGGGGGCGAACCAGCGGGTGGTGTCGTGGCGGAGGTCGTCGAGGAAAGCGGCGAACAGGACGCGGTCGAGGATCCGCTTCTCCTGCTCGCTGCCGCTGTGCCGCCACATGTTGAGTTCCAGCAGGGCGTCCCAGGCGTCCCGGGAGGGCACCAGCGGGTGGTCGCCGAACCACTGCGGGGCGCCGGCGAAGACCCTCCCCGGCAGTCTGCGACCACCGCGCGCGGCGGCGTCCCGCAGGAGGGCCGCGACCACCGCGGGGGCGCCGTTGGGCGCGCCCAGCGCGCTGCCGGCGACCTCCAGGAAGGCGGAGAGGTAGTCGCCGTGCCGGTCCTCGGCCTGCCGCCGGAACTCCTCGAGCTGCCGCTGGACGGCTCGCCGGCCCTGTGAGCGGTCGGGCATCCGTAACTCGCGGTCCGAGGCGAGCAGGCCGAGTGTGAGCCGGGGGAAGCGCGAGACGCGGTACTGCGGCAGCCTGCGCTCCAGCTGCCGGGCGATCAGGGCGAGGGCGTAGCGGGGCAGCAGTGCCTGGTCCGCGGCGAAGTTGAGGTAGGCGAAGGGGTGTTCCAGTCCGAAGCGGCCCATGACGGCGCCGTGCGCCTCGCTGGCCCCGCTCCCCCGCGGGCCGACCAGCATCGTCACCGGCCGCTCCGTACCGGGCGGCTGGTCCAGGCACTCGGCGACGAGGGCCAGGATGCCGTTGCGCCCCCGCATGCCCGTTCCCGCGCGGGAATCCTCCATCCGACCGGCCCTCCCCCGTGACAATCAACCGTCGGCACACAGGAGGATGCCACCTTCGTTGCACGGGCGACAACGAAAAGCGACCACCCACCGCGGGAAGTACGGAAAGTGCGGGAGGTGCGGTGCCCGCCGCCTTCCGAGGCGCGCGCCGGGGAGCCTCAGTCCTCCCAGGTGTAGAAGCCGCGGCCGGTCTTGCGGCCCAGCTCGCCGCGGGCGACCTTCTCCCGCAGCAGCTCCGGCGGCGCGAAGCGCTCGCCCAGGGTGCCGTGGAGGTACTCGGCGATGGCCAGGCGCACGTCGAGGCCGACGAGGTCGGTCAGCCGCAGCGGCCCCATCGGGTGCTTGTAGCCCAGGCTCATGGCGGCGTCGATGGCCTCGGGCTCGGCGACGCCCTCCTCGACCATCCGGATCGCCTCCAGACCGAGGGCCACGCCCAGCCGGCTGCTGGCGAAGCCGGGCGAGTCCCTGACGACGACGTCCTTCTTGCCCAGGGCGCGGACCCATTCCAGGGCCGTCCGCACGGTGTCGCCCGCGGTCCGTCCGGCCACGACCAGCTCCACCAGGGCGGAGGCGGGCACGGGGTTGAAGAAGTGCATGCCCAGGAACCGCTCGGGGCGGGCCAGCGCGGTGCCCAGTTCGGTGACGGACAGGGAGCTGGTGTTGGTGGCCAGCACCGTCGACTCGCCCACGGCCTTCTCCACGGCGGCGAGCAGCCGGGCCTTGAGGGCGGGGTCCTCGGGGACGGCCTCGACGACCAGGTCGGCGTCGGCGGGCAGGTCCTCCACGGCGGTGACGGTGGTGACGCGGGCCAGGACCCGCTCGGCGGGCTCCTCCAGCCTGCCGCGCTCGGCGGCCCGGCGCAGACCGGTGGCGACGCGCTCCAGGGCCGCCGCGGCGGCCTCCTCGCCGCTCTCCACGACGACCACGGCCGAGCCGGCCGTCGCGAAGGACTGCGCGATGCCCGCGCCCATCCGTCCGCCGCCCACCACGCCGACGGTTCCCGGTGCCGCTGCCATGAGCTCTCCCCTTGTCTGTCGCGTCCGCTGCCATGCCCGCCGTGTCCGCCGGGGGCAGGGCGACCGTACCGGTGGACGTCCCGTCCCTTGACAGGCGGTCCGGGTGTCGGTTTACCTGACGTCGCCGCAAAGCTAACCGAATGGTCGGTCGGGCTCAAGGGGTGCGGATCCGGGTCCGCGGTACCGCACGGCGGCCCTGGGAGGCCCATGACGGTCCACGACTGGAGTGGTGGAGGCGCATGACACAGCTCACGGAGGCCGGACAGGGCCCCGCCCAGCGGATGTTCGCCGCCGACCGGGCCTCCCGGGGCCTGGGCATGGAGCTGCTCCGGGCCGGCGACGGCTCGGCGGCGGTGCGGATGACGGTGACGGCGCACATGGTGAACGGCCACGGCGTCGCGCACGGCGGTTTCCTGTTCACGCTCGCCGACACCGCGTTCGCCTGTGCCTGCAACAGCCGCGGCCCGGTGACCGTGGCGGCCGGGGCGGACGTCGTCTTCACCGCTCCCGCCCACGAGGGCGACGTGCTGCTGGCCGCCGCCGAGGAGCGCGCCCGCTTCGGCCGCAGCGGCGTCTACGACGTGACCGTCCTGCGGGAGGCGGACGGCCTGGTGATCGCCGAGTTCCGCGGACGCAGCCGCACCGTCGGCGAACGCGGCGCGGACGGACGCGGCGCCCCGGCGGGGAAGGATGCCTCATGAGCGGCGGCCCGGCCCATCCCCCGCGCCCGGCCCTCGCCCCGGCCCCGAGGCCGGGGCAGGCGCCCGCCCTCGCCTCGCTGGACGCGGCCGAGCGGATGGACCGCGAGGAGCTGCGTGCCCTCCAGCTCGACCGGCTCCGCTCCACCCTGCGGCACGCGTACGACAACGTGGAGCACTACCGGCGCGCCTTCGAGGCGGCGGGCACCACCCCGGAGGACTGCCGTTCCCTGGCGGACCTCGCGCGCTTCCCGTTCACCACCAAGGCCGATCTGCGCGACACCTACCCCTACGGCATGTTCGCCGTCCCGATGTCGCGGGTGCGCAGGCTGCACGCCTCCAGTGGTACCACCGGGCGCCCCACCGTGGTCGGTTACACCGAGGACGACCTGGAGGTGTGGGCGGACGTCGTCGCCCGCTCCATCCGGGCCGCCGGCGGCCGCCCCGGGCACAGGGTGCACATCGCCTACGGCTACGGCCTGTTCACCGGCGGGCTCGGCGCGCACTACGGGGCCGAGCGGGCGGGCTGCACCGTCATCCCGGCCTCCGGCGGGATGACGGCCCGGCAGGTGCGGCTGATCCTGGACCTCCGGCCCGAGATCATCATGGTGACGCCCTCCTACATGCTCGCCCTCCTCGACGAGTTCGAGCGGCAGGGCGTCGACCCGCGCGACTCCTCCCTGGAGGTCGGGATCTTCGGCGCCGAGCCGTGGACGGAGGGAATGCGCCGCGAGATCGAGGAGCGCGCCGGGCTGCACGCGGTGGACATCTACGGGCTGTCGGAGGTGATGGGCCCCGGCGTCGCGCAGGAGTGCGTGGAGACCAAGGACGGGCCGCACATCTGGGAGGACCACTTCTACCCGGAGGTCGTGGACCCGATCACCGGTGAGGTGCTGCCCGACGGCGAGGAGGGGGAGCTGGTGTTCACCTCGCTGACCAAACAGGCCCTGCCGGTCGTCCGCTACCGCACCCGCGATCTGACCCGGCTGCTGCCGGGCACCGCGCGCCCGGCCTTCCGCCGTATGGAGAAAGTCACCGGCCGCTGCGACGACATGATCATCCTGCGCGGTGTCAACGTCTTCCCCACCCAGATCGAGGAGATCCTGCTGCGGGTCCCCGGCCTCGCGCCGCACTTCCAGATACGGCTCACCCGCCGGGGCCGGATGGACCACATGACCGTGCGCGTCGAGGCCCGCCCGGGCGCCGGGCCCGAGCGGCGCGCGGCCGCGGCGGCGGCCGTCGCCCGTGACGTCAAGGACGGTGTCGGCATCACCGTCGACGTCGATGTCGTCGATCCGGAGACCCTGGAGCGCTCGGTGGGCAAGATCCGCCGCGTCGTGGACGCCCGCGAGGGCTGACCCGGCGGCGCCCCGGGCGTACCACGGACCGTATCGCGGGCCCTACTCGGGGAGGCGGCCGGCCGGGCACCCGGTCGGCCGCCTCCGGACTGCGGCGCGCGGTGCGGACTGCGATGATCGCAGTCCGCACCGAGGGGGAGGAAGGGGATGGACGGGACACCGTGCAGACGTTCCTGCCGCTCGCCGACTTCGCCGGTACCGCCCGTGTGCTCGACGCACGGCGGCTGGGGAAGCAGCGGGTGGAGGCCCTGCAGGTGCTGCGTGCCCTGACCGTCCCCGGTTACGGCTGGGCACGGCATCCGGCCGTGCGCATGTGGACGGGGTACGAGGAGGCGCTGGTCCGCTACGGCATGGAGATCTGCCGCCACTGGCGGCTGGCGGGGCGTGCCGACACCTGTGAGGCCACGATGCTGACCGATCTGCGGCATGCGACCGGCATCGCCGTCCCCCGCTCCCAGGAGGAGCTGGAGGCGGCCGGCGAGCTGCCGCCCTGGCTGGGCGAGCCCTCCTTCCACCGCAGCCACCGCTCCTCCCTGGTGCGCAAGGATCCCGACCACTACGCGCCCCTGTTCCCCGGCGTGCCGGACGATCTGCCGTACGTGTGGCCCGCCTCGGACCGCGACCCCCGCGCCCGGGAGCCGGGGTGAGGACCCGGCCCGGGGGTACGGGAGGAGGGTGGAGGCGGTCGGGGCCCGCGCGGACCGGCGCACGGGGGCGCGAAGGGACTGGTTTGCGCCCCTCACCCCCTCCGCGAGAATCTTGGCAGAGAGCAACCGTCCATCCGTGCCGACCGTCGAAGGGGGGATCGGGCGGAGCACCCCGGGTGCTGTGCCCCTGTTCTTCCGTGAGCGACCCTCCTCGTTCTCCAGGCGTCCTCGGAGACGCGCAAGCCCGCACCGGTGGCGGTGACGGGCCCGCCGCCCCGCACCACCGCGTCCTGGCCGGACCTGCGGTCGAGTCGGCGCCGGAGCCGGTCGTCGCGGTGGACCGGCGGGGGCGGGTGTCGCTGGTGAACGCCGCCGCTCGTGCCCTGCTGCCCGGCCTCGCCCCCGGGGTCCCGCTGGACACCGGCGTGGCGCCCGGCTGGCTGGTCGCCGCCGCACACGGCGGACCGGACACCGGGGCGGCCGAGACGGCCACAGCGGACGAGTCGGCCGGGACGGCGACGGGAGCGGCGGCGCGCGGGCCCCTCCAGGGGCGCGCCTTCACCGCGTACGCCGCTCCCCTGCCGGACGGGCACACCGCCTGGTGGCTGTCGGACGTCACCGGCCGGGAGGACGCCGAGCGGTCGCTGCGGTCGGAACGGGAGAGCACCGCCTTCCTGGCCCGGGCCTCCGCCCGGCTCCAGTCCTCGCTCAACCCGCGCAGGTGCGTGGTGACGACCGCCCGGCTGGCGGCCGGCCATCTCGCCGACGCCGCCGTCGTGGTCCGCCTGTCGCGGGACCGCCGCCCGGAGGTGACCCGGGCGGTCTTCGACGGGCGGCTGGAGGAGGAGACCCTGTCGGCGTCCCCGGAGGAGATGCCGGGGCTGGCCGAGGCTCTGGCGGGCTTCCCACCGGTCTCCTTCCGGTCGGTCGACCCCGGCCGGATCCCCGCGTGGCTGCTGCCCGAGGGGTTCGGCCGCCCGGCCCCGCCGACGGTCGTCCCGCTGCCGGGCAGCGGCGAGATCGCCGGGGCGATGGTGCTGCTGCGCCGTGCCGGGAGCGAGGACGCCGGACCGGAGGACGACACCGTGACCCGGATCTTCGCCGCCCGCGCCGGTGCGGCGATCTCGGCCGCCGCTCTCTACGCGGAGCAGGTCGCCACCGTCGCCGTGCTCCAGCGTGAGCTGCTGCCGCCCGCGCTGCCGCGTCCGGAGGGCGTGGAGCTGGCCGGGGCCTACCGCCCCGCCCAGAGCGCCCAGAGCGTCGGCGGCGACTTCTACGACGTGCATCCGGCCGACGGGCCCGGCCGGGAGACCGACGTCGTACTCGGCGACGTGGCCGGCAAGGGCCCGGAGGCGGCCGTTCTGACGGGGAAGGTCCGCAACACGCTCGCGGCGCTTCGGCTGGTCGAGACCGACCACGTGCGGCTGCTGGACCTACTCAACCGCGCGCTGCTGAGCGGCCCCCAGAACCGGTTCGTCACCCTGGTGCTCGCCTCGTTCGGCGCCCCGGACCCCGGCACCGGCCGGGTCGACCTGCGGCTGACCTCGGCCGGGCATCCGCCGCCGCTGCTCCTGCGGCACGACGGGACGGTGGAGGCCGCCCGCACCTCGGGCACCCTGATCGGCGTGCTGCCGGAGGCGACCGCGACCACCTGCTCCACCACACTCCTGCCCGGGGAGACCTGTCTGCTGTACTCCGACGGCGTCACCGAGGCCAGGGGCGGGCCCTACGGCGAGATGTTCGGGGAGGAGCGCCTGGCCGACGCGCTGGGCTCCTGCGCGGGACTGCACGCCCAGGCCGTCGTCGAACGCGTCGGGATGCTCACCTCCGAGTGGCTGGCGGGCCGGGAGCACGACGACATCGCGCTGGTGGCCGTCACCGCCGCCCACCGCACCCCGCTGAGCGCGGTGGGCGGGACCGTCCGCGCCGGAGACGACCGGTGAGCCCGGGGCCGGAATCCCTCCGGAGCCGGATGGAGGACTTCTGGGCGGCGCTGGAGAACGCGGACGAGCGCTCCGCCGTCGCCCAGGTCACCGAGGCACTGGACCGGGGCCTCGCGCCCGAGGACGTCCTGCTGGAGGTCATCGCGCCCGCGCAGCGGCGGGTCGGCGTGCGCTGGGCGGAGAACCGGCTCACCGTCGCGCAGGAGCACGCGGCCACCGCCGTCAGCGACCGCGCCGTCACCGCGGTCGCCGGCCATCCGGCGGCCCGGGTGCCCGCCCGGCTCGGCCGGGTCGCCGTGGCCTGCGCCGACGGCGAGTGGCACACGCTGCCCGCCCGGCTGGTCGCCGAGGTGCTGCGGCTGCGCGGCTGGCAGGTGGACTTCCTCGGGGCCCATGTGTCCACCCGGCAACTGGTGTCCCATCTGCACTCCACCGGCCCGGACGCGGTGGCCCTGTCGTGCTCCCTGCCCGTACGGCTGCCCGTCGCCCACGCGGCCGTCACCGCCTGCCGGGCCGCCGGCGTGCCCGTGCTGGCGGGAGGCGCCGGGTTCGGCCCGGGCGGCCGCTACGCCCGTCTGCTGGGCGCCGACGCCTGGGCCGGCAGCGCCCGCGGCGCGGCCGAGCGTCTCGCGGCGGGCATCGCGCCCCCGTCCGAGTTGCCCCCGACCGCCGAGGAGGCGCTGCCGCATCTGGCCGACCGCGAGCACGCCCTGGTCGACGAGGCCCGCGGGCGGCTCGTCGACGAGGTGATGGCGGTGCTGCCCGAACGGTTCCCGCAGTTGCGGGAGTACGCCGGGCGTCAGCGGGAGTACACCGTGGAGGACCTCCACCGCGTGGTGGAGTACCTGGTGGCCGCGCTCTACGTCGACGATCCGGGACTGTTCGAGGGCTTCACCGCGTGGACGGGCCGGATCATGACCGCCCGGAACCTGCCCGTCGACGCCCTGTCCGCGGTGCTGGAGGCCATGGCCGACGCCTTCCGCGAGCTGCCCCGCGCCTCGGCGTACATCGCCGCGGCGCAGGCCGCGCTCGACCGCGAACTCCACTCCCCGCCCCCATGACCCGCCGCCCCGCGGGCGGAGCGGGGTACGGTCGGGTCCCGGTCAGCCGGCGACCAGCAGCGCCTGCGGGGCCGCCGCCTTCAGCCGGGTGTTGAGCCAGGACAGCTGACGGCCCGTCTCGCCCTCGCAGCGGTGGGCGAGTTCCAGCAGCTCGCGGTCGCGCGCCCCCTGGGCCGCCTGGGCGACGGCCGTCCAGGTCGTCTGGACGAGAGTGCCCAGCACGTACAGGTCCTGGAGGTCGCGCAGCAGCCCGACGGGTCCCTCGCGGACCCCGGCGAGCCCTTCGGCGTGCAGCCGTTCGGGCTCCTCGACGTCCTCGCCGGCGGCCTGCTCACCGTAGCGGCGGGCGACGGGCTCCAGGAGGCGGACGTGCTCCTCGCTCATCTTCGCCAGGGTGTCGCAGACGTGGTACACGTCGGCCTCCGCGCCACGCGGCGGTACCCCGGGAGGCGGCGGAAATGCGCCCCGGAGGGCGTCTTCCCTCCGGAAGGCGGGCGGTCGGCGTACGGCCGAGGGGGCCGTGCTCCGGGGGGCTCAGGGATTGCCGGGACAGCGGTCCTCAGGGCAGCGGCGGCCTGTCGACGCCGTGGGGCGCCTGTGTGAAGACCTCCTCCGCGTCCATCGCCTCGGCCCCCGGGGCCGACCTGGAGGGGTCCGCCGGGCTGTATGCCGGTTCGCCGCGCGACGGCGGCGGGGTGCGGTCTCCGGGGGCTCCCTCCCCGTACCGCGGCAGCCGCAGGGCCAGCAGGGCGACGTCGTCGCCGCGGGGGTCCATGCGCTCCAGCAGTTCGTCGCAGAACTCCTCCAGACCGTGGCGGGCCAGGGCGGAGGCGTGGCGACACAGCAGCTCCATGCCGGTGTCGATCGGCCTGGTGCGGCTCTCCACCAGGCCGTCGGTGTAGAACACCACCGTCGCCTCCGGCGGCAGGTCCTCGTAGGCGTCGGGCCAGCGCAGCCCCAGGTTCAGGGTCGCGCTCATGCCCAGCAGCGGGCCGTGGCCGGCCTCCAGGAAGCGGGTGCCGCCTCCGGGCTCGACCAGCAGCGGCGGGGGGTGCCCGGCGTTGACCCAGTGCAGCCGCCAGGGTCCGCCCTCGCGGCCCTCGATCCGGGCGAAGACCACGGTGGCCATGGGGGCGTCGCTGGTGTTGGTCATCGCCTCGTCCAGACGTTGCATGATCACGCTGGGCGGCTCCCTGCGGTCCCAGGCCAGGGCGCGCAGCATGTTGCGGACCTCGGCCATGTGGGCGGCGGCCTGAAGGTCGTGGCCCGCCACGTCCCCGATGACCATCGTGGTGACGCCGTCCTCCAGCAGGAAGGCGTCGTACCAGTCCCCGCCGATCTCGGCCGCCACCTGGGCGGGCCGGTAGCGGGCGGCCATCTGCAGATGGTCCACCTGGGGCAGCGGGGTCAGCAACTGGCGCTGCATGGTCTCGGCGACGTGCCTCTGCTGGTCGAAGAGGCGGGCGTTGTCCATGGCCAGCCCGGCCCGGCGGCCGATGTCCGCGAGCATCATCACCTCGTCCTCGGTGTACGGGGGCGAGTCGCCGGTGCGCGCCGCGGTGAAGGCGCCGAAGACCCGGCGGCGGCTGTGCAGCGGCACCACCACCGCACTGTGCCCGCCGAGCCGGTCGAACAGCCACCGGTGGGCCGCGGTGAGGGGGGTGTCGGGTTCGCGTGCGAGGTCCGCGGCGTCCAGCGACACCGTCCCGGCGCCGCGCAGGGCGCGCACCAGGTCCGCGCCCGCGGACTCCGCCAGCGGCGGCAGGGGCCCCTCCAGTTCCCCGGCCGCCTCCGGGTCCGCGGCGCTGTGCACGGCGACGCGCCGTACCTCGTCCGGCTGCCCGGTGAGCACGTCCACCGCCGTCCAGTCGGCCAGGTCCGGCACCAGCATCCGGCCCAGCTTCCGGAGCACCCGGGGGATGTCCAGACTGGAGATGAGGACGGAGGAGACCTCCGACACCACGGTCAGCCTGGTGGTCAGGGCCTCCAGCGCCTGAAGGTAGGCGGCCGTCTGCCGCTCGGCGGCCCGGCGCACGCTGAAGTCGTGGAAGGCGAGGACCAGACCGGCCGGCTCCCCCGGCAGCTCCAGCGGGGCGGCCGACCAGATGACCGGGAGGGTGGTGCCGTCGCCCCTCAGCAGGTACTCGTCGCCCCCCTCGCGGGGGCGGCCGTCGGCGAGGACCTCGAGCATCCGGCAGTTCTCCCGGGGGATCCGCTCCCCGTCCGCGTCGCGGTGCAGCAGGTCGTGCATGTCGTGGCCCAGCATCCGCGCCGCGGGCCGCCCCACCATCCGCTCGGCCCGTGGGTTGGCGGCGATCAGGCGGCCCGCGGCATCCGTGGCGTAGATGCCCGTGCCCAGGCCGTCGAAGACCGCGCGCAGGACACCGGGCTCCCCTGCCCGGTCGGCCCCGCTCATCGCCCCTGCCGTCCCTGGTGGTCCCACTGCCCTTCACCGCCTCCTCGCGCGGCCGACCGCCGCGTCCCGTGCTGCCCGTACCGGCATCGCGCGCCCGCGTACGCCCGGTCCGCGGCACTGCCGGTTACCCGGTTCCCGCTTCCCCAGACATCGCGCACACCCGGCGGACGGGTGTGATCCGCCCGAGTGGGCGGGGTGCGACGGGCGGCCGGGGGACGGTTGCGGGCCGCAGTGGGAGGACACACGGGTGGGGTGGTGGGAGGACACACGGGTGGGGTGGTGGGAGGACACACGGTATCGATCTTCCCCGGGAGGGAAGGGCGGTAGTGTGCCTGAAGTTCCCGTACCCGTGATCGAGCTGGTGCGGCGGCGCAGGGAGCCGGTGGTCGTCCAGGCCCTCCGCTCCACGGCGGCCGCGACGCTCGCCTACTCCGCCGCCCTCTGGCTGACCGACGCCCGGGCCCCGCTGCTGGCCCCGCTGACCGCGCTGCTGGTCGTCCAGGTCACGCTGTTCGCCACGATCACCAAGGGCATCACCCGGGTCAACGCCGTGGTGGCCGGGGTCACGGTGGCCGTCGGCTTCAGCGCCCTGGTGGGCCTGAGCTGGTGGAGTCTGGGCCTGCTCATCCTCACCTCCCTGGCCGTCGGGCATCTGGTGCGGGCCGGCGACTTCATCCCCGAGGTGGCGATCAGCGCCATGCTGGTGCTGGGGGTCTCCCACGCCACGGACCTGGCCCTGAGCCGGGTGCTGGAGACCCTGATCGGCGCCGCGGTCGGCCTGCTGTTCAACTTCCTGTTCGTGCCTCCGGTGTGGGTGCAGCCCGCCGAGGAGGCGCTGGTGGACCTGGCCGGCCGGATGCGGCTGCTGCTGTTGCGCATGGGCGAGCAGCTGAGCACTCCCACCCCGGTGCACCGGGCGGCCGCCCGCCTCCACGAGGCACGGCGGCTGGACAACGACATCGCGCAGGTCGACGCCTCACTCGTCCAGGCCGAGGAGAGCCTGCGCCTGAACCCCCGGGTCAAGGAGGCGCTGCTGTCCCGGGTCGTGTTGCGCACGGGCCTGGACACCCTGGAGATCTGCACCACCGTGATGCGCGCGATGTCGCGGACCCTCACCGACCTGGCCAGGGAGCGTGAGGAGGAACCGCTGTTCCCGCACGAGGTGGCCGAGGCCGTGGAGGATCTGTTCGGCAACGTCGCCGGAGCGGTGCAGAGCTTCGCCGTCCTGGTCACCAGCGCCGAGAGCGCCAGTTCCGAGGAGGCGGAGGACCGGCTGGCGGCCGAGATGGAGGCCGGGCGCGCCGGGCGCGAGCGGGTCGCCCACCTGCTGCTCGCCCGCGTCCAGGAGCATCCGCGCCAGTGGCATCTGCTGGGGGCTCTGCTGTCGGAGTTCGACCGGGTGCTGGACGAGCTGGACGTGGAGAAGCGCTCGACGCGCCTGGCGGAGGAGCTGGACCGCTACACCCGTGAGGAACGGGACCGGCACCCGGTGCTGTACGAGTTCAGGCGCCGTTTCCGGCTGCCCCGCCGCCCTCGCCGCCGCCGCGGTCCCGGCACCGAGCGGGCGGAGATCTGAGCACGCCCGGTCCGTGCCGGGTCCGGGCCCGGTCCGTGCCGGGGCGCGATTGTCAGTGGCCGGTGGTTTGCTGGGAAGCGGTCGGCCGAAGCCTCGGCGGGCCGGTCCAAAAATGTGCGCCGCGCCCCTGCCACCGGGCGGAGGGGCCGGACGAGGACGAGGGTCACAGGGGGCCCCGATGAGTGACGTCGCCACGGCGGGCAGCACGAAAGGCGCGGCCACGCGCGAGTCCGCGGAACCGGAGCGCGCGGAGCTGCGGCTGGAGCGGCACCGGGTGGAGCTGACGGGCTACTGCTACCGGATGCTGGGGTCGGCCTTCGAGGCGGAGGACGCCGTACAGGAGACGATGGTCCGCGCCTGGCGCGCCCTGGACCGCTTCGAAGGGCGCTCCTCGCTGCGGTCGTGGCTGTACCGCATCGCCACCAACGTGTGCCTGGACATGCTCGGAGGCAGCCGGCGGCGCGCCCGCCCCATGGATCTGTCCTCCCCCTCGGGGGCGGAGAACCCGCCCGGGCCCGCCCTCCCGGAGACCGCCTGGGTGGAGCCGATGCCGAGCGGCCGGATACTGCCCGGCGGCGATCCGGCCGAGACGGCCGTGACACGGGAGTCGGTCCGGCTGGCCTTCGTCGCGGCCCTCCAGCACCTGCCGCCCCGGCAGCGTGCGGTCCTGATCCTGCGCGAGGTGCTCGCCTGGCGGGCGAGCGAGGCCGCCGAGCTGCTGGGCACCACGGTCGCGTCGGTCAACAGCGCGCTCCAGCGCGCCCGCGCCACGCTCGCCTCCGCCGAGATCACCGTCGGCGAGATCGCCGCCCACGGGAGCACGGACTCGATGGACGAGGAGCAGCGGGCGCTCCTCGCCCGCTACGTCAGCGCCTTCGAGTCCTACGACCTCGACGCCCTCACCGCGGTGCTGCACGACGACGCGACGCTGTCGATGCCGCCCTACGAACTGTGGCTGCGCGGCCATGCCGACATACGGGCGTGGCTCACCGGGCACGGCGCGGGCTGCCGGGGGTCACGCCTGATTCCGGTCACGGCGAACGGCTGCCAGGCGTTCGGGCAGTACCGGCCGGATCCGGACGGCGGCTTCTCCCCCTGGGCACTGCAGGTCGTGGAGGTGTCCGGCGGCAGGATCACCGCGCTCAACGCCTTTCTGGACACCGCGCGGCTGTTCCCCCTGTTCGGGCTGCCCGCGCGCCTCGCTGCCCGCTGAGCGCCCCCGGCACGGCACCGCGCCGGCGCCCGCTCCGACGGTGGGCACCGCCCCGTCCAGCCCCGCCCAGGCGATGAGGCGCAGCAGCTCGTCGTCGGCTTCGCCCAGCCGTATCCGGCGGCCCATGCGTCGGGCGGTGAGCTGCATCCGGGCCAGCGCCTCGACGGTGACCATGTCCGCCGCGCAGAACTCCCCGGCGTCCACGACGACCGGGTCCGTCCGGGTGCGGTTCAGCACGCGGTGCAACCGCTCGCACAGCCGCGGTATGCCGGCGCGGGTGACCGGGCCGTCGGCGGCCAGTACGAGCGAGGCCGCCTCCCGGCCGGGTGTCCGCGCTTCCTCATGAGCTGCCAAGGCCGGGCCTCCTGGTCATCGGGGGGCATACGGGGTCACCGGGGCAGACCGGCCGGCCGAGCGGAACTCATCGCCCGCCGCCTGGCCACCGGCACGGCGGCCCCGCCCGGCGGTACTCCGTCCGGGTGAAACGGGCGATGTCCGTCCGCCGCCGGGCGGGCGGTGGCCGTTTCGGCCTCCGCCCGGGGGGCACTCCGGCGCGGACGCCACAGCGGCCGCAGCGGCCGAGTGAGGAGGCAGCACCGTGGGCGGAGCGGTACGGCTGGATCTGGAGGGCAGGAACGCGCTGGTGACGGGCGGCGCCCGCGGTCTGGGCGCGTCCATCACCCGCCGTCTCGCACGGGCCGGGGCCGCCGTGCGGGTGGTGGACGTGCGCCGTGAGGAGGGCGAGAAGTTCTGCGCCCGGCTCAGCGAGGAGGAGGGCGCGGACGTCCGCTTCCTGGAGGTGGACGTACGCGATCCGGAGGCGGTCGAGACGGCCTTCCGGGGGCTGGACGAGGCGTCCTGGCCCCTGGACGTCCTGGTCAACAACGCCGCCGTGGACGTCTCCAAACCGATCGAGCACCTGTCCGCCGAGGAGGTCACCCGGGTGGTCTCCACCAACCTGCTGGGACCGATGTACATGTGTCTGGAGACCTACCGGCGCATGGTCGCCCGCGGCGGCGGACACATCGTCAACATCCTGTCCACCGCGTCCAACCGCACCTGGACCGAGGCCGGCCCGTACTCGGCCGGCAAGTCGGGGCTGCGCGCCTTCACCCACACCCTCTTCAAGGAGGCCCAGCGCGACTGCGCCGGCATCGGGGTCACCGGGGTGATCGCGGGTGGCATGGAGACCCCGTTCGTGACGGAGCGTTTCCCCGACGCGGACACCTCCAAGCTGCAGAGTCCCGACATCGTGGCGGACGCGGTCATCTGCGCGCTGGCGGTCCCCGAGGGCAGCGTGATGCCCGAGGTGGTCGTGGTGCCGCGCAGCGAGACCTCCTGGCCATGACCGGACCGGCGCACGAGGCGGGCCGGTGTCCGCTCCCGCCCCGGCGGCGGGGCGGGAGCGGACACCGACGGCGGGGCGGGGGTCAGGCCCGCGTGATCGGCTCCTGGAGCTCGGTCACCCACTTCTCCCTGTCCCGCGGGCACTCCAGGTACAGCTCCCGCGCGTAGCCGGCCGAGCGGTACCCGCCGGTGTCGATCCAGCGGGCCAGGGCCTGGGCCGTGGGCATGACGCGGTCCATGGGGCCGCGGTGGACAATGGTGGCGGCCTGCTCGATGCCGGGCAGGTCCACGGTCTCGAAGCCGTCCTCCGCCCCGGCCCCGGTCCCGGTCCCGGCCCCGGCTCCGACCCCGGCCGCGACCGTGATGCCGGCGTGGACGACGACCGCGCCGCCCCCGCCGGGGGCGTCCTCGTACCAGGCGATGCCCGGCCCGGCCGCCTCCACCCCGGCCCGCTCCAGCCGGCGGCACAGTTCGTCGTACAGCGGCTGGACGACCGGGCCGATGTGCTCGGGCCCGAAGCTGTCGGCGATGCCGGTCAGCTCGGCCACCCGTACCGGCGGGATGCTCTTGACCACGATGTCCTCGGTGGGCATGTGTCCCTCGCTCTCGATGGTCCGGAGCCTCGCCTCGACCCGGGCCAGCCGCGCGGTGGCGGCCGCCACCGCGTCCTCCAGCTCCGCCCGCCGCAGTCCGAGCATCCCGCGCAGTTCCTCGGTGCCCGGGCGCTCGTCGAGGATCGTCCTCACCTGTTCGAGGGTGAAGCCGAGGTCCTTCAGTGCGATGACGCGGTTGAGCCGGGCGAGCTGGCCCGCCTCGTAGAAGCGGTAGCCGCTGACCGGATCGGTCCGGGCGGGGCGCAGCAGCCCGATCGTGTCGTAGTGCCGCAGCATGCGGACCGACACGCGGCCGTGCCTGGCGAAGTCTCCGATGGTGAACATGACGCTCCCTACTCCAGGGCCTCACACGGTGTCAGGGTCAAGCCCGGACGGCGCGGGTGGCCCGGAGGGGGCGTGAGCGGCTTCAGCCACCGAGCTCGGAACCGTCCGCTCCGGGGCCCGGGGAGGCCGCGGAGGAGGCGGGAGCGCCGGGGGCGGTGACGCGGTCGTCCGCGCGGGCGGCGTTGCGGGCGATGGCGTCGGCCAGGAGCGGCCAGAGCTGTTCGGGCAGGTCGTGCCCCATGCCGGGGATCACCAGGAGCTCGGCGCCGGGGATCGCGCCCGCCGTCGCCTCGCCGCCGCCACGGTCGATGAGGGGGTCGTCGGCACCGTGGACGACCAGCGTCGGAGCGGTGACGGCCCGCAGGTGCGGCGTACGGTCGGGCGAGGCCAGGATCGCGGCGTACTGGCGGGCGAAGCCGTCGGACCGGGGGGACCGGTCGTAGGCGGCCTCGGCTCGCTCGCGCAGTTCCTCGGGGGCGGTCGGGTAGCCGGGCGATCCGAGGACGGAGAAGGAGCGCACGCCCTGCTCCCCCGCCTCCCGCCGGTCGCGGGGCGGCGGTGCCGCCAGCGCGGCCAGCGCCTCGGGGGTGCCCCGGCCGACGGAGCGGTCCCCGGTGGTGGACATGATCGAGCACAGCGAGCGCACCCGCGAGGGGTGGTCGATCGCGAACTGCTGGGCGATCATGCCGCCCATCGAGGCTCCGACGACGTGCGCGGCGTCGATCTCCAGGGCGTCGAGCAGGCCCGCGGCGTCCCGGGCCATGTCGGCGACGCGGTAGGGGGCTGTGGAGGTGTCGCCCGCCAGGACGGCTCGGATGTCCGGGGGCGGGCAGTCGTCCAGGAAGGTGGACAGGCCGCAGTCGCGGTTGTCGTAGCGGACGACGTGGAAGCCCCGGTCGGCGAGCGCCCCGCAGAAGTTCGGGTGCCAGGCGGTCATCTGGGTGCCGAGGCCCATGATGAGCAGCAGTACCGGCCCGTCCGGGTCGCCGAAGGTGTCGTACTCCAGTTCCATCCCGTTGGACAGGGCGCGTGGCATGTGTTCCTCCTCGGCGGGGCCCGGCCGGGGCCGGGGCGGTCGGCTTCCGCGGCCGTCGGGCGGTCCGCCGCCTGTCGCCGGGCCGTACGGCGGGCCCGCCGGGCGGGAGCTGCCTACCAGCCGGTCGGTACGATAGCGGGGCCGCGCCCCGGAGGGAACGGAGCAGGCCTCCCCGGCCGGACGGCTTTCCGGGCCGTACGGTTCTCCGGGCCGGCCCCGCGTCGGCCCGCGTCCGCCCCCTGCCGGCCGGTGCGCACCGGCCGAGACACGGTGGCGCCCGCGTTCAGCCGCGCCCGCCGTCCTCCCCTCCGAAGGTCACCGAGACCCGCTCGAACCCCAGGGAACGCAGCAGGTTCTCCAGCATGTCCTCGGTGTTCGCCTCGGCCCGCTTCGCCAGCCCGCTCTCCTTCGCGGCCTCTGCGATGTGCTCGGCCGCGAGCCGGTGGACCTCCCGCTCGTCGCCCGGGTTGTCGGAGAAGAGGTCGCCGAGCCGGTCGAGCAGGCCGCGCTCCTTGGTGACGGCGTACGAGCGCTCGACGTCCAGCGCGGGCTTCTCCAGCCGGGCGTGCGGCAGCCGCACCGTGGCGCTCCTGCGGTCGTCGGTGACCGTGACGGCCTCCTCGCCGAGACCGCCGAGGTCCACGTACGCGCCGACGCTGCCCGTGCCGACGAACAGCGTCCGACTGCCGCGTACCGCGTCCGGCAGGAACTTCGCGTCCTTGTCCAGGTCGACGACCACCTGGAAGGTGCCGGAGGCCCCCTCGTAGCGGCTCATGTCCCTGAGGGACTTCAGCACCGCGGGGCCGGTGCGGTCCTCGGTCTCGGTGGCGAACGGGTTCCTCAGTTCGGGCAGGATGCGCAGCTGCCCGGCCAGCAGCACTCCGGCCAGCAGGAGGACCACCAGGAGGAGCGGGGTGATCCATCTCGGGGAGACCGTGGATCTGTCGGGGCGGGCCATCTGCGTGCACCTCCGTCTGCGGCGGGAGACTCCGTCAGGTGGGGTTGTTCCCCGAAACTACCCCGGCATGGCAGGGAGTTGACTCCGCGCCGGACAGCGGGCGGTCCCGTCCGCCCTTTCCCGTGGCGCGATTCCACGGGCGCGTCCGCTCCGCTCCGCCGGCGGGAACGCCCGTTCCGTTCCGCCCGCCCCGGAGCGCCCGGTATCGGCCGGTATCGATCGGACGACGGCGGGTACCGGTGCTCTCGTGGACGCCCCCGGCCTCCCCGGCCGTACGGCCGGGGAGGCCGGCACCCGGCGGCGGGGAACGACGAGACGACCTGGAGAGCGGAGTGACTGTGACCGAGCATCCGGGCGAGGCGGCACCGGCCGAGCGGAACGCGCCGGCCGCCCCGCGCCCGGCGACCGGACGGGACGGCGGGCCCGGCGGGCAGGAGGGCGGGCGGGGCCGCCTGGACGCCGACGCGGGACTCGAGGAGCTGCCCCCCGACCTCACCCAGGCCATTCTGGAGGCCACCAAGCAGGTGGCCTCCCTGCTGAAGGGCGCCGGACACCCCTTCGCCCTGGCGGGCAGCGTCGCCGTCTACGCCCACGGCGGCCCGGGGAACCTCCAGCACGACGCCGACTTCTGCGTCCTGCCCGAGGACGCCGACGCGGTGGCCGCCACGCTCCGCGACGCCGGGCTGGAGGTGTACACCCCTCCGGAGGACTGGCTGCTCAAGGCCCGGTGCATGGGCCAGGACATCGATCTGATCTTCGAGCTGGCGCGGCAGCCGGTGACCCGCGAACTGCTGGGACGGGCCGAGGAACTGCCCGTGGAGTCGGTCCGCATGCCCGTGCTGTCGGTGACCGACCTGCTCGCCGGCCTGCTGAACGCCTTCACCGAGCACCACTGCGACTTCGGCGCCGTGCTGCCGATCGCGCGGGCCCTGCGGGAGAAGGTCGACTGGCCCCGGGTGCGGCGCGAGTGCGGAGCGGCGTCGATGCCGGACGCCTTTCTCTACCTGCTGGAACGTCTGCAGGTCA
Organism: Streptomyces mangrovi; assembly: GCF_900114215.1. Lineage (GTDB taxonomy): Bacteria > Actinomycetota > Actinomycetes > Streptomycetales > Streptomycetaceae > Streptomyces > Streptomyces barkulensis. Next base: position 209,731 of record NZ_FOSG01000006.1, on the reverse strand, counting down.
TCTCGCCGCAGGACGACGACCGTGGAGGACTGTCATGACGGACCACGACACCGGCCGAAGCGGCCGGGGAGGCCGGGAAGGCGGCGCGGACAACACCGAGTACCGCATCGCCCATCTGCAGGAGAGGCTCGTGCGCGAGGAGGTCGCCGAACTCGGCATGCGCATCGAGTCCCGCGGCGGCACGGTGGTCGTCAGCGGCACCGTCCCCACCGCCGAGTGCCGCGACACCGTCGTGCGCGTCGCGAAGGAGGAACTGGGCGGCACACCGGTGCGGACCGACATCGTCGTGGCCGACCCCACCGCCCCCGACCGTCCTGAGGAGCTGGCATGATCCGCGTCGCGGCCGTCGGTGACATCCACATGGGGCCGGACAGCAGGGGGGTGCTGCGCCCCGCCTTCGAGACCCTGCCCGACCGCGCCGACCTCCTGCTGCTCGCCGGGGACCTGACCCGCCACGGCACGCCCGAGGAGATGCGGGTCGTCGCCGAGGAGGTCGCGGATCTGCGGGTGCCGGTGATCGCCGTGCTGGGCAACCACGACCACCAGGACGAGCGCCCCGAGGAGGTCACCGCCGTGCTGCGGGACGCGGGCGTGACCGTCCTGGAGGGCGGGGGGACGGTCGTGGACGTGGACGGCACCCGTGTCGGCGTCGCGGGGACCAAGGGGTTCGGCGGAGGGTTCGCCGGGCGCAGCGGCGGCGAGTTCGGCGAGCCGATCATGAAGGAGTTCATCCGCTACACCCGCCGCCGCGCGGACGGTCTGCGGGCATCGCTGGAGGAGCTGGACCGGCGGGGGTGCGCCGTACGGATCGCCCTGACGCACTTCTCCCCCGTGCCCGACACCCTCGCCGGCGAGCCACTGGAGATCTATCCCTTCCTGGGCAGCTACCTGCTGGCCGAGGCGGTGGACTCGGCGGGCGCCGACCTGGCCGTCCACGGGCACGCCCACGCGGGTACCGAGCACGGTCTGACCAGTGGCGGGGTGCGGGTGCGCAACGTCGCCCAGCCGGTCATCCGGCGCGCCTTCGCGGTGTACCACCTGGAGTCCGGCACGGAACGCGGAACCGGGGCGCTGGCCGGGGCCTCCCGCTGAGCAGCCGCCGCGCCCGCCCCACGAACTCAGGGCGCCCGGTTCTCGACCGAGAACAGGGCGCCCTGCGGGTCCCGGACGACCGCCTGCCGCCCCGAGGGGGTGTCGGCCGGTGCGGAGACCACCTCGGCGCCCAGTGCCTCCGCCTTCACCGCCGCCGCGTCCACGTCCTCGACGCGGAAGTGGACGTGCCAGTGCGGCCGCACCCGCGGGTCGGGCGCGTCCTCCACCGCTCCGCCGCTCAGGCCCGCCACGGTGCGCCTGTCGATGCGCAGGATCACCCGGTCGTGCTCGTAGCGGATGTCGTAGCGCTCGGGGTCCCCCTTGTCCCAGCCGAACACCTCGCCGTAGAAGAGCGCGGCGGCGAAGGCGTCGCGGGTGAGCAGTTCCAGCCAGGAGGGGGCGTTGATCCTGCTCCCGGCCTGCCACTCCGGGTCGATGCCGCCCTCCCAGATCCCGAAGACCGCCCCCGCCGGGTCGGCCGCCCACGCCACCCGGCCGGAGGCGAACCGCACCGGTCCCACGGCGACGGTCGCCCCTCGTTCGCGCACCCGCCCGGCCGCGACGTCGACGCTGTCGGAGGCGAAGTACGCCGTCCAGGAGGTGAGGGTGCGCAGGCTGTCCTTGGCCTCGCCCAGCCCGGCGACGGGGACGTCCCCGGCCAGCGCGACCACGTAGTGGCCGAGCCGCTGCGAGCCCGGCCGGTACCGCCAGCCGAAGAGTTCGCCGTAGAAGTTCTGCGCGGCTTCCAGGTTGGGAGCCAGCAGGGTGACCCAGCAGGGCGCGCCCTGCGGCACGCTCTCGGTCTCCGTCACGGCCGATCACCACACCGTCTCTCGTCCGGGCCGTTCTGTCAGGCCGTTCTGCCGGGCCGTCATGTCCAGGCTGTTCCGTCCGGCCTGTTCCGTCCGGGATGTCCTGAACCGATGCTGCCCCTTCACTGCGCCCGGGGGAAACCGGCGTCCACCAACCGGAGCAACGGCCGTCTTCGGCGGGGGCCGTTCAGGGCCGGCGCCAGGAGTCGCTCTCCAGATGGGAGCCGGCCTGCGGCCCCATCCGCAGTATGCCGCCGTCGACCGCCCACGACGCGCCGGTGACGTAGGCGGCGTCCGGCCCGGCGAGGAAGGCGACCACGGCCGCCACCTCGCGGGCGTCGCCGGGCCGCCCCGCGGGGATGCCGGGCCGCTTCTCGGTGGTCACGTCGGTGTCCTCCCGGCCGGTCATCGGCGTGGCGATCTCCCCGGGCGCGACGGCGTTGACGGTGATCGCGTGGGCGGCCAGTTCCAGGACCATGACCTGGGTGAGCAGTCCGAGCCCGCCCTTGGCCGCGCAGTAGGGCGCGGCCCCCACCCGCGGCTGGGAAACCGCCGTGTATCCGGCGGCCGGGGCCGCCCGGACCGCCCGGACCGCCTTCCGACGCACTGTTTGACCACCGTTCGGCCTAATCGCGGTGACCTCCGGGACGGCCGGGCGTTGGTCACGGCACCACCGCCTCCAGTCGGGCGGACGGGTGTTTGTTCGCTATAAGGAGTGACTCTTCATGTCGCGTATTGCCAAGGCTGTCGCCGTGACGGCCGCCGCCGGTGCCGCTCTGGCCGGTTCCGCCGGAGTCGCCGCCGCCGACGCCGGGGCGCAGGGCGCCGCCATCGGCTCCCCGGGCGTCGTCTCCGGCAATGTCATCCAGGTGCCGGTCCACATCCCGGTCAACGCCTGTGGCAACACCGTCAACGTCGTCGGCCTGCTGAACCCGGCGTTCGGCAACACCTGCGTCAACGGGAACCAGCACCAGGCCAAGAAGCACCACGCCAAGAAGGACCAGGCCAAGAAGGATCACGGCAAGAAGCACCACAAGAAGAAGGACCACGGCAAGAAGCACCACGGCAGCCGCTGACCGCGCAGCCGACCGCGTCCGGATTCGGAAGAACCTCCGGGGAGGAGGCCCGTACGAAGGGTCTCCTCCCCGGAGGTCTTCCGTTTCCCCTCCCCCGCGTCCCGCTCCGAAGCGGCGTCAGGCGGTGGAGGGGACCGTGTGGCGCGCGGTGCTGCCCCGGGGCACGCACCGGGCGGTGGGCGACCACCGCTCGGCGACCGGGAGGCCGTCGACCAGTTCCAGCACCGACTCGGCCACCAGCACGCCGTACTGGTGCACGTCCACGCTCATGGTGGTCAGCGGCGGCGATGCCAGGCGGCACATCGTCGAGTCGTCCCAGGCGATCAGGCTGAGCCGCTCGGGAACGGCGACGCCCATCTCCCTGGCCGCGCCCAGACCGGCGACCGCCATCACGTCGTTGTCGTAGAGGATCGCGGTGGGCGGCTCCGGCCGGCGCAGCAGCTCCGTGGTGAGCCTGGCCCCCGACTCGTCGGAGTAGTCCCCCTCGACGACCACCGGATCGATGCCGGCCTCCCGGCATCCCTCGACCAGCGCCTCGGTGCGGGCCCGGGTGTGCAGCAGGCCCGCCGGCCCACTGACCCGGGCGATACGGCGGTGGCCGAGGTCGAGCAGATGCGCCAGCGCCTCGCGCACCGGCCCCGCGTCGTCGGTGCGGACCGCGGGCATGGGCGTGTCCTCGCCGCTGCCCGCGCCGACCAGGACGGTGGGGAGCCCCAGTTCGCGCAGCACCGGCGGCCGCCGGTCGCCGACGGTGCGGTTGACCACCACGACCGCCTCGACCAGTGCGCGTTCCGCCCAGCGGCGGTAGGCGGCGATCTCGGCCTCCTGGTCCGCCACGACGTGCAGCAGGAGGGACAGGCCGCGCTCGGCGAGGCGCTCCTCGATGCCGGCGATGAACTCCATGAAGAACGGCTCGACGCCCAGCAGCCGCGCGGGACGCGCGAGCACCAGCCCGACGGCTCCCGAGAAGCCGGCGCCCGCCGTCCCGGTGTGTTCAGCGTTCATTCAGAACGCACCGCCGGAGCGCTCAGGGCGTTGGCGGAGCGCAGCACCGGCGGCTCCGTCAGCGCGGCGGGGTCGATGCCGGCCCCGGTCCGCACGGTGAAGGACCGGCTCTCCCCGGCGAGCAGGGGCACCAGCATCTCGTCCACGACCGCGTCGGGGGCGACCCGGTCGGCCAGGATCGCGACGTCGCGCGCGAACGACGAGGCGCTCACGTCCACCCGGTAGCCGCCCGGCACGGCGACGGCCTCGGCCTTGAGCGGCGCGGGATCGTAGTCCAGCTCCACGTCCTCGGCGAAGAGGTGCACGGCGCGTGCGTCCGGCGCGGTGGCCACCAGCACCTCCCTGCGTGCGTCGTCCGGGCTGACCAGTGACGTGTCCAGTCCGGTGCGGGTGACCGAGCGGGGCGGCACGTCGAGGGAAAGCTTAACGCTCCGCAGTACGACGCCCGCGAAGGTCTGCCGCTCCAGGAGCAGCTCGCCCCTCCAGGGCTCGTCGTGGTCGTTGACCGCGATCAGGGCGGGCCGGCCGTCGCGGGGCTGGACGGTCAGCAGCCGGGGGGCGTAGGCGTGGCGCAGCCCGTACCACAGCGGCTTGGGCCGCTCGTCGCCGTCCACCGCCGCCCAGGAGGTGACCGGCCAGCAGTCGTTGAGCTGCCAGACCACCGATCCGGCCGTCCGCGGCCACCAGGAGCGGAAGTGCTCGATGCCGAAGGCGACCGCGCGGGCCTGGTTGAGCTGGGTCGCCCAGTGCCAGTCATCGAAGCCGCCCGGCTCGGGCAGATGGGGGGCCATGCCGCGGGCGAGCTTGTCGTTGCCCTCCTCGGCCTTCTGGTGCAGCAGGAAGGCGGGCGAGGTGGGTGTCATCGGCTCGTCGTGGACCCACTTGGTCAAAGTCGCCCACGTCGGGGGCCCCTGGAAGCCGAACTCCGAGCAGAACCGCGGGATGTGGTCGCGGTAGTGGGTGTAGTCGACGCGGTTCCACACCTCCCACTCGTGCCGGGTTCCGTGGTCCTGGTCGTTGGGGTGGATCCCGTCGACCGGCGCCCCGGGGTTGTAGGGGCTGTTGGCGCTGTAGAAGCGGGTCGGGTCGAGTTCGGCCACGATGGAGGGCAGCAGTTCGGTGTAGTAGCGCAGGCCCCAGGTGCGGCCCTTCAGCTGCTCGGGCCAGCCCCAGTCGCGAAAGCCCCACATGTTCTCGTTGGCACCGTTCCACAGGGCCAGGGAGGGGTGCGGGGCCAGGCGGGCGACGTTCTCGCGGGCCTCGGCCTCCACCTCGCTCCACAGCGGCTCCTCCTCGGGGTAGGAGGCGCAGGCGAAGGGGAAGTCCTGCCAGACCAGGACGCCGCGCTCGTCGCAGACGTCGTAGAAGTCCTCGGTCTCGTAGATGCCGCCGCCCCACACCCGCAGCAGGTTCATATGGGCGCCGACGGCCTGGTCCACGCGGCGCTCGATCCGCTCGCGGGTGATCCGGGTCAGGAAGTGGTCGTCGGGGATCCAGTTGGCGCCCTTGACGAAGACGGGCCTGCCGTTGACGACGACGGTGAAAGGGGTGCCGATCTCGTCGGGCGCGGTGTCCACCGTGACGGTCCGGAAGCCGATGCGGCGCTCCCAGGCGTCCAGCGGCTCCCGGGAGCCCGTCCGACCCGGGGCTCCGAGGGTCACGGTGAGTCCGTACAGGGGCTGGTCGCCGTATCCGGCGGGCCACCACAGGCGGGCGCCGGGCACGGTGACGGTGACGGTCGCGGCCGTCTCGCCCGCGGGTACGGTGACGCGCTCGGTGCGGCCGTCCACGGTGGCGGTCAGCTCCAGGGGGACGTCTCCGGCGGCACCGCCCAGGCCGGAGCGTTCGACGTCGACGTGGATCTCGGCGCGCCCGGTGCCGTCGGCGTCCACCGTCACCAGCGGGCGCACCCCGGCCAGACGGGCGGTGTGCCAGCGCTCCAGGCGCACCGGCTTCCAGATGCCCGCGGTCTGCAGGTCCGGTCCCCAGTCCCAGCCGAAGCTGCAGGCCATCTTGCGGACCATGTTGAAGGGGTGCGGGTAGACGTGGTCCCGGCGGCCGAGACCGCGCTCGACCTCCTCGGCGTACTCCAGTGCGGAGCGGAAGGAGACGGCCAGTTCCTGGGCGCCGCCGGTCAGGGCGCCGCGGACGTCGAAGCGGTGGGCGCGGTGCATGTTGGCCGTGCTGCCCAGCACCTTCCCGTCCAGCTCGATGGTGGCCACGGTGTCCAGGCCGTCGAAGACGAGGTCCACCCGCTCCTTCGGCCCCGCGGGACCGGCCGTGAGGGCCAGCGTGTAGCGCCAGTCGGTGCGGTGGGCCCAGACCAGCTCCTCCTCGGCGCGGTCCAGGTAGGGGTCGGGGATCAGACCGGCCGCGAGCAGGTCCAGGTGGGCGCTGCCCGGCACGGCGGCCGGCACGGTCCGGCCCACGACGTCTGCGGGGACCGGCCCCCCGGCCGCCGACAACTGCCAGCCGTCGTGCAGGGTTTGGCGGATCATCGGCGCTCACTCCTCGGTCGGCTCCGCGGCGCGGAGCGGCTGGTCTGCGAAGGCGTCCGGGAACGGACGGAAGGCAGGGGGCGGGGGGCGGGAACGGACGTGGGAACGCGGCGGCCTCCGGTGGATTTCTTCCCGGCGGGCCGAGTATCGTCGCCCGAGATTCTTACGCCACCGAACAAAGTAAGTCAACGGCGCCTCCGGCGCCGGCCTGGCCAGGACGGAGACACCACCGTGACATCACGTTCCGCTCCCCTCCCCCTCGATGTGACGCATCTGCGGGCGGCCGGCGTCAGCCTCGTGCTGGACCTGGCCGGCGGCACCCTTCCGCGGGTCCTGCACTGGGGCGCCGACCTCGGTCCGCTCACTCCCGGGGAGCTGGGCTCCCTGCGGCTGGCCGGGGCGCCGCAGCCCATCGGCTTCTCCGTCGACGGCCCGGTCGAGGTCTCCGTGCTGCCCGAGCAGTCGGCCGGCTGGCTGGGCACCCCCGGTGTGGTGGGCAACCGGGGCGGCCGGGACTTCTCCACCGCCTTCGCCGTCCGCGAGGCCACCCTCACCGGGCCCGCGCAGGGGTCCCGCTCCCCCGGCGGCGAGGGCGGCGGCACCGTCACCGTTCTCGCCCGCGACGAGGCCGCGGCCCTGGAGGTGGAGCTGGTGATCGAGCTGACCGCCTCCGGGCTGGTGCGCCAGCGCGCCACGGTCGCCAACCGCGGCTCCTCCCCCTTCGCCGTCGACGCCGTGAACCTCATGCTGCCGGTGCCCGCCGAGGCCGCCGAACTGCTGGACTTCACCGGGCACCACCTGCGCGAACGCAGCCCGCAGCGCACCGCCTTCACCCAGGGCCTGCGGATGCGGGAGAACCGCACCGGCCGCACCGGCTACGACAGCGCCTACCTGCTGGCCGCGGGCACCACGGGCTTCGGCGACCGTTCGGGCGAGGTGTGGGCCGTGCACACCGCGTGGTCCGGCAACCACCGCACCTTCGCCGAGCGCACCTTCCACTCGGTGTCACTGCTGGGCTCGGGCGAACTGCTGCTGTCCGGCGAGGTGGTGCTGGAGCCCGGTCGGTCCTACGCCTCCCCCTGGCAGTACGGCTCCTACGGGCGGCACGGCCTGGACGAGGTCTCCGCCCGCTTCCACCGCTGGCTGCGCTCCCGCCCGCACCACCCCGCCACCCCTCGGCCGGTCACCCTCAACACCTGGGAGGCGGTCTACTTCGACCACGACCCGGACCGGCTGCGCGCCCTGGCCGACGCCGCCGCCGCGGTGGGGGCCGAGCGCTTCGTCCTGGACGACGGCTGGTTCGGCGCACGCCGCGACGACCGGCGGGCCCTGGGCGACTGGTACGTCTCGGACGAGGTGTGGCCTCACGGGCTGAGCCCGCTGACCGACCATGTCACCGGTCTGGGCATGCAGTTCGGCCTCTGGGTCGAGCCGGAGATGATCAACGAGGACTCCGAGCTGGCCCGCGCCCACCCCGACTGGATCATGGCCGCCGGCGACCGGCTGCCCGGCGCGGCCCGCCACCAGCAGGTGCTCGACCTGGCCCGCCCGGAGGCGTTCGCACACATCCTCCGGCGCCTGGACGAGCTGCTGCAGGCATATCCGATCACGTATCTGAAGTGGGACCACAACCGGGATCTGGTGGACGCCGGGCACCGGCCCACCGGCCGCGCCGGCGTGCACGGCCAGACCCTGGCGGTCCACCGGCTGATGGACGAGCTGCGCCGCCGCCACCCCGGGGTGGAGATCGAGTCCTGCTCCTCCGGCGGCGGACGGGTGGACCTGGAGATCCTCCGGCGCACCGACCGGGTGTGGGTCTCGGACTGCATCGACGCCCTGGAGCGCCAGACCATCCAGCGCTGGACGAACGCCCTGATCCCCCTCGAACTCATGGGCACCCATGTGGGGTCGGACGTCGCGCACACCACCGGGCGCCGCCACCCGCTCGACTTCCGGGCGGGCACGGCGCTGTTCGGGCACTTCGGCATCGAGTGGGACCTGACCGCCGCCGCGCCGGAGGAACTGGCGCGGCTGGCGCGGTGGGTGGAGCTCTACAAGGAGCTGCGGGGCCTGCTCCACACCGGCACCTCCGTCCACGCCGACCATCCGGACCCGGCCTGCCGCCTGCACGGCGTGGTCGCCGAGGACGGCTCGGAGGCGGTGTACGCCCTCGTCGCCACCGCCTCCTCCGAGCTGTATCCGCCCGGCCCGGTCCGGCTGCCGGGGCTGGACGCCGACGCCGTCTACCACGTGCGGCCGCAGCCCCCCGGCGATCTGCCGGACGGCAACGCCCACCACTGGGGTGTCCCGCTGCCCTGGTGGACGCCGGAGGGTGTGCGGCTGCCGGGCCGGGTGCTGGCCGCGGCCGGGCTCCGGGCCCCGGTGCTCCACCCCGAGCGGCTGGTGCTGCTGCGCGCGACCCGGGTGTGAGCGGTGCGCGCCGGGAGGGACCGGCCGGCGGTCCCTCCCGGCGCGCCGCCGCGCGGGCGGGCCGTGCCTACGCGGTGGCGGTGCCTCCGGCCGCCGGGCGGGCGCGGCACTGTTCGGCACGGCCCTCCCCGGAGTGCAGCCAGCACTTCGCGTGGTGGTCGTGACCCACCGCGAAGTCCTCCGGCCTGCGGGTGCAGGCCTCGAACGCCACGGGGCAGCGGTCGCGGAAGGCGCAGCCCGGATCGTCGCCGGGAAGGGCGGAGCTGCCCGCCGGCTCGATGCCCGTCGCCTCGGTGAGCCGGGCGCGGTCGCGTGCGTCGGGGTCGGGCGCGGCGGCCGCCAGGATCCTGGTGTACGGGTGTTGCGGGTTGAGGATGACCTCGTCGGCCGGCCCCCTCTCCACCACGCGCCCGCGGTACATCACCAGGATGTCGTCGGAGAAGTGCCGCGCGGTGGCGAGGTCGTGGGTGATGTAGAGGACGGCGAGGTCGTCCTCGCGCTGGAGGCGGGCGAGCAGGTTGAGCACGCCGAGGCGGATGGAGACGTCCAGCATGGAGACCGGCTCGTCGGCGATGACGACCTGGGCCCCGGGCGCCAGGGCCCGGGCGATCGCCACGCGCTGGCGCTGCCCGCCGGACAGTTCGTGGGGGCGGCGCCGGGCGATGTCGGCGGCCGGGGTCAGGTTGACGCGCTCCAGGAGCTGTTCGACCTTCTGCGCGATCTCCGCCTTCCCGCGGGCCCTGCCGTGCAGCTTCAGCGGACGGGCCAGATGGTGCTCGACGGTGTGGAAGGGGTTGAGCGAGGCGAAAGGGTCCTGGAAAACCATCTGGACGTGGTCGCGGTAGGCGCGGTCGGCCACCCGCCCGCCGTCGGGGCCGGTTGCGGTGATCTCGCCCGCGGTGGGCTTCTCCAGACGGGCGATCATGCGGGCGACCGTCGACTTGCCCGACCCGGATTCGCCGACCAGCGCGACCGTCCGGCCGGGGGTCAGGGTGAAGGAAACGTTGTCTACCGCGCGCAGGCGGGAGTGGCGCAGGCCGGAGCGTATGGAGAAGTCCTTGGTCAGGCCGCGTACCTCGAGCGTCGTCATCGCGAGCCCGCCTCCTTCACGATCGTTTCGGTGCCCGTGCCCGTGCCCGTACCTGTGCCCGTGTCAGGACCGGTGCCGGTGCCGGTGCGCTCGCGGGTGCTGGACTCCCCGGTGCGGATGAACGCCCCCCGCTCGCCGGTGAGGCTGGGAAAGGAGTCGAGCAGCCTGCGGGTGTAGGGGTGCCTGGGGGCGCGGTGGATCTCGTCGGCGGTGGCGTACTCGACCACCTCGCCCTCGCGCATGACCGCGATGCGGTCGCTCAGCTCCAGCAGCAGCGGCAGGTCGTGGGTGATGAAGACGACGGCGAAGCCCAGCTCGTCGCGGAAGCGCAGGATCTCCCTCAGGATGCCGCGCTGGACCACCACGTCGAGGGCCGTGGTGGGTTCGTCCATGATCATCACCTGGGGGTCGAGCAGCAGCGCCATGGCGATCATGACACGCTGCCGCATCCCCCCGGACAGCTCGTGCGGGAAGGAGTCCAGCCGGCGCGGGTCCACTCCGACCAGGCGCAGGACCTCGGCGCACCGCTCGCGGCGGGCCCGCGCGGGCATCTCCGGGCGGTGGGTGGTGAGCACGTCCTCCAGCTGGGCCCGGATGGAGATGACCGGGTTCAGGGCGTTCATCGCGCCCTGGAAGACCATCGACAGCTTCGACCAGCGGAAGGCGCGCAACTCCTCCCTGCCCAGGGCGAGCAGATCGAGGTGGGAGCCGTCGCGGTCGTGGAAGACCACCGATCCGGAGGTGACCTCGGCCGGCGGCCGGTGCAGCCGGTTGATCGCGTACGCGAGCGTGGTCTTGCCGCAGCCGGACTCCCCGGCCAGGCCGAGGATCTCGCCGCGGCCGAGGGTGAGCGAGACGTCCTTGACGGCGTGGACGGGCTTCTCGCCCCGGTAGACCACGTCGAGGTTCTCGACGGTCAGAACGGCGTCGCGGCCGGACTCGTCGCGGCCGGGGACGGAACGGGCCGCGGCCGCACGGGTCTTGCGCTCCGCGCTGCCCGCACCCCCGCGGGTGCGGCGGGAGGCGGCCGGGACGGTGCGCAGCTTGGGGTTGATGATCTCGTCGATGCTGAAGTTGATCAGGGAGAGGCCGCAGCCGAACAGCGCGATGACCAGGCCGGGCGGGCCGAACCACCACCACGCCTCCCGCTGGAGGGCGAAACCGTTCTGGGCGTAGTAGAGCATCGTGCCGAGCGTGTCGGAACCGGAGGCGCCCAGGCCCAGGAAGGACAGGCCCGCCTCGCTGAGGATGGCCAGGATGACGGCGAACACGAACTGCGAGGCCATCAGTGGCAGCAGGTTGGGCAGGATCTCCACGGAAACGATTCGCCAGGGCTTCTCGCCCGCCACCTTCGCCGCGGCGACGTAGTCGCGGTTGCGCAGGGAGAGGGTCTGGGCGCGCAGCACCCGGGCGGAGGCCGCCCAGCCGGTGATCGCCAGGACGACCGCGATGGTCCACCAGCCGCGCTGCTCCACGGGGACGAAGCCGGCGATGACGATCACCAGCGGCAGGCCGGGGATCACCAGCATCACGTTGGAGAACAGGGAGAAGCCCTCGTCCACCGCGCCGCCGACGTAGCCGCCGATGACGCCGAAGACCGCCGACAGCACGGTGGCCAGGACGCCCACCAGCAGGCCGATCTGCAGGGAGCCGCAGGTGGAGTGGGCCAGCAGGGCCAGCACGTCCTGGCCGGTCTGGGTGGTGCCCAGCCAGAACTCGCCGCCGGGCGGGGTCATGCTGATGTCGCGGATGGTGTCGGGGTCGCCGGTCAGCACCGGACCGAGGATCCCGAACAGGGCGATGGCGCCCACCAGGCCCAGGCCGATCCCGAGCTTGGGCGACCAGCGCGGCACCAGGGAGCGCCAGCCGCCGGAGCCCGAGCGCCGGGGCACCGGGGAGGCGCCGGTGGTGCCGGCCGGGGTGTCCGGCGCCGCGTCGGCGGCCTCGGCGGGCGGGTTGATGTTCGTCACGGTGTCGGTTCCTCAGCTCTCAGTTGCCGGCGCGGGTGCGGGGGTCGATGAGGCCGTACAGCAGGTCGACGACCAGATTGGCGCCCAGCACGGCCACCGTGATGACCAGGAAGATCCCCTGCATCAGGGCGTAGTCGTTGTTCTCCACGGCCTGCAGCAGCCTCGATCCGATACCGGGGTAGGAGAAGACCTGCTCGGTGATGACCGATCCGGACACCACGAAACCGAGGGAGATCGCGAAGCCGGCCACGGACGGCAGGACCGCGTTGCGCGCGGCGTAGCGGGTCATGATGCGCCGGTCGCGCAGGCCCTTGGCCTGGGCGGTGAGGATGTAGTCCTCCGACACCGTCGAGACCATCATGTTCCGCATCCCCAGCAGCCAGCCGCCCACCGAGGAGATCACGATCGTCAGGGCGGGCAGGATGCCGTGGTAGACCGCCGAGGCGATGAACTCGCCGTCCCAGCCCGGGGTGAGGATCACGTCGTACCCGCCGTTGAGCGGGAACCAGCTCAGGCCCGTGGCGAAGAGGGCGACCAGGATGAGGGCCAGCCAGAAGTACGGCACCGCCGCGAGCACGGTGGTGGCCGGGATGAGCGAGTCCAGCCAGGAGCCGCGCTTCCACCCGACGAGGGCGCCGAGCCCGACGCCGAGCAGGAACGACAGCGCGGTGGCCAGGCCCACCAGCACGATCGTCCAGGGCAGCGCGTCCCCGATGACGGTGGCGACCTCCGCCGGGAAGACGCTCACCGAGACGCCCAGGTCGCCGCGGAACATGTTGGCCAGGTACGAGAGGTACTGGACCACCAGCGGTTCGCCGGTGTCGGTTCCGAGGAGGATCTCGTAGGATCTGCGGACCGACGGGTCGGTCGCGCCGCCCCGCTGTTGCAGCTTCGCCATGAGGGTGTCCACCGGGTTCCCCGGCATCATCCTCGGGATGAAGAAGTTCAGGGTCAGCGCCGCCCACAGGGCGACGAGATAGAACCCGAGCTTCCGGGCGTAGTACCTCACCGATCTCCGCCTATCACTGTCTGCTCCTCCTCGGAACCGTTCACTGCCGTGTCACCACCGCGCCGACCGTCGCGCCGACCGCCGCACCGGCCGTCGGGTCGTCACTTGCCGGCGGGCTTGAGGGCCTTGTAGATCTGGGCCTGGTCGGGACGGCTCCAGACCGCCGGGACGGCGTAGAGGTTGTACTCCGTCGGCCAGCCCTCGAACTTGGAGTCGTGGTATTCGCTGGTGGTGCCGGCGGTGAGGACCGGGATGTAGGGCATGTCCTCCTCGATCCGGGTCTGGATGACGTCGTACTGCCTCTGGCGCTGCTCGGCCGCCTCGGGGGAGAGCTTCTTCAGCTCCTCCAGCGCCCTGTCCACCCGCGGGTCGCTGTAGCGGGCGAAGTTCGGGTTCGCCGTCTCGCCGACCTTCGCGGTGGTCTCGCTGCTGAAGAAGTAGCTGTAGGTGTAGTAGGGGTCGGGCGTCGGCCCGGGGTACAGCGAGTCGATCAGCAGCTGGTACTCGCCCTGCCCGCGGGCCTCGGACCACTCGTTCCAGGAGGACTGCTGGGAGGTCAGCTTGATGCCGGCCTTCTTGAGCTGCTCGGCCATGGTGTCGACGGCGGTGATGTAGTCGGTCCAGCCGGAGACGACCCGGACGGTCAGGGACAGCTTCTTCCCGTCCTTGGCGTAGAAGCCGTCCGGGCCCTTGGTCCAGCCGGCCTGCTCCAGCAGCCGTGTGGCCCTGGAGACGTCCGGCTTCATCGGGGCCAGGTTCTCCTCGAGCTTGTCGGAGACGAGCTCCTCGTTGCTCTCCACCAGCGCGAACCCGGGCGATATCTGGCTGGAGGTGTCCTGGAAGGCCAGCGAGTTGATCTGGGAGCGGTCCATGGCGTAGTAGATCGCCTTGCGCACCGCGGGGTCCGTCTGCGGGCCCTCGCAGCCCATCTCCGCGTCGGAGCAGGTCATCAGGGCGGTCTGGTTGATGGGTACGGTGACGGCCTTGTAGCCCGGGTAGTTCTTCTCCACGTTCTTCATGTCCGGGACCGGGCCGGTCTGCCAGTCGATCTTCCCCGCCTTCAGCGCGTCCGCGCCGGCCTGGTTGCCCGACAGGGCGATGTAGCGGACCTGCCTGACGGCCGGCTCACCGTCCCAGTAGCCGGAGTTGGCCTTGAGGGTGAAGGCCTGGCCCTTGAAGTCGCCCAGCAGGTAGGGGCCGGTGCCGACGGGCTCGGTGACGGTGTTCTTCGAGGGCTCCTCGAAGCCCTTCCAGATGTGCTCGGGGACGATGAAGATCTTGCCCAGGATCTGCGGACCGTCCATGTAGGACGGCTCGTCGAAGGTGATCTTCACATGGGTGTCGTCGACGGCCTCGGCCCTGCCCTTGTAGCCGGTGCCGTTCATCTCCTTGTACTTGGAGATCATGTCCAGTGTGAAGACCACGTCGTCGGCGGTGAACTCCTCGCCGTCCGACCACTTGACGCCCTCGCGCAGGGTCACCGAGAGCTCGGTGCCGTCCTCGTTCCAGGAGTACTCGGTGCCCAGCAGCGGCTCGGCCGGCTCGTCGCGGACCTGGTTGAAGTAGAAGAGCGACTCGAAGATCGTGCCCGCTCCCTCGTTCATGGTCGGCGAGAACGGGTTGAAGTTGGCCTGGTAGTCACCCGCCTGCCCCGTGAAGACCACCAGGGTCTCGTCCTTGGCGCCGCCGCCGCTGCCGCCCGATCCCGAGCAGGCCGTGGCCAGCAGGGCGATCGCGGCCATCCCGGCCGCTGCGACGCGCGCACGGCGGCGTCTTGCTTGCTGGAACATGGTGGATGGTTCCTCTCGTCCTGGAGGGGCACGTCCCTGTGCCGTTCGACCGCCCCGCGGGCGGCGGGTCGCTCAGTGGGGCGATTCTTAAGTCGCCGAAGAAAGAAAGTCAATACTCCTGCGGCGCCACCGGGCCACAGAGACACAAGTGAGACCGGGAGCCGGACGGGGGCCGGGCAGCGACCGGCCGGGCGCCGGGACAGGTACGGGGGAAGAATACGAGGGGAGAGGCCGGGCGGGGGCCGTTCGCGGGAAGAGGCGCCGGACGCCGGAGCGGACGGACACCGGGGGCGGACGGGCACTTGCCCGCCTTCGACAGGTAAATAAACTAACGATTCGTACACGCGCGGCGCGGACCGCGCGGAGCACATCGACAGCGCTCCCGCCCCTCGGCGGGGCGCGGGCGGAGGAACCAGTGAGCGGACCGGCTCGGGCCACGGCCCATGCGAGCAGCAGGGCGGCCGTCCTCGACGTGATCCGCGCGGCGGGCACCATCAGCCGGGTCGGTCTCATCAACGCCACCGGGTTCACCGGCGCGACGATCTCGACCGTCGTACGCCGCCTCATCGACGACGGACTGGTGGTGGAGACCGGGCGCGCGGAGTCCACCGGCGGCAAGCGCCGCGTCCTGCTCCAGCTCAACCAGTCCTCCCGGTACGCGGTCGGAGTCCACCTCGACCACGCGGGCATCACCTACGTCCTCACCAACCTCGGCGGCTCGGTCGTCGCCAGGATGTCCCGCGCGGGCGCGGGGGCCGAGGACCCCCCGGCCGTCGTCGAGCGCATGGCGGGCGAGGTCGGCGCCCTCGTCGAGGGCGTCGGCGTCGGGCGCGAACGGGTGCTCGGCCTGGGCCTGGTCTCCCCCGGCCCCCTGACGCCCACCAGCGGAATGCGGCTGACCCCGCCCCTGATGCGGCACTGGGAGGACTTCCCCCTCGACCGGGCTCTTCAGGAGGCCACCGGGCTGCCGGTGGTCTCCGACAACGACGCCACGGCCGCGGCCCTGGGCGAGCACTGGTCCGGGGGTGTCGGCGCGTCCGCGACCTTCGCCGCGCTGTACATGGGCACCGGCATCGGCGCGGGCCTGCTGGTGGACGGGATGGCCTACCGCGGAGCCAGCGGCAACGCCGGCGAGATCGGGCACAGCTGCCTGGCCGTGGACGGCCCTCGGTGCTGGTGCGGGGCCAGGGGCTGCGTCGAGGCCCTGGCCGGTCCCTCCGCCGTCGTCGCCGCCGCCCGCGCCGACCGGGCCCTGGCCCGCGCGGCCGGGCTGGACGGCGGCTCCGGGCGCCGCCGGTCGTCGGTGACCGCGGACTTCGCCGCCGTCACCCGCGCCGCGCGCCGCGGTGAACCGGGGGCGCGCGCCCTGCTGGAGCGCTCGGCGCGCTATCTGGCGGTGGCCGCCCGCACCCTGGCCAACATCATGGACCTGGAACTGCTGGTGCTCACCGGTCCGAGCCTGGCGATCGCGGGTTCGGTGTACCTGCCGGTGGTGCGGGAGGAGCTGGACCGCGCCTTCTTCTCCCGCGCGGCGCACCCCGTCGCCGTCCGGCTCTCCCGATCGGCCGCCACCGCGCCCGCGATCGGCGCCGCGGCCCTGGTGCTGCAGTCGGAACTCGTACCGCTGCGCCAGGGGCTGCGCCTGCCGGAGAACCTCGCCGACTCCGAGCCCGCCCCGGTGGAGCGGTCCAGCGCCTGAGCCGGTCCGTACGGCGGGAGCGCCCACCGCGGCGGGGTCCCGCGGGACCCCGCCGCGGGACCCGGCGACGGCCGTGCGCACCGCCCGGTGGCGGACGCCTCAGGCAGCGGTCACCCGCACTCCCTCGCCGCGGCCGGCACGGTCGGTGCGCGCGAACAGGGAACCCAGCGCCCACGCGCCGGGGCCGAGCGCGGCGATGAGGAGGAAGGCCCAGCAGAACATCGCCGCCGCCTCCCCGCCGTTCTGCATGGGGAAGAGCGCCTCGGTCTGGTGCTTGACGAAGTAGGCGTACGCCATCGAGCCGGAGCAGAGCAGCGCGGCGATGCGGGTACCGGCTCCCAACATCACCAGTCCGCCGCCGACGAGCTGAATGACGGCTGCCCACCAGGCGGGCCACTGGCCGACCCCGGGCGCCTGGCCGCCGTGCGGTCCGCCGAGCACATCGAACAGGGTCGCCGCACCGTGGCAGGCGAACAGCAGCCCCACCACCACCCGGTAGAGCCCGAGCACATGGTCCCTGTGCCTGTCCAGCAGTTCCATGAAGTGTCCTCTCTCGGCCGTTCCGCCGCCGTTCACCGCGTCCCCGCGGATGCCGCGACGGCCATGTCGTAAGCGAGCTGGGGGATGAACTGCCCGGCCGGTCCGGCGCAGCCGTCCGCCTCGCCGGGGAGCTTGACCCACAGGAAGGCGGCGATCCTCTCGTCGCCGGTCCGGTCGGTCGTCGGGGTGCCGACCGCCCGCCCCGACGGATCGCACCACTGGCCTCCGGCGGGCCCGTTGCCGTTGCGGCTGGTGTCGATCACCGCACGCAGGTCCGGCGACCCGATCGCGTCCAGGACCGCCTTGGCGTAGGCGGTCTCGTCGGCGGTGCGGTTGTAGTTGGAGACGTTGGTGGAGATGCCGTCGGCGTTCTCGGTGATCCCGGCCGCCCTCAGCCGGGAGGCCATCTCCGCCGGCGGGTGCCAGTTTGAGTGCGCGGCGTCGAAGTACACCTTCGCCTTGGACGAGGCCGCCTTGAGTGCCCTGCCCGCGTAGGCCATCGACTCCCGGGTCCGGGCCTGCTGCTCGACGCTCTGGCAGTTCGTCATCAGGGCCAGGACGTCCGGCTCGACGACGACGGCGGCCGGCCGGCCCTCCAGCCCGGCGGCCAGTTCGTCGATCCACTGCCGGTACGCGGAGTGGCTGGGGGCTCCGCCTCCGCTGGCGCCGCCGCAGTCGCGGTTGGGCATGTTGTAGACCACCAGGATCGGTGTCCCGCCCGCCTCCTCGGCGGCCGTGACGAGCGAGTCCACCTCGGCGCGGACCGTGCCGGTGTTGGTCGTGGTGAACCACTGCCCCTGCGGGACGGAGGCGATCCGGTCGCGGATCACGGGCGCGCGCCGGTCTCCCGGGTTGGCCGCCACCCAGCGGGCCGCCTGGGTGTCGGGGTTGACGTAGTAGGGCGAGGCCTCCTCGGTGGTCGCCTGCGCGGCCCCGCCCGGCAGGAGCACGGCCGTGCCGACGGCCGCCAGCGCGGCCGCGGCCGTCGCGAGCACGCGGCCGGCCGGGGGAAAGATCTTGCGGAGCATGAGTACTCCTCGGTGGGGGGACACGGACCGCCGCTCGCCGGCGGCCCGTCGCGACTCCGGGCGTCCCTGCCCCACTCCCGCACGGCCGGGACGGCGTGCTTCCGCGTCATGCGGAAGCACGGGACTCGGCCGGACGCGAGGGCCGGGAGAGCACGGTCACCGGGTCGGCGGTGCGGTGCCACGGTGGACGCCGACCGTCGGCGGCCGACCGCCGACCCGGAGCATGTGATCTGGAACACTTGATGGGAGCGCTCCCAGAAAGAGTAGCGACACTGAGTCCGGCGTCAAGGGAAACTGCGCGGTAGCCGAACGGCGACGCCTTCGTGAACAGGCGTGAGGCGACAGCCCGGGCATCGCGACACCCCCCGGAGGCGTCACCCCCGCCGGCGTTTTCATGGGAGCGCTTCCATATGCGGGTTCCGAAACGCCTTCTCGCCCCTTCCCGCCGCTCCCCCGGCCCCGCTCCTCACGTGTCGGGAGGAGCGGGGCGGGGCAGGGTGACGGTGTCTCTGACCGCCGTCGGCCGTCGCGGGCGGGGCGACCGGCGATGCGAACACGGGAACGGAGAGGTTCGTGGAAGCGATCGACCCGGCCTACGGAACGACGACACTGCTGCTGATGGCCGCGGGCGCCGTGGCCCTGCTGCTGTTCCTGATCATGAAGGTGAGACTGCACGCCTTCGTGTCGCTGGTCCTGGTGAGCGTGCTGACCGCGATCGCGGTCGGTTTCCCGCTGGCCGACATCCCCGACGTCCTGATGTTCGGCTTCGCCGACACCATCGGCTCGGTGGCCCTCCTGGTCGCCTTCGGGGTGATGCTCGGCCGACTGCTGGAGATCACCGGCGGCGCCCAGGTACTGGCCGACACCCTGATCAACCGCTTCGGGGAGCGCCGCGCGCCGCTGGCGCTGGGCGTGGCCGCGCTCCTCTTCGGCTTCCCGATCTTCTTCGACGCCGGGCTGGTGGTGTTCCTGCCCATCATCCTGACCGTGGCCCGGCGCTTCGGCGGCTCGCTGCTGCTGTACGCCCTGCCCGCGGCCGGCGCCTTCGCCGCCATGCACGCCATCGTCCCGCCCCACCCGGGGCCGGTCGCCGCCTCCGAGGTGCTCGGCGCGGACATCGGGCTCACGCTGCTGGTGGGCCTCCCGGTCGCGGTGGCGTCGTGGTACGTCGGTGTCCTGCTGGTCTCCCGCTTCCTCGGCTCCCGCATCCACGTCTCCCTGCCCGACGTGGTCTTCGGCGAGGCGCGCGACACCCGCGGGCGCGGCGAGGGGGACCGCGCGGACGGCGCCGGCGAGGAGCGGCTGGGCGAGCGGCCGCCGTCCTTCGGCACGGTCCTCGGCCTGCTGCTGATCCCGCTGGTGCTGATCTCCTTCGACACCGTCCTGAGCACGCTGGCCACCGCGGGCGTCATCGACGAGGGCGAGGACTGGGCGGAGTTCCTGGGTCTGCTGGGCTTCACCCCGGTCGCCCTGCTGATCACCGTGATCACCGCGATCCTCGTGCTGGGGCGGCCGCGCGCCCCGATGGGGAAGGTCGGCGACATCGTCGACGGCGCCCTGGGGCCGATCTGCTCGATCATCCTGATCACCGGCGCGGGCGGCATGTTCGGCGGTGTGCTGGAACTGTCCGGCATCGGGAGCGCACTCAGCGACTCCCTGTCCGGTCTGGGCCTGTCCCTGATCGTCCAGGCGTTCGTCATCGCCACCCTGCTGCGCGTCGCCCAGGGCTCGGCCACGGTCGCCCTGACCACCGCCTCCGGTCTGATCGCCGGGGCGGCCCGCGCCGCGGAGCTGAGCGATCTGAGGCTCACCCTGCTCGTGGTGGCCGTCGCGGCGGGCGCCACGGTGCTCTCACATGTGAACGACTCCGGCTTCTGGCTGGTGAGCCGCTTCTTCGGGATGGACGTCAAGACCACCCTGCGGACCTGGACGGTGATGGAGACGACCCTGGGCCTGTCGGCGTTCCTGATCGCCCTGGGCCTGTGGGCGGTGGTCTGAGCCCGGCCCCGCATCGGCCCGCAGCCGGCCCGCCGCCGGTGCGGGGCCGTCACCGGTCCCCGTCGGCGGCGGCCAGGTCGTCGTAGACCAGTAGGCCGTCCTCCCGCAGCCGCGCCCCCGGTGTCGGCCGGTGCGGCATGAGCCTGCCGTCGTGCATCAGGTGCCGTACGTCCGCTCCCGAGGTCAGGACCGCGGCGTCGGCGATCAGCCGGCGGTGGCAGCGCCACCACACCGACTCGGAGCACATGACCACCGTGGCGTTCCGTGCGGCGTCCCTCAGCACCCCGTCCAGCGCCTCCCGGAAGGAGGGATCCCGGGTGTGGGCGGCGTATCCGCGGAAGGAGGCGTTGCGCCACACGGTGTCGGGCGAGTCGTCCGGGGGCCTGCGGAAACCGCCCAGCGCCTTCTCCCAGCGGTAGCCGATGCCGTGTGCGGGCAGCCACCGCGCGAGCCTGTCACGGGCGAGGTCCGGGTCGCGGCGGCTGCCCGGGGCGGTGCGGACGTCCACCACCAGGGCGATGCCCGCCTCCGCCAGCAGTACGGCCAGCCTCTCCCGGTCCGCCGTGCCGTGCCCCACGGTGTACAGGACCGAAGCCGGCTCCGGGCCCTCCGTCATGGCGCCTCCTCCCGTCGCGTCTTCCCTTCCTTCCCCCGCTCCTCCGCCGCCCTCCGGCGATACGCGGGCGGCACCTGAGCGGCACCGTGATTCCCGCCCGGATCACGGGGTAACCGTCTGTCCTCGCGGTATGCGCCCCGCCGGGCCGGTACGCGGACGGCCGCCGTCATGCGCACAGGCTCCGGCCGGGGTTGAATGACCGGAAGTAGCGTCGCACTCCCATGGAGCGAGGCAGCCGAGTGAGCCCGACCACAGATCGCCACGACGCCGGTGACGGCCCCGCGCGGGGCGGCCCGGTGGTGTTCGTGATGGACGGGGAGGGGACCGTGCTGCGGTGCACGGCCGGCGTGCTGGACCTGATCGGCCGCCCGGCCGACCAGGTCCGCGGGCGGCCGATGGCGGAGTTCGCCACCACGCCCGGCCCCTGGGGCAGAGCTGCCGGCCACCTCGGTTCCGAGCCCCTGGAACTCCGCACGACCCTGCGCCACCGGGACGGCACGCCGGTCGAGGTGGACGCCGAGGTGCTGCCGCTGCCCGCCGGCGGCGAGGCGCGCCTGCTGATGTGCGCCGCCCCGTCCACCGCCGGGCGGCGCTGGACGGAGGACCAGTCGCTCATCCGCGCCCTGTTCGGGCAGAGCCGCATCGGCCTGGTGGTCCACGACACCGAACTGCGCACGACCCGCGCGAACCTCGGTTCGGAGTTCTTCGGCATCCCGCTGCCCGCGAAGCCCTGGCAGCACACTCCAGGCCGGGACCTGCGCTCGATCCTCGTGCCGGAGGACGCCGCCGCGGTCGAGAAGCAGTGGCGGCGCGTCCTGCGGACCGGCGAGGCGGTCATCGACTGGGAACACTCGGCGCGGCGTCTGAAGGCTCCCGACCAGGAGCGGATCCTGTCCTCCTCGGCCTTCCGGCTCGAGGACGACCACGGCCGTGCCATCGGGGTCGCCGCGGTCTTCACCGACATCACCGAGCAGTACACCGCGCGGCGGCGGCTGGCCCTCCTGCACGCCGCCGCCGCGCGACTGGGGCAGACCCTGGACATCGTCCGCAACTCCGAGGAGCTGACCCGCATTCTGGTGCCCGACTTCGCGGACCTCGCATGTGTGGATCTGGTGGAGAAGGTGATCGAGGGGGACGACCCCGGGGCTTTCTCCACCGGGACGCCGCTGCGCCGGATCGCGGTGGCCCCGGGGGGCGCCGCCTGGCCGGCCGAAATGTACCAGCGCGGGGACCCCGTCCACGCCAGGGACCTGGAGAGCGACGCCCTCCGCGACGGCCAGGCCGTGCTCGTGCCCGATCTGGCCGACCTGGGAAAGCGGCTGGCTCCCGACCCGGAGCGGCAGCGGCTGCTGTTCCCGGAGACGGCCGCCTCGGCGCTGATCGTCCCGCTGCGCGCCCGGGGACGGGTGCTGGGGGTGCTGGGCCTGTGGCGCGGCCGGGAACGGCTCCCCTTCGGTGTGAGCGACGTCCCCCTGGCCGAGGAGATCGCCTCCCGGGCCGCGCTGAGCGTGGAGAACTCCCGCCGCTACACCTCCGAACTGCGTACCGTGGAGACCCTGCAGCGCAGTCTGCTGCCCCCGGCCGGAGTGGAGTTCACCGCGGCCGAGACCGCCGGCACCTACGTACCGGCCGGCACCGCCGCGGGAATCGGCGGGAGCTGGTACGACGTCATCCCCCTGTCCTCCACACGGGTCGCGTTCGTCATCGGCGACGTGGCCGGGCACGGGCTGGGCGCGACGGCCACCATGGGCCGGCTGCGCACCGCCGTGCAGACCCTCGCCGACCTCGACCTTCCTCCCGAGGAGCTCCTCACCCACCTCGACGATCTGGCCACCCGCCTGGCCTACACCGAACCGCAGCCGGACGGCAGCGCGGGCGGGGTCGTGGGGGCGAGCTGCCTGTACTGCGTCTACGACCCGGTCACCGGGCGCTGCGCGATGGCCAGCGCCGGCCATCCACCGCCGATCCTGACCAGTGCCGAAGGGCGCACCCGTCACGTAAACCTCAAGCCCGGTCCCGCGCTGGGGGTGGGCGGCATGCCCTTCGAGCCCGTCGAACTCCACCTGGGCCCGGGCAGCGTACTGGCCTTCTACACCAACCAGTTGGTGGCCCACGACGAGATGTCGTCCGAAGGCCTGACGCGGCGGCTGCGCGAGAGCCTGCACGCCGCGGTGGAGGCCGGTGGCTCCCCCGCCGACATCGGGCGCACCGCCGTCGACCGGGTCCTGACCGAACCGGCGGCCGACGACATCGCCCTTCTCGTCGCCCGGGTGCGGGCACTGCCCGAAGGCGCCACCGTGGCCTGGCGGTTCACCGCCGACCCGACCGTCGTCGGCCAGGCCCGCGAGCTGGTCACCACCCAGCTCACCGCCTGGGGCCTGGAGGAGATGGCCTTCACCACCGAGCTGATCGTCAGCGAGCTGGTCACCAACGCCATCCGTTACGCCGGCTCCCCCATCGGGCTGCGGCTGATCAGGGACAAGACCCTGATCTGCGAGGTCTCCGACCCCAGCCAGACCCAGCCCCATCTGCGCCGGGCCCGGCTGACCGACGAGGGCGGCCGCGGTCTGTTCCTCATCGCCCAGCTCGCGCACCGCTGGGGCAGCCGCTACACCCCTTCCGGCAAGACCATCTGGACCGAGCAGGCGCTGGGCGCCGTTCCCGAGATCCCCCTGGACGTTTTCTGAGGCCGGCCCGGCCGCTCCCTGACACGGCCTCACAGAGGTTCCTCCCTCAGGCCGTTCGGTGGGGCTCCCGCGGGCTCCTCCACAGGAATCCGGGCGACTTCGCGGCCGGATACCGCCCTCGCAGGTGTCGGCCGCCCGCGACCGGCTACCCGGACAAGGAGAGCCGTTTCCAGCAGTCCTCGACAGCGCGGCCATCAGCCGACGCCGACGTACGGGAGACACACCCGTGGCCCACATCCCGCCGAACACCACCGCGCGCGGCACCGCGCGTACCGCCGGCGCGCGGCGGGCCGAACGCGACCTGTGGGGCCTGCTGCTGGTGACGTGCGCGGTGCCGCTGACCGGATCGTTGCTCGACTTCGCCCGGCTGTCCGGCGCACCGGTGGACGGGTGGTCCGGTGCGGTGCTTCCGTGGCTGCGGCTGCTGTGCTCGCTGGCCGCGGGCCGCTGGCTGGCCGGACTGCTCGCACAGCGCCGCGCGCCGCGGCGGCGCGGTGCCGCCCTCGCCGTGACCGTCGTCGCCGGTGCCGCCCGCGCCGCCGAGCTCGTGCGGCCCGGTGAGGTTCAGGGGGTGGTGGGCAGCATCGCCACCACCGCCTTGCTGGCCTGGCTCTGCGGCGAGCTGGCGGCCCGGCACGGGGCCGGATGGCGCGGGCTGGGGATCGGTCCGTCCGGTGCGCGGCCCGCCGCCGAACGGCTGACGGCCGTGATGGTCTTCGGGGCGGTCTTCGTCCTCGCCTACACCACCGTCACCTGGATGGCGGGCCTCCGGACGGGACTGCCCGCGGCCGCGCCCTGGCTGCCCGTCCTGGACCGCGCCCAGAGCGCGGCGCTGGGCTGGAGCGGCCCGGCGGACATGGTGGCCAACGTCCTGTTCACGGGCGTCGCCGAGGAGATGGTGCTGGTGGGCGCCGTGGTCGTACTGGGCCGTGCGGCGGGCCGCCCGCTGTGGGCGGCCTGCGCGCTCAGCCTGCTGCTGCGGGTGGCGGCGCACCTGTACCTGGGCGTGCCCGGCGTCGCCCTGCTGCTGCTCGGCTCGTGCGCTCTCCTGCTGTATCTGCGCCGCCGCAGGCTCACTCCGCTGGTCGCCGGGCACATCGCCTACGATCTGACGGCCTCTTTCGCTCCTTCCCCCGAAGTGCTGCACAACTGCGTCCTCGCCGTCCTGCTGGGCACCGGCACGGCGTTCGCGGCATGGCTGCTGTGGTTCGCCCCGGCCGTCTCCCCCGGCTCCGGCCGTCGCACCGCGGCCGCTTCGGAGGCCGGGCGTCCGGACGGTGCCGTTGCCGCCGACGGCCCGCGCACATAAGACATCAGGCCAGAAAGGCCACAAAGGCGGTGTTCTCCCCACACGCCCACTGAAGGGTCAAAGTCCGGTTGAGCCGGGCGGCGGTGTTATCCACGTCGGGGCGGCCCCTCGGACGAGACCGCCCGTGGAGAGGACTGGAACCGGGACCGCGGACGCGCGCCGGACAGGCGTCGCGGCCGGGGCACCGGTCGGAGCTGGTGGGTCGAGAGGACACGGGCATGGCACTGCGGACGGACGAGCCGAAGCGGGAACAGGAACGGAAGAAAAGCATGGGGGCGGTGGTGGTCGAGTGGCTGACCACCACCGACCACAAGAAGATCGGCACCCTCTACCTCATCAGCTCCTTCGCGTTCTTCACCTTTGCCGGCGTGCTGGCCCTGCTGATCCGGGCCGAGCTGGCCCGCCCGGGCACGCAGATCCTCTCCAACTACCAGTACAACCAGTCGTTCACCATGCACGGCGCGATCATGCTGCTGCTGTTCGCCACCCCGCTGTTCGCCGGCTTCGCGAACTGGATCATGCCGCTGCAGATCGGCGCGCCCGACGTGGCGTTCCCCCGGCTGAACATGCTCGCCTACTGGCTGTACCTCTTCGGCGGACTGATCGCCCTCTCCTCCTACCTCACGCCCGACGGCGCGGCCGACTTCGGCTGGACGGCGTACACGCCGCTGTCGGACGACACCCGCACGCCCCAGGTCGGCGGCGACCTGTGGATCATGGGCTTCGGCCTGGGCGGTTTCGGCACGATCCTGGGCGCGGTCAACTTCATCACCACGATCATCTGCATGCGCGCGCCCGGCATGACGATGTTCCGGATGCCGATCTTCACCTGGAACGTGCTGCTGACCGGTGTGCTGGTCCTGCTGGCCTTCCCGGTGCTGGCGGCGGCGCTGTTCGCGCTGGAGTCGGACCGGGTGTTCGGGTCGCACATCTTCGACCCGTCCAACGGCGGCGCGCTGCTGTGGCAGCACCTGTTCTGGTTCTTCGGCCACCCCGAGGTCTACATCATCGCGCTGCCGTTCTTCGGCATCGTCTCCGAGGTCATCCCGGTCTTCAGCCGCAAGCCGATCTTCGGCTACATCGGTCTGGTGGGCGCGACGATCGCGATCGCGGGTCTGTCGATCACCGTGTGGGCGCACCACATGTTCGCCACCGGTGGTGTGCTGCTGCCGTTCTTCTCCTTCATGTCGTTCCTGATCGCGGTGCCCACCGGCGTGAAGTTCTTCAACTGGCTGGGCACGATGTGGAAGGGCTCGCTGAGCTTCGAGACGCCGATGCTGTGGACGATCGGCTTCCTGGTCACCTTCCTCTTCGGCGGTCTGACCGGTGTCCTGCTGGCCTCCCCGCCGCTGGACTGGCATGTGACCGACTCCTACTTCGTGGTGGCGCACTTCCACTACGTGGTCTTCGGCACGGTCGTCTTCGCGATGTTCGCCGGCTTCCACTTCTGGTGGCCGAAGTTCACCGGCAAGATGCTCGACGAGCGGCTCGGCAAGATCACCTTCTGGGTGCTGTTCATCGGCTTCCACATGACTTTCCTGGTCCAGCACTGGCTGGGCGCGGAGGGCATGCCGCGCCGGTACGTCGACTACCTGGCGGCCGACGGCTTCACCGCTCTGAACACGGTCTCCACCATCGGCTCGTTCCTGCTGGGCATGTCGTTCCTGGTGTTCTGGTACAACGTCTGGAAGACGGCGAAGTACGCGCCGAAGGTCGCCGTGGACGACCCGTGGGGCTACGGCCGCTCGCTGGAGTGGGCGACCTCCTGCCCGCCGCCGCGGCACAACTTCGTCACCCTGCCGAAGGTCCGCTCCGAGTCCCCGGCGTTCGACCTGCACCACCCGGACGTCGCGGCCATCGACCAGGCCGAGAACGTCGGGCGCAGGGACATCGCCGACGTCACTCCGGAGCGGAAGGGCGACATGGGGTGACCGCGGAGTCCAACGCAAAAGATCCGCAAACGGTGTAATCCAGGCATCCCCGGGAACGCGGTCCCCACGTCGGCGCACGCCGCCGACCAGCGCTTCGACCTTTCGGGAGGACGAGATGGCCACGCACGGGAAGAACAAGACCGGCCCCGCCCGGGACGACGAGCTCAAGCACGAGATGGAGGGCGAACTCCGCGCGGGCCGGTCCCTGCGCATGGAGGAGGACCACGAGCTCCAGCCCTCGGGTGAGGACCAGCCCGATGTGGACCGCGCGCCGAACACCGTGCTCA
The DNA here is from genome assembly GCF_900114215.1 of Streptomyces mangrovi. Lineage (GTDB taxonomy): Bacteria > Actinomycetota > Actinomycetes > Streptomycetales > Streptomycetaceae > Streptomyces > Streptomyces barkulensis. Next base: position 182,864 of record NZ_FOSG01000006.1, on the reverse strand, counting down.
CCGGCGGCACGCCTCCGGGGATGGACCACAGCGACGTCGAGGTGCGCAGTGAGCTGGCCCGGCATCTGGGCCTGGGGCTCTACCCGGCCGACCGCGACGCAGTGCTCGGCAAACTGCGCGAGAACGACGCCCCCGACCGGCTGCTGAGCCTGGCGGAGAGGCTGCCGGCCGGGCAGGAGTTCCAAAACGTCCAGGACATCGCCCGGACCCTCGGGCTGGGCGTCGAGGACACCAGCCACCGCACCTGACGGCGACGGCCCGGGTGCGCCTCCCGCCGGGGACGGCCGGACGGCCGCGTCCGACCGGACGCCGCACCCGCCCGGAGCCCGAGCGCTCCGGGCGGGTGCGGCGTCTTCCGGGGCGGGTGGCGGCGGCGCCGAAGAGGGCCGGGGGACCGGCGGCACGGAAGAGACGGCAGGACGAAAGGAGAAGGGCGGACATGAGCGCCCAGGAGCAGCAGGACCCCACCCGGCGGCACCCGCGGCCGGAGTTCCCCCAGCAGGACCAGCCGCATCCCGGCCTGACCGGGCGGATGGAGCCGGAGCCCGATCACGGCGAGTCGTCCTACCGGGGCAGCGACCGCCTGGCGGACCGGAAGGCGGTCGTCACCGGCGGCGACTCGGGCATCGGCCGGGCCGTGGCCCTCGCCTTCGCGCGGGAGGGCGCGGACGTACTGTTCACCTATCTCGCCGAGGAGGAGAAGGACGCCCGGGAGACCGCGCGGCTGGTCGAGGAGGCCGGCCGGAAGGCCGTGCCCCTGCTGTGCGACATCCGCGAGGAGTCCGAGTGCCGCCGGCTGGTGGACCGGGCGGTGGCGGAGTTCGGGCGCATCGACGTCCTGGTGAACAACGCGGCCTTCCAGATGGCGCAGCCCGAGAGCATCGAGGGCATCGGCACCGAGCAGTTCGACCGGACGATGCGCACCAACCTCTACGGCATGTTCTGGCTCTCCAAGCTGTCCCTGCCCCACATCCCCGCGGGCGGCAGCATCATCAACACCACCTCGGTGCAGGGGTACAAGCCCAGCCCCCATCTGCTCGACTACGCCATGACCAAGGGCGCCATCGTCACCTTCACCCAGGGGCTCGCCCAGTACCTGGCCGAGCGGGGCATCCGGGTCAACGCCGTCGCGCCGGGCCCGGTGTGGACCCCGCTGATCCCCGCGACGATGCCCGACACCTCGGAGTTCGGCGAGCAGTCCCCGCTGGGGCGTCCCGCCCAGCCCGCCGAGATGGCCCCGGCCTACGTCTTCCTGGCCTCCCAGGAGGCGAGTTACATCACCGCCGAGATCGTCAACGCCACCGGCGGGACCCCGCTGCCCTGACGCCCCGTCGGCAGGGCCCGCGGCACCGACGGACAACTGACGGGTACTCATCGAAAGCACCCGCATGGCCGCACCCCTTCCGGGTAGGCGTGAGACTACGACACAAAGCGTCACATACCGGTCATCACAGCGAGAGAAGGGATGCTGGATGTCTCACGTCGAGGAGTCGATCGAGGTCCGCGTGCCGGTGCGCACCGCGTACAACCAGTGGACCCAGTTCGAGAGCTTCCCCGAGTTCATGGAAGGCGTCGAGCGGGTCGAGCAGAAGGACGACACGCTGACCCACTGGGTGACGAAGGTCGCCGGCGCCGAGCGGGAGTTCGACGCCCGTATCACCGAGCAGATCCCGGACGAGCGGGTGGCGTGGACGACGGTCGACGGCCAGGCCAAGCAGGCCGGTGTGGTCACCTTCCACCGGCTGGACGACAGCACGACCAAGGTGATGCTCCAGATGGACCACGACCCCGAGGGCGCGACGGACACCGTCGGCGACAAGCTCGGCGTGGTCCGCCACCGCACCAAGGGCGACCTGAAGCGGTTCAAGGAGTTCATCGAGAAGCGTGGCGCGGAGACGGGCGCCTGGCGCGGCCAGGTCTGATCCGGTCCTCCGGACCGCGAGGGGGCTCCTCACCCCCTGTCATGTGGCCGCGGCCCGTGACCACCTCCACGGTGGTCACGGGCCGCGGTTCTCCCATGCGCACGGGTGGGGGCGTACAGCGTGCCGTACGCCCCCACCCGCGCGCGGGCTCACTCCCCCGGCCGGTCCGACGGCTCCGGTTCCCCGGCCGGTTCCTCTGCCCGCTCCCCGGCCGATTCCGGCGGGGCCCACTGCTCCGGCTCGGGCGCCAGCCTGCGGACCACCGGGGCCGCGGCGGCCCCCAGCAGCGTGGCCGTGGTGATCGATCCGAGGGTGATGCCCCAGGCGACGGGGCCGAGTGGGGTGCAGCCGAAGAACTGGCTGACCCCGGGCGTCTGGATGACCCCCACCAGGGCCGCGGCCGAACCGATCCCGGCCGTCAGCACATTGCGGTCCAGCCCACCGGTGAGCAGCGTCTGCGCGAGCTGGGTGCCCACCACCGAGGCCAGGGCCACCGTCCCGGCGCGCCGTCCCCGCCCGGTGAGCCTGGCCGCGCCCCAGGCCAGTCCGGCGCCGAGCGTGGTGGTGGCGCCGCGCAGCAGCACCTCCTGGCTCAGTCCGGCCCCCAGGGAACGGTCCGGGCCCTCGCTCAGCAGCCGCTCACCGGCCTCCGTCGCCGGTTCGCGCACCGCGATGGCCAGCGCCGGGGCGAGGTCGGTCAGGAGGTTGACGAGCATGATCTGACGGGCGTTCAACGGGGAACTGCCCGTCAGTGCGGCGGCCAGCACGCTGAAGGCCACCTCCCCGAGGTTGCCGCCGACGAGGATGGCCAGCGCGTCGCGCACCGAACCCCACATCGCGCGCCCCTCCAGCAGCGCGGCGATGATCGTCTCCAGCCGGTCGTCACCGACGACCAGATCGGCGGCGGCGGTCGCGGCGGGCGTGCCGCGCCGCCCGAGCGCGATCCCCACGTCCGCCAGCCGGATGGCCGGGGCGTCGTTGGCGCCGTCCCCGGTCATCGCCACCACCCGGCCGATGCGCTGGTACGCCTGGACGATGCGGACCTTGTGGTGGGGGCTGCACCGGGCGATGACGTCGAGCGTGGGCAGCAGTTCGTCGAGCTCGTCGTCGCTCAGCTCGTCGAGTTCGGCGCCCGTGCACACCTTCTGGTCGGGGTCCTCGCTGACGGTGGCCGCGATGGCGTCCGCGGTGGCGGGGTGGTCGCCGGTGAGCATCACCGTCTGCACTCCGGCCGCCCGCAGCCGCGCGGTGGCCGGCGCGGCCGAGGAGCGCACCGGGTCGGCGAGGGCGACGAAGCCGAGGAACGTCAGGCCGGCGACGGACTCGTCGGTGAGGTCCTCCCCCTCCTCCAGCGTGCGCTCCGCCACGGCCAGCACCCGCCGCCCGGCGCCGGCGAGTTCCTCGGCCGCGCCGGTCAGGCGCTCGCGGGCCGCCGCGTCGAGCTCCTCCTCCTTCCCGGCGCCCTTCCCGGCGTCCTTGCCGCCGCTCCCCTCCCGCAGCCGTGTGCAGCGCTCCAGCACGTTCTCGGGCGCGCCCTTGACACTGAGCAGCATTCCGCGCGAGGTGCGGCCGGCGGTGGCGTGGTAGGCGCGGGACGGTTCGAACGGCAGGGCGTCGGTGCGCCGCCACTGCGACGCCCCCTGGCGTACGGCCACCTTCGCCCGCCGGGCCCCGGCCACCACCGCGCGGTCGGTCTGGTGCTCCATGGGCTCGGAGGCGCGGGCCGGCGGGGTGGCGCGCAGCGCGGCGCCCAGGATCTGCTTGCGGGCGGTGTCGAGCCGGTCGGCGGGCAGCTCGCGCCGGCCGTCGCTGACGGCGGCGAGCTGCAGATCGCCCTCGGTGAGGGTGCCGGTCTTGTCGAAGCAGAGCACGTCGGCACGGCCGAGCGCCTCGATGGTGCGGGGGTTGCGCACCAGCGCGCCGTGGTCGGCCAGGCGGCGGGCGGCGGCGAGCTGGGCCGCGTTGACCAGCAGCGGCAGCCCCTCGGGTACGGAGGCGACGGCCAGGTTCACCGCGGAGGCGAGCGTGTCCGCCAGAGGGCGGCCGTGCAGCAGCCCGGATCCGGCGACCGCGGCGGCCGAGCCCAGTGCCAGCGGCAGGCTGGTCTTCGTCAGGGCGTGCAGCCGCGACTCCACCCCGGTGTCGGGGGCCTTCTGGCGGGCGGTGGCCAGGCTGCGTCCGACCTCGGTGGCCGATCCGGTGGCCACCACGACGGCCACCGCGGTGCCCGCCGAGACGGTGGTGCCCTCGTAGAGCATCGAGCGGCGGTCGGCGATCTGCGCGGCGACCACCGGGGCCGGGTCCTTGGCCACCGGCAGGGATTCGCCGGTCAGCGAGGACTCGTCGACCTCCAGCCCCTCCCCCCGCAGCAGCCGGCAGTCGGCGGGGACGACCTCCTGGGAGCGCAGCACCACCACGTCCCCGGGCACCAGGTCCCCCGCGGCCACCAGGCGTTCGGCCCCGCCGCGCCGCACCCGCGCACCGATCGCCGAGCGGGCGAACAGCTCCTCCAGCGCCTTGTCGGTCCTGACCCGCTGGACGGCACCCACCAGCGCGGACGCGCCGGTGATGCCGGCCACCAGCCCCGCGTCGGTGCGCGATCCCACGGCCGCCGACAGGGCGGCGCCCGCCGCGAGCACCGGAGTGAGCGGATTGGCCAGCTCCTCGATGAACGCGGCCGGCAGGCCGATGCGCGCCGGCTGCTCGGAGGTGGCCTCCCGGCCCGCCCTGCGCTCGGCCTCCTCCCGGCTCAGGCCCTCGTCGGTGCTGCCCAGCCGCTCCAGCGCGCGGTCGGCGGGCATCAGATGCCAGGGGGTGGTCTCCACCGGCGGGGTGACCGGGCGGGACAGCAGTTGCCGGGCCCGCCAGGTGCCCAGGCAGAACGCCGCGGTCCCGGCGCCGGTGCCCGCTGCGGCGCCGCGGGCCGTCGCCCGGGCGGGAGGCGCCTGGAGGGCCGCGACGGCGCCGACACCGCTGCCTCCCGCGGCCAGGAACCGGCTCTCCCGGTCGACCTGGGAGGCCACCCCGACCGCGTCCACGACCAGGCCGGCCGACTCCAGGTCGGTGCCGATCAGGATGTGCGCGCCCCAGGCCGGCGGTTCGCCCTCGCGGTGCACGCCGATCCCGCAGTCGGCGGCGGCCAGCGCCCGCCGGTCGCCCGACAGCAGCAGCACCACCGCGCCGTCCGCCTGCAGGCCGCGCAGGGAGGCGGTGAGGCGGTCGCCGCCGGGGACGACGGCGTCGGCGAAGCCGAACGCCGGCTCGGGCCGGGTGCCGGCCAGGACCACGCGCGCCCCTGCGCGGCGGGCCGCGGCCGCCACCGCGTCCGCGCCCGGGGCCTTCTGCCGGGCCAGGCCGGCGACGGCCTCCAGCCGCCCGCCCCTGGCCAGGCCCAGGACGCTCTCGCTGCCCTGCCTGCGCAGCCGGGCCGCCGCCCGCGCGCCCCTGCGCCCGGTCAGCTCCAGCTCCTCCAGCGGCCCCAGGACCCAGCCGTCCTCGTCGCGGTGGGTCTCACCGGTCCTCTCGGGGACGAAGAGCGCGAAGAGCCGCTCGGCGGCCTCCCGGGGGTCGGCCCCCTCCAGCGGCACCAGGTCGGCCAGTTCGTGGTGGCTGCCGCTGAGCGCCTCCTCGTCCAGCACGACGGTGTCCGTCTGCCCAAGACGGCGCAGCACGCTCCGGTCCATGACGGTCGCCCCCCGCAGCGCCAGGGCGCGGCCGAGGGTGGTGGCGAAGCCCTCCCGGCCCGCGTCCGGGGCCTTGGGCACTCCGGAGAGCGCCACCGCGAGCCCGCGCCGCGGTCCGGCGAACGGCGCGGCCGCGGCCCCGGCCGCGGCCGTCAGCGCCATCGAGCGCTCGACGTAGCGGTCGACGGCGTCGGGGGGCGGGGGCACGGGCCGTTCCACCGCGACCGGGCCGGCCGCCGCGTCCCCGGGGCTGCCCACCAGCCTCGTCTCGGCCTCCTCCCACGCCCTGCGGTAGGCCCCGGCCTCCCGCCACTGCGCCATGCGCTCCACGACGTCGAGCACGAGGCCGCCGCCGCGCGTGGCCACGCCCTGGGTCAGGGCGGTGAGGACCGGCAGCAGGGAGTCGGCCTGCTGCGGGTCGTGCAGTCCCCTGGCGACCAGTTGCCGCAGCCGCGGATGGCGGGCGACGGCCCCGGTGAGGGCGGCCACCTCGGGCGGCAGTGGCGTCCAGGGGGCCACCCGGTTGAGCGTGGACAGTCCCAGCCCCACCACGTCGGCGGCCAGGGCGGTGACGGACTGGCCCGTCCGCGGTCCCTCGCAGGGGTGGTGCGGCTCCTGGCACCACTCCTCGTGCTCCTCGTCCGCGCAGGGGACATGCCCCTCCGCACGCTCCACCAGCGCCACCAGTTCGCGTTCGGGCGGCGGCGGGGACTCCAGCGCCACCACCACCCGCCCCGACGGCGCGTTCACCCGTGCCCACAGCACCCCGGGGTGCCGCTCCAGGACGCGTTCCACACGCCGGGCGGTCCGCTCGCCCTCCGGTGTGTTGACCCCGTGGACGGTGATGTAGCAACGCCCCGGCCGGGACCACACGGCCCGGCGCGACAGTCCCGTGAACTGCCCGGCCAGCCGGCCGGCGGCGCCCACCGCCTCGCGCGCCCCGGTCTTCACCCCCTGCGGCACCACAGCGGCCGGCGAAGGCACCGGTAGACGCAGACCGGACAGTCCCGGCACACCCGGCAGACCCGACAGCAACGACATCGACCGTGCCCTCCCGACCCCGAACCGACAGACGAACCCGCGGGTGGCCCCACGGACAAGCGGCACCACCGGCACAGTCCCCGCCGAAGGATTCGCACGCTCCGGATAACCCCGTACGCCCGGCTCACACCTGCCACCCGTGTCGCTTGCGGACAAGTGGGGCCGTACCCGACGTGTCGTACCGGCCCGAGGGGGAACCCCGGTGCGTCGAGACAGACGCACCGAGACAGCAGCGCGGCCCGGTCCGCCGGGCCGGCGGGATGGACATCTATGACCAGCGGGTACATGGGTCCCGAGGACTTCGGCCGGGATCCTCTCGGAGAGTTCCTCGCGCGCTTCCTGGGCGCCTCGTCGTCGGGCGGACAGCGGCCGGGGCCCCGGTACTTCGACTTCGTGCGGCTGATGAGCGAGCCCGCCCGGCAGCTCGTCTCCTCCGCGGCCTCCTACGCCGCGCAGCACGGCAGCACCGACCTCAACACCGAGCATCTGCTGCGGGCGGCGCTCACCACCGACCCGACCCGCGCCATGGTCTCCCGCGCCGGCGGCGATCCCGACACCATCGTCTCCGAGATCGACCGGCACGCCGGGGACGGTCCGCCGCGCTCCTCCATCTCCGTCAGCCCCGCCGTCAAGCGCGCCCTGATGGACGCCCACCAGGTCGCCCGCTCCTCCGGTTCGTCCTACATCGGTCCGGAGCACGTGTTGGTGGCCCTGGCCGCCAACCGGGACTCGGCGGCCGGCCAGATCCTCAACGCCGCCCACTTCGATCCCCGCTCCGGGCTTCCGGAGGGGCCGCAGCCCGGCGGTCCGGGTCCGGCCGGCGAACGCCAGCCCGCCCCGGGAGGACGCCCCGGAGGAAGTGGCACACCGAATCTGGACAAGTTCGGCCGCGACCTGACCGAGCTCGCCCGCGAGAGCCGTATCGACCCGGTGATCGGCCGCGACGAGCAGATCGAGCAGACCATCGAGATCCTGGCCCGGCGGGGCAAGAACAACCCGGTGCTGATCGGCGAGGCGGGCGTCGGCAAGACCGCCATCGTGGAGGGCCTGGCCCAGCGCATCACCGACGGCGACGTGCCGGACAACCTGCTGGGCCGCCGCGTCGTCCAGCTCGACTTCGCGGGCGTGGTCGCCGGCACCCGCTACCGGGGCGACTTCGAGGAGCGGCTCAGCGGCATCATCGACGAGATCCGCGAGCACACCGACGAGCTGATCGTCTTCATCGACGAGCTGCACACGGTGGTGGGCGCCGGGGGCGGCGGCGAGAGCGGCGCGATGGACGCCGGCAACATGCTCAAGCCGGCCCTGTCCCGCGGCGAGCTGCACGTCATCGGCGCCACCACGCTGGAGGAGCACCGCCGCCACATCGAGAAGGACGCCGCGCTGGCCCGCCGCTTCCAGCCCGTCCTGGTCCCCGAGCCGGGCACGGCCGACGCCGTGGAGATCCTGCGGGGGCTGCGCGACCGCTACGAGGCGCACCACCAGGTCCGCTACAGCGACGAGGCGCTGCTGGCGGCCGTGGAGCTGTCCGACCGCTATCTGACCGACCGCTTCCTGCCGGACAAGGCGATCGACCTGATGGACCAGGCCGGCGCGCGGGTGCGGCTGCGCTCCTCCACCCGGGGCACCGACGTGCGGGCCCTGGAACGCGAGGCCGAGCAGTTGCGGCGCGACAAGGACCAGGCGGTGGCCGACGAGGACTACGAGCGCGCCAAGGAACTGCGCGACCGCCTGGCGGAGGTGGAGCGGCAGGCCGCCGAGGGGGACGGGAGGCAGCCGGTGGGCGACCGTATCGCCGAGGTCGGTGTGGAGGACATCGCCGACATCGTCTCCCGCCAGACCGGCATCCCCGTCAGCACCCTCACCCAGGAGGAGAAGGCCCGGCTGCTGGGCCTGGAGGACCACCTGCACCGGCGGGTGGTGGGCCAGAACGAGGCGGTCTCCGTCGTCGCCGACGCCGTGCTGCGCTCGCGGGCCGGGCTGTCCAGCCCCGACCGCCCGATCGGCAGCTTCCTCTTCCTCGGTCCCACCGGCGTGGGCAAGACCGAGCTGGCCCGCGCGCTGGCGGAGGCGCTGTTCGGCACCGACGACCGGATGGTGCGCCTGGACATGAGCGAGTACCAGGAGCGGCACACCGTCAGCCGGCTGGTCGGCGCCCCGCCCGGGTACGTCGGCCACGAGGAGGCCGGCCAGCTCACCGAGGCGGTGCGCCGCCACCCGTACTCGCTGCTGCTGCTGGACGAGGTGGAGAAGGCGCACCCGGACGTCTTCAACATCCTGCTCCAGGTGCTGGACGACGGGCGGCTGACGGACGCCCAGGGCCGCACGGTGGACTTCACCAACACCGTCATCGTGATGACCAGCAACCTCGGCTCCGAGGCCATCACCGGACGCGGCGGCGCGCTGGGCTTCTCCCCCGGCGCGGCGGGCGGTGAGGGTGCCGAGGCCGAGGAAACGGCCCGCCGCGAGCGGGTGCTGCGCCCGCTGCGCGAGCACTTCCGTCCGGAGTTCCTCAACCGCATCGACGAGATCGTGGTCTTCCGGCAGCTCTCCGACGAGCAGCTGCGGCGGATCACGGACATGCTGCTGGACGAGACGCGGCGGCGGCTGCACGCCCAGGACGTGGAGGTCGACTTCACCCCGCAGGCCGTGGAGTGGCTGGCCCGGCACGGCTACCAGCCGGAGTACGGGGCCCGGCCGCTGCGCCGCACCATCCAGCGGGAGGTGGACAACCAGCTCTCGCGGATGCTGCTGGGCGGCGAGCTGGCGCCGCACACCCGGCTGCGGGTGGACGTGTCGGACGGTGCCCTGGTCTTCCACCGGGACCGGGCGGCCGCGCCTACGGCGCCGTAGGCGGCGCGGCCGAGCGCGCCGGAGCCGTGCGTGCGGCGGCCGCCGGTCCCGGGGTGGGAACGGCGGCCGCCGCACGGGGCCCGGTGGGTGGGTCCGGTGTACCCCGGTGTCTCCTCAGTGACCCTTGCCCCGGCCGGTGAGGGCGTCGCGGAGCCGGTCGACCATGCCCGCGCCGGCGTCCATGACCTTGTTGGCCGGCGGGGTGTCGGGGGCCGAGGGGTGGGGGCGCGTCGGGGCGGTCCTCTTCGCGGTGCGCGCCTTGTCGCCCAGCTTGTCCAGCTTCTCCTGGGTCGCCGCCTGGCGCAGCCGCGGGAAGAGGTTGCGCTCCTCGTCGGCGATGTGGGAGCGGATCTCGGTCATCAGCTCGGCGACGAGCCGGTCGAACTCGGGGTCGTCGGCGCCGCGCCCCTCCATCGCCTTCATGGTGCGCTCGGCCGCGGAGTGCTCCTCGATCTCCTTGTCGGCGATCTCGTCGCCGTCCGGCAGCATCTCCCGCACCGCCGGGTACAGGTACTGCTCCTCGGCGACGGAGTGCCGCACCAGCTCCATGACGGCCTGGTCGGCGAACTCCTTGCGCCGCGCGTCTCCCACGGGCATGGCCTCGATCCTGCCGAAGAGCTCCTCGACCTCCCGGTGGTCCGTGCTCAGCTCCTGGATGATGTCTCCGCCGTGTCCCATGGCCGGTGTCTTCCTTTCGCCGTCTGTCACAGGCGCCCGCCGAAGGGCGGGCACAGACACCGTGTGCCCGGAGTCCGGAACGGTTAACGCCCGGTGACCCACCGCCGTGGCGCCTTTGCCCCGCGGGGAGCCGGGCGCGCCCGGAGGTGTGTTTCGGACATGCCGACGCGGGGCCCGCGGCCGGGAGGCCGGGCCCCGCGTCGCCGTGCGCGCCGCCCGCGGCGGGCGCCGGCCGTCCGGCTCACTTCTGGGTCAGCATGCCCTCGCGCAGGCGTGCCAGCGCCCTGCTCAGCAACCGGGAGACGTGCATCTGCGAGATTCCCAGCTCGGCTCCGATCTCCGACTGCGTCATGTCGCCGCCGAAGCGCATCTGCAGGATGCGCCGGTCGCGCTCGTCGAGCTGCTCCATCAGCGGCTTGAGCGCGTGGAGGTTCTCCACCTTCTCCAGGGCCGGGTCGACGTCCCCGAGCTGGTCGGCCAGAGGGGTGTCCTTGCCCTCGTCACCCACGGGAAGGTCCAGGGAGCCGGCGACGTAGCCGTTGCTGGCCACCTGCCCCTCGATGACCTCCTCGACGGTGACGTTCATGAACTCCGCCAGCTCCTCGGTGGTGGCGGAGCGGCCCAGCCGGCGGCCGAGTTCCTCGTTCGCGCGGGCCAGCTCGATGCGCAGCTCCTGCAGCCGGCGCGGAACGCGCACGGCCCAGCTGGTGTCCCGGAAGAAGCGCTTGATCTCCCCCACGATGTACGGGACGGCGAAGGAGGTGAACTCCACCTCGCGGCTCAGGTCGAAACGGTCGATGGCCTTGATCAGACCGATGGTGCCGACCTGGACGATGTCGTCCATGGGCTCCGCGCGATGGCGGAACCGGGAGGCGACGTAGTTGACGAGCGTCAGGTTGAGCTCGATGAGGGTGTTGCGCGCGTACTGGTACTCGTGCGTCCCCTCCTCCAGCACACGCAGGCGCTCGAAGAACAGCTTCGAAAGCTGCCGGGCGTCGCGGGGCGCGACCTTGCCCGCGTCCTCGATTCTCGGCAGTTCGGGCAGATCAGTGGAGGCGGTCTCCTGCTCCTGGTCCGGCAAGACGTCACCGCTCGTCAGCTGAACCTCCGGGCTCAGGCTACGCATCATGCCCTCCTCTTTTGATCTGTCATGTGCAGCACGGCGCGTACCCGGCCCCGAACAACTCACACGCCCATCCGGGTGAGGTTTTACCTACGTACACACGATGTCTGTTAATCGCCCGGGGTAAATGCCACCATAGCGGATTTACTTCTCACAGCACACAGGTGTGAATGGCATGTTCGCGGTGGCCGGCGGGCCGCCGGCGCCGCTCGGCCTCCCGCCTTCCGCGCGACCACCGGCGCGCGGAGGGCGGCAGGTCCTAGGTTGTGCACGGCGGCCGGCCCGGCCGCCGTCACACAGGGCACAGGATCAGGAGGGCCCCATGACCGACGGCCGACCCCGCGGCGAACGGGACGCGCCGCCCGCGATCGACCGCAGCATCCCGCACTCGGCGCGGATCTGGAACTACTGGCTGGGCGGCAAGGACAACTACACCGCCGACCGCGAGGCGGGCGACCAGTACCAGGAGATCTTCCCCGGGATCGTGGAGCTCGCCCGCGCCTCGCGGGGCTTCCTCTCCCGCGCCGTGACGCATCTGGCCGGGGAGCTGGGCATCCGGCAGTTCCTGGACATCGGCACCGGGCTGCCGACCGCCGACAACACCCACGAGGTCGCCCAGCGGGCCGCCCCCGGGTCGCGGATCGTCTACGTCGACAACGACCCCCTGGTCCTGGCCCACGCCCGGGCCCTGCTGACCTCCACCCCCGAGGGCGCCACCGCCTACATCGACGCCGACCTGCGCAGGCCCGACACCATCCTGGCCGAGGCCGCCCGGACCCTGGACCTCGACCGGCCGGTCGGCCTGATGCTGATGAACATCCTGGGCCACATCGAGGACTACGACGAGGCCAGGGCGACCGTGAAGCGGCTGATGGCCGCCCTGCCGTCGGGCAGCTGCCTGGTGAGCAACGACGGCACCGACGGAAACGAGGCGTTCAACCGCGCGCAGCGGTTCTACAACGAGATGGCCGGGGTCCCCTACCTGCTCCGCACCCCCGAGCAGATCGCCGGGTACTTCAGGGGCCTGGAGGTGCTGGAGCCGGGCGTGGTGCCGGTCTCACGGTGGCGGCCGCAGGCCCCGCCGACCGGGGCGTCGCTCTCCGGGGACCTTCCCCCCGCCGTGGACGAGTACGGCGGGGTCGGCGTCAAACCGTGACGCCCGGGAGCGCCGGGAGCGCACCGGGCCGGTGAGCGGCGAACGGCACCGCCCGCGCGTGGCGGGCGGTGCCGTGGAACGGCCGCGGAGCAGGCGGGATTTGTCAGACAGGGCCTAGGGGAGGTACTTCTCCACGGCGGCGGCCCCGTGCTCCTCCAGCTCCCTGCGCGCCCTCTCGATCCGCTCCGGCGTGGGCTCGCGGCCGGACAGCCTGACCAGGTCCTCCGGGTCCACCGGCTGCTCGCTGCCGGTGCGCAGGTGCGTCGGCCGCGGTGCGGAGGACTCTTCCTTGTCGTGTTCACCCTTCACAGCGAGCCTCCTCTGCTCGGTTCCACCCCCATGAGCGGGGTTGTCTGCTGCGTACCCCCGCTTTCCCGGCTGATTCGCCCGGGCGGTACGCACGGTCACGGGCCGGCCGGCTCCAGGCTCGTCCCCGAGGCGCGCCCGGCGGCCCTGAGCCGGTCGCGGCCCAGCCTCACCATCGCCCCGGCCCCCGCGGTGTAGGCCAGCGAGAGCACGGCCGCCGCCTGCGCCGGGTGCAGGGCGGACTCCAGGGCCCGCAGCGCCGCCCGGTGGGCGGAGCCCACCGCCAGCAGCGCGCACACCCCGGCGCCGCCCAGCAGCGCGCTGCCCGCGCCCGCCTGCCGGGCGGCGGTCCGCAGCCCGTCGCCGACCCCCTGGAAGCGGTCGCGGAACAGCTCGGACGCCTCCCGGGTCACCTGCTCCACGGCGTCGGCGATGTGCTCGCCCGCGGTACCGCTGTGCGGCATCGTCTCCCTCTCCCTTCCGGGCCCGGTCCGCCCGGTGCCCGTGTTCCCGCCGCGCCCGGCAGCGCGGCGTCCCGCGCATGCCCCGTACCCGCCGAGGCCCCTTCGATGCCCGTCCCCGGCCGGAGCACGCCGTGTCCCCGGCGCGCTCCGGCCGGGGACACGGCGTACGCGGGGCCCGGCTAGTCGCGGCCGGTGGGGTTGTCGTCCGAGAACTTGCGGGTGTCGCGCGGCTCGACGTAGGGCTCCTCCTCGGCCGGGTGCCCGCCCTCGATGGCCCGGCTGCGCTCCAGCTCGGCGTTGAACTCCTGGCCGAGGAGGATCACGATGTTGGTGATCCACAGCCAGATCAGGAAGATGATCACGCCCGCCAGGCTGCCGTACGTCTTGTTGTAGTTGCCGAAGTTGGCGACGTAGAAGGCGAAGGCGGCCGACGCCAGGATCCACAGCAGCACGGCGATCAGGCTGCCGGGGCTGATCCAGCGGAAGCCACGCTTGACGTTGGGCGCGGCCCAGTACAGCAGCGCGATCATGAAGGCGACGAGCAGGACCAGCACCGGCCACTTGGCGATGCTCCACACCGTCAGGAAGGTGCTGCCCAGGCCGATGACGTCGCCGGCCCGCTGGGCGATGTCGCCGGTGAAGACCACCGCGATCGAGCTCACCGCCAGGATGATCAGCAGGACCAGGGTGATGCCCACCCTCACCGGGAGCGTCATCCAGATCGGGCGCCCCTCCTCGATGTCGTAGACGGCGTTGGAGGCCCGCATGAAGGCGGCGACGTATCCGGACGCCGACCACACCGCCAGCGCGACACCGATGACCAGCGCGATCCCCGCGGCGCCCTGGTTGTTCTGGAGCTGCGTCAGCATGCTCTCGAGGATGTCGCGCGCGGCGCCCGGGGCGATGTTGCCGAGGTTGTCGATCAGGGGCTGGATCGCGGAGCTGCCGATCACGCCCAGGATCGACACCAGCGCGAGCAGCGCGGGGAAGATCGACAGGACTCCGTAGTAGGTGAGTGCGGCCGCCCAGTCGGTGATGTTGTCGTCCTTGAACTCGGCGACCGTACGTTTCAGCACGTTCTTCCAGGACTTCTTCGGCAGGTCGGTCGGCTCGTGGGGGGTCTGCTCACCCCGGGGCTCCCGCCCGGCGGAACCGCCCCGCTGCTGCTGGCTCTTGTCCTTCGACATGGTGGCACCTCGCCGGTTCCCGGCCGGGCCGCCCCGCCCGTGAGGGGGAGGGGCGGCCTCCGCGGAGCTTGTCTCAGTGCGCCGAGCCGGGGCTCTGGCGGCGGGTTTCCTCGGCCATGCTCTGCTTGGACCGCTGGGCCTGTCCCTTGACCTCCCCCGCCTGGCCGCGCGCCTCGTCGGCAGTGCTGCGGGCGGCGCCCGAGGCGGTCTCCTTGACCTGCTGGGCCGCCTGCTGGCCGGATTCCCTGGCGTCCTCCTTCAGGTGCTCCACGGACTCCATCGCCGCTTCCTTGACCGGCTCGGCCAGTCCGCCCGCCTTCTCGGAGAGCCGGCCCACCGCCTGCTCCTCCTTCTGCGAGCCGCGCAGCACCGAGGCCGCCAGCATCCCGGCGCCGAAGGCGATCACACCGGCGGCCAGCGGGTTGCCCTGGGTCTTCCGCGCGGCGTGGTGGGGGGCGGCCTTGACGGCCTCGCCCGCCTGCCCGGCTCCCTCGCGCGCCTTGTCGGCGGTGTTCCCGGCACTGTCACGGACCGACTGCGTCGTGTCCGAGGTGGTTCCCATGACTCGCTCCCGTACTACGGTCATCCTGCCCCGCGCCCGCTCCTTGCGGCGGCGGACGGCGTGGCGGGGGTTGGCGTGGTCGGCAAGCCTGCCGACGTCCTCCGACAGCTCCTGCCGGGTGGTGTCGATCCGAGCCCTCAGCTCGTCGGGTGACGTGCCCATTCGGCGTCCTCCTTGAGGGTCTGGACGGTGCGCTCCGGCTTGGGGTGGACCTGCTTCATCTTCGAGCGGCCCATCACGTACATCACGGCCGCGGCCACGCCCCACAGGGCGGTGACGATGAGCGCCGCCCAGCCCCAGTCCATGACGTTGGCCAGACCGAAGGTGAGCGCCAGCGAGGCGAACAGGACGGTCATGTAGCCGGCGAACCCGGCTCCGCCGTACATGCCGGCGGCCTTGCCCACCTTGGTGGCCTCCTCGCGGATCTCGGCCTTGGCCAGTTCCACTTCCTGCCGGAACAGCTTCTGCGCGTCCGAGGTGACCGCGGAGAGCAGCTCGCCGATCGAGGCGTCCTCCTGCGTCGTCCTGTCCCGGGCCTCCAGGTCGGTGTCCGGCCGGTGAGCCGTGTACGCCATGTCAGCCCACCTCCGGGCGACGGGGGACGTCGGGGGTCCCGTAGGTGCCGGTGGCCCCGTAGCCGCCGGTGCCGGTGCCGGTGGCGCCGCCCGGGGCGCCCGGGGCGCCCGGGGTGGTGCCGTAGGAGGGCTCCCCGTAGCCGGGCATCTGCCGGACCTCTCCGCCCGGGCCCGTGGGGACCGCGGCGCCCTGCGACGGCGGGTAGGCCTCGTAACCCTGCGCCTGCGCCGTGCCGGAGCCGTCCTGCTCCTGCCGGGCCGACTTGGTGCCCGCCTTGGCCACACGCCCGATGGCGAAGCCGGCCAGCGCCGCGCCCGCCAGGAACGCGCCCGGACGGCGGCGCGCGAAGGACTCGACGCCCTCGACCAAACCGCCGACGCCCCGCTCCTCCAGCATGTCCGCCGCGCGGCGGCCACCGTCGGCGGCCTGGGACGCCAGGTTCCGCACCGGGGAGTCGGACCGGGTGTTCTCCGCCATGCCCGACAGGTCGTCGGCCCACTGGCGTATGGTGTCGGCCGTCCTCCTGGTCTGCGTGTCCGCCTCCTGCTCGGCACGCTCCCTGAGGTGGCCCGCCATGTTGACGACCTGGTCGCGGGCCTCGCCCGTCACGTTGTGCGCCTGCTCCTTGGCGCTGCCGGCCACGGTGCCCGCGGCCTCCTTCGCCCGGTCGGCCGTGGCGCGGCCCTCCTGCTTCGCGGCCTGGCCTTTCTGCTGTGCGGGGCCGTTGCCCGTGATCGGAGATTCACTCACCGGTGCCTCCAGTTGGTCTTACGGAATTTGCCTTTTGCGTCATATGTGACTAGTGACTCACGAAGGGCGAGGTACCCGGCCTTCGACCCGGCATTCACACAATATTCCCTTTTGCCCGGCGCCGCGGCACGGCCGGGGCCCGTACGGAAAGGACGTCTCCGAACGGGCCCCTGGGGGTGGAACCGGCGGTTCAGCGGCGGCGGCGCCGCTTGTCGTCGGCCTTCTCCTCCTCGATGCGCTCCTTGCGCACCTGCCCCTCGACGGTCTCCTCCTCGGTGCGCTCGTCCGTGGTCAGGCGCACCCGCTCCACCGGGCGCACCTCGGTCTCGACCACCGGGCGCTCCTCGTGCAGGGTCACCTCGTGCTCACCCTCGGAGATCTCCGGGCCGCTCATGGCCTCGCCCCTGTTCTCCTCGGTGATGGGCTCGCGCTCCACGCGGACTTCCTCGCGCCGCACGGGCACCGTCTTCTGGACGTCCTCGGTGACGACGTACTTGCGCAGCCGGGCCTTGCCGGTCTCCTGGCGCTCGACGCCGACGCGCATCTCCTCCTCGGACCGCGTCATGGCCTCGTCGCGGTCACGGCCGCGGGTTCCGCCCGCACCGGTGCGGCTCCTGGCCGTGCCGGCCGTGCCCGCCGCGGCGGCGGTGCCCGTGGTACCCGCGGCGGCGGTGTCGGTGCGGCCGGTCTCCTGCCCGTAACCGCCCCAGTCGACACCGTAGTAGTCGTACAGCCGGCGCTCCTCCTGCTCGGACAGGTGCCCGCCCTGGTCCACGTCGACGTGGGGAGCGTCCTTGACCTGGTCCTTGGAGTACGGCACCTCCAGATGGTCCTCCACCATGGCCGCGTCATGGATCGGAACGAAGGTCTCGTGGCTGCCGAAGAGCCCGGTGCGGACGCTCGCCCACTCCGGCTGACCCGTGACGTCGTCGAGGAAGACGTGCCCCGCCTCTCCGATCTTCTTGCCCTCGGCGTCGTAGACCTGGTGGTCCAGTACCTCGGGTATCTGCTCCCTGGTGATCATGGGCTCTCCTCGTTGCCGGTTCCTCTGACTCCAAGACTGCGGATAACCACCCGGAAGGCCCTGGAAACCGAAAAAAAGGACAAATATGGATCAAAACGAACGGTTCTCCTTCTCTCGCCGGAGCGCGGGCCCTCCCCCTCGCCCTCCCGTGCAGCGCCCGCCCGTGTAGCGGCGGGATCATCGGGTACTCCGGTCCCCGGCGACCCGAGCGGGCCGAAGGGAGATGCGGAGTGCCGCTCCGGCTTGAGGACTACGCCCTGCTGGGCGACACCCGCACCGCCGCGCTGGTGGGATACGACGGCTCGGTGGACTGGCTGTGTCTGCCCCGGTTCGACTCCGACGCGTGCTTCGCCGCCCTGCTGGGCCGTCCCGAGCACGGCCGCTGGCTGCTCGCCCCCAGCGACCGGGCCCGGCCGCTGGCCCGCCGCTACCGGGACGACAGCGCGGTGCTGGAGACCGAGTACGCCGGTCCCGAGGGTCGGGCCCGGGTGACCGACTGCATGCCCGTCGACGGCGACCACCCCTCGGTGGTGCGCGTGGTCGAGGGTCTGGAGGGGCGGGTGCGGATGCGCTCGCTGGTGCGTCTGTGCTTCGACTACGGCGTCACCCCGGCCTGGCTGCGGCCCGAGGGGCGCAGACTGCGCGCCTACGCGGGACCGGACGTGGTCGTCCTCGACTCCGGCGCGGACTTCACCGTGGACGACGACGGCGGCTGCGTCGCCGACTTCTCCGTCGACGCGGGCCAGAAGGTGGGCTTCCGGCTGGCCTGGAGAGGGCTGCGCCACGGGGAGCCGGACCGCCCGGACACCGCGGAGCTGGTCCGGACGGTGGCCGCCACCGAGCGGTGGTGGCGGGAGTGGGCCGGCCGCTGCACCTACTCCGGCGAGTACCGCGAGGCGGTGGTGCGCTCCCTGATCACACTCAAGGCGCTGAGCTACTCCCCCAGCGGCGGCATCGTGGCCGCCCCCACCACCTCCCTGCCCGAGCAGCTGGGCGGGGTGCGCAACTGGGACTACCGCTACTGCTGGCTGCGCGACGCCACCTTCACCCTCATGGCACTGCTGGACTCCGGATACGAGCGGGAGGCGGTGGCCTGGCGCGACTGGCTGCTGCGCGCGCTGGCCGGCGCCCCGCGGCGGATGCAGATCATGTACGGCGTCGAGGGCGAGCGGCTGCTGAGCGAGACGGAACTGGACTGGCTGCCCGGCTACGAGCAATCCCGCCCCGTGCGCATCGGCAACGCCGCCTCCGGCCAGCTCCAGCTGGACGTCCACGGGGAGCTCATGGACGCCCTGCACCAGGCCAGGGCCCATGGCGTGCCGCCGGACCAGGACGCCTGGCGGGTCCAGCGCGCACTGATGGACTTCCTGGAGTCGCACTGGCGCGATCCCGACAACGGCATCTGGGAGGTGCGCGGCCCGCGCCGGGACTTCACCCACTCCAAGGTGATGGCCTGGGTGGCCGCCGACCGGGCGGTGAAGGCGGTGGAGCGCTTCGGTCTGGAGGGGCCCGCCGACCGGTGGAGGAGCCTGCGGCGGGAGATCTTCCGGGAGGTCTGCGCGTACGGCTACGACGCCGACCGCGCGACCTTCACCCAGTACTACGGCTCCGCGGAGCTGGACGCCTCACTGCTGCTCATCCCGTCCGTGGGCTTCCTGCCGGCGAGCGACCCGCGGATGAGGGGAACCGTCGCCGCGATCGAGCGGGAGCTGGTCGGGGACGGCCTCGTGCAGCGCTACACCATGGGCGGCCGCACCGACTCCGTGGACGGCCTGCCCGCGGGCGAGGCGGCCTTCCTGCCCTGCTCCTTCTGGCTGGCCGACAACTACATCCTCCAGGGCCGCGTGCGGGAGGGCCGGGAACTGTTCGAGCGGCTGCTCGACCTGCGCAACGACCTGGGCCTGCTCTCGGAGGAGTACGACACCGGGCACCGGCGGCTGGTCGGCAACTTCCCCCAGGCCCTCTCCCACATCCCGCTGATCGACACCGCGCAGAACCTGGCCGGGAGCCGGGGCCCCTCCCGCCTCCGCTCCGGCGACGGGCACTCCGGCGACGGGCCCTCCTGAGGCCGTCGCTCCCGGGCCCGCCCGGTGGGCGCCCCCGCCCGGCCCGCTCAGTGCCGGGCGAGCTCGATGACCGTCTTGACGTCGTCCGGCCGCCGCTCGAAGGCCTGGGCGAAGGACTCCAGCGGCACCCGGCGGGTGATCAGCGCGTCCAGCCAGCCCCGGTCCGCCTCGGCCAGGGCCTCGGCCGCGGCCGCGTAGTGCTGCCGGTTGGCGTTGACCGAGCCGACCACCGCGGAGTTGTCCAGCACCAGTTCGCGGTTGAGGTATCCGGCGTCCACCTCCAGGGTGCGCCCGGCGGGCGACAGCCCGGTCAGGCAGAGCACGCCGTAGGGGTCCATGGCCGACATCACCCCGAGGACGACCGGCGCGGCACCGGTCGCCTCGATCACCACGTCCGGCCGTACCCGCTCCATGACCCGCTCGGCGTCCTCGCAGTGGTACTCGGCGCCCAGCCCCCGGACCAGCTCCGGCTTGGGGCCGCTCTCCACCCGGTCCAGGACGTGGACCTCCAGACCGCGCCGCCGCCCGAGCAGCGCGGCGAGCAGTCCGATCGGCCCGGCCCCCGTGACGAGCACCGAGCGCGGGGCGAACCAGGACCTGCCGCCGACGCGCTCCACCTGGTCCCAGGCCTTGGCCACCACGGTGGTGGGCTCCATGAGCACCCCGACGTGCTCCAGTCCGGGATCCAGACGCACCGCATAGTCGGTCTCGACCGTCCAGGAGGTCGATGCGTAGCCGTCGAGCCCCTTGATGCCTCGCTCGGTGAACATCCCGTTGCGGCACATGTCGAAGTAGCCGTGGGCGCACGCCCCGCACGGCACGGGGTCGGGCCGGCGGACGACGCCGACCACCAGATCGCCGGGCACCCAGCCGCTGTCCGGTGGCGCCTGGCGCACCCGGCCCAGGGACTCGTGGCCGATGACCAGCCGCTCCCGGTCCGGCGGCGGGGCCCCGTGGCCTCCCGAGACGATCTCCGCATCGGTGCCGCACACGCCGACGGCCAGGCCGTCCACCAGCAGTTCCCCCTCCCCCGGCTCGGGGTCGGGGAGGGTGTCGAGCCGCAGGGAGTTCTTCCGGTCGGGAGCCACGGTCAGCGCCTGCACGTCCACTCCATCCGTCGGGCGGGGTCCGGTGCTCTCCCCGGTACCCCCGGCCGCGCCGGACACGCGCCACACTGGGGGCATGTGCCGCAGTATCAGGACACTCCGACCGCCCATGGCGCCCGAGGTGGGCGACGAGGACATCCGCGCCGCCGCCCTGCAGTACGTCCGCAAGGTCTCGGGCTTCAGGGCGCCCGCCGCCCACAACCGCGCCGCGTTCGAGCGCGCAGTCGAGGCCGTGGCCGAGGCGACCCGGGAACTCCTGGACGACCTGGAGGTACGCGGCCGGGGCGGCCGTCCGCCCGGGGAGCCCCCGTCCCGCTCCTGACCTCCCCGCCCGGTCTCCGCACCCCGCTCCCCGGGCGGGGCAGGGGCCAACGGGCGTTGACCTAGACTCGCCGCCATGCAGCCGACCGAAACCGCCCCCGGCGGCCGTCCCCGCCGCTCCGACGCCACCCGGGCCGCCATCCTGGAGGCGGCCCGTGAGCGCTTCGCCTCCGACGGCTACGAGCGCGCCACCATCCGCGCCATCGCCCGGGACGCGGGCATCGACCCTTCGATGGTGATGCGCTACTACGGCACCAAGGAGGGGCTGTTCGCGGCGGCCAGTGAGTTCGACCTGCGCCTTCCCGACCTGGCCGCCGTGCCCCGCGAGGAGGCCGGGGCCGTGCTGGTCGGGCACTTCCTGGAACGCTGGGAGGAGGACGAGACGCTGAACGCGCTGCTGCGCGTCGGCGTCACCAACCCCGCGGGCGCCGAGCGCATGCGCGCGCTCTTCCAGGAGCAGGTGGCCCCCGCGGTGGCGGCCGTCTGCCCCGATCCGGAGCTGGCGGGGACCCGCGCGGCCCTGGTGGTCTCGCAGATCCTGGGCATGGCCGTGAGCCGGTACGTGC
Source organism: Streptomyces mangrovi (assembly GCF_900114215.1). Lineage (GTDB taxonomy): Bacteria > Actinomycetota > Actinomycetes > Streptomycetales > Streptomycetaceae > Streptomyces > Streptomyces barkulensis. Next base: position 161,480 of record NZ_FOSG01000006.1, on the reverse strand, counting down.
TGCGCTTCCCGCCCGCGGCCGGGATGCCGCGGGCGGAGGCCGTCGCCTGGCTGGCGCCGACGGTGCAGCGCTATCTGACGGCGGAGTCGCCCTGACACACCTCGAATGCCAACGATTGTTGGCCAACGCCTGTTGACTCGATGCCGCCCGGCGCGCCACCCTGGCACCAGACGTTGGCCAACAATCGTTGGCATCAAACGGAAGAGGTGCTGCCCCCATGAGCGGAACCGCCGAAGCCACCACCCCCGCGCTCCCCGGACGGACGGACGTCGTCATCGTCGGCGCCGGACCCACCGGTCTGGCCCTGGCCGCCCACCTGGCCTCCGCCGGCGTGGCCTTCCTCCTGCTGGACCGGCTGCCGCAGGGCGCGGGCACCTCGCGCGCGGGGGTCGTCCACGCCCGCACCCTGGAGACGCTGGAGCCGGTGGGGGCCGCCGCCCCGCTGGTCGAGCGCGGTCTGCGGGTGACACGGTTCGGCGTGATCCGGGGACGGCACCGGCTGGCGACCGTCGCGTTCGACGGCCTGCCGACCCCGTACCCCTACGCGCTGATGCTCCCGCAGCACGAGACCGAGGCCGTACTGCAAGGCCGTGTCCGCGCCCTGTCCGGCGACCGCGCCCCGGTACGCCGCCCGTACACCGTGACCGGCCTCGGGCAGGAGGCCGGCGGGGTGACCGTCACGGTGGACGGCCCGCGGGGGACGCGGACGGTGCGGGCGGCGTACGCCGTCGGTGCCGACGGGATGCGCAGCACGGTCCGGGAGGCAGCCGGCATCGGCTACCGGGGCGGCCGCTACGCCCAGTCCTTCGTGCTGGCGGACATGCGGATGGACTGGCGGCCCGGCCGCGGGGAGGTGTCCATGCTGTTCGCCCCGGAAGGACCGGTCCTGGTGGCGCCTCTGCCCGGGGACGTCTTCCGCCTGGTGGCCGCCGTGCCCGAGGGGCCCGGGGAGCCGGACGCCGCGTTCGTCCAGCGGGTGCTGGACGAACGCGCGGGCGGGCAGGGACGGGTCGGCGAGATGTTGTGGGGCTCGCGCTTCCGCGTCCACCACCGGATCGCCGACCGCTACCGAGCCGGGCGGATCGTGCTGGCCGGCGACGCCGCCCACGTCCACAGCCCCGCCGGCGGCCAGGGCATGAACATCGGCATCCAGGACGCCGCCGCCCTCGGGCGGGCGCTGGCCGACGTCCTCCTCCACGGAGCGGACCCGGACGCCCGGCTGGAGGCCTACGAACGGGAGCGGCGCCCGGCGGCCGAACGCGTCATCGTGTTCACCGACCGCCTCACCCGGGCGGTCACCGCCCGCTCCCTGCCCCTCCGCACCGGCCGGGACGTGACCCTGCGCCTGCTGGGCCGCGTCCCGGCCTGGCGCACCCGGCTGGCCGCCGAGCTGGCCGGGCTCCGCCCCTGACGGGGGCCGACGGGCAAGGAGCCCTCAGCACCCGTCACTCCCCGCCGGACTCCCCGTGCCCGCCGTACGGGACCAGCCGGGCCAGAGCGCCGGGCAGCTCGCCGGTGTGCACCACTCCCAGCCGCCGGGTGGCGCGGGTGAGGGCGACGTAGAGGTCGTTCAGGCCGCGCGGCGAGGCGGCCGCGATCTCCTCCGGCCCGACGAGCAGGACGGAGTCGAACTCCAGGCCCTTGGCCCGTGCGACGTCCAGCACCGCCACCGTGCCCTCCAGCCGCACCTCCCCTCCGGTCTCCGCCCCGGGCACGGCCGCCGCCACCGCACGGCCCAGCTCCGCCAGCCGGGCACCCGGCACGATCACCGCCAGCCGCCCCTCCCCCACGGCGACCGCCTCCTTCGCCGCCAGCTCGCCGACCCGGGAGGGCAGTTCACCCCGCGGTACGCGCAGACGCCACGGCCGTACGCCGGTGGAGCGCACCGGCCGCGGCGGCTCGGCGGCCGTCCCGAGTGCGGCCAGCACGCCGGCGGCGACCTCCGCGATCTCCGCGGGGGTGCGGTAGTTGACCTCCAGTCGCTCCAGCCGCCACCGGTCCCCCACGTGCGGGGCGAGCGCCTCCTCCCAGGACGCCGCCCCGCCCCGGGCCCCCGCCTGGTCCATGTCGCCGACCAGGGTCATCGACCGGCCGGGGCAGCGCCGCATCAGCAGTCGCCGGTCCATCGCGGACAGCTCCTGCGCCTCGTCCACGACGACATGGCCGAAGGCCCAGGTCCGGTCGGCCGCCGCGCGCTCGGCCGGTCCAGCCGGTCGCAGGCCGCGGCGATGGCGTTCGAGCGCCCGGCGGCCTCCCGGTAGGCACGCAGGATCTCTCCGGCCGTCTCCCCGGGCGCGGGCGGCGCGCCGTCGTCCGCGGGGGCATCCCCCTCACCCGCGAACGCCCGGACGAACCAGTTGTGTTCGACTGCCGTCAGATGTTTGACCAGCCCCAGCAGACTCGTCCCGGAGGGCACCCCCGCCGCACGGGCCGCCTCTTCCGGCACACCGGCGGCCTTGGCGGCGACCGCGTCCCGCAGATAGTCGAGGAAGGCCAGCAGGGTGGTCCGCTCCCCGGCTTCCACCTCCGGGGGCCGCACGGCGCCGCGCGGCCCCTCCGCCGCCCTCGCCGTGCCGCCGGCGTCTGCGGTGCCCGTGGTGCCCGTGGTGCCCGTCATGCGGCGCCCCTAGCCGCCGCGCACGCCCCCGGAGCGGAGCCCGGAGCTGCTCAGGCCAGCAGTGCGTGCAGCGAGGCGGTCATCGCGGCGGCGAACGCCTCCCCCGTGCCGGCGTCCACCCGGTCCAGCGACAGGTAGGGGTTGAGGTCCTCAAGCTCCACGAGCAGCAACTCCCCCTCCGCCGTGCGGCAGGCGTCCACCCGCTGGATGCCGTGGTCGATGGCGTTCCAGTCCACGAACCGCTGCGCGAAGGCGAGGTCGTCCGCCGTGGGGGCGTACGGTTCCAGCTCCCAGCGCCGCCCGGGGTCGGGGGCGTAGAGGGCGTACTGGAAGGAGCGGTCGACGAAGTAGAACGAGACCTCGTGGTGGAAGTCGATCCTCGGCTGGACCAGCAGACCGGCGCCCGGCCCGAGGGCGAGGCGGGCCAGCCGCTCCGCGGGGACGACCTCCAGGCCGATGGAGTCGGCGCCGAGTTCGGGCTTGACGACGTACTCGGCCGCCGGCGGCAGCCGGTCCAGGTCCTCGCGGCGGTCAACGGTGGGGATGACCGGCTCCCCCGCCGCGCTCAGCTCGGTCAGGTACCGCTTCCCGACCATGTCCGCCCTGCCCGACAGCTCGTTGAAGACCCTGCTCCCCCGCTCCAGCGCCCGGGCGCGGAAGTCCTCCCAGGCGTCCCGGTGGTGCAGCACGGGGCCGCTGTTGCGCACCACGACCGCGTCGAAGGCGTCCATCAGCGCCGCCGCGTCGCGCGGGTGGCAGAGCGCGATCCGGAAGTCCTCGCGCAGCCGGGCCGAGAGGCGGACGTCCTCGTCGCCGTAGCGGCGGCCCCGGGCCTCGTAGGAGAGGTCGGTGACGTAGAGCAGTGCGGGCTTGCGGCGCATGGTTCCCGTTCCCTGTCGCGTGTCGTGTCGCGTGTCGGCTCCCGAGAAGCTACCTCCCGGCCTCCGGAGACCGGGGTGCCCCTCCGCCCGGAAGGCGCACTCCGGACGGAGTAGAGGAAATGTGCTGATATCACTCTTCCGCCGCTTTCGGCACCCCGGACGCTCTGTGAAGCTTGAGGAACACACGGTGACAAACCCATCGCCACACAGGGAGTTGACCCATGGTGCTGTCGATCTCCGGTGTCCTGCTGTTCGGAGTGATCGTCTTCCTGTTCTTCCGCAAGGACAACCTCAAGCTCTCCCACGCCATCGTGTGCGCGCTCTTCGGGTTCTACCTGGCGGGATCGGCGATCGCACCCGGCATCCAGGCGGGCGGGGACACCCTCGCCAACCTCCTCGGGAACATCCCCTTCTAGGAACCCCCGGCGCGGCCCCTCCGGTACGCCAACCGGAACCACCGCACCCACGACCCGCAGGACTTCGAGCCCCAGGGCTCCGGACGGCAGGAGATTCGGCGTGGCCTGGCGGCCCTTCCCCCCGGCACTCACCCCGCTGCACGCTTCCCACCCCCACCCCCACCCCGCACCGGGCGCCGCCCCGCCGGCCCGCGGGCGGGACCTGCGGCGGGCCGCCGCGGAGTACGCCCTCGACGCACTGCGACTGCCGGCCGTGGCCGCCCGCGGTCTGGGGCGCCTCGCCTCCGCGGGGCGGCACCGCTGGGAGCGCACCCCCCGGGAGCGGCGGGGTCCGGTGCTGTTCACCGTGGCCGCCTGCCTGCTGACACTGTGGCTGGCCCCGTACGGGCCGCTGCTGGGGGCGGCCGCGCTGGCGGGCGCCGCGCTCTGGCAGGGCCGCGACCGGTCCCCGGACACCGCCGGGGGCGAGCCGGGCGAGGCCGAGCGCGCGCGGCTGCAGACCCTCTACGAGGCGCTGGTGCCGCATCTGTCACTCGCCGACGACCCCCGCCCGCAGCCCCTGTACGCCCACGACGGCGACTGGCGGCGGGCCTTCACCGGCTTCGCGTTCGCCGAGGAGGGGCGGCTGGCCCGGCTGCGGCTGCGCTACCCGCCGCACTTCGGGGACGGCGATCCCAAGTCCCGCGCGCACCTCCAGGAGCTGCTGTGCGCCAAGGCCGGCCGGGGCCGGGAGTACCACTTCGCCTGGGCGGAGGAAGTGGGCGAGCTCACCCTGACCGCGCTGCCGCCGCTGCCCTCCGGCATCTGCGCGCAGCGCTTCGTCACCGCGCCCGGCGAGACCGTACTGGGCTTCACCGACCTCCACACCGTCCCCCGCACGGTACCGGTGGTCGCGGAGGGCGGCGAGCGGCTGGACGTGCCTCCGGTGGTGTGGCGTACGGGCCCGCGCTCCACCGAGCCGCACCTGCTGGCGCTGGGCCACCCCGGGTCGGGGACGACCACGCTGCTGCGGTCGGTCGCCCTCCAGGCCCTGCGGCAGGGCGAGGTGCTGGTCGTGGACGGCGGCGGAGCGGGCGAGTACGCGTTCCTGGCCGGACGCGGCAGGGTGCGGGCGGTGGAGTCCACCCCGGCCGGCGCGCTGTCGGTGCTGGAGTGGGTGGTGCGGGAGACCGAGCGCAGGCTGCTGGCCGCCAACCGGGTCCGCCAGACCGGACGGGACGCGCCGGAGGACGTCTGCCGCCCGCTGTGGGTGCTGGTGGACCGGCCCTCGGTGCTCAGCCACCTGGCCCGTGCCGAGGGGCAGCGCGACCCGCAGGACCTGCTCCAGGTGCCCCTGCGGTACGGGCGCGCGGTGCGGGTGACCGTGGCGCTGGCCGACCAGTTCGAGGGCGCGGGGGAGCTGACCGGGGCCGTCCGCGCGTACACCCGGGCGCGGGTGGTGCTCGGCGCGGCGACGCCGCAGGAGGTGCGGGCGGTACTCGGCGAGGCGCCCTCGACCACACCGCCTCCCGAGGTGCCCGCGGGGCGCGGTTACGCCCGGCTGGGCTCGGGGCCGGTGCACCGCCTCCAGGTGCCCGCCGCCCCCGACCCCTTCGACGGGGAGGCGGCCGAGCCGCAGCGGCGGGCGGTCCTGGACCTGCTGCCGGAGCCGGTGGCCGGTCCGCCGAGGGCCGCGGCCCGGCGGGCGCTCCACTGAGGCTCCGGCCGGCGGCGGGCGGGCGGCGGTTCAGGCGACGGAGCTGCGCGGGATGTCTCCGCCCGCGTTCCGGCCGTCGGCGACCAGCCGCGCGGCCGCCGCCAGCCGGGCCGCCGCCTCGGCGGCCACGGGGCCGGAGACCGTGAACGGCAGCCGCACATAGCCCTCGAACGCGCCGTCCACCCCGAAGCGCGGCCCGGAGGGGACGCGCACCCCCAGCCGCTCGCCGGCCTCGGCGATCCGCGAACCGGACAGGTCGCCGGTGCGCGCCCACAGCGTGAGGCCGCCGCGCGGGACGGTGAACCCCCAGTCCGGGAGGTGCTCGCGCAGGGCCTCGGTGAGAGCGGCGCGGTTCTCCCGGGCCCGCTCGCGGTGGACCGCCATGGCCCGGTCCCAGCCACTGCCCCAGCCGCTGTCCCCGTCTTCCCGCCCATCGCCCGGTGCCCCGCCCTGCCCGCCGCTCTCCGTCAGCAGCCGGGCGACGGCGAGCTGCTCCAGCACGGGGCTGCCCAGGTCCGCGTAGACACGGGCCGCGACCAGGCTGCGGATGGTCTCGGGCGCGGCCCGGATCCAGCCGATGCGCAGCCCGGCCCAGATGGCCTTGCTGGCCGAGCCGACCGTGACGACGGTGGAGCCTCCCGCGTCGAACGCCGCGACCGGGCGGGGCATCGGCTCGCCGGGCGGGGCGTCGAGGTCGAGACCGGCCATGGTCTCGTCCGCCACCAGCACGGTGCCCGCGGCCCGGGCGGCGGCCACCAGCTCCCGGCGCTGCTCCTCCCCGGCCAGCGCGCCGGTGGGGTTGTGGAAGTCGGCGATGACGTACGCCATCCGCGGCGCGGCGTCCCGCAGCACCCTGCGCCAGGCGGGCAGGTCCCAGCCTGTGAGTCCCTCGCCCATCGCGACGGGCACCAGCCGGGCGCCCGCCTCGCTCAGTAGGCGCAGCACGTTGGCGTACGAGGGGTGCTCGACGGCGACGCGCTCGCCGCGCGGCGCGAACAGCGCGCGGATGGCGACCACCGCGCCCATGGCGCCGGTGGTGATCATGATCTGCTCGGGCATCGTCGGGACGCCGCGGGCGGTGTAGCGGTCGGCCAGTGCCTGGCGCAGCACCGGCAGTCCCGCCGGGTAGTCGCCGTGGGTGTGGGCGTAGGGCGGCAGATCGGCCAGGGCCCCCTGGAAGGCACGGGTGAGCCAGGGCTCGGGGGCGGGAAGGGCGGCGCAGCCCAGGTCGATCATGGTCCCGGCGGCATCGGGGGGCAGGGGCGCCAGTCCGCCGGACGGCAGGGGGTTGCCGGCGGGCAGGGCCGTCCAGCTCCCCGCGCCGCGGCGCGAGGCCAGGAACCCGTCGCCGCGCAGCGCCTCGTACGCGGCGGCCACGGTGGTGCGGCTGACGGACAGGGCCGCGGCCAGCTCCCGCTCGGCGGGCAGCCGGGCGGCGACGGGGACGCGGCCCTCCAGCACGAGCAGGCGCACTCCGTCGGCGAGGGCCCGGTAGGCGGGCGTCCGCCGCGTTCCGCCCGCCTCGGCGCGGTGGGAGGACAGGAGGCGGGCGAGTTGGGACGCTCCGACCGCCGAGGTCCACTGAACCATCGGTTGAGTCCACCTTCTCCAGATTGGCCATGTGCGGGATCCGCCTACAGGCCACAGAGTGTCACGCATCAGTCCAACGCGCCAGAAAGGACGGACTCTTGTCCGGTTCCAGAGGACTCACAGGATCCGGGGACTCCGGCGGCTCGGCCGCACGCCCCGACCGTCTCGCCCGCCGTCTCGTACGGCTCTACGCCGGCCTGGTGCTCTACGGGGCCAGCCTGGCGCTGATGGTCCGCGCCGATCTCGGCCTCGGCCCGTGGGACGTCTTCCACCAGGGCGTCTCCGGACACACCGGGCTGACCATCGGCACCGTGGTGATCATCACCGGCGCGGCCGTGCTGCTGCTGTGGATACCGCTGCGGGAGCGGCCCGGCCTGGGCACCGTCTCCAACGTGATCGTGGTGGGGCTGGCCATGGACGCCACCCTGGCCCTCATGCCGGAGCCGGCCGTGCTCGCGGTACGGGCGCCGCTGCTGGTGGGCGCGGTGGTGCTGAACGGGGTGGCGACCGGCCTGTACATCACGGCGCGCTTCGGGCCGGGCCCGCGCGACGGCCTGATGACCGGCCTGCACCGGGTCACCGGACGCTCGGTGCGCCTGGTGCGGACGGGCATCGAGGTGGCCGCCCTGGCCACCGGCTTCCTGCTGGGCGGCACCGTGGGCGCGGGCACGGTGCTCTACGCCCTGGCGATCGGGCCGCTCTCCCAGTTCTTCCTGAGGATCTTCGGCACGCCCGCCGGCGGGACGGACGACGGACAAGGCGGTTCGGGAGACGATCCGGCGGACCGCCCGCGGGGGCGCCGGCGGCGTCGCGCCATACTGCGTCCATGACGGCACCGGCCCTCCGCGCACCGCGCCCCGACCATCCCTTCTTCGACCACCCCGCTCCCCTGGCCTTCGCCCACCGGGGCGGCGCCGCGCCGGGAGCGGAGAACACCCACGGCGCCTTCGCGCGGGCGGTGGAGCTGGGCTACCGCTATCTGGAGACCGACGTGCACGCCACGGCGGACGGGAAGCTGGTCGCCTTCCACGACGCCACGCTGGACCGGGTCACCGACGGCAGCGGGGCGATCGCCTCCCTGCCATGGGCACAGGTGCGGCGGGTCCGGGTGGGCGGCGGTGAGCCGGTGCCGCTCTTCGCCGACCTGCTGCGCGCCTTCCCCCGCGCCCGCTGGAACATCGACGTCAAGGCGGACGCCGCGCTCGCCCCGCTGCTGGAGATCCTGGACCGCGCCGACGCCTGGGGCCGAGTGTGCCTGGGGGCCTTCGACGAGTCCCGGGTGACCCGGGCCCGGCGCCTGGCGGGCCCGCGGCTGGCCACCTCGCTGGGCACGCGCGGCGTCCTGGGCCTGCGGCTGCGCTCGTACCGCCTGCCGGGCGCGGTCGGCCGCGGCGCGCTGTGCGCGCAGGTCCCGGTGCGGCACGGCGGGATACCGGTGGCGGACCGGGCGTTCGTCCGCCACGCCCACCGCAGGGGCCTCCAGGTGCACGTGTGGACGGTCAACGATCCGGAGCGGATGAGGGCGCTGCTGGATCTGGGCGTGGATGGCATCATGACCGATCACATCGAGACACTGCGCACGGTGCTGGCCGAGCGGGGGGCCTGGATCTGACGTCCGGCGGCCGGACGGCCGGAGCCGCCGGGCGGCGAGGGCCGCTCCCCCGCCCGCGTCCCGTGTCTGCGCACGGGACGAACGAGGGGGCGCGGGTGGGCACCGAGACCGTGGCGGGGGCCGGGGCCGCCGAGCGGCGCCGCGAGCAGCGCGGCTGGTACTTCTACGACTGGGCGGTCTCCGTCTTCTCCACCAGTGTGCTCACCGTCTTCCTCGGCCCCTATCTGACCTCGGTCGCCGAGGCCGCGGCGGACGGCGCCGGCTACGTCCACCCCCTGGGCATCCCGGTCCGTGCCGGCTCGTACTTCGCCTACACCGTCTCCGTCTCGGTGCTGCTGTCGGTGCTGGTGATGCCGCTGGCCGGGGCGATCGCCGACCGGTCGGGCCGCAAGAAGCCGATCATGGGCGTGTTCGCCTACCTGGGGGCGGCGGCCACCACGGGGATGTTCTTCCTGGAGGGCGACCGCTATCTGCTGGGCGGGGCGCTGCTGGTGGTGGCGAACGTCTCCTACGCCACGGCCGTGGTGGTCTACAACTCCTTCCTGCCCCAGATCGCCACCCCCGGGGAGCGGGACGCGGTCTCCTCGCGCGGCTGGGCCTTCGGCTACGCCTCCGGCTCCCTGGTGCTGGTGGCCAACCTGGCGCTGTTCCTCGGGCACGAGTCGCTGGGCGTGGACGAGGGCACCGCGGTGCGGATCTGCCTGGCCTCGGCGGGCCTGTGGTGGGCGGTCTTCGCGATCATCCCGCTGCGGCGGCTGCGCGAGCGGCCCTCCGCTCACGCCCCCGCCGGTTCGGCCGGCCCGGCCGGTTCCGCCACCGGGGGGATGTCCCTGCGGGGCGGCTGGCGGCAGCTCGCCGGGACGCTGCGCGATCTGCGCCGCTATCCGCTCACCCTGATGTTCCTGCTGGCCTACCTGCTCTACAACGACGGCGTGCAGACGGTGATCACCCAGGCCTCGGTCTTCGGCGCCGGGGAGCTGGGGATGGACCAGACCACCCTCATCGGCGCGATCCTGCTGGTGCAGGTCCTGGCCGTGGTGGGGGCGCTGCTGCTGGGACGGCTGGCGGTGCGCTACGGCGCCAAGCGCACGATCCTGGGCTCACTGGTGGCCTGGACGGCGACGGTGGGCGCCGGATACGTGCTGCCCGCGGGCGAGCCGGTGTGGTTCTTCGTGCTGGCCGCGGCGATCGGGATGGTGCTGGGCGGCACCCAGGCGCTGTCGCGGTCGCTGTACGCGCAGCTGGTGCCGCCGGGCAAGGAGGCGGAGTACTTCTCGCTGTACGAGGTCAGCGATCGCGGCACGAGCTGGCTGGGGCCGCTGGTGTTCGGGCTCACCTACCAGCTCACCGGCAGCTACCGGGACGCGATCATCTCATTGGTGATCTTCTTCGTTCTGGGTTTCGTCCTGCTGTTGCGGGTACCGGTCAGACGAGCGGTGGCGGCGGTGGGTGCCGCTGCGCCGGATCGGATTTAGGCCATCGGCCGAAGGGCGGGTAGTGTACGCCTGCAACTCGTCGGATGGACCGTTACCGCACGCCAAAGATAGGCGAACGTTACGTTACGTTCCTTGTGGGATGTGACAAAGCGGGCGGCTGCGGGTACCGCATATCCGACGAGGCAGCGGCACGACGGGCGACGCATGTCCCAGATCGGGAATCTTCACCGCCGACCGGACGTTGACCGGATGACGACGACAGCGACACCTGTCCTGTGGGCGACAAGCCCGGGAGGCACGATTCATGAGTGAGCGAGCTCTGCGCGGCACGCGACTCGTGGTGACCAGCTACGAGACCGACCGCGGTATCGACCTGGCGCCACGCCAGGCCGTGGAGTACGCATGTCAGAACGGTCATCGGTTCGAGATGCCGTTCTCGGTTGAGGCCGAGATTCCGCCGGAGTGGGAGTGCAAGGTATGCGGCGCCCAGGCGCTCCTGGTCAACGGCGAGGGCCCCGAGGAGAAGAAGGGCAAGCCCGCGCGTACGCACTGGGACATGCTCATGGAGCGGCGCACCCGTGAGGAGCTGGAGGAGGTGCTGGCCGAGAGGCTGGCGGTCCTGCGCTCCGGGACCATGAACATCGCCGTGCACCCGCGGGACAGCAAGCGCAAGTCCGCCTGACGGCGGCACGCGGCACCGCGCCGCACCGCGGGAGCACATGGGTGAGGGCCCGGCCACCGTCCGGTGGCCGGGCCCTCACCCATGTGTGCGGCCGGGCGGGGGACGGCTAGCGCGCCTCCCCGTCCTCCCCGCCGCGGGCGTCGCGCTCGTCGTCGCGCACGACCTCTCCCTGCACCACCTTGCCGTCGGGCCGGTGGATGCGGAACTGCTCCTCCGCCGTGCGCGCCTGCCGCAGGGAGTCCTCCAGGGATCCGGGGGCGAAGCCGGTGCGGCGGCCGAGCCGGCGCTCCACTCCGCGGCGCAGCAGCGCGGCCGTCGGCGGGAAGACGCACAGCAGCCCGGCCGCGTCCGAGATCAGGCCCGGCAGCATCAGCAGCAGGCCGCCGAGCATGGCCTGCCCGTGCCCGCCCCGGTCGGCCTGCGGCCCGGAGCGCGGCTCGGCGCCGGGCTGGAGGCTCTCGACGGTCTCGACCAGACCGCGCCAGGCACGGCGTCCCGCGCGCTTGACGATCGCGGCGCCCAGTACCGCCCCCGCGACCAGGACGATCAGGACGACCAGTCCGTTCGTGGCGTCCGCCAGCAGGGTCAGCAGCCAGATCTCCAGGACCACGAAGGCGGCCAGCCCCAGGGGGACGAAGCTGCGCCGGGAGCGGCGCCGGGGCCCGGTGCCGGGAGATCCCGGGCCCTGCGGTCCGGGACGGGAGTGCCGCGGAGGTGGCTCGTACGGGTACGGTGCGCCGGTCGTCATGTCATCCAGTGTGCCTGCGGCCGAGCGCCTGGTTCACACGGGACCGCACACCCCAGGCGGTGACCCGCCACAGGGCCTCGGCGACGATGTCGCGGTTCATCTTGCTGTCGCCGCGTTCGCGCTCGACGAAGGTGATGGGCACCTCGACCACCTGGTACCCGGCCTGCACGGCGCGGTGGGCGAGGTCCACCTGGAAGCAGTACCCCTGGGACGCCACGTCGTCCATGCCCAGCCCCAGCAGGGTCTCCTTGCGGAACGCCCGGTAGCCGCCGGTGACGTCCCGCAGGGGCACGCCCAGCAGCAGCCGGGAGTAGGTGCTGCCGCCGCGCGAGAGGAACCTGCGGTGGCCCGGCCAGTTGACCACCCGCCCGCCCGGCACCCAGCGCGAGCCCAGCACCAGGTCGGCGCCCTTGAGCGCGGTCAGCAGCCTGGGCAGTTCCTCGGGCTGGTGGGAGCCGTCCGCGTCCATCTCGACCAGGACGTCGTAGCCGTTGTCGATGCCCCAGCGGAAGCCCGCCAGATAGGCGGCGCCCAGCCCCTCCTTGCCCTCCCGGTGGAGGACCTCGACCTGCTCGTCCTCGGCCGCCATCTCGTCGGCGACCTTCCCCGTGCCGTCGGGGCTGTTGTCGTCCGCGACCAGGACGTGGGCCTCGGGGACGGCGGCGCGCACTCTGGTGACGATCGGCCGGATGTTGTCGACCTCGTTGTAGGTCGGGATGATCACGAGGATCCTGCCGAGCGGATCCTTCCGGCGCTGCCCCGCCTCGTTCACTGCTGCCGCCTCTTCTCGTCCGTCCCGTTCACCCCGTGTGCCCGCCCCCGTCGGCCGGTCGCGAAGGCCGCGGCGCAGGACAGGACGCCCACCATAGCGAGCACCCACTCCGGTACGGGGCCGATCCGGTCGGCCAGGGTGGTCTCGTCGCGCAGCGGGAGGTCGGCGGTGACCACGTCCTGCGTGAACTCCTCCGTGCGCTGCCCGATCGTGCCGTCGGGGGCGACGATCGCGCTGATGCCGCTGGTCGCGGCGGTGACCACGGCCCGTCCGTGCTCGACGGCCCGCAGTCGGGACATGACCAGCTGCTGCTCGGGCTGGCCGGTGTTGCCGTAGGTGGCGTTGTTGGTCTGGATCACCAGGGCGCGGGCGCCGTCGTTGACGGTGTCGCGCACGATCTCGTCGTAGGCGACCTCGAAACAGATGACGTCGCCGAGCCGGGCGGGGCCGACGTCCATCACCCCGGTGCTCTGGCCGGGCCAGAAGTCGCGCGGGACGCGCTGGAGGCGGGTGATGACCTTGCTGAGCTGGTCGCGGTAGGGGACGTACTCGCCGAAGGGCACCGGGTGCTGCTTGGTGTACGAGGCTCCGGGGCCCGCCTCGGGGTCCCAGACGATGCCCTGGTTCTCGACGTAGCCCTCGCGCTCGGGGTGGTCGACGAGGGCGCCGACCAGGACGGGGACGCCCACGGCCTTCGCCGCCCGGTCGATGGCGTCGTACGCCTGCGGGTACCGGTGCGGGTCCAGGTCGGAGGCGTTCTCCGGCCAGATCACCAGGTCCGGCCGCTCCTCCCGGCCCGCCTCCACGTCCTCGGCCAGCTTCAGGGTGGCCTCGACGTGGTTGTTCAGGATCATCATCGGGCGGCCGAGGAAGTCCATGCCGGGCTGCTGGACGTTGCCCTGGACGACGGCGATGCGGACGGTGTCGGCCGCCGCGGTGCGGACCGGCACGGCCTGGCCGGCGGCGGTCACGGCCGCGGCCAGGGCGACCGCCCCGGCGGCGGCGAGGGCCGGGCGCGCCGTACGGGCGCCGGCCCCGTCCTCCTCGGCCGTCCCGGCCGCTCCGCGCCGCCGGCCGGCGGCGGCCGCGCCGGCCGAGACGGCCGCCGCGGCGAGCAGGGTGCCGGTCAGCGCGACGGCGAAGGTCACCAGCGGGGCGCCGCCCAGGGCGGCCGGCGGCAGGAACGGCGAGTCGGTGACGGCGAAGGCCAGCCGCCCCCAGGGGAAGCCGCCGAAGGGGATCCGGTCGCGCGCCCACTCCTCGGCGACCCACAGGCAGGCTCCCCACAGCGGCCACAGCGGCAGCCGTGAGGTCGCGGCCAGCCCGGCGCCCATCGGGACGAAGAACAGCGACTCGACCAGGGACAGGCCGAACACCGCGTCCCAGCCGATCACATGGAGCCACTTGAGCAGTACGAGGAAGAACGGCAGCCCCATGGCCAGACCGAGCCAGGCCCCCTGACCGGCGGTACGCCCCCGGGTGAGGAGGGCGAGGACGGCGACCGCGGCGACCGACAGCGGCCACAGGCCGTACGGGGGGAAGGCGGCGGCCAGAGCGACACCGCTCACCGCAGCCGCCGCCGTGCGCCACGCCTCGCGGCGTGCCGACCTGGCCAGGCGGACGGGGAAACGGGGCGCCGGACGGGCCCCGGCTTCGCCGGCGGCCGGGGCAGGAGCTTCCCCGGCGGCGCGGGCCGGGACGCCGGACGGGGCGGGCGTACGGCGGTGCTGCGGCTCGTCCGGACGGTCGGCGGCCGCGCCGCCGGTCTCGGCTTCGGCGGTGGTCTCGGGGCCCGATGGCACGGTCGCGGCCTTTCTCGCAGGTCGAGCAGGTCGTACGGTGATGAGCCCGACCGTACAACGCCAGGCGGCCCCCACGGGGGCGGGGTGGGGATGTGAAGGCTCCGTACCGGGGCGGGGCGGGCGGCCCCGCGCGGCCGGCGAACGGGGCGAACGGAGCGGGCGGGGCGGAGGGGACGCGCGAAGCGGAAGGGACGTACGGGGCAGGGGCGTCCTCGGGATCGGGGCCCGGCGCCCTTCGGGCCGACCTGGGACCCGCTGGCTGCGGATCGGCCGAAAGTCGTTGTCTACTGAGCCTCCGGGCCCCACCCGGGTCGCACCGCCGACCAGCCGGGATCACTCCGTCTCCGTGCCGCGGACGCTGGATCTGGCTCCCGGCCGTACGCCGGCGCGACGCACCGCCCATGACCCAGCTCGCTCGACGACTGTGCGCGGAGGATCCCCGGTCGGACGTCCTGTGGTGGACCCGGCAGAACCTACCCGCCGACCGCCACAGCCTGTCAACACCCCCACGACCTGCGGCGTTTCCTCAAAGCAGCAGGTCAGTGCCGAGAGGGCCACCGCGGGAGGGCGGACCTGGAGGGACATCGTTCGGCGGTATGGCCCCGCCTTCCATCACCCGTTCGGGTGTTCGTAGATCGTTTGCCCCCCGACCACCGTCCGCAGGCAGACGGGCAGCGGGCGCCCCGGGCCGAGGTCGGGCAGACCCGGGGTGCCCGAGCGCGGGTCGGTGGACCAGGCGGCGATACGGCCGTCGGGCACCTGCACCACCAGGTCGCCGGTGCGCCACAGGGCGTAGTCGGCCGGGGCTCCGGGGACGAGGACGCCGGCGTCGTCACGGCCGACCGCCCGCCAGCCGCCGCGGGTGTGGGCGGTGAAGGCGGCGCGGACGGAGATCCGGTGCTCGGGGGTGCGGTGGAAGGCGGCGGCGCGCAGGGTGCCCCAGGGGTCGAGCGGGGTGACGGGGCTGTCGGAGCCGAGCGCCAGGGGCACACCGGCCCGCAGCAGGGCGGCGTACGGGTTGAGGGTGCGGGCGCGTTCGCGGCCCAGGCGCCGGGCGTACATGCCCCCCTCGCCGCCCCAGGCGGCGTCGAAGGCAGGCTGAACGGAGGCGGTCAGGGCCAGCTCGGCGAAGGCCGCGACGGTGGCCCCGGTCAGCATCTCGGCGTGCTCGACACGGTGCCGGGCGGCCCGCACCCGCTCCAGGCCGACCCGCTCGGCGGCAGCGCGTACGCCCTCGGTGACGGCGGTGAGGGCGGCGTCGCCGATGGCGTGGAAACCGGCCTGGATCCCGGCCTCGGTGCAGGCGGCGACGTGGGCGGCGACGGCCTCGGCGTCCAGGTGGCCGGTGCCGCGGTGGCCGGCGTCGGCGTAGGGCTCGTGCAGATGGGCGGTGTGGGAGCCCAGGGAACCGTCGGCGAAGAGGTCGCCCGCGGCACCGAGGGCGCCGAGCTCCCGAACCCGCCGCGCGCCCTCGGGGGAGGTGATGTGCTCGGCCCAGTAGCCGAAGACGCGGGGTCCGGGCTCGGCGGCGGCCAGCTCCAGCAGGCCGGTGAGGTCGTCCTCGCTCGAGATCTCCGGTCCCGCGCACTCGTGGAGGGTGCCGATGCCGCGGGAGGCCGCGTGGCGCAGGGCGGCGCGCTGGGCCTCGGTGCGCTGGGCGGGGGTGATGGAGGCGTGGGCGACGGCGCGCACCGCATGGTGGGCGTCGCCGGTCAGGGCGGCGTCGGGGGCGTAGCCGGGCAGTTCCGTGACGCCGGGGTCGCCGGGGACGAGGTCGAGCAGCGCGGTGGTGACCAGGGCCGAGTGGACGTCGACGCGGGTGAGGTAGAGCGGCCGGTGGTCCGCGGCCTCGTCGAGCTCGGCGCGGGAGGGAAGCCGCTGTCCGGGCCAGGCGGCCGCGTCCCAGCCGTGGCCGAGCAGGATCCGGTCGCCGGGACGGGCCCGGGCGTACTCCCGTACGCGGTCCAGGACCTCGGCCGGGGAGCGGGTGCCGGACAGGTCGAGGCCGGTGAGCGCCAGACCGGTCGCGGTGGCGTGGACGTGGGAGTCGGTGAAGGCCGGGGTGACGAGCGCGCCGTCGAGGTGGACCACCTCGTCGACGCCGTCGGCGAAGGAGTCCGCGGCCCCTTCCGAACCGACCCAGGCGATGCCGCCACCGTCGACGACCATGGCGGTGGCGAAGGGGTCGGCGGGGCTGTGGACCTCGCCTCCGCGCAGGAGGACGGTGCGGGGGCGGCCGGGGCGGTCGGGCCGGTCGAGAGGGGCCGTGCTGTCGCTCATGGCTGCCAGTCTCCCCCTCCCCCGCCGCTCCCGGCCGCCGGGGTCGCCCGTACGCGGCACGGGACCCTCACACGCGGGGCGGCCGGGCCTCGTAGGGGGTGGACAGCACGACGGTGGTGCGGGTGGAGACCCCGGCCAGGGAGCGGATGCGCGCCAGCAGGTGCTCCAGTTCGACGGGGGCGGCGACCCGGACCTTGAGGATGTAGTTCTCGTCGCCCGCGACGCTGTGGCACGCCTCGATCTCGGGCACCTCGGCGAGCCGGTCGGCGATGTCGTCCGGGGCGCTGGGATCGAACGGTTTGACCGAGATGAAGGCGGTCATGGGCAGCCCGACGGCCTCGGGGTCGACGATGGCCGCGTAGCCGCGGATGACACCGCGCTGCTCCAGCCTGCGGACGCGCTGATGCACCGCCGAGGTCGACAGGCCGGTGGCCCTGCCCAGGTCGGTGTAGCTCATCCGCCCGTCCCTGACGAGCAATTCCACGATGCGACGATCCAGCTCCTCCACGACAGGCAACCTACTGCGCCGGGCGCACCACGGCACACCGTTCGGCCTGTCGGCGACCCCGGGGCGCGGACATGTGACGAACGCCACACTCGCGCTCCCGTGTCCGGGAGGGCGCGGAGATTACGGATGGGCAACGGAGGGAAATGCTTGCTGTGGCCGGGACACCCTCGATCGGACACCCGGCAGCCCGTCCAAGGGGGATTGCATGCGCAAGGTGAAGTCGCTCCACACCGGTCACCCGGACGCCGAGGCCCACGAGGAGAGAGCCGAGGCCGACGAGACCTATGAGACCTACGAGATCTTCCGGGTGGTCTGCCCGGACTGCGCGCAGCCGATAGCGCTGCTGGCGGACGAGGAGACGCTCCCCGAGCACGCCCTGTGCCCGACCCCGTGGAATCCGTTCGGCCTGACGGTGTGCCAGGGATCGGGGCGTCCGGTGGAGGACGCCGGGCCCGAGGGCCCGGAGCACGAGACCCGGGAGCAGGACGCCGCGACGCTGCTGACGCTGCCCGAGGGGCTGCACTGGCGGATGCAGCCCTTCTCCCACGTCGGCGGCCCGGGTACGCACCCGATGCGCGTTCCGCACGGGCGTCACCCGCGCCACTGACGGCCCGCGCCGCCCCGGCCCGGAAGCACCGCACGTCCCGACACCGCCGGGACACCGCCGGGCACGGACGCGCCGGCGGTCCGGCCGGCGGCCCGCGCCCGGGGCCCGTCCGGCGGCGCGGACCGCCGTCGCGCTCAGCGGCTCTCGGGACCGGTCAGGTGGCGGGCGATGACCACCCGCTGGATCTGGTTGGTGCCCTCGACGATCTGCAGCACCTTGGCCTCCCGCATCAGGCGCTCGGCCGGGTAGTCGCGGGTGTAGCCGTAGCCGCCCAGGAGCTGGACGGCGTCGGTGGTGACCTTCATGGCCGTGTCCGTGCAGAACAGCTTGGCCATCGCCGCCTGCCGGGCGAAGGGCTCCCCGGCGTCGCGCAGACGGGCGGCGGCCAGGTACAGGGCGCGTCCGGCCTCGATCTGGGTGGCCATGTCGGCCAGCATGAACCGCACGCCCTGGAAGTCGGAGACGGGGCGGCCGAACTGCTCGCGCCCGGCGGTGTGGGCCAGTGCCTCGTCGAGGGCGGCCTGGGCGACCCCGATCGCGCAGGCGGCGATGCCGAGCCGGCCGGAGTTGAGGGCGTCCAGGGCGATGGCGAAGCCCTGCCCCTCCTCGCCGATCCGGCGGCTGTCGGGGACGCGGACCCCGTCGAAGTGGACCTGGGCCGTGGGCGACCCGCCCATCCCCATCTTGCGCTCGGGGGCGGCGGCGCTGAGTCCTTCGGCGTCGCCGGGGACGAGGAAGGCGGTGATGCCGCGCGGTCCCTCCTTCCCGGTGCGGGCCATGACGGTGTAGAAGTCGGCGATGCCGCCGTGGGTGATCCACGCCTTGGTGCCGTCGAGCACCCAGTCGTCGCCGTCACGGACGGCACGGGTGCGCATCGCGGCGGCGTCGGAGCCGGAGGAGGGCTCGGACAGGCAGTACGCGCCCAGCAGTCCGCCGGCGAACATCCCCGGAAGGTGTTCGGCGCACTGCTCCTTGGAGCCGTAGTGGGCGAGCGCGTGGCAGGCGAGGGTGTGGACGCTGACGCCCAGGCCCACGGTGAGCCGGGCCGCGGCCAGCTCCTCCAGGATCTGCAGGTACACCTCGTAGGGCTGCTCGCCGCCGCCGAACTCCTCGCCGTAGGGCAGTGAGAGCAGGCCGGACTCCGACAGCAGGGTGAAGGTCTCGCGGGGGAAGCGGCCGCTCTCCTCCTCCTCGGCCGCGACCGGACGGATCTCGCGCTGGGCGAGTTCACGCACCAGGGTGAGGAGGTCACGGGCCTCCTCGGTGGGCATCCGGCGTTCCACCGGCTGGGGGCCGTACTCGGTCATCGCGGCGCTCTCCTCCCTGTCGGGGGCTGCGGCGGCGGGCGCTCGGGGTGGGGCGCCGCCACCGGTGAGTGGTGATACCGGCCGATGTCGCCCCTCGGGTCGCGAGAGCGGCTGACCAGCGGCTGTGGCGATTGGAGTATGCCCGATCGGCGGCCCTGCGTCACCGCGGGGCGAGGATCGCTGCGGAGATCGCGGCGGAGGTCACCGCCGGTTGTCGGTCCCCGCTGCCACACTCCACCGTATGCGGGACGGCCAGGGCCCCGGGCGAGGGGACGGACGGAAACGGGAGGGCGCGGTGCGCTGGGCGGTGGCGGTGACCGCCGAGGGCACGGCCCTGCTGTGCCCGCTGGACGGGCGGGGGCGCGCGGCGGGTCCGGTTGCGGCCGAGCCGGACGTGGCGCGGGCCGTGGCGGAGCGCACCGCCTCCGGCTCGGTCACCCGGTGGGTGTGGCGGTCGACGGCGCAGGTGTACCCGCGGCTGCTGGAGGCCGGGGTGCGGGTGGAGCGGTGCCATGACACGGAGGCGTGCGAGGCGCTGCTGCTGGGCCGCGAGGGCCGGTGGGGCGAGCCGCGTTCGCTGTCGGCGGCCTGGGCGCGGCTGCGCCGGGCGCCGGTGCCGGAGGATCCGCCGCTGCGCGCGGCCGACCGGCAGCCCTCGCTGTTCGCGCCGGGCCCGGTGCCGCTGCCGCCGGGCACGGACCCGCTCGAGGCCCTGCTGGAGGTGTACGCCGGCCAGTTGCGGAGGGTGGAGGCGGCCGGGCACCCGGAGCGGATGCGGCTGCTGCTGGCGGCGGAGTCGGCGGGGACGCTGGTGGCGGCGGAGATGAACCGGGCGGGGGTGCCCTGGCGGGCGGACGTCCACCGGGAGCTGCTGCGGGAACTGCTGGGTGAGAGCTATCCGGGCGGCGAGCCCACCCGGCTGGCCCAGCTGGCCGAGGAGGTCTCGCGCGCCTTCGGGCCGGGGGCGCGGGTGCGGCCGGATCTGCCGGCGGACGTGGTCAGGGCGTTCGCGCGGGACGGGATCCGGCTGTCCTCGACGCGGGCGTGGGAGCTGCGGAAGATCGACCACCCGGCCGTCGCCCCGCTGCTGCGCCACAAGACGCTGTACCGGCTGCACACCGCGCACGGCCGGTCCTGGCTGCGCACCTGGGTGCGCGACGGCCGCTTCCGCCCCGAGTACGTGCCCGGCGGCTCGGTCACGGGCCGCTGGACGAGCAACGGCGGGGGCGCGCTGCAGATCCCCAAGGTGGTGCGGCGCGCGGTGGTGGCCGACGAGGGGTGGCGGCTGGTGGTCGCCGACGCCGACCAGATGGAGCCCAGGGTGCTGGCCGCCGTCTCCCGCGACCGGGGTCTGATGGAGGTGGCCGGAAGCGGCCGGGACATGTACTCGGTGCTGTCGGACCGGGCGTTCGGCGGTGACCGGGACCGGGCCAAGCTGGCGCTGCTGGGCGCGGTGTACGGGCAGACGTCGGGGGACGGCCTGCGGCACCTGGCGGACCTGCGGCGCCGCTACCCGGCGGCGGTGGCGTACGTGGACGAGGCGGCACGCGCCGGCGAGGAGGGCCGGCTGGTGCGCACCTGGCTGGGGCGCACCTGCCCGCCCGCGGCCGCCCGGGAGGAGGATTTCGGGGACGGCGGGGCCGGTCCGCCCGAGACGGACGCGCAGGGCCCGTCCGGTGGCGGCGCGGCCCGGGCCCGCGGCCGGTTCACCCGCAATTTCGTGGTGCAGGGCAGCGGGGCCGACTGGATGCTGCTGGTGCTGGCCTCCCTGCGGCAGTCACTGGCCGGGACGCGCGCCGAGCTGGTGTTCTTCCAGCACGACGAGGTGATCGTGCACTGCCCGGCGCAGGAGGCGGAGGCGGTGGTGGAGGCCGTCCGCGCGGCGGGCGAGCGGGCCGGGCGCGCGGCCTTCGGCGAGACCCCGGTGCGCTTCCCGTTCACCACGGCCGTGGTGGAGTGCTACGCGGACGCCAAGTGAGCGGGGGCTCGGGGGATCACAGTGGTGTACCCGGGTACACCGCACCCTCGCGGGCCTTCCCGGCCCCGCCGGGCCTTGTACCGCGTTTCCCGTGTTCCCCGCGTTCCCAGGAGGCACGCCATGAGCGACGCGATGAGCGGCACCGCACAGATCGGCGTCACCGGACTCGCCGTCATGGGCCGCAACCTGGCCCGCAACCTCGCCCGCCACGGCCACACCGTCGCCGTGCACAACCGCACGGGCGCCCGGACGAAGGCGCTGGTGGAGGAGTTCGGCAAGGAGGGCGACTTCGTGCCCGCCGGGACGCCGCGGGAGTTCGTCGCCGCGCTGGAGCGGCCGCGCCGCCTGGTCGTGATGGTCAAGGCGGGCGAGGCGACCGACGCCGTCGTCGGGGAGTTCGCGCCGCTGCTGGAGCCGGGCGACATCGTCGTCGACGGCGGCAACGCCCACTTCTCCGACACCCGCCGCCGCGAGGAGGCGCTGCGCGAGCGCGGCGTCCACTTCGTCGGCGCGGGCGTCTCCGGCGGCGAGGAGGGCGCCCTGCACGGGCCGAGCATCATGCCCGGCGGCTCGGACGAGGCGTACGCCGCGCTCGGCCCACTGCTGGAGGACATCGCCGCGAAGGCTCACGACGGCGCGCCCTGTACCGCGCACATCGGGCCCGACGGCGCCGGGCACTTCGTGAAGATGGTGCACAACGGCATCGAGTACGCCGACATGCAGCTCATCGCCGAGGCGTACGACATGCTGCGCGCCGTCGCCGGGTACGCCCCGGCCCGGGCCGCCGAGGTCTTCCGCACCTGGAACACCGGGCGTCTGGACTCCTACCTCGTCGGGATCACCGCCGAGGTGCTGGCCCACACCGACGCGGCCACCGGGCGGCCCTTCGTCGACGCCGTCGCCGACGCCGCCGAGCAGAAGGGCACCGGCCGCTGGACGGTGCAGACCGCCCTGGACCTGGGCGTGCCGGTCTCCGGCATCGCCGAGGCGGTCTTCGCCCGCTCCCTGTCCGGGCACACCGGTCTGCGCGAGGCCGCCACCGGCCTGCCGGGCCCGCACCGGCCCCCGCTCGGCGAGCGGGACGCCGCGCACTTCGCCGACCAGGTCGAACAGGCCCTGTACGCCTCGAAGATCACCTCCTACGCCCAGGGCTGGAACATGATGCGGGCGGCGAGCGAGGAGTACGGCTGGAACATCGACCTGGGGACCGTGGCCGCCGTCTGGCGCGGCGGCTGCATCATCCGGGCCGCCTTCCTGGACCGGGTGCGGGCCGCGTACGACGCGGACCCGGCACTGCCCACGCTGCTGGCCGACGCGGAGTTCGCCGGGGAGACCGGCGCCGCGCAGGAGGCGTGGCGGGCGGTGGTGGCCACCGCCGTCCGGTACGGCGTCCCCGTGCCGGGCCTGTCGGCGGCGCTGGCCTCGTACGACGCCCTGCGAGCCGACCGGCTGCCAGCCGCTCTCACCCAGGCGCAGCGCGACTACTTCGGCGCCCACGCCTACCGGCGCACCGACCGGCCCGGCGTCTACCACACCCTGTGGGGCCAGGACCGCTCCGAGGTCCGCACCGACGGCTGACCCCGGCGGCCGGGCGGTCAGAGGGCCCGACGGCCCGCCGCAGGCATTGGTATGGACATGACCCCCAGATCCCTTCTACGCTCTCCCGGACCAGACCTGAGAGCGCTCTCATGTCTCCGCTGTCCGACCCCACCTCGACCTCACCAGGTAGAGCCGACAGAAGGAGAACAACCGTCATGCGACGCAGGATCGGTGTGCGCGCGGGCCTGTCCGCGCTGCTCGCGCTGGGCGCCCTGACAGCCACGGAGAGCGGGCTCGCCTCCGCCTCACCCGCCTCCCCCGCCCCGGCCGAACCCCGCGCCGGCGCACCCGCGCAGGGACTGGTGGACGCCATGGAGCGCGACCTCAAGCTGACCGAGCGTCAGGCCCGGAAGCGGCTGCGGCAGGAGGCGGCGGCCATGGAGGCGGCCCCCGGAGCCGAGCGGGCCGCGGGCGCCGACTTCGCCGGCTCCTGGTTCGACGCCCGCTCCGGCGAGCTGGTCGTCGGCGTGACCGCCCCCGGCAGAGCCGACGCCGTACGGGCCGCCGGCGCCGAGGCACGGGTGGTCGAGCACAGCGCGAAGGAACTGGACGCCGCCAAGGAGCGGATCGACGCCCGGGCGGAGCGGAAGGCGGCCCCGGATGCGGTGAGCGGCTGGCATGTCGACCCCCGCGCCAACACCGTGGTGGTCGACCTCGTGAAGGGGGCCGAACGCGACGCCGCGGTGCGGGACTTCCTGGCCGACGCGCGGAAGGCCGGTCCGGTGACGGTGCGCGAGACCGCCGGCGGGGCGCCGCGCACCCTCGCCGCCGGCGTCGTCGGCGGCGACCCGTACTACACCGGCAACGCCCGCTGCTCCATCGGCTTCTCCGTGCACGGCGGCTTCGTCACCGCCGGGCACTGCGGGTCGGCCGGGGCCTCGGTGCGCGGCTGGGACGGCTCCCAGATGGGCACCTTCCAGGGGTCTTCCTTCCCGGGCAACGACTACGCCTTCGTGCGGACCGGCCACGGCTGGTGGACCGTTCCGGTGGTACTGGGCTGGGGGACGGTGCCCGACGTCCTGGTGCGCGGTTCGGCCGAGGCCCCGGTCGGCGCCTCGATCTGCCGCTCCGGCTCCACGACCCGCTGGCACTGCGGCCAGGTGCTGGCGAAGAACGAGACGGTCAACTACAGCCAGGGCGCCGTCCACCAGATGACCAAGACCAGCGTCTGCGCCGAGCCCGGCGACTCCGGCGGCTCGTTCGTCAGCGGCGACCAGGCCCAGGGCGTCACATCGGGCGGCTGGGGCAACTGCTCCGGCGGCGGCGAGACGTGGTTCCAGCCGGTCAACGAGATCCTGTCGGTGTACGGCCTGACGCTGCACACCGCCTGACAACCCCATACCCCCTGTGCACCGCGCCCGGGAGTGCGCGGAGTGGAGGCCGCCCGGCCGGACGCCGGGCGGCCTCCGGCCGTCCTCCCGCCCGCCGGGGGCGGATCTGTGTTACGTTGGACCCGTTGCAGTTTTGGTACCCATGAACTTTGTGCGCGCCTGACGGTTTGTGACCTTCAGGCGCCTTTGTTTTTCCGGCTCTTCCGGCGGGGTCTCATTGCGGCGACACGGAGATCCGCACAGTGCGGATCTCCTGCTCTGCCCCTATCTGGAGGAGAAAAAGTATGGCTACTGGCACCGTGAAGTGGTTCAACGCGGAAAAGGGTTTCGGTTTCATCCAGCAGGACGGCGGCGGCGCCGACGTCTTCGCGCACTACTCGAACATCGCCACCCAGGGCTTCCGCGAGCTCCACGAGGGCCAGAAGGTCACCTTCGACGTCACTCAGGGCCAGAAGGGCCCGCAGGCGGAGAACATCCTCCCCGCCTGATCTCGCCGCGTTCGGCGAACGCGACGCGCAGCACCATGAAAGCCGGGGCCCGCACCACAGGGTGCGGGCCCCGGCTCGTGCCGCGTTCCGGCCCGCGGCCGCACCGCCACTTCGCCGCACCGCCGTGCGCCCCCAGCCGTACGCTCCTCTCCGGCCCGCCCGGCCGGCTCTCTCCGCGCAGCAGCGCGATCCGCTCTTTCACCGGCTCGTTCCCGCGACTCTCCGCCCGTTCAAGCGCCGCGGAGCCTCCCCGGCACGCGCCGCTCCGAGGAAGGTCCCACCCCGCGTGAACCAGAATTCCGGAACCCGTTCCGCCCGCCCGGCCCGCCGCCGTCCCTCCCGCTCCCAGGCCGGCGCGCGGATTCCCGCCCAGAAGACGGCCCCCGGCCGCAGGAGCGCCCCGCGCCGGGACGAGCCCATGGCGCCGGCCGGCACCCCCGGGCTGCCCCCGGCCGCCTCGTTCGCCGAGCTGGACATGCCCGCCTCGCTGCTGGAGGCCCTGGGGCGCGAGGGCGTCACCGCCCCGTTCCCGATCCAGGCGGCCACCCTGCCCGACTCGCTCGGCGGCCGCGACGTCCTGGGCCGCGGGCAGACCGGTTCGGGCAAGACCCTCGCCTTCGGGCTGGCCCTGCTCGCCCGCACCGCCGGACACCGCGCCGAGCCGCGCAGCCCGCTGGCCCTGGTGCTCGTGCCCACCCGGGAGCTGGCCCAGCAGGTCACCGACGCCCTCACCCCGTACGCGAAGGCCGTACGGCTGCGGACGGCCACGGTCGTGGGCGGTCTGTCCATCGGCCGCCAGGCCGCCGCGCTCAGGAACGGCGCCGAGGTGGTCGTCGCCACCCCCGGGCGGCTGAGGGACCTGGTCGAGCGCGGCGACTGCCGGCTGGACCAGGTGCGCACCACCGTGCTGGACGAGGCCGACCAGATGGCCGACATGGGCTTCCTGCCTCAGGTCACCGCTCTGCTGGACCAGGTGCGCCCGGACGGCCAGCGGATGCTGTTCTCCGCCACCCTGGACCGCGACGTGGACCGGCTGGTGCGGCGCTTCCTGTCCGACCCGGTGGTCCACTCCGTGGACCCCCCGGCGGGCGCCGTCACCACGATGGAGCACCACATCCTGCGGGTGAGCACCGACGACAAGAACGCCGTCGCCACGCGCATCGCCGCCCGCGACGGGCGCGTGATCATGTTCGTGCACACCAAGCGCGCCGTGGACCGGCTGGTCAAAAGGCTGCTGGCCAGCGGCGTGCGGGCCGGCGCGCTGCACGGGGGCAAGTCGCAGAACCAGCGCAACCGCACACTGGAGCAGTTCAAGGACGGGCAGGCCACGGTCCTGGTGGCGACCAACGTCGCCGCCCGCGGCATCCACGTCGACAACCTCGATCTGGTCGTCAACGTGGACCCGCCCGCCGACCACAAGGACTACCTGCACCGCGGCGGCCGTACCGCACGGGCCGGCGAGTCCGGCAGCGTCGTGACCCTGGTCACCCCCGAGCAGCGCCGCGAGGTCGACCGGATGGTGGCCGCCGCCGGTGTGTCGCCCCGGGTCACCCCGGTGCGCTCCACCGGTGAGGAACTCGTCCGGATCACCGGGGCGAAGGAGCCCTCCGGCGTCCCCGTGGTCCTCGCCGCGCCGCCCGCCGAGCGGCCCCAGCGGGCCCAGCGGCCCCGGGGTGGTTCTTCCGGCAGGAGCGGCGCAACCGGCCGGGGCGGCGCCTCCCGCGGGCGCCGGGGGCGCCCGGCGCGGGGGCGGCGTGCGCCGGGTGCGGCGAGCAGCGCCTCCTCCTGACCCGCTCCCGGTCGCCGGGGCACCCGGTGGGACCCGTACAGCCCCGTGCAGGAGGATCCGATGGCGAAGACCAGCAACCCGATCGAGCTGCAGAAGGCCCTGGGCGGCGTGGACTACCCCGCCGACCGCGAGTCCCTGGTGCGGAACGCCGAGGAGAAGGGCACCGAGAAGGAGGTCGTCGAGGAGCTCTCGTCGCTGAAGAAGGACCGTTTCGACGGGCCGGACGATGTGAGCAAGGCGGTCTTCGGCAAGGGCTGAGCCCCGCCCGTACGGCATCCCTGGGGGCGCGACCGCCGAGCGGTCGCGCCCCCAGGGCGTGTGCGGTGCCGCCTGCGGGGCGGCCGGGCAGTGGTACGGCCGGCTCCGCGGCTAGCTCCGCCCGCCCTCGCCCTTCTCGCCGGTGAGGTCCTCGCGGTCCATACCGGCCTCGTTCATGGCGTCCTCGAGCTGCCGTCCGACGTTCCCGCGGTCCTTGTTCGCCTCCTCGGCCCGGCGGGCGGACTCCTGGCCCTGCTCGTCGAAGACGACCTGATCGGTCTTCTCGGTCTTCGGCCGGTTCTCCTCGGGGGTGGTCATGACGGCCTCCTCGGCTCCGTGGCGTGCGCGGTCGTCCGCGACCGCCGTCGTTCTCCTGTGCAGGAGGACGCCGTACCCGTTCAGGGGCTCCGCATGCGCGCCCGCTTCCCCCCGTCCGCTCCCCCGTCCGCCGTCTCCGCGCCGGCTCGTACCCGCCGGTGTCCGCGGTGGTTCAGGTGGTGGTTCAGGCGGTGGCCGCGCGGCCGTCGTGCTTGAAGACCTGGCGGTCGTGCCACTTCACGAAGACGGGGTCGACCGTCGGCCGTCCGGGGCGGGGCCTGGCCAGCGGGGCGCCGTCGAGCGCCTCGACGGCGCGGCCCGCCGGGCCGCGGGCGGTGTAGCGGGGGGAGACGCGGATACGCAGGTCCGAGGTGAGACCGAGCGCCCCCAGGTCGAACAGCGCGTGGTGCAGGGCGCACAGCGCCAGGCCGTTGGACGGCTCGTCCGGGCCGTCCTGGCTGTGCCAGCGCACATGGGCGGCCTCCAGCCCGGCCGGGTGGCGGCCCAGCGCCCCGTCGTAGCCGCACATCGCGCAGGCACGGGCGTACGCGTGCAGCACCTGCCGGGTGAACTCCGGTCGGCGCGGGCGGCGCCTTCGCGCCCCGAGGGTGAGGGCGGTCTCCTCCACGGCCGTCAGATCCAGCCCGGCGTCGGCGCGGATGGCGGGTCCGAGGGCCGGGGTGAAGTGGAGGTCCAGCAGGAGCCGGGCGGCGGAGGCCAGGGTGCCGGGGTCGGCCAGGAGTCGCTCGACGGTCGCGTGCAGCCGTCCGGTCGCGCCCCGGGCGCGTAGCCAGGAGCCGCGCTCGTGGGCCGAGGCGGGTATGGGGCGGCCGTCGGCGTCCCGCGGATCCCACAGGGTGCGTTCCAGGTGCACGAAGGGCATCGCGACGCGGTCGGTGGACCGGGCCGGAGGGCCGTAGTCGTCGATCATGCGGCCGACCGGCTCCTCGGCCTCGTCGTAGGCCACCGCCGTGCTGCCGGTGGCCGCGAAGCGGCCCAGCAGCCACAGCAGCAGGAGCGGTTTGTGCGGTGCGCGCCGTCCTGCGACGGTCGCCCGCCTCAATCCCGCCAGCGCGGACAGCAGTTCGTCCTCCGTCGCCACGTGCCTCGTCACGGCGGCCACGGTGCCATGTCCGGGCCGGGCCGCGCCGGGGAACACGTGGACGGGCCCGGCCGCTCGTCAGTCCTTTCCGGTGGAGGAGCCGCCGCGGGAGGTCCACGGGACGGTCGGCTGGAGCACGGCCTCGGTCAGCGCGCGGGTGCGCAGGGCGGTGACCTCCTGGTACTCGGGGTCGGCGACCATACGGCAGAACGCCTCCCGGCTGGGGTAGCGCACGAGCAGCACCGCGTCCCACTCCTGTCCGTCCTCGGCGACCAGGGCCGTGGCGCCGTCGCCGGCGTAGAGCACCTCGGCGCCGTAGCGCTCCAGGAAGCGGTCCGCCAGGTGCCGCGCGTACTGCCCGTACGAGGTCCGGCCGTCCGGGGCGAAGCGCAGCAGATTGAGCATGACGACCGGGCCGCCGGGGTCCTCGGCCAGCATGCGCTTGAGGTCGGCTCCCGTGGGGTCGATGGCCATGGGGATCTCCTTGCCGCCGTGTCGGCGCGTCGGTGTGCGGGTGTGCCGGTGTGCGGGTGTGCGGGTGTGTCGGTGCACTGCCGGCGGGGTCGGCAGGAGCTTAGACGCCCCGCCGCCCGCTGCATACCGTCTGGTCGGTCCGCCTTGGGGTCATGCGGTTCACCGGTACGGGCGAGCCTGTGGCGGACTCCGGAGGGTAGGCCCTTGTGCGCACTGAGGCGGACGGGTTCCCGTCCCCGCCCCCACCCCTCCCCACCCCTCGGCGGCAGGAGATCCCCTTGTCCTCCACACTGTCCCCCAGACCGTCTCCCGGGCCGTCCTTCGGCCCGTCCCCCCGTACGACCCGGCGCGGTTTCCTGGGCCTGACCGGCGCCGCGGCGGCGGCCGCGGCCGGTGCGGCGGCGCTTCCGCCCCTGGGCGCCTTCGGCGCCGGCGCCGCGGCCGGCGAGTACCGGCTCCCGGCGGTCACCCACCCCTACCACCCGGCCGCCCTCTACCCCGGGGACGCCGACGACGACGCCCCCGGCGAGCCACTCAACGCCGGTGTGGAGTGCTGCCGGGAGGGGGTGGACGCCTGATGCCCGTCTTCGTCCCCCGCTCGGAATGGGGCGCCCGCGCCCCCACCAACCGGCCCTCCGGCATCACGCCGGGGGACGGCGGCACCACCGTCCACCACGTCGGCGGCACGCCCGTCGCCCGCTCCGACCACGACGAGTGCGCCGGCCAGGTGCGCGGCATCCAGAGCCACCACATGGACGGCAACGGCTGGGCCGACATCGCCTACACCTATCTGGTGTGCGTCCACGGCCGCGTCTACGAAGGGCGCGGGCCGTGGGTGCGGACCGCCGCCAACGGCACCGACTCCGGCAACCGGGACTGGTACGCGGTGTGCGCGCTCACCGGCGGCTCCTCCTCCGACTACGACCCCGTCACCGAGGAGCTCCTGGACGCCCTGCGCTGGTCGATCGCCAATCTGCGCGACATCGGCGGCGCGGGCCGCGGGATCAACCGGCACGGCGACCATCTGCCGACGTCCTGCCCGGGCCTGCTCTCCTCCTATGTGCGCGACGGCTCGCTGGAGCCCGCCTCCGGCCCTCCCGCCTGGCCCGGCGTCCACCTCAGCCATCCGCCGGCCACCGAGCACCCCGCCGTGGGGCTGTGGCAGCGGCGGATGCGCGAGCGCGGCTGGTCCCCCGGCACGGGCGGGCGGTACGACGCGCGGTCCAAGGAGGTGTGCGAGCGCTTCCAGGCACGGCACGGCCTGACGGTCGACGGCGTCGTCGGCCCGGAGACCTGGAAGGCGTGCTTCGGCTGACGCCCCGCCGGCCGCGGCCCTCTCCGGACACCGGCGCGCTCCGGGCCCCCGGCGGGGCCGGGTGGCCCGTTCGGCCCTGGGCCGGGGGCAGGCATCCGCGGAAGGGTTGCGGGCAGCGTGTTCCAGGGGGCGCGGAATCCGCGCCCCCGGCCGGCCCCGCACGGCCGGCCGGGCACGTACACGCGCACGCGCACGCGCGCCGGGGTACGGCGCGGGACGAGGGAGGAAACGGTGGAGCGGACGGCACAGGGCACGGCCGGGAGGGCGAAGGAGGCGGTGGACGTCGTCGCCTACGGGGTCGTCGCCGACGAACGGCCCCTGCTGGAGAAGGCGTTCGACGGGCGGCACCGTCTGCGCTGCCTGGACCTGGTCCTGGACCGGGACACCGCCGCGACGGCCGCCGGATGCGCGGTGGTGTGCAGCAGCGTCAACGACGTGCTGGACGAGGAGGTGCTGACCACCCTCGCCGACGGAGGCACCAGGCTGGTCACCCAGCGCGCCACCGGCTACAACAACATCGACCTGGAGGCCGCCCGGAAGCTGGGCCTGTCGGTGGCGCGCGTGTCGCACTACTCCCCGCACTCGGTGGCCGAGTTCGCCTGGGCCCTGGCCCTGGCGGTCAACCGGCGGGTGCCCCGCGCGGTGACCCGCACCCGCGACTTCGACTTCCGGCTCAACGGCCTGATGGGACGCGACTTCCACGGGCGCACCGCCGGGATCCTGGGCACCGGGAAGATCGGCGCGGCCTTCGCCCGTATCGCCGCGGGCTTCGGCATGCGCCTGCTCGGCTCCGACGTCGCGGAGAACCCCGAGTGCCTGGCCCTGGGCATGGAGTACGTCGACCGCGACCGGCTGTTCACCGAGTCCGACCTGATCAGCCTCCACCTGCCGCTGCTGCCCGACACCTACCACGTGGTCGACGGCGACGCCCTGCGCAGGATGAAGGACGACGCGATTCTGATCAACACCAGCCGGGGCGGCCTGATGGACGCCCACGCCCTGGTGGAGACCCTGCGCGAGGGCCGTCTGGACGGGGTGGGGCTGGACGTGTACGAGGAGGAGGCCGGGGTCTTCTTCTTCGACCGTTCGCTGGACGTGGTGACCGACGACACCCTCGCCCGGCTGATGACCTTCCGCAACGTCCTGGTCAGCTCCCACCAGGCGTACTTCACCCACGACGCGGTGGAGCAGATCGTCCGGGCCACCGCCGCCAACGTCGAGGACCACCTGGCCGGACGCACGGGCGAGAACGTCCTCGTTCCCCCGCCCGCCACCTCCGCCCCGAGCTGACCGGCCCGGGCCGCGTACGGCCGTCGCCCCGGGCGGGGGCGACGGCCGTACGCGCGTGAGGCCTCAGGCCTCAGGCCCCCGGCGGCCCGCCGGCCGCGGGGAGGCCGCCGGCGCCGGGAAAGCCGGCCGCCTCTCCCCCGGCTCCCTTGGCGCCGTGCGTGAAGCGGCTCTCGAACCGGGCCGCGGCGAAGCCGGCCGCGCCGACGGCCGCGACGGCCGCCAGGGCGGACGGGCCCAGGGGTTCGGTGCGGAGCACCTCCTCCAGGAAGGGCACCGTGACGGTGGCCGCGCCCAGCGCCACGGCGGCCAGCACCGCCGCCGGCAGGAAGGGGTTCTCCCGCGTCAGCAGCCGTTCCCGCAGCCCCAGCACGATGCCGAGCTGGGCCGCCAGCAGGGCCAGGAACAGTGCGGTCTGCCACGGCCGGCCGGTCTCCCGCGCCCACAGCGCCGCCGCCAGGCAGACGGCGGTCACCAGCGCGGCCAGCCGCAGGATCCGCACCCACAGCCCGTCTCCGAGCACATGCCGGCCGGAGGGGTGCGGCGGGCGGCGCATGGCGTTCGCGGAGACCGGTTCGGCTCCCATGGCCACGCCCGTCAGACCGTGGGTGAGCAGGTTGATCCACAGGATCTGGCCCGCCCGCAGCGGCACCGTCAGACCGAGGAAGGGGCCGATCAGCATCACCAGGATCTCCGCCGCTCCCCCGGCCATGCCGTAGAGCAGGAAGCGGCGGATGTTGTCGTAGACCCGTCGGCCCTCCTCCACCGCCGCGACCACCGTGCGCAGTTCGTCGTCGGCGAGCACCAGGTCGGCGGCCTGCCGGGCGACCTCGGTGCCCCGCCGCCCCATCGCCACCCCGATGTCGGCCTGCCGCAGCGCCGGGCCGTCGTTGACTCCGTCGCCGGTCATGGCGGTGACCGCGCCGCGCGCCCGCCAGGCCTGGACGATGTCCACCTTCTGCTGCGGGTCGGTGCGGGCGAACACCCGCACGGTGGACGGGTCGGCGACCTGCCCGGCGGCCAGCGCGCGGCCGGTGACCACCTCGGGCGGCTCGGTGGGCGCGGTCCCGTCGGTTCCGGTCGGGCCCGGGCCCCGGTCGAGGATGCCGAGCCGGGCAGCGACCGCGCGGGCGGTGGCCGGATGGTCACCGGTGATCACCACCGGGGTGATGCCCGCCCCGCGGCAGGCGGCGACGGTGGCCCCGGCCGCCTCCTTGGGCGGATCGCTCAGCGCCGCCAGCCCCAGCAGCCGCAGCCCGCGCCCGGCCTCCTCCCAGCGGCCCGGCCCCCGGCGGCCGGGTTCCCCGTCGAGCGGGCCGGACGCCACGGCCAGAACGCGGTAGCCCTCCGCCGACAGCGCGGCGGCCTCGCGGTGGGCGCGCTCCAGCCGCAGGGGCGTCTCGTCCAGGAGCGAGCCGTTCAGAACCGTCTCGGGGGCGCCCTTGAGGCACACCAGGTGCCCGCCGGAGGGCTCCCGGTGGACTGTGGTCATGTGCTTGCGCAGGCTGTCGAAGGGCACCTCGCCGATCCGGGGGTGCTCGCGCAGCATCTCGGCGCGGTCCAGGCCGGCCTTGGCGGCCGCGGCCAGCAGCGCCGCCTCGGTGGGATCGCCGAGCGCACTCCAGCGCTCCTCGCCGTCGTGCGGGGGGTGTAGCGCGGCGTCGTTGCACAGCGCGGCGGCGGTCAGCAGGGCCCGTACGGCCTGTGCCGTCGCGGGGGCGGGCGGCCCGGGCGCGCGCTCGCCGCCGCTGCCACTGCCACTGCCACTGCCGTCGGACAGCAGCTCGCCGGCCGGTTCGTACCCGCCGCCGGTGAGGCGGACGGTGCCCCGGGGCGTCCATACCCGCTCCACGACCATCCGCCCCTCGGTGAGGGTGCCGGTCTTGTCGGTGGCCAGCACGGTGACCGAGCCGAGGGTCTCCACCGCGGGCAGCCGCCGCACCAGCGCGTTGCGGGCGGCCATCCGCCGGGCGCCGAGGGCCAGGGCGAGGGTGACGACGGCGGGCAGCGACTCGGGGACGGCGGCCACGGCCAGGCTGATCGCGGTGACGGCCATCGTCTCCAGCGACTGGCCGCGGGCCAGGCCCAGCAGCAGCACCAGCAGGCACAGGGCCACCGTGACCGCCGCGAGCACCCGGCCCAGGCCGGCCAGGCGGCGCTGGAGCGGGGTGGGGCCGCGGCGCGGACGCAGCAGGGCGGCGATGCGGCCCAGCGCGCTGTCCGCTCCGGTGGCGGTGACGGTCGCCACCGCCCGGCCGCGTACGACGACGGTACCCGCCCGCAGAGCGCCGGCCTCCGGTTCGCCGGCCCGGACGTCCTTGTCCACGGGCACTGCCTCGCCGGTCAGCGCGGACTCGTCCACCGCCAGCACCCAGGAGCGCAGCAGCCGCGCGTCCGCCGGGACGATGTCGCCCTCGCCGAGCAGGAGTACGTCGCCGGGCACCACCTCGGCCGAGGGCACCTCCCGTTCGGCGCCGCCGCGCACCACCCGGGCCACGGGCGCGGACATGGCGGTCAGCGCCGCGATCGCGTTGTCGGCACGCACCTCCTGGGCCACACCGACACCCGTGTTGACGACGATCACCAGGGCGATGACGGCCGTGTCGCCGTGGTCCCCGGTCAGCAGCGTCAGCGCCACCGCGCCGAGCAGGACCAGGATCAGCGGGTCGCGCAGCTGTGCGGCCACCCGCGCCCGCAGCGGCGTGCCCGGGGGCTGTCCCACCTCGTTGCGGCCGCGCTCCGCCAGCCGCCGGGCGGCCTCCTCCTCGGTGAGGCCGTCCGGGCGCGCGGCGGGAGGGGCGGGCGGGTCCTGCATGGTCTGCTCCGGTTCGTCACGGTGGATGCTCGGCGGCGCGTGCGGATCCCGCGCGGTCCGGCCCGGATCAGCGGTCCGGCCCGGATCAGTACAGCGAGGCGGGCCAGGTCAGCGTCACGGCCAGGACGACGCCCGCGTCCAGCGCGATGCCCAGCAGCAGCCACGGGTTGAACCAGAGCACCTTCAGCACCAGCCCGCCGGCCGCGGCCACCACGGCCGCCGGGGCCCACCAGCCGGCGTCGGCCAGCAGGGCCACGCCCGCGATGGCGTACAGCAGGGCCGTGACCGCGGCCAGGGCGGTCGCCGCGGCCCTGGAGGTCTCCTCGGTCACATGGGCCGCGGCCAGCGCCCAGGAGTGGCCGGGGGCGAAGGGGGGCGGGTTGTCCGGGTCCGGAGGCGTCACCCAGATCCGGTAGTGCACCAGGGCGTGCGCGAGGAGGAAGACCACCACCAGGGCCCTGATCACGGCGCGGGCTCCGGTTCCCTTCCGCCCTGGTCCAGCCGGAAGGGCGGGTAGGCGTCCGTCATCAGCGCCGCGTAGACCGTCACCCGCAGTACCCAGCGGTTGAGTCCGACCAGCAGGTCGAACAGGCCGCGGGGATAGGTGTCGGTGAAGGCCTTGGCGATGATCGCGAAGAACGCCAGGACCATGATGAGCCCCGCGGACCAGAACCCCTGCTCCTCCATGCCGCCTCCGCTGCCTCCGCCGGCGAGGAAGGCGACCACGATGTAGTGCGGGATCGCCAGCAGCCACCACTTCACCAGCACCAGGCCGCGCGAGAGCCGCCCCGGGTAGTCGACCTCCAGCCGCGCCGGGTAGTCCGGCTCCGGGCCCAGGCTGAAGGGCGGGTAGCGGTCGGTGGCGAACGCGCCGGTGGAGTAGAAGGCCACCCGCCAGCTCCAGCGCAGCACGCCGGTGTTGAAGTCGAACAGCGGCCTGGGGTAGCGGGCGGTGAACAGGATCGCGAAGAACGCGATCACGGTCACCACGAAGAACGCGATCCACAGGAAGAACAGCACGACGAAGTGCGGGATCAGCAGGATCCACTTCACCAGCCACAGCCACCTCGACAGCGGCCGGTCCAGCTCCGCCTCCACCGTCACGGGCCGGCGGGCCCCGGTTGCCGCCATGGAGAACACGGTGATCAGCTCCTTCGTTCTCTGGTGCCCGCGGGCGCTCAGGGGCTGCCGGGGGCCGGGTGCAGGGAGCGTGCGACGGTGTCGGCGAAGGCGTCGACCGCCTCCCAGTCGCGGTAGTCGCCGTAGCGCAGGCCCATCGCCCGGAAGACCGCGCGTCCGGGGCCGGGCAGGTGCTCCGGTGCGACGACCCCGGAGAACATGGCGTGCTCGCGGGGTGAGAGGTCGGCCAGGACCTCCTCGGTCACCTTCGGCTCCTCCTTGGCGGCCATGGGCTTCCACGGGCCGCGCAGGGCCGCGGGCATGCCGACGCTGAAGATCCACACCGGCCGGCCGGCCAGCAGCTCCCGGTGGGTGTGGACGAATCCGGTGGCCTCCGGCAGCCAGGCCATTTGGTGGACGGCGCTGCCCAGCACATAGGCGTCGTAGCCGTCCGCGTCGCCGACCGCGTCCAGGGGCGCGGTCTCGGCCCCGACGCCCCGCTCGGCCAGCCGGGCGGCGATGCGCTCGGCGATCTCGCGGGTGGAGCCGTGGGCGCTGGCGTATCCCACCAGTACGGTCATGTCGCATCCTCCTCGCCGCGGCTCTCGCCGTGGCCTCCGCCGGGTTTCCCGCCGTGGTCCCCGCCGAGCGGGACCGGCACCACCAGCACCGGGCAGCGGGCGTGGTGGAGCAGGGAGTGCACCACCGGGCCCAGCCGCATCGCCAGCCGTCCGCGCCGCCGGTGGACGGCGACCACCACCACGTCCGCCGCCTCGCTGGCCTCGACCAGCGCGGGGGCGGCGCCGCCGTTGACGGTCCTGACCTCCGCCCGCACCTGCGGGTAGCGGCCGCGGAACGGATCCAGCACCCCTTCGGCCGCGGCCGTCTCGGCGCGCGCGACCCGGGCGATGTCCTCGCGCCGCGGGCTGGTGGGCACCAGCGGCTCCCCGGGCGGGGCGAGGTGCCGGTAGACCCAGGCGTGCAGCGCCACCAGACGCGCCTGCCGGGCGGCGGCCTCGCGGAAGGCCAGGCCGACCGCGTCGGTGTCGGCCTCGCCCTCCACGCCCAGCAGCACGGTGTCGTGGGGGACGCGGTTGTGCTCCGGCGGCAGGTCGCCGCGTACCACCAGCAGCGGCCCGGCGGTGTGCGCGGCGACCCGCAGGCCCACCGACCCCAGCAGCAGGCCGGTGAAGCCGCCCAGCCCGCGGGAGCCGACCACGGTCACAGCGGCCCGGTGGCTCAGGCGCACCAGGGCGTCCGGGGCGTCTTCGTCCACGGCCGAGGCCACCACTTCCAGCCGCGGGACCAGGCGGCGGGCGTGCTCGGCGGCCGACTCCGCCAGCGTCCGGGCGTCCTCGCGGGAGGGGGTGTGCGCCGCGGGTTCCGCCCCGGTCTGCGGGAGCGCGGCCCAGGGGCGGCCGTGCACGACCTGAAGCGGCACCCCGCGGCGGCGCGCCTCGGCCGCCGCCTGCTCCAGCGCCAGCTCGGCGTGCCGGGAGCCGTCCACCCCGACGGCCACATGGCCCCGGGGTCCGGCTGCGTTGGCGTCCATGGTCGCTCCTCCCGTTCCGCCGCACGGCGCGGGCGCTTGGCCCGCTTCCCTCCAGCCTTACCGGAAAAGTCCTTTTCCGCCTGAGGTCGGCCGCCTTCCGGTGGGCCGTTCGGCCCCGGGCGCCGGGCGCCGGGCTCCGGCCCGGGCCCGCCTCAGCCCGGCACCCGTGCGGGCACCGGGCTGAGGCGGGCCGAGGTCACGCGGTCGACGACCGCGCGCGGCCGGGGGCCAGGGCCGCGCGGGCCGCCTCCAGACGGGCGACCGGCACCCGGAAGGGGGAGCAGGAGACGTAGTCCAGCCCGGCCTGGTGGAAGAAGTGCACGGAGTCGGGGTCGCCGCCGTGCTCGCCGCACACCCCCACCTTCAGACCCGGTCGGGCGGCCCGGCCCTCCTCCACCGCGATCCGCACCAGCCGGCCCACTCCCTGCCGGTCGAGCGTCTCGAACGGCGAGTCCCGCAGGATGCCCCGCTCCAGGTAGGCGGAGAAGAACGACCCCTCCACGTCGTCGCGCGACAGTCCCCAGGTGGTCTGCGTCAGGTCGTTGGTGCCCAGGGAGAAGAAGTCGGCCTCGGCCGCGATCCGGTCCGCGGTCAGAGCCGCCCTGGGCAGCTCGATCATCGTGCCGACCGGGCAGGCGACCTCCACCCCCGTCTCCCGGGAGACCTCGGCCAGTACGGCGTCCACCTCCTCGCGCACCAGCCGCAGTTCGTCGGAGGTGTCCACCAGCGGCACCATGATCTCCGCCCGCGGGTCGCCGCCGTCGCGCAGCCGCCGCGCCACGGCCTCGCCCACCGCCCGCACCTGCAGGGCGATCAGCCCCGGCACCACCAGGCCCAGCCGCACCCCGCGCAGCCCCAGCATCGGGTTGTGCTCGTGCATGCGCTCCACCGCGCTCAGCAGGCGCACGTCGTGCGGGTCGGGCTCGCCCCCGGCCGCCTCGGCGGACGCCACCCGCACCGCCAGCTCGGTGTGGTCGGGCAGGAACTCGTGCAGCGGCGGGTCCAGCAGGCGGATGGTGACCGGCAGGCCGTCCATCGCCTCCAGCATGGCGGTGAAGTCCTCGCGCTGCGGCGGCAGCAGCGCCGCCAGCGCCTTCTCGCGCCCGGCGTCGTCCTCGGCCAGGATCATCGCCTCCACCAGCCGGCGCCGCTCGCCCAGGAACATGTGCTCGGTGCGGCACAGGCCGATGCCCCGCGCGCCGAAGCGGCGGGCGCGGGCGGCGTCCTCGGGCGTGTCGGCGTTGGCCCGCACGCCCAGACGGCGCGTGGCGTCGGCGTGCTCCATCAGCCGGGCCACCGCGTCGACCACGCCCGGGAGCCGCTCCCCCGTCTCGAAGTGCCGCATCACCGGGGAGCCCACCAGGGGCAGCTCGCCCAGGTAGACGGCGCCGGCCGACCCGTCCACGGAGACCGTCTCGCCCTCGGCGACCGAGGTGCCGCCCACGGTGAAGCGGCGCGCGGCGGCGTCGATCTCGACGGCCTCCGCGCCGCACACGCACACCCGGCCCATGCCCCGGGCCACCACGGCCGCGTGGCTGGTCTTGCCGCCCCGGCTGGTCAGGACCGCCTGGGCGGCCACCATCCCCGGCAGGTCGTCGGGCGTGGTCTCGCCGCGCACCAGCACCACCTTCTCCCCGGCCGCCGCCCGGCGGGCGGCCTCGGCCGAGTCGAAGACCACCGCCCCGAAGGCCGCGCCGGGGGACGCCGGCACCCCGCGGGCCAGCGGCTCGCCGGCCCCGGCGGTGTCGAAGCTCGGGAACATCAGCCGGGCGAGCTGCTCGCCGCTCACCCGGTCCAGGGCCTCGTCCCAGCCGATCGTCCCCTCGTCCGCGAGCTGGGCGGCGATGCGGAAGGCGGCCTCGGCGGTGCGCTTGCCCACCCGGGTCTGCAGCATCCACAGCCTGCCGCGCTCGATGGTGAACTCGATGTCGCACAGGTCCCGGTAGTGCCGCTCCAGCCTCTCCATGTACTCGCACAGCTGCGCGTAGCACCCGGGGTGCAGACGTTCCAGCTCGGCCAGCGGCACGGTGTTGCGCGCCCCGGAGACCACGTCCTCGCCCTGGGCGTCGGCCAGGTAGTCGCCGTAGATCCCCTGCAGCCCGGTGGCCGGGTCGCGGGTGAAGGCCACACCGGTGCCCGAGTCCGGGCCGGCGTTGCCGAAGACCATCGTCTGGACGTTGACGGCCGTGCCCAGGTCCTCGGGGATGTGCTCGCGGCGGCGGTAGACGCGGGCACGCTCGGTGTTCCACGAGGAGAACACCGCGCGCACCGAGCGCCGCAGCTGCTCGGCCGGGTCCTGCGGGAACTCCTCGCCCGTCCGCTCGCGCACGATGCGGCGGAAGTCCTCCACCAGCAGCCGCCGCTGCCCCGGGTCGGGCCGGCGGGCCAGCGCCTCGGCGAACAGGGCCCCGTCGATCCCCATCACCGTGGCGCCGAACATCTGGATCAGCCGCCGGTAGGAGTCCCAGGCGAAGTCCTCGTGCCCGGAGGTGCGGGCCAGCCCGTGCACGGAGGCGTCGTTCAGCCCGATGTCGAGGATCGTCTCCATCATCCCCGGCATGGAGTAGCGCGCGCCGGAGCGCACCGACAGCAGCAGCGGGTCGTCCGGGTCGCCCAGCCTCCGCCCGGCGGCCCGTTCCAGCGCCGCCAGGTGCCCGGCCACCTCCTCCACCAGCCCCTCGGGCTCGGCGCCGGTGGCCAGATAGGCCCGGCACGCCTCGGTGGTGACGGTGAAACCGGGCGGCACGGGCAGGCCGATACGGGTCATCTCGGCGAGATTGGCGCCTTTGCCCCCGAGCAGGTCGGCCTGCTCCCGGCCCCCCTCGGTGAAGTCCTGGACGTAGCGGACCATCTGTGGTGCCTCCTCAGCGGCTCGGCGCCCGTGCGGGCCTGGGCCCGGCGGCGGAGCACCTCGGCGGATGGGGTCGCGGCCCCGGTGCGGGAGCCTGCCGCGGGGGCCGGCCCGCCGCACCGGGTGGGGCTTCAGTCGTGCGGTACGACGGCCACCGGCGCCGGCGAGTGGTGCATCAGGGCGTGGGTGACCGGTCCGGTGTGGAAGCCCAGCCGGGCGCGGCGGTTGCGGCGCCCCACCACCAGCAGGGAGGCGTTCTCGGCGGCCTCCAGCAGGTGGTGGGCGGCCCTGCCGACCACGGCCTGCGGCCGCACCTCCACCTCCGGGTGCCTCTCCCGCCAGGGGGCCAGCACCCGGGTCAGGGCGTCGGACTTCTCCTCGGCCAGGTCGTCGATCAGGTGGGGGTTCACGGCCACCGGGTTGATGCCGTAC
Source organism: Streptomyces mangrovi (assembly GCF_900114215.1). Taxonomy (GTDB): domain Bacteria; phylum Actinomycetota; class Actinomycetes; order Streptomycetales; family Streptomycetaceae; genus Streptomyces; species Streptomyces barkulensis. Next base: position 121,818 of record NZ_FOSG01000006.1, on the reverse strand, counting down.
ACCGGCGGCGGGTCCCAGCCGTGGACGACCGTCAGCGGCACCCCGCGCCGGGCGGCGGCGTCGAAGGCGAACTCCAGCAGCTCCTCGCGCGGCCTGGTCAGGTCCAGTCCCACCACCACGTCACCGGTGTCCTTCTCGGCGGTCCCGGCCCGCACCAGCACCACGGGGCACTCCACGTGCGCCACGGTGGACAGCGCCACCGAGCCCACCAGGAAGCCCGTCAGCGTCCCCCGGCCCCGCGAGCCCAGGACCAGCAGCTCCGCCTCGCCCACCGAGTCCCCGATCACCTCGGCCGGGCGGCCGGCCAGCCGCTCCACGGCGACCTCCAGCGAGGGGTGCTCGCGGGCCAGGTCGGCGGCCGTCTCGTCCGGCAGCGCCTCCCACCGCTCCCGCGCCTCCGGGTCCATCCCGGACAGCACCTTCGGGTGGGAGTCGTTCTCCTTCACATGTACGAGCCGCAGCGGCAGCGTGCGGCGCAGCGCCTCGCGGGCCGCCCACTCGGCGGCGGCCAGGCTCTCACGCGAGCCGTCCAGGCCCACGGTGACGGTGCGGGTCATGGTGTGTACCTCCAAGCCTTCCCTGCGGAGCGGCCGTCCGCTCCACCTCCAGGCTGCGGCCGGGTACCCGCCACCGCGAGGGGACACAGGTCCCGACGGGTGGGACCGACCGGCCTGCCGGGCCGCTCCCAGGGCCGGCAGGGGGTCCTGCCCGGGCCGAACGGCCCTGCGCCGGGCCCCTGCCGGCCCTGGGAGCGGCCCGGCTCCCGCAGCACCCTGGAAACCGAGGCAGAAGGAGAGGGGACCGGCCATGACGGGCACCACCGGCACCACCGGAACAGCGGACACCATGGGCGCCGCACGCCCCGTACGGCCGGCCCACGCGCTGCTGGCCGACGGCCGGACCGTGGAGATCCGCCCCGCCCGCCCCGAGGACCGCACCGGCGTCGAGGGGCTGTACGGGCGGATGTCGCCCGAGAACCTGCGCCTGCGGTTCTTCGGCTCCGGCAGCGAGCTGGGCCGGCAGGCCGCCCGCCGCGTCTGCGGACCGCCCCGCCCCGGCAGCCTGGCCCTGCTGGCCCTCCACGAGGGGCGGCCCGTGGGGATCGCCGAGTACGAGCGTGAGGACGGGCACGGGGACGGGAGCGAGAACGGCGACGAGGGCGCGGGCCGCACCGCGGAGGTCGCACTGGCGGTCACCGACGAGTTCCACCACCGCGGCGTGGGCACCCTGCTGCTCGAACACCTCGTCCACGCCGCCCGCGCCGCCGGCGTCACCGCCTTCACCGCCGGAGCCCTGGCCGACAACCACGCGATGCAGAAGGTCTTCGCCGACCTCGGGCTGCACACCACCCGCCGCTACGACTCCGGCGAGGTGCGCTGGACCATCCGGCTGGACCCCGACGAGCACTACCTGACCGCCGTCGACGAGCGCGCCCGCACCGCCGACGCCGCCAGCCTCCGCCCGCTGCTGCGCCCCCGCTCCCTCGTCGTGGTCGGCGCCGGCGGACCGGAGGGGGAGGCGGGCCGCGCCGTCCTGCGCGACCTGCGCCGCGCCGGCTTCACCGGGCGCCTGCTGGCCGTCGCCCCCGGCGCACGGTCCGTCGAGGGCGTCCCCGCCCACCCGTCGGTGACCGCCCTGCCCAAGGCGCCCGAGCTGGCCGTCCTGGCCCTCCCCGCCCACGAGGTGCCCGAGACCGCCGAGCAGTGCGGCAAGACGGGGGTGCGCGCCCTGGCCGTCCTCGGCCCCCGCCTCGACGCCGGGCAGGGCGCCGCCCTGCTGGCCGCCTGCCGCCGCCACGGCATGCGCCTGCTCGGCCCCCACTCGCTGGGCGCCGCCAACACCGAGGACGACATCCGCCTGGCGGCCGTCCTCACCGCCGCACTCCCCGCCTCCGGCACCGCCGGAGTGGCCGTGCAGTCCGGCGGGGTCGGCACCGCCCTGCTGGGCGGACTGGCCCGCCTGGGCATCGGCGTCTCCACCTTCGCCTCCCTGGGCGACAAGTACGACGTCAGCGGCAACGACATGCTCCGGTGGTGGGAGGGCGACGGCCGCACCGACCTGGCCCTGCTCCACCTGGAGTCCTTCGGCAACCCGCGCGCCTTCTCCCGCACCGCCCGCCGCGTCGCCCGCCGCATGCCCGTGCTCACCGTCGACGCCGGACGCTCCGAGGCCGGACGCCGGGCCGCCGCGGCCCACACCGCCGCCGCCTCCGCCCCCGCCATGACACGGCGCGCCCTGTTCGAACAGGCCGGGGTGATCGCCACCCGCGGCATCGGCGAACTCCTGGACACCGCGGCCCTGCTCCACTCCCAGCCCCTGCCCACCGGCACCCGCGTCGCCGTGGTCTCCAACGCCACGGGCGCCGGGGTCCTGGCCGCCGATGCCTGCGCCGAGGCCGGGCTGACCCTGCCCCGGCTGCCCGACTCCCTCACCGCGGAACTGCTCGGCACCCCGCCCGACGGCACCATCGCCTCCCCCGGAAACCCCGTCGACACCAGCACCGCCGGCGGGCCGGGGCCGGCCGAGTGCGCGGGACGGCTGGCCGGGTACGGGGGTGTGGACGCGGTCCTGGCCGTCCTGGTGCCCACCGCCCCGGCCGACGGCAGCGGGGAGGACCGCGAGGCGGCGGTCCGCGAACTGCTGCGCACCGCCGCCGCCCACCCCTCCCGCACCGTCGTCGCCGTGCTGCCCGGTCAGGCCGAACGCGTCCGCCTGCTCCGCACGGGCGACGGCACCGCCCTCCCGGCGTACGCCGAACCCCAGGACGCCGCCCGCGCCCTGGCCCACGCCGCCGGACGGACCCACTGGCTGGGCCGCCCGCCCGGCGAGGTGCCCGAACTCCAGGGCGTGGACACCGAGGCCGCCCGCGCCCTGGTCGGCGCCTTCCTCGCCGACCACCCCGGCGGCGGCCCGCTCGGCCCCCGCGACCGCGCCCGCCTGCTGGACCACTACGGCATCCCCCGCCTGCCCCAGGCCTGGGCCGGGGACGAGGACGCCGCCGCCCGCGCCGCCGCCCGCCTGGCCGCACAGGGTGGCGGGCGCGTCGCCCTCAAGGCCCACTGGCCCGGCCTGCAGGACGGGAGCGAGGAGGAGGCGACCGCCCTCGACCTCCAGGGCGAGGACCGCGTACGGGCCGCCTGGCGGGAGCTGTCCGCCCGCCTGGACGGCGCCATGACCGGCGCACTCGTCCAGCCCATGGCACGGCGCGGCACCGAACTGGTCGCCGGCGTCGTCCAGGACGAGGTCTTCGGCCCCCTGGTCCTCTTCGGACCGGGCGGCACCGCCGCCGAACTCCTGGCCGACCACGCCGCGCGCCTCGCCCCGCTCACCGACCGGGACGTCCACGACCTGATCACCGCGCCCCGCTGCGCCCCCCTGCTGCTCGGGCGCCGCGGCACACCGGTGGACCTGGAGGCACTGGAGCAGATCCTGCTGCGCCTGTCGCGGATGGCCTGCGACCTGCCTGAACTCGCCGAGGCCCACCTCGGCCCGGTTCTGGCCCGCCCGGACGGCGCCACCGCCGTCGACACCCGCGTGCGCCTGCTGCCCGGGCGCGCCCACGACCCCCACCTGCGCCGGCTGCGCTGACAGGCCGCCGGAGAGAGAACACGGAGGACACCATGAAGCACAAAGTGGTCGGCGCCGTCATGACGATCGACGTCGTCAAGGCCCACCCGACGACACCCTTCAAGCAGATCGCCCACCTGCTCGCACGGCACGGCATCAGCGGCCTGCCCGTCGTGGACGGTGACGACAAGGTCCTCGGCGTCGTCTCCGAGACCGACCTCCTGGCCCACCAGGCGCGCCAGGGCTCGGACGGCGCCCCGCCCAGGGGGCGCCCCGGCCGCCGCAGGGCCGCCGCAGGACGGCCGCTGACCGCCGGCGAGCTGATGACCGCGCCCGCCGTCACCGTCCACGCCCTGGACTCCGTGGCACGCGCGGCCCGCACCATGGTCGCGCACGGCGTCCAGCGGCTGCCGGTCCTGGACGAGGAGGAGCGGCTGGTCGGCATCGTCACCCGCCGCGACCTGCTGGGCGTCTTCCTCCGCCCGGACGCCGACATCCGCGCCCAGGTCGTCGACGAGGTCCTGATTCGGTCCCTGTGGCTGTCCCCGGACACCGTCTCCGTCTCCGTGGCCGAGGGCGTGGTCACCCTCACCGGACAGGTCGAGCGGCGCAGCGAGATCCCCGTCGCCACCGCCCTCATCCGCCGCCTGGACGGCGTGGTCGACGTCGTCAGCCGACTGACCTACCGCCTGGACGACTCACGGCTGCGGCCCGAGGAACCCGCACTGCACGGCCTCGCCGACCGGTGGCTGCGCAACCACTGACATACCCGCCGGCGCACCACCGGCACACCGCCGGCCCTTCCGGGCACCCGGGAGGGCCGGCGACGCACAGGAAGGCGATCACGATGACACCACCCCACGTACTCGTCGCCCACGGCTCGAAGAACGGCTCCACCGCGCAGATCGCCCGGTGGATCGGCCAGGACCTGCGGGACAGCGGCCTGACCGCCGACGTCCTGCCCGCCGCCGAGGCCGCGGCCCTCGGCGATCTCGAAGCCTACGACGCCGTCCTGCTGGGCTCCGGTCTGTACGCGGGCCGCTGGGTCAGGGAGGCCACCCGCTTCGCCCGGCACAGGCGCCACGCGCTGGCGCGGCTGCCGGTGTGGCTGTTCAGCAGCGGCCCGCTGGACGCCTCCGCCGAGGAGCGCGACATCCCGCCCGCCCCCGGCGCCGCGCGTGTGGCCGCCCTGATCGACGCGCGCGGCCACGTCACCTTCGGCGGCCGGCTGGGTGAGGACGCGCGCGGCTTCATCGCCCGGCAGATCGTCAAGCAGGGCAAGGGCGGCGACTTCCGCGACCGCGAGCACATCCGCCGGTGGGCGCGCTCGGTCGCCGCCGAGCTCACCGGGGCGGCCCGGAACACCTGAGCACCCGAAAGCCGCCGTGTCCTGTGCCGTGTCCCGGGCGGGACACGGCACAGGACACGGCGAAGGCCCGGCTTCCGGGCGGAACCCGGAAGCCGGACCGGGGGCACCGGGCCGGAAGGCACCCGGCCGAAGACCGCGGCCCGGCCGGTTCCCCGGCCGGGCCGCTCCCCTCCTCGCCCTCGGCTCCTCAGCCGATCTCGATGTCCACCCGCGGCGGCTGCCGCAGCGAGTTGTGCACCGTGCAGTGGTCCACCACCGCCGCCAGTGCCCGGGTGCGCGTCTCCCCGATGTCCCGCGGCAGCACCAGGCGCAGCCGCACCTCCCCCACCCGCGCCGGCCGGCCGTCGGCCATCTCGTACTCCGTCTCCACCCGCAGCCCCTCGCGCGGCAGCCCGTGCCGCGCCAGATAGCGGCCCGCGTAGAAGCCCACGCACGAAGCCAGCGAGGCGACGAACAGGTCCACGGGTGTGGGCCCCAGCCCCTCGCCGCCGGCCTCCGGCGGCTGGTCCACGGTGAACTCGTGACCGCGCACCGAGACCTGGTAGGCATCGCCCCCCGACAGGGCCACCGACACCTTCTCCATGACGCACCTCCTTGACATCGCCTCCAGTCAACCGACCCGCGCACCGCCGCGGCAGGGGCCGACCGGACGCGCCGGGGGGCCGTACGGCCCCGCTTTCCGGGCCGCCCGGCCGCCTGGACCGGTCGGCGGCGCGGAACGGGACCAACGGCACTGCCCCGGCGGACGGCCGCCGGGGCAGCCTGGTGGCGGCCGGAACGGGAGGAGAACACCATGCCACCCACCACACTCGACGCGGTCGTCCTGGAGAACCTCGTCTCCGCCGCCGTGGCAGCACCGTCGATCCACAACACCCAGCCCTGGCGCTATCGCCTGGACCCCGCCACCTCCACCCTGGAGGTACGCGCCGCCGCGGGGCGGGGGCTGCGCCACACCGACCCCGTCGGGCGGGCCCTGCACATCTCCGTCGGCGCCGCCGTGTTCAACCTCCGCGTGGCGGTGGCCCACACCGGCTGGGAACCGTCCGTACGCCTGCTGCCCCGCCCCGGCGAACCGGACCTGCTGGCCTCCGTGCGCCCGGTGCGGACCGACGCTCCCGACCCGCGCCACCGCCCCGACCTGTACGCCGCCCTGTGGCGCCGGCACAGCAGCCGCTTCCCCTTCTCCCCGCACCGCCCGCCCGAGGAGCTCCTGCGCGAGCTGGCCGCCGCCGCCCGCGCCGAGGGCGCCTCGCTGTGGTTCCCCGGCGCCCGGGACACCACCCGGATGATGCGTCTGACCGCCGCGGCCGAACGCCGCAACACCGAGACCGACGCGCGCCGCGCCGAGAACCGCTCCTGGATGCGCGAGGGTGCCCACGACGGGCTCCCCGGCGCCGCCCTGGGCGCCCGCGACGCCACCGGGCGCCTGCCGCTGCGCGACTTCTCCGGTGTCGGGGCGGCCGGCGCCCTCACGGCCCGGTTCGAGACCGGGCCCACCATCGCCGTCCTGGCCACGGCCCGGGACCGGCGCGCGGACTGGCTCCGCGCCGGGCAGGCCCTGGAACACGTCCTGCTGGTCGCCACCGCCCACTCGGTGCGGACCTCACTGCTGCACCAGGCCCTGGAGTGGCCGGACCTCAGGACGTCCCTGCAGCGCGTCACCGAAGGCCCGCGGTACGTCCAGATGCTCGTCCGCCTCGGTTACGGCCCCGAGGGACCGGCCACGCCGCGCCGGCCGGTGCGGGAGGTGCTGGAGACGGGGGCCTGACCGTGCCGCCCCGGACACCGCGCAGCCGGGCGGGGCCGGCCGCTCGGGCTCCGGTTTCTCAGACCCCGTCCAGCGGCACCCGCCACACCAGACGGGAGCCGCCGGACGGCGGTCTCTCCACCAGCAGCTCGCCGCCGAGCTTCTCGGCCCGCTCCGCCAGGTTCACCAGCCCGCTGCGGCGTCCGCCCTCCGGAATGCCCACCCCGTCGTCGGCCACCGTGGCGGTCAGGGAGCCGCGCGCCACCACCAGCGAGACCTCCGCCACCGCGGCCCGCGCGTGCCGCGCCACGTTCGACAGCGCCTCGGCCAGCACCGCCACCACATGGTCGGCCACGGCCGGCGGCACATCGGTGTCCACCAGCCCCTCCATGCGCAGGGCCGGGGTGAAGCCCAGGTTCCCCACGGCCTCCTCCACCAGCCGGGCCACCCGCACCCGCAGCCCCTGTTGCCGGGCCCGGCCGTCCCCGTGGCTGCGCAGACCGAAGATCGTCGATCGGATGATCTTGATGGTCTCGTCCAGGTCGTCCACGGCCCGCAGCAGCCGCTCACTCGCCTCCTGGTGCTGGACGAAGCGCACCGCGCTCTGCAGCGTCATACCCGTGGCGAACAGCCGCTGGATGGCAAGGTCGTGCAGATCGCGGGCGATGCGGTCGCGGTCCTCCAGCAGGGCCACCTGCTCGGCCGCCCGGCGCCGCTCCGCCAGCTCCATGGCCACCGCGGCCTGTCCGGAGAAGGACGCCAGCGGCGCCGTCTCCGTCTCCGTGAACGGCGCACGCCTCTCCCTGCGCGCCAGCAGCAGCACACCGCGCACCCCGTCGCCGGCGCCCATCGGCACCGCCACCGTCGGGCCCATGCCCTTCCAGCGTTCCGTACCGGCCGAGATACGGGGGTCGTTCGCGATGTCGACACTGGTGATCGCCTCGCCGGCGGCCAGCGCCGCCCCCACGAACGATCCTTCCTCCGGCAGCACCAGTCCGCGGAACTCCTCGCCGCCCTCCCCTTCGGCCAGCACCACCTGGAGATTGCCGGTGTCCTCCAGGGGCAGGGCCAGTACGCCCAGGTCCGCGGCGAGGATGTGGCGCGCGTGGTCGACGACCAGTGCCAGCACCTCCTGCTCGTCCGCCCCGGACAGCAGTCCGGCGGTGATCTCGGCGTTGGCCTCCATCCAGCGCTCGCGGTTGCGGGCCTGCTCGTAGAGGCGGGCGTTCTCGATGGCCACGCCCGCCGCCACGGCGAGGGTGGACAGCACCGCCTCGTCCTCGGCGTCGAACTCCGCCCCGCCCCGCTTCTCGGTCAGGTAGAGGTTGCCGAACACCTCCTCGCGCACCCGGATCGGCACGCCCAGGAAGGAGTGCATCGGCGGGTGGTTGGGCGGGAAGCCCGAGGAGTTGCGATGCTCGGCCAGCTCCGGGATGCGCAGCGGCTCCGGGTGGCGGATCAGCTCGCCCAGCAGCCCGTGGCCCGACGGCAGCGGGCCGATGGCCTTGACCGTCTCCGCGTCGATGCCCACCGGGATGAACTGGGACAGCCTGCCGTCCTCACCGATGACGCCGAGGGCGCCGTACTCGGCGTCGACCAGCAGCACCGCCGCCTCCACGATCCGCTGGAGTGCGTGGGACAGCTCCAGCTCCTGCCCCACCGACATCACGGCCTCGAGCAGACTGTGCACCCGGTCCCGGGTGCCGCGCACCGCGTCGACGCGAGCCTGCAGCTCGTCCAGCAACTCGTCCAACTGCAACCGAGGCAGACGCCCTGCGTCCTTCTCGCTCCCCATGCCCACCGGTCCTTCCGTCAGGCCTCAGAGCCTTTACCCAAAGGTATCGGTTCACCCCGGCGGACCGCTGCCCCACCCCAGGGGGTCCGGTCCAGGCCGCTCTGTCTGACCTGTTCGACCTGTTCGATTTCTAACTTTGTCATATGAACTGCTTGGCACACTATTTAGTCGGACGGGGATCCGACGGCCTCTCCTCGCTCGGCTCATCGGGTGAACTGCGGCGCTCCCGGGACAGGTGCCTCCGCCCGGCCGGGAAAGTCTCCACCTCGGACGCCCCGGCCCCGGGCCGGGTGTCCACCGAACACCGAAAGCGCCCGAGGACACCCGAAGAGCACTGGAGAGATCCATGGACATGCCCGCTGTGACCGAATGCGCCGTGGAGCCCTGCGCGTACAACAGGGAGCACGCCTGCCACGCGCTCGCCATCACCGTCGGCGACCCCCAGCAGGCCCAATGCGACACGTTCTTCACCGCTCCGCGCAAGGGCGGCAGCCCGGAGGCCGCCGCGCACGTCGGCGCCTGCAAGATGTCGGACTGCCGGCACAACACCGACTTCGAGTGCCAGGCGACCGGCATCTCGGTGGGCGCCCTGCACGGCACGGCCGACTGCCTGACCTACTCCCCGAACTGACCCGTCCCCGAGCCGGCCCCACCACTCCCCGTCCCGCCCGTCACCGGACCGCGGCAGCGCCCCGGAACGGGCACCTCCTGTGAGATCCCGCCCACCGGTTGCGGATACGGCCTCGCGGGGTACCCGGTCTCGTACCCGGGGCGCGCGGAGGCCGGACCACGGCACCGGAGGGCGGGCTCCGGAGAGCTTCGGAGAGCGGTGACGACCATGCACGCGGAACTGGGAGACGAGCTGATCATCGAGAGTCCGGCCACGGGCGTCGCCCGGCGGGACGGCGAGATCATCGGGCTGCACCACGGCGACGGGACACCGCCGTACGACGTGCGCTGGTCGGACACCGGCCGGGTCTCGCTGGTCTTCCCCGGGCCCGACGCCCACGTCCGGCATCTGCACCACCGCGAGGACCCGGGCACCATCCCGGGCACCGCCCCGGACACCGCGCAGCCGGGCGGGGCCGGCGGATCCGGCCGGGGGTGACCCGGCCGGATCGGGCCGTAGCGCGTCGTGCCGCGGCACGACGCGCTACGGCCCGATGTCGAGCACCTCGCCCGGCGGGCGGCGCGGGGTGCCGGGCCCCGGCGGCCCGTATCCCAGCCGCAGCACCATCTGCACCCGACCCCGGCCCGACACCGGATCGCGCAGCGGCCACCGCAGGTCGGGCCACTCAACGGGCTGGGTGGCCGGCGAGCCGACCAGGCCCTCCAGGGTGGCCAGCAGCAGGACGCGCTCCATGGCCTGCCCCGCCCTCAGCCAGTCCCCGGGGCGGTCCTTCACCGTACTGAGCAGGGCGATCCGCGGTTGCCGCTCGAAGGTCTCCGAGCGGCGCCCGGCCACGCGCCCGGTGCCCGCGAAGTCCCGTACCGGGGCGCGCCCGTCGAACTTGCGCGGCCCGAAGGCGTACTCGGGGACCCCGTCACCGGCCGTGTCCACACCACCTACGGGGTCCGCCCCGGCGGTCGCGGCTGTCGCGGCGGCTCCGGTGCGGGTCCAGTGGGCCAGGTCCTCCGCCTCGCCGCGGTCGGCGCGGTTGCGGGCCTCGGCCTCCTCCACCAGTTCCAGCACCCACCGCAGATGCCTCGGCCCCGGGAAGTCCAGCAGGGCTCCCTCCCTCAGGGCGGCGTCGGACAGCGCGGTGCGCAGCGTCTGGGGGATCTCGGTCCCGGTGAACGGCAGGCGGCTGGTGTGGCGGCGGTGGACGGCCGGGTGGAGCGCGCCGATCCCGTCCTCGCCGTCTCCACCGCCCCCGGATCCCTCGCCGTCCCCGGGGCCGGCCGGACGCACCACGGCGAGCAGGGCGGGATCGTCCGGGTCCGGCAGCAGCCGGGTCACCGGCCGCAGTCCCTCGTGGGCGAGCGCGACCCTCAGGTTGAACAGGGCGGCGCCGCAGCTGACGTGGAGGGCGCGCCCGTCGGGATCGGCGTGCGGGAGCTCCCGGCCGAAGTCCGCGCGCACCTGGAAGGCGCCCTCGCTCCTCGAATAGCGGAACCGCCACGGCTGGGTGTTGTGCATGGACGGAGCCGCGGCGGCGTCGCGGACCGCGGCCGTCACTCGTTCGTCGGACATCTCCCGTGTGCTCATCGGGCCTCCCCGCTCCTGACGGCCCGCCGACCTGCCGGTGTGGACGGCTCAGAGGGGCGCGCCCGCGGGCCGGGGGCGCGCCCGGGACCCGGTCGAGCCGGGTATCGAGCCAGGCGCCGACCCCGGATCCCCGGCCGTGGCCGGGGATCCGGGGTCGGCCTGGGTCAGGGCCCGGGATGCGCCACGCCCTCGATGTCGGTGCGCGCGACGCTCAGCAGCTTCTGCGCCAGGTCGTTCATCGCGCGTCCCGCCGCGAGTTCGTCGCCGATCTCGGGGACGTCCCTGTCGTGCGGATTGCGCCGCGCGACGCCCTGCCCGCTGATCTCCGTGCCCCCGAGGTCCAGTACCGCGTGGGCCTTCGTCGTGCCCTCCTCCTCGAAGAGGTGGAGGCGGACCTTCCAGTCCTGTGTGTGAGCCATCGTCTGCTCCCTGGGGTGGTGCGGGGCCGATGGGTCCGGATGCGTTCGGCCCGGTCCGTGTGTCCGCGCCTGCCGCGGCCCTCCCCGGCCGTCCCGGCACGGCCGTGTCTCCCGCGGCGCACTCCGCCCGCCGGCCCACCGGTTCCGGTGGTCGCCGCACCGGGCATAGCCGGCGCCTCCTCGGCGTGGATACGCCCGCGGCCTCCGCCTTCCACGGTAACCCCGGTGCCGTGAGGGTTCCATCGGACGGCGTACGGGCCGCGCCCCGGTCCGGACGGGCGCGGGTTTCCGAAGCGGCCTTCCCGGTACTCCCCACCGGGCGGGGCCGTCGTCCGCGCGGACCCCGCACGACCTCAGCACGCGCTCGACAGCACGCCCGACGGAAGCCAGGGAGCCACAGGATGCCCACACCCCCGACCTCCGGTCCCGGCTCCCGCTCCGGCGCCGACCCCGGCACCGGAGCGGGAGCGGCACACTTTCCGCGCGCGGAGGCCGGCGAGACCCACACCGCGGTGCTGTTCTTCCTCGGGGACCGCGTCTACAAGCTGAAGAAGCCGGTCGGCCTGGGGTTCGTGGATTTCACCACCCTCGCCGCCCGGCGGCGGGGATGCGAACGGGAGATCGAGCTCAACCGCCGTTTCGCGCCCGACGTCTACCTGGGGCTCGCGGAGATCCGCTGTCCTTTCGATCCCCCCTCCGGACGGGAGGAGGACGGCGGGCCCGAGCCGGTCGTGGTGATGCGCCGTATGCCGGCCGGGCGCCGGCTGTCCGCCCTGGTACGCCGGGGCGAGGACGTACGGGAGCCGCTGCGGGCCGTGGCACGGCTGCTGGCGGCCCGGCACGCGGACTCCCCGCGCGGCCCGGAGGTGGTGCGCGAGGGCACCCGGGACGCGCTCGCCGGGCGCTGGGAGGCGAACTTCACCGAGGTCCGCGCCCTGGAGGACGCCATCGAGCTGCCCGAGGGGGTGCCCGAGGCCGAGCGGCTGGTGCGCCGCTACCTCGGCGGCCGCGAGGTGCTGTTCGAGACGCGCATCCGCCGGGGCCGGGTCGTGGACGGGCACGGCGATCTGCGGGCCGAGGACATCTTCTGCCTCGACGACGGCCCGCGTGTCCTGGACTGTCTGGAGTTCGACGACCGGCTGCGCTACGTCGACGGTCTGGACGACGCCGCGTTCCTCGCGATGGACCTGGAACGGCTGGGCGCGCCGGACGCGGCGGCGTTCTTCCTGGCCCGCTACAGCGAGTACTCCGCGGACCCCGCGCCGCCCTCCCTGTGGCACCACTACGTCGCCTACCGCGCCTTCGTCCGCGCCAAGGTCTCCCTCATCCAGGCCGTCCAGGGCGCGCCGGGGGCACGGCAGGAGGCGCGGGGGCTGGTGACGACGGCCCTGCGCCACCTGCGCGCCTGCGCCGTACGCCTGGTGCTGGTCGGCGGGCTGCCGGGCCGCGGCAAGTCCACGCTCTCGGGGGCGCTGGCGGACCGGATGGGCGTCACGCTGCTCAGCAGCGACCGCGTCCGCAAGGAGCTGGCGGGCATCCCGGCCGAGCAGCCGGCGCCCGCTCCTTACGGCGAGGGCCTGTACACGCCCGAGCGGACGCGCGCCACCTACTCCGCCCTCCTGGACCGCGCATCCGCCCTGCTGTCCTCGGGCGAGTCGGTGGTGCTGGACGCGAGCTGGACGGACCCGGAGCAGCGGGAGGCGGCCCGGCGGACCGCCGGGCGCGCCGGCGCGGAGCTGGTCGCCCTGAACTGCCGGACGCCAGGTGATGTGGCCGACTCCCGGCTGGCCGGCCGCGCACCGGGGGTCTCCGACGCCGGGGCGGAGGTGGCCGCCGCGATGGCGCGGCGGGAGGCGCCGTGGCCGGAGGCCGTCACCGTGGACACCTCCGGCCCGCTCCGGGCGGCGGCCGACCAGGCGCTGGCGGCGGTGTACCCGTACGGCACCGGGCCCGCGCCGGCCTTCCGCCGCCCCTACATGGAGCCGGGCTGACGGGCGGCCGGGCTGACGGTCGAGAGGGGCCGGGCCGGGTGGAGGTGCGCCGGGCCGCGCGCGGAAGGAGACTGCGGACATGACCGGACAGATGACCGTCCCCGGAGCGCTCACCACGGACCTGTACGAGGTGAGCATGGCCCTGGCCTACCTGCGCGAGGACATGACCGGCGAGGCCGTCTTCAGCCTGTTCGTGCGGAAGCTGCCGCCGCACCGCGGCTTCCTGGTCGCGGCGGGGCTGGAGTCGGCGCTGTCGTACCTGGAGGGGCTGCGGGTCGGCGCGAGCGAGGCCGCCGCCTTCGCCGAGGCGCTGCACCGGCCGGTGGAGGACCTGGAGCCGATGCGGGGCCTGGAGTTCACCGGCGAGGTGCGGGCGGTGCCCGAGGGGCGGATCGTGCTGGCGGGCGAGCCGCTGCTGGAGGTGACCGCCCCGCTGCCGCAGGCACAGCTGGTGGAGACCTGTCTGCTCAACCAGCTCAGCCACCAGACGGCCGTCGCCTCGAAGGCGGCGCGCTGCGTCCTGGCCGCCGGCGGCCGCCCGGTGGTGGACTTCTCGCTGCGCCGCACCCACGGGGTCGAGGCGGGCCTGCGCATGGCCCGGCTCGGCGCCCTGGTGGGTTTCGCCGGCACCAGCAACGTGGCCGCGTCCGGCGCCTACGGCATTCCGGCGGTGGGCACCATGGCGCACTCCTTCGTGGAGGCGTACGAGGACGAGGAGGCGGCGTTCCGCGCCTTCGCCCGGGTCCATCCGGGCCCGGTGACCTTCCTGGTGGACACCTACGACACCGAGAAGGGCGTGCGGACGGCGGCGCGGGTGCTGCGCGACCTGGGGTACGGGCCCGGCTGCGCAGTCCGGCTCGACAGCGGCGACCTGGGCGAACTGGCCCTGCGCGCGCGGCGGATCCTGGACGGGGCCGGGCTGGAGGAGGTGCGGATCACCGCCAGCGGCGGTCTGGACGAGTACGGCGTCGACCGCCTGGTGCGCTCGGGCGCCCCGATCGACGTCTACGCCGTGGGCACCCGCGTCGGGGTCTCGGCCGACGCACCCTATCTGGACTCCGCCTACAAGCTGGTGTCCTACGACGGGCGGCCGGTGATGAAGCTGTCGGCGGCCAAGGTGACCGCCCCGGGGGCCAAGCAGGTCTTCCGCGGCCCGGGTTTCGCCGATGTCGTCGCCCTGCGGGAGGAGGAGCCGCCGCCCGGTGCCGAACCGCTGCTGGAGACGGTGATGACCGGCGGCCGGCGCGTCGCCGCCCCCGCGACCCCGGCGGCCGCCCGCGCGCGTTTCGAGACCGATCTGGCCCGGCTGCCCGACGAGGCGCGGCGTGTGGTGGATCCGGTGCCGCCGCGTCCCACCGCCTCCGGGCCCCTGTCGCGCCTGACCGCCGAGGTGCGCTCCCGTATCGAGGAGCGGGTGTCCGGAGGCCGTGCGGCGGCCGGCTGACCCGCGCAGGTCGCGGGCCGTACGGCGGCGCGGCACGGCCCGCGGCGCGACGGGCCCCGGGCGGTGGCCTGGTCGCCGCCCGGGGCCCTTGGGAGGGGGAGCCGCCGCTCCCCCGGTCAGTCGGTCAGTCGGTCAGTCGGTCAGTCGGTCACGGTGATCTGCGAGGCGGGGTCGGTCGCGTCGGTGATGTCGTAGGTGGCGTTGAAGACGGAGCTGCTCGCGCTGGTCGGGCAGCCGAACCCGCCGACGACGTCGACGGGCACGGAGACGTTCGTGAAGGTGAGCTTGGAGGGCGCCCCGTTGGTCCAGGTGCCGGGGATCGAGGCGCCGGCGTCGGGCGCGGCGGTCACGGTGCAGTTGGCCAGGCCGCTGGTCTGGACGACCAGGCCGCCGCTGGGCATGGACAGGGTCGCGGTGGACGGAGCCCCGTGCTGGACGGAGACGCCCCATTCACCGCTGGTGGTGACGGTGGCCCAGACGCCCGGCATGCTGGTGCGGCAGGAGCTGTAGGTGGGTGCGCTGAGCGGGCCTCCGACCGGGCCGGCGGCGTTGTGGTTGTCCGGCGCGGCGGGGACGCGGTTGGCGTCGCCGGAGCCCGTGGGGGCGGAGCTGGAGACCGTGCAGGTCACCGTCACGATGCCGGCCTTGAAGGTGGCGCTGCCGTTGAGGTCGGCGGCGAAGTAGTGCCCGGCGGGGGTGACGGTCGTGGAGCCCGCGACGGCGGCCGGCTCGGCCGCGGCGGTGCCGCCGCCGGCCAGGGTCAGGGCGGCCGCGGCGGCCAGACCGGCGCCGATGGACAGGGGGGTGCGGGAACGTGATGCGCTGAGGGTCACGCTTCCTCCTCGACTAAGGGGGGGTTGGGGTGGGGGGATTCCGGCGCGGGCGCCGTCCTCGGCTGCCAGCCGAAGACGAGCCCGCCGCCGATGAGTCCGGCGACCGTCCCGATCAGGAAGCCGCCGAGATTGGAGAGAACCAGCGCGGCCGCGGCGATCATGGCCGTGAGGATGCCGGTGAGAGTGCGGTAGTGCGGCGTGAACCAGGCCGACAGGCCCAGCACGATCAGTACGGCGCCCAGGAGGACGGACATGGCGCCCGCGACCCCCTGGTGCAGCATGACCTTCATCGGGGCCAGGGGGATGACCGCGATCTCCACGCCGGCGGCGACGGTGACCAGCCCTCCCCAGAAGGGCCGGCCGCGGCGCCAGCGCCGCCATCTCAGAAGCATTCGCGCTTGCCCTTGGTGATCTTCATGCTGAGGTCGGCGAGCTTGAACGTGCCCGCGTTGGTCGCCCACGCGGTCTGCTTCAGATCGCTGATCTCCAGGGTGTCGGCCTGCTGGGAGAAGGCGTCCTGCATGCCCTGGCCGCCTTCGGGGCCCTTGTCCAGCGTGGAGGCGTCGCGGCCGATCTCGATGTTCTTGAACGAGGCGTCACCGGAGAGCTGGGTGGCGTCCACGAACAGGTCGGTGGCCTCCACCGGCTTGTCGCCGGTCCCGGCGGAGAGCTTGAGCGAGATGTCGCCGAGGATGGGCAGGGTGGTGACGACGGACTGGCACAGGCTCTCCATCTCCGCCTTCTTGATGCCGGTCACCGCGACGGGCAGCAGCTGGTCGCGGGCGTTGACGTCCACGCTGCCGTACTGCACGAAGCCTTCGCCGGTGAGCCGGTCCGCGGACACCTTGAACTGCTGGCCGGACACGGCGAACGACGCGGCGAGGGCTCCCTCGGCCAGCGCGACGGCCAGTACGCCGGTGACGGCGAAGCCGGGCACGCACACGGCGGCGAACCTGCGCCATCTGACGCGGCCGTCCACCGGTCTCTCCTGCTCGTCCTTCATGAAACACCCTTCCGGCGGAGCCCGCGAACATCTCGCGGACGTGCCTGTGGCATACGGATTGCGAGGTTCTGTGCTGGTGCGGTGCTGGTGCTTGCTCGGTGCCTGCTTGGTGCTGGGCGGGTGCACGCGGCCCGGTGACGGGCCGACACCCGCGGTGGCGCGGCTCCACCCCGCGCCCGGCCGGGGCACACGGGGGGCTCCTCCGGTATTAGTGAGCATGTCAATACCGGCGAGTAGGTTGACTGTATGTACGCCACTGGTCACTGGCAAGGTTCCGCACAGCTCCTTTTCGGCCATTCGGCGCCCCCCGACGACCCTCCGGCGTCCCTTCGCCGGCACTCCGCGAAAGGGCCGGCCCCGGAACCCTTGAAGGGTTCCGGGGCCGGCCCGGGGCACGTCGCGCGGCTCGGGGCCGCCTCGGCCTCAGCGGCCGCCGCGGCGGCTCCGGCTCGTCGTCGTCCTGCGGTATCCGAACGGGCCGGGAAGGTTCATCGACGTGCTGCGGCGTCCCCTGGACCCGAACGTGCGCCTGGGCCCCTTCCCCTTGCCCAGGGTGAGCGACCAGGAACGGCGGTTGCGGTTCAGTCGCACTCCGGGCAGGATCCGGATGCTCTTGCGGAACGTGACGGCCATACGGTCCTCCTCGGCTCGGCTGTCCTCGGCGTACCCGGCGGCGAACCGCCCCGCCGAGTACGGATGTTGCCCGTATGCCCGACTTCGGCTCCACTGAACTCAGCCGTCTCCGCCCTCCCTGCCGCTCTCCCCCTCCTCCGGCGAGGCGGCGCGGCGGGCCGCCTCCGTCAGGGCCTGCTCCCTGTTCATCCCGACGAGCACGGCGGCCGGGACCGCCGCCGCGGCGCAGCCGCCGTCGTGGTCGTACGCCAAGTCGTCCAGGAAGTCCCGCCTGCGCAGGGACCACACGCGCGGACGCACCGTCAGCGGGCGCCCGCGCAGCAGCAGCGGCCCCCCGCACACGCAGCAGTGCGTCACCTCCGGCTCCCACGGGCCGCCGACGGCGCGCACGACGGACTCAGACATCGCGCCCCTCCCTCCTGTCCTCTCTCCGGCCGGCCTCTCCCCGCCCGTCCTCTCCCCCGCCGGCCCGGGCGGCGCGCAGCAGCGCCCTGCGCGTCCACCACTCCCGCAGCGTCCATTCCAGCTCCGCCAGGGCGCCGGCCGCCAGCACGGCGCTCGCCGCCCAGCGGCACGCCGCGTGCCAGAACGAGGCTCCCTCGGGGGCCGCGAGGGCCAGCGCCCCGCCCGCGCCCAGCAGGGCGATCCCCAGGTTGTAGGTCAGGGCCGCGCGGCGGCTCAGCCGCAGCCACTCCCCGAAGTGGCGGCGCTGCTCCCGCCGCAGCAACTCACCGGAGGGCCTGAAGGAGTCCGGCGGGTGCCAGGTCTCCACGTCCGCGGGGGAGTAGAGGTGCCGGCGGGCGTGGAAGCCGTACTGCACGCTGCCGACGAGCGCGGCGAAGGCGAGGGTGAGCAGCAGCATCGCCGGCCCGGGCCAGCGGAACTTCTCCGCGTCCGCGCCCAGCACGCCGACGGTGGCGATGCAGGCGCCGGCCAGCAGCGGCGCCGCGACGAAGTGCGCCGCCTCGGAGGCGCCGCCCTGCCCCAGCGGCACCGGCCTGCCCCAATTCCCCTGCCCGTCGGCCATGTTCACCCTCCCCCACGCCGTCCCCACACCGTCCCCGCACCAGTTTCCCGGCCGAGGGCGCGGCCCGTAAAGCGCCCTCCGAACGCACCGGTCAGCCACAACCGGCAAGGTGACGCACGGAGCCTGGGGGCCCTGGTCAGGGTGGTCCGCCGGGCGCCACTACGATCGGCTTCGTGGAGCGGGAGGAGCGGGAGGGGGCACCGGTGTCGGCAGGTGTCGGGCTGGCATATCTGCCGACGCGGGCCGACATGGCCGAGGCCCTGCGCGCACGGTCCGGTTCCCCCGCGCGCTGGTGGCTTCTTCCATTGATCGCCGGGCTGATCACTGCGGCCGTTCCTGTGGTTCTCCTCATGCTCTCGGCACCCAAGGGCGTGACTGTGCTGGTGGCCGTAGCCCTGTGCCCGGTTCTGGGGAGTCTCGTGGGCGGGTGGGTGAACCAGCTGTACCGGGTGCGGCAGATGACCAGGTACGCGCGTTCCCAGGGCGAGTACACCATGCGGGCGGACGACAACGGCGTACACGCCGCCACAGCACTCGTGGAGACCACGATCCCGTGGGCGTCGTTCCGCCACTACATCGAGACGGCGAACCTCTTCGTACTGGTCATCGACGACACTGTGGGCGGAATGGCCCTACTGCCGAAGCGCGGACTGCGCGGCGGGGCGGACGTCGACGGGATCCGGGCGGTCGTGGCGCGGCACCTCGAACCGCTTCCGTCCAGCGTCTGACCGGGCGGCGAAATCCCGCGGAGGGCGACACCGGCCGGTCGGGGTCACCGCCCTGAACCGACGGCCCGTGGCTGAATGCCCCAACGGTCACGATCAGAATCGTAGAGGGGACGGCATTGCTGTGCCCTGTGTCTCCAGGGGAGTTGGGAACACAGGGCACAGGCGCGACGTGAACGTCAGACGTGCGAGCGGGACGCCAGACCGAGGAAGGACGCCCAGGCGTCCGGACCGACCGCCAGGCCGGGCCGGGCGGTGTCCTTGGAGTCCCGTACGCGGACGCTCTCGGGACGGGTGGCGACCTCCACGCAGTCACCGCCCTCACCACTGCTATAGCTGCTCTTGAACCAAGCCGGTTCAGCCGTGCTCGGCTTCGACTCTCGATCCCTCATGTCTCTCCCAGCAACCTCTCGATGAAGGCCATCGACTCACTCGGAGTGAGCGCCTGAGCACGGATGATCCCATACTGCGCTTCGAGTTCACGGACTGACTTCCGTTCCGTGTAGAGGGTGCTGCTCTTCTGTACCTCGGCATAAGCGATGCGTCGTCCCTCACTGGTCTCGATCAGTTTGAACGGACCAGCGAGACCAGCGTGTTCCTCACGATTCGTCGGCATCACCTGTACATCCACGTTCCGCTTCTGCCCGACCTGGAGGATCCGCTCCAACTGGCCTCGCATGACGCAGGTGCCACCGATAGGCCGCCGCAGCACCACCTCTTCCATGACATAACTCATCAGTGACACAGAGCCCTTGGTGAAGACCTCCTGTCGAAGCATGCGAGCCGCCAGACGCCGTTCGATCGTCTCGTCGTCCAGCGCAGGCCGGTGCATCTCGAAGACGCACCGCGCGTAGTCCTCCGTCTGCAACAGGCCGTTGACCACCTGCGAGTCATAAGCGTGCAGCTCGACGGCTTCCCGTTCCAGCGTCGCCGCCCCCTGGAAGAACAGGGGATAACGGGCCTTGCGGATCTCCTCCTTCATCTCCTTGAGGACTTCGCTCGCGTCCAGCATCTCGTCGGCCTTGTCGATGAAGTGGTCCGACGGGATGCGCCGCCCCTGTTCGATCGAGGCGATCGTCGCGGGCGAGTAACCCGTCACCAGGCCGAGTTCCTCACGGTTCATGCCCAGGCGCATCCGGAACCGCTTCACCTGGCGGCCGAACACGTACAGCACCCCCGTGCCGCGTTCGAACTCGAGCTGTGTGTCGTCGTCCGTCCCGACTTCGGTCATGCCGTCCCCTTCCGTCACCGGGCGCAACGCGGCTCCGCCGCGTCACGACACGGCGCGGAGCGCGTACAACGGCCGCCGGAACGCGTACAACCGCTCCCGTGCGGCCCGCGTCCCTCGCGATCACGCGTGGGCAACTGCCCGGCGGCGCACCGGCGTCCTCGGGGCATGACGTCTTCGAGATCCGGTCCGTCCCCGGCGCTGATCTTCTGGCCGCACTGCGGCCGGGGAGCCGACTCCGCCGATCCGGCCGGCTGCCCCGGCATCCTCCTGACCGGCCACAGCACATGCCTGGCCCACCTGGACGAGGCCGACCGCACCGCCCACCTGGCCGCCCTGTCGCCCGGCGACGACATCGACCTTCGCGGCACGCCCTTCACCCAGGACCTGCTGAACGAGCTGTTACGCGCGCTCACCGACCCCGCCACGAACCGGCCCCGCCTCGGCACCCTCCTGCTCGAAGGGGCGCACTTCGACGGCGGTCTCCGGCTCGACGGCGCGGACCTCGGCGGCGATCTGCGGCTGGAGGGCGCGCGCGTCGACGGCGACGTCTCCATCGGCGGAGTGAGCGTCGGTGGCGAGATCTCGTTCCACGAGGCGCGGATCGACGGCGACGTGCTGCTCGGCGGGACGGAGACCGGGGGCGACCTCTCGTTCCAGCAGGCACGGATCGGCGGCCACAGCCTGCTCACCAAGGTGCGAACGGGCGGCGACCTGCTGTTCGTCCGGACGGAGATCGGCGGCTACCTCATGATCGGCGAGACCGCGACAGACGGGGGCGCGCAGTTCTACGACGCCAGGATCGGCGGGCCCGTCCAGTTGCTGCACACGCGGATCGGCGGCTCCGCCGGGTTCGCCTGGGCGCGGGTCGACGGACACCTCTCGTTCCACGACACACGGGTCGGCGGACGCGCGTGGTTCACCGGGACGGTGATCGGCGGCGACGCCCGGTTCGCGGGGATGCTCTTCGAGCGCACCACCAAACTGGGGCCGCTGGTGTGCGCGGGAACGCTGGATCTGTCGGAGGCGGTGTTCGGAACCGCCGTGACCGTCGAGGCGGCGGCGAAGGCCGTACGGTGCAGGCGGACGCGGTGGACCTCCACCGCCGCGCTGCGGCTGCGGTACGCCGAGGTGGACCTGAGCGACGCGGTGCTGGAGTACCCGGTCGGCGTCGCCGCCCACGCCCGGCCCTTCGCCGCACACCGTTCGAAGGTCCCCGAGCCCGGCCTGACCGATCCCCGGGTAAGCGTCGTGTCGCTGCGGGGCGTGGACGCGGCGCATCTGATGCTCACCGGCACCGACCTCACCGACTGCCTCTTCGCCGGGACCGTCCACCTCGACCAGCTGCGGCTGGAGGGGCACTGCCGCATGGCCGCCGCTCCCGCCGGGCTGCGTCGGCGCGGGCTGCGGCCGGTGCGCCGGACGCCGCGCCGCACCCTGGCCGAGGAGCACCACTGGCGTGCCGCGCACGGCGGGCACGGGGACGGCTGGACGCCCGTCCCACGCGGGGAGGAGGTGCCGGAACCGGCCGTACTGGCGCCGGTGTACCGGCAGTTGCGCAAGGCTCTGGAGGAGGGCAAGGACGAGCCCGGAGCGGCGGACTTCTACTACGGCGAGATGGAGATGCGCCGCCACGACCCCGGAACCCCGTGGGCCGAACGCGCCCTGCTGGCCGCCTACTGGGCCGTCTCCGGGTACGGGCTGCGCGCGGCCCGTGCGCTGGGCTGGCTGGGAGCGGCGATGCTGGCCACCATCGTGCTGCTGATGGGCTTCGGGATCCCCGAGGACTCCCCGAAGCAGGAGGCGACCGGCACCGTTCCGCCCGGCGGCGGCACGGTCACCCTCACCATCGACAAGGCGGATCCGCGCAACCCCACCGGAGACAGGTTCACCGGCGAACGCTTCGAGAAGGCGCTGAACGTCACGCTCGACTCGGTGGTGTTCCGCTCCTCCGGCCAGGACCTGACCACCACGGGCACCTACACCGAGATGGCCTCCCGCCTCGTCGAGCCCGTCCTGCTGGGCCTGGCGGTCCTGGCCGTCCGCAACCGCGTCAAACGCTGACCCGGACGGAGGCCCTCGGCTGGCAGGCATACAGCCCCGGCGCGACCACCTACGTCGGGCCCTCGGGCGGCATCGTCCGGCCGGACCCGGTCGCCGTCTGCGTCGACGTCGTTCCCGTCCCGGAGCCCAGGACGGCGGCGAAGAACCGTGTACACCTCGACCTCGCCACCCCCTCCGAGGCCCATCAAGCGGAGCTGGCCGCACACCTTGAGGCTCTCGGTGCGACGCCCGCCGACGTGGGCCAGGGCGAGGTGCCGCGGACATGCATGGCCGGTCCCGAGGGCCGCGAGTTCTGCGTCCGCTCCCTGTCCTGACGCCCCGGCACGGAGCCGTACCGGCATGTCGGCACACGAATCCTGTGCTCATCAGCCATGGGTGTCCAGGCCGTTGCGGTCGAGTGCCGAACGGAGTCGACCGAGCCACTCGATGCCCAGCCGGCGTCCGCCGGGGAGTTGGTCGTCCCGGTCCCAGCGCCACGCCGTGATCATCGCCAGCACGAGGATCCGGCACTCGCGCAGCAAGTCCCGGTCCACACCCGGATAGTGCTCGCCGACCTCCTCGGGCGCGTGGGCGAGGTCGAACTCGACGGGCCCGTGGCAACAGGTCTCGAAATCTATGAACAGCGGCCCGTTCTCCGTGCTGAGCACGTTGCCCGGGTGCGGCTCGCCGTGCAGCAACTGCCCGGCGCCGCCGCGCTCGCCGATCGCCCGTCCCAGGCTCCGCAACGCGTCGCCGAGCAGTTCCCGGTCCGCGTCGGCGAGCGCGGGAGTGCGGTCGCGGTCCGCCACGAGCCGTCGGGCCTGCTCGACCCGGTCCGTGAAGTGCGGTGCCGGGAGGTCGAGTCCGCGCATGCCGGTGTGCAGCCGCCTGAGCGCGTCGGCGTAGTCGGCCGGCGGGACCTCTCGGAGCACCACTGGTTCGTAGTAGGTCCACAGGGTGACCACGAAGCCGTCGCGCTCATGGACGCGTGGCTCCACGCGAGGTTCGAGGGCGGCCACGGGGCGTCCGGCTTCGGCCAGCCGCTGGGCGACCTCGACCTCGAACCGCGCGACCTGGTGTGCCGCAGGTGCCACCCGGGCCAGGACGTCGCAGGGCAACAGGCGCAGAGTGAGCTTGTTCGAGTCGTTGAGAGCGATCGCTTCGTCGGCGGTCAGACCGAGCGACCGAGCGATCGACAGGGCCGCTGCCACCGCACGCCGGGCCTCTGATGCCTGCATCCCCCAGCCCCTCTCCATTGGACGCTGCCCTGCCTCTCCGAGCGGCGCGGCCCGCGCACCGTACCAAGCCACCGGTGGGAGACCGCGGCCGTGCCCGGCGGCCCCTACGGGGGCGGGCACGAAAAACCCTCGCCCCTGCCCGCCTCGCCCAGTACGGTCACGTGCGTCCTGGCGGTTCCCGTACTGAAAGCAGGTCTTCGTCGATGGCATGTCGTATCAGTGAGCTCGTACTCGGTTGCCGCGATCCCGAGGTGCTGGCGCGGTTCTGGTGCGAGGTCCTGGACTTCGTGGTGCTCGACCGCGAGGAGGACTGCATCGAGATCGGCCCGCGCGAGGGGTTCGGCGGCCCGCAGCCGACGATCATCCTCAGCCGCAGGGACGAGCCGGAGCCGGGGAAGTCCCGGCTCCACATCGACGTCAACGCCACCGACCGCGACCAGGACGCCGAGCTGGAACGCCTTCTGGAGCTCGGGGCACGCCCGGCCGACATCGGCCAGACCGGTGAGGAACAGTGGCATGTCCTCGCCGACCCGGAGGGCAACGAGTTCTGCCTGCTCAAGGCCCGCCTCAGCCCGCTCTGACGTCCTTTGGCCACGCCCGCCCGGGGACCGTGCTCAGTTACGGGCGGCGGGGCCGGGGGCCCGGCCGGTGGGCCGGTCGGCGCGGTAGACGTGGTGGGCGCGGCCGTCGGCCGGGTTGTCCGGGTCCAGGTCGGCCGTGCCGACCCTGCGCAACCCGGCCTTCTCCAGGGCCCGCCACGACGCGCGGTTGGCCGCGTTCACCGGGACGACGACGGCGGACGCGTCCGGGTGGTCGGTCCAGGTGGCCGCCACGACCGCCCGGATCACGCGCGGCCCCAGACCCCGCCCCACCCGGTCCGGGTCGCCGATCAGGTAGTCGATCGTGACCGCCGAGTCGGGCAGTTCGACCTGGCCGGCCAGGTCCGCGCGGTATTCGGGGTAGTCCGCGAAGCGGCACCGCTGCACCAGGGCGATCGGTGTGCCGTCCTCCATCACCAGCAGGTCCTCGGACGGCTCCTCGCCGCGCGCCGCCGGGCCGAAGTCCCGCGCGACCGCCTCCGCGGACGTGTCGTGGTGCCACCACCGCGCCACGTGCGGCCGCGCGAGCCACTTCCGCAGCAGCCCGAAGTCCCCCTCGGTCACCCGCCGCCATGTGAGCATCCCGCCTCCCCGTCGTCCTCGGTCCGCGCCGGCCGCGGCGATCGGCCGCGCCGGAGGTCCGCCAGGGGATGATCCCGGATGCGGGCGGCGGCGGTAAAGCCGTGTGACGTGCGGCGCCCGATCATCGATACTCCGCGCGTGGCCACGTCAAGCACCTCGAACACCCCGAGCGCCCCGGACAGCCCGAGCGCCCCGAGCGCCGGCGGGACCGGAACCGGCACGCCCGCGCCGTCCTCCCGGTCCCCGCTGACCGCGTCGGCCGGTCGCGTCTTCGACGCGGTCCCGCCGACGGCGCTGGTACTGCTCGGCATCGTCAGCGTCCAGGTGGGCGCGGCGCTGGCCAAGAACCTGTTCAGCGCGGCGGGCAGTTTCGGGACGGTCGCGCTGCGGCTGTTCTTCGCGGCGGCGGTGCTGATGCTGCTGTGGCGGCCGTCGCCGCGCATGAACCGCCGCGCGTGGACGGTGGTGCTCGGCTACGGCGCGGTCCTGGGCCTGATGAACCTGTGCTTCTATCTGGCGCTGGCCCGGATCCCGCTGGGGATCGCGGTGACCATCGAGTTCCTCGGGCCGCTGGGGGTGGCCCTGGCCGGGGCGAGGCGGTGGCTGGACGCCTTCTGGGCCGTGCTCGCGGGGGGCGGTGTGGTGCTGCTGATGGAGGGGCGCGGGGAACTCGACCTCGTCGGCTGCCTGTTCGCCCTCGCGGCAGGAGTGTGCTGGGGGCTGTACATCCTGCTCGGCGCGGCGTTGGGCCGCCATACCGCGGAAGGCGGCGGGCTGGCTCTGGGGATGGCCGTCGCGGCGCTGTTGGCCGTGCTGTTCGGCGTGGCCGACAGTGGAACGGCGCTGCTCCAGCCGTGGGTCCTGGCCGCGGGACTCGGGGTGGCGCTGCTGTCGTCGGTGATCCCGTACTCGCTGGACCTGGAGGCGCTGCGCAGGATGCCGCCGCGGGTGTTCGGCATCCTGATGAGCCTGGAGCCGGCGGTGGCGGCCCTCATCGGCCTGGTGGTGCTGCGGGAGTCGCTGTACTGGTCGCAGTGGGCCGCGGTGCTGTGCGTGGTGGTCGCCTCGGCAGGCGCCACCCGCGCCGTCCGCCCGGACGCCTGACCGCCGGCGGCGGGCCACCGGGGGCCGGCGGCGGAAGGAGGTCTCCCGGCGGCCCGCTGCGGGGTGCGGGCGGATGCTGCGGGCAGGCCGGCGGGCCGGTCCCGGGCCGGGTCCGTGTCACTCCTTCCGCGACCGCGGTGCGAGGACCGCCTGGGTCTGGGTGGTCCGGCCCGCGTGGCGGCCCTGCCCGTCGTACAGGTCGGTCTGGACCACTACGAACGACCGGCCGGTGTGCACCGGACGGGAGACGGCCCTGACGAGGTCCTGGCGGACACCGCGGAAGAAGTTCGTCTTGGACTCCACCGTGCTGGTGGCGGCTCCGGGCGGGAGGTTGAGGAAGGCGCAGACGGCGCCGGTGGTGTCGGCGAGGGACATCAGGGCGCCGCCGTGGAGCGCGCCGCCGAGCGTGGTGCGTTCGGGGGCCCAGCGCAGGTGGCCGCGGACGACCTCGGGGGTGGCCTCGTCGATGCCGACACCGATGGCACGCGCGTAGGGCATGGTGTCCAGAAGCCCGGCGGGGGTGTGCGGGGAGCAGGCGTCCGCGGGCGCCTCCCGCGGAGTGGGAGCGGGGCCGAGGGCGAGCGTGAGGTGGTAGAACTCCAGCTGGATGCCGTCGGGGTCCCGGAAGGCGACGGCCGCGCCGGTGGGTTGGTGGACGATTCCGCCGTGGGGCACGCCCAGAGTGTCGAGCAGCCGGACCCGCCGCCGTAGTTCCCCCTCGTCGGCCACGGCGAAGGACAGGTGGTCGAGTCCGACACGGCGGGGGCTGAACCGGGGGTCCTCGGTGCGGCGGTGGCGGATCAGTCCCAGAAGCACCCCGGCCCCGGTGCGCAGGTAGCGGAAGTCGAAGTCCTGGCCGTCGTCGGCGCCTTCCAGGATGCGGTCGCCGCCGAGCAGATCGAGGTACCAGCGTTCGGAGCGGTCGAGGTCGGTGACGCTGAGGTCGACGTGGGACAGGCCGGTGGCGGACACGTGACTGCCTTTCGGTGGACGGTGAGCTGTCGTTCGGTGATCCGGTCCGGAGAGCCGGCCCGGACGGAGGTCAGCGCAGGGCCGCCTCGACCCAGGCGCGGAGTTCGTCCGCGGACATGTCGCGGACCCGCTCGGCGTCCGCGGCCACGCGCTCGTCACCGCCGAGCCCGATGAACTTCTCCCGGACCAGTTCGGCATGGTGGGCCCTGGTGTCCGGTCCGGCGGCGGCCACCGGGGTCATACGGCTGCGGGAGGCGGTCCGGCCGTCGGCGAGGCGGACGGTGACACGTGCGCCGGTGGCCTTGCACGCCTCCGTGAAGTCACGGCGGGGGCTCTGCCGCAGGACCTCGTCGGCCAGTTCGGCGAGCTCGGGCCCGCCGAAGTCGCGGAGCCACTGCTTCGCGGCCGCGCCGGCCTGCCGGAGGGCCTCCCCGAAGGGTGCTTCGGAGGTGAGCAGGGCCCGGGTCATCCCGGCCTCGTGCACCAGGCGTACGCGCCGGGCGGTCCGCCAGCGCAGGGGCTCGTCACGCCGGGATGTCGTGAAGTCCTCGACGGTGAGGCGTCCGGTCAGCAAAGTGGTGGCGACCGTGTAGGGGACGTGGAGCACCAGCGCACCCAGCGGGGCACCGGGACCGTCGACGTAGGGCTCCGCCTTGCGTCCGACGGCAAGGGTGTAGAAGGAGGCATCCACGACGATCTCGGCGATGTCGTCCGGGTCCAGGGGTGCGAGTTCGCGGTGGAGTTCGGCGGCGCAGTCCACGGCCGCGTCGATGCCGGGCCCGCCGGGGTGCATCTTGAACGAGAGGGTCTCCGTGTGCCAGCGTTCGCCCAGTCCTTCGGTGACGGCCTCCGGGAGCGGAACGGTGGCGAAGCGGCCGAGGAAGCCGTCGGGGTGCTCCAGTATGTCGGAGGGGCCCTGCAGCCCGGCACGTGCGGCGTCGCAGGCGTCCATGGCGGTGCGTACGGGCGTGAAGGTGTTGAACAGGCGCGCGTCGCCGGCCAGGAAAGCCCGCAGCAGAGGCCAGTTGGGCATGGCGAAGGCGAGGCCGAGGGCGCTGGTGAGCTCTGCCGGGCCGGCGCCCTCACAGTGCATCCGGCCGCTGACGGCCCCGGCGAGGTGGGTGTGGACGGCGCTGTGTCCTCGCAGGGGCCCCAGGGTGGCGGCCGCGGTGATCCGGGCGGCGCACTCGTTGGCGGTGACGACGGCCGTGAGCAGAGCGGCCCCGTCGAGGCCCAGACTGTGGGCGTACGCGAGCGGTACGGCGACGGTGGAGTTGGACAGATGTCCCGCGTAGGCGGTGTCGTCGAGGTTGAGCCAGGACCCCAGTCCCGCCAGTACGCAGGCCGAGGTACGCGCGTCTCCCCGGAAGGGAGCTCCGAACCCCCCGATCATGCGGCGCCCCTGGGGTTGGGCGGCACCGGCGCGGATGGAGGCGAGCTGGGACAGGAGCTGGCTGGCGGCGAGTGCGTGCACACGGTCGGGTATGTCCCCGGGACGCAGGGCGGCGGCCCAGTGGGACAGCTCCTCGAGGGCGGGAACGGCGCGGTTCCGGCCGGCCGCGGGACTGGCGGGCGGAGGCGGGGTGCTCATGCGGCGGCCGTCCTCTCCTCACTTCGGGGACCCCACGCAGGAATCATGCCGGGCAGGACGTCGAGGGTCATGGTGCGCCAGTCGCCCCGCTGCAGTTCGCCGTCGTGCTCGAAGCACAGGGGCGCCCCGTCCAGGCGCTCGACCGTGATTCTCCGGCCACGGGAGTAGACGACGCCGGGACGGTCCAGATGGCCTCCGGTGAGGGTGAGCCCGGGTACCTCCCGGGGGTGGACCTCTGCGCCGATGACGCAGATGTCGAGCAGTCCGTCGTCGGGCAGGGAGTGCGGCAGCACCAGGTACTGGCCGCCCCGGAACCGGCCGCCGCCGATGTTGGCGAGTACGGTGTCGCCTTCGTGGAGCAACGCCCCGTCGACGGTGACGCGGCCCGGGTAGGGGATGAAGGACGCGGCGGTCCGCGCGAA
Organism: Streptomyces mangrovi; assembly: GCF_900114215.1. Lineage (GTDB taxonomy): Bacteria > Actinomycetota > Actinomycetes > Streptomycetales > Streptomycetaceae > Streptomyces > Streptomyces barkulensis. The sequence goes on along the minus strand of NZ_FOSG01000006.1, from coordinate 93,277 downwards.
GGCCCGTTCGTAGCGCGGGCGGCCGGTGAGGGGTATGCCGCGGGCGGTCTCCAGAGCCTGGGCGATGACGCCGGAGCAGGCGCCGAGGAAGACCAGCCCACCGGTCTCGGCGAGCGCGGCCAGGTCGAGGCGGCGTTTCCGGGCGCCGCCGGCGGGGCCGCCGAGGACGGCCCCGAGACTCTCCCGCCAGGGGCGGTCGCCCCAGAGCATGCGGTAGCCGGAGTTACCGGTGCCGGCGGGGACGATGGCGAGGGCGGCGGTCGCGGGCCGCCTGCCGGGGACCATTCCCTCGACCACCTCGTGGACGGTGCCGTCTCCGCCGATCGCCACGACCAGATCCGGGGCTTCCTCCCGCCCTTTTCCGCGCAGCGCCTCGCGTACGGCACCGGTGGCGTCCCCGCGGCACGTGGTGACGTGCACGGTGGTTCTCCCCAGCCGTTCACGGCAGGTTTCGACCACTTCTTCCACCAGTTCGGTGCGCGTGGTGCCGGCCGCGGGATTGGCGACTATCAGCGCGTTTCTCGGCGGTTCGTCCTGGGCTGTCGTGTCGTTGACTTCCAGGTGGGCATACGTCATGTTTTCCTCACGGGGGCGCGGAGGCGAGGAGAGGAACCTGACCGGTCGCGCCGCGGGATTTTCCGGCGCCGCATGACCGTAAGAGACCGACCGTCGGTCAGTCAACCGGCCGGAAGCCCGGAGGGTCGCTTCCCCGCTCTTGTCCTGCGCTTCCTTCGCCCTGCGCCCGCACCGTCGGTCCCGGGGAACCGGTGACTCCCACCTCGCAGGGTCAGTCAGGCGTCAGTTGCGAGTCAGACGGCGCTGACAGGATCGACGTGCTTCGAACGCAGACAGCCGGACGAGCCGAAAGCGCGACGTCACGGTTCCCGAATTCATGGACAACCGGTGTCGTACTTGCCGTTCCGGATGGAAAAGCGAGCGATCGGAAAGGCCTGACAATGATCCTCGACGGACCAGCAGAGGAAACAGCCTCCGGGGGTTCCCCGTCCGAGGCCGTCGCCGGAGGAAGAAGCGACACACCATTTCGCAGCTACAAGCTCTACATCGCCGGAAAGGACATCGAGGGCGACGGCTGGGTTTACACGGTCAGCGGCCGGTCCCTGCTCGAAGACGTCTTCACCAGCGTCAGCCTGAAGAGGTCGCTGGAGCAGGACCCGGACTCCGACGCCGCCTCGCACCCTTACGTGGTGGGCCGCTGCGCGGTCGCCGGCGAGTCCGCCATCGACCTGGCCTCCGAGGCGGCCGCCGCGGCCGCGCCCGGCTGGGCGGCCGTACCGCTGGACCGCCGGATGCGGCTGGGAACCCTCTTCCGCGATGAACTCGTGCGCCGGCAGGACGAGTTCATCGACATGCTGGTCGCCGAGGCGCACCCCGCCAAACTCGCCCGCTGGGAGCTCAGCTGTCTGCTGCAGATCTACAGCGAGGAGAGCCTCGGCTGGTACCGGCAGCAGATGCACACCGAGTTCGAACACAGCGGGCGGCGGCTGATCGTGCGCAGACAGCCGGACGGCGTCGTCGCCCTCAATCCACCGCAGAACGCGCCCCTGCCCAGTGCGGCCCTGGCCGTCCTGTGCCTGATGGCCGGGAACGCGGTCGTCGTACGGGCTCCGCGCAGCATCGCGCTGAGCACCATGTGGCTGCTGCGGGACGTCGTGGCCCCTCTGCTCGACGAGATCGGAGCCCCGCCCGGTGTGCTCAACGCCGTGTGCGGCAATCCCAAGCAGATGCTGGACCGCTGGGTGGCCAGCCCGCTGATCCACGACATCTTCTACATCGGCGGCAGCAAGGAGGGGATGGAGTTCGAGCGACGCTGCGTCGCCCACGGCAAGAAGCCCATCCTCGAGTTGGCCGGCAACGACGGCATCGTGGTGTGGGCCGACGCCGACGTCGGGCATGCGGCCGAGGCCGTCACCGAGGCCTTCTACGGCTCCGGCCAGATCTGCATGGTGCCCAACTACGTGCTCGCGCACCCGGCGGTCGCCGACGCGCTCATCGCCGAACTCGAAAGGCGGGCCGAACGGATCCGCCCCGGCTTCCCGGAGGACGACGACGTCCTGCTCTCCCCCGTACGCCGCAGCGAAAGGTTCTTCCGTCTGCTGCGCCAGGCCGAGGAGAACGGTGGCGAGGTGATCACCGGAGGCCGGCGCACCGAGGTGGACGGCACCCCGTCGGAGACGGGTGTCTTCCTCCAGCCCACCGTGGTGAAGGTCACGGGCCTGGCCCGGGCACGCGAATACGACCTGGTGCGCGAGGAGACCTTCTTCCCGCTCATTCCGGTGATCGTCCCCGAGGAAGCTCCCGACGGCGAACTCCTCGACCGGTTCATCGACTTCGTCAACACCAACGAGTACGGGCTGCGCAACTCCCTGTGGGCACGCTCCGGGACCGTGATCGACCACTTCGTGCGGCGCGTGGGCAACGGCGGCCTGCTGAAGGTCAACGACTCCCACATCGGGTTCCTGCCCTACCTGCCCAGCCACGGCGGAACCGGGCTGACCGGCGGCGCCTTCGGTGAGGCCAACTACCCGATGCTCAAGACCTCGCACGTCCAGGGCGTGAGCATCGCCCGCGGCATCAGCCCGCACGAGGCCGTCTTCGGCGTCTGACCCGACCGGCCTTCCCTCGCCTTCCCCCTCCTCTTCCCCTTCGACACCGGAGGTTTTCCGTGCGCTCCCTCGATCACGCCCGCGCCGCGTGCGAGCGACACCACCCGGGGCTGGTGAAGGCCCTGGAGGAGGTCCCCCCCGCCGAACGGGAGAGGACCGGCAGCCCGGTGATCGGCCTCTTCCGCGACCACGGGGGGACCGGCCTGCTCGTTCCCCCCGAGTACGGGGGGCAGGGCGCCGACCCCCTGGAAGCCGTCCATGTCCAGCGGGCCCTGGGGGCGCTTTCACCATCCCTCGCGGCCGCCGTGACGATGCACCACTTCACGGTCGCCATGCTGTACTCGCTGGCGGAGCGGAACGGGAGGCTGACCGCGGCCCAGACGGAGCTGTTGCACGGCATCGTCCCCGGACGCGGTCTGATGGCCTCCGGGTGGGCCGAGGGGCGCACCCGGCAGAACATCCTCGCCCCGACGGTGACGGCCCGGCCGGCCGACGGCGGTTACCTTCTGTCGGGCTCGAAGAAGCCGTGCAGCCTGTCGCGCTCGATGGACCTGCTCACCGCGTCCATCGCCGTGCCGGGCCCGGACGGCGGGCCGGAGCTGGCACTGGCGCTGATCCCTGCCTCCTCCCCCGGCCTGACCGTGCGCCCCTTCTGGGGCAACACGCTGCTGGCCGCCGCGGAGAGCGACGAGGTGCGTCTGGACGACGTCTTCGTGCCGTCCGAGCTGGTGGTGCGGACGTCGGCGGACGACCCCCGCCTTCTGGACGACCTGCAGACCGCCGGCTTCGTCTGGTTCGAGATGCTGATCTGCGCCGGTTACGCGGGGGCCGCCGCCGCTCTGGTCGAGGAGGTGCTGCGCCGCGGGCGCGGCAGCGGCGCCGACCGCGCCGCCCTGGCCGTGGAGAGCGAGTCGTCGTTCGGTCTTCTGGAAGGGGCCGCCCGGGCCGTGCGGGACGGGCTGCGCGGGGAGGCGGCGGTCGCCGGAGTGCTGGTCGTCCGCTACCGACTGCAGCAGACACTGCCGTCGATCGCCAACCGGGCCCTGGAACTGCTGGGCGGGCTGGACTTCATCCGCGGTTCCCACTTCGCGCAGTTGGCCGCGTCCACGCGTCCGCTGGCCTTCCACCCGCCGTCCTGGGGCGCCACCGCGGAGCCCCTGCTGCGCTGGTTCGACGGCGCGCCCCTCGAACTTGCCTGACGTCCCACCGTACGCCATCGGAGGTGATGATCCGTGACCGTGATCCAGGAGGCCCCGGTCGACACCGAGGAGCAGATCCTCGGCTTGTACCGGGCCCATCTCAGCAAAGGAAGGGCCACGCTCGCCGAGCTGTTCGGCAGCCACATGGAAGTCGAGTCGTCCGGAGCGTGGCTGACCACGAGCGACGGGGAACGGTTCCTCAACGCGGGCGGCTACGGCGTGTTCATCATGGGCTCCCGCCACCCCGTGGTGATGGAGGAAGTGGAACGCCAGCTGCACCGGCATCCCACCGCGACCCGCATCCTGCTGGAACCGACCGTGGCACGGGCCGCCGAGGCGCTGGTGTCGGTGGTGCCGCGGGGGCTGGACCGGGTGCACTTCGCCCTCTCCGGCGCCGAGGCGGTGGAGACCGGTCTCAAGCTGGCCCGTGCGGGCGGCTTCAAGCGCACCGTGTCGATGCACGGCGGCTACCACGGCAAGACCCTCGGCGCGCTGTCGGCCACGGCCAAGGAGGTCTACCAGCAGCCGTTCCGGCCACTGGTACCCGACTTCCTGCACCTGCCGTTCGGCGACGCCGACGCGCTGGAGGCGGAGCTGTCCGCCCACCCCGGCGAGGTCTGCGTCATCCTCGAACCCGTCCAGGGGGAGGGCGGCGTCATCATCCCTCCCAAGGGCTACCTGAAGAAGGTCGAGGAACTCGTCCGCTCCTACGGGGGCTTCCTGATCCTGGACGAGATCCAGACCGGCTTCGGACGGCTGGGCGAGTGGTGGGGGGCCGACACGGAGGGCATCGTGCCCGACGTGCTGCTGGCCGGAAAGGCGCTGGGCGGAGGGGTGCTTCCGGTGTCGGCGGCCATCGCCGGCCGCGAAGCGTTCCGCCCCTTCGACAAGGACCCCTACGTCCACACCTCCACCTTCTCCGGGCAGCCGCTTCTCATGGCCGCCGTCAAGGGTGCGATCCGCGCGATCGAGGAGGAGCGGCTGGTCTCCCGGGCCATGGACCTGGGCGCGCGGCTGTTGCCGCGGATAGCCGAGACGGCCCACCGCAACATCCCGGACCTGGTGGTCGACGTACGCGGGCAGGGCCTGCTGATCGGCGTGGAGCTGGTGGAGGCGGGAATCGCCGGCGAGCTGCTGATCGAGCTCTTCAACCACGGGGTGGTGGCCAACCACTCCATGAACGGCAGCTCGGTCGTACGGTTCACGCCCCCCGCGATCCTCACCGACAGCGATGTCGACCACCTCGTCGACTCCTTCGACAAGGCCACCCGCGACCTCGTCCGGGGAGCGGCCAGAATGCCGGAAGGCGGTAACTGATCTTGCGACACGTGGAACTGAAGGCCGTGGTGCGCTCCGAGCGGGCGGTGGACGTCTTCGACGCGGTCAGCCGGTGGGAGAAGTACCCGAAGCTGGCGCCGCACGTGAACGCCACCACCGTGCACGCCGCCTTCCCCTCACCCGAGTGCTCCTCCAGCTGGGAGCTGCACTTCCGCAGTGGACTGCTGCGCTGGACCGAGCGGGACGACTTCCGCCGGGAGGAGCTGGAGATCGGCTTCGAGCAGACCGACGGCGACTTCGACAGCTTCGGCGGGACCTGGACGCTCCGGCAGGACGGGCCGGACACCCGGGTGCTGTTCGCGGCCGACTTCGACTTCGGCATCCCCAGCCTGGCGGGGATCCTCGACCCGATCGCCGAGCGGGTCATCAAGGAGACCGTCGCCTGGGCGGTGACCGGGCTGTTCCCCCGGACCGAGCTGCAGGACACCGGTATCGACCTGAGCGGTTCCGGGCTGGGCCCGGTCGCCGCATGACATCCTTCTCCGTCAGGAGCTGAGCCGTGGATCAGGCCAACCCCTTCGAGACACCGAGAACCTTCGCCCTCCACCGGGCCGAGTACCTGGTCGGCTTCGCCGTCGCCACCGGGCTGATCATCGCCCACCTCGACGAGATCCGCTGGCTGCCGGCGATCGTCCTGTTCCTCCACATCGACCTGATCGGCTACATCCCCGGAGCCATCGCGTTCCGGCGCAGCGGCGGGCGGCCGATCTCCAAGGTCTACTACGTTCTGTACAACATCATGCACAGCCTCATCACCCAGGCTGCCGTGGCGGCGCTGTGGTGCTGGCTGATCGGGCCGGAGTGGGCGCTGTTGGCGCTGCCCTTCCACCTGTTCGGCGACCGGGGGCTGTTCGGCAACTTCACGAAGTCCTTCGCGCTGCCCTTCGAGCCGGTCCGGCAGCCCGGTTACCTGCGGCTGCTGGACGACCTGGGGGTCACGCATCCCAAATCGGCCGGGCACACGTCCGACCCGGCGCCGGTCGGGCACATCCGGCCCGCGCGGGGTCGTCCGGAGACGGTGCGATGAGCACCACGGCCAGGCCGCTCGCCGGGCCGGCCGCGGTACGGGAGGCGGCCGACGTGCCGAGCAGGCTCCGACGGCGGCGCGCGCTGTACCGCCTCGCCTCTCCCGTGTCGGTTCTGACCGTTCGCCACGCGGAGCGGCCGCACGGCACCACCGTGAGCAACATCGGCACCGTCTCGCGCGAGCCGCTGCTGCTGGGAGCGTGTCTGCGGTCGGGGTCCCTCCTGGCGGAGCTGGCCGCCGCCGAGGGGCGGTTCACCGTCAACGTCCTGGACGCCTCCCAGACGGACATGGCCCGCTACTTCGCCGATCCCGACCGTCCCGACGGGGAAGCGCAGTTCGCGCACTGGCCGTGGACGACGGATCCGTACACCCGGGCTCCCCGGCTGGAGGGGGGCCTGGCCCACTACGCCTGCCGTGTCTTCGGCAGGCCCCGGATCGGTGACCACGAAGTCCTGCTCGGCCATGTGACCAGGACGGCGGTCGGCGAGGGGGAACCGCTGCTCAGCTACGCCGGAGGCCTGTTCACCGGCCGCCTCAGCCCGGTGCCCGAGACGGGCCCGGACCATCGGACGGGAAAGGAGAGCACGACATGAACGAATCCGTGGCCCCCGAGGCCGACTGGGACAGGGCGCCGGGTCTGCTCGACGGCGCGAAGGAGCTCACGCTCGGCCCCGAGGAGTGCGACCTCGCCTACTGGATCACCTCGGTGGCGCAGGGGACGCTGCGCGACCGGGGTGAAACCGGGCACCACAAGGACGCGCTCGTCCCCGACTTCCTGAAGAAGCCCGGACCGCTTCGGGACGCGCTCGTCCTGGAGTTCGGCTTCCGCGGGATGGCCGAGGAGATCGCCACCCGGCTGCTGGGCCACTACGTCTCCATCGCGCCCGGCGTACCGGAACTGGAGTTCTACGCCACCCAGCTCATCGACGAAGCCCGCCACGCCCGGGTCTTCCGCAACCACCTGGTGGAACTCGGACAGCCCGCCGGGACCCTGCTGGAGGACATCGACGAGATGGGGGCCGACTACCGGCGTCGCGTTCTCCAGCCGGTGGTGGACTTCACCCTGGACATCGTCCGCGACAAGGCCGACTTCGCCGGCGGTGTCGCCGTGTTCGCCATCGTCATCGAGGGGGTGCTCGCGCCCGCCGCCGAGCTGAGCGAGCGCAAGTGGACTCCCCTGTCCCCCGCCACCGGGGAGATCTCGCGGGGCACCGCCATCGACGAGATCCGCCATCTGACCGTGGCCAGCACCATCCTGCGCGACCATGTGGCCCGGAACCCCGGGTACCGGCCACGGCTGCTGGAGATCCTGCGGGCCGGCGCCAGGCTGTGGGACGAGATCCCCGACCGCGAGTTCGTCATCCACCGCGAGGAACTGTTCCAGGAGGGCATGCTGGAGCACGCCGACAGGATCGGCGACTACGAGCTGTGGCCCGGCGTGCGGATGCTCGACACCACGCCCGAGCAGCGCTACGACATGGCCGAGCGGTGGACCGACGAGATGGCCGAAGCCCGCATGGCCTACATGAACCTTCCGGTGGAGGTGCTCTCCAGCCCGGGGAGTGGGGCATGACCACTTCAATAGCCGTCCCGCCCGGGCGCTCGGCGGTGCTCACCGGCGTCGGCGGGTACGTACCGCCGACGCGGGTGACCAACGAGGAGCTGACGGCGCGGCTGGAGACCTCGGACGAGTGGATCCGCACCCGCACCGGGATCACCGCCCGTCACATGGTCTCCCCCGGCACGGCCACCTCGGACCTGGCCGTCGAGGCCGGGGGGCGGGCGCTGAAGTCGGCGGACGAACCGCGGGTCGACGCGCTCGTGCTGGCCACCACCACACCCGACCGGCCCTGTCCGGCCACCGCACCCGAGGTGGCGGCCCGGCTCGGCCTGGGGACGGTGGCGGCGTTCGACGTCGCGGCGGTGTGCTCCGGTTTCCTCTACGGTCTGGCCGCGGCGGCGGGCCTGATCGCGGCACAGATCGCCGACCGGGTCCTGCTGATCGCCGCGGACGCGTTCACCACCATCGTCGATCCGGCAGACCGCACCACCGCGGTGATCTTCGCGGACGGTGCGGGGGCGGCGGTGCTCAGAGCGGGACACGCCGACGAGCCGGGGGCCGTCGGTCCGATGGTCCTGGGCAGCGACGGCGAGCTCGGCCATCTCATCGAGGTGCCGGCCGGCGGTTCGCGCCAGCGCTCGACGGGGCTGGCGGCCGCGCCGGAGGACCTCTTCTTCCGGATGCACGGCCGTGACACCTACCGTCACGCGGTCGAGCACATGACCACCGCGTCCCGGCAGGCGGTGGAGCAAGCAGGGTGGCGCGGCATGGCGGACGTGGACCGCTTCGCCGCGCACCAGGCCAACGCCCGCATCCTCACCACGGTCGCCGACCGGCTGGAGATTCCGGAAGGGCGGCGGCTGTCCAACATCGAACACGTCGGCAACACCGGCGGCGCCTCCATTCCGCTGCTGCTGGCCCACTCCGCCCGGGCGGGCCGGCTGGCGGCGGGCCACCGGCTGCTGCTCACGGCGTTCGGCGGCGGGCTGGCCTGGGGCGCGACCACCCTGGTGTGGCCCGAGGTCGGCACCTTCTGACCGCACCGCGCACCGAAACACCCCTTTCCCCGGCCGCGGCCGGGGACCCACCTGGGAGGAAGCATCATGTTCGAGCGGCTCAAGAGCATTCTCGCGGACAAGCTCAAGGTCTCCCCGGACCGGATCACCGCCGACGCGACCCGAGAGGACATCGAACTGGATTCACTGGCCGTCGTCGAGTTGTCGCTGCTGTTGAAGTCCGAGCTCGGACTCGAGATCAGCGACGACGACCTGCTGGAGGCGGAGACCGTCGGCGACATGGTCCGCCTGATGGAGGAGCGGAGCGCGAAGGTCTGATGACCGGCATCGACGTCGCCGTCACCGGAATCGGCCTGGTCACCCCCGGTGGCATCGGCACCGGGCCCAGTTGGGAGGCGGTCCGCGCCGGGCGGCCGACCGCCGCGGTCGACCCGGCCCTCCGGGACAACTCCGTACGGATCTCCTGCCGGGTGCCCGGTTTTGACGCCGAGCGACTGCTGGGAGCGCGCCGGGCACTGCGGCTGGACCCGTTCGTGCAGTTCGCGCTGGTGGCCGCCCGGGAGGCACTGGCCGACGCGGGCCTCGACCCGCAGACGTGGGACGGGGCCCGGGTCGGCGTGGTGCTGGGGTGCGCCGACGGTGGCCCGGGGACGGTGGAGGCCCAGCACCACGTGCTGGGCGAACGGGGCGCGAAAGCCGTCTCGCCCCTGTTGCTGCCGATGCAGTTGCCGAACATGCTGGCCGGTCAGACGGCCATCGAGTTCGGTGCGACCGGCCCCAACCTCGTGGTGGCCACGGCCTGCGCCTCCGGGGCCACCGCCATCGGCACGGCCCGCGACCTGCTCGCGCTCCACCGGTGCGACGCCGTCCTGGCGGGCGGCAGCGAGGCCATGATCACACCTCTGGTGATGGCCGGGTTCGCCCAGATGGGCGCCCTGTCGCGCCGTGAGGACGACCCGGCGGCGGCTTCGCGTCCCTTCGACGCGGATCGCGACGGGTTCGTCGCGGGCGAGGGTGCCGGAGTCCTGGTTCTGGAGCGCGCCGTGGACGCACGGGCCCGCGGCGCGCACGTCCACGGCCGGATCGTGGGCTACGGTGCGTCCGCGGACGCGCACCACATGACCTCCCCGCATCCGGACGGCACCGGAGCCGAGCTGGCCGTGCGCGCGGCCCTGGCCGACGCGGGGGCGGCCCCCGGGGACGTGGAGCACTTCAACGCGCACGGCACCTCCACCCCCCTCAACGACCTGGCCGAGGCGGTCATGGTGCGCCGGACCCTGACCGGGGACCCGGTGGTCACCTCGACCAAGGGGGTGACCGGGCACCTGCTGGGGGCGGCCGGTGCGGTGGAGGCCGCTTTCACGGTCCTGGCCGTGGAGCACGGGCTCGTGCCGCCCACCGCCAATCTGCACACGCTCGATCCCCGCATGGACATCCGGGTCGCGGACACCGCCGCCCGGTCCCCGATCGACTTCGCGCTGAGCAACTCCTGCGGGTTCGGCGGCCAGAACGCCGTGCTGGCCGTCGCCGCCGCGTGACTTCGTCCGGCGGCCGCCGGATGCCGGATGCCGTACGGCGGCCGATCCGGGCCGACCGGGCCGCCCCGACGGGGGCCGGACGACTCCCCCGAGCCCGCCGGGAACCCGTTCGAGGCGGACGCCGGCGGCCGTGAACCGTTCCTCGTCCCCACCGCGGAGGTGCCACCGACGTGTCCGGCCCCCGGCGAGGGCCCGCTCCCCGCGGGCCCTCGCCGGCGTACACCGGCTACCGGCCCGCATCCCCCTGCTTCCGCGCCGAGCCGGGCGCGTACGGCCCCCGGCACGCGGGCGTGTGCCGGGGGCCGTGGGGAACGGAGGGGTGTCCCTGCGGGCGCACGACGCTACTTTCACAACACGCCCTACTGCCGGAGCGTCGCGTCGGCGGCGGTCAGCACCGGGTCGTGGGACAGGATGGCGTGCTCGACACGGCGCAGCGACGGCGAGGGTTGGACACCGAGTTCCTCCGAGAGCCGCTTCCACATGTTCCGGTAGGTCGCAAGGGCGTCGACCTGGCGACCGGAACGGTAGAGGGCGACCATCAACTGTTCGCAGAAACGTTCTCTCAAAGGGTGATCGATGTGGGTCTCCCGTAACTGGGCCAGGATGCCCTTGTGCCGCCCGAGACTCAGTTCGGCGTCGAAGTACAGCTCCATGGCCCACAGACGGTGTTCCTCGTAGCGGACGGCGACCATCCGGCACATGGGGCCGCCGGGCAGGTCGCCGAAGACCGGTCCCCGCCACATGGCCAGAGCCGAGCGCAGCAGTCGGGAGGCACCGGCCGGATCGGAGAGAAGCATCTCCTCCGCCCGTTGGACGTCGCGCACGAAGTTCGCGGCGTCGAGCTCACCGTCCTCCACGACCAGCCGGTATCCAGCCGGGTTCGTGACCAGGCGGGACGGCCGCCGCTCCGGCTCCAGCGCCCTGAGCCTGCGACGGATTCTGCTGATGTGCGCCTGAAGCGCGTTGGTCTGATTACCCGGGGGAGCGCTCCCCCACACTTCCTCGACGAGCGTCTCACCGGAGAGGTGCCTGCCCTCACCGGCGAGCAGTACCTGAACGAGCGTCCGCTGGAGGTCGCCCGGGATCTCGACCTGCCCTCCGGGGGTACGGATCTCCAACGCTCCCAGTATCGAGAAGTTCAGCACGCTGTTCTCCCTCACCGTTCTCTGAGCGGAAATCAGTGGTGTGGCACGGTCCTGGCACAGCGAGTCGCCACCCGCGGGCGTATCGACCGGAGAGGCGGATCGACCGGGCACGGGAGAACACCGCGCCGCAGCCCTGTCGACCGCGCCGGACCCGCCCCGGGCGCGTGCCCCGGGGCGGGTCCGGCACTTTCCGTCCCGCTGATCCTCCCAGAAAAAATTCCCACTGGAAGGTATTTTTAAGACCCGTGACAGTCGGTTTCCGACCCCTTTCCCGGGAGGGCACGAGCCCGGCCGCGGTACCCGCGACCGGGCGGCGCCGGAGCACGGCCGGACTACGTCCGCCCCGTGTTCCGGACCCGGGAGGCGAGGTTCGCGGCGTGACCGGGGATGTGCTCCTCGGCCCTCATGCGGATCACATCCCCCCACATCAGGACGTCGTCGAAGACCTCGTTGCCCCCGCGGTCGACGAGCCGCGCCTGTACGGCCGCCCCCACCCCCGCGTCGGGGGTCCGCTCCAGCAGACCGAGCAGTTCCATCGCGTTGCGGCGCACCATCTCCGTCCGCTCCTCGTGCGTGGTGGAGGCCAGCAGAGAGGCGATCGCCGTCTTCGACATGGCCGGCGCATTGTCGATGCGCGCCGGCTCACCGGCCAGAACCTGACGCGCGGCACCGGCGAGGGCGCGGTCGCTCAGCGCGACGTGCGCCAGCACCCAGTCGACCTGCGCACGGTCGGCGTCCGGCAGGGGACTGTCGTCGGTTACGGACTCGGCGGCCGCCAGCAGCTTCTCGTAGGCGAGGGCGAGGGTTGTGGTATCCACGTGAGACTCCGGGTGAAGGCGAGGACGGTCGGGAAGCCCGCGAGACCGGACGGCACCGGGGCCGCCGGTCCGGCGTCACCCGGTGGTAACGCGTGAGGCGGGAGCGGGGGAAGCGGGCGTCGTGGTGGGCCGCTTCCCCCGGCCGGGCAGGACGACCAGCGCGAACAGCCCGCCGACGATGGTGCCGACGGCCGCCGCGGCGAAGCCGATGCGCAGCCCGTCCGTGAAGACCGGGGCCACCGCGTCCATCACCGGGCCCTGCAGCCGGGCCGGCAGGTCGCCGATGGCGCCGAGGTCGCCACTGGAGAGGGCCTCGACGGCCCGGTCGCGCCGGGCGGCGGTCATGTCGATCGAGGAGAGCGCGCCGGGGACGGCGTCGCCCAGGTGCTGGACCAGCAGGGTGCCGGTCAGGGCGACACCGAAGACGCTCCCGACCTGGCGGAAGGTGTTGGAGACCCCGGAGGCCGTACCGGCCTGCTCAGGACGGACGGAGGAGAGCAGGGCGACCGTGGCCGGGGCCCCCACCAGGGAGACGCCCGCCCCGAGCAGTGCCATGGCCCACCAGTAGCTGTCGTAGCCGCCCCCCGGCTCCAGCCGGGAGAACTGGAACAGGCCGACCGCGCTGGCCGCCGATCCGATCAGAATGGGGATCTTGGGGCCGTACCTGGCGGCGAGGACGCTCGCGACGTAGGAGAAGAGCATGATCGCCAGGTTCAGGGCCAGGAACCGGACACCGGTCTCGATGGTGGACAGTCCGTTGATCTGCTGGAGGTAGAAGGTGAGCAGGAAGATGCTTCCGTAGAGTCCGAACAGACCGAGGAAGTTCACCGCTCCGGCGACCACCAGCACGGGGCTCCGGAACAGGCCCATGGGCAGCATCGGGTCGTCCTGGCGCAGTTCCCACAGGACGAAGGCGGTCAGGGCGACGGCGGCCGCCGCGAAGGAACCGAGGATGACGGGGGCGCCCCAGCCCTCGGCGCTGGCCTCGATCAGGCCGTAGACCAGGCCTGCCATCGCGGCGATGAACAGGAGCTGGCCGACGACGTCGGCGCGGCGTCCGACCGGCGACCTGCTCTCGGGCAGCATGCGGACCAGCGCGGCGAGCGCGACCAGGCCGACCGGCACGTTGACCCAGAAGATCGACTGCCAGCCGAGGGAGTCCACCAGCAGACCGCCGAGGACGGGGCCCGCGGCCAGGGCCAGTCCGCCGACACCGGCCCAGACGCCGATGGCACGGGCCCGAGCTGCGGGCTCGGGATAGGTGCCGGAGATGAGGGCCAGGGAGACCGGGATCATGATCGATCCGGCGGCGCCCTGCAGGACTCGGGCGACCAGCAGGAACTCGTAGCTCGACGCGGCGGCACACAGCACGGACGCGGCGAGGAAGCCGACGAGGCCGCCGAGGAAGATGCGCTTGCGCCCCAGGATGTCGCCCAGTGTGCCGGCGGTGAGCAGCAGGCACGCCACCGCCAGGGCATAGGCGTCGATGACCCACTGGAGCTGGGTGATGTCGGTCGACAGATCGCGCTGTACGGCGGGAAGCGCGACGTTCACGATCGTGGAGTCGAGATAGACCATGAAGATGCCGACGCAGATGAAGGTCAGCAGAGGGCCTTTGCCGCGGGCTGCGGCCGGGTTGTGACTTGTCATGTCGTCCTCGCGTTCGCGCGGAAGCGGAAGCTGGAAGCCCTGGCCAGGGAGGCGCGAGGAGCCGGGGAGGCGCCCCTCACGACGCGACGACCGTAATTGACTGACCGCCGGTCAGTCAATCGACCGCCGGTCGGTCATGTAGGGTGGAGGGGTGACCGACAGGAGGTGTGCGTGATGACCCGGCCGACGGTCCGAAAGAGGCGCAAGAGGGTCGTCAAGAGCCCCGAGGAGCGCAGAGCGGACATCCTGCGCGCCAGCCGCGAGGTGTTCGAGACGATCGGCTTCGCCGACGCCAAGATCGTGGACATCGCCGAGGCCGCCGACATCGGCAAAGGCACCTTCTACGCGTACTTCGAAACCAAGGATCACGCTCTCGGCGCCCTGTGGGAGGAGTACGTCGACGCTTTCGTCGCCACCACCGAGGAGATCCTCGCCAAGGGAGAGGCGTGGTGGCCGACGATCGACGAGCTGCTGATCACCCTGATCGAGCACGCCGTGGACAACGCCGGACTGCACCGCATCGTCTACGGGTCGGCGAACGCCAAGGCGCTGGAACTGTGCAAGGAGTCCAACGCCCGGGTGGTGGACCTCATGTGCGACTTCGTCAGCCGGGGAGCCACCGCGGGCGCGTTCCGGTGCCACAACCCCGACTGGGCCTTCCGCATGGTCTACCACGCGGCCGACGGCCTGCTGGACGACCTCATCGCCCGCCGGACTCCCATCGACACCGCGGAAGTCACCCGCAGCGTGCTCGAACTCGCCCACCGGACGCTCGGCGATCACGACCTGAAGGAGAAAGCCGGCGACCGATGATCCTCCGGCCCGCAGGCCATCGGACGGAAAGACGGTGAAAAGCTTCGGCGCACCACGCTCCCACGTGGTGCGCCGAAGCTTTTTCCCCACTCGCGGGGGTTTTCGGTGGGGAAATCACGGAATCGACCGGCGGAGAGGGCAGGATTCGAACCTGCGTGGGCCGTGAAGACCCGACTCCGGGTATAACCCGAGTCCCCGATAAGCCACTCCGGGCACCTCTCCTCGCTCCCGGCCCGGTCTCCCGCGCCGTTCACATCAAATACTCTGGCAGGTCTTCCTGATATTCGGCTGACGCCCCGCTGACATACCGAAAGAATACTTCGGAGCCCCTTCCTGGGACCTGCTTCCCGGTGCTCTACTCTCCATGGCGGAAATTCCGTCGGAAGGGAGCGTGGATATGTCCGTGACCGCAACGGACAACCCGGTTCTCCGGGCTGTCATGACACACACCCGGGCCGAGAACCCCAGTTCGTTCCTGGCTCTCAACACGGGCAACGACGTCTTCACCGCACCGGACGCGGACGGCGTGATCGTCTACCGGCGCACGGGACGGTACGTGGTCCAGTTCGGCGGCCCGTTCACCGCGCCGGAGTCGTACGAGGCCCTCCTCGACCGCTTCGCCGGCCACGTCCGCGCCCAGGGGCTGCGACTGGTCGCCGTGCAGTTGCAGCGCGCCGACGCCGACGTCTACGCACGCCGCGGATACACCGTCAACCAGATCGGTGCCTCGTGGGCGGTGCGCCTGCCCGGGTTCTCACTGCGCGGCACCCGCTTCATGCAGCTGCGCAACAAGATCTCCAGGGCATACCGCAACGGGCTGCGGATCCAGGAGGTGGCCGCCGACGAGCGGCATGACGCGCTCGCCGCGATCGACGACGCCTGGCTGGGCTCCAAGAACGGGGCACGACCACTGGAGTTCCTGGTGGGGCAGGTGGGAGGAGAGGCACAGCGGTACCGCCGCCTCTTCATGGGCTCCGTGGACGGCGACCCGGTCGCCTACATCTCCTACTCCCCCGTCTTCGGCGCTCGTTCCGGCTGGATGCACGACCTGAGCCGGCGGGTCCCCGGAGGCTCGCCCGGGCTGATGGAGGCGATCAACGCACACGCCATCGAGGTGTTCGGGGCGGAGGGCGTGGAATGGCTGCACTTCGGCTTCACCCCCTTCACCGGTCTGGACGAAGGCCATGAGGTTCCCGGGTACAGCCCGGCCTTCCAGTGGCTGATGCACCACCTGTGGGCCGAGGGGGCGGCGCTGTACCCCGCCCGGACCCAACTCGCCTACAAGCAGAAGTGGGCCCCGGACACACTGATCCCCGAGTACGTCGCTTTCGACGGCCCCGCGTCACTGGCCGGATTCGCGCACATCTTCCGCGCCTGCAACGCCTTCTGACACCTCCGCGAACACCTTGGCTCCCCCTCACTTCCGTCCCCGGCACCAGGAGGATCGCAGTGCTCCCGCACGAACTCGGCACAGAAGCCCTTCGCCAGTCGATGGTCGAGTCACTCATGCGCGTCATCGGGCTCCCCGACGACGAGGACACCGCCCGCGAGGCGGACGACGTGCTCCAGTCCCTGGACGCCCGGCTGCGCGCCGAGCCCACGGCGGCCTGAGCCGCCACCCGGCCTCGCCAGTCAATTCGACATCCGTCAGTTCGACATCAGCGCCACATCAGCCGCAGATGACAGGCTGAGTTTCACGTAGGCCCGCCTGACGCCCGGTGCGGAACACCGCACTGGCGTGGCATCGGCACGGTCAACGGCAGCGGGAACGCACCGGTACGGCCCGTGGGTCCGCGCCGTGCGGTCTCCTTCGTGACGACGGCTGCCCTGCCGCCCGCATCGGGCACATTCGCCCTAGGAGAGCACCCCATGCAATCTCCGCACGTATCCCGGTCCCGGCCCGGTGCGGCCGGGCCACCGGACGAACACCGGCCCGCCTCGGCCCACCCCCGCGCCGGGGCCTCCGCGAGCTTCGCCGAGCTCCTCAAGCGCGTCAAGGCGGAGGGGCTGCTGGATCTCGACCCGCGCTACTACATCGGCCGTCTGGCCCTGAACACCGGACTGCTGGCCATCGGTTTCGTCGCGTTCTTCGCCCTCGGCGATTCGTGGTGGCAACTGCTGGTGGCGGTGTGGATGGGGCTGTGCGGAGGCCAGAGCGCCTTCATGTGGCACGACGCCGGGCACAAGGCGATGTTCCGCGGCAAACGGGCCGCCTCCGCCGTCGGGTACATCCACGCCAACCTCGTCAACGGGGTGAGCTACGGCTGGTGGGTCAATCACCACAACCGGCATCACAGCAACCCCAACCATCTGACCATGGACCCGGACATCGGCCGGCGCACCGCGATCTTCGACATCAAGCAGTACGCCTCCCGCAGCGGTTCGCAGCGGTTCGTGGTGCGGTACCAGAGCGTGCTCTTCTTCGTGCTGCTGGTGCTGGAGTCCTTCAAGATGAACAGGACCGCCGTACGGGCGATCGCGCGGGGGCAGACCAGACGCCCCGTCCTGGAGTCGTCCCTGCTGCTCCTGCGCGCGGCCGTCTACCTGACCGCCGTCTTCACCGTGCTGTCGCCGGTGCCGGCCGTGCTGTTCATCCTGGTGCAGCACGCCTCGCTGGGCGTCTACTTCGGTCTGATCTTCGCACCGAACCACAAGGGAATGGAGGTGCGCGACGGCGCGGAGGAGACGCTGGACTGGCTGGAGCGGCAGGTGCTCACCTCGAGGAACATCCGCCCCTCTCTGCTGGTCGACTTCCTCTACGGCGGCCTCAACTACCAGGTGGAGCACCATCTCTTCCCCGCGATGCCGCAGAAGAACCTGCGCCGTGCCAGGGAGTTGACCCGCGAGTACTGCGCCGAACGCGGTGTTCCCTACCACGAGGTGGGTTTCTGGGCCTCGTACCGCGAGGTGGCCTCGTACCTGCACAAGGTCAGCGCGCCGATCCGGCGCGGTGAGATCGTGCCCGCCCGGCGGGCAGCCTGAGCGCAGCGTGACGGCCGGCGGCCGCACCGGGTACGGCCGCCGGCCACTCCGCCCGTCACCGCACCGTCCTTCCCCTCCCCCACCGTTCGCCTCCTCCGTCCGGGCCGTGCCGCGCCGTCGCGCCGATGCGCCCCACGGCCTCCCTCCCGCCCAGGAGTTGCCGCACCCATGCTTGACGCCATCGGGAACCGGCCGGTCGCCAAGGCGACGATCGGCGACCGGCTGGATCGCATGCCGATCACGGCGATGCACCGCAGACTCACGGCGGTCATCGGCGTGGGTCTGCTGTTCGACATCTTCGAGAACAACCTCTCGGGGACCATCTCCAAAGTCCTCCAGGAGGACTTCGCCTTCGACGGCACCACGCTCAAGCTGGTCCTGGCCTCCGCCTTCGTCGGGCAGTTCATCGGCTCGCTGGTGCTCGGCCGGGTGGCCGACCGCTACGGCAGGCGCCGCGCGTTCCTGGTCAACCTGGCGCTGTACTCGGGCTTCTCACTGCTCGGAGCCTTCTCGCCGAACGCCGCCTGGCTGATCGCGACCCGGTTCCTGGCGGGCATCGGCATCGGCGCGGAGCAGACGCTCTCCGACTGCTACCTGGCGGACGTACTTCCTGCCGCCAAACGCGGCCGGTACATCGCCTGGGCCTACACCCTGGCGTTCTGCGGCGTCCCCGCGGTGGGATTCGCCGCACTGTGGCTGGTCCCCCTGTCGCCGCTCGGAATCGACGGGTGGCGCTGGCTGTTCGTCATCGGCTCGCTGGGGTCGGCCGTGGTGTGGCTGCTGCGCCGCAGACTGATCGAGTCACCGCGCTGGCTGGCCGCCAACGGGCGGACGGAGGAGGCGGAGCGCCTGGTGACGCTGATGGAGGCGCAGGCGCCCGCGGGGGAGACGAGGGCCGCGGACCCGGCGGAACCGACGCCGGCGCCCTCCGCCGCGGACCGGACTCCGGAACGGACACGCCTCCGGGTCATCTTCCACCCCCGTTACCGGCGGCGGACCGTGATGCTGTGGACCTTCAGCGTGCTGTCGGTCTTCGGCTACTACGGGTTCGGCTCACTGGTACCGCAGATCCTGGCCGCCAAGGGGTACGACATCGTGGCCGGGCTGGGGTACACCGCGCTGACCTTCCTGGGGTACCCGGTCGGCTCGGCCCTCTCGCTCCCGGTGATCGACCGGTTCGAGCGGAAGGTGCTGGTGGCCGCCTCGGCGGGGTCGATGGTCGTCACGGGACTGGGATTCGCGTACGCGGGATCGGCCTCGCTCATGGTCGCGTTCGGCTTCGGTTACACCCTCACCAGCAACGTCTTCTCCAACGCGTCGCACGTCTACCTCGCCGAGCAGTACCCCACCGCCTTCCGCGCGGCCGCCTCGGGGGCCGCGTACTCACTGTCCAAACTGAGCGCCGCCGCTCTGCCGTTCGTGCTGCTGCCGGTGCTGGAGGGCCACGGCCCCGGTGCCCTGTTCACAGTGATAGCCGTCGCGATGGCCGTGATGGCCGTGACGGTCCTGGCTCTGGGGGACCGCACCACCGGCGACTCCGTCGACGGTGTGCGGTCCTGAGCCCCGCCCCGTCCCCGCCGGGCTTCGCCCGGCCGAACCGACCCGGCCGGCCACGGCCGGCAGAAGGGAGCGAATTCGCATGAGCGGACTCCTCGCGGGAAAGCGCGTCCTGGTCACCGGCGCCCTCACCGAGGGATCCATCGCCTTCCACGCGGCCAAGGTCGCGCAGGAGGAGGGCGCCGAGGTCGTTCTCACCGGCTTCGGCCGGCTCTCCCTGGTCGAACGGACCGCCGCGCTGCTGCCCGAACACGCGCCCGTCGTCGAGCTGGACGTCACGGACCGCGCGCAGCTGGACGGCCTGGCCGCCAGAGTCCGCGAGCACCTCGACGGGCTGGACGGTGTGGTGCACTCCGTCGCCTTCGGCCCTCCCGGGGTCTTCGACTTCATGGGAGCGGACTGGGCAGACGTCTCGACGGCCCTGCACACGTCCGCCTACTCGCTGAAATCACTGGCCACGGCATGTCTGCCGCTGATGGGCCGCGGCGGCTCGATCGTCGGCGTCACCTTCGACGCGACGGTGGCCTGGCCCGGATACGACTGGATGGGCGTGGCCAAGGCCGCTTTGGAGGCGACCGGCCGCTACCTCGCACGTGATCTGGGGGCCAGGGGCATCCGCTGCAACATGGTCGCGGCCGGGCCGGTGAGGACGACCGCGGCGAAGTCCATCCCCGGTTTCGGGGAACTCGCGCAGATGTGGAGTCAGCGTGCCCCGATCGGCTGGGAACCGGCCGACCCCGAGCCGGCCGGCCGCGGTGTGGCCGTTCTGCTCTCGGATTTCCTCGCCGGGACCACCGGTGAGATCCTCCATGTCGACGGCGGCTTCCATCTGACGGGTGCCTGAGGGACGGGGGAACGCCTCACACGGCCCAGTCGTCGGCCCCGGCCCGCCGCCGAAGCCCCGCCCGAAGTCCCTCCCGAAGTCCCTTCCCGAGGCTCTCGCCGCCGCGCGGGAGAGGGCCGGTCACCGGCCCCGCGAAGCCACGCCCCGTGGGAGGGCCGCGCCCGGCCGGCCGGGGAGGTGAGGCAGCGGTGGAGTCCGGTGAGCGCGCCGGCCTTCACGGAACAGGTGCTCTCGGCGCCGGCGACGGGCCGGACGGCCGCCCGGGTTCACATGTCGTCGCACAGGTCGCCGGAGACGGTCGCGGTCGGTTCGCGAAGTGCCTCCGCGGCGGTTCCGGGCGCCTCGCCCCCATCCCCCAACCCCCTCCAGGCGCCGGCGAACCGCTGGACGAGAGCCTCCGCCGGCCCCTCCGTGGAACAGAAGCGTGCGTACGGCGCGCCCTTCGTCATGCCGATGCGGGCGGCGACCGCGTGCACGGCGGTGCCGGCGTAACCGTTCCGGGCGGACTCGGCGCAAGGGCAACCGCTTCCCGGCCCCCGCCGGTCCCGACAGCCTCGACAGCCCCCTGCTCCGCTGCGGGAGGACCGCACAGGCCGCCACATGAGACACGCTCGCGGTGCGTCACCCGATACCCTCGGCCTCATCCGCGAGAGGTTGGGGGCATGACCGGAACTCACAGGCCGCAGACCGCCCGGGACGCCGCGCGCCACGGCCCGGCGCTCAAGCAGGAGCGCGCCTTCCAAACGCGCGCCCTCATCCTCGACAAGGCCGCGGAACTGTTCTCCGAGAGCAACTACCGGAGCGTGTCGATGCAGGACGTGGCCGATCGGGTCGGAATGACCAAGGGCGCGGTCTATTTCCACTTCCGTTCCAAGGAGGCCCTCGCCGCGGCCGTGGTCGCATGCCACTACGAACGCTGGCCACCCGTGGTGGAAGAGATCAGGAACGGGGGCCTGAGCCCCCTGGAAGCCGTCGAGGAACTCCTCGACCGCGCGGCCCTGGCGTTCCGGGACGACCCGATCATGCAAGCCGGCACCCAACTGCAGTTGGACCGGGACACCATAAACGCCGAACTGCCCGCGCCCTACGTCTACTGGACGAACCTGCTCACGGATCTTCTGGACGCCGCACGCGCCGAGAACCAGTTGCGCACGGGTGTGCGGCCCGACTCCGCGGCACGGGCCCTGGTGGCGGCCTTCTTCGGGATACAGCACATTTCACACACCCTCACCAGGCACGGTGACATAGTCGGACGCTGGCAGGAACTGCGGGAGCTGTTCTTCCACTCCCTGCGAGCGTGAGGGGCGCGACCGTGGTCGGCTGTGTGTGCGGCAGCCGGCCGGTACGGCGCGGGAACGCGTCCCGTGGCCCCTCGGCCCCTCCGGGACCGGCACCCGGTTGCCGGAGGGGAACGCCGCCACGCCGGAACCCGTCGGTGAGGACCGGAAACCCACCCTGCGCGGCGCGCCTCCTGTACCACGTGATGCACGCGTCCCGGCGCGAACCAACCGGCGCCCGCCGTCGGCCTCGGCCGCGTACCCGTTGCGCATGGGGAAGGAGTGCACGTTCCGCACACCGAACACCTTGCACGCCGGCTTCGGAGCCTGTCCCGCGTCGTCAACAGTCCCGGACACATACTGAGCGGTGATCGTGGGGAACCATGACGGCATGGACAGCGGAACCGACGTGGTGGAGAGGGCCAAAGCCTTTGACCGGGGAGCTCTGGCCGACGTAGTCGCAAGAGCCGCCGAGGACCGTCAGCGAGTGCTCACCGAGTTCCCTCGCGAGGACTGGCCCACCCTCCCGGTGGAACGATACGCACTCGGCGCGCAACAGCACGGGGACACCACCCGCTCGTTCTGCTGGCTCATGGAGTACGGAACCGAGGCGTTCGGCAGCATCCGGGGCGGGAGCGCCGCCAAGCACATCATCTACCGCCACCGCAGCGGCGAATGGCGGCTCCCGGCTCCACTGCGCAAGCTCGATCACCTCGAGGCGTGGAGCACGGTCCGCCAGGAATTCACCGAAGCCTTCGACGCCGCCGAGGGCGGCGACTTCAACAGGATCAACGACCTTGGCACACTGGTGTACGGGCAGGCACTCGTCACCAAGACGCTGGCGCTCTACTTCCCCGACGAGTTCCTGCCGGTCTTCTCCGCCGCCCACGTACGGCACTTCAGCGAACTCCTCGGCGGCAAGCCCTACCAGACCTACGGAGGCGTCCGCACCTGGCAGGCCAACCGGAACCTGCTCTCCCTGGTCCGGGACCGGCCGGTGTTCGACGGATGGCATCCGCAGGAAGTGATGCGCTTCCTGTACCGGCACTACGACCCGCGGCCGCGTCAGCGGGCGGTGTGGAAGATCGCACCGGGCGAACGCGGCCGACTGTGGGAGGAATGCCGCGAGGGGCGGTACATCCGCGTCGGATGGGACGAGATCGGCGACCTCGGCCAGTACGAGAGTGACACGGAGCTGAAAAGCGCCCTGGACGCCGAGTGGCCGCGGTCGGCCGGCGGAAACCTGCGCCTGGCCCGGCAACTGCTGGCGTTCCGCGACCTGGAGGAGGGTGACCTGGTCGTCGCCAACCGCGGTACGACCGAAGTGCTCGCGCTGGGGACGGTCACCGGAGGCTACGCCTTCGACGAGAAGCACACGGAGTACCGGCACACGGTCGGCGTGCGGTGGGACGACTCCTACGCGCAGACCCTCGACGCGCCGGAGAACGCCTGGCGGCAGACATTCGCCAAGGTCCCCGAGAAACTGATGCGGCGTATCCGGGAAGGGCGCAGGACGACACCGTCCACCGGCGCCGTGCCTGATCCGGCCCTGACCGAGCTTCCGGCCTCGGTCAAGTACGCCATGGACATCCTCGAGCGCAAGGGGCAGATCATCGTCCACGGCCCGCCCGGCACGGGGAAGACCCGGCTGGCGCTCAGCGTGGCCCTGGCGGTGGCCGACCGGGCCGATGCGATCGAAGCACCGGCGGCGGACCGCTCAGCGGCGGTGACCGGCCTGCTCGGCGACTCCGGCGGCAGCGGCGTACCGGCGGTCACCATGGTGACCTTTCACCCCTCCTACGGTTACGAGGACTTCGTCGAAGGGTTCAAACCCGCCCCCGCGGAAAGCGGCCCGGGGCTGAACCTCCGGTTGCAGGAAGGGCTCTTCCTGCAAATCTGCAAGGCGGCCGCGAAGGCGCCGGACCGGCGGTTCCTCCTCGTCATCGACGAGATCAACCGCGGTGACCTGGCGCGTGTCCTCGGCGAACTCGTCACCTTGCTGGAAATGGACAAGCGGGGCACCCCGGTCAGGTTGCCGACCAGCGGGAAATGGGCCGCGGTGCCGCACAACGTCCGGGTCGTCGGCACCATGAACACGGCCGACCGGAGCATCGGGCACCTCGACGCGGCGATCCGCCGCCGCTTCGGGTTCATCGAGGTCCCCCCGGACCCCGAGACACTCGACGGGTCCGTCGGCCCCCTCGACCTCGGGGTCTTCCTCTCCGTACTCAACGACCGCCTGGTCGCCGAGTTCGGCCCGGACCACCGCATCGGCCACGCGTGCCTGCTGTGGAACGACCGCCCGATCACCACCGAGGAGGAGCTCGAGGCGGTCTTCTACCACGAGATCGTCCCCCAGATCGAGGACTACGCACTCGGCCGGCCGGAGCCGCTGAGGGCGGTGCTCGGCGAACTGGTGGATCAGGCCTCGGGGCGGGTCGCCCGGATGGGTGCTCAGGACCTCGCCGCCAAACTGGCCAACGAGTTCGCCGAAACCGGTGATGTCCTCGATGACTGACCACCGGGCCGGGCGAACCACTCTGACTCCGCTCGTCGTTCAGGAACACGAATCTCTCCAGCTGCGCCGCGACCAACTCACCGAGGTAGACCTCCGCACGCTGACCCTCCTGCGGGACATCAAGAAGATCGGCCTACGGGAGACCCGTAGAGGCTGGACCCTGACGGCCCGCTCCACGGTCGGTGTACTGGCACTGGACCGGGTACGGCTGGCCCTCGGCCCGAAGCTGGACATACCGGGAAAACAACTGATCACCTGGCTCTGCTACGCCCAGGGCACCCCTGTGCCCCACGAGCCGACCGTCCGGAAATGGCTGATCGGTGAATCCGGCTATGCCGACATCGCGCTATCCGCCCTCCTGGCCGAGTGCTTACACCTTCTGCACCACGGACTGCGACGCGACTACCGGCGAATGGACCGGGTCGAACCGGTACTGCGCGGACGGCTCGACGTACGTGCCCAGGCGACTCGCCGCTACGGTGCCGTCGACCGGCTGCACGTCCGTACCTTCGAACGTGATGCGCGCGTCTGGGAGAACCTGGTCTGCGGGGCCGCGCTGTCCGCTGCGGCAGACCTGGCCACCGATCCGGCGCTCGCCCACACTCTGAGGGAGACGGCAGCGCGCTTCCCCCGCCCCGCCCGCCCCGGCGACGCACCCCGCATGCTCGCGCGAGCCCGGTACACACGGCTGAACGGGCACTACCGGCTCGCCCACACCTGGGCCCGTCTCGTCCTCACCGTGGAGCGGGGAGGGGTCACCGACCTTCTGACCGAACGAGGACTGCGGGCGGACAGCATGCTCCTCAACATGGACGTGCTGTGGGAACGGGTCGTCCGCCGCATGGCCCACCACGCAGCCATCGAGTTCGGCGGCCGTCACGTGAGCAGCGCCGACGGACACGGGATCAGGACGACCGGTGACATCGGCAAGACCAGAAAACCCTTCGTCCCCGACGTGTTGCTGCGCTTTCCCGCTTCGCAGCCCCGCTTCCTGCCCATCGACGCCAAGTACAAGACGTACACCGAAAAGGCCGTGAACTCCGAGGACCGGCACCAACTCCTGACCTACATAGCCGGCTACACCACTCCCGACGCCCCTCTCGCGGCCATCGTCCACCCCGGGCCTCAGGGCCCGACCCGCCGCACCCTGACCATCACCGGTCCACGCGGAAGAACCCTCGGAAAGATCAGGGTCCTGGGCCTGGACACCCGCCTACCGCCCCACCAGGCGGCCGGACCGCTGAGAGAACTCGCTGCCGACTTCACCGCGATCACCGACCAGGCGTAGTCGGCTTCCTCCGGCCCGGCAGCCCTCGCGGAACCGGCCGGTGACGGGCAGCGGCTTCCCGGCACCTCCTGCTGCCGGACCGGCGCGAACCCCACGACCGTTCCCGACCCGTCATCACGGAAGGGCCGCACCATGGACGCCGAACCAGTGAACTCCGACGCCTGGACCGCTTACGGCGCGCATCATCTGACGCGTGGCACCCACATACCCGACGTGGACCGCTTCACCTGGGGTTTCCGGCCGAACGGCCCCGGAGTCGAGATCCTCGGGGCCGTCTCCGGTCGCCGCGTGCTGGATCTCGGCTCCGGGACAGGCAGGTACGCCGCCCACCTGGCCCGTGAGCACGGTGCCCTGGTCGACGCGGTCGACGCCTCGGCCACCCAGCACGAGCGCGCCCGCACCCGGTACGGCCGGCAGCCCGGCCTGAATCTGATCCTGGCCGACGCCGTCGAACATCTGCGCACCGCGGAGCCGTACGACGTGATCTACTCCGTCCACGGTTTCGCCTACATCGACCCCCGGCGGCTCCTGCCCGCTGTCGCCACCGCGCTGCGCCCCGGCGGCCGCCTGGTCTTCTCCGTCCTGCACACCGACTCCGACGGACACGGCCCCTCGACCACCGTCACCGCCCGGCCGGAGACCCTGCCCCTGGCCGGCGGCGGCCGGCTGACCGTCCGGATGTGGGTCCTCACACCCGAACTGTGGGAGGACCTGCTCACCGAGCACGGACTCGTCGTCGACCAGGTGGACGTCCTCGACGCCCCGGGGGACGGCGACCCCCTCTCCTGCCGTCTCTTCCAGGTCCGTCACCGGACGGCAGGTCACCAACCACACGACCACTGGGATTCCGGGAGTGCAACCCGCATGGCTTGAGGCATGGGGAATCCGCCGTGCTCCTGAAGTACCGGTGTTCTCCCGCACGAGGCGTCACGGCCGATGGGGCACCGGTCCATCACAGGCACGGCGGACCGCCGGGGCTCCGGGTCGGCGGATACCGAACGCGCGTAGCGCGCGGCGCTGGGCCGGGGAGGGCTTGGCCGGGAAGAGGATGTGACAGATGCCTCCCGTACCGCTTCTGACCTGGCCTTTGACGGTGTAGCGCTTGGTGCGCAGCCAGATGTTCTCGAACTGCTACAACCCGCCTTACCAGAAGCGGCACCGCACGGCAAACGACCAGTTCAACGGCGTGGACCCGTCCCCTGCGGGCGGGCCCACGCCACCCCGTGCCGACTCGGTGCTGACTCCGCCCACCGGCCCGGGACACCGGCGCCCTCCCCGCACCACGCTCCCCCGCCCAGACGGCTACCTCTCACCGAGGGTGACCGCCTGCAGAGGAACGGACAACGCCTTTGGCGCGGCCGCTCCTCCATACCTTCGTCCTCCCCAGGTGATCAAGTCATCCGGAGGCACCATGACCGAGCCGCTCCGGGATGTCACCGCCCTGGCCGAGTTCCTCGGAAAGCCCGTCTCCCGGGTCTACGACAACCACCCCAAAGACGGCGTCCTTCCCCGTCCAGCGCCGGTGACCTTCGCGGGCCGCCACCGCATGCGCCCGTACGGCTCCGGCCCCATGGGCGCGTGCGATGGCGGCCCGGCCCCCCGGAGACGCGACGGACGGTTCACCCGGTCTCCCCTCCCCCACAGGTGACTCTCAGTAGATTGAGGTAATCCGAGGAGGGCCTCCGAAGGGACGGAATGGCGACACCGGGCATGCACCGGGACTTCCTGCTGGAGTTCGCCGGGTTGGAGAAAGCCGTCCAGAGACGCGTGTACGAGGTGTTCGAGAAGTTCGCTGCGGCCACATACGCGGGACTCCACCTCGAAAAGCTGACACACCAGCGGGACCCGCGGATCCGGACCATCCCACATCACCGACTTCTGGCGGGGCGTCGTCCTCAAGGCGGAAACCGGTGACGGCTACCTGCTGCTGGGAGTCCTTCCCCACGACAAGGCCAACGAGTGGGCCGCGAAGCACCGTGCCTCGGTCAACGAGGCCACCCAGGGCGTCGAGATCCGCAACGACGTCGCTCTGGAGCGGGTCACGGCCGGGCTGCGCGCCCGGGCGGCCGAAGAGCCCGCCCCTCTGTTCCCCGTCCCGAAGTTCCCGGACAAGGTGCTTCGCAGCCTCGGCGTGGACGAGGAGATCCTGCCCATCATCCGGCTGGTGCCGGACGAGACTCATCGGGAGGCACTGCACAAGGTGCCCCCGGAGCAGCAGCACGACGTGCTCCTCGGACTCGCCACCGGAATGGAACCGGCCGAGATCCACCGGGAGATCGTCCAGGCATACGCCCGGACCGCGCCGGATTCGGCCGACTCCTCGGGCGGTGACGAACTCTCGACCACCATGGCCCGTTCACGCGGCCGGGGCGCACTGGTCTCCGGCACCGACGAGCTGCAGGAGATCCTGGCGCGGCAGCTGCCCGCCGACGCGCCCGACGGCTGCGTGCTGCTGACTACCTACACCAAGGACCTGGCCGCCGAACTCGAGCGGAGCCTGGAGCTGGTCTTCGACCAGAAGGAGATCACCGCACGCTGGGCGCGGATCGCCCGCCGCCTGGATCTCGACTTCACGGACGTGTTCCTGGACCAGGATTCGAGGAGCAGTTGCGGCAGGCCGGCGAGCGGGCCTTCCTGCAGGTGCGCGCCGAGGCGGCGCGTGTCGCGGAGGAACTCGGTGAGCGGCCGTTCCGGCACGTGGTGGTCGACGAGGCACAGGACCTGCATCCCGCACAGTGGCGGTTCCTCCGGTCCCTCTCGGCCCCCGGTCCCGACGACCTGTTCATCGCCGGCGACACCCGCCAGCGGATATACGGCAACCGTGTCTCACTGCACTCGCTCGGCATCCCGGTGATGGGACGCTCGCACAGGCTGCGGATCAACTACCGCACCACGCAGGAGATCCCCCTGTGGTCCGCCTCGCTGCTGACCGGCGAGGAACCGGACGACATGGGCTGCCAAGCACCCCCTGACCCGCCGCCTCCAGCGTTCTGTCGCCCGCCCGAGTCCCCTCACCTCACCCGGTGTTCACCGCGGACGGAGAACAACGGCTGCTGCCCCACCCCCTACCCGGGTATCACTGCCGACTTGGCTCCCCGGAGTGACGCCCCGCTCCCCGCCGCCTTCCTACCTTCCCACCGTCACCACGGACGCGACGGAGGAGAGGGACGGATGCGCCGCTTCAGGAAGACTCTGATCACCGCCCTGCTGACCGCACTGCTGGCCGGCGGCACGGCGGGCCGGGCCGCGGCGAGCGCCCAGAGCCCACCGATCGGTCCGCTCCCCGGCACCGCCGCCTGGCTGGCGGACGGCTTCCCGGGCAAGGAGCCACCGGACCCCGCCACGGCCGGCCCGCACGAGGTCGCGGCCTTCTTCGCCGGTCTGACCGGCGCCCAGCAGCGCGGACTCGTCAGGGACCACCCCACCGTGGTGGGCAACCTCGACGGCGCCCCCGTACACCTCCGTTACGAGGCCAACGCCCATGCGGGCGACCAGGTCCTGGCGTACGACCCGCGCGGCCGCGGCATGATCGCGCAGGTCGCGGGCGACCTGGAGAACGCCGCCCACATCGCGGTGATCGTCCCCGGCTCGGACACCGGCCTCTCCGCGTTCGGCACCACAGCGCAGCAGGCGGCCGCCCTTCAGGAGGAGGCGGGCGACGACACGGCCGTCATCGCCTGGGCCGGCTACACCACCCCCTCCGGTATCGGCCCGGACCTGGCGACGGGCCGGCTCGCCGAGGCCGGCGCCGAGCGCCTCACCCGTTTCACCGACGGCCTGGACGCGGCGGGCCTACCCGATCCCTCCCTCTTCTGTCACAGCTACGGTTCGGTGGTCTGCGGCCTCGCCGCCTCCGACACCGACGCGGGCGACATCGTCGTCATGGGCTCGCCCGGCATGCGCGCCGACGACGTCACCGCACTCGGCACCGACGCCCGCGTCTGGGCGGCGAAGTCCCCGAAGGACTGGATCGACCGCGTCCCCAACGTCGAGATCCTGGGCCTGGGCCACGGCGCGGACCCCACCTCGCCCGGCTTCGGCGCGACCGTCCTGCCCGCCGACGACGTCCCGGCACACGACGGGTACCTCACCCCCGGCACCTCCACTCTGACCGCGTTCGCGGCGATCACCCGCGGAGACCTGCGGTGAAGGCCCCCGCGAAGCTCGTGAAGCTCACCACCGGGATCGACGAACGGACCCCCGCCCACCGCGACCGCGCCGTCGACGGCCTGCGCGCGGCGGCGCTCCTGGCCGTCCCGACCGGCCACTGGCTGCTGGGCGGCCTCACCCTCGACAGCGGCGGCGGCCTGCACAACGCCAGCCCGCTGGCCGCGTTCGGCTCGCTGGCTCCGGCAAGCTGGCTCCTCCAGATGCTGGGCGTCTTCTTCCTGGTCGGCGGCCACTCCTCGTACCTCTCCTTCCGCCGCCGCGCAGGTTCGGCCCGCCAGTGGACCGCCGGCCGCCTCAGGCGACTGGGCCGCCCCGTCCTCGGCGTCACCGCCGTGTGGGCGCTGCTCCTGCCGGCCCTGCACTACGGCCTCGGCATCCCGACCGCCACGTTGCACACCGCGTCGACCCTGGTCGTCCAGCCCCTGTGGTTCGTCGGCGTCTACGGCGTGATCACCGCCCTCACCCCGTACTGCGTCCGGGCATCGCGGCGTCTGGGCTTCTGGGCCGCGGCACCGCTGCTCGGCTGCGTCGCGGTGGTCGACTTCCTCCGCTACGGGCCTTACGCGGACGCCGTGCCGTCCTGGCTGAGTCTGCTCAACCTGCTCCCGGGCTGGATGTTCGCCTACCAGTTGGGCGTCTCCTGGGCGGACAGGCGGCTGGGCCGGCGTGAGGCGTGGCTGCTGATCACGGGCGGCGCGGCCCTGTTCGCCGCCCTGCTGCTCGTCTTCCACTACCCGGCGTCGATGGTGGGCGTGCCCGGCCGGTCCCGTACCAACTCCCATCCGCCATCCCTGCTGGTCCTCGCGCTGGCGGCCCTCCAGTGCGGTGCGGCGATCGTGCTGCGCGACCGGCTGGCCCGGCTGCTCCGGCGCCCCGTCCTGTGGGGCCCGGTGGCGGTCGTCAACCTGTCGGCGATGACGATCCTGTGCTGGCACCAGACGGCGATGCTCGCCGCCGCGGTTCCCGCCTCGCGCTTCGGTGAGGTCCCCGGCCTGACCACCACGCCGGACACGGCCGGATGGATTCTGGCGCGGCTGGTCTGGATGCCGCTCTTCGCGGGGCTGCTCATGGCGATCGCGAAGTTCGCCCGGCCCCTGGAGGCCCCGTGGGACCGCACCGGCACGGTCCTGCGCGCGGCGGCGGGCGTGCTGGCGGCGGGCTTCTTCTACTTCGCACTCGCGGCGTGAGCGATGTGAGCGGCGTGTCCGCACCGCCGTGTCACCACGGTCCGGTGCCGCCGCGGCACGGACCCTCGCCCCCGGCGGCACCGGGCACCTCGAACGATCGGACGAAACCGAGCACCGCGACCCCCTCCATCGAACACCGGAGCGCAACCATGTCCACACCCGGCATGCCCACAACCGACGAAACCGCTCTGCCGCACCCCGCGAGAACCGCCGCGAGGCAGCCCGCACCGGAAACCGGCAGCGAGTTCGCGCCCCTGCTGCGCGACATCAGGGAACAGGGGCTGCTCAACCGGCGCACCGGCTGGTACGCACGCGTCATAGCGGCCAACGCGCTCGGTCTGGCCGCCGTCGTCACCGGCATGGCGCTCACCGGCGACTCATGGTGGGTACTCGTTCTCGCCCCCGTCCTCGCCGTCCTGTGCGCCCGCACCGCGTTCATCGGCCACGACGCGGGCCATGCCCAGATCAGCGGCAGCCGGGCCACCAACCGCCGGATCGGACTCGTCCACGGCAACCTGCTGCTCGGTATGAGCCACGGCTGGTGGAACGACAAGCACAACCGCCACCACTCCAACCCCAACCACATCGACAAGGACCCCGACGTCGCCGCCGACGTCCTCGTCTTCACCGGCGAGCAGGCCGCCACCCGCACGGGCTTCCGCGGCCTGCTCACCCGCCACCAGGCCTGGCTCTTCTTCCCGCTCACCCTCCTCGAGGGCATCGCCCTGAAGCTCCACGGCTTCCGGGACCTGCGCCGCCGGACCGGCCGCGAGCGCCTGGTGGAAGGCGCCCTCCTCACCGCCCACGTCACCGGATACCTCACGGTGCTCCTGACGACCATGCCGCCGGCGCGGGCGCTCGTCTTCGCCCTCCTCCACCAAGCCCTGTTCGGGCTGCACCTGGGCATGGCCTTCGCGCCCAACCACAAGGGGATGGACATGCCCGACCCCGACGGCGAGAAGTGGGGTCACCTGCGGCGTCAGGTCCTCACGTCCCGCAACATCGAAGGCGGCGTCCTCACCGACTGGTTCCTCGGCGGCCTCAACTACCAGATCGAGCACCACTTGTTCCCCAGCATGCCCCGACCCCACCTGAGGCTCGCCCGGCCCATGGTGAAGGCCCGCTGCCACGACCTCGGCGTCCCCTACACGGAGACCGGTCTCGTCGACTCCTACCGCCGAGCCCTGCGGCACCTGCACGAGGTGGGAGAGCCTCTCCGTGCCGACATCGGATGAGCCGGCGCCGCTCACCCTCGCCGCGCCTAAGCTGGAGCCCATGGACTCGGGGGGAGAGCAGCGGCCGCGCGCGCTGCTCGCCGACGCGTCGCGCCGGTGGGTACGGCTGCTGCCGTGGGGCGTGGCGTTCGTGCTGTGCGTCGCCCTGCTGCCCACCACCATCCATGTACTCGGCACCGACTACGGCCTGAACGGCGGCGTGGCGAGCGCGCTGGCCGTCGCGCAGACGGCGCCGCTGCTGCTCGCCGTCGTCCGTCCGCTGCGGGCCTGGTACGTGATCTTCACCGCGGACGTGGTCGGGGCGCTCGCCCTGCTCGCCGTCGACTTCGAGGAGCGGCTCCTGTGGCCGTTCCCGCCCATGGAGATCGTCGGGTACGTCGGCCTCTGCATCGCCCTCGGCCTGCGCGAGCCGCGCCGGACGCTTGTGCCGGTGTGGCTGGCGACGGTGGGCGCGGGCGTCGGCCTGGAGTTCGCCGCGCCCCACGACACGAACGGCAACACAACCCTGCTCATCGTGCTCAGCGGCGCCGTGCTCGTACTCTGCGGTGCGCTCCGCGAGCGGTACGAGGCGCAGCGCAGACTGGCCGAGCAGGAGACCATCAGCGAGGCCGAGCGCGGCCGGCGGACGCTGCTGGAGGAACGCGCCCGCATCGCGCGCGAACTGCACGACGTGGTGGCACACCACATGTCCGTCATCACGGTGCAGGCGGACACCGCGGCGTACCGCCTCGACGGCCTGCCGCCGGACGTGCGGGAGGAGTTCACCTCCATCGCGGCGACCGCGCGCGAATCGCTCGGTGAGATGCGACGGCTCCTCGGCGTACTGCGGAGCGAGGAGACGCACGGCGAACTCGCGCCCCAGCCGGGCCTGACACAGGTCGGGCAGCTGGTGGATGCGACGGTGAGAGCGGGCGTGCCGGTGGAGTTCACCCCCTGCGACGCCGACGTGCCGGAGATGGTGGGTCTGGCCGCGTACCGCATCGTCCAGGAGGCCCTCGCGAACGTCGTGCGGCACGCGCCGGGCGCTCCGGCACAGGTGTCGGTGTCCGCGTCGAAGTCCGCTTTGGGGGACGGCGCGCGGCTCACCGTCCTCGTCGTCAACGGGCCGTCGCCCGCCCCGCCCACCGCGCCGTTCGAGGAGGGTCGCACCGGGCACGGCCTGGTCGGCATGCGGGAGCGGGTGCGGCTGCTGGGCGGCGAACTGGACACCGGGCCGCTGCCGGACGGCGGCTTCCGGGTGGCGGCACGGTTGCCGGTGACGTCGCCGGTGGCGGAGGACGACAGAGAGGGAGCGGCATGACGATCCGGGTCATCGTCGTCGACGACCAGGCCATGGTGCGGGCCGGCTTCGCCGCACTGCTGGCCGCCCAGAGCGACATCGACGTGGTGGGCGAGGCCCCCGACGGCGCGCAGGGCGTCGAGCTGAGCCGGCGCACCCACCCCGACGTGGTGCTGATGGACGTCCGCATGCCCGAGATGGACGGCCTGCGGGCCGCACACCACATCCTGGCGCCTCCACCGGGCGTGACGCACCGTCCACGCGTCCTGATGCTCACCACGTTCGACGTCGACGACTACGTCTACGAGGCGCTGCGGGCGGGCGCGAGCGGCTTCCTGCTCAAGGACGCGCCGCCGGCCGACCTCATCGCGGCGGTACGCGTCGTGGCCTCGGGCGACGCACTGCTCGCCCCCTCGGTGACACGCCGCCTCATCGCGGACTTCGCCCGGCAGCGTCCCGCGGCCCGGGGCAGGCCCGCGCTGCGGCTCAAGGCTCTGACGGAACGCGAGACCGAGGTCCTCACCCTGGTTGCCGGCGGCCGGTCCAACGCGGAGATCGCGCAGACGCTGGTGCTGGCCGAGCAGACGGTCAAGACGCACGTCAGCCGCGTCCTGAACAAGCTCGGTCTGCGCGACCGCGCCCAGGCGGTGGTCTTCGCCTACGAATCGGGACTGGTGACCGCGGGCGAATAGCGCGGCCCCCGCCCCGGCGGGAGGCGAGGGCGCGGCCCTCCCGGGGCGTCGGACCCATGGTGGTCTCAGCCGTGGTCCGCGGGCGGGCCGGGAGGACGGTCCGGGTCGTGCAGGGTTCCGGTGAACTCCATGGCAGCCGCTTCAGAGCGGTAATCACCGCGGGGATCACCACGGAAGCGAGCAGGGTGGTATCCCCGGACTCGTCCGGGGCCCCGCGCGGGACCACCGACCCGGACGGTGCCGGGTGTGTGCCGACGACCGTCAGGCCGATGGTGAACGGCCGATGTTCAGGAGCGGTCGCCGCCGACCCCCCGTACGGCCTGTGTCAGGCGCAGTGCCGACAGGACGATCGCGGGCCCCAGGAACCAGACGATCGTCCTGCCCCCGCTTCCGTCACCGACGAGGCAGGCCACCACGACGGCGACACTGACGGACAGCACCGTCAAGGAGAGC
This sequence comes from Streptomyces mangrovi, assembly GCF_900114215.1. Taxonomy (GTDB): domain Bacteria; phylum Actinomycetota; class Actinomycetes; order Streptomycetales; family Streptomycetaceae; genus Streptomyces; species Streptomyces barkulensis. The sequence goes on along the minus strand of NZ_FOSG01000006.1, from coordinate 59,066 downwards.
ACCGTCGCAAGGCGGGGGTTTCGCGGTCGTGAGGCAGCCAGGAGGGTCCATCCCGCCCAGAGGAGCAGGGCGGCGATCGGTACGAGGAACACGGTGCTCCGCCTGTCTGTGGATGGGGGCCGGTGGGGCACCGAGGCGCTCTCGGTGCCCCACCGGGGTGCCTTTCACAGCCGCTTACGGACTGCTGTAACCGGGTTCTCCCTTCCAGCCCTTGAAGCAGTTGACACCCTCGGGGTTGGCGCCGGGGCCGTCGAGGCAGGGCTTGCGCGAATTCCCGGGACGGTCCAACTGACTTGAAAGTGCCGTAGATTGAGGCAGACGACAGAGCGGACACGGCAGCTTCGGCCGGGCGGCGGGTGATCACTGTGGACGGCAAGGCACTGCGCGGCTCCGCACGCCTCGACCAGTCCCGCCGGCACCTGCTGTCCGCCATCACCCACGGCCTCGCGGTCACCCTGGCCCAGGCCGAGGCCGGGTCCAAGACCAACGAGACCCGGCACTTCCAGTCCTTGCTCGCCCTCCTCGACCTGAACGGGGACGTGCTCACCTTCGACGCACTTCACTCGGTGAAAACCAACGTCACCTGGCTGGTGGAGACGAAGAAGGCGCACTACGTGGCGGTCATCAAGCGCAATCAGCCCACCGTCTGGGCACAGTTGGACGGCCTGGACTGGCATGCGGTGACCGTCCAGCACACCACCTCCGACAAAGGGCACGGCCGTCGTGAGTCCCGCTCCATCAAGACTCCGGCCATCGCCGACAACCTCGACGGCATCGCCTTCCCCCCATGGGAAGCTCGCCGTCCGGGTCCACCGCCGCCGCAAAGCCTCCGGCGGGAAGGAGACCCGCGAGACCGTCTACGCGGTCACCAGCCTCGACGCCCACGAGACGAAACCCGCCGAACTCTTCTCCCACCTGCGCGGCCACTGGATCGTGGAAGCCCAGCACAACATCCGCGACCGTACCCTCGCCGAGGACGCCTCCGCAGTCCACGCCGGCAACGCACCCCGCGCCATGGCCACCATGCGCAACCTCGCTGTCGGCGCCCTCAAAACTCTCGGAGCGACCAACATCGCCAATACCACCCGCGCCATCCGCGACCTACCAGAACGAGCCCTCCTCGTCCTGGGCATCACCCCCAAGCCAGGACTGTAAAACGTTCGGTGTGAACCGCCCCGAAGGGCAAGCCACTCGACCCCACCAACCTCACCCGCCGCTTCCGCCGCCTCCTCCACAAGGCCGAGCTCCGGACGATCTGCTTCCACGATCTCCGCCACTCGACTGCCACCCTGCTCCTGGAACAGGGCGTCGACCTCATCGTCATCAAGGAACTCCTCGGCCACGCCCACATCGGCGTCACCGCCACCGTCTACGCCCACGTAAGGCTCCGCCTCCAGCGAGACGCTATCGACGCCCTCGGCGCAGCCCTCAGCCCGACCGGTGACGACCCTGACGCCCCACCCGCCGCAGCCGTCGTCCGCTGACGTTGCCGTCAGCGTTGCCGTCAAACGCCACAGGAGCCCCGCCGGAATTTCCTTCCGACGGGGCTCCTCGATTCCCTCAGATCTCTTATCGGGACGCTTTAGTGGCTTATAGATCCCTGGCCTGACGCCCCATTGCCGTGGACCGAAAACAGGGCGCTCTCAATTGCGTCACGAAGATGCGGACGCGCGTTTCCTGCGTCAGCCTTTCCCAGCAGGATCGGAAGGAATTCTGAATCCGGGTAACCATCTCCCTCAGCATCCTTCATAGCCCACACTTGCAGCCAGATGGCGATCATCATCTCGTTGCAAGCTCGGGCTTGTTGCAGTGCATCCGAACTTCCCTCCGAGAAAATTAAGCGCGCCGATATCCCCAGCCGGTGCCCCAAGGCCAGCAGGAACACTTCCTTGGACTCGGACTCCAGGACCGCAAGCACTCGATCTCGAATATTCATTGATCCATGTCCCAGAAATCCTCGTCCGTCATTGGGCGGCTGCTGCCATAGGGTTCGCGAGGCAAGGAATCGACATCGTATCCGCGATCCCGCAGGACCTTGATCCGAGTGTTTCCATTCGCGATCGTCCCGTCCGGCTTCACTCTCAGCGCCTCCTTCGCCCCTGGCCTCAAGGAAAAGAGGATATCTTCCGTGTCTTGCTTGCCCCAGAAGTCCAGCGAACTCTTATCGAGCGAGCTGTCAGGGTGCAACGACTTCAGAGGCGGATCGCAAGGGCCAGAATTGTGAACCAGGACCGGAGTGGCCCCCGCCAGCACATAGTACGTGTGGATGCCCTGGACAGTGAGGTCGTGGGTGCGCTGGCGCTTGGTGAAGGAGCGGACCTCGTCGACGGCGACAGTGGCCCCGTCGGGAGCACGCAGAGACATGCCGGGAGCGAGCTCGCCGGCGTCCAGCCACTTCTCTTCGCTCTCCACCCAGAAGGGGTGGGTGGTGGTGGAGACAAGAGAGGCGGGGCCGTCTTCGGTGGTGATGGCGAGGTCGACGAAGTGCTTGTCGTCCTCGGTGACGATGGTGGCGACGACCTCACGGGTGGTTGTCTCACCGGTCTCGGGATCGGTGACGACGACCTTGTCACCTATCTCGACGTCTTCGATGCTCTTGGTGGTGCCGTCAGCGAGGAGGACCGTGGTGCCTGGAAGGAAGCTGTGACAGGAGGACTTGCTGAGTCCCTTCTTGGCGGTGAGGAGTGAGGCGGCAATGATGGCGAGGTCCGCGCTGGACTGTGCACTTCTCCCGTTGAAGAACCCGGAGGCTATTTCTTCTCCACTGCCCCACATGGCAGTGATCTGCTCTACCAGGTTCTCCCCGTTTAGCGGATGATACTTAAGGAATTTTTCCCAAGCTGCTTCGCACTCCAATGCACTTACACAGTTCCAGCCATCAGAGATGTTACTCTGAATGAATTCAATTCCTCCGTAGAGAAACTCGGCCGCACGATCTTTTCCGTGACTGAGGAAAGTCTCGAACCATCCCTTTCCTCCGCCGCTTCCGCCCGTGTTACCCAGAACGTCGGCGATGGGCTCGTAGTGCCCCCACTTGATCGGGTCTTCCTTCGCCAGCGCGTTCAGGAGCTCACTGCGATCCTCGTTGCTTCCCCAGTCGAGGTATGGACAGGTAATCGGGTCGCAGCCTTCTCCGCCTTCTTCTGCCGGTCGGACGAGGCCGGTGGGATCGGAGTAGGTGATCGGGCTGTTTCCCGCGTAGGCGTAGCCGTGGAAGGACTCCGTGTCGGCCAAGTTCATGATGGGGTCGACGGAGATGAAGCGGCCGATCGCGGGGTCGTACTCGCGGGCGCCGAGGTGGGTCAGGCCGGTGGCGGTGTCGGTGGTGCCGCCGACGAAGCCCTTGGTGCCGGGCCAGAGCTCCGGTTGCTCGCCGCGCGTGCCGCCGAAGGGCAGGCTGCGGCGCTGGGTCATCGACAGGTCGCTCGCGTCGATGGCGAGGTGGCTGGTGCCGTGGTGGTCGGCGATGGTGAAGGAGACCGTGCCGTCGTCCTCGATGACGGCCTGGTGGCCGCCGGGGAGGTCGACGTAGCGGGTGGCCTTCGGCTCCGTGGTGCCCTTGGCAAGGGTGACCTCGGTGTGGCCGAGGTAGAGGGTGGTCTCGGTCGGGGTGCGGCCGATGAGCCGGTTGCCGTCGGCGTCGTAGAGGTACTCGGTGACCTGGTCGTCCTCACCCTCGATGGGTTCGGTGACCTTGGCCAGGTGTCCCTCGGGGTCCCAGGTCAGCCGCTGGGTGTCGCCGCCGAGGGTGCGGGCGGTGGTGTTGCCGGACTCGTCATAGCCGTAGCTGTCGCGGGCCGTGCCGGTCGGTCCGGTGGTGGTCACCGAGGCCAGTGTGTGCGGCTGCGGGCTGCCGGGCGCGGGGTAGTCGTAGGCCCGCTCGATGTCCTTGGCGGTGTCGCCGGTGGTGTCGTGCTGGGTTTCAGTCAGCCGGTTGCCGGTCTTGTCGTAGGTGTAGGAGTGCCAGTAGGGGGCCGGGCCGCCGAGCACGCCGGCGCTCGGGGCGTCGGCGCAGGTCTGGGTGGGCTGTGTCCACGCTTGGGTGAGGCGGCGCAGGTAGTCGTAGGTGAAGCACTGGTTGTCGGTGCCGGAGCGGGAGACGTCGGTGATGGACAGGACGTTGCCGGCCTCGTCGTAGCGGTATGTGTTGTGCCGGTCGACGCCGTTGATGTCCTGCCGCTCCACGCGGGAGGTGGCCAGGCGCTGGGTGCCCTGCTCGTAGGTGTTGGTGATCTCGGTTCTCGGGCTGCTGCCGGAAGCACCGAGTGAGTACATCAGCGGCAGGCCGACGTGGTTGTAGGTGACGTCGGCGTCGTAGTCGCGTCCGAACACCGAGGTCGTGCGCAGGGTGCGGTCGTCGTAGACGTAGGTGGCGCCGCCGCCGGGCAGGGATCCGGCGGCCGAGTAGTTGAGGCTTCCGATCAGACCGGAAGACTTGTAGGAGGTGGCGGTGTGGTAGGTGCCCGCCAGGGCTCCTTCGGCGGAGGGGATTTCAACGGCGGTTCTGATCGGCCGGTAGTACCGGTCATATGCCGTCACCTTGGAGGTGTACGCGTTCCCGTTGTGGTAGCGGACGGCCTCGGCCAGGTGCCCCTTGGCGCCGCTGATGGTGTCGTAGACCCACTTGGCACGCAGTGTTCCCGTCGCCGAACCCTCGCGCAGTTCGGTCTGGCGGCCCAAGCCGTCGTAGACGTGAGCGAGGGTGGTGCCGCGTGCGTCGGTGGCCGATGTCAGCAGGTTGCGGTCGTCGTAGCGGCTTGTCGTAGTGCCCTTGTCGGGGTCCTTGGCCGTGATCTGTCGGCCGAGTTGGTCGTAGGTGTATTCCCAGGTGTTGCCTGCGGCATCGATGACCTTCGACAGTTCGCCTCGTGAGGTGTAGCGGTAGGCAATGGTGTCGTAGGGAGCGTCGGCCGCGCGGAGGTGGTGCCGACGCAGCTCAGTGCTCTGTCCGCGGGCATCGGTGAGGGTGGTGGTGGCCATTCCGCCCTCTGGCGGAATCACAGTTGTGCGGTCGCCGCCGTAGAGCTTCTCGGTGGTGCCCAGAACGGTTCCGCCGGTGCCGTTTCCGGCGATCTGCCGGACCTCGGTCTCCCGGCCGAGGCCGTCATAGGTGTAGTGGGTCTGGGTCTGTACCGACCAGGCGTTGTCAGGGGCGAAGATCGCGGTTCCGGGGTCGCCTGCGCTGTAGTACGAGGAGAAGGTCTTGGTTTTCAGGCCGCGTTCGTCGTAGAAGACGTCCGCGATGAGTCGGCCCCCATCGGGACCGGGGGCCTGGGTCTGGCGTTCGCGGAGGAAGCCGTCGTAGATCGTGTAGGTCGTGTACTGGCCGGTGCCGTTGTTGCGGGTCTTGATGGCGACCGCGACCGGCTGGTTCTCGTTGACGTAGTAGGTGAACTCGTAGTCCGGGGGGGTGCCCGTGAGGCGACCGGCGAGCCAGACCTTGCTGGAGCGGCCCAGCGCGTCGTAGGCGAAAGCCGTCCGGACGTTGTTGGCGTCGTATGTGGCCTTCGGATGGCCGCGTAGCGGATCCAGTTCCGTGATGGTGGTCAGTGCCGAGGTGCTGTCTCCCTCGACGGCTGGCGGGCCTGTCTCTGTGATTTCCGTGGGAAAGCCGGTCGTCGGGCCGTAGGTGGTGGTCGTGGTGCGGCCGTCGGTGCGCGGCGCGCGGATAAGCGTGCCGTCGCCGGAAACTGTGACGGTGGCAGTCAGGTCGGTGGTGGTCAGCTCACGGCCGTAGGAGTCGAAGGTCGCGCCGGATTCCAGGTAGGTGGCCGTGGTGCCGTCGTGTTTCTTCAGCACCGCGCTCGCAGTGGCGTCGCCCTTGGTGGGGGCATCACCGTAGCCACCGCCGTCGTAGGCGGTGCGGATGTCGGAGATGACGTCACTGGAGCGGTCGGGCGTGGTGGCGCAGTCCTTGGTGACGGTCTCCACCCGGGAGGGCAGGGTGAGGATGTTCTTCTCGGTGTTGGTGGCGTAGGTGGTGCGGGTGCACCGGTTGTCTGCGGCGGTGGAGTTGTCGGCCCGGTCGTCCACTTCGGTGATACGTCCGGCGACGGTGTCGTACGTCTTCGACGAGGAGGTGATGCGCCACTGGCTGCCGGCGCCGTCGTCCAGGGAGGTCCAGGTCCTGGTGTGTGAGGTGCCGGTGAGGTTGGCGGTCACCGTGCCCCAGTCTCGGACCTTCCTGGCGGTTTCGTGGCGCCAGGGCCGGTTGACCGTCTTGCCGAGGATCTTTCCGCCGGGCGCGGAGTAGGTGACGGTCTTGTAGGCGAACCCGCTGGCCGCCTCGTGGTCGGTGATGGGGTCTCCCTCGCCCTCGCCGAGGGAGACGGTGACGGTCTTGGTGGTGTCCCCGGAGGTGTCCTTGCGGTCGCCGTGCATGCCGCGCAGGAAGTAGGTGTCCTGCTGCGTCTCCATGCTGGCGGTGTCCTGCCCACCGGTCTGCACCCGCACGTGCCCGTAGCCTCGCCACTGGGACCAGGTCTTGTGCTTCTCTTTGGTCAGACCGTCGTCATCGTCGTAGTGCCAGGCGGCTCCGCCCAGGTAGCTGTAGCGGGTGGCTTGATCCGGTGCTCCCCCGGTGCGGTCGGAGGCGGTGACGGAGGTGACGACGTACTTGTTGAACCAGTGCAGCTCCGGGTCTTCCTCCGCCGATCCGCCGATGTACTGCGGGAAGCAGCGGGTGGTGTTGGTCTGCGGGGTGGGCAGGGAGGCGGAGTCGCAGGCCGGGGTCGAGTAGTCGACGGTGATCTGGCCGCCGGACTCGTCGGCCACCGTGGACAGGCGTTCCTTGACGAACGGCGCGTACCCGTCTCCGGTCTCGTCCAGCCGGTTTTCCATCTGGCTGTAGTCGAGTGTGGTCTTCGGCAGGGTCACCGTCGGGCTGGCCGTGTGCCCGGTGCGCTGGATGCTGTCCAGCAGGAGCTGGTAGTCGATGTCCGCCATGCCCCAGCGGTGGCCGAGTTTCCAGGAGTCGACCTTGCCGTAGGAGCCGTCGGGTTTGAGGACGTGGGTGGAGACCTCGGTCAGCCGCTTGCGGGTCCAGAAGGTGGGCGACAGGCGCTGATCGCAGTCCTCGCCAGCCTCGCAGTTGAGGTCCCAGGGGGTGTCATACCAGTAGAACGCCTGGTCATCGATGGTGTCCGCGGCGCAGCTCACCCCGGTCTTGGGCAGGCAGCGTTCCGAGCTGGTGAAGTCGACCTTGGCCAGCGGCTCGGCGGTGTACATGCTGGAGGACTTCAGCCCGTACTCGATGCGGTCCAGGTGGCCGCCGCGATCGTAGCGGGTGTCGTCCGACGCCTTCAGGTTGCGCCCGTAGGAGTTGGTCTCCTTGTCGTAGTAGTAGGCGACCGCATTGCCGTGCCGGTCGACGACGTAGTCCAGGTTCCAGCGCCATGCCTGCCGGCACCAGGAGTCGGCGAAGGCGGAGGCGTGACAGGGCTCGCCCGCATCGTCGCCGAAGACGGGAACGGTCCAGGTAGAGGCGGTGGTCTCCTTGCCCGACGCCCAGCCCGGGAGGCGGTTGTAGCCGAAGTAGTAGCGATTGCCCTGCGGGTCTGTCAGCCGCCAGTACTCACCGTTGTCGTCGCCGTTGCCCCGGTTGGTGGAAGTGAGCCTTGTGATTCTGGTGCCGTCGTCCCGCTTGAGCTTCCAGTTGTCTTCACCGGCCGGTACCAGTTCGCCGCTCTTTCCGTTGAAGGATATGAAGGCATTGTCATAACCCCAGCACTGGTCTCCGGGTTTGTTTCCGTCCGCGTTCTTCACTCCGTCGTCGGCGCAGGGCTTGTAGCGGCGCTCGATGTAGCCGGGCCACAGTTCGAAGCCGTCGCCCACCCAGGACGACTGGTTGTTCGTCGTTCCCGTCCGGCCGTCGATGGCTCCGGAGGAGTAAGAGAGGCCGACGCTCGGCTTCATGCCTCCGGGGACCTCGGGCACTGGCATGTCGTAGGACCAAGTGAAGTCGCCGGTGTTGAGATTGGTGTTCCAGGTAGCCGACGGGGAGAGCTGGGTGGCCTTGTAGTCGCCTTTCACACCCTGGTCATCGGCGACTGCGGCCAGCACGGTCGGTGCGTCCGAGCGTAGGGTTACGCTGTCAGAGGTCAGCTTCTGCTGCTCAGTGTCATTGGTGGTGGGGACAGCCCGGCGTGTTGAGCATTTTTTCTTCTCCGGGGTTGTCAGCGCGCACTCGGGCAGTTCCACCAGGGTCAGCCGGGAGGCGTAGCCGCCACCGTATGACTGCGCGAAGGCCGAGTAGTCGACTGTTACACCGGTCTTGCCGGATTTGCCGTCGGTCTGCGGTTCAAGGGTGAGAAGCAGGCCCTCCACTCCTGCCTTGGCAGTCTGTTCGCGCCCCCGTACCCGTGCCTCGACGCTCCCTGCAGCTGCGGCCTCGGCAGCCTTGGCCCGTACTCCAGGGTGTCCGGTTTTCGCCTCCGCCGGTACTTCGAGAGCGACCGGCAGCCCCTTCGCTTTTCTGGGAGGAGGCTCGTCGGAACTTCTCGCTGCGGCCTCGGGAAGCTTCACTACGGCTGTGCCGGCCTTGGGCCAGGCCGCCTTGGGCTTCTCTTTCGGGGTCTTCGGCCCTTTGTGAGTATCACGCGGCCTGACCTTGATGCCCTCTTTTCCTGTTACCGGCGTGCCCAGGTCGAGCGACTGAGAAGGGTTCCCGTCATCGGCCACGACTGCGGGTGCGGAGACCGCCTGCAGCAGCGTTCCCACCATCACTGCCGAGACGGCCAGTGCCGTGCGGCGTCGCAACTTCGATCCAGCTCGGATCACCGTTCTGGCACTCATCTCTGTCTTTACTCCTCATCACAAGAGCCGCACCCGGGCGAGGGACAGCCCAGATTGGCGAAGCAACAGAAATCCGGGGGCTGCCAGGAGCAGCTGCCGGTGCGCCGCCAAGGGCAGCCGTGGCACACCGGATCCGTGGTCAGTTCGGGTCCGGTATCTCGGTCGGAGTTCCATAGAACTGCCCGGCCAAGTAAGACACCTGGTCATCACTCAGTGCGCCTTGGAAGATCCATACGTCATCCGCCAGACCAGGCCAGTGCTCACTGCCTGTACCCGCTGTTGTCAGCCTGCCGACCTGCAGAGAACCAGTGGCTTTGAAAGGCAGTACGTTTTCCGCCCACGGAATGCGGTCCGTGCATGAGGCGTCGTCCGCGTCGCCGTTTCCGTCTTCATCGGCGCAGAGGACTTCGTCCAGGACCCCGTTCACATATAGGCGCACTTCCTTGGAGAAGCCGTCATAGACCAGTGCCAGATGGGTCCAGTCTTCGTTCACGCTGTCAAGAGCGGCCGCGTTGTCCACACTGGTCACATCGGAAGTGGTCGAATCCTCACCCGGCATGGCCAGCTGCCAATGTCCTGGGACTTCAGCGTTGCTGCCTGGTGTGTAGCGCACGGCGAAGGCGCTTTGGTGAGAACCTTCCGCACTGAGCAGGGTCACCGGGGCCTCGGGGATCGCGGCGGCCTTGGCCCAGGCTGTCGCGGTGAAGCTGGCGCTGGTATCGACCGGCACAACATCGGTGGCGGCGTAGTCGTCCACGCCGTCCAGCTCCAGGTAACCGGAGTCGATCCACGGATCCATGCCGCTGACCACGCCGCCGTGGAGGGTCATGGGGCGGCCCTCCGAGGAGGAGTCCGGGGTGGTGACCGGGGAGGCCCCGTCGGTGGACTCGAAGTTCCAGCGGCCCTTGACCAGCGGGCGCTGCTTGAACAGCTGCTGGATCTCGGCCGCGGAGGCGGGTCGGTCGAAGAGGCGGACGTCGTCGATGGCGCCGGGGAAGAAGTTGCCGATGACGCCGCTGTAGGAGCCGGCGCCGAGGTACATGGACTGGTTGGCGTAGAAGGCGCCTTCCAGTGTGGTGGATCCGGCCTTGGTGCCGTTGACGTACAGGGTCAGAGTGTCGGCGACGGTGTCGTGGACGCCGGCCAGGTGGGTCCACTGCCCGGCGTGGGCGGTGGCGCCTTCCGGCTGCATGGCGCGGATGAGGCCGGAGCCCGCGCTGTCGGAGGCGTACTGGTTGACCGCCCACCGGTCGTTGGCGGCCGAGTAGTACAACTCGAAGCCGGGGCGTGCCTGGCCCGCCTGGGCGGCGATGATCGCCGCGTGGCCGGGTTTGTCGTCCAGTTTGGCCCAGGCGGAGATGGTGAAGCTGCGTGCGGTGTTCATGTGCGGGCCGCTGGTCTGCCCGATCCTGGCGTAGGCGTCGGTGCCGTTGAAGTGGGCGGCCTTGCCCGCCATGCCGGGCTCGCCGGGGGTGACGCCGCCGTGGAAGCGGGCGGGCAGCACGTCGCCGTGCCCGGTGATCTGGGTGGCGTCCGCCGCCTCGTCGAGAGGGAAGACCGCCACCGCGGGGCGTCCGGGGTCGCCCACCTGCTGGTGGGCGCCGAGTTTGCCGACCTCGTTGGCGGTGAGCGGCTTGTCGAAGAGCTGGAGGTCGTCGATGGCGCCGGGGAAGAAGTTGCCCGTGGTGCCGTTGTAGGAGCCGGCGCCGATGCTCAGGCCGCGGCGGGCGCTCCATGGGGTGGCGTACGGGGTCTGGCCGATCAGGGTCCCGTCGACGAACAGCTCCAGCATGTCCCGGGCGGAGTCGTAGGAACCCACCAGGTGGGTCCAGGTGCCGGCGCTCACCCCGCCGGGGGTGTCGGCCATCGCGCGGACGATGCCCGCGCCGGCCTGGTCGGAGGTGTACTGGTTGAACACCCAGCGGTCGAACGCCTGGGAGTAGTACAGCTCGAAGCCGGGGCTGTGGTTGCCCGGCTGGGCGGCGACGATCGCCGCGCGGCCGGGCATCGCGGAGAGCCTGACCCAGGCGGAGACGGCGAATCCGCGGCTGGTGTCGACCACCGGGATGTCGGTGGCCGCGTAGTCGTCGGTGCCGTCGAACTCCACGGCGGTGCCCTTCTTGCCCGCCGCCCCGGGGGTGGCGCCGCCGTGCAGGGTCGCGGTGCGGGCCGGGGTGGAGCCTTCGGCCTGGGTGGCGCCGGCCTCCTCGTCCATCTGCCAGGTGGCCCGCTCGGGCTGCCCGGCCTTGACCCGGAAGTGGTAGGTGCTGATCTCCGATCCGTTGCCGGCCGCGTCGAAGGACATCACGGTGACGAAGTTCGCCCCTGGCTTCGCCGGGAGCAGGTCGATGTTCCTGGCGTCGCCGCCGGAGGTGGTGACCTGGTTGGACGGCAGGGGGTCGCTGTTGAGGCCGTACCGGTAGCGGGTCACATCCGTCGAGGAGGAGTCCACCGTGAAGGTGCCGTACTGGCCCACCCCGTCGTACCAGGGGTCGTCCGGGTTCTCCGGGTCCGAGGCCGGATACTCGCCCGAGGAGACCGCCGGGGCCTTGGGCTTTTGGGTGTCGTAGACGAAGTAGCAGCCGGTCGGGTCGCCCGCGTAGGACCACGGCGAGTAGTTCCCGTACCCGGTCGAGTCCGTGTCCCGCACCCGCGCGTACCAGTGGATCTGCGTGTGCTTCGGGATCGTCGTCGGCAGTTTGACGGAGAAGCTGGAGCCGGACTTCTTGTAGCCGGTCAGCGACGGTTTCCAGCGGGCGATCAGACCCTTGCCGTCCCCGTTGTCCCACTTGGCCTGGAACTGCACCGCGACGTTGTCGCCGTCGGGGTCGGTGACATCGCTGGCGTAGATCGTGCCCAGGCTGCGCACCCGCGCCGCATCCGCCGGCCGCTTGCAGGTGCCGCCGTACTCCATCGTCAGCTGCGACATCTTCAGCTGGTACGGCGGGCGGTTGTACACCACCCGCAGGAACGCCTTGTCCGAGAACCGCTTCCATCCGTAGCGGTCGGTCTCGCTGGAGGCCCGCAGCCCGAACGTCATCGTCGACCACTTTCCGTTCGCGGCCTGCTGGACCGCCGACTTCACGTTGAACTCGGCATCCTTCGCGGCGCAGCCCGAGTAGCCGTAGGCGAAGGACTCCGTCTTGAGGTGATCGATCCAGAAGTCGGAGTTGTTCTGGGTGTTCCAGGTCGTGGAGGAGGAGATGCCCTTGGTGCGCCACAGCTGCACCCCGCGCGCCGTACATGAGGCCGACCACACGTTACGGACGACGAACTCCGCCGACAGGATCGACTTGCCCGCGAACTTGGAGACCGGTATCCGGTAGAACAGCCGCTTGGTGTCGTACGGCTTGCAGTAGTCCCAGCCGCAGTAGCCCATGCCGGAGTCCGGCTCGCCGTTGAACTTCCACTGCGGGGAGGAGGCCCAGTACTTCGACGCCATCGTCCAGGCCGAGGCGCGCGGCGAGTACCACTGCGGGTCGATGAACACCGGGTAGACCGTGTCCGCTCCGCGCAGCACCTCCTGGTCGGGGGTGAGGATCAGCTCGCTCCCGTCCTCGGGGACCTCCACGTCCAGCGGCGCCAGCTTGCCCGACTCGCCCGCGCCGGGCTCCCCGCCGGCCTCCCCGGTTTGGGCGGCCGTCTCCTGGGACGGAGCCTTCTGCGCCGCCGCCTCACCGGTCCCGCCGGTGCTGGAGTCCCACATCAGCGGCGTCGGCGCCTCGAAGACCACGCCCTTGGCGCCGTCGTCGATCGCCTCCAGCCCACCCTGGGCGGTCTCGCGGACGTCCATCCCGTCGGCCGCCAGGCTCAGGCGCAGCTCGGCCAGCTCAGGACTGGCCGCCGCCTGCGCCGACTTGACCACCAGCAGCTGGGTGAAGCCGTCCTCCTGGGCCCCCATCCGCAGGTCCACCCCGGGCAGAACCTCCGGATAGGTGGCCGTGTCACCGTCCAGCCGCGGCTCCGGGAGCTCCCCCGGCCAGGTCAGGGCCAGCTCGCGTCCGGCCTTCTCCATCCGCACCAGCGGGGCGTCGCCGCCGCCGGAGAACTCCAGCCCCACAGTGGCCGCCTTCGGCGCCACCGCCCCATCGGGGGTCGCGGCCAGACCGGTGTCGACCGGCTGCCACTTGCCCTTCACCCGGGTACGGACCGGACGCAGATACTCGCGCGCCTCCAACTGCCCGTCCGGGGTGGCGTAGACGTCGCTGCTCTCACCGCGCAGCGACAGGACCTCCACGCTCTCACCGGAACGTTTCGCCTGCGCCAGCGCCTCGTCCTCGGAGAACGCCGACGGCTGCTTCGGCTCTCCGTCCTCGGTGAGCACGCGCTGCGGCCGAGACTGAGCCCACGCCTCCTCGGCGAGGCCGGGTGTCAGCCCCGCGACCAGCACGGCCCCCAGTGCGATGACCACCGGGCCACCGAAGCCGCGCGTGCGGGCACGACGAAACATCCCCCGACCCCCCAGAGAAGACATGAAGATCACGTAAAGGTCCGGAGGAGAACGTAAACGCTTCACCACAAGCCCGCCAGCCCCACCAAGCGGACATCTACCTCTCAATGAGGCACCGAACACGGACAGTTACGTGATGTGTGTCACGTGCACGTGCTGGTCGCGGTGGACCTGAGGCACATTGCAGTTGGGAGAGCGCCCCGTACGCTCCGAGACACAGAAGGTCCGCCGCGAGCCTGATCAGCGGCGTTCCCCTCCACGAGGTGTCGCGGTGGATGGGGGCACGCCTCCATCGGGGTCAAGGCGGACCGATACGGCCCCGGTCGCCTGCCGACAGGCGACCGGGGCCGTCTTCGGCGGCGGGTCAGCGGATGCCGAGGCTCCGCAGGGCGCGACACTGGGCCGGGGAGGGCTTTGCCGGGAAGAGGATGTAGCAGATGCCTCCCGTACCGCTTCTGACCTGGCCTTTGGCGTTGTAGCGCTTCGTGCGCAGCCAGATGTTCTCGAACTGCCGGCGCTTGTAGACGCGGCGGACGGCCTCGTTGCTGTCGCTGGCCGGGTCGTTGGCGATGACGTCGCCGTCCTCCGTGAAGCCGATGACGGTCATCAGGTGGCCCGCGGTGCCGTAGCCCGCGCCGTCGAGTTCGGACTCCATGAAGGACTGGGAGGTGATCAGGGGGATGCCGGCGCGGACCAGGAGCTCGGCGTCCGCGAGGGAGTCCAGGCGGGTCACGATGCCCTGCATGTCGCGGTAGGTGGCCGCGTAGGCGGTGTTGAACGGCCAGTTGCCGCAGCCGGAGTACTGGTAGTCGTAGGTGAAGCGGGCGGCGTGGCAGACCTGGGGGTCGGCGTAGTCGGGGTTGACCCAGGACAGATCCTCGGCGGTGGGCCTGCGGCCCCAGTACTCGATGATCATCTGCGAGGAGGTGGGGCTGCACCACGCCTCGCCGCCGTTGTCGTACTCCGGGTACTGGCCGATGTGGGTGTTCTGCGAGTAGCGCGGAACGTCCAGCTCGACGCCCACGGCCACGCCCGGCGCGGAGGCCGGGACCTCGAAGCGGGCGGGGACGTCGGAGCCCATGGCGCCCAGGCGCCAGACCACCGGGGTGGCGTCGGTGCCGGGGGCGCGGTGGAGGGTGGCGCGCAGCCGGTAGGAGGCCAGGCGCAGGCCGGTGGAGGTGTCGTCGACGGCGAAGGTGTCGGTCCAGACGCTGGACTTGCCGTCGCCCTGGTCGTCCACGGAGGTGCGGCGGATGTCCTCGTCGCCGGCGGCCCAGACGCCCAGGGTGTACCAGGGGGTGTCGGTGCCGTCGGTGTAGGTGCCCCGCATCTCGATCCGGATCCAGGTGCCGGCCGGGGTGTGGGCGTTCCAGGAGGCGACGAGTTCACTCGCGGGCACCGGCGGGCGGTGGACGGGCGAGGTCCACACGGCGTACTCCCAGGCGGCGGTGCGCCCGGTGTGCGGGTCGGTGTAGTCGGTGGTGCCCGCGGGTGCGGCGATGGCGATGCCGGGGCGGCGGCCGGCCGCCACGCGGGTGCCCTGTCCGGTGCCGGAGCGCCAGTCGGCGGCGGAGGTCCAGGCGCGGTAGTCCACCGTGGAGCCGACCCGCGGGCCGTTCCCCCCTCCGTCCCGGCCCGCCCCGGGGGTGGAGGGGGAGGCCGGAAGCGGGGAGGCGGCGGCCGGGGAGAGGGCGGTCTGGGATGCGACGGCCGCTGCGGCGGTGGCGACGGCGGCGGCGAGTACGGTGCGGCGGGTGGCCGGTCTGCTGTCGGTCATGGCGGTGGGTACCCCGGTCCTTCCGTGAGTCGGTGCGCGTGCGGTGTCGCGCGTGGGTGCTGCGCCGATACGGCGGCGGTGGTGGTGGTGCCGCGGACGCACCGCGGAGTGTCCACATCTTCCCGCCGCCGGATCTTCGGGGCCAGTGCTGCGGGCTCCGTACGCCCGAAAACATTGGTGTCGACCAGTGGCGTTGTCCGGCCGGTCGTAGGCTGGAGCGGTGATTCCCCGTGCCCGCTCCGATCTGGCCGACCTGAACGGTCCGGACGGCCTGGACGGCCTGGCCGACCTCGTCCGGCGGCTGCGCTCCCTGCCGCCGTCGTGCGGGCCGGTGCGGCTGGTGGCGGTCGACGGGCACGCCGGGTCCGGCAAGAGCACGCTGGCCGGGCGCCTGGCTGCTCGGCTGGGCGGGGCGCCGGTGCTCCATCTGGACGATCTGGCGAGTCACGACGCCCTGTTCGGGTGGACCGGCCGTTTCCTGGAGCAGGTGGCCACCCCGCTCTCGCGCGGTGAGCCGGCCCGGTACGAGGTGTACGACTGGGAGCGCCGGGTGTTCGGCGGAGCGCGCACGCTGCCGCCCGCGCCGGTGGTGCTGGTGGAGGGGGTCGGCGCGGGCCGCCGCGCCCTGCGCCCTCGTCTGGCCTGTGTCGTATGGCTTGAGGTGCCGCGCGAGGAGGCCTGGGCCCGGGGACGGCACAGGGACGGGCCGGAACTCGCGGGCTTCTGGGACGGCTGGGAGCGCGCGGAGGAGCGGCACTTCGCCGCCGATCCCACCCTCCCCCACTCCGATCTCCTGGTACGGCGGTGCGCGCGGGGATATCTGGTGCTTCCGGGGCCGCGAGGAGTTCGGGAGAAGTCCGCCGAGAATTACGGTGGGTGACGTGGCGTCAGCGGTACGCGCTTCAGCCGTACCGGGCCGTGTGTTCCCTCCCGCACCGGCTTGACCGGCCCCCGGTCCTGGTTCTACGTTCTCCCTGGAAGGCCTGCACAGGCCGTTCCCCTACGAAGCCCCCGGTTGTTCCCCCGTGATCGGGGGCTTCGTCCTGTCCGGATCCTGTCCGGATTCCGCCCGGAGGGCTCCGGCGCGTTCTCACCGTCCGTCACCGAACGCCTGCCACCGGCCCGTCGGCGTCCGTCTCACCTCCGGCCCGCCCATACGCCGTCTACGCCCGAAACCGGGGCGCGGGTACCATGCCAAAGGCTGCGGACGGGCTGGGTCCTGCCCTGCTGCCTGCGGCAACTCCCTTTCGCAGCATGGTCGTTGAGCGTCGTTGAGAACCACCGCCGCCGTCGGGTGACCGCCCGGCGCATACCTTCGGGGGACGTTTCGTGGGGGACGTGAGGGACTACGGCACGCAGCACGTCCACGGTCCGCAGGCCCCCGCCGATCTCGCCTGGCTGCGCGGCGTCGACGCGTACACCGTGGGCTCCTACACCCATGCCGAGGAGGAGTTCCGCGCCGCCGTGCGCATCGACCCGGGCATGGCCGACGCCTGGCTGGGGCTGCACGCCCTGCGCGTGGACACCGCCACCGCTCTGCTGCGGATGCACGAGCACCGCCACCGCTTCGGCGAGCAGCGCACCCGGCACGGTCGTGCCCTCAACTCCTGGTACTGGCTGGGCTGGTGGGTGCAGCCGGTGCTGGAGAGCGAGCGCGACCTGCTGCTGGCGCACGCCTCGCACTGGCTGGACGGCCGCCGTACGGCGGATCTGGACCGGGCGCTGGCCGAGTGCCCGCCGGTGGAGGCCGACCCCCAGGTGCGGTTCCTGCACGCCTGCCGTGCCTATCTGGCCAAGGACTGGGAGCTGCTGGTCCGGCACACCGAGCCGCTGGTGGGCGATCCGCTGCTGGGGGTGGAGGCGAGCCTGTTCGCGGGCATGGCCCGGGTGCGGCTGGAGATGTACGGGCAGGCCGAGCCGCTGCTGGCCGCCGCCCTGATGCGCTGCCGCAGCGAGCAGCCGCAGCGCAAGGAGCTGCGCTACTGGCTGGCCCGGGCCCGGGAGGGCACCGGGCGCAGCGCGTCGGCGCTGCCGCTGTACCGGGCGGTGTACCGGGTGGATCCGGCGTTCATGGACACCGCCGCCCGGCTCACCGCCATCGCCGAGGGCGACGGGCTGGACGACGCGCCGGAGGCGGCGTCCGCGGCCGTGACGGTCGTGGACGCCGCCGACGGGGCGGGGGATGTGCCGTTCGACGGCCTGCCGGGTGACATGCCTGCCGGCGGGGGGTGGTCCGCCGACGGTGCGGACCTCGCCGATCCGGCCGCCGGGGGCCTGCTCCCCGGGGGTGCGACGGGCGGCGGCACGGGCGGTGGTGTGAGCGGCGGCGTGAGCGGGCCCGTGCCGGTGGAGGCGGACTGGGCTCGGGAGCGGTCCTTTGGCCGCCGGGGGACGGCCGGGCGCTTCCCGGCGGGGCCGGCCGACCCGGTGCTGCTGGCCCGCGCGATGGAGGAGCTGGAGCGCATGGTCGGCCTGGAGCCGGTCAAGCGCCAGGTGCGGGCGCTGTCGGCGCAGCTGCACATGGCGCGGCTCCGTGCCGAGCAGGGGCTGCCCGTCCAGCCGCCCAAGCGGCACTTCGTCTTCTCCGGCCCCTCGGGTACGGGGAAGACGACGGTGGCGCGGATCCTGGGGCGGGTGTTCTACGCGCTGGGCCTGCTGGGCGGCGACCATCTGGTGGAGGCGCAGCGCTCCGATCTGGTGGGCGAGTACCTGGGCCAGACGGCGGTCAAGGCGAACGAGCTGATCGACTCCGCGCTGGGCGGGGTGCTCTTCGTGGACGAGGCGTACAGCCTGTCCAACACCGGTTACGGCAAGGGCGACGCGTACGGCGACGAGGCGCTCCAGGTGCTGCTCAAGCGTGCCGAGGACAACCGGGACCGGCTGGTGGTGATCCTGGCGGGCTATCCGGAGGGCATGGACCGGCTGCTGGCCGCCAATCCGGGCCTGGGCTCGCGTTTCACCACCCGGGTGGACTTCCCCAGCTACCGCCCGCCGGAGCTGACGGCCATCGGCGAGGTGCTGGCGGCGGAGAACGGCGACGTGTGGGACGAGGAGGCGCTGGAGGAGCTGAGCAGCATCAGCGGCCATGTGGTGGACCAGGGCTGGATCGACGAGCTGGGCAACGGCCGTTTCCTGCGCACCCTGTACGAGAAGTCCTGCGCCTACCGCGATCTGCGGCTGTCGGACTACCCGGGCGCGCCCTCCCGGGAGGAGCTGGCGACGCTGCGGCTGCCGGATCTGATGCAGGCCTATGGCGAGGTGCTGTCCGGCCGCGGCCCCGAGGGACCGCGGCGCGACCCCCCCTCGTTCACCTGACCTCCGCTCCGAGGCGGTGCGGAGGCCCGGTACGGGGCGCGGCCCCGGACCGCCCGGGCCGGAGGGGCGCGGGTCAGTGGGTCGCGGGTCAGCGGGAGGACGGCCCCGTGCCGTGGCTCTCGGCCAGCGCGCGCAGCGCCTTCGCGTCCCGGATGGCCTGCTGTTCGGCGACGCCGGGCTGAATGCCCATGGCGGGCAGGGTGGTGCCGTCGGCGAGGTCGAGGAGGACCCAGGGGTCGCCGGGGCGGAGGTTCACCTTGATGATCTCCGCCCATTCCAGGTGGCGGACGGTGGTGAGGTTGACGACCGTGACGCCGCTCTCCTCGGCGACCACCTTCGGGCGGCTGAGCAGGGCGAGGACGCCGAGGAACAGCAGGCCGGTGAGGACGAAGGAGGCCCGCTCCCCCGCACCGAGCCCTTCCAGCATCATCGCGACCGTGGTGAGGGTGGCCAGGATCGCGACGCCGACCGACAGCAGGACGGCGCGGGTGCGGGCGGGCCGGAAGGTCACCGGCAGTTCGGGGCCGGAGCCGGGGTCTGCGCCGGGCTCGGGGGCGGGGGCGGGCACGTGCGTCGCTCTTTCGGTGGGTCGGTGCTTCGTCGTCTCGGTGCCTCGGTGGGTGCCTGCGGCCTCAGAGGCGGCAGGCGTGGATGCCGGTGGTGAGGATCGCCCGGGCGCCCAGCTCGTACAGGTCGTCCATGATCCGCTGGGCCTCCCCGGCGGGCACCATGGAGCGCACCGCGACCCAGCCCTCGTGGTGCAGCGGCGAGATGGTGGGCGACTCCAGGCCCGGGGTGAGGGCCACGGCCTGCTCGACCTTCTCGGCGCGGATGTCGTAGTCCATCATCACGTAGCGCCGGGCGACCAGGACGCCCTGCATGCGGCGGAGGAACTGCCGCACCTTGGGGTCGTCGGCGGGGGCTCCGGTGCGCCGGATGACGACGGCCTCGGACTCCAGGATGGGCTCGCCGATGATCTCCAGTCCGGCGTTGCGCAGCGTGGTGCCGGTCTCGACCACATCGGCGATGATCTCGGCGACGCCGAGCTGGATGGCCGTCTCCACCGCGCCGTCGAGGCGGACGACGGAGGCGTCCACCCCGTTGTCGGCCAGGTGCTTGGCGACCAGGCCGGGGAAGGAGGTGGCGATGGTCATGCCGCCGAAGTCGCCGACGTCGCCCGCCGTGCCGGGGCGGGTGGCGTAGCGGAAGGTGGAGCCCGCGAAGCCGAGCCGGAGGATCTCCTCGGCGGCGGCCCCGGAGTCCAGCAGCAGGTCGCGGCCGGTGATGCCGATGTCGAGCTTGCCGGAGCCCACGTAGACGGCGATGTCGCGGGGGCGGAGGAAGAAGAACTCGACCTCGTTGTCGCTGTCCACCAGGACCAGCTCGCGGCGGTCCTTGCGCTGCTTGTAGCCGGCCTCATGGAGCATCGCCGACGCAGGCTCGGACAGTGAACCCTTGTTGGGGACGGCGATGCGCAGCATGGGGCGGTCTTCCTTCGCTTCTTCGGGCCGGTGCGAGCGGCGCGCGGTGAGGTCGTGCGGGCAAAGTGGTGCGGGTGGGGAGGCGCGGTCGGCGGTGACGGCGCCGGAGGGGATCCGGGGGACGCTTCCTACAGGTGAGCGTATACGTCGTCCAGGTCGATGCCCCGGGCGACCATCATCACCTGAAGGTGGTACAGCAGTTGGGAGATCTCCTCGGCGGTGCGCTCGGCTCCCTCGTGCTCCGCGGCCATCCACACCTCGGCGGCCTCCTCGACGACCTTCTTGCCGATGGTGTGGACGCCCGCGGCCACCAGTTCGGCGGTGCGGGAGGTGGCGGGGTCGCCGGTGGCGGCCTTCTGCCGGAGCTCGCCGAAGAGCTCCTCGAATGTCTTGTTCGCCATGGTGCCCCCTACCCTACGCCGGTCGCGGGCCCGCTCACCGCCAGGGCTCGGCGACGGTGCGCAGGACGGCGGCCGTGGCGACGGCGGCGGTGACCGCCTCGTGGCCCTTGTCCTCGCTGGAGCCCTCCAGCCCGGCCCGGTCCAGTGCCTGCTCCTCGGTGTCGCAGGTCAGCACGCCGAAGCCGACGGGAACGCCGGTCTCCACGGAGACCTGGGTGAGGCCGGAGGTGACGCCCTGGCAGACGTAGTCGAAGTGCGGGGTGCCGCCGCGGATGACGACGCCGAGCGCGACGACCGCGTCGTAGCCGCGGGCGGCCAGCACCTTGGCGGCGACGGGCAGCTCGAAGCTGCCGGGCACGCGCAGCACGGTGGGCTCGTCGATGCCCAGCTCGCCCAGGGCGCGCAGCGCGCCGTCGAGCAGGCCGCCCATCACCTTCTCGTGCCACTGCGCGGCGATCACGGCCACGCGCAGGTCGCCGCAGTTCTTGACGGTCAGTTCGGGGGCGCCCTTACCGCTCACGTTGCTCCTCGTCGGTGGGTCGTTCGGTGGGTCGTTCGGTGGTGGGCCGGAATGTCCGGTGGGGCCGGTGTCACCGGCCGCCGCAGACGGAAACCGGTTCCCCCTCCAGCCAGGGCAGATCGTGCCCCATACGGTCCCGCTTGGTGCGCAGGTAGCGCAGATTGTGCTCGCCCGCCTGGACGGGCATCGGCTCGCGGCCGGTGACGCGCAGACCGTACCGGGCGAGGGCTCCGGTCTTGTCGGGGTTGTTGGTCATCAGCCGCAGGGAGCGCACACCGAGGTCGGTGAGCATCCGCGCGGCGGCGGCGTAGTCGCGGGCGTCGGCGGGCAGACCGAGCTCCAGGTTGGCGTCGAGGGTGTCGCGCCCCGCCTCCTGGAGCTGGTAGGCGCGCAGCTTGGACAGCAGGCCGATGCCCCGGCCCTCGTGTCCGCGCAGGTAGACCACCACGCCGCGGCCCTCGGCGGCCACGCGGCGCAGGGAGTCCTGGAGCTGGGGTCCGCAGTCGCAGCGCAGCGAGCCGAACACATCGCCGGTCAGGCACTCGGAGTGCACCCGCACCAGGACGTTCTCGGCGCCGTCGACGTCCCCGGCGACCAGGGCGATGTGCTCCACGCCGTCGGTGGTGGAGCGGTAGCCGTGGGCGCGGAAGTCGCCGTGGGCGGTGGGCAGGGAGGTGACGGCCTCGCGGCGGACCGCGGGGAGGTCCGGGGTGGCGGGGGCGGCCTGCTCGCGGGAGCGGCGGTAGGCGATCAGCGCCTCGATGGAGACGATCGCCAGGCCGTGCTTGCGGGCGAAGGGCACCAGCTCGGGCAGGCGCAGCATGGTGCCGTCCTCGCCGGCGATCTCCACGATGGCGGCGGCGGGGCGCAGTCCGGCCAGCCGGGCGAGGTCGACCCCGGCCTCGGTGTGGCCGGGGCGCTCCAGCACGCCGCCGGGGCGGGCGCGCAGCGGGAAGACATGGCCGGGGCGCACGAAGTCGCCGGCCCCGCGGGCCGGGTCGGCCAGCAGCCGGATGGTGGTGGCGCGGTCGGCGGCGGAGATGCCGGTGGTCACGCCGTGGGCGGCGGAGGCGTCCACGGAGACGGTGAAGGCGGTGCCCATCGACTCGGTGTTGTCGCCGACCATCTGCGGCAACTCCAGCCGCTCCAGCTCACCGGCCTCCATCGGCGTGCAGATCAGACCGCGGCACTCGCTCATCATGAAGGCGACGACCTCGGGCGTGATCAGCTCGGCCGCGACGATGAGGTCTCCCTCGTTCTCGCGGTCCTCGTCGTCGACGACCACCACCGGGCGTCCGGCGGCGATGTCGGCGATCGCGCGCTCGACCGGGTCCAGCGCCGGGGCGTCGCCGGCCGCACCGCCGAACGCGTCGGCCGCTGCCCCGGGGTCGGCGGGGCGCGGGTTCCAGGTGTGCAGCACGGTCATGCCGGGGCTCCTTCCAGAGCTGGGTCGTTCGCCGACTTCGCGCGGGAGCGCAGCCACCAGTCGCGCAGGCCCCACAGGACGAGGACGAAGTAGATGACGTAGACCAGGCCGGAGAAGGCCAGGCCGCTGCCGAAGGCGAGCGGGACGCCGACCAGGTCCACCAGCAGCCAGGCGAACCAGAACTCCACCCATCCGCGGGCCTGGGCGACCATCGCCGCCAGGGTGCCGACGAAGATGTAGGCGTCGGCCCACGGGCTCCAGGACAGCTGCGGGTAGAGGGTGAACAGTCCGCCGACGGCGAGGGTGCCGGCGGCCGTTCCGGCCAGCAGCCAGCCGCGTTCGCGCCAGGTGGCGAACCGTACGGTGATCCTGCCGTCGGCGCTGCCGCGCTCCTCCCCGGAAACCGAGGAGCCGCGTCGCCACTGGTACCAGCCCCACACGGCGACGCCGATGACCAGCAGCTGCTTGCCGACGCCGCCCGAGAGCTGGGCGGAGGCGTAGGCGGCGACCAGGATGGTTCCGGCCAGGAACTGCGCGGGCCAGGTCCAGATGGAGCGGCGCCAGCCGAGGGCGAGGGCGATCAGGCCCATGACGTTGCCGACCATGTCGGACCACTTCACGCTCTGGCCGAACGCCTCGAAGGCGGTGCCGTTGAGGGCTGTGTCGAGCCACTCCAGCGCGCTCATCGCAGGACCTCGGCGAGCTCGGCGTCCTCGGCCGCTCCGGCGGTTCCGGCGGTTCCGGCGGTTCCGGCGGTTCCGGCGGCGGCGCGGTGGCCGAGCAGCCGCTCGACGTACTTGGCCAGGACGTCCACCTCCAGATTGACCGGGTCGCCGACGCCCTTCACGCCCAGTGTGGTCAGGTCAAGGGTGGTGGGGATGAGGCTGACGGTGAAGTCCGCCTCGCCCGCCTCGACGACGGTGAGGCTGACGCCGTCCACGGTGATCGAGCCCTTCTCGACGATGTAGCGGGTGAGTCCGCCCGGGGCGGCGATCCTGACGATCTCCCAGTTCTCGCCGGGGACGCGCTCGGTGATGGTGCCGGTGCCGTCCACATGGCCCTGGACGATGTGGCCGCCCAGCCGTCCGCCCAGCGCCATGGGACGCTCCAGGTTGACGCGGTCGCCGGCGGACAGGGCGCCGAGGCCGGAGCGCTTGAGGGTCTCGGCCATCACGTCGGCGGTGAACTCGCCGTCGGCGGTGTCCACGACGGTCAGGCAGACGCCGTTGACCGCGATGGAGTCGCCGTGCCCGGCCCCCTCGGTCACCAGCGGGCCTCGCAGCCGGAAGCGGCTGGACTCGGCCAGTTCCTCGACGGCGACGACCTCGCCCAGCTCTTCGACGATTCCGGTGAACACTCAGGACTCCTTGGGCATGTGGACGGCGGGGGCGGAAGCGGACACAGCGGGTATGGCGGGTACGACGGGTACGGCGTCGATGCGCAGATCGGGCCCGATCCGGTCGACCGCGGTCACCGTCAGTCGCAACACATCGGCGATGGTGGCGATTCCGGCGTCGGCGAGGGCGGCGGGCCCGGTGCCCAGGAGGGCCGGGGCCAGGTAGGCGGTGACCCGGTCCACGGCGCGGGCCGCGACGAAGGCCCCGGCCAGGATGGCGCCGCCCTCCAGCAGCACGGACCGCACACCGCGGTCGTGGAGGGCCCCGAGCAGCGCGGCGACGTCCAGGCCGCCGCCGGGCCCGCTGCCGTGTCCGGAGGGTCCGCCCGTTCCGGCGGCGCGCGGCAACCGCACCACCTCGGCGTGCCCGTCGAGGTGGGCGGTGGCGGCGTCCGGCAGATCGTCGGCGACGGCGATCAGGGTGGGGGCCTCGCCGTCCAGGACACGGGCGCCGGGCCGGACGGCGCGGGCCCCGGTGTCGGCGACGACGCGCAGCGGCTGGACGGCGCCGGGGACGCCGCGCACCGCGAGGTGGGGGTCGTCGGCGCGGGCGGTGCCGGAGCCGACGAGCACGGCGTCGGCCTCGGCGCGCAGCCGGTGGACGTCGGCGCGGGCGGCGCCGGAGGTGATCCAGCGGCTGGTGCCGTCGGCGGCGGCGGTACGGCCGTCGAGGGTGGCGGCGTACTTCCAGCGCACGTATGGGCGGCCCAGGCGCACCGAGGTCAGCCAGGGGGCGTTGACCTCGGCGGCCTCCTCGGCCAGGAGGCCGCCCTCGGTGTCGATCCCGGCGGCGGCCAGGGTCTCCGCGCCGCCGCGGGCGGCGGGGGTGGGGTCGGCGACGGCGTAGACCACCCGGGTGACGCCGGCGCCGATCAGGGCGCGGCTGCACGGGCCGGTGCGGCCGGTGTGGTCGCAGGGCTCCAGGGTGACGACGGCGGTGCCGCCGCGGGCCGCCTCGCCGGCCTCGGCGAGGGCGTGGACCTCGGCGTGGGGGCCGCCGGCGCGCCGGTGCCAGCCCTCGCCGACGACGTGTCCGGCGGTGTCGAGGACGACACAGCCGACGACGGGGTTGGGGCTGGTGGAGCCGAGGCCGCGGGCGGAGAGGGCGACGGCGCGGCGCATGGCGTCGCGTTCGCGCTCCCGCGCGGTGGGCGCTGCGGCTTCGGTGGCCACCGGGTCCTCCTGCCTCTTCGGGCACGGACTCCGGGGCGGTACGGGAAACGAGCGGTCTCACGGGTTGGACGGGACGCCGGAGCGTGGGCCGGATTCTCCGGGCCCCGCGGGGCGCCCGAGGATCCGCCTGCGGCGGCGTACCGGCCGTCTCGCGGCCCGCCGCGCACTGCCTCCCATCCGGACTTTGACCGTCGGTCCAGGAATTTCACCTGGTCAACCGGCCGCTGGCAGCGGCCGGGTCGCGGACTGTAACCGCCGGTTCGGAATTTCACCGACCCCGGAGTGCGCTTGACGTTGGTACGCGGCCAGTGTGCCACGTCCGGATCGGACGGCACCAGAGAGGGCCTGTGGACCGGCTCACAGCGACAAGCGGCGCCCTGGTCCGTACCCGCGCAGGCCGGCCGCTCCGCCGGGCCCGCGGCGGGAGCTGTCCGCATCGCGTCACCGCGGGCTGAACAGCTCCCGCCGTGCCGCGTCCAGGGCCGTCACCAGGCCGCCGCCGAGCACCGGGCTCCCCTCGACCGTGCCGCACAGCACCTCGGTGGCCAGCGGGGACATCCCGGCCAGACGGCCGGCCACCCGTTCCGCGAGCGGTCGCCCTCCGGCCCGTCCCACCTCGCCGCCGAGCACCACGCAGCCGGGGTCGAGGACCGAGGCGACGGCGGCGGCGCCCACGGCGATCCGTTCGGCCAGCGCGTCCAGGAACGCCTCGGCGCCGGCTCCCCCCTCGCCGGCCACCGCGGCGCGGACCACCGCCTCCGCGGCGCGGACGCCGTCCCCGGGGGTGTGCCGCGGCGGCCGCAGGCCGTGCCCGCGCGCCAGCGCGCACACCGCCGCGGCGCCGGCCAGGGAGTGGAAGCCGCCGTCGCAGACCGTCGCCGACGGCAGCCCGGCCGTGCCGGGTACCGGCAGGAAACCGACCTCGCCGGTACCGCCGGAGGCGCCGCGGCGCAGTGCGCCGTCCAGGATCACGGCGGCCCCCACTCCGTGCCCCAGCCAGAGCAGGACGAAGGTGTCGCGGCCGCGCGCCGCGCCGAGGCGGTGTTCGGCGATGCCCGCGAGGTTCACCTCGTTCTCCAGTACCACCGGGACGCCCAGCCGTTCGCGGATCGTGGCCGGGACGCGGGCGTGCCAGGCCGGCAGCGTGGTGCTGCGGCCGAGGGCCCCGGTGGCCGGGTCGATCATGCCGGGGGCGCCGACGGTGACGGTGTGCAGCGTGGTGACGCCCCTCTCGCGCAGCGCCTCCCGCAGGGCGGTCACCGTCCGCTCCACGGGGTCGTCCCCGCGGTCCGCGGCGTCCCCGCCCTCTGTGCCGTCCGCACCGTCCGCGACGGACAGTTCCGCGCCGCCGGCCGCGCCGCCCGCGAGGTCGGCCAGGGTGAAGGAGACGCCGCCGGTGCGGACGTCGACGGCCGCGACATGGGCGCGGTCGGCGACGAGGCCGTACAGCCGGGCGTTGGGTCCGCGGCGGCTCTCCCCCGCCTCGCCGGCGTCCCGGACCAGCCCGTCGTCGGCCAGGCGCCGCAGCAGGTCGGCGACGCTGGGGCGGGACAGTCCGGTCAGCTCCTTGAGCCGGCCGGCCGTCAGGGGGCCGTGCTCCACCAGCAGTTCCAGCGCGATCCGGTCGTTGATGGCGCGGGCCGTGCGGGGCGAGGCGGTGCGCGCGGGACGGACCGGAGGGGTGGGGGCGCCGGGCTCGGGCCGTGGGGGCGTGGTCATGCGGGAATCCTCGCAGATTTTCTTTTTCATTCAGGAAGCCTTCCTGATAGTTTACGCGCATGCCCTCCTCACCCATCGGCCGAGCCCGGCGCTCGGTCGCCCTGGTCTTCGCCCTGCACGGCGCGGTCTCCGGCGGTTTCACCACCCGCATCCCCTGGCTCCGGGACCAGCTCGACCTGAGCAACGGTCAGCTGGGACTCGCCCTGGCCTTCCCCGCGATCGGCGCCTCGCTCGCCATGCCGCTGGCCGGGCGCATCATGCACCGCCACGGCGGGCGGGCGGCCGTACGCGCCCTGCTCGCCCTGTGGTGCGCCTCACTCGCCCTGCCCGCCCTCTCCCCCCATCTGGCCGTGCTCTGCGCCGCGTTCCTCCTCCTGGGCGCCGCCGCCGGGATGGCGGATGTGGCCATGAACGCCCAGGGGGTGGAGGTGGAACAGCGCCACGGCCGCTCGATCATGTCCGGGCTGCACGGCATGTGGAGCGTGGGCGCGCTGCTGGGCTCGGCGGCCGGCGTGGGCGCCGTCCACCTCGGCCTGGACGCCCGGATCCACCTCGCGCTGGCCGCCGCCGTCCTGGCCGCGGCCGTTCCGGCGGCCTGCCGCGGCCTGCTGGACGTACGCCCCGCGCCGGGGCAGGAGGCGCCGCCGCGCTTCGCGCTGCCGCCGCGTTCGGCCCTGCTGATCGGTGCGGTGGGCATGTGCGCGGTGCTCGCCGAGGGCGCCTCGATGGACTGGTCCGGGGTCTACCTGCGGGACGTCACCGGCGCGTCGGCGACGGTCGCGGCCGCGAGCTACACCGCGTTCGCCTGCACCATGGCCGCCGCCCGCCTGGCCGGCGACGCCGCCGTGCGCCGTATCGGCCCGGTGCGCACGGTGCGAATCAGCGGCGTCCTGGCCACCGTGGGCGGCGCGCTGGTGGTGACCGCGCCCGGCCCGGTGGCGGGCGTCGCCGGGTTCGCCCTGCTGGGCGTCGGGATCGCCGTGGTGGTGCCGCTGGCCTTCGCCGCCGCCGGGCACAGTGGTCCGGCTCCCGGGCAGGCCATCGCCGGCGTCGCCACCATCACCTACACCACCGGGCTGGCCGCGCCGACCGTCATCGGTCTGCTCGCCGAACTGGTCTCGCTGCGGGCGTCGTTCGCCCTGGTCACCGCCGCCACCGCCGTCCTCGTCCTGGCCGCCGGGGTGCTGGGCGCCCCGCGCCGGGGCGGTGTCGTCGCCCAAAGCGCCGGGGAGGCGCGGGCGGAACTGCGGGGAGGCTGACCGAAACGGCACGGGCGGGCGCGAGCACGGGAGAGCGGCGGGCACGGGAGGACGGTCAGGAAAGGCCGTCCGCGAGACGGGTGATCAGATCGTCCACCTCGGGCCGGCCGCTCCACCGGGCCACCAGCCTGTCCCGCAGCCCCCGCAGTTCCCGGCCGATCATCACGCTGGACGCGGCGGAGGCCTCCGCCAGTACCGGCCCGGCCACGGCCACCGCGGCCTCAGGGTCTCCGGCGCAGGCGTGTCCGTCGGCCAGCCGCAGTGTGAACAGCAGCCGCGTGGGGCGCGTACGCGGTCCCAGGTGGTCCAGCGACGTCCGCGCCGCCTCGACGGCGAGACGGGCGACCGACCTGTCCGAGGTCATGGCGGCGATGTCGCGCAGCGCCCCGGCGGCGCCGGACTCCACCCGCACCGGCCCGGGGAAGGTCGCCAGCCAGGGCACCTCCGCGGTGCCCCGCTCCCCGAAGCGGTCCAGGCCGTCCCGGGCGAGGGCGATGTGCCGCAGGCACTGCCGTACGTCGCCGCCGAGCGTGTGACCGCGGGCCTCGCACAGATGGGCCATGGTGGCCGCCCAGTGGCGGCCGGGGGCCGCCTCCCTGATCGCACGCGCGTAGGCCAGCGCCGAGGGGGCGTCGTTCTCCAGCTTCGCCAGCGTGCTCATGTCGATGAGCAGGGCGACCCGCATCGCGCTGTCCCCGCATGCGGCCGCCCAGCGGACCCCCTTGTCGAACCAGGCCATCGCCAGCCCGTTCTGACCGTGCAGCATCCGCAACTCGCCCGCGAGCTCCGCGTAGGCCGCGGCGAGGCGGAGCAGTGCCCGCCTCGCCGGTTCCCGGCAGCCGGCCGTCTCCAGCCGCCGCACGATCGCGTGCAGGGTGCGCTCGACCTCCGCGGCCAGTGCGGGCGAGGGCCGCTCGTCGCCGGCCCGCTCGTACACCGCCAGCAGGCCGGCCAGGACGTGCACGGTGTCGATGTCGGCGCCGGCGCCCGGCGGGGCCCCTGGGGCACGGAAGGCGCCGTGGATCGCGGACGCCTCCTCAAGGGGCGGCACCGCGCAGTCCTCCCCGCCGTGCAGCGGGCACGTCATGGCGTAGCTGGGCAGGCGCGAGGGCCACACCAGCCCGTCCGGCAACGCCAGTCCGATGCCGCGCGCCGCGCCCTCCCCGGGCAGCGGGGCCGCCCGGAGCACGCCGGCGGCCGGGGCGCAGGAGCGCGCCTCGGCCACCGCCGTCCAGACGGCCACCAGTTCCCCGCCCGCTCCCAGAACCTCGTCCAGGCGGCGTACCAGTGGGGGCAGCGGCTGGCGTACCCCGCTCTCCAGTTTGCTGATCGCGCTGTGGTCGTAGCCGACCCGGGCGCCGAGCTGGGCCTGCGTCAGTCCCAGATTCCGCCGCCAGTGGCGCAGCCTGCCGCCGAACTCGGCCCACGGCTCCGGGGCACGGGACGGGGGTGTGCGCTTCGGTGTCTCGCCGTCGTCCACCGGACCTCCTGGGCGCCGCGGGGAGGGGGGGAGACGGGGTGGGTGTCCGCCCCGTCGCCCGCGCGCTGGGCCGGGGATTCTAGCGCGCGCGGTCCCCGGCCGGAACCGCCCCGCGCCCGGTCAGGGGCGCGGGGCTCCGTCTCAGGGCACGGCGGTCGTCCCGGACCGCCGCCGGGCGCGACCGGCGCTCTCGTCGTGGAGCGCCGCCAGGTACCGCTCGGCGTCCAGGGCGGCCGCGCATCCGCTGCCGGCCGCCGTGACGGCCTGGCGGTAGGTGTGGTCGACCACGTCCCCGGCCGCGAACACCCCCGGCACTCCGGTACGGGTGGACGGGGCGTCAACCAGCACGTACCCGGCCTCGTCGAGGGCGAGCTGCCCGGTGAACAGCTCGCTGCGCGGATCGTGGCCGATCGCGACGAACAGCCCCGTCACCGCCGTCTCCTCCGTGGCGCCGGTGACCGTGTCCCGCAGGGTGATGCCGGTCAGGCCGGTATCGCCGTGCAGGGCCGTCACCTCGCGTTCGAAGGCGAAGGTGACCTTGGGGTCGGCGAAGGCCCGCCGCTGCATGGCCTTGGATGCCCGCAGGGTGCCGCGGCGGTGGACGACGGTGACCGAGCGGGCGTACCGGCTCAGGAAGGTGGCCTCCTCCAGAGCGGTGTCGCCGCCGCCGACCACGGCGACGTCGTGGCCGCGGAAGAAGAACCCGTCGCAGGTGGCGCACCAGGACACCCCCCGTCCGGACAGCTCGTCCTCGCGCTCCAGGCCGAGTTTGCGGTAGCCCGACCCGGTGGCGACGATCACCGTCCGCGCCCAGTGCCGCCGGCCCGCGCCGTCGGTGATCTGTTTGACCTCCCCCGCCAGGTCGACGGCGGCGACGTCCTCGTCGACCAGTTCGGCGCCGAACCGTCCGGCCTGTGCGCGCATGGCGTCCATCAGGTCCGGTCCCTGCACGCCCTCGGGGAAGCCCGGGTAGTTCTCCACCTCGGTGGTGGTGGCCAGCGATCCGCCGATGAGGGCCCGTCCGCAGAAGACCAGCGGGCGCAGCGCGGCGCGGGCGGTGTAGAGGGCGGCGGTGTAGCCGGCGGGGCCGGAGCCGATGACGGCGACCTCCCGGATCCCGGCGCTCACCGGTCCCCCCGCCCCTCCGTGCCCTCGGGCCGGCCCGTGTACAGCAGCAGGTTGCGGGAGTCCGGTCCCGCGTCGCGCACCCGGTCCTCGGTGGCGGCGTCGGCGAGGGCCTCGTCCAGTTCCTCGGGTGTCGCCCCGGGGTGCTCGGCCAGGTGGACCGCCGCGGCGCCGGTCACCTGGGCGGTGGCGGCGGAGGTGCCGGAGAGTCCGGTGTAGTGGCGGTCGCCCCGGGAGCCGGCCGTGGTGATGCCGGTTCCGGGGGCGAACAGGTGTACGCAGTAGCCGTAGTTGGACCAGGCGGGACGGCTGTCGTCGCGGTCGGTGGCGGCCACGGTGATGGCGGTGGTCTGCCGGGCCGGGGTGGTCTCGCAGGACTCGATCCCGTTTCCGGACCCGTCGCCGTTGCCGGCGGCCGCGGTGTACGCGATCCCCTTCCGCGTCATCTCGTAGAGCTGGAGGTCGAGCACCGATCCGGGCTCGCCGGAGAAGCCCAGGTTGACCACCGCGGGCCGCCGGGCGTTGGCGGTGATCCAGTCGACGGCGGACATGATGTGCTCCATCGTCCCGGTGCCGTCGCAGCCGAGGGCGCGCACCGACTCCACCGTGGCGCCCTTGGCGACACCGGTCCACCGTCCGGCCGCGATGGCCGCCGTCGCGGTGCCGTGCCCGTGGCAGTCGCCGTCGCCGCCCGGCCCCGGGGTGATCGCGTCGTACGCGCCGCGCGCCCGGCCCGCGAACTCCCCGTGGCCGGTGCGGACTCCGGTGTCGACGACGTACACATGCGTCCCGGCTCCGGTGCCGTGGAAGGCGTAGACGCCGTCCAGCGGCAGGTCCCGCTGGTCGATGCGGTCCAGGCCCCAGGAGGGCGGCCATATCTGGACGCCGCCGGCGGCGGCGGACACCGCGCCCCCGTGCTGCAGTCCGGCGACCCGGTAGACGCGGTCGGGGGTGATGGAGCTGACGCGGGTGTCCCTGTAGTAACCGGCCAGCTGCTCCTCGGTCAGCGAGACGGAGAACGCCTGCGAGGCCGCGTAGTACACCCGGCGCAGTTCGCCCCCGTGGTCGGCGGTCAGCTGCCGGGCCCGTTCGGTGACCGCCTCCCGTGTCGCCTCCGTGCCGTGGACCTGGACGATGTGGACGGCCGGCGCGGAGGGAGCGAGGGGCGCGGAGGAGGGCCGGTCGGCCGGGGCCGCGAGGGCCACCGGGCCGGCGACCAGGAAGGGCAGTGCCGCGCCGACCGCGGCGACCGCCGCGGCGGCGGCCCTCGGCAGGGATCTCTTCATGGGGGGTCGGGCCTTTCGCTTACGGTCGCGGGGAGCTGACCCGCGAGAGTGGGAGACGGGCGGACACGCCGCACCGCCGGAGGGCGAGGGGGGCGTGCCGGCCGCCGCGGCGGCCGGCACGCGGGGGCGTCACAGGTTGTTCAGCCAGATACGCAGCGAGGTCGGCCCGTCGTAGCCGACCATGCGGCTGCCGGCCTCCCGGCCGCTTTGGATGTTGAGCAGGGCCGGGATGCCGCGGACTCCGTACCTCCGCGCCAGGTCGGGGTTGCGGTCGACGTCGACGCGCGCCCAGACCCAGGCGCCGTTGTCCTCGGTGTTGTACTTCTGGAGGTAGGGCTTCTGCCTCTGGCACCAGTAGCACCAGGAAGCGGTGAAGTCGAGCACCACGGGCTTGGTGTACGACCACTCCATGACCTGGGCGTAGTTGGCCGAGGTCACGTCGACGACACCGGGGATGCTGTCGGCGGCGGACGCCTGGGCCGCCGCCGCGGGAGCGGTGGGAGCGGCGGCGGCCTGCGCGGCCGCTCCTGTGAACAGCAGCGCGACGGCGGACGCCGCGACGGCCAGTCTGCGAATCATGATCCTTTTCCTTTCGTGGGGTGGAACAGGATGGGGCGAGCACAGCGGCGGGAAGCCGCCGCACAGATGGGGGGGAAGCGGGTCCCGGTGGGGAACGGGCCCCGGGCCGGTGCTCAGGCCTCGGAGGTCTCCGTGGGCAGGCCGTGGGCGACCCAGTCCTCGATCCCCTCGCGGTACTTGCGCACGTCCGTGTAGCCGAGCGCCACCAGCCGGGCGCCGACGAGTTCGCTGTTGCGGCACGGCACGTTCGCGCAGTACACGACTACGGGGACGGTGCGGTCCGGCAGTACGGCGGGCGCGAGTTCGTCGGTGAACCGCTGCGCGTCCTCGTAGGGGAACCCGGGGATGTTCACCGCGCCGGGCAGGTGCTCGCGTTCGTAGTAGGCCGCCGGCATCGTGTCGACCACGACGGTCTTCCCGGCGTCCATCTCGGCCTTCAGTTCGTCCCTCTTCACCAGGGGTAGCACGTCAGCCTCCTGTCTTCGTCATGCCGCTTTCGGGAAGGTCCGGGAGCCCGGAGCGGCCGGGAGGAGGGGTCCCGGGGGTGCGGGAGGCCCGCGGGCCCCTGCGGACCGCCGCCCGGCCCGCCACCGCGTAGAGCGCGAAGGCGGCCACGACGGCGTTGACCGCGGGGATGCCGATGCCCGCGTACTCGCCGGTCAGCGCGCCGGCGGCCCAGCACACCAGGGACAGGGGCATCCAGTCGGCGATCCCGCCGGGCAGCCCGCCGTGCGAGCGGGCCCGGTCGAGGTCCGCGCGGAACCGCCGCACCACGTAGTACTCGGCGATGATGATCCCGGCCACCGGCGGGGCGAGCACCCCGATGGTCTCCAGGAAGCCGGTGAAGTCGTCCATCACACCCGCGGCGGACAGCGTCGTGCCCACCGCACCGATCACCAGCGTCACCGTCCGGCGGCCGACGCGTCTGCCGAGGATCACATCGATGCTGTTGACGGTGGCCAGCGCGGACGAGTACAGGTTCCAGTCGTTGATCTTCAGGATCGCCGTCGCCAGGATCAGCGTGCCCAGCAGGCCGGACGAGGTGGTGATGATGCCGACGATGTCGGCGGTGCGGGCCGCGTGGCCGAGCAGCACCGCGGTGAGCCCGATCAGGTACTCCCCCAGCGTCACGCCCAGGAGCGTCTGCTTGACCACGTCGGACGGTCTGCGGTTGAAGCGCGTCATGTCCGGGG
Organism: Streptomyces mangrovi; assembly: GCF_900114215.1. Lineage (GTDB taxonomy): Bacteria > Actinomycetota > Actinomycetes > Streptomycetales > Streptomycetaceae > Streptomyces > Streptomyces barkulensis. The sequence goes on along the minus strand of NZ_FOSG01000006.1, from coordinate 25,693 downwards.
TCATCAGCGCCCCCAGGATGAACGCCCCGGCCACCAGCGTCGTGCCCTCGGCCAGGGACAGCGCCGGCCCCGGCGGGGCCGCGGTCACCAGATGTCCCAGCGAGTGGTCGGCCAGGGTGTCCACCACCGACCAGCCGGCCAGCAGGAGGAACGCGGGGACGGTCAGGTAGGCCGTCCACGCCATGGTGTTGAAGCCGAACACCGAGACGGCCGTGACCGCCGCGCCGCCCGCCAGCGCCCAGGCCCATGGCGGCACCCCGCCCGCGAGGTTGTGCATTCCCTGCGCGAACACGCCGTTCTGCACACCGAACCAGCCGGCGAGGCTGAACGCCACGAGCATGCCCACCGCCGCGGAGCCCTTGCGGCCGAAGCCCGACCAGCGGGCGAGCACCGAGGTCGACAGGCCCTCCCTGACCCCGGCGACACCCAGCAGGATCGTGACGGCCTCCAGCATCACCGAGCCGACGGTGATGGCGATCACCGCGTCGGTGAACGTCATCCCGTAGCCCAGGACCGCGCCCACCATGAACTGCTGGAAGGAGGAGACCTGCCCGAACCGCTGCACCGCCACCGAGATCCACGAGTAGCGCGCCTCCTCGGGGACCCGGCTGAGCGAGTAGTCGTCCAGCGCCTCGCCCCGGCCGGGCTCGCCGACGGCTCCCCGCCCGGCCTCAGCGGGCGCCATGGGACACCTCCCCCACCGGGGCGGCTGCGGGCACGGCTCCGGCCGTGCCGGCCTCCGGCGCCCGCTCGCGGACCACCACGAAGCCCTGTCCCGGCACCGGTCTCCAGCTCAGCTCCCGCCGGTAGAAGCGCTCCAGGAAGGCCACCCGCTGGTGGTAGAGGAAGAACGACGAACCGTCCCCCGTGGACCCGGCGGCCCCGGTGGCCCCAGTGGCCCCAGTGGCCCCGGCGGAGTCGGCGAAGAGGGGCAGCTCCGCCAGGAAGTACCGCACCGCGCGCCGCAGTTGCTCCTCGCTGGGGGCGGCGCCGGGCGGCAGCCTCCGGTCCAGCACCCAGCGGGACGCCTCCAGGCAGGCGGCGCGGAAGGAGGCGTCTTCCCGGAACAGCAGGTGCGCCTCCGCCAGGAGCTGCCCGTAGCGTGCCGAGCCGCCCAGCCGCTCCATGCCCAGGACGAGTCTCCGCGGCTCCTCGACCCCCAGACTCCGCAGCGCGGTGGTGATCTTGTTGTGGACGTACCGGCCCTGGCTCCGCGCCTTGTGACGCGCGCGGCCCGGCTCGCACCCCAGCGCTTCCAGCGTGTAGGCGGCCACCGTGTCCGGTACGAAGAAACACACCCGCTCGAAGCGCTCCATCGCCCAGCCCGCCAGGGCGGTCAGCCGCCGCGTACTGAAGTAGCTGTTGAACGGGCTGACCCCGATGCAGGCGACGGCCGCTTCGGGAAGTAATTCACGGCAGTTCTCGGTAAGTGGTTCGATCTCAAACACAATCCACCTCGGGTCGTGGTTCGGACAGCCCCCCATCCGATCGGGTCACGGCCTGCAAACCGATGAATGGGATGATGGCGGCCGGACGGGAGGCCGGGTAGTGCCGACCGGTTATGCCGTCCGCGCGCACCCGCCCCGGGCGGATCCGCTCACCTGCCGACGGAAGCCCACCGACCCGCACGCGCGGAAATCGACAGAATTTGCACCGTGCTCGATCCGGCTCTGGTGCGGGCGGACGGAATCCGCTTAGCCTCCGATCATGGAATTACAGATCCGCCATCTGCGTCTGCTGCGCGTCGTCGCCGACACCGGGAGCCTCAACAGGGCGGCGGCGGCGCTGGAGCTGCCCCAGCCGGCCCTGAGCCGCCAGGTACGGAGGCTGGAGGAGCTGCTCGGCGGGGCCCTGTTCGAACGCGGCCCCCACGGCACCCGGCCCACCGCCCTCGGCAGCACCGTCCTCGACCACGCGGAGTGCGTCCTCCGCATCCTCGACGACTTCGGGCAGCGGTTGCACGACCACCGCGAAGTCCGGAGCCGGGCGCTGCGGGTGGGCTGGGCCGACAGCGTGCTCCACGAACCCCTGCTGAACTCCCTGCGGCGGCTGCCGTGCGGGGAACACCCGCGGATCGTGGTCACCGGCTCCACCCGGGAGCTGGTGGACCTGCTGCGGGCCGGGGAGATCGACATCGCGCTGCGCGACCACACTCTTGGGCAGGACGGCCCGCTCCCGTCCGCGGACGGTCCGGTCGCGCAGATCGCCTGGGGGCACAGTCCGGTACTGCTCGCGGTCGCCGCCAACCGGCCGCAGGCCACCGCGGAACGGCTCACCATGGCCGATCTGGCGCATGAGGAGTGGATCTCGGTCACCGGCCCCGACGGCTGCGACGGTAAACTCCGCGCCCTGTGCGCCTCCTACGGATTCACACCGCGCATCGCCCACGACATCCCCGTCTCCGGGCCTCGCTGCGATGTGATCCGCAGCCGCGGCTGCGTCGCCCTGAGCCAGGCGTGCCGACCGCTCCCGCCCGGGGTGGTCCACCGCTCCGTGGACGACCTCGGACTGCGGGTCGGCCATCTGGTGGCGTTCCGCAGGGACAGCCGGATCGCCGCGCAGGTGCCGGCGCTGGTCGCGGTCCTCTCCGCGGCGCGTCCGCGGCCGGTCACCGCATGACCGCCATGGACGTGGAGATCCAGGACCTGCGGGTGCTGCGCGCGGTCGCCGACACCGGAAGCCTGGCCGGCGCCGCCCGGGCGCTCGGCCTCAGCCAGGCCGGCGTCAGCCGCCGCGTCCAGCGCGTCGAGCGGGCCACCGGCCTGGCCGTCCTGTACCGCGACCACCGCGGTGCCCTCCTCACCGCGACCGGCCGGCTGCTGCTGGACTGCGCCGACGAACTGCTTCCGGTGGTCGACCGGCTGCTGGCCGCCGGGGCGCACGGGGGTCCGCCGGGCCCGCCGGCGGAGCGCCTGCGCATCGGGGCCGTACCCCACCCCGCTCTGCCGCTCGTCGCCACCCGTGCCCGCGCCCTGCTGCCGTCGGCCGCCGTCGAGGTGCGCGCCGGAGAGTGCGGCACCGTGGACTGCGGCACCGGGGGCTGCGGTACCGGGGACTGCGGCGCCGCCCTGCCGGACCTCTTCCGCCTGCACCGCCTGGACCTGGTCGTGTTCCGGCACTTCCCCCATCTGGACGGGCCCCTGCCGGAGGCCCTGGGCACGGCCGTGCTCGCCGAGGAGAGCCTGCTCGTCCGGACCGCGGCCGACCACCGGCCGGCGGAGCGGGCCTCGGTCTCCCTCCTCGACCTCGACGGCCGGACGTGTCTGCTCCCCGCCGGCCGCCGGCACGCCGCCCTGCACCACCGCTTCATGACCGCGGTGCGGCGCCGCAACGTGCACGTCGAAGTGCGCTGGGCGGCCGACGAGGCCGAGGCCGCGGCGCTGGCCTGCGCCACCGGCGGTGTACTGCCGGCCTATCCGCTCCCGGCCCCGGCGGCCGGAATGGTCTGCCTCCCGCTGGACGACACCGCCGTCCGCCACCGGCTGCTCCTGGCCTGGCGGCCCGGTGACCGCGCCGCCGCCTGGGCGCACCGGCTGGCCGAGGAGGTCCGGGAGTCCTACGCGGGCGGGGGCGCGGGCGGAATCTGAACCGGGGCTCCGGGCACACCGCCGGAGCCCCGGTTCCGAGGGCCGCCCCGCGTCCCTCGGAACCGGGCCCGTTGCCGTTTCAAACGGCGACGGGCCCGGCCGGAGGTGGAGACAGGATTCGAACCTGTGTGAACGGCTCTGCAGGCCGTCGCCTCGCCTCTCGGCCACTCCACCGAAAACGGGATCCGGGGTTCTCGCCGCCGAACAGAAAAAGCGGCCGACCGCGCCGCCTTCCGCCGACACCCTGAACGCTAACAGAATTCCCCCTGTTCGGGAACAGTTTGTTTCCGGCCGCCTTCTCTCGCGAACACACAGTCCCTTTCTCGCGTAACAGCCTATGCTTTTCCGGTGCATTTCCATGCCACCCCTTCATACCCCCGGGTTAATTCCAGGAAGGCATTTTCGAAACCTCACGCACCTCGGCCTCCGGGTTCTCTCCCGGACCGGGCTCCCCGGGCGGCCCCCGACCGCCCGTCCTGGCGGGTCGCTCCGGCCGCGCACCGCCCACTGACATCCCCGAAAGCGCCCCGTACCATGTGGGCCGATCGATTCCGGTCACATCCGATCACACCCCCGGCGCGCCCCGAAGCAGTCCAAAGCACCCCGAAGCGCGCCGGAACGCACCACCGCGCGAGCACGAAACGGAGAACCCATGGGCCTCGGTCTGCGCTGGACCCTGCACGGCGACGGTCGCACACCGGCGCCCGGAGCCGTCGTACGGCCCGACGAGCGGCTGTCGTGGCCGCGGACGGCCGGGCTGGGGGCACAGCATGTGGTCGCCATGTTCGGCGCCACCTTCGTCGCTCCGGTGCTCATGGGCCTGGACCCCAATCTGGCCATCATGATGTCGGGCGTCGCCACCATGGTGTTCCTGCTCATGACGCGCGGCCGGGTGCCGAGCTATCTGGGCTCCAGCCTCTCCTTCGTCGGCGTCGCCGCGGCGATCCGGGCCTCGGGCGGTGACAGCGCGACGATCACCGGGGCGCTGCTGGTGGTCGGCGTGGTGCTGCTGCTGGCCGGCCTGGTGGTGCAGCGGTTCGGCGCGCGGGTCATCCACGCGGTGATGCCGCCCGTGGTCACCGGCGCGGTCGTGATGCTGATCGGCTTCAACCTGGCACCGGTGACGGCCTCGACGTACTGGCCGCAGGACCAGTGGACGGCGCTGCTGACCATGCTCTTCACCGGACTCGCGGTGGTGGCGCTGCGCGGTTTCTGGTCCCGTGTGGCGATCTTCCTCGGGCTGGTCTTCGGCTACGTCGTCTCCTGGGCCATGGACCGCCTCTTCGGGAAGATCCACTCCCCGGCGGGCGGCGGGGAGGCCGTCGACCACTGGCGGCTGGACCTCTCGGGCGTCTCCGAGGCCGACTGGATCGGACTGCCCTCCCTCCACGCCCCCGAGTTCCAGTGGTCGGCGATCCTGGTGGCGCTGCCGGTGGTGATCGCGCTGATCGCGGAGAACGCGGGCCATGTGAAGGCCGTGGGCGAGATGACCGGTGATCCGCTCGACGACGAGCTGGGCACCGCGATCGGCGCCGACGGCGCGGCCACGGTGCTGTCCACCGCGGTCGGCGGCCCGGCCACCACCACGTACTCCGAGAACATCGGCGTGATGGCCGCGACCCGCGTCTACTCCACCGCCGCTTACTGGGCCGCCGCCTGCTTCGCCGTGCTGTTCGGGCTCTGCCCGAAGTTCGGCGCGGTGATCGCCGCGATCCCCGGCGGTGTGCTCGGCGGGATCACCGTGATCCTCTACGGCATGATCGGCCTGCTCGGCGCGCAGATCTGGCTCGCGGGCCGGGTGGACCTGCGCAACCCGCTGAACCTGGTGCCGGTCTCGGCGGGCGTCATCATCGGCGTCGGCGGCGTCAGCCTGGAGATCACCGACAGCTTCGAGCTGAACGGCATCGCACTGGGCACCATCGTCGTCCTCACCGGCTACCACGTGCTGCGGGCGCTGGCACCGGCGCACATGCGCGCCCAGGAGCCGCTGCTGGACGAGGGCACCTCCTCCTACGACACCGAGGCCGCGGACGGCGGCGCGGACGGCGCCGCCGGCGCGGAGGACGCGGACGGCACCGGGCCCGGCAAGCGGTAGGCGGCGGGCGGCGGTACGGCCGCCTGTTCGCCGCCGCCCGCCGGCCGCCGTTCCCGCGCGGACCGTGGTTCGCCGCCCGTTCGGGGGTCGCCCGATCCGGGGGACTTCCCGCTCTGCCCCCTGCGCCCGTCCTCTTTCTGCCACGCTGAGCGCATGACGATGACGCAGTCCGGGTCCGCCGCCGGACCCGCCGCCGCGGACAGGACGGACCAGGCGGGCGGGGCGGAAGGGATGGACGGAGTGATCGCGCGGATGCGCGCGCTCCAGGAGGAACTGCCGCCGCACGACGGGGTGGCGGCCTTCAACCGGGTCTACCTGGCCGTGACGCTGTCGGTGCGCCACAGCCTCGTCGACGGCCTCCTGCCCCGCCCCCGCTCCGCGGCGGCCCTGGCGGCGGTCTTCGCCGGACGCTACCCGGCCGCCGTCGACCTGGCAGCCGCCGGGGGGCCCGTTCCCGCCTGCTGGCGCCCGCTGTTCCGGGCGCGCCACCACACGGGCGTGCATCCCGCGCAGTTCGCGCTGGCGGGGGTCAACGCGCACATCGGGTACGACCTGGCGCTGGCCGTGGTGGACACCGCCCGGGCGCACGGGTGCGAACCCTCCGCGCTCCAGGGCGCGTTCGACCGGATCGGAGACGTCCTGGTGGAGCTGGAGGAGCGGATCCGCGAGGATCTGGCGCCCGGCCCCGGTCCGCTGGACGTCGCCGACCCGCTCACCCATCTGATCGCCGGCTGGAACATGGAGCGGGCCAGGGACTCGGCCTGGTCGGCGGCGCGGCTGCTGTGGAGCATGCGGCGGCTGCCGGAACTGGCCGAGGAGTTCACCCGTCGGCTGGACACCGGGGTGGGCCTGGTGGGCCGCTTCCTGCTCACCCCGCTGGAGCGCCGCCCGGACGCCCGGCGGGAGAGGTCCCTCCAGGCGTCCGGATGCGCTTCCCGGCCGTCCTGGACCGCTCAGTCCTCGGGGAGTTCGACCGGGGCGATCTCGTCGTAGACGTCGCCCGGCCCGGGGTTGGCGGGGTCGGTGGAGCCGCCGAGGTGGTGCATCACGCCCCACACCGCGTTGAGGGCGGTCTGCACCGCGCCCTCGGCCCAGCCGGCCGTCCAGGAGATGTCGTCGCCGGCGAGGAAGACGCCGCGCTTGTCCTCGGGCAGCCGGTCCTGTGCGAAGTGGGTGAACAGCCGCCGCTGGTAGCGGTAGTGGCCCGGCAGGTTGGCCTTGAAGGCCCCCATGAAGTACGGCTCGTTCTCCCAGGAGACGGTGACCGGGTTGCCGGTGATGTGCTTGCGGATGTCGACGTCCGGATAGATCTCGCGCAGGGACTTGAGCATGACCTCCAGCCGCTCCTGAGGGCTGAGCGGCAGCCACTTCAGGGAGTCGTCGCACCAGGTGTAGGACAGGCACATCACGGCCGGCCGGTCCGGGCCGTCGTCCAGCAGGTAGGTGCCCCGCGTCATGCGGTCGGTGAGCGTCATGCTCATCACGTCCCGGCCGGTGCGCTCGTCCTTGTCCAGCCAGAACGGCCGGTCCACCGGCACGAACAGCTTGGAGGACTCCATGTAGTGGGTCCGCTCGATCGCCGTCCAGTGGTCGATGGGGAACAGGTCGTCGTCACAGTCGATCTTCGACAGCAGCATCCACGACTGGGCGGTGAAGACCGCCGCCCGGTAGGTGCGCACGTCGCCGGTGGCGTCGGTGACGGTGATGCGGTTGCCCGCGGTGCGGTGCAGCCGGGTCACGGCCGGGCGCGGGTCGCCGCCGTGCAGGGACTTCAGTGATGTGCCCTTCGGCCAGTGCACCGGCTTGGCCGGCTCACGCTCCCACAGCCGCAGCGGGAGCTGCTGGCTGCCGCCGACGATGCCGCGGTGGTCGTCGTCGGCGCCGGTGTAGACGACCCGCAGGATCTCCAGGATGGAGTTGGGGAAGTCGGTGTCCCAGCCGCCGGTGCCGAAGCCGACCTGGCCGAAGATCTCCCGGTGGCGGAAGGAGGAGAACGCCGGGGAGTCGCACAGGAAGCCGTAGAAGGTCTGGTTGTCGAGCTTCTCCACCAGACGCGACCAGATCTCGCGGATGCGCGGCACGTCGCGCGTCCGTATGGCCTGCTGCATGCCGGAGAAGTCGGCGCCCTCCTCCAGGCAGGCGTTCCAGGCCTCCATCACCTGGTGGTAGATCTCCGGCAGGTCGTCCAGGGTGCGGGCGTAGTGGGACTCGCCCTTGAGGTCGACGACGGTGGAGGGGGTGTCGGGCGCCAGCGGGTTGGGGAACGGCCTGGTCTCCAGCCCCACCAGGTCCGCGTAGTGCCAGAAGGCGGTGGACGACGGCGGGAAGCGCATCGCGCCCATCTCGGCGGTCAGTTCGGGGTCGCAGCCCTCGAAGCGGGCCGTGCGCAGCCGCCCGCCGATCCGGTCGGCCTCGTAGACCACCGGCTTCAGGCCCATCTTCATCAGCTCGTACGCGGTGATGATCCCCGACAGCCCGCCGCCGACGACCGCGACCTCGGTGCCGTGCTCGGTGGCGGGCACCTGGCCGAGGCCGGCGGGGTGGGCGAGGTAGTCGTCGTAGGCGAAGGGGAAGTCCGGGCCGAACATGGTGACGGGCGGTTCGGTCCGCGCCTGTGCGTGCTGCTCGTCGTGGACGGCGGCGGGCACCGTGGAGGTCATGGGTGGTTCTCCTGGTGGTACGTGGCAGGCCGTGTCCGGGCGGTCGGCCCGGGCCGGCGGCCGGCTGCGGTATCGGGTGGGGCGGGGCGCGGGGTGTGGGGCCGGTGCCTCAGGTGAGGGAGGCGTACAGCTCGGGGCGGCGGTCGCGCAGATAGGGGTTGTCCGCGCGCGACGCCCTCAGCCGCCCGGGGTCGACGTCGGCGGTGATCAGGTCCTCCCCCGCGCCCGCACGGGCGCGGACCGTGCCGTCGGGGGCCGCCAGGCAGCTCAGTCCGGCGAAGGTGATCGCGCCCTCGTCCCCGTTCCCGTCCGCGCCCTCGGTGCCGCAGCGGTTGGCGTAGGCGATGTAGAGCTGGTTCTCGAAGGCGCGGGCCGGCAGGAGGGTCTCGGCGACGATCTCGTACGGCCGCATCAGCGCGGTCGGCACCAGCAGCAGCTCGGTACCGGCCAGCGCGTGGGCGCGGACGTTCTCGGGGAACTCCACGTCGTAGCAGACCAGCATCCCGACACGGACGCCGTCGAGGTCGGCCTGGACGACGGGGGTGTCGCCCGGCCGGAAGGCGGAGGTCTCGAAGCCGCCGTACAGATGGGTCTTGCGGTAGTCGGCCAGCCGGGCGCCGTCGGGGCCGACGAGCCCGGCCGAGTTGTACACCGCGTCGCCGTCGCGCTCGGGGTAGCCGTAGGCGACGGCGATCCCGTGCTCGGCGGCGATGCGGGAGACCGCCTCGGCGCCGGGGCCGTCGGCGGGCTCGGCCAGCTCCGCCACCCGCTCCCCGATCGCGTACCCGGTCAGGTACATCTCGGAGGCGACCAGCAGCCGGGCCCCTCGCGCGGCGGCCTCGTGGGCGGCGCGGTCGAGGGCGGCCAGGCTGTCCGCGGTGGAGCCGGGGACACCGCCGGGGCCCTGGAGCAGCGCGGTGCGCAGCGGCGTCATGGGACCTCTTCGCGTTCACGTCGGACAGCCGTACCGGGCGTGCCGGGGTACGGCTGCGGGATCTGGGGACGCCTCGACGGTACGGTCCGCCCGCTCAGCCCCACAAGCCGCACTCGTTGCGCACCCGGCATCGATCCGTTGCGCATTGGGGCCGTGATGCGTCGATTCGTTGCGTACCCGGCCGTACACCCTGGAACGTCTCAGGCCGGCGACCCCGAACCGTAGCGCCGCAGCAGCGGGGAGAGGACGAGCACCGACCGGGTGCGCTCGACGAACGGTTCCCCCGCGATCCGCTCCAGCACCCGCTCGAAGTGCCGCATGTCGGAGGCGAAGACCTGGACGACGGCGTCCGCGTCGCCGGTCACGGTGGAGGCGGAGGCCACCTCCGGGTAGCGCGCCAGTCCCCGGCGGATGTCCTCGGGGGAGGTCTTGTGGCGGCAGTACATCTCGACGAAGCCCTCGGTCTCCCAGCCGAGCACCGCCGGGTCCACCCGTACGGTGAAGCCGGTGATGGCGCCCTGCTCGCGCAGCCGGTCCACCCGGCGTTTGACGGCCGGGGCCGACAGCCCCACCTCGGCGCCGATGTCGGCGTAGGAGCGCCGGGCGTCCTCGGCGAGGGCGCGGACGATGCGTTCGTCGAGCTCGTTCAGTCGCACTGCGGATGGGCCACTTCTGTCGTGCGGGCGGTACTCGGGGCGCCGCGGTGATCGTGCCGCCCCGGCAGCGAAGTACAGCACACCGGACCGGCGGGGCGTTCTTCCGGCGGTCCCGGGCCGCGGCGCGGAAGGCCGGGAATCCTCACCGAGGCATCACACGGGGCGGCGGCGCGGCCCGGGAGGGCGCATGTCCGGATTTCCGGACGCCCCTTTCCGGCCGCATCCCTGCGAACCGGGCATCCCCGCGTCCGTCGGCGGCGGCACGGCGGCCTCTTCCCCTTCCCCTTCCGCGCGGCTCTCACTGGCGACCGGAAGACGCGCTTCTATACGGTGTGGCCCAACAGACGGAGCCGGACGCGGGGGAGAGAACGTGTCGTTCGACGATGAGTGGAAACAGCTGGTGGAGGCCGCCAGCGAGCGGAAGGCCACACAGATGCGCCTGAACCGGCTCGACGGCGGCGGAGGAGGAGGCGTCTCGACGTCCTCCGGCGAGCTGGAGGTGTCGCAGAAGGACCTGGCCGCCGTCGGGGACGCGGCGTTCGAGCTCCACGGACGGCTGCGCAAGGACGGCGACCTCGCCCGGGAGAGCAGCAACAGCGCCGCCGCGGGCCTGAAGGGCGACTTCGAGATCGGCGGCGCCCTGGACCACGTCGCGACCCGGTGGCAGGAGCAGCTGCGCACCCTCACCGACGCCTGCGCCCACATCTCCAACCACATGGAGTACAGCAACAAGGCCCACGCCAACGACGAGCAGCACATCAGCTCGCTGTTCAACAGCGTCTCCGCGCTCGACGAGGGCTTCGACGAGAGGACCCGGCTCCAGTGAAGCTCGACGCCCTCCGCCACGCCGACTTCTCCAAGCTGAACAAGGCCGTCTCCGACTGGTCGAAGATGGTCGGAAAGCTCAGCACCCTGAAGGACGACGCCCGCTCACAGCTCAAGGGCAAGGCCGACAAGGCCGACTGGACCGGCATGAACGCCGCCGTCACCCGGGAGTTCGTGGCCAAGACCACCGGCGAGTTCGCCGACGCCCACACCCAGGCGTCCTCCATACACAACATCCTCAAGGACACCCACGACGAGCTGGTGGAGTACCGCAGGCAGCTCAACGACGCCATCGAGCGCGGCCTGAAGAAGAACCTGACGGTCATCGCCAACACCGACGGCAGCTTCACCGTCACCATGAACATCCACCCCGACCGCGCCGCCGACGGCACCGACGTCCCCGACCACACCCCCGAGGACGTCACCGCCCTGCGCGACGAGGTGCAGGGCATCCTCGGCAAGGCCGCCGAGAGCGACTCCAGCGCCGCCAGGGCGCTCAGGGCCCTGGCCGACCAGACGCCCTACGGCTTCTCCGACGCCTCCTACGCCGACCGCGACGCCGCCGCCGAGGCGATGGAGGCCGCCGACCGGGCCGTCGAACTCGCCAAGGACCCCGAGGACATGTCCCCGCAGGAGTTCGACGACTTCAACTCCACCATGGCGCGGTACAAGGACGACCCCCTCTTCGCCGAGCGGTTCGCCACCGGGCTGGGCCCTCAGGGCGTGCTGGACTTCTGGGCGGGCATCAACGACCCGCACACCAACATGCAGCTCGGCCAGGCCCGGGTGGACAAGTACGGCGCCCTGCAGGAGAACCTCGGCCTGACCCTGGCCACCGCCACCCAGTCCGACAGCCCGGCCATGCAGCGGTGGGAGCGGGACATGGTCGGGCTGACCGGCGAGTTCGTCCCGAGCAAGGACAACCCCCGGGCCGTGGGCGCCCAGGTGATGAGCAACCTGATGCGCTGGGGCGACTTCGACGACAAGTTCCTCAAGGACTACGGCGACGAGCTCATCCGGGTCGAGAAGGAGCGCAGCGGCAACGGCCGCAGCGCGGAGCTGGCCTGGCACTTCCCCATGGGACCGATGCTCAACCGGACGGGCACCGACGAGGGTTCGGACCCGATGACGGGCTTCATGATGGCGCTGGGCAGGAGCCCGGAGGCCGCCACCGACTTCTTCAACGGCACCTTCGTCACCAAGGACGAGGACCACGACTTCACCCGGGACACCGACGGCAACGGCAAGGAGGGCAAGGTCGGTCTGACCAACTTCCAGTACCTCTTCGAGGAGCGCGACTGGCCCAAGCAGTACGACTCCGAGTTCGAGGAGAGCATCGCCGGGCAGAACGCCATGGGCTGGGCCCTGGAGGCCGCCGCGACCGGCCACCCGGCCGGTGAGCAGCCCGGCTCGGACACCCCTCCGCACAGCCCGGAGCAGGCCCGGCTGGTGGAGCAGATCTTCGACTCCGTCTCGGACGACACCGAACGCCTCACCGAGCGCGGCTACCTGTCGGACAGCATGGGCCAGATCGCGGCGGAGTACCTGCCCGACATCAACCGGGCCATGGCGGACGACAAGTACGGGAACACCAACCTGCTGTTCCCCGTCGCCGGCACCGCCGCCGAGCTGGACCACAACGACGTCACACGCTTCCTCGTCAGCGTGGGCCAGAACCCGGAGGGGTTCTCCAGGGTCGAGATGGGCCAGAAGGCCTACATGACCAACCTGATGGACTACCACCTGAACCCCGACCTCCCGGAGGACAGGCGGTATCCGCAGAATCCCCAGACCACGATCGAGGACATCGCGCGGAGATCCGGGGAGATCAGCGGCACACTGTCCATCGGCCGCCAGGAGGCGGTACTGGGAGACGCCCATCAGCAGGACGAGGACTACAAGAAGTCGATGGGGCAGGTGAAGAACATCGTCTCCGGCACCATCGGCACCGGCATCGGCGTGGGGACGAGTTTCGTCGCGACCCCCGTCGCGGGGGCCGTCGCGGGCGGTACCGCGAACACCGTCAGCAGCGTCGTCCTGGAGCAGATCTTCGGTGATCTGGAGCCGAGCAACCTCAAGGACGCCGGGGAGAACGTGGGCGAGAGGTGGGAACGCTCCAGGGAGAACAGCCTGTGGCACGGCCAGACGGCCGCCATGGAGGCTGCCAAGGCACACGATCGGCCGTACTCCGATCAGGTGGCGGACTGGGTGAGGCGCGGCAACGAGGACGGCTTCGACAGCGCCTCGGTCAATGTCTCCCAGATGGCGGACGACCTCGACACGGAGATCCCCGGATGACCATTCGACGCGGCCCCGTCGTTCCCTCTCCGCCCGCCGGGGCGCGCGTCGGACCGAGACCTCCGGGGAGGCACATGCGATCAGGGTCCCAGCTCACGCTCCCGGCCGTCTTCGTGCTGCTCCTCGGCCTCGGAGCGACCGCCTGTTCCGCGCAGGAGAAGAACTACGAGATCCCCTCCTCCATGTGCGGCACGGCCGTGTCCCCGGGTCTCACGGAACCCCTCCTGCCACCGGGAGACGAGATCTCCACCGCTGTCTCCGACAGGGCGGACGGGATGACGCGCTGCCTCGTCTACGTCGACGACACGCAGGTGCTCACCTTCAACATCGAGTGGTGGGAGAAGGGGACTCCGCCGGCCAGGTTCGCCTCCGTTTTCCCCAACGTCGAGCCCGGTGACAAGGAGACGGAGGACGGCAGGTTCATCTACTCCGACACCGGAGCCGTCGGAAAGGTCACCTGTCCCGAGCCGCGGAAGCCTGATGACGATCTCTTCGTCGCAGCAAGGGTCGATGAACCCGGCAAGCCCGACGAGGCGGCGATGAAGGAGCTCATCGCCGCCTACGCCGAGGCCGTCGGGAAATCCGGCGAGTGCACCTGAGCCCCCGCCGGGCCGGGCGCTACCGTCCGGCCCGGCCGGTGGTGCCCGGGCCGGACGGCTCGCCCGGCTCGTTGAGGCGCGAGTGGCGGATGCCGTAGGAGAAGTAGAGCGCCAGACCGCCGGCCAGCCAGAGGCCGAAGACGGTCCAGGTGACCGCGTCCAGGCCCGCCATCGTCCACACGCAGAAGCCGAAGCCCAGCGCGGGCAGCAGCGGTGAGAGCGGAACGCGGAAACCCCGGGGCGTTTGCGGGTGGGTGCGGCGCAGGACGACGACGGAGACGTTGACCAGCGCGAAGGCGAACAGCGTGCCGATGCTGGTGGCGTCGGCGAGCCGGCCCAGCGGGATCACGGCGGCCAGGGTGCCGCAGAAGGCGGCCACGATCAGGGTGCCCGCGCGCGGGGTGCCGGTGCGCGGGTGCACCCGGGAGAACACCTGCGGGATCAGTCCGTCGCGGGACATGGAGAACAGGATGCGGGTCTGCCCGTACAGGACGGCCAGGACGACGCTGGCGATGGCGACGACGGCGCCGAGGGCCAGCAGGACGGACCAGAAGGCGCGTCCGGTGACCTCCTCCATGATCCCGGCGAGGGCCGCCTCGGTGCCGGTGAAGTCCTGCCAGGGCAGGGCCCCGACCGCGACGGCCGCGACCAGGCAGTACAGCACGGTGACGATCACCAGCGACAGGACGATGGCGCGCGGCAGGTCGCGCCGGGGATCCCTGGCCTCCTCACCGGCGGTGGAGGCGGCGTCGAAGCCGATGTAGGAGAAGAACAGCGTCGCGGCCGCGGCGTTGATCCCGGCCACCCCCAGAGGCGCGAACGGGGTGTAGTTCCCGGCGCGTACGCCGGTGGCGGCGACGGCGCAGAACATCAGCAGCGCGCCGATCTTCACCGCGACCATGACGGCGTTGGCGCGGGCGCTCTCGCGGGCGCCGCCGAGCAGGAGGGCCATGGCGAGCAGGACGACCAGCAGGGCCGGCAGGTTGACGATCCCTCCGTCGCCCGGGGGTGCGGAGAGGGCGGCCGGGATGGTGACGCCGACGGTGCCGTCGAGCAGTTCGTTGAGGTACTCGCCCCAGCCGACGGCGACGGCGGCCACCGACACCCCGTACTCCAGGATCAGGCACCAGCCGATCACCCAGCCCAGCAGTTCGCCCATGGTGGCGTAGGTGTAGGTGTAGGAGGAGCCGGATACCGGGATGGCGCCGGCCAGTTCGGCGTAGGACAGGGCGGAGAACAGGGCGGTCAGCCCGGCGAGGGCGAAGGAGACGGTGACGGCCGGACCGGCCTCGGGCACGGCCTCGCCCAGGACGACGAAGATGCCGGTGCCCAGGGTGGCGCCGATGCTGATCGCGGTGAGCTGCCACACCCCCAGTGAGCGCCTCAGCAGGCCGCCTTCCCCGCGGCCGCTCTCGGCGACGAGGCGTTCGACGGGTTTGCGGCGCGTCAGCCGCGAGAGGGTCCTGCCGGGCCCTGGGGAGGGAGGGGAAACGGGGGAAGCGGCGCCCTGGTCCATCGCGGGACGACTCCTCGGGAGATCTTTCGCATACCGGTCACACGCGGATCCCTTTGAGCCTCGCACACCGCCCGGCGGTGGCCGGGGCAGGCGCGTACGCGCCGGTCCGTCGCCGCCCCGTACTTCACCCCGTACGTCGCCCGGCGGGCAGGGCTCTCACCCAGGTCCGGTCCTCGGTGAGGTAGGCGTCGACGACCAGTCCCGCACCGGCCAGCGCCTCCTCGAACTCCTCCCGGCCCAGCCGCCGGGAGAGGAACGTCTGGGTCCATGTGGCGTCCGGGAAGACGTACTCGCAGCGGATGGCGGACACTCTCGGGTCGCCGGTGGGGTCGGCGGCGGCGATCCGGATCAGTCCGCCGCCGGCCCTCCGCTCGCGGGGCACCCGCTCGTGCCAGTCCTCGCCCTCGCGCTGGACCAGCACGCATCCGTCGTCCGCGACGTGCCGGCGGCAGGCGCGCAGCAGCGCGTCACGCACCCGGACGTCGCCCGCGTGGACCAGGAAGGAGGACAGCAGGACGACCTCGAAGCGCTCGTCCAGTTCCAGCGTCTCGATGGGCGAGCACACGGTGCGGGCTCCGCGCACATGCTCCAGCATCCGCGGCGACTCGTCGACGGCCGTCACCGCGAAACCGCGCTCCAGCAGAGGGTGGGTCACCCGGCCCGTGCCGCAGCCCAGTTCCAGCAGGCTCGCCCCGGCGGGGACGGCCGAGGCGATGACGTCGGGTTCGTCGCCGGCCGGCAGGCGGGTGTAGACCTCCACCGCGCAGCCGTCGGGGGTGATCGCTCCGGGGCCGGTGCCCTCGTAGCCCTCGCGCGGTGTCCGGGTCTCAGGTCCGCTCATGGGCCCATCGAAGCAGCCGCGGCCCGTCCCGGAAAGAGGACCGGACGGGCCGCGGGCGCCGCGGGCGCGCAGGTCACCAGCTGGCGTGCAGCGGCTTGCCCTCGGCGTAGCCGGCGGCGCTCTGGACGCCGACGACGGCCTTCTCGGCGAACTCCTCCAGGGTGGCGGCCCCGGCGTAGGTGCACGAGGAGCGCACCCCGGCGATGATCGAGTCGATCAGGTCCTCCACCCCCGGCCGGGACGGGTCGAGGAACATCCGGGAGGTGGAGATGCCCTCCTCGAACAGGGCCTTGCGGGCCCTGTCGTAGGCAGACTCCTCGGCGGTGCGGTTGCGCACCGCGCGTGCGGAGGCCATGCCGAAGCTCTCCTTGTACAGGCGCCCGTCGGCGCTCTGCTGGAGGTCGCCGGGGGATTCGTGGGTGCCGGCGAACCAGGAGCCGATCATGACGTTGGAGGCTCCGGCGGCCAGCGCCATGGCCACGTCGCGCGGGTGCCGTACACCGCCGTCGGCCCAGACGTGCTTCCCGTGCCTGCGCGCCTCGGCGGCGCACTCCAGGACGGCGGAGAACTGGGGCCGGCCCACGCCGGTCATCATGCGTGTGGTGCACATGGCACCCGGCCCGACGCCGACCTTGACTATGTCGGCGCCGGCCTCGATCAGGTCCCGGGTGCCCTCGGCGGAGACGACGTTGCCCGCCACCACGGGGACTCGCGGGTCCAGCGCGCGGATCGTCTCCAGGGTGGAGAGCACGGACTCCTGGTGGCCGTGGGCGGTGTCCACGACGAGGGTGTCCACCCCGGCGTCGAGCAGTCCCTCGGCGCGGCCGGCGACATCGCCGTTGATGCCGACGGCGGCGGCCACCCGCAGCCGCCCGGCCTCGTCGGTCGCGGGGGTGTAGAGGGTGGCGCGCAGGGCGCCCTTGCGGGTGAGGATGCCGACCAGGCGGCCCTCGGCGTCGACGGCGGGGGCGAGCTTGCGGTGGGCGCCGTCCAGGCGGGTGAACGCCTCGCGCGGGTCGATGCCGGCGTCCAGCAGCAGCGGGTCGCGGGACATGACCTGGGCGAGCTGGGTGAAGCGGTCCACGCCGGTCAGGTCGGAGTCGGTGACGACGCCGACCGGCCGCCGCTCCCCGTCGACGACGACGCCCGCGCCGTGCGCCCGCTTGGGCAGCAGGGACAGCGCGTCGGCGACGGTCGCGGAGGGGTCCAGGACGATGGGGGTGTCCAGGACCAGATGGCGCTGCTTGACCCAGGAGATGACGTCGGTGACCACGTCCAGGGGGATGTCCTGGGGGATGACGGTGAGGCCGCCGCGGCGGGCGACCGTCTCGGCCATCCGGCGCCCGGCGATCGCGGTCATGTTGGCCACGACGATCGGGATGGTGGTGCCCGTCCCGTCCGGCGCGGAGAGGTCCACGCCCTGCCGGGAGCCGACCGCGGAGCGGTTGGGCACCATGAAGACGTCGTCGTACGTCAGGTCGTACGCGGGCCGCTGATCGTTGAGAAATCGCACGTACTTCATTGTTGCACGCCCGCCCCGGCCCCCGGCCATGGAGAAAAGGCCAGGTGAGCGGGGCTGTCGTCGTACGTTCCCACCAACGCCTGAGGGCTTGGGCCGAACTCCGCCGGCCCGGGCCCTCAGGGCGCGCTCTCGTCCGGGTCGGCCCGCTCCAGCGCGGGCCGGGGGCCGGGGCCGGTCTCGTGCAGCAGGTAGTCGGCGGCGGCGGTGTCGGTGACCAGGCTGGTCACCAGCCCGGAGCGGAGCACCGCGCCGATCGCCTCGGCCTTGCGGCGGCCGCCGGCGATCGCGATGACCTCGGGGATGCGGCGCAGCCGGTCGGCCTCGACGGTGATGCAGCGCTCGCCCAGGTCGCGGCCGATACGGCGGCCCTCGGCGTCGAAGAGGTGCGCGGACATCTCGGCGGCGACCCCGAGGGAGGCGTAGTGGGCGCGCTCCTGTTCGCCGAGCATGTCGTGGACGGTGGAGACGCCCGGCTCCCAGGAGCCGATGGAGACCGCGGCCACGGTCACCTTGTCGAAGTACTCGAACGCGGCGGCGATGCTCGTCTGGCCGCGCAGCGCGGCGGCGGTGGCCGCGTCCGGCAGCAGCATCGGCGCGTAGATCGGGTGGGCCTCGCCGCCGGAGACGGTGGCGGCTCGGCGCACGGCCTCCACCGAGCCGCGCTCGGCGGTGCCCGCGTCGTAGACGCCGGTGAGCTGGACGACGGTGCACGGCGGGAGCCGGTGCAGCGCGGTGGCCATGTGGATGGTGGAGCGGCCCCAGGCCAGCCCCAGGACGTCCCCCTCGGTGACCAGCTCGCCCAGCAGGTCGGCGGCGACCTCGCCGAGGTTCTCCGGGTCGGCGGCGTCCTCGGCGGCGTCCGAGGGCGACTCGACGACCACCGCGTGGCGCAGCCCGTAGCGGGCGCGCAGCGCGTCGGACCGCTCGGCGTCCAGTTCGGCCGGGACGCGGATCTCGATGCGTACCAGGTCCCGTTCCAGCGCGGTCTCCAGCACCCGGGCCACCTTGAAGCGGCTCACCCCGAACTCGTCCGCGATCTGGATCTTGGACTTGCCCTCCAGATAGAAGCGGCGCGCCATGGCCGCCGCCTGCATCAGCTCGGCGGGACCCATTCTCGTGGCTGACCGCCCGGTCGACACCGCACTCACCTCGCTACCGTTCCGCCGTACTCGTGTACGCGCCGTTCCTCACTCTGCGCGTTCATCCTCGCAGATGCGCGGCGGTCCTGATCCACTCCGTGCACGGTGCACCCATGCCCGCCCCCGCGCAGCCGTCCCTCAGGCTCCCCGGGCCGCCCTCAGTGGGCGCACGTGCCGGCGGCCCCGTTCGCGGCCTCCCGGGCCTGGGCGCGCAGCGCCTGCACAGCAGCTGCCGGGTCGTCCGCGCCGTAGACGGCCGAGCCGGCCACGAAGACGTCCGCGCCGGCCTCGGCGCACCGCTCGATGGTGGAGGCCGACACCCCGCCGTCCACCTGGAGCCACAGCTCCAGGCCGTGCTTGTCGATGAGCTGCCGGGTACGGCGGATCTTGGGCAGCATGACGTCGAGGAACGCCTGGCCCCCGAAACCGGGCTCGACGGTCATCACCAGCAGCATGTCCAGCTCGGGCAGCAGGTCCTCGTACGGCTCGATCGGCGTGGCGGGCTTGAGCGCCATGGAGGCCCGGGCGCCCTTGGCGCGGATCTCGCGGGCCAGCCGCACCGGCGCGGCGGCGGCCTCGGCGTGGAAGGTGACCGATCCGGCCCCCGCCTCGACGTACTGCGGCGCCCAGCGGTCGGGGTCCTCGATCATCAGATGGCAGTCCAGCGGGGTGTCGGTCGCCCTGCGCAGCGACTCGACGACCGGGACACCGAGCGTGAGGTTGGGGACGAAGTGGTTGTCCATCACGTCCACATGGAGCCAGTCGGCGCCCTCGGGTCCTCCGACGCGCCGCGCCTCCTCGGCCAGGCGTGCGAAGTCGGCGGACAGGATGCTGGGGTTGATCTGAACCATGGCCCCAGTATGTCGTGTCACCCGTCCGGCCCCGCCGCCAGGTGCGCCCCCGCGCGCACCGGCGCCGGCCCGCGGCTCAGGTGCGGCGCAGCAGGGCGAGGTACATCGCGTCGGTGCCGTGCAGATGCGGCCAGAGCTGGATGTCGGGGCCCTCGCCCAGGGAGGGCACACCGGGCAGCAGCGGGCGGGCGTCGATCAGCTCGGCGCTCTCGTGCCTGCGCACGTCGTCGACGACCGCGCGGGTCTCGGCCGGGTGCGGCGAGCAGGTGGCGTAGCCGACGACGCCGCCGGGCCGGGCCGCGCGCAGCGCCTCGGTCAGCAGTCCGCGCTGGAGCGGGGCGAAGCCGGCCAGGTCCTCGGGGCGGCGGCGCCAGCGCGCCTCGGGGCGCCGGCGCAGGGCGCCCAGCCCGGTGCAGGGCACGTCGACCAGGACGCGGTCGAAGGAACCGGGCCGCCAGGCGGGGCGGGTGCCGTCGGCGGTGACCACCTGGTAGGGGCCCGGGTTGCCGCGCAGGGCGCGGGCCACCAGGCGGGCGCGGTGCGGCTGCTTCTCGGCGGCGAGCAGGGCCGCGCCGCGTCCGGCGGCCAGCGCGCCCAGCAGCGCGGCCTTGCCGCCCGGTCCGGCGCAGCCGTCCAGCCAGCGTTCGTCGGGCCCCTCCAGGGGCGCGTTCGCCAGCGCGAGGGCGACGAGCTGGCTGCCCTCGTCCTGCACCCCGGCGCGCCCCTCGCGCACCGCCTCGATCGCGCCGGGTTCGCCGCCCTCGGCGAGCCGGACGGCGTACGGCGACCAGCGGCCGGGCACCGCCTCACCGGTGAGCAGCTCCCCGGCGGTGGCGCGGCCGGGGCGGGCGACCAGGGTGACCTCGGGCCGGTCGTTGTCGGCCTCCAGCAGCGCCTCGACGTCCTCGCGCCCGCCGCCGAGCGCGTCCCACAGGGCGGAGACGATCCAGCGGGGGTGGGCGTGGACGATCCCCAGGTGCTCCTCGGGGTCGTCCTCGTAGGGCGGGGCGACCTTCTCCAGCCAGCCGTCCAGGTCGTCGGCGGCGATCCTGCGCAGTACGGCGTTGACGAACCTCGCCCGTCCGTCGCCGAGCACCACCCGGGCCAGTTCCACGGTGGTGCTGACCGCGGCGTGGGCGGGGATGCGGGTGCCCAGCAGCTGGTGGGCCCCGAGCGAGAGGACGTCCAGCACCGGCGGGTCCACCTCGCGCAGCGGGCGGTCCACACAGGCGGCGATGATCTCGTCGTAGGTGCCCTGCCGGCGCAGCGTGCCGTAGACCAGCTCGGTGGCCAGGGCCGCGTCCCGCCCGTCGAGGTCGCCGCGCTCGCGGCCCTCGCGCAGCAGCGGGGGCAGGACGAGGTTGGCGTACGCGTCGCGCTCGTCCACGGCCCGCAGCGCCTCGTAGGCGATCAGGCGTACGGGGTCCTTCTTGGGACGGCGGTAGGGCTTGGCGGGACGGCGTGGCCGGCTGCTCACGGAAAAGGTGCTCCGGGTGGTGTCGGGGGGGGCGGCGCGCGGTGGGCGCCGGGGGCGCGGCGTTCCAGCCTAATCCCACCCGCCCGGGCGGGACGCCTCAGTCCCCCAGCCGCTCCCCCTGGGCGATGCGCACACCGCGCGCCCAGTCGGCGGCGGCCATCGGCCTCCGGCCCTGCGGCTGGACCCACAGCAGCTCGACGGCGTGCGAGCCGGTGCCGACGTGCACGGTGTTCTTGCCGACGGCCGGCTCGCCGGGGGCCAGGCCGGTGCGCTCGGGGGCGAGGGCGGTCTGCCGCAGCTTGAGCCGCTCGCCGCGGAAGAGCGTCCAGGCGCCGGGCGCGGGCGAGCAGCCGCGCACCACGCGGTCCACGCGCAGGGCGGGGGCGGCCCAGTCCACGCGGGCGTCCTCGACCGTGATCTTGGGGGCGAGGCTGACGCCCTCGGCGGGCTGGGGGACGGCCCGCAGCGTGCCGTCCTCGATGCCGTCCATGGTGGCGGCCAGCAGTCCGGCGCCGGCGAAGGCGAGCCGGGTCAGCAGGTCGCCGCTGGTGTCGGTGGGCCGGATCTCCTCGGTGACCACGCCGTAGACCGGTCCGGAGTCCAGCCCCTCCTCGATCAGGAAGGTGGAGGCTCCGGTGACCTCGTCCCCGGCCATGATCGCGTGCTGGACGGGCGCGGCGCCGCGCCAGGCGGGCAGCAGCGAGAAGTGCAGGTTGACCCAGCCCCTGGCCGGGACGTCGAGCGCGACCCCGGGCAGCAGCGCGCCGTAGGCGACGACCGGGCAGCAGTCCGGGGCGATCTCGCGCAGCCGGGCGAGGAAGTCCTCGTCGCGCGGGCGGGCGGGCTTGAGGACCTCGATGCCGGCCTCCTCGGCCCGCTGGGCGACCGGGCTCATCACCAGGCGGCGCCCGCGCCCGGCCGGCGCGTCGGGCCGGGTGACGACGGCCGCGACCTCGTGCCGCTCCGATGCGATCAGGGCGTCGAGGGCGGGTACGGCGACCTCGGGGGTGCCGGCGAAGACGAGCCTCATCGGTGCGGGACTACCTCTCGAAGACGGGTGCGTCGGAAACGGGCGCGGTCGGGCGGATACGCCGGGGCGGGCACGGGGCCGCGCCGGGCGCGGGAACGCACGCGGCGCGGGACGGCACACCAGTCTACGGTCCGCCGCGACGCCGGGCCCTACCGGGCACTCCGGGCACCGAACGGGGCGTACGGGCCCAAACGCGCCGCTCATGGGGGCTTTTTCACGCCCCCTCAGCGTGACTCCGGCACCCGGTGCGGCGTTGGTCAATGCAGCTTGACCGAAACGGCCGCAGACGCGGCCGGCCGATCCCACGCCGGTTCGAGAGGCTTGACCATGGCCGACCACGCCACCCCCGACGCCCGGGCACGGGCCAGCCTGCACCTTCTGGTGCGGGACATCGAGCGGGTCCGCCGGCAGGTGGACGCACTGCGCACGCTCACCGCGCAGCTCGGCAACGTCTACCGGCCGCGTCGCACGGGGCCGTCCACGGGCTTCGTCGTCTACGGCAGGGCGCCCGCGCCGACCGTGCGGCTCGCCCAGGAGCTGCGCGACAGCGTCGAGACGCTGGTGACGGCGGCCGTCGAGTTCGACCGCTCGCTGGGTTTCTCCTGGGACGCGGTGGGCTCGGCGCTCGGCGTGACCAAGCAGGCCGTCCACCGCCGCTACGGCTCACGCCGGCCGGAGCCCCGGACGGGCGGTGCCGCGACGGTGACGGCGCCCGCGGCCGTCTCACAGACCACCGCGCAGACCGCCGCACGGACCGCCGCACGGACCGCCGCCCAGGCCGCGGCTCCGGCCGCCGACGAGGCGGAGGCGGAGGCGGAGCGGCGGCCCGACCGGGACGGGGAGGGCGGCCGGGAGGCCGGGGCCGTCGCACGCGCCGTGGCCGCGGGGCCGGGCGCCCCTCCGGCGCCCGGGCAGCGGGCGCAGCCGCCGGAGCCCCGCACGGGCGCCCTCCCCTCCCCCCGCAACGGCTGATCCCGGGCCGTCTCCCTCTCCGCCCGGCGCCCGGCCCCTCCCCCTCGGCCCGGCGCCGGGCGGTCCCGCCTCCGGGGCGGTCCGGCGGGCGGTCAGCCGATGTCCTCCGGATCGACACGGACGCGTACGGGCTCGCTCCCACGACGGGCGAGCCGGGCCGCACGGGCGGCCTTGAGCGCGGCGGCGAGTGCCGCGCCACTGCCCGGCGGTACCCTCACCAGGGCCCTCTCCCACCGTTCGCCCGGCGGCGGGCCGCCCGGACGCCGGGGGCGGCCCGCGTCGGGCACCGGCAGCGGCACCGGCCCCAGGACCTCGGCGTCGGGCGGCAGTTCGGCCGCGGCCAGCAGTCCGGCGACGGCTTCGGGCGGTCCGGTCACCGCCGCCATCCGGGACACCGGCGGGAAGCCCAGCTCGGCCCGCTCGGCCAGCTCGCGCCGGGCGTGTCCGGCCGGATCCCAGCGCACCAGCGCCTGGACGGGCCGCAGCGAAGGCTCGGCCATCACCACCACCGTGCCGCCCTCGCCTTGGGGGCGCACCAGTGCGGCGGCGTCCAGCCAGCGGCGCAGCGCCTCCTCCCCCGCGCGCAGGTCGGGGCGGGACAGCAGCGCCCAGCCGTCCAGCAGCAGGGCCGCCGCGTAGCCGGGCCCCTCGGCGACCGGCTCCGCGCCGGGGGTGCTGACCACCAGGGCGGGCCGGTCGGGCACGGTGTCCAGGACGTGGTCGCGGCCGGAGGTGCGGACGGGTACGGCCGGGAAGGCCCGGCCCAGTTCCTCGGCGGTGCGCCGGGCTCCGAAGACCCGCCCCCGCAGACGGGTGCCGCCGCACTCCGCGCACGCCCAGCCGGGCGTGTCGCGCCCGCACCAGCCGCAGCGGGGCGGGGCGTCGCCGCCGGTGGCCTCCAGGGGGCCGGCGCAGTGGGCGCAGCGGGCGGGTTCGCGGCAGCGGTCGCAGGCCAGCCGGGGTACGTAGCCGCGCCGCGGCACCTGCACCAGCACCGGGCCGCGTCGCAGGGCCTCGCGCACGGTGCTCCAGGCGAGGGTGGGCAGCCGGGCGGCGCGCGCGGCCGGGTCGCGCGCCTCGTCGCCGTCGCCGACGGTGCGGACCAGGGGGGCGCTCGCCCGCACCGCGTCGCGGTCGGCGGCCAGTGGGCGGGCCCAGCCGGTCTCGACGAGCTGGGCGGCCTCCACGGTGCTGCCGTGCGCGCCCAGCAGGAAGCCGCAGCTCTCCCGGGCGGAGCGCAGCAGCAGTACCTCGCGGGCGTGCGGCATCGGTTCGCGGGGGTCGCGGTGGCTGGAGTCCCCGTCGTCCCAGATCGCGACCAGCCCCAGGTCGTGCACGGGCGCGAACATCGCGGCGCGGGTGCCCACGACGCAGCGCACCCGCCCGCGGTTGACGGCCAGCCAGCGGCGGTAGCGGGCCTCGGCCCCGGCGTCGGCGGTGAGCAGGACGTGCCGGCCGTCGCCGATCAGGGCGGTGAGGGCGGCGTCCACCCGTGCCGCGGCCCGCCCGTCGGGCAGTACGGCGAGCGCGCCGCGGCCGGAGGCCAGGGCGGCGGCCAGGGCGGCGGCCAGTTCGCCGGGCCAGTGCGGGCCGGGCAGCGCCGTCCACACCGCGCGCGGGGACTCCCCCGCGGCCAGCGCCCGCAGATAGCCGGGCCCGGCCGGATAGCGCGCCCAGGAGGACGCCCCGGGCGGCGGGGGCGGTGGCGGAGGCGCGGCGGGGTCCCCCGCCGCGGGCGCCTTCTCCGCGCGGGCCATGCGCGGGGGCACGGCGAGCTGGACGACATCGGCCAGCGCTCCGGCGTAGCGGTCGGCAACGGCCCGGCACAGCCGCAGCAGGCCGGGGCCGAGGACGGGCTCCGGGGAGAGGACCTGGGCGATGGGGGCGAGGACGCCGGGGAAGTCGGAGTCCGCGCGGCGCTCGACGATGAAGCCGTTGACCAGCCCGCCGCCCTCGCGGCGTCCGCCCCGCTCCCCCGCGCCGAAGCGCACCCGCACCCGCGCCCCGGGCCGGGCCTCGGCGTCCATGGCGGCGGGGACGGCGTAGTCGAAGAGCCGGTCGAGGTGGAGCAGCCCCTTGTCGACCAGGACACGGGCGACGGGGTCGCGCTCGGCGGGCTCGGCGCCGCGCCAGGTGCGCGGCCGGGCACGGGGCGGTTTGGCCCGGCGGACGGTCTCGCGGATCAGCGCGAGCTGCTCGCCTCCCGGCGGGTCCTGTGCCGGAGGCTTGTCCGGTCGCCCGTTCTCGCTGCTCACAGCCCTCAGTCCTACCAGAACCCAGTGACACGGCCCGGCCCCCGCGGCTTCCGGTGGGGAGTCGCGGGGGCCGGGCCGGTGCCGGCGGGGGCCGGGGGGCCTACAGCCCGGCGGCCTCACGCAGTGCGTCGGTGCGGTCGGTGCGCTCCCAGGTGAAGTCGTCCAGCTCCCGGCCGAAGTGCCCGTAGGCGGCCGTGGCGGCGTAGATCGGGCGCAGCAGGTCCAGATCCCGGATGATGGCGGCCGGGCGCAGGTCGAACACCTCACCGATGGCCTGCTCGATCCGCCCGGGATCCACGGTGGCCGTGCCGAAGGTCTCCACGAACAGGCCCACCGGCTCGGCCTTGCCGATCGCGTAGGCCACCTGCACCTCGCAGCGGGCGGCCAGCCCCGCGGCCACCACGTTCTTGGCGACCCACCGCATGGCGTAGGCGGC